>CP098528.1:1487317-2974634 GCA_030440445.1 Halomonas sp. KG2 | reverse complement strand
GGTCACCAGTAAAACACCTCGGGCTCAGCAACTAATCGACCGGTTTCGGCATGACAACACCTGCTGGATTGTCGCGGTGAGCATGATATCTGAAGGCACCGATATACAGCGTCTTTTAGTTTGCTGTTACCTCAGTCGCATCCGCACCGAGCTTCACTACAGGCAGGTTCTTGGTCGCATCTTAAGAAAGATGGGCACTGATGACAGAGAGGCGTGGCTTTACGTGATTGCTGAACCTACCCTAAGAAAATACTCACAAAGAATTGCACATGACCTTCCCGAGGATCAATCCACGCTGCAGGCAAAAAAGCTTAATGGCTGTCAGACCCAATCCCACTCTGAGCACGCCAATGGGAGTACCGAAGGCGCAAAAGACAGTGAAGAAAATCCCCTTTCCGTTAAAGATCAGCATGGAAAGAGCGAGCTGCAAGTTACTGATGCTTCGTTACTGACGCTGAGCTTTTCTCAATACTACCGGCAGTACCTCTTGTCGCTGATATAAACACAGCTACTCTCATATACCCGTTCCGCCTAGTGCGATGAGCATTGACAAAGCAGCCTCAAACAAGCAAAAGCGAATCCCATTCCACGCGAGTGAAAATACCCTTGTGTGTATCGACTGACCGTCGCACCGGCAGTTTATGGCGTGACTAAAAAGTTACGTTTTGGAGCCTGAATTCGTCCCATAAACTGAAAATTTAACTAAAATGCCAGTTTTCTACAGAAATTGAGCGGGAATTTTTTTCCAAGCGATGACTTAGGCTCCTTGGTTTGGCGTCTTCCAACCCACCCACCCATCAAAGTTAACGAAAAATTTATGGGATAGATTAGAGTATTGCGCCATGGAAATCCGTTAGGTTGTTGGAGAAAAGAGTCGCAGCTGTGTGCTGGCATAGGGCTAAGATGATAGTGCTCAGCGCAGGTAAAGGCCAGACGCGTAGAAGATAAGTCTTGTATATGCGTTGATCAGCAGCTTAGTAAAGGCTTGGGGTGCAACCATTACAGTGAGTAACTAGATGTCGTAACTAAGCTGCCAATCAATGAAAGCGGTTGGACGATCAGGTTATTCCTCTTCATCCCAATCATCTTCAATAGCGCGCTGCAAACGGCGCTCCTCAAGCCATGCTTCTACTTGGCGGCGGGCGCGAAGCGTATCTGCTTTGCTGGGTTTGCTTTTGCCGTAGTGGTCATCGTTAACAGCGTCTAAGTTATCGAACTCATCTGCATCGACTGCATCACTGGCATAAGATTCACGATTTAAGGGGTCACGGCTCATAGTATGCCCTCCAACCCAAGCCGGCGCACCGGCATCACAACGGCTTCTTCTTTCAATCGATAGATGAAACAAGAAGCGCCTGGCGCTTTTATGCGCTTAGCCGCTGTATACCGCCACTTAGGTTGAAGTTCAAGCCCCCGAGGCTATTTTATTTTACTCTGCCAGTTCTTGGCGCTTTTGAATGGCTGCCAAAGCTTGCTGTGCTTCGACGCGTTCAGTCACATCTTTCTGTACGCCGATGTAGTACATCAAGTTATCAGCTTCGTCATAAACGGGAGTGATAGAGAGCTCATTCCAGAACATGGTGCCGTCTTTGCGGTAATTGCGCAGCACTTCACGAGAAGGGCGACCCTCTTTCAGCGCTTCCCGAATAGAGACCAGTGCGTCTTGGTCACGGTCTTCATTTTGTAAAAAACGGCAGTCGCGATAAAGAATTTCATCTGCACTGTAGCCAGTGAGGCGTTCGAAGCCTTGGTTGACGTAGATAAGGATATTTTCGTCGCCTTCTTGTTCTGCAACGACGATGCCATCCTCGGAAGCGTCAACAAGACGTTCAAGTAACTCAGGGCTGATCAAAGGAGATCGTTTCATCAATGGGTTCCTGTTGCTGCTCTCGTTCTTGCGAAGCTATGCGCTGTCCATCAACGCGGAGCTAAGCGGCATTTCATACTGCTTAATAAAGGTAGAATAGCAAAAACCCAGCTAATCACCGCTAATTACCTATCATCATGGCGAGCGTTGCGATGCATTGCAATCGACAGTGCTATCCAGATAGAGGTCGTTACTGATACCAGTCAGTACTGATAGAAGTCAGTACTGATAGAAGTCAGTACTGATAGCAATAGGTGTGTCTAAAGCATTGAGTTTCCTTGGCAGTTGCTAATGTAAGGTGACAGAATGAAAAATAGCGATGCCACACTAAAATGTTTAGGAACCTTCGTATGTCACGCATTCAAATACGTTACTGCACGCAGTGTCAGTGGTTGCTGCGCAGTGCTTGGTATGCCCAAGAGCTGCTTTCAACCTATGGCGAAAGTCTTGTAGAGGTTGCCTTGTCTCCCTCCCATGGTGGCACCTTTGAGATATGGTGCGACGAAGCGCTGCTATGGGAAAGAAAGCGCGATGGTGGCTTTCCAGATATTAAGCTTCTAAAGCAACGCGTACGGGATAAGATCGAGCCAGCCCGGGATTTGGGGCATATCGACCGATGAACCAAGATCGTCAAGCGATACTGTATGGTCTTGGAGCGGTGGCGCTATGGTCGACAGTTGCTACGGCTTTTAAGGTCGCTCTTGCCTGGATGAGCCCGCTAGAGTTGATGTGGCTCGCGGCCCTTGTATCTTGGGCATTCATGTTTGTGTTGGTAGTGAAGCAAGGGCATTTAACAGAAGCCCTTCGCCATGGTTGGCGAACTGCTGCATGGGCTGGGTTGATGAATCCTGTTGCCTACTATCTAGTGCTGTTTGCCGCTTACGATAGGCTGCCTGGGCAAGAGGCAATGGCACTCAACTATACTTGGGCGCTGGCAATGGCGCTTCTGGCGGTACCGATCCTAGGGCAACGGCTCACGCGAGTGGATGTGGTCGCGGGGCTCATTGCCTACGCGGGGGTCTGGGTGATAGCAACCCGCGGTAATGTTTTCAATGTTGATTTCGCAGACCCTCTTGGAGTCGTATTTGCACTTGTGTCGACGCTGTTATAGGCGCTCTACTGGTTACTCAACGCGCGGGATGAAAGAGCGCCCTTAGTCGCGCAATGGCAGAATTTTAGTGTCGGTTTGCCTGTTTTAACGCTGCTATTAATGGTGGGTCCAGGGTTTAGTTGGCATGGCTGGCAAGCCTTAGGCGCGGGTGTCTACGTGGGTCTTTTCGAAATGGGGGTCGCTTTTATTCTTTGGCAGATGGCGGTTCGCAAGGTCTCGCGTACGGCCAAGGTGTCTAATCTGATCTTTCTTTCGCCGCCTATTTCGTTGCTGCTGCTCTATCTGGTTGTCAATGAGCCATTGTTGGTATCCACGTTGGTAGGATTGATGCTGATCCTTTCAGGGCTAGCGCTGCAGCAGCTGCAATCTTCGAAAGCCTAGCTCTTGGAGCTTAAGGGGGGGCGGAATAGCCCTATTCCCACAGATATTTCTCACTGATTTGATTAGCAGGTTGTTGAACGACGCTGCTAGCAAGTGCAGGTACCGAGTGTTTTTGGCCAGCCCACGATAACGAGCCTTTCGCTTTTTGTTCTGGTACTCAGCTTCGGAGAAGGTGATCTGATCCATGACAGTACTGAAATCTATGCAACTGACAATGGCCGCATTATCGCTGATGTTAGGGTTTTTCTCAGAGCCTCTTTAAGATTAGTGGCTTAGAAGCGCTAGCGTTAAACGATAAAAAGGAACTGTCGTTGTCTCATTTGGCGGATGCTTGAAACACGCTATCGAGCAGAGGTTCAAGTGCTGGCCAAACGTTGTCTAAAATAATGGGTTGAGCTGCTGCGGTGGGGTGAATGCCGTCATCTTGCATCAGTTGCTCGTTAAGCGCTACGTCTTCCAACAAGAAGGGCACGAGAGGTACGTCATACTCATCAGCTAACGAATGAAAAACACCGGTAAAGGCATCACGGTAGGCTTGGCCATAGTTGGGCGGAATATCAATGCCGAGAAGCAGTACGTCAGCACCTGCCTGTTGGCTTTGTTCAATCATGCCAGCTAGATTAGAACGCATTTGAGCAGGCGGAAGGCCGCGTAATCCATCGTTGCCGCCAAGCTCTAACAGAACGATATCAGGCTGTCGTTGTCCGATAATGTTAGCTAATCGTTGTGCACCACCGGACGTCGTTTCACCGCTGATACTGACATTGATAACCTGGGCTTCACCATCTAGCCGCTCAGCCAATAACGTTACCCAACCCATTTCTTGCTCTATACCATAGGCGGCACTAAGACTATCGCCCATGACTAAAAGTGTTGGGCGTTGGTCGGCGCTGAGTGCTGGTGCGCTAAAGATGACTATCAGTGCCAGCAACCCTCCGGTTACCATGCGGTTCAGTCTTTGCCTCGCTATAGGGATGCCATGCTTCATGTCTTACTCCTCTGATCCACAAGCCAATTTGGATCCAAAAGCCCACTTGGACCCAACCGCTAATTTGCCAACCGATGCTGCCTCTTCGCATCAGCCCACCACCGACACCATCACCGCTAGTAATGTTCCTCACAAGCAAGCTCACCAGCCAGTCCTGCATGCGGAAAAACTATCTAAACAGGTGAGGAGCGGAGAGCGTTCGCTAACTATCTTACACGACCTTTCGCTCAGCGTGGCCGCGGGAGAAAGTGTTGCCATTCTTGGTAAAAGCGGTGCTGGTAAGTCGACCCTGCTAGGGTTATTGGCTGGGTTGGATACGCCCAGTGATGGTGAGCTCACGCTATTTGGCCAGCCGCTGAGCCGAATGGATGAAGATGGGCGTGCAGCGTTGCGTGCCGGAAGAGTCGGTTTTGTATTCCAAAACTTTCAGCTACTACCGACGTTAAGTGCATTAGAAAATGTGCTACTGCCGTTGGAGTTGTCTCCCAGAGCGGGAGAAACTCAGGCAGCGGCTCAATGGCTTGAGCGAGTCGGACTGGGTGAGCGCACAGAGCATCTGCCTAAACAGCTTTCGGGAGGCGAGCAGCAGCGCGTTGCCATTGCTCGCGCATTCGTTACCGACCCTGAGCTAGTCTTTGCCGACGAACCAACAGGTAACCTTGATCCCGATACGGGCGCACAGATTATTGACCTGCTTTTCACGCTGAACCGTGAAGCGGGCACGACGCTAATTTTAGTGACCCACGACCACGCACTTGCCCGCCGCTGCGACCGGTGTTTGCGCCTGGCTAACGGGCAGTTGATGCCGTTCGAGCCAACCGCTGCTGCCAGCGGGGGTGGCGATGAGTGATATAAACTGGCGGCTTGCGGCACGTAGTTTGAAGCGTGACCTACGTGCCGCTGATGTTCGCGCGCTGTTTGTCGCGCTGGTGTTGGCAGTTGCCGCTTCTACCATGATCGCCTTTTTTTTAGATCGCCTGGAACGTGGGTTAGAGCGCCAAGCAGGTCAGATGCTGGGTGGCGACTTAGTTCTTGAGCAGCGCGAGCCATTCTCTGAGGAGCTACGCACCACGCTAGAGCAAGCGGGTTTTACGCTGAGTGATCAGGTTGATCTGGTGTCAATGATTAGTCGTGGTGAGCGCTTCCAGCCAGCTAGCTTGAAAGCGGTGGATGAAGTCTATCCTCACTATGGCGTTTCCCATGTGGATCGTGGCAACGGGGTTGAGCAGATTGTATCAGGCCCTCCGCCTGGGGAAGTCTGGGCAGACCCACGGTTAGCGCAACTGATTGACATTGCGATAGGCGACCGAGTTCAGGTAGGCCAAACAGAACTGCTGATTAGTGGGATTATCGAGCGCGAGGCGGATCAGTCTGCCGGTTTTAGTAATTTCAATCCTCGTTTAATGCTCAATACCGCCGACCTGGAAGCAACAGGATTGGTGCAGTTGGGGTCACGGCTCGAGTTTGAACTGCTTGCTGCTGGGCCTCCCGCAGCACTGGAGCAAGTGCAGGTCTTACTGGCCGAACTAAGGCGTAATGGGGTAGATGTACGTGATGTCCGTGTTGACCGTCCTCAGTTAGGCAACGCGCTTCAACGCGCTGAGAGTTATCTGGGTCTTGCCGGATTAGCGGCCGTATTGTTAGCGGGCGTCGCGGTGGCTATGTCGACTCGCCGTTACGTTGAACGCCACCTGGACACCGCGGCGTTGCTGCGCTGCTTCGGCGCCAGTCAATATCAGCTGGTGACTATTTTTACCCTGCAATTAATGGGACTCGCACTAATGGCGGCAATTATTGGCGCGCTGTTGGGGCTTATTGGTCAAGCTGTGCTGTTGTGGCTGTTAACTAGTTTTTTACCTATGACACTGCCGCCCCCCGGTATTATGCCGCTCTGGCTAGGCATTTTTACTGCGCTTGCGGTACTGGTTGGTTTTGCTGGCCCCACACTGTTACGCATTAAGCGTGTCAGTGCGCTGAAAGTGTTGCGTCGTGAGCTTGACCCACTACCGCCGTCTGCTTGGCTAGTAGTGGGAGTTGCGAGTCTCGTGTTTGGTGGCCTGTTGTGGCTTTACTCAGGTAGCTTTTCGCTTGCACTGGCGCTACTCATCGGTGGTGCGGCCCTGTTAGGGCTTTTATGGATGGCAAGCACGCTGTTGCTAAACGGGCTGTTGAAAGCTGTTCAACGGCTTTCCGGTGGAAGTGAGTGGGGCCAAGCGTTTCGGTTGGGCGGCAGGCAGCTGGCCCGTCGAAAGCAAGCAGGGCTTGGACAACTGCTGGCGTTTTCGGTCACGTTTTTTGCGATGGCGATGATCGTGCTAGTGAGGGGGGATTTACTGTCCACCTGGCAAGATCAGTTGCCGGCGAATACCCCTAACTACTTTGCTATCAATATTCAGCCCAGTGAGCGAGATGCCTTCGAGGAGGCGGTTGCTCCGCGGGTGGAGACCCAAAGCACTCTATACCCAATGGTGCGCGGAAGAATCAGTGCTATTAACGGTCAGCCGCCGATAGAAGCCGTTCCTCCTGATGCCAGAGGTGATAACTCGCTGCGCCGTGAACTGAATCTTACCTGGCAATCAGAGTTGCCCGAAGGTAATCAGGTCGTCGCCGGAGAGTGGTTTTCACAACCGAGTGAGCCTCAGGGATGGATGAGTGAGGTGGAGGCCACGCCTCAGGAAGCTTCTAGCGTTGTGCCCATCTCCGTGGAAGATGGACTAGCAGAGCGCCTTGGTCTTGGGTTAGGCGACGAGCTAACGTTCTCCGTCGGCGGTGATACGATCACTACCCGTATTGAGAGCCTTCGCAGCCTTAACTGGGATAGCTTTAACCCGAATTTCTTCGTTATTTTTCCACCGGGCGTGCTTGAATCGTTTGGCCATAGTTTTATCACCGCGTTTCACTTGCCAGAACAAGAGCAGAGCTTAATCCGACAATTAGTCAATGATTTTCCAGGCGTATCACTGCTCAACGTGGATGCCATCTTAGGCCAAGTGCGCGAGGTGCTTACCCAGGTCACCCGAGCAGTGGAGCTAGTGCTTATTCTGGTTCTGATGGCTGGCGTTAGTGTGCTTTATGCAGCACTGACGGCTAGCCGACCGGTACGCGCCCATGAGAGCGGCTTGCTGCGTGTATTTGGTGCAGGTAACCGAATGATTTCACGGGTACAAGGCGCTGAATATGCGCTGCTCGGTTTTGCCAGCGGTTTGATGGGGGCCTTCCTTGCAGAGTTTGCCACTGCCGCGCTGTATCTCTATTGGCTTGATTTAACGCCGCGCCTGCATGTGAGCTTATGGCTAGTTCTGCCCTTAGGGGGCGCATTACTGATTGGCATTATCGGACATGCCCTTTCTTATAGCCTGCGGCGTCAAGCGCCTGCGGCGAGTTTGGGGTTGCTTGGTGAGGCTTAACAACACTTTGCTAAGTGCTATGCTTAGCGCTTCTCACAAGGAGGTCATGACATGTCTGTGTCTGTAGGTCATCGCCAGCTTACTGCTGGGGTTTTGTTGCTGCTACTTTCCGGTGCGGTGAATGCTTCACCTTGGCAGCTTGAAGCAGAGCTTCGTGAGCGGCTAGGTAGTGAGTCGAGCGCATTCACAGTTGCCCAAGTGTATGAGCAGCCTGACGCTATTGTCGCTGAAGATATTGCTATCACTTATGCGAATGGCGATGTGTTTACTATCGAACGTTACCTCGTTGAGGGTGACTATCATCGTCCAGACAATGTAGTCATTGATGGTATGGCCGTTAGCGAGGCAGGTAACTCATTGCCTTTTCTCAGCATTGCCTCCATTGAATTGCCCAACGCTTCGCAAGCAGTGCCGTCGATTGATGAAATGAGTGCGCCTGACATGGTATGGAAGGCATTGAATGCGCGTGACATCACGCTAAACCTACAGGGCGAGGCGGCGGATGAATTTTTTAGTGAGCTAGATTCTCCCCCGCTTGAGGGGCAGTTGCACATTGAAACGCTCATGCTTGAAGAGGTCAGCAGTAGCGCCATTGGCTTGTTCGATATGCAGGGCGTCAGTGCCGATTTTAATGACTTGGAAAGTGGGATTAGTTCGGTTCTTGCGCTCGCTAATTTGCGCATTGAGCAGCTAACCGGAATCGATACGCCTGGGGAGGAGAGCGTGGAACATGCCGCGTTGAATGGCATGGATCTGTCCGGGGATGGTTGGCGCGTAGCGTTGGATAGCGCCTGGGTAGAAGGCAATTCCTATGTGGGAGATGCGGGCTTCGAAGGCGCATTTTTTGATATTGGAGGGCTGCTGCCTTTATTGCCTCTCGAGCAACGACAAGAGTTCGAAACCTTCAACAAGATACTCACAGGGGGAAGTGGTCAGTTACAGGCTGAAGGGCGCAGTCACTCTCGCTGGGAAGAAGAGGGGGCAACCGATCGCTTGATCGCTGATGGCTATGTGCGCTTGAGTAGTGCTGCGGGAATTGAATACAGCCTTGATTTGCCGATCAGTTTGCCAAAGAGCGTTTCCATTGAGCAGGCAATGCAAAACCCTGCGTTGTTTGAATCAGCCACGTTGCATGGTGGTGAGGTCGTTGTGGCTTATACCGATGAAGGGTTGCTGCCGCGATTAACTACCGAGATCGCCGCGCACGAGAATATTACCGAAGCGCAAGCAATCTCTATGGCGGCGGGGCAGGCTCGTCAGCTTGAGCCCTTGTTAGGCTCGCAAATAACCAAATTAATGACCGGGATGGTCGACATTATGGCTGGCCATTCCCAAGCCTTAACGGTCAATGTCGCATTGCCCAATCCGTTTACTTTTAACCAATTCATGATGAACCCGATGGCGAGTACTGAGCGGTTTACGTTCACCTATGAGCTAAAGTAGCGCGGTTGACCAGTTAGTCAGTTTTTTGATGACGACTGCAACATGAAATACGCTCATGCACGACCTGACGCGGATGCGATGAAAGTCGCGTCAGGCTGCGTTATGATAGCGGCCTAGTTTCCCCATGATGATCCTTTTGTAACGAGGTTCCCGCCGATGTTCAGCCGCGATATGACAATTGCCGGATTCGATGATGTGCTATTTGACGCGATGCAAAAAGAAGTTGCACGCCAGGAAGCTCACATTGAATTGATTGCTTCTGAAAACTACGCCAGCCCCCGCGTACTGGAAGCGCAAGGCAGCCAGCTGACCAATAAATACGCCGAAGGCTATCCAGGTAAGCGCTACTACGGCGGCTGTGAATTTGTTGATATCGCTGAAAATCTTGCGATCGACTACGCCAAGCAGCTGTTCGGCGCGACCTACGTGAATGTTCAGCCTCACTCTGGTTCACAGGCCAACAGCGCGGTTTTCCAAGCGCTGGTAACGCCGGGTGACACCATCTTGGGGATGAGCCTGGATGCCGGTGGTCACTTAACCCATGGTGCCAAGCCTAACTTCTCTGGCAAGCACTACAATGCTATCCAGTATGGGCTGAACGAACAGGGCTTGATTGATTACGATCAGGTGGCTCAGCTTGCTCGCGAGCACAAGCCCAAAATGATCATTGCTGGTTTCTCTGCCTACTCGCAAATTGTCGATTGGGCTAAGTTCCGTGAGATCGCTGATGAAGTAGGTGCCTACTTGTTGGTTGATATGGCGCACGTCTCTGGCTTGGTTGCTGCAGGCATTTACCCAAGCCCGCTGCCCCATGCTCACGTCGTAACCTCTACCACGCACAAAACCCTGCGTGGCCCACGCAGCGGCGTTATTCTCTCCGCTGAAAACGATGCGGATATCGAGAAAAAGCTGCAGTCAGCTGTCTTCCCGGGTGGTCAGGGCGGCCCGTTGATGCATGTTATTGCTGCCAAGGCGATTTGCTTCAAAGAAGCTATGGCGCCTGAATTCAAAGCTTACCAGCAGCAGGTGGTCAAAAACGCCCAGGCGATGGCCAAGGTGTTTATCGATCGCGGTTACGATATCGTTTCTGGTGGTACCGAAGATCACCTGTTCCTGCTGTCTTTGATCAAGCAGGGCGTGACCGGTAAAGATGCAGATGCCGCCCTGGGCCGCGCTCACATTACTGTGAACAAAAATGCGGTGCCTAACGATCCGCAAAGCCCATTCGTGACCTCTGGTTTGCGTATTGGCACCCCGGCGGTGACCACGCGCGGGTTCAGTGAACAAGAGTGTAGTACATTGGCCGGTTGGATTTGTGACATCTTAGATGTACTTGCTAAAGGTGAGGACACTAGTTCAATCGAAGCCCAAGTGCTGGATAAAGTGGCACAAGTATGTGGCTGCTTCCCTGTTTACAAGTAGCATAGGCTCGCTTTGTCAGGCTGGCATGGCAAAGCAAACAGAAATAAAGCAAAAACGATAAAAAAAGCGCTAACCTATACGGTTAGCGCTTTTTTAATTGGCCTCAAGCCGACCTTAAGATCAAGGCTCTTCTTGGCGAATGATACTGACTTTCTTCTGCTCTCTGGTCCATTTGCCCGCTTTTTTATCAATATACTGGAAGTGCTCGTTAGTAAAATTGCCTTGGTTGCAGGCGTGACGGTATGACACCGTGGGGACGGTGCGTTGATCTAATAGCTGAATGAATACGCCAGGACCAGTGAGCTCAAACACGTTGGTGAGAGTGTTCTCTTCAATGTTTTGCTGCACTTGATCAATCAATCTGCGTAGGTTGGGGTTACCTGGTTTGCTGGCGATGAAGTAATTGCTCAGCTCACCTTTACGGGTCGTGACGTAGAGCTCGTCAATATCGGCAGGCACAACGCGGGCAAGCGGCCAGATGGCATGTGCATCAATATCAAGGTAAACGCCGCCGTATTTGTAAAGTACCATGAGGCGCCAAAAATCAGCCTGCGCCGCACCAATTTGTAACTTTGAATAGCTGGTGAATAGGGCGTCGTCGAAATTTTCTTTAATGAAGTCACTCCGTGCGTCGGTAATCATGAAGCGATATTCGAAACGAGGAGCCATAAGCCGATTAAACAAGTAGTTCAGGTAAACCGGAAGGGTCACCCTATTAGTGAAGTTGGTCTGCCAAATAGTACGTGGAATAGTCGAATTATCTTTAGGTGTCAGCCATGGGGCGGCATAGGCTGGCAACGTAAAGCGCTTGTTCGGCAGCACGGCATGAAAAATATAGCTAAGCAGCTTGGTAATGTTTGCGCATAGCTTTATCAAGCGACTAGTGGCCACAATAAGTGGTTTGCTTGTGCGGGTGGGCATGTTCATCCTTTTCATTCGTGTTGCGGCAAGAGGTCAATCGATTACCAGCCGCCTTGGCCTTCCAGTAAGCTTCGGGTGTTATTATCCAGAGGCAGTTTAAAGTCAGCGCTGCCAAGCACCATCGCATCACCAGCGCGAACTACTCGTGCACTCACATAGAGATAGTCCTGGCCTTGTGCATAAGTACCCATCAGTATCGAGCGTGCATTGTGCTGGGCGCTAAGACGTTGGACTTGGCGGGATAGAATTAATTCGCCAACGGTCTCTTCGATAAACATGCTGTCTCGCATTTTGACTTCGCGTACCTGCATGCCTTTAGTAACGACGGCACCAGCATTTATGTAATAAATATTAGAAGAGGAGTAGAGAATATGGTCATTATCAACGATCTGCGTAGTGATGATAACCTCCTCTTTTGATGGCTCGGTTCTTAAAGGCCTAGTTTCTGACGATTTAGTGCTTAACGAATGAGCTCTTTATGACCCAGATCGGGTGCGCACCTGATAGTTCCTTCTCGCTATGAAACGGCTTTTAATAGGCCAGTTTGCCACGCTTACCCTAGCTTGGCCACGAGATTAAAAGCTTGAATAAGTGCCCCCCATGCTTGAAGACCTCCGCGCTGGTCCGCGTCATGATTCATTGCTAACCGCCTATCCAGAAGGTGAAAGTAATAGCGGTTGGATGATTAGCTATATTGACATCATGACGCTACTGGTAGCCCTGTTCGTCATTATTATTGCTGCGGCTAATGTGACAAGCCCATCATTGTTTCAGCAAGAAGCAGCCGATGAGTACGGCTATGAGTCATCGCCTGCTAGAGAAATACCCCTGCCGAATGCGCTTGCTGAAGTCCGCCAGCAGCGCACGGTACTCGGCGTATCACCTAGTAGTGATACGCTCAGCCCGTTTGCGAGTAGCGCTGCGTTGGGTATGGCAGGGTTGCCTAAAGCTCGCACTGCTGTTGTGGAGGTGCCTCCTTTATTGGCGCGGATTGAAGAAGCATCGATAGATAGCCAGCCATCGGCTATCAATAGTAGGCTTCCGCAGTTGCTGCTGCCTAGCGATGAACGTCAGGCTGTTTCGCCGTTGGCGGATTACATGGTACTGCTCACCGACCGTCCACCTACCAATGTACAGAAAGTGTCTGATGCGGCGATTAATAGCGCATTAGCACTTGATGAGAGATTGGCTGAGCGTGTGGAGGCCTCGACGTATCTACCTAATTTGGAAGGCGTTGAAGTTTCCCGAGTCGCCGAAGGGATCAGCCTGCGTGTACAAGATCGGTTGCTATTTCCCTCTGCCGATGCTCAGTTGACAGAAGGCGGCTCATCGCTAGTAGGGTCATTGATGGATACCATCCAGCGCTTCGAGGGGGAAGTGTGGGTGGAGGGACACTCTGATAGCCAATCCATCAATACCCCAGAGTTTTCGTCCAACTGGGCGCTTTCAAGTGCGCGGGCGATTGCGATCGTTGAGGCACTGGAAGCCGCAGGGGTTGCTCCGGAGCGTTTGCGAGCCGTTGGACTAGCCGCAACCCAGCCGCTAGAAGATAACAATACTGTTGAAGGGCGAGCGCGAAACCGTCGCGTTGAGGTGGTTATTCACGTGGACTAGGGGATAGGTCAAAAAAACCCGCCGGGGAGGCGGGTATGAAAGGGCTTGTCTCACTGCAGCCCACTGGCATCAGGTGAGGGGGTGTACAAGGTTGCCAGTTGGTACAATTTTAGTATAGTTATTTGTGAGCTTTTGCCAAGGGCTTGTCGAATTTTTTCAATTTATTTGCGCGCTATTTTGGTGCGTCAAGATTGCGTTGTTTTGGTGCTTATAAAATGACAGTCAGTTTTAATGAGCTAATGTTCTGATTATTAACAATAAAATTGTGTTGGCATACAAACTGCTAGATTGCTTATCTAAAAGTGGACGTGTGTAACGACTTTTAAGATTGCAAAAAGGTGGTGCTATGACCGAACAAAGGCGTACTGCGTTGCTCAGTGATGCTCAGTCACCAAGCGACTTGGACCCAGCGCTTCAACCGCGTTTGGTCGTCACCGACTTGGACGGTTCATTACTAGATCACCACAGTTATGATTTCTCACCTGCTAAGCCTTGGCTTGCTCGCCTTAAACAGCTAGGGGTTCCGGTCATTCCGGTTACCAGTAAAACTCGTGCTGAACTCATTCACCTACGCGAAGCCCTTGGGCTAACGGCGACCCCCTTTATTGCTGAAAATGGAGCCGTTATTGGATTGCCTCCGGGTTGGTGTCATGCGCGTTTAGATCGCCCTGGTAATGGCCGAGATGGCGTTGTGATTAAACATACCGGTGTTGATAGTAGCTTCATTAAAGCGCGACTAAACGTTTGGCGTAAGCGCTTGGGCGTTCGGTTTACCCGCATGGGCGACTTAAGTCTTCAACAGGTAATGGCGTTAACTGGACTTGATGAAACCCGTGCGAAAGCAGCGCGGCAGCGAGAGGGGAGTGAGCCGCTTATTTGGGAAGATAATGCAGTTGCACTTGAGACATTTCGCATTGCGCTTGAAGGCGATGGCCTTGAACTCACACAAGGGGGACGCTTTTGGCATGTGATCGGGCGCTTATCTGACAAAGGTGGTGCTGTAGAGTGGCTAATCAAGCGATTTACTGCATTACGAGGCAGTCAGCCACTGTCATTGGGCTTGGGCGATGGTCCAAACGATATCACGATGCTGGAAACTGTCGATCAAGCGGTGGTGATTCGAGGTTGCCACGCACTTAACGTTGAGCCTCACAACAGCGCGCTATATCGAACAAACGCGACTGGGCCAACTGGCTGGGCTGAGGGGGTAGCCCACTGGTGGGGGCGAGATGACGGGCGTCTAAAAATGACGCCAGTGAATGACATCGCTGCATCAGATTACAAGTCACGGGAGGCTAGCGTATGAGTGATTTCCATCAAAATGGTGTGATAACCGATTTTCACAACTTAACGCGCCGGCCAGTTGAAGCCCTTGAACAAGAGCTTTGCCAGTTTGCCAAACGCCGCCCGATGGGGCTAATTCTACCCTCGCTTTTTTCTGAACTGGAAGGGCCTGCGCTGTCGGCGATTGTTGATGAGCTGGTGAAAGTGCCTTATCTCAATGAAATTGTCATTGGTTTGGACAGGGCAGACCGGGATCAGTTTTTATATGCACGGGAGTTCTTTTCGCGCTTGCCCCAGCACACACGAATCCTATGGAATGACGGTCCTCGCTTGCGCGCCATCGACCAAGAGTTAGAGCGTCATGGTTTGGGGGCATTAGAGCCAGGTAAAGGAAGAAACGTATGGTATTGCGCTGGCTATGTGCTTAGTTCAGGTCGCTCCACCACCGTTGGTCTTCACGATTGCGATATTCTTACCTACGACCGTGGCCTTCTAGCGCGCCTTATGTATCCCGTCGCGAATCCTCGTTTTAATTACAGTTTTTGTAAAGGTTATTACCCGCGTATTGCCGAAGGAAAGCTCAATGGGCGTGTTTCTCGGTTGATGGTGACGCCGCTGCTACGTGCCTTGAAAACCGTCTGTGGTCCGTTACCCTATTTGGATTATTTAGACAGCTTCCGTTACCCGTTATCCGGTGAATTTGCCATGCGCAGCGATGTGCTTGAGGGCATCCGAATTCCCGCTGACTGGGGATTGGAAATCGGCGTGCTGTCGGAGTTGCAGCGTAACTACTCCCACCGTCAGCTATGTCAGGTAGATATTGCCGACGCCTATGACCATAAGCATCAGCCCGTTAGTGAAGCCGATGCGACCAGTGGCTTGAACCGAATGAGTCTGGATATCGCAAAAGCGCTTTATCGTAAGCTGGCTACCCAAGGGGTTAGCTTTAGCAGCGAAGATTTCCGGACGCTCAAAGCAACCTATTACCGTTTAGCCTTAGACCTCATTGAAGCCTATGATCACGACGCGACAATGAACGGGCTAAGTTTAGATCGCCACTGTGAAGAACAGGCAGTGGAGCTATTTGCCAGCAATTTGCTAGAAGCCGGCAATCTGTTTTTAGATAACCCCCGCGAACGTCCCTTTATTCCCAGTTGGAACCGTGTGCAAGCGGCGATGCCTGACGTGCTAGCCCGTATGCATGAAGCGGTAGAGCTTGATAATCAGGGTAGGGTTTAACGCTCCATGCCTGTTTTTTTCTAATAATCTTTAAGTTTATCAGTTAGTTGATCTTCTCAGGTCAAGAAGTAAATAAGGCTTTAAGTCGATAGAAGCTGATGAATTTCGCTTAACCGACCATATCATTCTCATCACAGCACCTCGTTGGCAGCGAGGTGCTTTTTTGTTTCGCGGCTATTGGCCGACGAGCAATATTGACCATGCTCAAGAAATCGTTTTAAATTCCAAATAAGTATAAACATATAACATTTTATGGTCTATGATGGTTGCATAGCAACATCATTACTTGCCATTAGCGGGAGGCACAGAATGCAACACCCGATTGTTACTCACTTCTTTGATGAGCCCACCAATACCTTTAGTTATGTGGTGCAGGACCCAGAGAGTAATGCCTGCGCTATTCTAGATTCGGTACTCGATTTCGATTATGCCGCGGGGCATACAGATGTACGTTCTGCGGATGAAATTATTGAATTTATTCGCGATAACCGCCTTGAAGTGACCTGGATTTTAGAAACCCATGTGCATGCTGATCACCTCTCTGCGGCACCCTATTTGCACCAAACGTTAGGTGGAAAAACCGGGATTGGCGCACACATTGTCGACGTACAGGAAATTTTTGGTAAAGCATTCAATGCAGGCACTGAGTTTGCTCGGGACGGCAGCCAATTTGATGCCCTGTTTAACGAAGGCGATACGTTCACCATCGGCAGTCTTCAAGCGCGCGTGCTTCATACGCCAGGCCATACGCCTGCCTGCCTTACTTATGTAATAGGCGACGCGGCCTTCGTTGGCGACACACTGTTTATGCCAGATTACGGCACCGCACGCTGTGACTTCCCCGGTGGCGATGCACGTACGCTGTACCGCTCTATCCAAAAGGTGTTGGCACTGCCGACGCAAACGCGGCTGTTTTTGTGTCATGACTATAAAGCGCCAGGCCGAGACGTTTATCAGCACGAAACCAGTGTGGCAGAGCAGCGTGACGCGAACGTCCATGTACATGAAGGCATTACAGAAGATGAGTTCGTGAAAATGCGCACGGAGCGTGATGCCACGCTAGGCATGCCTAAGCTCATCATTCCTTCCGTACAGGTCAACATGCGCGCGGGGGAAATGCCGCCTGCCGACGACAATGGCGTTGTCTATCTGAAAGTCCCTATCAACCGCTTTTAACCGATATTGATTATTGAGGAGCAGAAAATGAAAGCAAACGTCGGCGGTATCGACAAAGTGGCACGAATCGTTGTTGGTCTTATTCTGATCATACTGGCGCTTACCGGCACCATCGGCGCATGGGGATGGATTGGCGTCGTACCACTCGCCACAGGGCTGTTTAATTTTTGCCCATTGTATCCTCTGCTGGGCATCTCAACCTGTAAAAACAAGCATTAACACAGCAAGGAGACACCTGTGGACTGGATGGCAAGCCTGCAAGGGCTCGTTGGTGGTGTATTGATAGGCTTATCCGCTGTGTGGTTGATGGGAGCCTTGGGACGCATCGCCGGTATTAGCGGCATTATTGGAAACTTAATAACCCAGCGACCTAAAGGCGACAGCGCTTGGCGCTTAGCCTTTCTGGTTGGGCTGGTGAGTGGCCCGTTATTGGTCATGGCAATGGGAGGCGGGCTGGGCAACGTTGCCGATGCTCCCGGTGCGGTGATCGGTGCGCCAGCTGGCGGCGTGCCGCTGATGTTGATAGCCGGTCTGTTAGTTGGGTTAGGCACAGGGCTTGGCAGCGGCTGTACCAGCGGCCATGGCGTTTGCGGCTTGGCACGCTTATCCCCCCGCTCTATGGCCGCCACTGGGGTGTTTCTACTCACAGCGATCGCCACGGTCTATGTGATGCGTCATATGATTGGAGGTGGTGTATGAGGCGCGTGATATGAATAGTGCAACAGTAAAAACCGCTGCTGGCTATATCGCGGGTTTACTATTCGGGCTTGGGCTAGCTATCTCGGGTATGACGGATCCTGCCCGTGTACTTGGCTTTCTCGATGTGGCTGGCGCTTGGGATCCAACGCTGATGTTTGTGTTGGGCAGTGCAGTAGGCACAACGTTTGTGGGCTACCGATTGGCATTTGCCCGTGGCGAGCCGCTGTTTAGCGCTAATTTTCAGCTTCCAGCTAAGCAAGCGTTAGACGGCAAGCTGCTGGGTGGTGCCGCGCTATTTGGCATTGGGTGGGGTCTTTCTGGCTACTGTCCTGGCCCTGCCATCGCCTCCATCGGTGGGATCTCATTGCCGTTATTGGCGCTGTTGGCCGCGATGGTGGCAGGCTGGTTTATCGCAAAACGTATTAGCCAGTAGCGTTAATGTATAAACCACTGCGATCGCCCTTGTCTCTTTAGGCAAGGGCGTTTTTGTAGCAGGTTTTTGTGAATGAGCTTTGGTAAATGAGTTTTTGTAATCAGTTTATGGCACAGCTCGCTAGCTTAATGCTGGGTTAACGTGCATTTGCCATGCTAGTAGTAATAAAAGGAAAACCGCCATGCACGTCTTGCTCATTGAAGATGATCCACTTGTTGCATCAGGAATACGCTCCGGCTTAATGATGTACGACTTTGTCGTCGATCATGTGTCTACGATTCAAGCCGCGGGACAAATCATGCAGTCAGTGGTGAGCGATGTTGTGATACTTGATCGTGGTCTTCCCGATGGCGACGGCTTGCAACTGCTGCAATCGTGGCGCGACCAAGGCAACGCTACCCCGGTGTTAATGCTAACGGCGCGGGATGCGGTAAGAGACCGTGTTGACGGCCTGCAGTGCGGAGCCGACGACTATCTGGTGAAACCCTTTGACCTTGATGAGTTAGTGGCCCGTCTTCATGCACTGCTGCGGCGAGTGTCAGGCCGTAGCCAGGGTATGACGATACATGGGGTGCTAACGCTGGATCCCCATGCGCGTGAAGTGAGAGTCTCCGGTCAGTTGGTAACGCTATCGCGCCGAGAACTGGTGCTTTTAGAGGCCTTTCTGCATTCGCCGCGTAGTGTCCTTTCTGCCGACCAGTTAAAAGATAGCCTCTATGGTTTGAGTGATGATGTAGAGAGCAATGCACTGAATGTGCATATCCACCACCTACGTCGAAAATTAGGCAGTGGCATCATTGAGACAGTTCGTGGGTTGGGCTATCGATTAGGCAAGCCTGAGGCTGTCCACATTCCAGGCACGCCTCATAAGGGGCAGCAATGAGTTTACGAGCCCGCCTATTGCTCACTCTGGGGGTGACGTTGGCATTGCTGTGGGGTGTTGCTGCGGCTTGGTTACTCAATGATTTAGAAAAAAAATTCGTAGAAACGCTAGATCAGCGCCTTGCTCAGTCGGCACGCATGGTCGCTGGGCTCGTGCTTCAGCTGCCTGAAGATGTCTGGGAGCAGAGCCAGTCTCGCGCTTTATCTATCCCGCCCATCGAGGGGTTGGCCTGTCAGGTGCACTCCCCGCGTGGCGATATCATTGCCCGCACTCATGCCAACATGGACACCATACTGGCACCGGGTGAGCGTGGTCATGCTTACCGGCAGGAAGGCGATACTACCTGGCGTGTCTTTACCTATGAGCGTGGCAATCTGGTCATTACTACCGCCGACCGGATGGATGAGCGGGACATATTGCTTAGCGATGTGTTTCGCGTCGCTGTCGTGCCATTTGTGGTGGCATTAACGGGGAGCTTAATTGCGCTCTGGGTGGTTGTGTGGCGTGGTTTGGCGCCGCTAACAAGGCTGCGCGCGTCGCTTGCCAGCCGTCATCCGGAAGCATTGGCACCTGTGTCTACCTATGGTGTGCCGAAAGAGATTAAACCGTTGATTGAGACGCTCAATGGGTTACTCGTAAGAATTCAACAAACCATTGTCCGTGAGCAGCGTTTTACCAACGATGCCGCTCATGAGTTACGCACTCCCTTAACCGCGATTAAAACCCATCTTCAAGTAGCGCAGCGAGCCGACGGCGAAACGGCGAAAGAAGCGCTCAGATACGCAGAGGCAGGGGTGGTGCGTTTGGCGCATACGCTAGACCAGTTACTGACGTTAGCAAGAGTTGAAGGGCGCATGCGCTTTGATGATGGCGAGCCAAGCCAGGTAGGTGAGATTGTTGACGTTGCGATCGCCGACTGCATGGCAACCGCAGGGCAGTGCCAGATTACCTCCCAATTACCCCAAGTGTGCGTTGCCATGCCCAGAGAGCTGGCAATAACCGCACTACGTAATTTGCTGGATAACGCACTGCACCATGGGGCAAGTGAGCTGCCTGTAGCGTTAGACGTGCAGTATGCCGCTGATCAGCGTCACGTAACGTTCACGGTGCATGACCAGGGTGGGGGCGTCGATGACGCGACACTAAAACAGTTAACTCAGCGCTTCTGGCGCGTGAGCAAGCAGCAAGGTAGTGGTTTGGGCTTAGCGATTGTGGCGGCAATTGTTGAGCGTTTTGGGGGCTGGGTAAGTTTTGAAAATGTCCAGACCGGCGGGTTTAGCGCCCACTTAACCATTCCTACGGCAGGGGATGAGCAACGAGAAGGGTCTGAGGCTATTCGATAGCGCTCGCTGCGTCATCTCAGTCAATGGGCAATGGCTAGTCAATAACGGGCAGGTAAGTAAATAACGAACAGCAGTCAGGGGGATATATGAATAAAAAACAGTGGGGCAAGTTTAGCTTGTTGATGGGAGCCAGTCTTATAGGGGCCAGCACTCTCGCAGGTACGGCCTTTGCCGAACCAGGCGATGCCGAGCGTGGCCAGGCCGCCGCGGCAACCTGTACGGCGTGTCATCAAGCTAACGGTAGCGGGATGAATATACCGGGAGGCGAATCGTGGCCGCGTTTGGCTGGGCTGAATGCCGATTATATCGTTAAGCAGCTACATGATTTTAAAGAGGGACGTCGCCAAAACGCCACCATGATGCCCTTTGCTAATATGCTTAATGACCAGCAAATAGTGGACGTTGCCGCCTATTATAGCGAAATGCCGATCACCCCTGGCCAAGGGGGCGATGATGTAGAAAAGGCGCTATTAGCCCGTGGCGAGCAGTTGGCTGAGCGCGGAGATTGGGATGCCTACATTGTGTCATGCAAGAGCTGTCATGGCCCGGGCGGCACTGGCGTTGGGGAGACGTTCCCTGGTATTGCAAGCCAGCACGCAGGTTACATAAGCAACCAGCTGCATGCCTGGCAAAATGATCAGCGCCATAATGATCCCCAAAATTTGATGGGAGCCATTGCCAAGCGTATGAGCGATGAGGATATCCAAGCGGTGTCAGCGTGGTATGCCAAGCAGGACGATAGCGCCCAAGTCGGCAGTGAAGAAGAGGAGGTAGCGCAATGATTATGCATAAAAAACGTCTCGTGCTGGCGCTAACAGGCTGTTCATTGGCTACCGGGCTAGCCGTCAGTGCTTTCGCTGACAATGCTGCCGACCCATCGAACGAAGCGCCCTATCAGCAGTTAGTAGAACTTGGCTTTCCTGCACCGCAAGAGGGCGAACTCGTTCATGTTCCACCGACCATGGCAGACCTGGAAGACGCCGATATCCATCCAGAGCTAAAAAAGGTCATTCGGTATGGCTATGACCTATTTACCAACACGCAGCAGCTACGCGGTGAAAACGTTTTCAATGACATGAACTGCTCAAGCTGCCACTTAGGCGAAGGGCGTCAGCCGTTTAGTGCACCGGTCTGGGCAGCGGCGGTCACGCTTCCTGACTTCAGGGGTAAAAATCAGCACGTTAACAATCTTGAAGAGCGCATTGCTGGCTGCTTTGCTTACTCGATGAATGGAACGCCGCCTGCCTATGGCAGTGATGAGATGCTCGCACTCAGCGCTTACCATCAATGGCTGGCTACCGGTGCGCCAATGTACCCCAGTCAGCCTATTTATGGCCGTGGTTTTCCTGCGCCAGACGAGCCAGATGAATCCCCCGATTACGCCCGTGGTGAAGCGGCTTATCAAGAAAATTGCGCCATTTGTCATCAAGACAACGGCGCTGGACACTATGAGAACGGCGAGTATGTGTTCCCCGCCCCCTGGGGGGATGGCTCTAATAACTGGGGCGCAGGCATTGTCAGAGTCGATACCGCCGCAGGATTTATTTACAACAATATGCCGCTAGGACAGCCGCGCTCGTTAAGTGACCAGGATGCCTGGGACATTGCCTATTACATGAGTAGCCAAGAGCGACCGCAAGACCCCCGTTACACGGGTGACGTTGCTGAGACACTAGAGCGCTTTGGCCCTACTTTCCATAAACGTTCGCTTTATGGACAGGTCCGTGAGCATGACGGCCATGTGCTTGGCGACCATGCGAACTTTGGCGAAAAAGGCGATATCGAACCATGGAACGTCGGCATGCCTCGTTTTGAAAATCTGACAGACGAGTAACTAGCTAAGGAGCAGCGATACAAGCATCGCAACCAACGTATCCGGAAAAAATAGTAGCCCGTGGTGGTATAACCCCACGGGCTACTGATTGGTTTGAGGATGCTGGATGGGCGCTTTAAAACTTGCTTATATTGTCTGCTTTAAGGCGCTTCACCGCCCATCATTTCAATTAAACGCTCCTCGCTCGGTAAGCCTTGAATCCTGTCGATACGTAAATTGCCACTGTCTGTCTCGCGCTGGAAGGCGCTGGTGGGCGTAGCGTACAGGCCTAGCTCCTCAAAAAGCTGATTGTTGGCATATACCTGTTCTTCAATATCTCGAGGCTGGGCGCTTGCTGAAAGCGAATCGCCGTTGCTGTGGTCATGTAGCGCGGCAGCAGGATCGTCTGCTCCCAGCAGGGTGGCCGCCAGGGCGGGACTGTTCGGTGCCAAGATGCCCACCATAATATGGCGCAGCTGTACCTCTCCAGCCTCTACCCAAGGGCGACTTTGTTGCCACAGTTGGCGACAGTAGGGGCAGTTAGCATCGGTAAAGGTATAGATAACCCGCGGCGCGTTTTCATCGCCATCTTGAATCCAGTGGCTCTCTTCCAGTAACGCCCAGGTTTGCGCTTCAAGCGGAACCCGAACATGCTCCTCTATCTGTGCTTCGGTGAGGTCGTTGCCTTGATCATCCATTAGCGTGCCGATAATGGCATGTTCGCCATCAGGAGTTAAATAAATCGCTAACTCTTGGCCCTGCGCGCTAGCACCGTAACCACGCATTCCCCCTGGCGCCTCAAACTGACCGTGAATCGTTAGCCCCTGGTTGGCTAGCGCTTGAACCGGTGCAGGCAGTTCTTCGGCATAACTCAACGACACGCTACTCATCGCTACAGTAAGCGCTAAGGTGCGCAATCCCGGCAAAAAAATGTGAGGCATAACACGTCCTTATACATGCGAAAAGTCGGCATCAACGCTATCGCCATTGATGATGATCGCGACAGTATCTCAGTCATCGATTATTTGGCGATTATATTGCCTAATTACTGAGACATTATGCCGCAATGCACCTTTCATGTGTCTGCCACCATCCATCTTATTGCATAGGGAGGAAGCGCGGTTTCCTCCTGGGCGTTTTGCAGATCTAAAGCACGCCAAGCATGTTGGCTAAGTGCCTGCTCAAGTGCTTCTCCTACATTATCTAATGGCAGTAGCGTATCGGTGACATTAAACAGGGCAAGCAGGCGGCGGCCGTCGCTTAGCGGGCCTCGCTCAATGGCTAACACGTCAGGCGGCGTGGTCAGTACGCGTTGTGTGGCGTTGGGGTGGAAGCAGGGCTCTGTGCGCCGAAGTTCCAGCAAGCGGCTAAGCGCATGAAACACATCGTGAGTCGGCGTTGAGGGGCTTTCGAGTAACAGTGCTAGCTCATCACGCTGCCAGCGGCGTCGATTAATTGAGCGCAATCGGCCGCTGCGCTCCACTCCTTCGACATCGTTAAGCGTGCCGGTCAATGTATGAATATAGAGGGCGGGAATGCCCTGGAGCGTCAGCATAATAGCTTGGCTGCACAGGAAGCGGGCAATTTGCCAGGGGTCTGGTCCTCTGCGCGTGCCGCGCATGGCCTCAAACCAAGTAATATTGATTTCGTAGGGCGAGTCACTGCCATCGGGATTGCTGCGCATGCTGACAAAGCCACCAAAGCGATGCATCAGTTCTAGCAGTGCATCTCGCTCATGATCGGGTAGCACCCCTTCTAAAGGGCGCACGCCAATACCATCATGGCTCGCGGTGAAGTTTAAATAGGTGCAGTGTCTGGGCAATATCGGCAGGCTGGAAAGCCATGTTTGAAGGGTAGTGGCTTCACCGCGGGTGAGCGTGTGCAATAACAAAGGGGGCAGGGCGAATTGATAGACCATGTGAGCTTCGTCTGGTGCCCCGTTGGCTAACCGCTCTAGGCCAAAGTAACTGATGTTTTCTGCGTGAGGGACATTGGTCTCGGTAATTATCAGCGTGCCCGGCGCTATTTCATCCACAATGGTGCGCAGTAAACGGACCATTGTATGGGTTTCGGGAAGGTGGATGCATGGCGTTCCCAGACGCTTCCATAAAAATGCCACTGCATCCAGGCGAATGATACGCACGCCCTGTTGGAGGTAAAACAGCAGGATGCCAACAAACTCGAGCAATACGTCAGGATTTTCAAAGTTTAAATCGATCTGATCTTCTGAGAAGGTTGCCCATACATGGCGCGTGCCCCGGCGCGTGGAAATGGGCACTAGCAATGGGCTGCTACGTGGTCGAACCACGTCAGAAACATCGGTTTCTGGGTCTATTTCTATAAAGTAATCACGACCTGGCAAACTTCCGGTTAAATAATCCACAAACCACAGGGATTCGCGAGACACGTGGTTTAGCACTAAATCGCCCATCACGTCATAGTGGCTTGCTAGCTCACGGATGTGCTGCCAATCGCCTAGCTCTGGATTAACCTCGCGGTAATGAATGACTGAAAAGCCATCATCGCTACTCCAGGGAAAAAAAGGCAGCACATGCACGCCGCTAATACGCTCCCCCAAATAACGCTGAAGGAACTCGTTAAGCACGGCAAGAGGCGGTGTTTCCTCTGCCACAATGGAATCACCGTAGCTAATGACCCATTGATCTTTTTCGCTCCATGTTGGTGCATTATCGCCTTCAGCCGCGGTATTTTCTGTTATGGCTGGCGCCTGTGATGTCCTGCGAAAGTGTTCAATGTGTTGTCCAAGACGGCGTTGTACCTCGCTGGCGCGGGGGCCGTAGAGGTGCGCAAGGAAATGGTGGACTGTCTGCTCAAATGGGGTCATAGGGGTGTCCTCTTAAACAACCTACGACAAACGCTGCAGCTTGTGTGCCAAATCGTTACAATGCTAGGTTAACGCCGCGTTTAAAGAAGCGACTATTTTTGCTTGCAAGCGCCCTTAAACTGCATGTCGTTGTAGCGCGTGGCTACTCCGCTGCTAATAATAGTTTGCAATACTGCTTATATGTGCCGTTATCCGCACAAGCTGACACGCTGCACGTACTGACAACAGGTTGACTGCCATGCATTGCCCTTTTTGTGGTGCTAATGATACTCGAGTGACCGACTCGCGGCTGGTAGCCGACGGTGACCAGGTGCGCCGTCGTCGCCAATGCGCTAGCTGCCAAGAACGCTTCACCACGTATGAAACCGCAGAACTGATTATGCCGAGGGTCGTAAAATCCGACGGCTCACGCGAAACCTTTAACGAGAGCAAGCTGCGGGCAGGCATGTTGCGGGCGCTTGAGAAGCGTCCGGTAAGTGCTGAGGCAATAGAAGCCGCCGTTGAGCGTATTCGTCAATCGCTTCGTGCCCGTGGGGATCGCGAAGTTAATGCGCGGGATATCGGTGAAGCCGTCATGAAGGCATTAAGCAACCTGGATCAGGTGGCGTATATCCGCTTTGCATCGGTATATCGTAAGTTTCAGGATTTAGATGAATTTCGCGCTGAGATAGACCGTCTTTCTCAAGATCCTGGCGATCATCCGACATCAGCCCACAGCGGCCCACATCGCGGAGAGGCTTGATGAACGAGTTGACGGAGAGAGGCTTTACCAGCGCTGATCATCAATTTATGGCGCGTGCTCTGCAATTGGCGGCGAAAGGGTTGTATACAACAGACCCCAACCCCCGGGTAGGCTGTGTTATTGTCCGCTACGATCAACACACTGAAGGGCAGGTAGTTGGCGAGGGCTTTCACCTTCGTGCTGGCGAGCCTCATGCAGAAATTCACGCACTTAACACAGCTGGTGCTAAGGCAGAAGGCGCAACGGCTTATGTCACGTTAGAACCTTGTTCCCATACAGGGCGCACTGGCCCTTGTGCCGTTGCGTTAGCGAATGCCAACGTTGCCCGCGTGGTAGTCGCAATGGTTGACCCTAACCCTTGCGTTAGTGGACGCGGTATCAAGCGGCTTCGGGAATCAGGAATTCAGGTAGATGTTGGGCTGTTGGAACAGGATGCCCGTGCGTTAAATCCTGGCTTTATTTCCCGTATGCAGCACAAACGTCCCTTTGTACGTTTAAAAATGGCCATGAGCCTGGATGGCCGCACTGCCATGGGCTCTGGAGAGTCACAATGGATTACTGGCCCAGAAGCTCGTAGCCAAGTGCAGCGTCTGCGAGCGCGTTCAAGCGCTATTTTGAGCGGCGTTGAGTCCGTCATTATGGATGATTCACGGCTAACAGTGCGCGCAGACCAGCTGGGGCTCGATAACGCGGATACAATTAGTCAGCGGCAGCCACTACGCGTTATTTTGGATTCGCGTCTGCGGTTACCGTTAGCGGCAGCTTGTCTTCGTGAACCCGGCCGCACATTGATTATTACCACTGAACACCACAGTGAAGAAAAACGCCAAAAGCTGGAAGCTGCAGGCGCTGACATTAAGGTACTGCCCGCGGCTCAAGAAGGCCGAGTTGACCTAACAGATATGCTGAACTGGTTGGCTGAGCATGAGCTGGTAAATGAGCTGCTTGTTGAAACCGGCGCTACGCTGGCAGGTGCGCTGTTAGATGCAAATGCGGTGGATGAACTGCAGTTATTTGTTGCTCCCACGCTTTTGGGAGGCGAGGCTCGACCACTATTTGCGTTGCCCGGGATGACCCGCATGGCCGACCAAAAGCGCTTAACTATTAAAGAAATTCGAGCCGTTGGGAGTGACTGGCGCATCATCGCTAAACCGTGCACTGACTAGCGCGCCGGGCCAGAGCAAGGTACCCTGACGCGCGAAATCGCATGTGTTGCGACCACTTATTTTGGAGATTCCATGGCGCATTCCTCTTCAGAGGGTTTGTCCCCTATCGCTGAGCTGGTGGAAGATATCCGCCAGGGCAAAATGGTGATTCTCATGGATGATGAGGATCGCGAAAACGAAGGTGATATCATCATGGCGGCCGAAAAAGTTCAGGCCGAGCATATCAACTTCATGGCGCGTTATGCCTGTGGGCTTATTTGTATGCCCATGACTCGCGAGCGTTGCGAGCAGCTAAACCTACCGCTGATGGTGCGTGATAACGGCTCTGGGTTTGGCACTAAGTTTACGCTCTCCATTGAAGCGACCGAAGGTGTGACCACCGGCATCTCAGCAGCTGATCGTGCGCGTACTGTTCAAGCGGCAGTGGCGGCGAATGCCAAGCCGACAGATATCGTACAGCCAGGGCATATCTTTCCGCTGATGGCTGAACCTGGTGGTGTTCTACGTCGTGCTGGGCATACTGAAGCAGCCTGTGATTTAGCCTCTTTAGCAGGCTGCGACCCCAGCGGCGTCATCTGTGAAATCATGAATGATGATGGCAGTATGGCGCGTCGGCCTGAGCTTGAAGAGTTTGCTAAAAAGCACGGTATTAAAATTGGCACGATTGCCGATTTGATTCACTACCGTATCGTCAATGAACAAACGGTTGATGCGGTCGAAACGACCAATGTGATGACGGCCCATGGGGAGCTGGCGCTGCATGTGTTCCGGGACCGTATACAAGGTGCTCATCATTTGGCGTTAGTTAAGGGGCAACCAACGCCAGAGCAGGCGACAACGGTGCGTGTTCACTTAGCGGATACACTGCGTGATATCGTAGGGTTAATGAAAGATGAGCAGTGCCGTTGGGATGCCCATCGCGCGCTGGAAGAGATCGCTAATGCATCTGCGGGGGTCTTTGTGCTGATTGACGATGGTCGTCCTCACCAAGACTTGAAAGATCAACTCGATATTTTTCTGGATCGCGTGCGTCAACCGCGCACCAGCGATTCGGACGGTTCAGGTAACTACTTAACGATTGGTACTGGCTCGCAAATCCTACGCCATTTAGGGGTAGGCAAAATGCGGCTACTCAGCTCACCGTGGAAATTCTCGGCGCTCTCCGGTTTTGATCTCGAAGTTGTCGAGCGTCTAGGACCCAATGACACGGCGTATGAGCCAACTTCTCAGCA
This sequence comes from Halomonas sp. KG2, assembly GCA_030440445.1. Classification (NCBI taxonomy): domain Bacteria; kingdom Pseudomonadati; phylum Pseudomonadota; class Gammaproteobacteria; order Oceanospirillales; family Halomonadaceae; genus Halomonas; species Halomonas sp. KG2. The sequence goes on along the minus strand of CP098528.1, from coordinate 2,946,625 downwards.
GGAATAAATTGATGCAATCCCTTTCGCAAGTTGAAGGCACTTTTGTGGATGTCGATGGCCGTTATGTCATCGTTGTAGGCCGTTTTAACCACCATGTGGTGGATAGCCTGGTGGAAGGCGCTATTGATAGCCTGACACGCCACGGCGTTGATGCGGACAATATTCACCTTGTCCACGTACCTGGTGCTTGGGAACTACCGCTGGCAGTAAAGCGTGTACTTAACGTCATGAAGCCCGACGCTGTTATCGCGCTGGGCGCTGTTATTCGTGGTGGCACGCCGCATTTTGAATATGTAGCTGGCGGCTGCAACACAGCCATCAACCACCTCCAGCTTGAGTTCGATACGCCGGTAGCAAACGGCGTGTTGACCGTTGAGTCTATCGAACAGGCGATTGAGCGGGCGGGCACCAAAGCGGGTAATAAAGGTACGGAAGCCGCAATGGCGGCGATGGAGATGGTCTCGTTACTGCGAGCATTGCCGCTAGGAGACAACCAATGAGCGAACGTCGTGAGCGTAAGCCCTCTGCCGCGCAGCTAGGGCGCCACGCCGCGCGTGAGTTAGCGGTTCAGGGGATTTACCAGTGGCAAATGACAGGGAAATCGATCACCACTATCGAAGCTGAGTTTCGTAGCCAGGTGGCAGATGATGACCTGGAAGATTACGAAAACTGGGTGAAGGTAATGGAAATCGCTGATAAGGCGCTTTTCCATGAACTGCTGCATAACACGGTCCGGTTCAAAGCGGAGTTAGATCGTGAAATTGCGCCGCTGCTCGACCGACGCCTCGAAGATCTTGATGCTGTTGAGCTAGCCATCCTGCGCTTGGGTGCCTACGAGCTTTCTCGGCGGATGGAAGTACCCTACCGAGTAGTGATTAACGAAGGCGTTGAGCTGGCCAAATCATTTGGTGCCACCGACGGCCATAAATACGTGAACGGCATTCTCGATAAGTTAGCAAATCGCTTACGAAGTGCTGAGGTCAGCGCTCGCCGTCTGTAAGGCGAGCCTCCTGATAATGCGTTTAAGGGGCCTTTGTGCTTGGCGAATTTGAACTGATTCAGCGCTACTTCATGTCGCCGCAGGAGGCGCACGCGACAGCTGGCATAGCGCTTGAAAATGGCGACGATGCAGCGCTTTTGGTGCCCCGAGCAGGTCAGCAGCTTGTGGTCAGCGTTGATACGTCGGTGAGTAACGTGCATTTTCCTCACGATGCCCCGGCGCACGCGGTAGGACATCGCGCGCTGGCGGTGGCGCTCAGCGACTTAGCAGCCATGGGCGCGATGTCTCGTTGGTGCCTGATGGCAATGACGCTGGATAAGAGCGTCTTTAATGACCGCGAAGCTGCTGAACACTGGTTAGCAGGATACGCTGAAGGGTTTCACGCGCTTTGTCAGCAGCACTCCACCGCGCTGGTTGGTGGTGATGTCACCTCTGGGGCACTGACCATTGGCGTTACGGTGATGGGCGAAGTGCCAGCCGGCCAAGCGTTAACTCGCTCAGGTGCGCAGGTCGGCGATGTTGTCGCCGTGACCGGTGCATTGGGTGGTGGTGCCGGTGGCCTAGCACTTTGGCGCCAGGGCGAACGTGAGCTATCGCACCCACTGCTGGCCCGTTATTTGTTGCCGCAACCTCGCTTAGCCGCGGGTGTGGCACTGCGCGGTATTGCAACGGCGGCACTGGACATCTCGGATGGCTTGCTGGCAGATTTGTCGCACTTGCGTAAGGCATCTGGCGTAGGCTGTGTGCTAGACGTCGACGCGCTACCGTTGGCCGCAGGATTGCAAGAAGCGTTAGGCCACGATGACGCAATTAAAGCCGCGCTATCGGGTGGTGACGACTATGAGCTGCTGGTGACACTCTCACCAACGAACCTCGCTATCGCCCAGCAGCGGCTCGCCAATCTTGGCCTCTCGCTAACGGTGATAGGCCACTGTACCGAAACCCTAGGCGTGACTGGCGTTGCCGCCAGTGACTACGAAGGATGGCAACATTTTAGCGGGGAAGCGCCATGAACCGAGCACCAGCGAGCGTATGGCGTCGGCCAACCCATTTTTTTGCCTTTGGCCTAGGCAGTGGTGCGGTGCCCTGGGCACCTGGCACCTTCGGTACGCTAGCAGCAATCCCTTTCTACTGGATGATGGCCGACCTCCCTTTGGCCTGGTATCTCAGCATTGTTTTTGTGGCGTTTGTGGTTGGGGTGTGGTTGTGTGACAAAACTTCCCATGACTTAGGCGTGCATGATCACTCCGGCATTGTTTGGGATGAGTTTGTTGGCTATTGGATAACCATGGCGGCAGTACCCTTTTCATGGGAGGCCGCTCTCTGGGGATTCATTGTTTTTCGCATTTTCGATGTCTTCAAACCATGGCCCATTCGGTGGGCAGACCGACGCGTTGCCGGTGGTTTTGGCATTATGATTGATGACGTCATGGCGGGCATCTACGCGTGGAGTACGATGCATTTATGGTTTTGGCTACACTAATAAACCTATCTGCACGAACCGGTTGGTGAGCCACCTATATAATAAATAGACTTAGCTAATTATTGAAAACTGATCACGCAACGTCGGTGGCGAATGGCTCCAATCGTGGGGGTGTTCAAGGAGATCGCATGCGCAAGGAACGACTGATCGTGCCTATTCTCGCGGCCTTGGTGGTGGCGTGGGTGGTGGCACAACTGCTATCAAGCATTTTGTTTGAACGCAGCCTTCGTCAAGCACTAGAAGATTTAGAAGCGCGAGGGGAGTGGCGCGTTAGTCGGACGGAGAGCCGCCAAGGGTGGTTGACGTCTCAGGGCAAACTGCTTTTATCGCCCTTATTAGGTCGGCCATGGCGGTTAGAGCTTACATATCGTGCTCGTCATGGTGCGTTAAGTACTGACGTTGAAGGAACGCTACTACCCCGTTTAGATAGCGTTTTACAAAAAGCCGTGGGTGAGGTCTCTGCCCCGTCTATACCGCGCTGGCAAGGGCGCTACCATACGCTAAGTGGCCACAGTGAACTGCGTTTAGCACTTGCTCCTTTTGTGATCCAGCAAAATGGCCGTGAGTTATCGGTTCGTGGTGCCCGTATGCGCTTAGAAGGCGTATTTGGTGATTGGCGGTTGCGTGCGCTGCTCGACCAGCTCACGCTAACAGATGGCCCTGCTCATTTGACGCTGGGACCTTCGTCTCTTGAAAGTCGTTATACCTACATTGACGATGCCTACCACTTTGCTCAGCGTGACCATCTGCATGTTGAGTCGTTATCGCTTCACTATCCTGCCTATGATATTCGTGTGTCGCCGCTTGATGTTCACAGCCACATGGTACTCGACGAACAAGAGCTTCGCTTGAATGGCGAACTGATCATTGGCGAGGTGAGCGTCCCAAGCGAAGCACCCGATACAGCTTTGTTAAGCGGTCGGATTGAGGCCGAGCTTTCACGCTTAAATGCGGATGCTGTTCGCGCAACAATCTTGCGTTTGCGGCAAGAAGCCTCATGGGGTGACGCTAGCCTGCCAATGGCAGAAGGACTGCTGGTGCGTTTAGCCCCTGATTTAAAAGGTGTGTTGAGTGACTCGCCCCGTTTAGACGTTACAACGATCGCGATTGAAAGTCCGCTGCTAGGTATCAATGTTAACGCAGATGGTGCGCTCTTTTTTGATGCGCGTGGGCTTGATGAACTCATGATGACGAGGCTAGATAAGCCAGAAGAGCGCGCTCGCTGGTTGGATCGTATTGATGGTGATTTTACTTGGTACGATGCGCCAACCGTGGCAGCCCTTTGGCTAGGCTTACCCCTGGGGACGCAAGAATTAGAGTTTGATGTTGTTCGTGGCGAATTGCGTGTTAATGGACGTCCGATGCCTCAGCTTTGGCCATAAGCGTTTTGAGCATCACTGTTTTGAGTACCACTGTTTTGAGCATCAATGCTTTCTACTAAACAGCGATGAGCTCTGAAGCTGTTACCACTCTTCGAATACACTGCTACAAATGGTGCCAAGGGTTGAAGTTCACCCCCTGTGCCCACATTCCTTAGACATTGCTAAGCGGATCAATCCGCTAGTCACTGTTATGGGAGGGCGCATGAGCGACCAGGATTACGACCGCGATCACGAACACCTCGATTGGCTGACGGACGATGAGTCCGACGCACCGCAAGACGATACCTCGAACAGTGAAGAGCACCGTTCAGACGGTGAGAAAGTTAATTCGTTAGTGCCTGCCAGCGATATGCTCCCAGAGCGTATCTATCTATTGCCGATTCATAATCGACCCTTCTTTCCCGCTCAGGTACAGCCGCTGGTCATCAACCGCGAGCGCTGGGAAGAAACCATGCGTCGGGTAGGCAATACGCCTCACCACACCATTGGTGTTGCCTTTGTTGGCGAGCAAGGTGTTGAGTCGTTGGATCACAACGGCTTTCCTGAGATTGGCACGGCGGTCAAAGTACATAAACTCCAGAGCGAAGATCAACAGATCCAGTTTATTGCTCAGGGGGTTAGGCGTTTTAAAATTCAGCGCTGGTTGTCTAAAGAGCCGCCTTATCTGGTGGAAGTAAGCTATCCCAAAGAACCAGTCGACGCTGAGAACGAAGAAACCCGCGCTTATGCGATGGCGATTATTAATGGCATCAAAGAGTTGCTGCCGATTAATCCGCTGTATGGTGAAGAGCTAAAACATTATCTCAATCGCTTTAGTCCTCATGAGCCCGGTCCGTTAACTGACTTTGCAGCTGCTATTACATCTGCCAAGGGCCCCGAACTGCAGGATGTACTCGCCACGCTGTCGGTGGCTGAGCGCATGCACAAAGTTCTCCCGCTGCTGCGTAAAGAAATCGATGTTGCTCAGTTGCAAAGCGAGATCAGTGAGCAGGTAAATGCCCAGATGCAGGAGCGGCAGCGAGAATTTTTCTTGCGTGAGCAGCTTAAAGTCATTCAGCGTGAACTGGGTATTTCCAAAGACGACCGTGAAAACGACGTCGATACGTTTAGGAACCGCCTAGAGTCGCTGGTGGTGCCAGAGCGCGTTCAAGCGCGTATTGATGATGAACTCAACAAGCTCAGCGTGTTAGAAACCGGCTCGCCAGAGTACGGCACTACTCGTAATTACCTTGATTGGCTCACCTCGTTGCCCTGGGGGGTAACCAGCCAGGACAAGCTTGACTTGGCCCATGCTAGGGAAGTCCTTAATCGCGATCACGACGGCTTACAAGACGTAAAAGAGCGGATTATTGAGTTTCTTGCCGAAGGTACCTTCAAGGGCGATGTTGGTGGCTCGATTGTGCTGCTGGTCGGCCCTCCTGGGGTCGGTAAAACCTCGATTGGACGCTCTATTGCTGAAGCGTTAGGCCGTGAGTTCTATCGTTTCTCTGTGGGCGGGATGCGTGATGAGGCTGAAATTAAAGGTCATCGTCGTACTTACGTGGGCGCAATGCCCGGCAAACTAGTACAGGCCTTTAAAGAAGTCGAAGTCGAGAACCCTGTGATTATGCTCGATGAGATTGATAAGCTGGGCCAATCATTCCAGGGCGATCCTGCATCAGCACTGCTTGAGGTGTTAGACCCTGAGCAAAACGTCGATTTCCTGGATCACTATCTCGATGTGCGCATGGATCTATCCAAAGTGCTGTTCTTGTGCACCGCGAATACGCTGGACTCAATTCCAGGTCCGTTGCTTGATCGTATGGAGCAGATTCGCCTTTCTGGTTATATCGCGGAAGAAAAGCTACAGATCGCTAAGCACCATCTATGGCCGAAGCTGTTGAAACGCGACAACCTGCCTAAGAAACGTATCAACTTAACGGATGCCGCGCTCAAGCAGGTTATTGACGGCTATGCCCGTGAGGCAGGCGTTCGCCAGCTTGAAAAACAGCTGCATCGTATTGTTCGCAAGGCAGCAGTGAAGCTGCTGGAAGAACAGGTGGAAACGGTAAAAATATCGGTTAAAAACCTGGAAGAGTTCCTAGGAGCACCGCTATTCCGTAAAGAGAAAGTGCTGAAAGGCGAAGGCGTTGTTACCGGGCTTGCCTGGACTTCTATGGGGGGCGCAACGCTGCCTATCGAGGCGGGCAAAGTTCATGCGCTGGATCGCGGCTTTAAACTCACCGGCAAGCTTGGCGATGTGATGAAGGAGTCCGCCAATATTGCTTACAGCTACACGCTGGGCCACTTGCAAGAGTATGGTGCCGATGCTGACTTCTTTGACTCGGCATTTGTGCATCTTCACGTGCCCGAAGGGGCGACACCCAAAGACGGCCCGTCGGCAGGGGTCACAATGACCACGGCGTTACTTTCGCTGGCCAAGCATCAGGCAATTAGCCGCCCCTTGGCAATGACTGGTGAATTGACCTTAACCGGGCAAGTCTTACCGGTGGGGGGAATCCGAGAGAAAATTATTGCCGCACGCCGCAGCGATATTTTTGAGGTGATACTGCCAGAAGCCAATAAGCGCGATTACGAAGAGCTTCCCGATTACTTGAAAGAGGGAATGACGGTGCATTTTGCAAACCGCTATCGTGATGTGGCCAATGTGGTCTTCACGTAGGCTCTTAAACCGGGTGTAAAACAATCGTTTAGTTAAGCCGCCGCACCAAAGAGTGCGGCGCTTTTGTAGGGTTATTCAGAGGTTAAATTCCCTGGCGGCAAGTGATAATAGAGGCAAATCAAAATTAAAAGTCCCCTAGGGAGCCTCTGTATGCGCAACAACCAACCCGTCACTCAGCGTGAGTACACGCTTGACGATGAGACTGTGCTGATTTCACGTTCCGATTTGAAGGGCAATGTGACCTACGCTAACGCCGCGTTTGTCGAGGTCAGCGGCTATACCCGCGATGAATTGATGGGAAGCCCTCATAACCTAATTCGCCACCCGGATATGCCGGAAGCAGCCTATGCAGATTTCTGGAAGACGATTCAGTCAGGTGCGAGCTGGCAAGGTACGGTCAAAAATCGTCGTAAAAACGGCGATCATTATTGGGTCACTGCTAGCGTGGCACCGCTCAGAGATGGCGACCGCATCGTAGGGTATACCTCGTTGCGGCGCAAAGCCCCAGCTCAAAGTATTGCGCTAGCAGAAATCGTCTATAAAGAAATACGCGAAAAAGGTAAATCTCGCCGCTACACGCTGGCGCAGGGGGCGCTAAAGCGCCGCGGTGTGGGAGGTTTTTTTGCTCGCTTTCAGTTTAATAGCCTGAAAGCTAAGTTAACGGGCATGGTAGTAGCATCCATTATTCTCATGGGATTGGCAGGCGGCCTAGGGATGTACGGCTTAATGGTTTCTGGTGAGCGTCTCGATACGTTAAATCGCTCAGGGCTAGAAGCCGTCGCCAATCTTCAGCGAATAGAGCGCCAAATCGGCCAAGTGGTGGCTCAGTTGGAACCTGCTGTTCGTAACCCTCGTCGGGTTGATGTTGATGCAGTTGCCGCGTCAGTTAGCGAATATTCTCAGTCAATACAAACGCTTTGGAACGAGTATCTTACGGACAGCAATGCCGGTGCTGAGCGTCTACAAGCTTTTAGTGCAGGATTAGCGACCTGGATCAGCAGTGTCGATACCACGGTGACGGCGGTCAGTAGCGCAAATGGCTTTGCCGCTTTTGAAGCCTTTAATGACGGCGTACAACCTACCACAGAGCAGCTAAGAGAGAGCAGTAGCCAGTTAGTTAGCGATGAGCGAGCAAATGCTGAAGCGCTGGTTGGCCAGGCACAGCAGGGACGCCAGCAAATGCTGATTGCTCAAATGGTGTTGATGGTCATTGGTTTGCTGTTGATGGTAGGTCTCAGTACCGTGATTTTAAGGTCCGTGTTGCGCAGCGTAGAAGGGGCGCGGCATATTACTTTTCAAATTGCAGCAGGTAATTTGGCTGCTCGCGAACGTCGTGAAACGAAAGACGAGCTGGGCGAGCTGCTCTATTCGTTGGATACCATGCGCTTTAGCTTGGCGAGTATTGTCGGCGACGTGGAACATCGAGTGTCTGTTGTCACGCCTGCTGTTCAGCAAATTGCCGCTGAAAATGAAGAGCTGGCTTCTCGCACCGAGCAGCAGGCGTCATCACTGCAGCAAACGGCCTCAAGCATGGAAGAAATGACGTCCACGGTGCAGCAAAATACTGAGAATGCCCGCCAAGCGACGGAGCTGGCGGTGCAGAATGCCTCAAGCACCCGCGATACCCGAGAGCAAATGCAGCAGTTGGTCGCAAGAATGCAGCGTATTGCCCAAAGTGCTGAAAAAATGGCGGAGATGATAGGCGTCATTGACGGAATCGCTTTCCAAACGAATATCCTGGCACTCAATGCATCGGTCGAAGCTGCACGTGCCGGGGAGCATGGCCGAGGCTTTGCGGTGGTGGCTAGTGAAGTGCGTAACTTGGCGAGCCGTAGTGCCGATGCGGCCCAAGAAATTCGCAAGATGATTGAAAGTACGACGCAAGAGGTCAGTGGCGGCCGTGGTGCGGTCGAGCAAGCTGAACGAGCCATCGATAATGTGATGCAGCAGGTCAGCCGTGTCAGTGAGCTGATGGAGTCGATTAGCACCGCCTCAAGCGAGCAAAGTAGCGGTATTGGCCAAATTAATTCCGCGATTGCTGAAATGGATAATGTGACTCAGCAAAACGCCACCAAAGTACAAACCATCGCGGTCTCGGCGGATAATTTAGCGCTAGAGACGTTTGAGCTAGCGAATGTAGTGGATGCCTTCCGTCTGGAAGGCGCCCAGGAAGAAAATATTCACTCTGCCCGGGAAAAGCTACAGCAGGTTAATCAAGCGCAGCGTAAAGCGTCACTGAAACTGCCTTCCGGGGGAGGTGCTGCGGCAAGAGAATTGGCTAGTCAAGAGTCCTCTGCACAGTGGGAGACGTTTTAACTGCGACAAATTGGGAAGGGAGGTTGCTCTCAGCATCTAGTCTCCACGGTGCGCTCATGCCACAATCTAAGGCCGCTGGATTCACTTGCCTGTCGCCAAGAATGCGGCAGGCCACGATAAAGATGTAGAAGAGGACACCATGCCCGAGTATCGCTCCCGTACGACCACCGCCGGCCGTAATATGGCCGGCGCCCGCGCCCTTTGGCGCGCCACCGGCATGAAAGACGACGATTTCCATAAGCCCATTATTGCGGTTGCGAACTCGTTTACCCAGTTTGTGCCGGGCCATGTTCACTTAAAAGACATGGGCCAATTGGTCGCACGTGAAATTGAGAAAGCCGGCGGTGTGGCTAAAGAGTTCAACACCATAGCGGTAGACGATGGCATCGCGATGGGGCACGACGGCATGCTCTATTCGCTGCCCAGCCGCGATATTATCGCTGATAGCGTTGAGTACATGTGTAATGCCCACTGCGCCGACGCGCTAGTGTGTATTTCCAACTGCGACAAAATTACCCCTGGGATGCTGATGGCTGCCATGCGCCTCAATATTCCGGTCATTTTTGTTTCGGGTGGGCCCATGGAGGCGGGCAAAACTAAGCTGCTAAATCACGGCCTAGATCTGGTCGACGCCATGGTTATGGCGGCTGACGATAGCGTTGATGATGAAACCCTGGCTGAAGTCGAACGCAGTGCTTGCCCCACCTGCGGCAGTTGCTCGGGTATGTTTACCGCTAACTCGATGAACTGCCTAATGGAAGCATTAGGCTTGGCGTTACCTGGTAACGGTACCGTGCTGGCGACCCACTCAGACCGTCGGCGCCTGTTTGAAACCGCTGGCCATCGCATTGTAGAGCTGGCCAAGCGCTACTATGAAGGCGAAGAAGCCCACCTGCTGCCCCGTGCGATTGGTAACAAAGCAGCGTTCAAAAATGCCATGACGTTAGATATCGCCATGGGCGGCTCTACGAATACGATTTTGCATTTGCTGGCGGCGGCCCAAGAAGCGGAAGTCGACTTCTCCATGGCGGATATTGATCGGCTTTCCCGTGAGGTACCGCAACTATGTAAAGTGGCACCCAATACCCAGAAATACCATATCGAAGACGTTCACCGTGCAGGTGGCATTATGGCTATTCTGGGCGAGTTGGATCGTGCGGGAGTGCTGGACACGTCAGTGCCAACTGTTTACGGCGATAGCCTAAAAGCGGCGCTGGAAGAGTGGGATATTATGCGCTCGCCAAACGCTGATGTGGTCGAGTTCTTTAAAGCAGGCCCTGGTGGTATTCCTACCCAAACCGCTTTCTCACAAAGCGCCCGCTGGCCAAGTCTAGATGGCGATCGTGCTACCGGTTGTATTCGCGACCTAGCGCATGCGTTCTCAACAGAAGGCGGTTTGGCTGTGCTTTACGGCAACATCGCCCTCGATGGTTGCGTGGTTAAAACGGCAGGCGTTGACGACTCAATTCTCGTGTTCGAAGGCAAAGCCCACGTCGTTGAATCCCAAGATCAAGCAGTGGCCAATGTATTGGACGGTAAGGTCAAAGAGGGCGATGTAGTGGTCATTCGCTACGAAGGCCCTAAAGGCGGTCCTGGCATGCAGGAAATGCTCTATCCGACCTCGTACTTAAAATCCAAAGGGCTGGGTAAGGCCTGTGCATTGTTGACGGATGGCCGCTTCTCTGGCGGGACTTCTGGGCTTTCCATTGGTCATGTTTCCCCCGAAGCGGCGGCAGGCGGCGCGATTGGTTTGGTTGAGCAGGGCGATACCATTCTGATTGATATTCCCAACCGTACGATTAACGTGCAACTACCTGATTCAGTATTAGTGAAGCGTCGCGAGGCGATGGAAGCTAAAGGCAAAGACGCCTGGAAGCCCGTCGAACAGCGCCCTCGTAAGGTAACGCCTGCACTGAAAGCCTACGCATTGCTGGCCACGTCAGCAGACAAAGGTGCGGTTCGCGACCTTTCCAAGCTCGACTAGGTGTAGGTACTATGTAAAACAGCCCGTGCAAAGCGGGCTGTTTTATGTGGGTTGCTTTATGTGAGCTGCTTTATGCCCAATGCAAACCGTCAAAACGACTAAGGAATGTAATGAAGGCGATTATCAACGTTGGCCTCGTTGGCTATGGATTTGCGAGTAAAACGTTTCATGCGCCACTCATTCAGGCAACGGAAGGCCTGGATTTAGTCGCAGTATCCTCCAGTGATGCCGCCAAAGTGCATGCTGACTTAGATGTTGAGGTTGAGCGCCAAGCACTGGCGTTATGTCAGCGCAGCGATATTGATCTCATTGTTATCCCGACACCTAATGACACGCATTTTCCGCTCGCCAAAGCAGCGTTGATGGCGGGTAAACACGTAGTCGTCGATAAGCCGTTTACCGTCACACTTTCAGAAGCCAAGCAGCTAAAAGCGCTGGCGATTGATAAAGAGCGCTTGGTGTCGGTATTTCATAACCGCCGTTGGGATAGTGACTTCCTTACCGTTAAAGCGCTGCTTGAAGCCGGCACGTTAGGCCGTGTCACCGGGTTTGAGTCGCGTTTTGATCGCTTTCGCCCTGAAGTTCGTGACCGCTGGCGCGAAAAAGTCACACCAGGTGGGGGTATTTGGTATGACCTAGGCCCTCACTTGCTTGACCAAGCCTGTGAGCTGTTTGGGATGCCCAATGCCATCATGCTGGATCTGGGTGTGCGCAGAGATGACGCCAAAGCCGATGATGACTTTTTAGCGCTGCTGGAGTACGACGGCTGTCGCGTTAGCCTCAGCGCTGGCACGCTGGTTGCCGAATCAACACCGCGCTTCCGCATTAATGGAACGAAAGGTAGCTACCTTAAATACGGCCTAGACCCTCAAGAGGATCGCTTAAAAGCGGGTGAGGTGCCTACGCCTGCCTGGGGAGCTGACTCCCCAGGCGCGCTGACCCTTCGCGAGGGCGACGGAGAAGAGGCACCGCTAGTGCGTCACGAGCATGCTACCCAAGCGGGTGACTACCTGGCTTATTATCAAGGCATGGCCGTCGCGATCCGTGATAAAACGCCACTGCCGGTTGATATTGAAGATGCGCTACGCAACATGACGCTCTTGGAAGCTGGCCTAGACAGCCACCGCCAACGCCGCTGGATACCGCTAAAACACCATTTGTAAGCAGTTGGGACGGCTGCCACTGGGCGTCGTTCCGCCACCTTCCGCGGGTGCCTCATTCGCTCGTTCCTCGCGAGATTCGTTACCACGCGCTACATAACTTATTGAGTCCTTAGGTTTTGTAGTGCGGTGTAAGCGTCAGCGCACCTGCAAAAGCAGCGCGGCTTTACAACAAATCCATTGCGCTATTACGTTTCTCTTCGCGTAGCTTATCTCTTGCGATATAGAGCGCGGCGATGGCGCGGGCTTCGTGGAAGTCGTCACGTAACAGCAGCGCCGGCAGTTCTTCAATGGCGTGAGTTTCGACAATCAACGGCTCTGGCTCGTCACCTGGCAGGCGCTTGGGATAAAGATCGGTGGCGATGAGTACCTGCATGCGGTGGCGCATGTAGTTAGGCGCAAGTGATAACTCCACCAGCGGCTCAATGCGGTGCGCGCCAAAGCCGCACTCTTCCATTAGCTCACGGTTAGCAGCAGTGACAATGTCTTCGCCGGGGTCAACTAGCCCCTTTGGCAGCGTCAGCACATAATCTTCAAAGCCAGCCGCATATTCACGAATAAGCAGTACGTGCTCCGGATCGGGCATGGCAATAATCATTACCGCGCCTCGGTCTGCGCCGGTTAAACGTTCAAACTGGCGCTCTTCACCATTAGAAAAGCGCAAATCAAGCGACTCAATCTGGAATAAACGGCTTTTGGCGACGTTGGTTCGCGCCAAGATTTGCGGCTTTTTCAGGTAGTCATGTGGGGTATTGCCTGTTGAAGCGTCGTGGACTGACATCATGCCTCCGTGGCTGCAAAAAACGGGTTACGCTACAATAGTATGCTTACTCTTTCATACTGGAGCGGCAATGATTGATTGGCGCGAGATTGATACTGTCCTACTCGATATGGATGGCACGCTGCTGGATCTGCACTTCGATAGCCATTTCTGGCTAGAGCACCTGCCAAAACGCTATGTTGAGCTTCATCAGCTAGACGCAGCGAGCCAAGAAGCGCTGCGTGCGCGCATTATCGGTGAGCAGGGCACGTTGAACTGGTACAGCCTTGCGTACTGGAGCCGCGAACTTGGGGTGGATATCGTAGCGCTGAAACGCGAAGTACAGCACTTGATAGGCCTGCGTAGCGATGCGTTAGACTTTTTAACCTGGCTGAAGCAAGCCCACCCCCGTGTCATTCTAGCGACCAACGCAGACCGTGCCAGCCTCGCGCTAAAATTACCGCTGACAGGGTTGGAAAACTACCTCGACGCCATCATCTCATCAGAGGATGTAGGGGCTGCCAAAGAGGAGCAGGCTTTCTGGTTTGCGCTTCAAGAGCAAGAACCGTTTGATTCAGCGCGCACGCTGTTTATCGATGATAACGCACGCGTACTCGAAAGTGCCCGTGAGTTTGGTATCAAACACTTACTAGGTATTAAGCAGCCAGATAGCCAGCGGCCTGAAAAAGAACTGCAGGAGTTTATTGCCCTAGACCGGTTTGCCCAACTGCTGCCAGATAACCTGCCAGGGCAGCGAGGAGAGCGTTAATGAGCGACAGCGTTCGCTTGGATAAGTGGCTATGGGCCGCACGGTTTTTCAAAACCCGTGCCCTGGCTAAAAAAGCGATAGAAGGCGGTAAAGTCCACTATGACGGTGGCCGCGTAAAAACCAGCAAAAATGTCGAACTGGGGGCACTTATTCGTGTTCCCCAAGGGTGGGATATTTTTGAGGTGGAAGTGGTTTCGCTTTCCGACCAGCGTCGCGGCGCGCCAGAAGCGCGCAAGCTCTACGCTGAAACGGAGGAAAGTGTGCAACGCCGAGCCAAAGAAGCTGAAGCTCGTCGTCTCACCAATGAAGCCATGCAGCACCCACTCAAACGTCCTGATAAAAAACAGCGGCGTGACATCCAACGCTTCCAGCGCCAACAGGGCGATTAAACACGCGTTTATTCGTCATGGCGGTAAGCCTTCTCTCTACTTCTCCGACGGTTTCCTTATGTCTGATCAAATCCAACGTTTTATGTTTGACCAAACCAACGTGCGTGGTGAAATCGTCACGCTCAGCACTGCCTATCATGAGGTGCTTGACCGCCACGCTTACCCGCCAGCGGTTAATGAATTGCTGGGTGAGCTGTTGGCGGCGGTCGCTTTGCTAACCGACACGGTAAAACTAGACGGCACCTTAAGCATTGAAGTGCGAGGACGAGGCTCGCTTGCACTCTTAATGGCCGAGTCCAACCCCGGTGGTGAGCTGCGTGCGATCGCGCGAATCGCGGAAGACGCTGTGCTGCCCAGCGAATATGCCAGTTTCCGAGAGCTGGTGGGGGAAGGCCAAATTGTGATTACCCTAGATCCAAGGGAAGGGCATCGATATCAAGGTATTGTTGCGCTTGATCACGCTACCCTGGGGGGCTGCCTAGAAGCCTACTTTGGCCAATCAGAACAGTTGCCAACCCGCCTTTGGCTCGCGGCTGACGGCGAGCGTGCAGGTGGGCTGCTGCTTCAGCGCCTGCCCGATGCCTCACAAAATCAAGATGTTGATGCTTGGGAACGCAGCGTTCATCTTGCCGACACCATTAAGACTGAAGAGCTTCTGGGGCTGGAGCAGCGCGAAGTACTGTACCGGCTTTATCACGAAGAGACGGTTAGAGTGTTCGAGCCGAAAGCACTACGCTTTGGTTGCACCTGCTCGCGGGAGCGAATGAGCCATGCGTTATACACGCTTGGCGAACAGGAGCTGCGCGATATTTTGCGCGAAGAAGGCGCAATCGATACGCAATGCCACTTTTGCCACACGAAATATCACTACACAGCCGCAGAGATTGAAATTTTATTAGAAAATCCGGACGCGCCACCCCCGGTGATTCATTGATTGTGTAGTCGCAGATGATGGCATGGGTATTGAAGTCGTATGTGTGCCGCGCTAGTCATAGCAAAGCCTATAGGATGCCTGCCGAACGATTGTTTGAAAATATACTGCGCTGCAACACAAAATGTAGTGCCATTGTAGTAGTTTAACTACAAGATGTTTGATGAAAGCCCCCGTTTCCCGGGGGCTTTCTTTTTGCCATAATGCGCCGGACTTCAGCGCACTCAGCCCATGGTATTGGAAACAATAAGCGGCTGAGATGATTTCTCAAGGCGTCGTTGACGCCCGGTAAATTCGAGACCCAGGAATCGACATGACCACGACTCAAGCCGCTCCCCAAGCCCACGTTAATCTTAGCAGCGCCGAACTGATCGAGCGCGCCGTGGCCCGTGGTGAAGGCCGCCTGTCGGCTAACGGTGCGCTGGTGGTAAACACCGGTCTGCGCACAGGGCGTTCACCGAAAGATCGCTATATCGTCGACGAGCCCTCTACTCGCGATAGCATCGACTGGGGAAGCGTGAACCGCCCGTTTGATGCTGAAAAATTTTCAGCGCTGTGGGCACGTGTAGAAGACTATCTGGGTAGCGGTGAGCACTTCGTAGCCGAACTGCATGTAGGCAGTGATAACACACACTACTTACCCGTTCGTGTTACCACAGAAACGGCTTGGCAAAACCTGTTTGGCCGCACCATGTTTGTGCGCCCGCAGGCATACAACACAGCGGTTAAAGATGAGTGGACGATTCTGAACGCCGCGGGCTTTGAGTGTGACCCCAGCCGCGACGGCACCAACTCTGATGGCTGTGTCATTATTAACTTTGCCGAGCGCAAAGTGTTGATTGCTGGTATGCGCTATGCCGGTGAAATGAAGAAAGCAATGTTCTCGGTGCAGAACTACCTGTTGCCAGAAGCTGATGTTCTGCCGATGCACTGCTCTGCGAACGTTGGTGAAGACGGCGAAACCTGTTTGTTCTTCGGCCTTTCAGGTACGGGTAAAACTACGCTTTCCGCTGACCAAGCGCGCTACCTGATTGGCGATGATGAGCACGCGTGGGGCGACGGTATCGTCTTCAACATGGAAGGTGGCTGCTACGCTAAATGTATCGACCTTTCTGAGAAGAACGAGCCGGTTATCTGGAACGCGATTAAGTTTGGTACCGTGCTGGAGAACGTTGTTCTTGATGATCGTCGCGAGCCGGATTACGCCGACGACAGCCTGACTCAAAACTCTCGTGCCGCCTATCCGCTAGAGCACGTTGAAAAGCGTGTACCGGAGAACCTGGCTGGTGAGCCTAACGCTATCGTCTTCCTGACCTGCGATATGTCTGGCGTATTGCCGCCCGTATCGATTCTTTCCAAAGAAGCCGCCGCGTACCATTTCTTGTCAGGCTACACTGCGAAAGTGGGCTCTACCGAAATGGGTTCATCTGAAGGCTTGGCTGCTACATTCTCTACCTGCTTCGGTGCGCCATTCTTCCCGCGTCCTGCGCGTGAATACGCCGATCTGTTGATCAAGCGGGTAGACAAAAAAGATGCTCAGGTTTATCTCGTCAACACCGGTTGGACAGGTGGTGCCTACGGTGAAGGTGGCTCACGTTTCTCTATCCCGACTACTCGCGCCATCATCAGTGCTATTCAGTCCGGTGTGCTGCGTGATGTTGAAACCCAGCACATCGATGGCCTTAACCTTCAAGTACCTGTAGCGGTGCCGGGTGTAGACTCTAGCCTGCTCAATCCTCGCGAAACGTGGGCTGACCAAGATGCCTACGATCGTCATCTGCAAGACCTTGCCACCAAGTTCGTTGATAACTTCAAGAAGTTTGAAGGTGTTAACGAGGCAATTATCAAGGCAGGTCCGCAGTTAACCTGATATGTACGATAGGGTAAAGATTGTCAAACGTTTGAATAACTAATCGAACGTTTGGACAGTCAAGTAGTCAAAACGGGACGGTGCTAAGGCGCCGTCCCGTTTTTGTGTCTATGTCCTTGACGTGTTAAGGGGGAGTGCGCAAATGAAGCGTCGTCACTTTTTGGGTCTTGCTGGACTAACGGGATTGGCAGGTGTTCTTCCTGGCGTCTCGTTTGGCTTTCCGCGATTAGACCTTAAAGCAGCTCCTGGCCTTGAAAAGCTTGAATTAAGCGAAGACGAATGGCGTGAACGCCTGACTGATGAAGCCTTTTACGTGCTCCGCGAAGAGGGAACTGAGCGCGCCTTTTCAAGCCCCTTGGACGGAGAGGTTGGGGAAGGTGAGTACCGCTGTGCTGGGTGCGATCTTGTACTTTTTACCAGCGCAATGAAGTATGACTCTGGCACCGGTTGGCCCAGTTTTTTTGAGCATGTTGAGGGCCACTTGTTAAGCAAGTTGGATTTCAAACTAGTGTGGCCACGCACAGAATATCACTGTGCGCGCTGTGGTGGTCATCAAGGCCATGTCTTTGGTGATGGTCCAGAGCCTACCGGCTTGCGCTGGTGCAACAACGGTGTAGCAC
Organism: Halomonas sp. KG2; assembly: GCA_030440445.1. NCBI lineage: Bacteria > Pseudomonadati > Pseudomonadota > Gammaproteobacteria > Oceanospirillales > Halomonadaceae > Halomonas > Halomonas sp. KG2. The sequence continues at coordinate 2,929,299 of CP098528.1, read as the reverse complement.
TGCGGTTTGTGCCCGCGTAGGGCGTTCATGCAGCGATTGTGGTACCTTGTCGGCACCTCGAATGCTGCATGAGTTAGTTGCACGTTATGGATGTCAAACAACGCATTATTTCACGCTTAGCCACTGAGCTAAACGTACGGCCTGAACAGGTCTCCGCAACGGTAGAGCTTCTGGATGGTGGCGCTACCGTGCCGTTTATTGCTCGTTATCGTAAAGAGGTAACGGGTGCCCTCGATGATATTCAGCTGCGCCAACTGGATGAGCGCCTGCGCTATTTGCGCGAGCTGGAAGAGCGCCGTGAAGCCGTACTAGCGGCTATCGATGAGCAAGGCAAGCTGGATGCCACGCTAAAAGCAACGATTCAGGCAGCTGAGACGAAGCAGCGCCTGGAAGACTTATACCTACCGTTTAAGAAAAAGCGCCGCACGAAAGCGCAAATTGCCCGTGAAGCGGGCTTAGAGCCTCTGGCTGATGCCCTGTTGGCCAATCCGCAGCTTAATCCCGAAAGCGAAGCAGCGCAGTACCTGCGCCCTGCAGAAGGCGATATTCCAGCCATTGAAGATGCCAAAGCCGCCCTTGATGGTGCTAAGCAAATTCTCATGGAACGCTTCGCCGAAGACCCTGAACTTATTGGCCGGTTGCGTGAACGGTTATGGCAAGAGGGCGAATTAAGTGCCCGTGTGCTAGATGGCAAGCAGCAGGAGGGCGCGAAGTTCTCTGACTACTTCGAGCATGACGAGAAACTGGCCAAGGTGCCATCTCACCGTGCGCTTGCTATGTTCCGTGGTCGCAACGAAGGCATTCTAAGTCTGGCGATTCGTCTGCCTGGCGAAGAGGACGCGCCAATTCATCCGGCCCAGGTCGCCATTGCCAAACAAGTGGGTATTAGCGATGAAGGTCGCCCCGCCGACAAATGGTTGAGCGAAGTAGTGCGCTGGACGTGGCGTGTAAAGCTCTACACCGCGCTTGAAACCGAGCTGTTAGGTCGCCTGCGCGAGCAGGCAGAGTTGACCGCTATCGAGGTATTTGCCGCCAACCTGAAAGACCTTTTGCTGGCAGCACCTGCAGGGCAAAAAGTGACTCTCGCGATTGACCCGGGGCTAAGAACCGGCTGCAAGGTTGCGGTGGTGGATGCGACCGGTCAATTTATCGACCAAGCGACGATTTACCCCCATGCGCCGCAGAATCGCTGGGACGAATCGCTCAATGTGCTCGCTAAGCTGGTTAAACTGCATGGCGTTCAACTCGTTGCCGTTGGCAATGGCACCGCCAGTCGTGAAACCGACAAGCTGGCAGGTGATCTGCTGAAGGCGTTAGCACCCGAACATCGTTTAAGTAAAGTCATGGTGTCTGAGGCCGGTGCGTCGGTTTACTCTGCATCGGAATACGCTTCCCGCGAGCTGCCGGATCTTGATGTCACTGTGCGCGGCGCCGTCTCTATTGCTCGCCGTCTGCAAGACCCGCTTGCAGAACTGGTGAAAATCGAGCCGAAATCTATCGGTGTTGGACAGTATCAGCACGATGTCTCCCAGGTGCAGCTGTCACGTAGTCTAGAAGTCGTGATAGAAGACTGCGTTAACGCTGTCGGTGTGGATCTCAATACGGCATCTAGCGCATTGCTTTCACGTGTTGCTGGGCTAAGTGCTGCCATTGCTGAAAATATTGTTGCCCAACGCAACGTTCAAGGGGCGTTCAAAAGCCGTAAAGAGCTGTTGGAAGTTAGCCGCCTTGGGCCAAAGACGTTTGAGCAGTGTGCTGGTTTTTTACGCATCAGCAACGCCGAAAATCCGCTGGATGCCAGTGCTGTTCACCCAGAGGCTTATACGCTGGTAGAGCGTATTGCCAAGCAAAATAGTCGAGATATAAAAGGCCTGATTGGTGATAGTGCAACGCTAAAAGCACTAAAACCCGCCGACTTCGCTGACGAGCGTTTTGGTGTTCCTACCGTCAGCGATATTCTCAAAGAGCTGGATAAGCCAGGACGCGACCCGCGCCCTGAGTTTAAGGCGGCTGAATTCCGTGAAGGCGTCGAAACACTCAAAGACCTGAAGCTGGGCATGGTGCTGGAAGGTACCGTCACCAACGTGACCCACTTCGGTGCCTTTGTAGATATTGGCGTTCATCAAGACGGGCTCGTGCATATTTCAGCGCTCTCTGACCGCTTTATCGATGACCCCCGCAGTGTAGTCAAAGCAGGCGATATCGTTACCGTTAAGGTGATGAGCGTGGATATCCCCCGCAAGCGGGTAGGGCTTTCAATGCGTTTGGATGATGAGCCAGAACAGGCGCAAGCAGCTGCAAATTCCACTAACGACGAGCCCCGTAAGCCTGCGCGTAGTCAGCGGTCGGCCAGTTCTGGACAGAATGGTCGTGGTCAACGCCAGGGAGGAAAGTCCAGCGAAGCAGCGGTACCAATGGGCGCGCTCGGCGCAGCACTGCTTAAAGCAAAGCAGGGCAAATAGTCGCGCGTCTTGAATATTTAATGGTTGCCGCCATATCCTGCTGTCTATTCTCGGTAAAAAAACGTGATAAACCGCATGGCGATGCCAGCTGATTTCAACAAGGCCTGCTTTAAGCAGGCCTTCCTAACAAGGAGTGTTCACCTTGTCTGAACCTCTCACTGTGCCATCCACACTGACCGCCCAGGTTGAGCGTTTGCTCCCTAGCGCGCGTTTAGGGCGTCTAGGTCGCCTGCGTCGCGGGGTGGAAAAAGAGGGCCTGCGCGTTGACGCCAACGGCCATATTGCTCAAACGCCGCACCCCTACGCGCTGGGTTCAAAGCTAACCCACCCACATATCACCACTGACTACTCCGAAGCGCTATTGGAGTACATCACACCGGTGTGTTCAGAGCCAAAAGAGGCGTTGGCATTTTTATCAGACCTGCACACGTTTACCTATCACTACTTGGAAAATGAGTGGATTTGGCCAGGCAGCATGCCGTCTCGGCTTTCCGGTAACGATAGCGTACCGATTGCTGACTATGGCAGCTCCAATGTGGGCACCATGAAGCATGTCTATCGTAAAGGGTTGGATGTGCGCTACGGGCGTATTATGCAGGCTATCGCCGGGGTGCATTACAACGTATCGCTACCCGATGATATGTGGCATGCCCTGCGTGAGCTTGAAAAAGCCACCAATATTCCTTTTAACGATTATCGCTCTACGCGTTATTTCGGCATGATTCGGCATTTTCGTCGTCATAGCTGGCTGCTGCTCTACCTATTTGGCGCATCACCCGCCATCGACAAAAGCTTCCTGCCAACTGGTACAGTGCCTGAAAAACTGCAGTCGCTGAGCGACGACACCTATTACGCCCCCTATGCGACCACGCTACGTATGTCGGATTTGGGCTATCAGAATAAAGTGCAGTCGCAGCTTAAAATCTGCTTTAACTCGTTGTCCAACTACGTCAACACGCTACGGCACGCTATTTCCACTCCGTGGCCAGACTACGAAAAGCTGGGCGTGAAGAACGGCGACGAGTGGCAGCAGTTAAACGCCAATATTTTGCAGATTGAAAACGAATACTACAGCGATATTCGCCCTAAACGAGTCGCCAAGCACAACGAAACGCCCAGTCAAGCCCTGGAAGCGCGTGGGGTGGAGTACATCGAAGTACGCTGTTTGGATCTTAATCCATTCGACCCGCTAGGTGTCACCGAGGCTCAGATGCGTTTTGTTGATACCTTCTTAATGTGGTGTCTACTAAGCGATAGCCCGTGGATTTCAGACGAAGAGTGCGACCGCTTAGACGACAATCGCCGTTTCGTCGTTGAGCGTGGGCGTGACCCAGCGCTGAAGCTGATCCATAACGGCAAAACGACGACTGTGAAGGAGTGGGGCGAGCAGATTTTTGCGGAAATGGCCGAAGTGGCACGCCTATTGGATGCTGTAGAAGAGAGTACTCCTCATGCGTCGGCACTCGCTGAGCTAGCGCCGCGGCTGAAAGATCCTTCTCTAACCCCCTCAGCGCAACTACTGGAGCGCCTGGAAGCTGGTAATGGCTCGCTCAGCGATACGCTGTTGCAATTGGCTCAAGAGCAAGCCGACAAGCTTAAGTCCACGCCCATGCTACGTTCTCGTGAAGCACTGCTTGCTCAGTTGATCGAGACCTCGCACCAACAACAGCACGATATTGAAGAAGCCGATCAAGAGAGCTTTAGTGGGTTCCTAAGCACTTACTTTGCCAAAGCGCGTGAGTCCAGAGCGCTGTCTGCTATTTCACCAGAGGATGGTCAATGACATCATTAGCAGTTCGCCCTATCGCGTTAGCGGGCTTCGCCTTTTGTGTTCTGATGATGGCGGTAGCCTTGGGGCTTGAGCATATTATGGGGTTGGAACCCTGCCCGTTGTGTATTTTTCAGCGGGTCGCGGTGATTGCCGCAGGGCTGGTGCTAGGTATCGCTGCACTTCATAACCCAAGTGGCAAAGTAGGCAAAGCTATCTACGGTTTGCTGAGCTTAGCCGCAGTAGGTACGGGTGCTTTTGTTGCCGGAAGGCATGTATGGCTTCAAGGCTTGCCCGCTGACGAAGTGCCAACCTGTGGCCCAGGCCTTGAGTACATGATGGATATCTTGCCGATGCAAGAAGTGGTTGCCATGGTGCTTACCGGCTCTGGTGAGTGTGCTGACATCGATTTCATGTTCTTAGGCCTGTCGCTGCCTGCATGGACCTTGATCGGCTTTTTATTGCTCGCGATTGCGCCTCTGCGTATTCTGTGGTCTTTAAAAACATAGTCTGTAAAAACATGGTCTGTAAAAAAGAGTTAAATAAGTGGTATGGTTTACGTTAATTGATTGGCCTCATTTAATTAAGTAAACCGTACCCGCTAGGATTGACAGGTGTCCACGGACGCGCGAGTCTAGCTCAGTTGAAGACGGCTATCTGTAAGGAGAAAGCCCCATGCTCGAAGATTGCAAAAATGCCCTGGAGCGCTGGGGGGGCGTGCACAGTTTGATTGATCGCTGGCTTGATCAGCGCCGCTCGCTGTTAGTCAGCTTCATTGAGCTGAAAGAAGCTTGTGACGCCGAATTAGAGGCGATTAGCAAAGCGCGCATTGACACCTTTAGTGAGTTGTTGATGGACTACATCAGCGCTGGGCACTTCGAGATTTACCCCCAGCTTGCTGAGGAAGCGAAGGCATTCGACGATGAGAGTGCATTACAAATCGCGGCAAAGCTTCTTGAGCGCTTAGAATTGTCAACGGCCATGGTGCTGGAATTCGATGAAGACTTCGCCTCACCGGTACGCTGTCAGCAGAATCTAGTGCGTTTACCCGCCTGGATTGACCGCTTAGCGAAAGGGTTGGCAGAGCGCTTCGCCCTTGAAGACCAGCTAATCGCCCGCCTGCACGCCGCCCACAGCCCACAGCAGATGAAGTCACCAGCTTAATTTTTCCCATTATCCATAGCATGGTGTGTTGTAGGAGGGAGCTTCAGCTCGCGATGGTGTTTAGGTGAATAGCCTGGATATTGTAGGGGGAGCTTTAGCTTTGGTTCGACATTTCGACGATGATCCAAGCTAATGCGCCTGGCTATATTAAGGGCGGCTGCGCCGCCATCGCCGAGATGTCGGACCACCGATAAATCGGCCTCCTGGTATGGATTGACCTGTCAAGGGCACGGTTATCTTTCGTTCATTCGGTTGTCCTCAATGCCTAGGGGTCAGGAAGCGAAGGGCTATCTGCGACGGTGGATCTCTCTGGTATTCGTGGGTTGGTTACCGACCTGTCATCACTTCGTCGCGGAGCTACCCTGCTCTACAAGCGAGGGTCACCCAGCCCCAGAGGGCGGGGCCTCATAGGAGGGCCAGGGGTTCTCCCACCGGCCCGACGCTCCCTGACACCTAGACACTGGAACGTGATAGTCATGCGGTTGCCCGGCTTCCGTGCGGTTTGCCCATAGCCTCACAGGCAATCGCCCACATAAACCCCGTCAATTCGCGCGCGACGGCGGTGATAACCTGCTGCTTCATCTTGCCCGTGGCCGCCAATCGACGGTAACGTCCGCAGAGTCGTTTCTGTGCTTCCCAGGCGATTGCCTGCACCGTCGGCGTGGTCTGCTCGGCTCGCTTCTCAATAATGCGCGTCTTGCGCGCGGGGAAGCGATAGCTCCAGGCGGCCTCCACCAACACACGACGCACATGACCATTACCCGTTTTAGTGATGCCTCCCTGTCGGCGACTACCGCCACTGGAGTGCTCGCTGGGCACTAGTCCCAGGTAGGCCATCAGTTGCCGCGGTGAGTCGAACCGGCTGATATCACCCAGCTCGGCCAGCACTGTCATGGCGGTAATCAGGCTGATCCCACGCATCGCCATTAGCGACCGAACCACCGAGGCCAGTGACCACTCCATTAACGCCGCTTCCATTTGCTTCTCTAACCCTGCAACGCGTCGTTGAGCCTCTCTCACGGCCTCAATGTACTCCTGTAGCACGATCTGCTGAATCCGATTATCGAAGCGGACGGTCTCGAGCCAGCGAAAATGAACCGGTATCCACTTACTTTTGCCAGTGTAGACCTTGCCGTGGCGTAGCAAGAATGCGCTCAGACGTTGACGTGCTTTAAGCTCAATGGCCTTCATATCCTCACGGGCACGTGTCAGATCACGAATGGCTTCCTGCTCGGGCGTGGGCACCCAGACCGGCGTGAGTTCGCCAGCACGTGAGAGACGGGCCAGCATGACGGCGTCTCGTCGGTCGGTCTTGACGCGATCTCCCGCACGACGAGGAATCAGTGATGGGGCAACCACTTCGCCATCATGGCCGCTGGCCTGAATCTGGTGATAGAGGCCGTAACCACAAGGGCCAGCCTCATAACTGAACAACAGAGGCTGCCCGTTGAACCGCTGGCTGAGCTGGCGAATCATCTTGTCAATGGCCTTGGATTCGTTAGGAATCTCGCCACGAAACTCGGGCTCGAGCCGCCCCGCCTCGGCGATAGAGACGGCAATGGTGGCCTTGTGCACATCCAGGCCGATATAAGCGGCATGGACGTTGCCAGCGCCGCTACGGCGTTCACCAAAGGACGGTTGATTTACGCTAGACTGTTTCATGACCTGCCTCCCTTAATAGTGGCTCTGCGTTGTTGCCTCAACCTCAACATAACCCACGAAGTTGAGGAGGGGCAGGTCAATCCATCATGTCTACAGTAGAACAGTGGCACGGTGTCTTGTAGAAGGGAGCTTCAGCTCGCGATGGTGTTCGGACTTTGTTGCTGCTAACTAAGGGCGGTGGCTACTCCGCCTCGCTGAGGTGCCGGACCACCGATAAACCGGCCTCCTACAGTGGCACGGTGTCTTGTAGGAGGGAGCTTCAGCTCGCGATGGTGTTCGGACTTTGTTGCTGCTAACTAAGGGCGGTGGCTACTCCGCCTCGCTGAGGTGCCGGACCACCGATAAATCGGCTTCCTACAGTGGCACGGTATCTTGTAGGAGGGAGCTTCAGCTCGCGATGGTGTTTAGGTAAATAGCCTGGATATTGTAGGGGGAGCTTTAGCTTTGGTTCGACACTTCGACGATGATCCAAGCTAATGCGCCTGGCTATATTAAGGGCGGCTGCGCCGCCATCGCCCGATAAATCGGCCTCCTACAAGAGCAGTGGTGATGTAATATATTGATTACAGCCAAGCAGCATCCCAATAGCTGTACTGAATGATATCATTCACCAAGTTTGCTCTTAACGGATTTGCTACGATGTATCTGGCTACTCCTTTTAATGACTCCTCTTGTCTAATCATTCGGTCGTGAAATCCGTCTTGCCATATGCGCTGACCGATATCTAATGAAACATATGTTTTGTAACGGCGAACGGCTTCCGATAGATTTCCATTTAACTGCAAGAGCCAATGAATATGATCTGGCATCACGACAAATGATAAGGTTGTCGCTATCTCCAAGACACGCGGATGGTAAAAATGCCTTGAGGCACTGCATGCGTGCTCAAATACTGTAAATGTAGGCTGCCGCCGCTGTGTAGTGATTGTAATTAGATAGCATGCACCTGTAATGGAGTGCCTACCTTGTCGAAGCTGATGACCTTTGTGCATGCTAGGCTCCTTGTATACTGGTTCCTATTCCGACAGCTATTTTTGTAACATAGAACATCGGCGAGGTGTTTTGTAGGAGGAGGCTGTAGCTTGCGATGCTCTTTGAGCATGCTAAGGGCGGCTGCGCCGCGATCGCCGAGATGTCGGACCATCGATAAATCGGCCTCCTACAGTAGAACAGTGGCACGGTATCTTGTAGGAGGGAGCTTTAGCTCGCGATGATCTTCTCACTTCTCACTTCTCACTTCTCACTTCTCACTTCTCACTTCTCACTTCTCACTTCTCACACCTCACCTATTACTTCTCACGCCTCACCTTGCCGCCTATTACTAACATGCAAGGCGTTAGCAAGAGCGTTAGGGCAGTGGCAAAGGTTAAGCCACCTGCAATCGCGCTGGACATTTGTGTCCACCACTGAGCCGAAGGGGCATTGAATCCTAGCGTGGGTGCAAAAAGATTAACGTTAATCCCTAGCACCATCGGCATTAACCCCAGCACGGTGGTAATAGCGGTGAGAAGCACTGGGCGTAAGCGCAGGGTGCCTGCTTCTAGTGCCGCTTCGGTTGGGGGCATGCCTTGGCCGCGCAGCTCGTTGTAAGTGTCGATCAAAACGATATTGTTGTTAACGACAATACCTGCCAGGGCGATAATGCCCATGCCCACCATGACAATACCAAACGCTTGGCCAGTAATGAGCAGCCCCATCAAAACGCCCGCAGTGGAGAACACAATGGCCGATAGCACTAGCGCTGCTTGATAGTAGCTATTGAACTGTGTCACTAGAATCAGCGCCATTAGCCCAATCGCGATCAAGAAAGCGCTGATCAAGAACTGCATGGATTCCTGCTGATCTTCTTGTTCACCCGCCACATTAACCATCAAACTATCGTCAAGTTGGCTTTGGCCTGCATCTAGTAGCGCTCGCAACCGCTCGTCCGCTAAATAGCCTGTTGCTAAATCGGCCTCAACGGTAATCGCACGGCGTCCATCAATACGATTCAGGGTGCCTACTTTGGGGGCGGGCGTAATGTCTACAAAGTGAGCAATAGGCACTTGGCCTCGTGGGGTGTTGATCGTCAGTCGTTCAAGCTGGTTGAGCGTGCGCCAGTGTTCCGGTAAGCGCACGCGAATATCCACCTCATCAGTAACGGTGGGGGGACGGTAGTTGGCCACTTGAAGGCCAGTGGTCAGTAGCTGTACAGCACTACCAATGGTGGTGATATCGGTGCCCATGCGGGCAGCGGCTTCACGGTTAACTTTTACCTGCCATTCGACCCCGGGCAGGCTGCGATTATCCTGGATGTCGGTAAAGCCGCCTAGCTCGTGCATTAGTGCCGTAATCTGGTCAACGCCGGCGTTTGCGATGTCTGGATCAGTGGCGCTGATTTCGAGCACAATAGGTTTGCCGCCACCAGGCCCCATCTCCTGCTCGCGAAACTCTAGCGTTATCCCCGGTAGATCTTGAGTGCGCTCGGCCATGTCAGCCAAAATCGTGCGGGCAGGGCGGCGCTGGTACCAGTCGACAAACTGAAACTGCAACATCCCGATCACATCATTGCCCATTTGCTGGTTAGGCACCGCAAAAGAGCGTGCATAAAGGGCTTCGACTTCTCCCATGCTGCCCAGTCGGCTTTCCACCCGCTTCAGGATGGTGTCGGTTTCTTCAGCGGAAAAATCGCCTCGGGCACGTACCAGCACCTGCGCGCTGTCCGGCTCTACGCTGGGGAAGAAATCAACGCCATGATTAAAACGAGCATAGCCGGTATAAATCAACCCAATTAACAGCACCGCAAACACGAGCACCCAGGTGGGATGCTGCAGTAAACGTCCGAGTACGCGGCGATAGGCGCGCCCAAGCGACGTGCTTTCGTCGACCGGGCCAGCACCCGCGGTTGCTGTATGGGATGTGCGGGTAAACAATCGCCCCAGGGTTGGCAAAAACACCAGAGCCATGGCTAGCGACGCAAGAAGGCACAAGATGACGGTGGCAGGCAGGTACTTCATAAACTGACCTACCACGCCTGGCCAAAATAGCAGTGGTATAAATACCGCAAGCGTTGTCGCGGTAGAGGCAATAACCGACCAGCTCATGCGTGTTGCGGCATTCAGCCAAGCCTGGTGGGGAGACTGCCCCTCATGCAGGTGTCGATCAGCGAGCTCGCTGACTACAATCGCACCATCCACGAGCATGCCAGCCACTAAGATCAGCGCAAATAGCACCACAATGTTGAGCGTAAAACCAAATGCCCAAACCAGAAGAATGCCGGTTAAAAACGCGCCGGGTATGGTCAGGCCTACCAGCAGCGCCATGCGCCAGCCCATCACGGCTACGACAACAATTAATACCAGCACCACTGCGGTGAGCACGTTATTTAACAGCTCAGAGAGCATATTTTGAACGGTAACCGACTCGTCTAAAATCGTGGTAATACGCAGCTGTTCAGGCAGCAGGTCGCCTGCCTGGGCAAAGCGTTCTCTTACGGCTTCAATGGTGGCGATGATATTCGCCCCCGCGCGCTTGGAAATTTCCAGCACTACCGCAGGCTGGCCGTCGATACGGGCGAATCCTTCGGGATCTTTGTAGGTCGGTAAAATCCACGCAACATCACCAAACGTAACCACTTGGTCGCCGTCAACTTTCACCGGCATGTCCATGACATCGTTTAACGATTCGATAATGCCTGGTACTTTTAGTGCTAGCCGTCCGGCGCCGGTATCCAAGCTGCCCGCAGCAACTAGGCGATTATTGCGTGAGATTTGATTAAACAGCGTATCAAAATCAACGCCGTAACTTTCCAGTACCAGTGGATCAACGACAATTTCGAGTAAGTCCTCGCGGTCGCCAGCAATATCGACCTCTAGGACGTCGGCAATGCCCTCTATTTCCTCTTTTAGGCGACGTGCAATGGTTACCCGTTCTCTAGTATCCAACTCGCCGGAAAGGCCGATGCTCAGCACCGGAAACTCAGAGACGTTAACCTCCATGACCCGAGGCTCGTCCGCTTCATCCGGTAAGCTACTGCGGGCGATATCCACGCGTTCGCGTACATCAGAAAGCGCTGTATCCGGATCAAAGCCAGGATCAAACTCCAGCGTTACCGACCCATGACCTTCGCTAGACTGGGCGGTAAATTTGCGCAGCCCTTCGATTCCACGCAGCTCCTGCTCCATTGGGCGAACTAACAGGCGCTCACCATCTTCCGGGCTAACGCCTTCCAGCGAAAGCGAGACGTATATAATCGGGATAGTGACGTCTGGATTGGCTTCCTTGGGAATCATCTGCCAGGCGGTTGTACCCGCCAGCAGCAAGCCAACCAGGAGCAGCAGGGTGGTTCGCGTGTGGGTTAGCGCCGCATTAATCAACTGACGCATGACCACCTTCCTGGGTAGATACGGGTGTTACGGTGTCGCCTGGGCTGACTAACCCTGCGCCGAGGGTGATTAACTGAACAGGATTTGGCAAGCCAGTAACGTAGGCACGTTCGGTATCAGCACTGACCAATTCAATCGCCGTTTGGGCAACGCGGTTATTCTCAACAACGTGCTTGATGGCTAGTTGCCCCTGCTCATCCAGGCTAAAGAGAGCAGGCGATAGAGTATGCACTTGTCGAGGTGGCAGCGTTATGGTGAATTCAGCGCTGCTCCCTGCTAGGCGTTGCCTTTCTGGATTGTCGAGCGTTACTTCGATATAGAATGTGCGAGTGGCTTCTTCTGCACGACTACTAATGTAAGACACTTCGCCGGAAAGCGACTGGCCATTGAGCAGTCGCGCGGTGACAGGTAAGCCAACGCTTAACTCGCCGATTTGCTGTTGAGCCACCCAAGCGGTGCCGATTAAGCGCCGATCGTCGATCAGCCGTGCCCACTCTTCGCCTGGTTGCAGTAAGTCGCCAAGTTCAACCTGGACGCGGTCCAGCACGCCTTCAAAGGGCGCGGTAGGGCGAGTATCGCTTAACTGCTTTTCTAACTGAGCTACCTGGGCGGCGCTGGCGCTTAAGGCACTTTGCAGGCGCAGCAGTTCTGGCTGAGAAATCAGCTCACGGCGACGCAGGTTTTGGGCGCCGGCGTACTCCGCTTCAGCAAGCGTTAACTCATCACGTGCCTGCTGTAGGCGTTGGGGGAGCGCATCGTTGTCTAGTACCAGCAGTGTCTCGCCTCGGCTGACGGTTTCTCCTTGGGCCACCGGTTTTTCTGCGACATAGCCAGTTACATTGGCGCGCAGCAGTGTTTCTTTTTCAGCAGTTAGCTGGCCTTGCAGCACGTGCTTAGGAATATAGGGCGCGCTCTGCTGGGTCATCACCTCTACACGAGGTGTTGCGTCGCGTTCAGTGGCATTTACGTCAGGTGGACTACTTTGAAAACGTTGGAAATCGCCAACCGCTAGCCATATCACAAGCGCTAGAACCAGCAGGCTAGCAAGCGCGTAAGAGTAGGGGATTCGTCGCATGGGGTAGTTATATCCGTATTAACCCAAAAAAATCACACAAGGCAAGTCATGCTGAAGGGTATGTCATACTAAGAGTTAAGGCTTAGTGACCGACACACCATAGCGCAACTGGCGTCTGGCAGCGAGTACCAAGCTACTGCGAGAATGGGTAGTAGTCTCATGTATGATTGAGTTTTTGCACATCTGGGCATACCATCTTTGCGTCTTGAGTTCTGTCGTCCCACTCTCAGGCGAGAACCCACCCTAGGCGAACCATCAAGGAGCAATGATGAAAGATCCAGTACGTATTGCGATTACCGGCGGTGCCGGCCAGATCAGCTACTCTCTTATTTTCCGCATCGCCGCTGGCGATATGCTGGGGCCGGATCAGCCAGTCATTCTCCAGCTTCTCGAAATTCCCCAAGCCATGGACGCCCTGAATGGCGTTGTCATGGAAGTGAACGACTGTGCTTTCCCGCTGGTACAAGACATCGTTGCCACTGATGATCCGAACGTTGCCTTCAAAGATGCCGATTTCGCCTTGCTGGTAGGTGCACGTCCGCGTGGTCCGGGTATGGAGCGTAAAGATCTGCTGGAAGCCAACGCCGCGATCTTCTCTGTACAAGGTAAAGCGCTGAACGATCACGCTAGCCGCGACGTGCGCGTACTCGTTGTCGGTAACCCGGCTAACACCAACGCATTGATTGCTTCTTGCAATGCGCCGGACCTCGATGCAGGCCAGTTCACTGCGATGACGCGTTTGGACCACAACCGTGCGCTGACACAGCTGGCTCAGAAAACCGGCAAGCACGTTACCGACGTCGACAGCATGATTATCTGGGGCAACCACAGTGCTACTCAGTACCCTGATCTGGCGCAGTGCAAAGTAGACGGCAAAGCCGCCTTCGATCTGGTCGAGCGTGACTGGTACGAAAACGACTTTATCCCGACAGTACAGCAGCGCGGTGCGGCGATTATCAAAGCCCGTGGCGCGTCTTCTGCAGCATCTGCGGCGTCTTCAGCGATTGATCACATGCGTGATTGGGCGCTGGGTTGCGATGGTATCGTTAGCATGGCGATCCCGTCTGACGGCAGCTACGGCATTGAAGAAGGCATCATCTACTCCTACCCAGTGCGTTGTCAGGGTGGCAAGTATGAAATCGTTCAAGGCTTTGAGTTGGACGCGTTCAGCAAAGAGAAGATGCAGGCCACCGAGAAAGAACTGCGTGAAGAGCGCGCAGCCGTTGAGCACCTGCTCGGCTAAGCACGCTGACTGGCGTTCTTTGAGCTGTTCTAAAAACTGTTCTTAGAACAATGCTCAGTAATACGAAACCCCGCAAGCACTAAGCTTGCGGGGTTTTTTATTGGGCGGCTGCGCCGTTCGCGAGTGCCTCATTTCGAAAGATACGTTACCACGCGCTACGGTTAACGTATTGAATTAACGGATTTGTAGCGCGGTGTAAGCGTCAGCGCACCCGCGGATCAGCTGGCTCAATCTCGCAGGCTCATAATGCGCCATTGGCGTTCTTCGGCCACCTTGCGCAGGGTGTCATCGGGGTCGACGGCCACCGGGTGTTCTACCTGTTCAAGCAAGGGAAGGTCGTTGTGTGAATCGCTGTAAAACCATGCGCCGTCCATGGTGAACTCTTGGCCCTCAAGCCATTGCTTTAAGCGAGTCACTTTGCCTTCGCGGTAGCTGGGAGTACCCGTCACTCGTCCGGTGTAGCGGCCGTCTACTATTTCTGGGTCAACTGCAATCAAGTCGTCCACGCCCAAACGACTGGCGATGGGGGCGGTAATAAAGCGATTAGTGGCGGTAATGATCAGCAACGTATCGCCTTTCGTGCGGTGCCGAGCCAGCAACTCTTCGGCTTTAGGTAAAATATTCGGTTCGATTTTGCTGACCATAAATTGCTGATGCCAAGCGGCTAACTGTTCCGGCGTATTTTCAGCCAGTGGCTTCAATGCCATTTCCAAAAATGCCGCCATGTCTAACGTGCCCGCATTGTAGTCCGCCATAAAGCGCTCATTGGCCTCGCGGTAGGCAACTGGGTCAACGGCCCCCTGTTCGAGCAAAAACTCGCCCCAGGCATGATCGCTGTCGATGGATATCAGCGTATTATCCAAATCGAAAATGGCCAGACTCACGGCGCTCCCCTTATGGTGTTGGTTAATTGTGCTGCTCGTTAGCTCAGTAATGAACGTCAGTAACGGCTTACAAAGCGGCGGATTATCGCAGAGTCACCATGGTTTAACCACTTAGGGTGATATTGTATTGATACGCTTGTCTCCCTTGTGGAAAAATGGGGACAACTGAAAATTTATAAGGTGATGTCCGTGATCGACGCTGACGGCTTTCGCCCCAATGTTGGCATCATTATTGCCAATAGCCAGGGGCAGCTGCTTTGGGCGCGTCGTGTAGGGCAAAATGCGTGGCAGTTTCCCCAGGGAGGCATCAAGGCAAACGAAACACCACATCAAGCGCTTTTTCGTGAGCTTTTTGAGGAGATCGGTCTAACCGCCGACGATGTCGATATTGTCGCCTGTACCCGGGGATGGCTGCGCTACCGTCTGCCACGACGCATGATTCGCACCCACTCGCGGCCGGTTTGTATCGGCCAGAAGCAGAAGTGGTTTTTACTCAAGATTCGCTGCCAAGAAAATCGAATCTGTATGACGGCAACGCCTAAACCCGAGTTCGATGGTTGGCGGTGGGTAAGTTACTGGTATCCACTGGGGCAAGTGGTGCCGTTCAAACGAGAGGTGTATCGGCGCGCGCTACGGGAGCTTTCTCCTCGCGTTCAGCGCTTGGCGCAACAAGATCACGATGGATAACGCGCGCTCCACTGTTCTAGGAAACTGTGCTAGGTAAACTGTTTAAAAGAAACAGTTCAAAGGAAACGGTTTGAAGGACACAGTGACAGCTGGCCGAAAATCCCTCAGCGAGGCAAATAATAGTGAATAGGAAAACGTCCATGCTTGAGGTGCTGCGACGCGTTATTCAAGAAGTGAATGGCGCACGAAACCTCGACGCCGCGCTGTCAACGATGGTACGCCGCATACGAAAGGCCATGCAGACGGATGTGTGCTCCTTCTATTTATACGATAAGGAGCTTGAGTCACTTGTATTGATGGAGACGATTGGCCTTCGCACGCAAGCGGTAGGCCGCGTTGTGCTACCGCTAGGCGAGGGCCTGGTAGGTCTAGTGGCTAAGCGCAGCGAGCCGCTTAATTTAGAAGATGCGCAAACTCATCCTCATTTTCGCTATTTTGAAGCAACTGGCGAAGAGCGCTACTCAAGCTTCTTAGGGGTGCCGATTATCCATCAGCGCCTCATGCTGGGCGTTTTGGTCGTGCAGCAAGCCGAAAAACGTCAGTACGACGACGAAGATGAAGCTTTTCTGGTCACCATGGCTGCTCAGTTGGCAGGCGTGCTGGCTCACGCGCTCGCTACCGGCAATCTGGCTCGCCCTGCGCTTCCAGGTGGCCAGGCCATGTTTAAAGGCGTGGCGGCTTCCCCAGGAATGGCGATGGGGGAGGCGGTGGTGATCACGCCGCCCGCTGACCTGAACAGCGTGCCTGACCTTATTCCCAGCGATCAAGACTATGAAGTCGCACGGCTAAAAGAAGCCATTGGCAAAACGCGCGATGAAATCCGCGCAGCGGCAGAGCGCTTGGTTAACCGTATTTCTTCCCAAGAGCTGGCGCTGTTTGATGTTTATCAGCAAATGCTTGGCGAAGCGGCGCTCTCCGAAGAAGTGGAAAAGCGTATACGTGAAGGGCAGTGGGCACCTGGCGCGTTGGCCGACGTAGTGCGCCGCCATGTGCAATACCTTGAGCGCGTCGACGACGATTATTTGCGTGAGCGCGCGGCGGATATTCGCGATCTTGGTCGCCGTGTGCTGGCGCACCTTCAAGAAGACACGCCCTCCACCCCAGAAACCTACCCAGAAAACGCCATTTTGGTAGGTGATGAAATTAGCGTTGCCATGCTGGGAGAAGTGCCAAGAGACAAGCTAAAGGGCTTGGTCTCCGTGCGTGGTTCGAGTACCTCGCATGTTGCTATTGTTGCCCGGGCTATGGGAATTCCGACGGTGCTTGGGATGATGGATCTCCCGCTGCCGCGCTTAAATGGCGCCCCGGTAGTGCTTGATGGCCATCGGGGGCGATTGTTCGTGCGGCCAGCGCCAGAGTTAAGAACTCGTTATGAAAGCCTGATTGCTGAAGAAGCAGCGCTGAGTGAGTTACTGGAGCACGAGCAAGACTTGCCCAGCGAAACGCCAGATGGCCATGCCATGCCGCTGATGGTTAATACTGGGCTGGCGGTTGATGCTTCGGCGTTGCTGAAAAGCCGTATCGGCGGCGTAGGCCTGTACCGCACCGAAGTGCCCTTTATGATTACCGAGCGCTTCCCCGGTGAGAAAGAACAAATGCGCATGTACCGCGAGCAGTTAGAAGGCTTTGCGCCACTGCCGGTGGTGATGCGAACGCTGGATATCGGTGGCGATAAAGACCTTCCCTATTTTCCCATTGAGGAAGCTAATCCATTCTTGGGTTGGCGGGGAATGCGAGTCACTCTCGATCATCCAGAGGTATTGATGGTACAGCTGCGTGCCATGCTGAAAGCATCGCATGACTTGAATAATCTCTATGTGCTCTTCCCAATGATTACCAATGTGGAAGAGGTGGACGAAGCGATTCGTCTGTTGGATCGTGCCATTTTAGAGCTTGGCGAAGAGGGTATTGGCGTCGAACGGCCTAAAGTGGGCGTGATGATTGAAGTGCCTGCGACTATTTATCAAATGGATGCGCTGGCGAAACGGGTCGATTTCTTCTCGGTGGGCAGTAACGACCTAACGCAGTATTTGCTCGCGGTGGATCGCAATAATCCTCGCGTATCTAGCCTGTACGATGCGCTGCACCCAGCGCTGCTGGGCGCGCTGCAAGAGCTCGCTCAGGATGCCACTCGGCTAGAAAAGCCTATATCGCTTTGCGGTGAATTAGCGGGCGACCCCGCTGGTGCGCTGCTATTAATGGCGATGGGATTTACCAGCCTGTCTATGAATGCTCCTAGTTTGCCCAGAGTGCGGGCCGCTATCCGCCGAGTGCCGATGCACGATGCACAAACGCTGCTTGAAGAGATCATGGATTTGGATACTCCAGCGTTAGTACATGAGCATCTCAATCAGCGTATGGATGAGTGGCAGCTCTCGCACTTAATGCCGCCACGAGATTAATGCCGTGGCTAATTTATTGACAGAGAAGATGGTGTCGTCAGCGTAGTTTCTCCCTCAAAATGACCGAGTGGCCCAAACCGCTGCTCGGTTATCTCCACTTCCCCTTGGTTGTTTAGCGTTAACCAAGTGGTTGCCCGGGTGCCGTAGTGTTCACCAACAATAAACGCGGCAGAGAGCTGGCGCTCCAGCGTTAAGCCCACCCCGGTATCCGGTAATTCTTCATCAGGTGCGGTTTGCGAATTATGCAGCGCATGTTGCGTCGCGCTCTGCCACTGTTCGTCGGCGCTGTTTAACAAGGCGTCGCGAACCAGGTTCAGTTTTGGCCAGGGGGTATTCAGAGTGGCATTGGACAAGCCATGAACTCCAGGGGGCACGCTGGTCAGTAATACCCCATGGCGACCACGGTGCAGATGCCACATGCGATGTGGTGTCGCAACCAATAGATTAAACCCGGCATAGCGATGCGCGGTCATGCGCTCTTTCGCTTTAAGCCATGCTTCGACATCGTCACTTTGTAACACGCTAGCAACAAGTTCGCCTCGGCTGGGCGCGTTGATTGGTGTTGCCAGTGCGGGGTCACGCACATTGGTCAATGCTGCGACAACGCCTTGGGAGTTGGCGGCTAGCCACGTACCACCGGCTTCTAAGTCGCGCCCACCCAGTACGGCGGTGTGTCCTTCCCAATGAGCAAGAGGCGCAGTGGGCCGCTGGTGGAATTCATCTCGGTTGCCTGCCAAGCGTAACGGTGTAGAAGAGCCAGGGGACCAAGAAAAGGTAATTAAGCACATAGGTAAGGCTCACGAAGAGTAACGGAAACCCAATTAGCCAGTTTGGCATGACAGTATTGAGGCGTAGACATACACTTAACATTAATATAAATATGCTTAGCCATGCTATGGCTGCCAACATGTTAAGGCGCAACATTAAAGAAGCCACCTAGGAAGGCGCATACTATGCAACGCTATCAGCGAGAGCACTTCTGGAATGCGATTGTCTGGCCTACTCTGTGGCCTCTTTTACTCGTTCAGGCGGCCTTGGTACTGCTTTGTGTGCTGGTAGGGCTGGTGGTCTGGGGGCTTTCCCCTAGTCAAACGTCATGGAGCACCACCCTATGGTTGACTCTTGCGTTGCTGCTGGGTAGTTGTTTGAATGTTGGCGTTTTTTTGATGCTGGTTAAAAGTCGCGCAAAGCAAGAAGACACCAGTTGCATGCAAGAGCTGGCCGAGTTAGAACGCCAAGCCGCCCAATTGGTTAATCGACAAGCGGAGCATGCTCATTCACAGACGGAAGACGCCAGTGAAGGGCTGCCACTTAACCGCTTAGCGATAGTCAATCAGCGGTTGGCGGATGTCATTCGCGCAGGCGAGGATAATCAGTATCTAGCTTCTTCAAGCGAGCCATTTCGATCTGATCAAACCTTGCTTGATGACCTGCATCACCAGCAAAAACAGTTGAAGCACCTCATCGCTGGGCGCGACCGTGCGCGGGAAGAGTCACGTTTGAAGTCTGGTTACCTAACGCTCCTTCAGCGTGAAGCCGATAGTCTGTTTGATCATTTGGGCGATATGTTGCAGATGGATAATACAGAAACATGTTTTCAGAATATTACTCACGTGCGGGAGCGTCTGGCGGATATACGCGCATTGCTTACTAATTTTGTTCAGCAAAGCGCTGATGAAACAGATGTTTATGAGCAATTGCTACCGGCTGACCGCAAGTTGCGTATTCTGGTGGTAGATGATGGCCCCGTTAATTTAATGCTGGCGCGCCAAATGCTCGAAACCCAGGGGCTTCAGGTAGATGGCGTCAGCAGTGGGGAGCAGGCTTTGGACTGCCAGCGAACGGTTTCTTATGATCTCGTGTTTATGGATATCTTTATGCCGACCTTAGATGGGCTAGAAACAGCACGTCGTTGGCGAACCTTTGAGCGTCTTAGTGGCGGTCAGCGACGTAGTGTCTTGATTGCTCTCACCGCGAACGTTGATAGCGCTGGTCATGGCGCTTATAACGCTGCCGGTATAGATGACGTGCTAGCGAAGCCCTACAAGCCCGAAACACTGCTCAGTATGATTACTAAGTGGGTGCCCAGCGCGAATAACCAAGTGCAGAATAAATGACCGTATTGAGTATTTTAGCAGGGTATTTGTTGCTAGGCGCAGTGGCAGGCACTATGGCTGGCCTGTTTGGAGTAGGGGGCGGTTTAATTATTGTGCCTGCGCTTGTCTTTGCATTTGGCCTACAGGGAGTTGCTCCTGAAATTGCCATGCATCTTGCCGTAGGCACCTCACTGGCGACGATCGTCGTCACCGGGGCTTCGTCAGCATTAGGGCACTTCCGAAAAGGCAGTATTCATAAGCCATGGTTCATGGCGCTATTACCCGGACTTATGCTGGGGGCTATCGGTGGTGTGTTTATCGCGGATAACCTTTCGGGCACCGTTTTGGGAACGTTATTCGGGGTGTTTGTATTGCTACTAGCCACCAGAATGGTGTTTGGCCTTTCGCCAAAGCCCGGTAGTTCGCCGCCAGGGAATGTTGCAATGACCATTGCTGGCGGCGTAGTGGGCGTTATATCAGCACTATTTGGTATTGGTGGAGGCGCAATGACAGTGCCTTGGCTTTCACGATGTGGTGCAAGCATGACCCAAGCGGTGGGAACCTCTGCCGCCTGTGGCTTACCAATAGCGATGGTTGGTGCGTTAACGTTTATTGTTGTGGGGTGGGGTAATCCACTTCTTCCCCAATGGGCGACCGGCTTTGTTATGTGGCCCGCCTTTATCGGCATTGTGCTAACCAGTGTGCCTTGTGCACGGCTTGGCGTTCGTTTGGCTCATGTGCTCCCAGCCACTGTGTTGAGGTTTTCATTTGCAACGCTGTTGGCCGTAGTGGGCTTGCGCTTCATATTGGCGTAATTCACTGATGCCACGCTGCTGTTTTCTTCCTGTTTGCTTTAGAGATTCTTGATGATTAATTATCCAACGATCGATCCGGTAGCGATTTCACTTGGGCCGCTGCAGGTTCATTGGTACGGCTTAATGTATGTGGTGGGGTTTGTGGCGGCATGGTGGCTAGGATGTAAACGGGCGCCACGTATTGGGCTTACAAAAGATGATATCGGTGATTTGCTTTTTTACTGCGCCATTGGTGTGGTGGTGGGGGGGCGATTAGGGTACGCACTGTTTTACGGCCTAGGGCAGTGGACGGCTGACCCGCTATGGGTGTTCCGCGTATGGGATGGCGGCATGAGTTTCCATGGCGGTTTATTAGGGGTGCTGTTGGCGGCATGGCTATTTGCACGTCGTAAACAACTGGCGTTTTTCACCCTCGCCGACTTCATCGCCCCGCTGGTACCCATTGGTTTAGGTGCTGGGCGGATTGGTAATTTTATCAACCATGAGTTGCCGGGCGGGGTAACGTCGCTACCCTGGGGTATGCCATTTCCTGGTATGGGGCCAGAGCCACGCCACCCTTCAGCGCTTTACGAAGCCCTTCTGGAAGGTATCGTGCTGTTTGCCATTCTGTGGTGGGTATCTGCCAAGCCGCGCGCCAGAGGGTTGGTCTCGGGTTTGTTCCTGTTAGGCTACGGCGTTTTCCGCTTTATGGTTGAATTTGTACGTATGCCGGATGCCCACATTGGCTATCTCGCCTTTGGCTGGTTCACCATGGGTATGCTGCTCACGCTTCCGATGATCGCGTTAGGCCTCGTTTTTATCGCCTGGTCGCGTAATCAACCTATTGATGCCAAGTTGTGAAGAGTGAGTGGCAGGAATGCTTCTGGCTGCCTGATGCTTACGCGTATAGAATATCTACCCAAATTGATTTTTAATCTGGAATTTCTGTGACTGCAATAACGCCCATGCCGAAAGAAGCGCTAGAACAGCCGTATCTCGACCTAATGCGCACCGTGATGGAGCAAGGCGTTGATCGGGATGATCGCACTGGTGTTGGTACACGCTCAGTGTTTGGTCATCAAATGCGTTTCGACCTCTCTCGTGGTTTTCCGCTGCTAACCACTAAAAAGCTGCACCTGCGCTCTATTATTCATGAGCTGCTGTGGTTTCTTAAAGGTGATACCAATATCGGGTATCTCAAAGAGCATGGCGTACGCATCTGGGACGAGTGGGCCGATGAAAACGGTAATCTTGGTCCGGTCTATGGTTATCAGTGGCGCAGTTGGCCGAGCCCCAATGGCGGTAGTGTCGACCAGATTGCGAATGTGTTGGAGCAGATTAGTACGGCGCCTCAGTCACGGCGACTGATTGTTTCAGCCTGGAATCCAGGTCAAGTTGATGAAATGAAATTGCCACCTTGCCACTGTTTGTTCCAGTTTTATGTGGCCAATGGGCGTCTCTCGTGTCAGCTTTACCAACGCAGTGCGGATATTTTCTTAGGCGTGCCGTTTAATATTGCAAGCTATGCGTTACTGCTCAGTATGGTGGCGCAGGTAACTGGCCTGGAGCCTGGCGAGTTTGTACATACGTTGGGTGATGCCCATCTTTATAGCAATCACCTAGAGCAGGCTCAGGAGCAGTTGAGTCGCACGCCTAAAGCGCCACCGCGTCTGGCGCTTAATCCTCAGGTAACCAATCTGTTTGATTTCACCTTTGACGACATCAGCATCGAAGAGTATGAATCGCACCCCCATATCAAAGCGGAGGTGGCGGTATGAGTCAGCAGCAACATGCTTATGACCCCCTGGTGCCGATAGCGATGATTGTGGCGATGGCCAAAAACCGGGTGATTGGGGTCGAAGGTAAGTTACCTTGGTACCTGCCTGAAGATCTAAAGTTCTTTAAACGCATGACTCAAGCCAAGCCGCTTGTGATGGGGCGCAAAACCTACGCATCAATAGGCAAACCGCTGCCCAATCGGCTCAATATTGTAGTAACCCGTGATACAAACTTTGCCGCCGAAGGCGTGCGGATATGTCATGAGCTACCAGCAGCATTGGTATTGGCCGACCAGCAGGCCACCATTGAAGCCGCCGAAGAAATTATGGTGATGGGAGGGGGGGAGATTTATCGACAAGCGCTTCCTCATGCTCAGCGTCTCTATATCACTGAAGTAGATATTGATGTCGATGGTGATGCTGTTTTCCCCGAACTCTCTATGGAAGAGTGGCAGGAAGTTCAGCGTGTAGCGGGCAAGCCAGCAGAAGGGCAGCCGCAATACGACTTTGTAGTCTATGAGCGGATCGCCGACTGATCAGCGCAAAGAAGGAGGGGGTTATGGCCGCAACAGTACTGGATCTGCTAGAAACATTGGAAACGCGCTTTGAGCAGACCAGAGCCGCACTGAACGCGTTGCGTGAAGAGAACGAAATGCTCAAACGGCGGTTGGCAAACCAAGAGCCACAGACCCAGCCACCTTCGCAGCCGCTACAGGACCCGGCTCAGTCTGATACATCTGCTGCTGAGCCGTCGGCAGCAGATGTAAAGCCTTCCGACTCACAAGTGATCAGCGAAGCCGACGCCACAGAAACAGCGCCACAGCCGCCTTCACCTCAAGCGCTGTTGAATCAGTGGTATAAACGCTACCCGCACGCTTTTTTCACTGGCCATACTAAACCGCTGAAAGTGGGTATTCATCAAGATTTGGCTCAGCGAGAACCCTGGTCAGGGAAATTGATACGCCGAGCATTAGCTAACTATGTGAATTTGCCCCGCTATGTAAAATCCATGCGAGAAGGTGCTGAGCGAATTGACTTGGATGGCAATCCTGCAGGTAAAGTCGATAAAGAAGCGGCGCGACATGCTAGCGATCGGCGAAAAGATAAGTTAGACAGCAATGCATCAAAGCAAGCACCGTCTTCAGATCATCGAAAACCGCAGCAATCATCAAGGCAGACATCACAACAAGCATCGAGACAAGTGCCAAAAGATGCTGTCCCCACGCCTATAAAGGCGCATGAGCATAGAGGGGAAGGTGAGAAGACGGAAGCGTTTGAAACAACAAAGCCACTTAGCTTAGAGGATAAATTAAGAGGGCTTCAGCAAAAATTTACAGGCCGCTGAGACCAATCAGTTGCCCATGGGTTCCTTAAAAAAATGCAAATCGTAAAAAAACACTGTTTTTTTCTATTGCGTTCACTGGAATCCCAGTATAGAGTTTGACCTGCGAGCATTGGACTATAACAAGGCTTAGTTGAGGACGTGCCGCATACCACCGGGAAAAACCGGAGGATGGCATAAAGAGCATGGCCCGCAAGCCAGCTGCAGACTTCACAATAAGTTTGCGGTAACGATCGAAACAGTAAGCTAGTTAAGGAACCTACATCATGAAAAAGACACTTTTAGCGACTGCTATCATTGGCGCCCTAGGTGCCTCTGCTGCCGCTCAAGCAGCTACCGTTTATGACCAAGATGGTACCAAGCTCGACGTCTATGGCCGTATCGCCATGGGTATCGCTGGCGGCGGTCCCGAGTACCGTGCTTCAACAGCAGAAGAGCGTGCAAATGGCGCTGGTAAGAATGTTTCATTAGATAACAGCGCAGAATTTGTTGACGTCTATTCTCGTCTTGGCCTGCGCATGAGCCACGAAGTTAACTCTGACCTGACCGCTTTCGGTCGTCTAGAGTGGCGCTTCAAGGGCGACGAGCGTTACACCGAGTCTGGTTTCACTGAAGTTCGTCAAAGCTACCTGGGCGTACAGAGCAAGCAGTACGGTACCTTCCAGGCTGGTAACTTCGACGCCTTCTACAACCAATTCGTCTCCCTGCCGTTCGACTGGGAAATTGATCGTGGTTTAGAGTTCTCTGGTCACACCAAGCAGTCACGTGGCGACTCTATCGGTTACTACACGCCTGATCTTCAAGGCTGGACTGCCTTCCTGCAGCTGAAACACTACAGCACGCGTGGCCAGGTTGAGACTGGTAACAACGATCCTGACAGCGTAATTGCTGCACAAGGTGGTGTACGCTATGAGCAAGGCCCGGTCACTGTAGGTCTGGGTTTTGTTGACGACGTAGTACGTGGCGGCGGCAATGGCGAAATCATGGGCGGTTTGATCGGTTCTTACGCCATTAACGACCAGCTATCTGTTCGTTTAGGCTATGAAGGTCGTGAAAACAGCGATACGCGTGGCGGCGGCTACGACACCGTAGGTCTGGGTGGTACTTACACCACTGGTCCTTGGGCATTCGCTGCAGATATCTACAATGTAGATCCTGATGGTCAAGACGATGACCGTACTGCTTGGGCTCTGGGTACTTACTACAAAGTTTCCAGCAACTTCGACGTATTCGTTGAGTTGAACCAAGCTGACCAGCAGTCAGTCAACGTTACTCTTGACGGCCTTGACTCTGAAGTCAACTCTGATGGCGACGACGTATACTACCTGACAGGCGCGCGTTACCACTTCTAAGCTTGGCTCTATCGCCATGCTTAGCAGGTAACCCCTGTAAGTAGAAATAGAACCGGCCTCATCGCGAGGCCGGTTTTTTTATGGTCTCAATATGTAATGCTGAAAGAGTCTCTGTATCCGACGCTAGGTTTAAAATCTGCGCTACAGGATAGATCGCTTTGATGGGACACTATCCTGAAAGTATTAAAATTTTGAGGTCGCGACTAAGCGTATTGTGGGCCAAAATGAAGAGAGTTTGAGGAAGCCTTGGCTACGTTTAGTTACATGGCCGCTGGTAAGTGGGTATGATGGTACTGGGAATTAGCAGCGCTTTTTATTATGGGAAAAAGAGAGTGTGTAAGCAGAATGCTGTCATTATCGATCACGGCTATTCAGCGTAATGGTAAAAAGAGTCTAGAGAATGTCTGTGCTTAGTCAGTTAATGTTGATAATTAATAATTAGAAATAATGACCGTTATACGTAAGTTATGCTTAAAATTCCAATGAGGGGCAAGAGTAAGTGTATGGATAGCGAAGATATGTATAAAGCAAGTGACGTAACACTGGTTGACTTTGTGGTGCTCTTGCTCAGGCAGTGGAGGGTGATGCTGAGCTGTATCATGATGGTACTGGCGATTACCATGCTAGTTGTTTTTTTAAAGCCAGTTAAGTATGAATTTACAACAATGTATAGTATCGCTTCCTATGAAACGGTTGAAGGCGTGAAGCGAGGGTTGGAGACGCCGGAGGAAGTTATTGCAAAAATTAATAATGTTTTTTTAGAGCAGCAGCAACGCAATATATTGTCAGATAGTAGTGTTTCAGAACTGCCTTTTGAAGTCAATATTAATAATCCGCGGAATACTCTTCTGCTAAAAGTGACCAGTGCATCGGAGGAGAAGTTTCAACCGCTTATAGAGCGCTTTCATGATGGCCTTGTTCAAACAATAGAAGATGATCAAAGCAATTTTGTTGATATGCTTAAAAATAATCTTCAATATCAATTTGAAGCGTATTCAGAAGCATTAGAGGCTGCTCGCACCAGCAATAGTGAAACGGTTGGTGAGCTTGAGGCCGCCTATTTTGAAAAGGTATTTTTACTAGAGCGCCGTATCGACAGTATTAATGAAGGCGAGGCATCCCAGCTTGCGGTGAGAAGCTTGGAGCCAGTTGGGTTGGGAAGAGGCTTCATTGTTGCAGTAGGCTTGTTACTGGCGTTTCTGTTCGCACCCATTGCTGCGGTAATGAGTATTTTTGCGACAAGAGTGCGCGTTGCCTATCGGCGTGGCGATTAGTCATGGATGTAAAGGTTAAGACTTGCCTTGATATCACACTGTTGATGTTTCTGGTGTTATGGCCAGCAGTAGATACCTTGAATGGCTACTTCTATTATCAGGAGGCGGCAATACCAAGTATATCTGCTCCCTATAAAGCCTTAGGCTTCATAGGTATTGTGCTCATGTTGCTGGTGTACCACCCTTGGCGTTTTTTTCGGCTACTGATTATGATCGCGTTGGTAGTAGTTAGCATTTGTTATCAAATGATTGTCTATGGTGCGGTGACGGAAAGTATTACCTGGGCTGTAAGAGGGCTTTTAACACTTGCTCTACTGTTTTATCTAATAGGTGAAAGTGCTAAAGGCGGCTTTTGGAGTAGAAGAAAGATAGCTTCATTAATGCTTCTATACTTTGTTGCTATGGCGGCGAATGTTGCTCTAGGTATTTTTGGCATTGGAGAGTCTCAGTACGCTGGTGGAATAGGCGGTAAGGGTTTTATTATTGCTGGTAACGAAATGAGCTATTTAATGCTCGCTTCCGCAAGCATCGTTCTTTTTTATATCGCTGAAAATAGAAACGTTTGGGTGCTTTCCGGAGTGTTTCTGGTGCTGCTGTTTTTTTTCTTAATGAAGGCCACTAAGGTCGCCATGATTGGAATCTGTCTTGCCTATTTGTGTGCTTTGATCCGCGGTGGCTACTTCAATGTAAAGCGTATTCCTGTTATCTATATATTGGGTCTTGTTGGTACGCTTGTTATGTTGATGCTGGGCTATCAATTTATTCAAGCAACTGGCTTGCTTGATAGAATTTTATATCTTTATAGTCTTCACGGCGGTATCTGGGGGGCGTTACTTAGTGGGCGGACTACCTTTGTGCATGCCGCATATAGCAGCGTTATTGTGAATTTTAGTTTTTTGGACGTCCTGTTAGGCGTGGGTGTTGACAAGCTGCGCGCTGCAACTGGTTCCATTGTGGAAATTGATGTTATTGATGTATGGGTCGCTTTCGGCGTCGTTGGGCCTATACTATTTTATTTCCCCTGGTTATTAGGCACTGGTTACGCGATAAGCATTTTCAAGCGCCATGCAAATAGTAGTATATGTTTTTTACTGCTCATAGGCGTGATGGTTGGAGTAAGTCTTACAGCAGGTCATGTTGTTAATTCTGGAATTGCATCAAGCGCTACAGCGTTATTGATAGCCTATCTATACATGCTGAGAATAGAATTACTGGAAGCTAGGGGCGTTTAAACATGAAAATTTTAATGGTAGCTTCTTTTGGTGGCCATTTTGTTCAGCTAAAGCGATTGTATCAGCAAATTAAAAAAACATCTGATTGTAGCGGTGTTGAATTTATGTTTGGCGTAAGTGAGCCAAATGTCACCATTAATAGTTGTATTGTTTACGAAATTACTAATATTCATCGCGAAAGTGGTATAAAGAAACTGCTTAAAGTTGCTCGAGAGGTGTTTGGCGTGATAAAAAAATCGCGCCCAGATGTTGTCATATCAACGGGTGCTTTACCGGGGCTTCTGTTTTGTGTTATCGGGAAGGTGCTCGGTAAAAAAGTGATTTGGGTAGATAGTATGGCAAATTATCAAACCTTATCGTTTTCAGGGAAAATAGCTAAACTATTCTGCGATGTATGTTTAACACAATGGGAGCACTTGGCAGAGCAGGATAAGCGCCTTTC
Organism: Halomonas sp. KG2; assembly: GCA_030440445.1. Taxonomy (NCBI): domain Bacteria; kingdom Pseudomonadati; phylum Pseudomonadota; class Gammaproteobacteria; order Oceanospirillales; family Halomonadaceae; genus Halomonas; species Halomonas sp. KG2. Next base: position 2,901,278 of record CP098528.1, on the reverse strand, counting down.
TTTCTGGGGAAAAGTTTTATGATCTTTATTACGGTAGGTACACAGCTGCCTTTTGACCGTATGTTAACCTATATTGCACAATGGTTAGAAAAGTCAGGGTATACAGGGAATGTGGTGGCTCAAGTAGGGGAAGAGAGTCATTTTGAAAGCGATAGCATGGTTATTTATAAAACATTGTCAAGCGATCAATATTACCAATTGTTTTCCCAAGCGGAAGTTGTCGTTTCTCACGCAGGTATGGGAAGCATTCTATCATGCCTAGATAACCAAAAAAGAGGCGTGTTTCTGCCGCGAGAGCTTGCGTATTCTGAACACCGAAATGACCATCAGCTAGATACCGCCAATGCGTTTGCTAATCAATACCCTTCACTAACATTTTGCTTTGACAGAAATGCTTTTCACGCAGCGTTAGATACCTGTGTGGCCCAGGCTGCTAATGGCATTCCCATCGCGGCTGTCGACAACGCTAGCGACAACACTCTAGGGCGACGTATTGGTGCTTACTTGGGGTTAGGGAGTGTTAACGAATGAAACGGCTATTGTTATGGACTAACATGTACCCGACAAACTGTGCACCATTTTATGGTACATTCGTACGCTCTACTGAGCGTGCATGGAAGCAGGTTATCGGTGAGAACAATGTGATGCTGGTTGCGATTAGAAAAAAGCCAACTGGTAAGTTGTCTAAAGTAATGCTTTATGCGGATTTAATAATCCGTTGTGTTTTCTCGGTTTTTTCGCAGCCTAAGAGTGCAATGTTAGAAATTCACTATCCAGTATATTTTCTGCCAGTGCTTTTTTTAAGTAAGCTGCTGGGTAAGAAGAGATATACAGTGTTGCGTTTTCATGGTTCTGATCTCAAAAAAATAACAGGGTCACGTTTTTTTACAGCCCTATTTAATGCTATTAAAGAAGATGTTGACCTTTACGTTGTTCCTTCTGATTACTATCGGGAAAAAGTAAGTGATGAACTGAAGCTTCCTATCGAAAAAGTGATAAAGGTGTTTCCTGACTGTGTCGGAGAGGAGTTCTTCGCCAGAGGAGATGTTGATAAACAAGAACTGCAGAATGATGGTGATACCTTTAGTATTGGGTTTGTATCTCGGCTAGAGACGGTGAAAAACTGTCACGAGCTAATTGAAGCCTTTTCAAAGCTGGGTATACCTGGCGCCAAATTGACTATCGTGGGCGATGGTTCACAGCGATCAGCCTTAGAAGCTCTTGCCGAGCGATTGGGTGTTGCAGAAGAAGTGGAATTTAAGGGTGCGTTAGCCCGGGAACAGCTCCCAGCTATCATGGCCACGTTTGACGTGTTCGTGTTTCCTTCGGTGTCGGAGACAGAAAGTTTTGGTTTAGTTGCATTGGAAGCGCTCGCTTGTGGTACGCCGGTAATTGCCAACCATCAACTGAAAGCAGCCAGCGAGTACCTAGATAATAATAGGAATGGCTATTTTTATAGCGATGAAGCTGAAGGGCTGTCTCGGGCGCTTAAAAGTTACTACGCGATGTCTCCAGTTGCCAAAGCAGATATGTCGGAAGAAGCCAAAAAGGTGCGACAGAAGTTTAGCTTTCACAATGTCTTTAGCTTAGGTGTTGAAAGTATTCTGAGCAGGCAGCAGGCTGACCACCAACAAGCCAGTAGCAAAGGATGACAACAATGGGTAATCCTAAAACAATGACGTTTTCGGAGCGTTACCCGCCGCAGGTGGTCTTTCCGTTTTTTGATGTGTTCTCTATTTTCGTTGGCGGGTGGCTGGCACACTTCATGCGCTTTGGCTCATTCCAGCTTCACGAACGATATGTGTTGGCGCTAATCTGCATCGCTTTATTAGTGCTAGTAATCAACAGCATGTCAGAGAGCTATAAACGTTGGCGTATCACGCCCATCTATCACATGTTGGCAAAGCTCTCGTTGGTCTGGTTAGTCGTTGGAATTACCGCCGCATCGCTTATCTATTTTGCTCACGCCGCAGAGCGTTACTCACGGCTTTGGATAGGATTAACGCTGATGGCATCGTTTCTAATGGCGGGAGGGGCGCGGTTGTTGGTCCAGTTAGGGCTGCGGCATGTGCGTTTACGAGGTGGCGCACGTCGGCCAGTATTTCTAATCGGTCCAAGTCAAAACGTACTTGATGTTGCCAAGGGGATTCGCAGTGCCTCCTGGGAAGGCCACACGATTGCCGGTGTTGAGCGTATTAAAGCGCCACTAAACAATGCCTGCATAGATCGCATCGCGCGACGTATCAATGAATCTAATGCTCGGGAAGTGTGGATCTGCGTACCTTTTGAGATGGGTGAGGTAGTGCGGGCGTTATTTTACGCGCTGCGTAACCACACTGCAGAAGTACGTTTTATTCCCGCTTTTCAAGATATGCACCTGCTGAATCATCGCATGTCGGAAGTGGCAGGCCATTACGCGATAGACTTAAGCGTTTCCCCAATGAGCGGCATGTCACGTTTTATTAAACGTTCTGAAGATATTGTGATCGGGGCGCTAATTTCTCTGCTTATATTGCCGGTATGTGCGGCGATTGCGTTAGCCATTAAGTTCACATCACCAGGGCCAGTGCTTTTTAAGCAGTACCGGGAAGGCTCCAATGGGCGGCACTTTAAAGTCTATAAATTCCGCTCCATGCACGTGCACAATGAAAATGATGGGCAAGTTACCCAAGCAAAGAAAAATGATAGCCGCATTACAACGATCGGTGCGTTCTTAAGGCGTACATCGTTAGATGAGTTACCGCAGTTTTTTAATGTACTGCAGGGGAGAATGTCGATAGTGGGGCCGCGCCCTCACGCATTGGCTCATAACGAGCAGTATAAAGAGCTGGTGGAATCTTATATGCGACGCCATAAGGTAAAGCCGGGAATTACTGGCTGGGCGCAAGTCAACGGATTGCGCGGGGAGACTGACACTCTGCAAAAAATGCAGAGGCGCGTTGAGTATGATCTTTGGTATATCGATAACTGGTCTTTATGGCTGGATCTAAAGATTATTGTAATGACTATTTTTAAAGGTTTTATCAATAAAAACGCCTATTAATAGAATGATATCGAAGCGCGTTTTCAAGGTGTCGGTTGGCTCGACAGTATAAGCCCTGTAATAATGTAAATCTGTGTGAAGGCTTATAGCTTTTGCGAGTGTTCAACAGTCATCAGGAACCTTGCTTTGATGGTGTCTCAAAATTTGCCTGCAAACGGCTCACGATACGCGCCACACTGGTTAACTAGTGTGGCGATTTTTCTGTTAGGCGCCTTGGCGCTGGTGATTCCCAGTGGCTACTCGCTGGGGGCGGTGGTGCTGTTTTTGGCGGGCGTTGGTCTTTTGATAATGAGGCGCTTGCCGCAGCTCACTGTCCAGGATCGATGGGTCATCGCCACTTTAGTGGCCTATGCACTTGTTAGTCTTGCTGAAGCCTGGTGGGATGCACAAGGTAGCCGGGGGATCGATAAACCCATCCGCTTTATACTCGCCGTGCCTGCTATGTGGTGGGTGATTGCCTACCCCCCTAAACTCGCTTTTTTGTGGGGGGGCATTGCCGTTGGGGCGATATCCGCTGGTAGTTGGGCTGGGTGGCAAAAACTAGTTGAAGGCGTCGCTCGAGCGGGTGGTCACACCCACGTTATCCAATTCGGCAACCTAAGTATGTTACTCGGGGTGCTTTGTTTGGCGGGGCTTGGATGGGCCGCTGTTCAGCGACAGCGCAACGTGTGGGTGGCTTTCATGCTGCTGGGGGCGATGGGCGGCATACTGGGCTCGCTATTTTCAGGCAGTCGAGGGGGGTGGGTAGGCTTTCCTATCGTATTGCTGGTGCTATATCGCGCTTATGGGGCGGGGTTCTCACCAAAGCTAAAAGTCGCGGCTATTAGTGCGGTATTAATTGGTGGTGTTGCCGTCTACGCGGTTCCTCAGCTTGGTGTGCAAAGCCGCGTCCATCAAGCGTTTAATGATGTCAGTTTGTATATCTCTGGTGAGAGCCGTTCCACCTCGGTGGGTTCTAGGTTTGAAATGTGGCGTGGGGCAACGCTGTTAATTCAAGAGAAGCCGTTAATAGGCTGGGGAAGTAATGGTTACGAGCAGGCGATGGCAGCACTGGGAGAAGAAGGCGTGATTGACCAAGAGGCCGCTTCGTACGGCCACGCACACAATGAATTTATAGATGCTTTTGCCAAGCGCGGTTTGATTGGCTTGTTTGTTTTATTAGCGCTCTACATCATTCCAATGCGCTTGTTCGCCAGGCAGATAGGCGCCGACAACTTGGCAATTCGGTCTATTGCTACCGCAGGCGTGCTGCTCCCAGTCACTTATATCGACTTTGGCCTGTCTCAAGCGTTCTTAACTCATAACAGCGGTGTGATGATGTATGCTTTTTTACTAGCCTCGTTTTGGGGTGTCTATGCAAATCTTACGAGAGAAGCAAGTCATACCAAGTCCCAAAGTTAACTTTTAAGTCGTTGATCCCGTAACAAAAAAAGCCAGTTCTTACAGATCTGGCTTTTTTTATGTGTTTCATGGGTAATGTAGCAAAATTTAATGAATTAACTGTATAAGGTTTGTCAATGTAGAGCCTCGCCAGTTAATCCCTTACAATGGCACCGCTTTGATAGCACAGGTTAACCACTTTTTAAGCCGCACAGCGTAGGGCAAGGGAATACGCCCGTTAGAATCCCTGGGCGGTAGCGTGCCTTTTTACTGGAAAATATCATGTCAAATAGCCCATTTTCTCTAACGCGGCCAGCTCGCATGCTGCTGGCAGCGTTAAGCGTTGCCGTAGTAAGCGGCTGCGCTACCTATCCCAACAGCACACAACAGCAAGCGCAGTATGTGCTGAATACCGACTCAGCCAAATTGCTGAGTGACGACAACCTCAATGGCTTTTTATCTCAAGCACCTGCTGGGGCAGTTATGAACCTGGCGCGCAGCCCTTGGGGTGATAACGTCGAAATCGTTGCAGACGCCCCTTACCTCGCGGCCAGTGGTAGAGCGTGTCGACAGCTGCAGGTAGTAGAATCAGGAAGTGGCGCTGCACGCATCGCGCTCACCTGTGAGACCCCCAATGGCTGGGTTAATCAGCGAGTGTTGAGTCAAAGCACTTCCGCGACATCCACTGCAGCACAAGGGCGCTAATAATGAACACTATTCGTCTCCTTAAACAGTTTTCGTTTAAACGCCCTCTTGCCGTTGTCTCTTTGGTCATTATGAGTAGTGCCGTCAGCACGACGGGCTGGGCACAAAGCATTAGTTTGCCCAATACTATTTTGCCGGAAGAGCAAACCCGCGAGCAGCAAGAGCAGGTAGATGATACGCCCCGCGCCGATTGGCGTAGCGGCACTTACGGCCCGGTTAGCGCTCCGCCGCAAAACCCCGATGCGCTACCGCCATTCGGGGCTAACCTGTTTAGCGGTGGATTTCGTGGCGCGATGGGCGATGGCCTGAATGCTGACTATCAAGTAAAGCCCGGTGATCAAATTACCGTGCGCGCCTGGGGGGCATTTGAATTTGATCGCGTGCTACCGGTGGATGCCCAAGGCAATATCTTTATTCCTGGCTCAGGGCCATTAAATGTAGAGGGCCAAAATAGCCAGCAAGTAGATAGCAGCGTGCGCGGTGCCATTACGTCGGTTTACCCAGAAAACGTACAGGTCTATACCAACGTACAAGGTGTTCAGCCCGTTGCTGTTTTCGTGACCGGCTACGTTGAAAATCCTGGTCGTTTCGCAGGCACGCCGAACGATTCTGTACTCTATTTCCTCGATCAAGCAGGTGGCATCGATCAAGACCTTGGCAGTTACCGGCAAATTCGCGTGATGCGTAATGATCGTACGGTTGCCACGGTCGACCTCTACGACTTCCTTATCAATGGCTCTATTGCCCGTCCGCAGTTTCAAGATGGCGACACCATCGTGGTCGAAGAGCGCGGCCCCGCGATTGCGGTGGGAGGCGATGTACACCGTGAGCACCGTTATGAATTGCTGGGCAACCAATTAAGCGGTGCCGAGTTAGTTAATTTGGCGCGCTTGAGAAGTGGTGTTTCCCATGTGCTGCTACGCGGTAACCGGGAGGATGGCCCCATTGCTCAATACTTCCCCATTGATATGTTCTACGGTCAAACCATCCGTAGTGGCGATGAAGTTTTGTTCAGCGCTGACAAGCGCAGTGAAACGATCGTGGTGGAAATAGAAGGTAGCTACTACGGACCCTCACGTTACGCGTTACCTCGTGATGCCCGCTTAAGCGAACTGCTAGATGCCATTCCTGTGCCGGAAAACATGACCGCCGTGGAAAGCATTTCACTACAGCGTGAAAGCGTTAGGGAGCAGCAACAGCAATCCATGGAAGACAGCTTACGCCGCTTAGAAACTACCTACCTCGGCGCCGAATCCAGCACAAATGAAGAAGCGAAAATTCGCGCCCAAGAGGCCGAGCTTATCCAAAACTTCATTGAACGTGCCCGTGAGTTAGAGCCCAGTGGCCGTTTAGTGGTCTCCTACAACGACCAAATTTCCGATATCCGTTTGCAGGACGGCGACATCATTACCATTCCTGAGTTGAGCGATTCGATGCTCATTAGCGGTGAAGTGCTTGTGCCCCAAGCAGCTGTTTATCGCCCTGGCATGAATGTGATTGACTACATCGAAAGCGCTGGAGGCCTCACCAACCGCGCCGATGAAGACCACATACTAGTGGTCCGCCAGAACGGCGCGGTAGAAAATGCCCGCAACGTTAACCTGCGCCCAGGCGATGAAATTCTGGTCATGCCCGCTGCACCTACCCACAACCTGCAGCTAGCTTCTACGCTCACGCAGATATTGTTCCAAATTGCTGTCGCCACTCGCGTTGCAGTTGATCTGTAACGGCTCTAGCTACAGACGACACGGAAAGCACGGATAAAACCAAATGCTATTCTTTTGACTTTGTCCGTGTTTTCAGTGAGTGTCCGTGGCAAATTAAAAGCCGCATAACTTATTTCACTTTCAAAAAGTAGAGCTATGGCAAATGTAAAAGGCGCGCCGAAGGGTGCCCGTACGCCTTGGCAAGTTACCCGCAGCGTTTGGTATGCCATGTTCATGCGGGAAGCACTTTCCCGCACGATGGCCGACCGTATGGGCTGGTTCTGGATGATTTTCGAACCAGTGGCGTTTGTCGGCATTATGGTATCCGTACGTAGCTTTATCCGCGGTGGTAAGTTAGTCGTAAATGCCGAGTTTATTCCTTGGTTAATCGCCGGCCTTATGGGGTTTATGCTGGTACGAGAGGGCATGCTACGCGGGATGGGGGCAATAGAAGGTAACAGTTCGCTGTTTGCCTACCGCCAAGTACAGCCAGTAGACCCCGTGATTGTCCGCAATTTTCTTGAGGGTGCGCTACGTAGTTTAGTGTTTCTGATCTTTATTGCTGGCGGGCTGCTACTGGGATTGGATATGTATCCCGACAACGCCGTGCGCGTCATGGCTGCTTGGCTATCATTGTGGAGCCTAGGGCTAGGCTTGGGGCTTTTGACATCCGTTGCCGCAACCTTGGTGCCTGAAGTGGGCAAAGTGATTCGAATGCTCTCATTACCGCTCATGATCGTATCTGGGGTTATTATTCCCTTGAATAGTTTGCCTCACTGGTTACTCGAATATCTGATGTTGAACCCCATTCCCCATGGACTAGAAGTGCTCCGGTTAGGCTTCTTTGAGAACTATCAGGTGGTTCACGGTACCAGCATGCTTTATTTCTGGTTATTTACTCTCACCACCATATCGCTAGGCCTTCTAATGCACCTGCGCTTTGTTGATAAGTTAAAGGCAAAATAATTCATGCAAGCTTCCCTACGCCGATTCGTAAAAACATCGCCTCACTGGGCAGTAGCATTTGTTGCTATTCTGCTTGTGTCTTTTTATTGGTTTGTCTGGGCAGAAGAGCGCTATGTGTCCCGTGCTACGGTAGTGCTAGAAAGCCCACAAGTCGCCACACCTGAATTCAGCCTTTCTTCGCTTATGAGTGGTGGCGGTGGTAATACCCATGATCTTCTGTTGCTGCGTGAGCATTTGCTTTCAGTCGATATGCTACGTTTATTGGATGAACAGCTCGATATTCGCCAGCACTACAGCGAACACGGCGATATTTTTGCCAAGTTACGCGACCCTAATGTCCCCATTGAAGACTTGCACAAATATTACCTACGCCGGGTAGAAGTAGAACTGGATGAGTATGCTGGTGTTCTAAATATTCACGTCCAAGGTTACACACCCGAATTTGCTCATGATATGGCTGCATTGCTGCTTGAGGCAGGCGAAAACCATATGAATACGATGGGCCATCGCTTAGCCGAAGAGCAGGTTCGCTTTTTAGAGCAGCAGATGATTCGTCTGGAAGATCGTTTTCGTGAGACGCGTACTGAGCTGCTCGAATTTCAAAACGAGTATGGTCTAGTATCGCCCACCTCAACGGTAGAAAGTATCAACCAAGTTGTCGCTACGCTAGAAGGCGACTTAGCCCGTCTGCAAGCGCAACGCAATGCATTGGCAAGCTTCCAAAGCTCGCAGTCAGCCGAGCTGCGCCAAGTCGAACGCAGCATCACCGCATTGCGCGACCAAATCGTTGAGCAGCGGGATCGCCTAGCCCAAGCAACGGGCAACTCGCTCAACCGTGTATCTGCTGAATATGAAACGCTAGAGCTTCAAGCCCAGTTTGCTCAAGAAACCTATTCAAGCGCATTAGCTGCGCTGGAAAATACTCGCTTAGAAGCTGCCCGCCAGCTCAAGCAGGTGAGTGTGCTACAAAGCCCGCTATTCCCAGAATACCCAACCGAACCAAACCGCCTTTATAACAGCAGTGTGTTCGCCATCATCACTATCTTCCTGGCTTTTATTCTCAGCATGATCATGATGATCGTGAAAGACCACAGGGATTGATGAGTGAGAGTGGAAGAGTGAGAAGGGCTTTCATTCCGTGCAAAACATTGGCCTAGTTGTCTTATAACGCCACCGAAAAAGGAATTTCGATGCTAGATATTATTCATCACGGTGGCGCAACAGGCGTAACAGGTAGTTGTCACCAGCTCATTCTCAACAGTAAACACTCACTGTTGGTAGATTGTGGCCTCTTTCAAGGCGAAGATGCACTAGAAGACAGCTTCCAACAGCTGCAAATTGAATTTGATATCAGTACCGTTAAAGCACTGGTTATCACACACGTACATATTGACCACGTGGGGCGGCTGCCTTACTTGCTGGCGGCGGGTTATAAAGGCCCCATTATCTGCTCGGTTCCTTCGGCCATACTGCTACCGCTAGTGATTGAAGACGCTCTAAAGATCGGTTTCACACGTAATGCGGAGCTCATCCAACGTTTCCAGGCTCAGCTCGAATCGCAAATCATCGGTGTGCCCTACGGAAAGTGGCACACCGTGGTAGATGAAAGTAAAGAAGCCAATCAAAGTATCACCACTCGCATCAAGCTGAAGCGGGCAGGGCACATCCTTGGCTCAAGCTATGTTGAAGTGGCCCACCAACATAACGATGGCAGCAAAGAGCGCGTTGTCTTCAGTGGCGATCTCGGTGCACCCTACGCACCTTTGCTACCCGCACCAAAATCGCCCTACAGCTGCGACCAGCTAGTGCTAGAGAGTACCTACGGCGACCGACAGCACGTAGGCCGTCGCACGCGCCGTGCCACGCTTAGAAATGCCATAGAAAAAGCCCTTGGTAACGGCGGTACGGTGATGGTGCCAGCCTTCAGTATAGGCCGTACACAAGAGCTGTTATACGAGCTAGAAGGCATTATTCATGAAGCCAAGCGCAACAAAAACAGCCAGTGGCAGCAGCTAGAGATTATCGTCGACTCCCCCTTGGCAGCGCGCTTTACCCGTGTGTACCGCCAGCTTAAACCCTACTGGGACAAGGAAGCCCAGCGCCGCCTACACAGTGGCCGCCACCCGCTCAACTTCGAAAATCTCTACACCGTAGAAAGCCACGAAGCCCACGAGCAAACTGTCCAATACCTTGCGAAAACCGGCCGTCCGGCAGTTGTCATTGCTGCCAGTGGCATGTGTGCGGGTGGGCGTATCATGAACTACCTAAAAACCATGCTAGGCGATGAGTGCCACCAGGTATTGTTCGTGGGGTATCAAGGCGCAGGCACGCCAGGGCGAGCGATACAGCAATATGGCCCACAGGGCGGTTGGGTGGAAATTGAGGGTCAGCGAATCGATATTCACGCTGGCATTACCACTATTAGCGGCTACTCTGCCCATGCAGACCAAAAAGACCTGCTTAATTTTGTAAAATGTATGCGACGTTGGCCCCACACCATACACCTTGTGCACGGTGAACAAACCGCCAAAACCGCGCTCAAAGATGAACTGGACGCGCTGTATCAGCGCAAAAGCAAACCGCTAAATATCAATACGTAATGCGGTGTAACGAGCCAATGGTATTGCTCGCAGCCCCAGGACTGTTTCGAGTTACACCACCTGATTTGAAAAATGCGCTAGCCTTAACTATGTATAGCCACCGATTTAATTCAGAAATACACATCACTCGTCATGCTAGCGAAAGAATGGCTACTAGAAACATAAATGATGGCGAGTTAATCGAATTGATAGAAGAAGGTACGGTGAAGCATAAAGATGATGTGCGAGTCTGGGTGGCAAAACATTTTGATAATAGGCAAGACAACCTCTTATGTGTTGCAGCCGTCCTGGAAGAAAAAGTTGTAGTGAAAACAGTAATGCATCATTTTGAGTGGGAGTAAAAGTAATGCGTACTACTTACGATGAGGCAGATGATATTTTAGTGCTGCACCTCTCAGAAAAAACGACCGTCAAAGAAGTGTCTCAGGACTGGAATACGCATATTAGCTATGCAGAAGACGGGACAATCACTGAAATCGTTATTTTAGATGCCTCCAAGCAAGGGGCATGGCCGCTTTTAAAAAGTCAAGCTGCCTGAGAAGTCTAACGCCGCACCTATGATTAGCTGCACCCGCAACAGCGGCGCAGCCGCCCCGTAAGGCAAGTGTCGCCATAATAGGCAACCCCAACATCGATAACCGAGAACGCATGAAAAACATTGCTGTAGCAGGTACAGGTTACGTAGGTCTTTCTAACGCTATGCTGCTAGCGCAGAACAACAGTGTCACAGCAGTAGACATCGTTAAAGAAAAAGTAGACAAACTCAACTTAAAGCAATCGCCGATTGAAGACAGCGAAATTAGCCATTTTCTTAATCGCGATGATCTACATTTTACCGCCACGCATGATGCTGAAAGCGCCTATGCCAATGCTGACATTGTCATCATTGCTACGCCTACCGACTACGATCCCATGACCAACACGTTTAATACCCAAAGTGTTGAGGCGGTGATACAGCAAGTTATAAAGGTTAATCCCCATGCGTTAATGGTGATTAAATCAACTGTGCCGGTAGGGTATACCGCGAGCGCTAGCGAAAAATTTAATACTAAGAACCTGATATTCTCGCCAGAGTTTCTGCGTGAAGGCAAAGCGCTTTACGACAACCTTCATCCATCACGAATTATTGTAGGCGAGCGTTCTGAGCGGGCAGAGCAATTTGCCAATATGCTCAAGCAAGGAGCTATCGAAAAAGATGCCCCCATTCTACTAACCAACAGCACAGAAGCAGAAGCGATTAAACTGTTCGCCAACACCTATTTAGCAATGCGAGTTGCCTACTTTAATGAGTTGGATACTTACGCAGAAACGCATGGCTTAGACGCTCGGCAAATCATTGAAGGGGTGGGGTTGGACCCACGAATTGGCAAACACTACAACAACCCAAGCTTTGGCTATGGGGGATATTGTCTCCCCAAAGACACCAAGCAACTGCTTGCCAACTATCAAGACGTACCGAACAATATGATTCAAGCCATTGTGGATGCAAACCGCACCCGCAAAGATTTCATTGCCAAAGCCGTTTTGAAGCGTAACCCCAAAGTAGTGGGCGTTTATCGACTGATCATGAAAGCTGGGTCTGATAACTTCCGAGCCAGTGCTATGCAAGGCGTGATGAAGCGTCTTAAAGCAAGAGGGATCGAAGTCATCGTGTATGAGCCAACGCTTCACGAAGAAGATTTCTATAACTCCCGAGTCATTAATGATCTAGCCGCGTTCAAGCAAGAAGCAGACTTGATTTTAAGTAACCGAATGAACAGTGAGTTAGACGATGTCTCTGAAAAAGTCTACACCCGTGACCTGTTCGGTAATGATTAAGTATTAAGCGTGCTACTCAATTACGATTTGCCGGTATTAGTCATCAGTTCAAGGTCTTTATAAAAGTGCCCATGCAATTTTTAATTACCGGTGGTGCAGGCTTCATCGGCTCTGCCGTTATTCGTGAGTTAATCCATAACACCGGCCACCGTGTCGTGAATGTCGATAAACTCACCTATGCAGGCAACCTAGAATCGCTGGAAAGTATCTCCGACAGCGAACGCTACACGTTTGTGCAAGCAGATATTTGCGATGCCCCTGCGATGCAGCATCTGTTTGAACAGCACCAGCCCGACGTAGTGATGCATCTCGCAGCAGAAAGCCATGTAGATCGTTCTATTGATGGCCCCGCCGCATTTATTCAAACCAACGTGGTTGGTACGGCTGTCTTGCTAGAAGCCGCCCGCGCTTACTGGAAAGACCTGCAGCAGCAAGATGCTGACAAAGCAGAAGCGTTTCGGTTTCATCACATCAGCACTGATGAAGTGTATGGCGACCTAAAAGGCACAGACGATCTTTTCACAGAAGACACTCACTACGCGCCCAGCTCTCCATACTCGGCGAGTAAAGCCAGTTCAGACCATCTGGTGCGCGCTTGGCAACGTACCTACGGCTTGCCCACATTGGTCACCAACTGCTCTAACAACTACGGGCCATACCACTTTCCGGAAAAGCTAATTCCGTTGATGATCCTCAACGCCCTGGCAGGCAAGCCGCTGTCGGTATATGGCGATGGACAGCAAATCCGTGACTGGCTCTATGTAGAAGACCACGCCCGCGCCCTGATCAAAGTCGCCACCGAAGGTGCAATAGGTGATACCTACAATATCGGCGGGCATAATGAAAAAGCCAATCTAACCGTCGTTGAAACGCTGTGTGATCTGTTGCAAGAGCTAGTGCCGCAAGAGAGTTCATACCGTGAGCTGATCACGTTTGTGACTGATCGCCCAGGCCACGACGTACGTTATGCTATTGATGCCAGCAAAATCGAACGCGAGCTCGGCTGGAAGCCAGAAGAAACCTTTGAAACCGGCTTACGCAAAACCGTTAAATGGTATCTCGCCAACGAAACCTGGTGGAAGCGCGTACAAGACGGCAGCTACCAAGGCCAGCGATTGGGTAGTATTTCATGAACATCTTCATCACCGGTGGTAACGGCCAGGCCGGCTTTGAACTCCAGCGACAGTTTGCGCCGTTTGGCACTATCCTGGCCCCAGTGCGCCAAGAACTCGACCTAGCCAACGCCGAAGCCGTCAATGTTTATCTTGAAAAACACCGGCCTGACCTGATTCTCAATGCCGCTGCCTACACAGCTGTTGATAACGCTGAGAGTGAACCAGAGCAGGCGAAACGCCTAAACGCCGAATTGCCCGCGCAACTGGCTGGCTACGCCGCGAAGCAGGGCATTCCCCTGGTGCATTACTCAACGGATTACGTCTACCCAGGCAACGGCGAAACCCCCTGGCAGGAAGATAGCCTCACCGGCCCGCTAAGCGTTTACGGCCAAACCAAGCTGGAAGGGGACAACGCGGTGTCTGAAAGCGGTGCCAGCCACCTGATTTTCCGCACGAGCTGGGTGTACGCTGCCCGTGGCAACAACTTTATGAAAACCATGCTGCGCCTGGGCCGCGAACGGGATGCATTGAGCATCGTTAATGATCAAATCGGCGCGCCTACGCCAGCACGGCTAATCGCTCAAGTCACCGCACAGGCATTCACCACTCAAGGCTCACCACTGACTATTAATATCCCGCCAGGGGTTTATCATCTCGCCCCACGCGGTGAAACCAGCTGGCACGGCTTCGCCAGCGAAATTTTCAACCAGGCGCGTGAAGCAGAGGAAGCACTGGCGATTACGCCTGAAAATACCGTCGGCATCCCCTCGGCAGAATACCCAACGCCCGCCCAACGCCCGCTGAATTCACGCATGGCGCTGGGCAAGCTGGAAAAAGCACTAGGCATCACCATGCCATCCTGGCAAAGCCAGTTGGGGCTGACATTGCGTGAATATCTGGATCAATAGCCCGGTCGTTAACAAGTCATGCAAAAACAGCCTTGCGTATACATAATGGCCAGCGGAAAACGCGGCACACTTTATATCGGTGTGACCAGCGACTTAGTCCAGCGAGCATGGCAGCACAAGCAACACTCATACGACGGTTTCACAGCAAGGTATGTAACCAACCAACTCGTATACTTTGAACAAGCAAGTGATATGGAAGCGGCTATAAAACGCGAGAAGCAACTCAAAAAATGGAACAGAGCGTGGAAAATTCAGTTAATCGAAAACCACAACCCACACTGGAAAGACCTCTACCCTGACATACTTTAGCCTAACTAGCAGAACCACAATGGATTCCCGCTAAAAGCATGCGGGAATGACGGAGCGGCAGGCACGCGGGAATGACAAGGCGGCAGGCACGCGGGAATGACAAGGCGGCGGGCACGCGGGAATGACAAGGCGGCGGGCATGGCGGGAGTGACAGTCAGTAGGCATCATTCCCGACAAACCACACCCACGTCATTCCCGAGCGGGTTTATCGGGAATCCACCTTGACCTTACCCGCTGAGGTCAGAGTACTAAAATCAAACTGGATTCCCGCTAAGGGCACGCGGGAATGACAGAGCGGCAGGCACGCGGGGAGTGACAGTCAGTAGGCATCATTCCCGACAAACCACACCCACGTCATTCCCGAGTGGGGTAATCGGGAATCCACCTTGACCTTACCCACTGAAGCCGAAGTACTAACATCAAAATAGATTCCCGCTAAGGGCATGCGGGAATGACGAGGAGTAAGGTGTCATTCCCGAGCGGGTTTATCGGGAATCCACCTTGACCTTACCCACTGAAGCCGAAGTACTAACATCAAAATAGATTCCCGCTAAGGGCATGCGGGAATGACGAGGAGTAAGGTGTCATTCCCGAGCGGGTTTATCGGGAATCCACCTTGACCTTACCCGCTGAGGCCGATGTACTAAACTCAAACTGGATTCCCGCTAAAAGCATGCGGGAATGACAGGACAGAAGGTTAATGGATGACTATGAGCCAAAGCTCACAAAGAAAAGGCATTATTTTGGCCGGTGGCTCGGGCACGCGGTTACACCCCATTACCCGTGGTGTATCCAAGCAACTCCTGCCGATTTACGACAAGCCGATGATCTACTACCCGATCTCGGTCCTTATGCTGGCAGGTATCCGCGATATTCTGGTCATCTCAACGCCGGAAGACCTTCCCCAGTACCAAAACCTACTAGGCACCGGCGAAGACTTTGGCATTCGCCTAGAGTACGCAGAGCAGCCGAGCCCCGATGGCCTAGCCCAAGCGTTTATCATTGGGGAAGCGTTTATCGGCGAAAGCCCCGTTTGCTTGGTGCTGGGCGACAACATTTTCCATGGGCAGCATTTTTCCGATCAGCTAAAGCGCGCCAGTTCACACACGTCAGGCGCGACGGTATTTGGCTATTTGGTGAAAGACCCTGAGCGCTTCGGCGTAGTGGAATTTGATGAGCAGGGCAAAGCTATTTCTATTGAAGAGAAGCCAGAAGAGCCAAAATCTGCCTACGCCGTGACCGGACTGTATTTCTACGATAACGATGTTGTTGAAATCGCCAAAAACGTACTGCCTTCAGAGCGTGGCGAGCTAGAAATTACCAGTGTGAATAATGCCTATCTAAAGCGTGGTGATTTACGCGTAGAACGCCTAGGCCGCGGCTTTGCTTGGCTAGACACCGGCACCCACGACAGCTTGCTAGAAGCCAGCCAATACGTGCAAACCATTGAACACCGCCAAGGCCTTAAAATCGCCTGCCTAGAAGAGATCGCCTGGCAGCAGCAGTGGATTAGCGACGAACACCTAGCTAAACTAGCCCAGCCACTAGCAAAAACCCAATACGGCCAATACCTACAGCGCCTATTGAAGGCGAAAGATAAAAAGTAGAAGCCAAGATTGGCTAAACAAACTCGGCAATGGCTAAAGGATGTTTAATGCAATACGAAAAACTCGCCATTCCCGATGTAGTGTTAATGACCCCCCAAGTCTTCGGCGATGAGCGCGGTTTCTTTATGGAAACCTTTCGCCAAAGCGAATTTGAAGCCCACTGTGGCCACTACACCTTTGTACAAGATAATCACAGTAAATCTGCCCGTGGCATTCTGCGTGGCCTGCACTACCAGTACCAACAGCCCCAGGGCAAACTAGTGCGGGTAACCCGTGGCGAAGTTTTCGATGTTGCGGTGGATATGCGCCAAAGCTCGCCAACCTTTGGTCAGTGGGTGGGCGTAACGCTCAGCGAACAGAACAAACAAATGCTTTGGGTTCCTCCCGGCTTTGCCCACGGCTTTTATGTCGCCAGTGAAGAAGCCGAGTTCCAATACAAATGCACTGATTATTACGCCCCAGGTGATGAAATAACGCTGTGCTGGAACGACCCCACGCTCAATATCCAATGGCCTCTGGTCAGTAATCAGCCGCCGCAGCTCTCAAGCAAAGATCAGCAGGGCCTATTATTTATTGATGCACCATGCTTTAGGTAGCACATGATCGAAATTCGTAACCTCTACAAGCGCTACCACAACCACCACGGTAGCGACTGGGTATTGAAAAATATCAACCTTACCATTCCCCCCAAGGTGAGCGTGGGTCTGATAGGGGCGAACGGTGCAGGCAAATCAACGTTACTACGCTTAATTGCCGGTATGGATAAGCCCGAAAGAGGCGAAGTGATTCGCCACACCAAGGTTTCTTGGCCAGTCGGTCTTTCAGGCGGCATGCAAAAAAACATGACAGCCCGGCAAAACGTCAAGTTTGTTGCCCGGGTTCACGGTAGTTCTAGCGAAGATGTAAAGCGAGTCATCAAATATGTAGAAGACTTCGCGGAAATAGGCACTGCCTTCGATGAACCTGTCAGAACCTTCTCCTCAGGGATGCGCTCGCGTATCTCGTTTGGCCTATCGCTTGCGTTTGATTTCGACGTCTACATTTCTGATGAAGCCACGGCAGTGGGTGATAAAAACTTTAAAGCCAAAGCAAAAGCTGCCTTTCGGGAAAAAACCGGCAAGGCCAGTCTTATTATGGTCTCGCATAGCGAAGGCATACTCAGAGAGCTTTGCCAGGCAGGCATTTTTATCAATAAAGGCGAAGCTACTTGGTTTGATGATATCGACGATGCGATTGATGCCTACCATAAGGCATTTGGTATACATGAAGCAGAAAAGCTTAAAAAAACCCGTCAAGATGTCAGAGCAGCAAGGAAAATACACAAAGAAGCAAAAGCCCTTTATCTAGCAGCGAAAGGCAATAATAGCGTGTCGCCGGAAGAGTTAGCAGAGCTAAAAGGCGATATGGAAGAGAAGCTCAAAATATTGCGCAAAGATCTGGCGGTGTTGAAATCGCTTCAAGAAGCCAGCGACGACGAATAGATTTTTATAGGTGGCTATTAAACACTATGTTCTCAACACATAAAGAAAGCATCGCGCACGCCGACGACATCGCCTCCCTGCAAGCCTGGAAAGACTTTACGCTCAGGTTCTGGGAAGATAACGCGCCAACCATAAAAGAAGAGCAAAGCCGCCAGCTATTTCACAGCGGGTTCTACAGAAGCCGAGCAGGCCTGTACGATTTAACTGAAAACGACCTTAATGCCTACTTGAGTGATTACCAGTCTCTTAGGTTGCAATCAATTAATCAAAAGTACCAAACCGTCCTCTCCGATCGAGTGCTATGTGGCCATGTGTTGGCCAATTACTTCGGCGTTGAAAAAAACATCTGCATGATTTCTAAAAACGGTGCTCAGTGGTTAGAACCACCGTGGTGGACGAACGGAAATACAGCGCCTAGCGAAGTGCACGTGCATTCACTAGCACCGGATAACCACGCGCAGTACCGCAAAATAAAGCTGGTAGAGAGCAGTGACTCGCAAACGTTTCAAAAAGCATTTGTTAATCAGTTAGTTGAAGAAGCACAAGAGCACAACGAGGCGTTGATCATTTCCACAGCGCCGGTTCAACATAGTTGGTTAACTAAAATAAGCCCTGATGGCTACCATCTGCTGCACGTATTACTGGTACGTGAACCCGATGAAGGACTGCCTGAAATAGCCGCTGCTAGCTTAACGGTGGGCAGCATGGCAACCTCATCAAACACACCAATGCGGGTAGAAGAAGGCGCGCTTAGTGCCAGTATCAATCCACAAACTGGCTTAATTACAGCATGCCGCGGGCTTAACCAGCAGGGCGTTATAGACACCTATTTGCAACACCCTGACACCGCCCAAACCCTAGTCGGTGAGCACCTACCCAACTGGGCTGCTATTAGAAAAGCCCTGCTGCGCTTCTTTGATGAATCATCATATTTGCACGTTTGCAGTCTAAGCTTTGTGGTTACCGAAACAGGCGTATCGTTTTTCGGAACCAACACGGACGTCATGGCAGCACATCAAATGCATCAACCGCTACTTGAGCACCCAGGCATTACCAATCACTTGAACAAGGTGAGCGGCTAGCTATGCCAACGCAACTCGTGCCAACGCAATTTATGCCAACGCTATTGAAGACGTTCGAATGGCGTCTCAGAAAGTGGCTAGGTTACCAAGACGCCAAGATACGGGCAGAAATAGAGCAGAGCGGCTACTTCCATTCAGAATGGTACCTAGCCAACTATCCAGAACTACTCAATGAGCCAAGCGCCGTAAAAGATCCGTTAGGTTATTATCTGTCTCGCGGAATACAGCAAGGTCACAACCCTGGTCCAGGGTTTCATACTCAATGGTATCTGGAAGAGTACGACGACGTACGTAACGCTTCCATGAACCCGTTACTGCACTATTTACGTTTCGGCCGTGAAGAAGACCGCAGGCCAACGCCTTTTCTGGGCGGTGTACAGAGCATGATGCACAAACAGGGAGGCGCAAAAAACCATCGTGTTATTTATAAAACACGCAGAAGTGCAGATTTAAGTCACGTTGGTCGAATAAAAAGGCTGAATCATAGTGAAGGCGTACAAATTTGGCGAGAATTTAGCCACTCGTTTAGAGCACAGCAAGGAAGTCTTGCCCAGCAGGACGCAGAATACCTACATAACCGTGGTTTTCTGCCCAACCGCAAACGCCTTTATAAGCTGCCAGACACGCGGATAGATGCTTATATCAGCGATCTACAAGCGAGCCTGCTAGCCCAAACCAATGGGCCAATGCAACCGTTGCTGGAAAATACAGAGCTACAGTGGCAGCTCTATAACCAGCGCATACCCATGATTGCTAACCCTATGCTAACCAAGCAGGAACCGCCTACAGGGCCGGTTCTTAAAGTTATTTTAATCATGGATCCAGCAGGTGCTGGACTGGTGCCGCTCTCGGTGGTTGCTACTAAAAAAGCGACGGCTGCCACCGTGGGTATGGCGCTTAGCATGCAGTTATCGCCCGGTAGTGGCCGCACCCGGAGCGTTGCACGGTTTAATACTAGCGGCACTGTCGTGGGCCCTAGAAGACCGGTTCCTTGGGAAAAATACCGCTACAAAGCTGCTTGGCAACAAGCTAATAAAGACATTATTTATCCCATTCAAAAAGAGTCGCTTTACTCTTTTATCCAGGTAGATATTGATATTTCGACGCCGACTCCAATGTTGATTCGCCTTGCAGCCACCCCTACGGTGGAAGACTTTCAGGTACACGGCCCATTAATGCAAAACCAAACAGCCATCGACTTTATGCGTGAGTTTGGAATATGAAACTTGATACCACCTACCACGAAATGAGGCACTCTTCAAAGAACCTCACAGGCAGCCAGGAGGCGGTAGTGGCAGATGCGCTATCGAAAGATCATCATAAACGCTTGATGGATAGCCTGCAGGAAACAGAGCAGCTTGCGCTATTAAAACGCTTTACGTTGGATTTTCACGCCGACTCAGACTTGCCGAGTCTCAGCGAAGAAGAGGCGCAATTCTTTTACGAGCGCGGCTTTTTGCCTGAAAAGGCAAGGCTATATGGGCTCAACCGCGACAATATCGACAGTTACCTAAGTGATGTCCAACGCTGGCTTACCCGGCTAGTCAATGGTCATTATAGTGTTGTTTTTAATAATAAAATATTGTTTGACCAAGTGTTCGGCCAATATTGTAATGTGCCACATACTGTCGCGGTATGCCGGCAAGGCCGTGTAATCCCACACACCGATCTATGGCTGCAGATAGCGCGCGGCGAATCTGAGTCGCGAATGTTAGTGGCCAAGCCCTTAGGTGGCGGTGGCGGTGGTAGTGTTTACTTTATTCGTATAGATAAACGCCATGCCGTGGTGGAAACCAACGACGCAATTAACCCGCGCTTTAGCTTGCGAAGCGACGCATTAAGTGAATTATTCACCAGTCAACGGGTTCCATTTATTATTAATGAATACGTACAGCAAGGTGAATTCTCACGCCGTCTTTATCCTCTTACGGTTAATACGGTGCGTGTGCTCATAATGCGCGACGTGCAAAGCGGTGAGCCATACATAGTGCGAGCCGTACTGCGTGTAGGTAATAGCGAATCGTACCCTATCGATAATTTTTCGCGGGGTGGACTAAGCATTGAAATTGATTTGGAAACGGGAAGACTTGGTAATGCTGTAGCTGCGGCGGGCCGTTTTAGTGGTCAAGTGTGGCATGCCCACCCAGATACGGGCGAGACACTAACAGGGGCTAGTATTCCCAACTGGCAAGAACACAAGTACAAACTTAAGGCCCTGTTCAGCAAGCTACCGTATCTAAAGTATTGCGGTTTCGATCTGATTCTACGTGACCACGACTTTGTAGTGCTAGAAGGCAACAGCTACAGTCAAGTGCGTCTTTTTCAGATGCATGAGCCGTTACTTGGCGATGCCACTTATAGACGATTTCTTCTGGCTGAAGGATTGGCTGTTTAGCTCATGTCGCTTGGGGCTATTTGTAAACAGGAAATAAAATTTCTGATACTAGTGTTTGATGACAATACAGGGCGTATTTGATGAGTATTAAGGTAAGCAAAGTAAGTGCTGGTGGTTTAAAAGCACCAGTACAGGGCGGGATATGGAAGGATGCAGACCCCCGCTACGCCGCAAATGCGTGGGTTAGTATAGAAATAGAAGGTAACAGTGGCATAGAAACCGCAGCGGTAGAGTTTCAAATGCCATCCTTATCAGGCCAGGGATACCCTTCAAGAGCCCAGGACTTGTTAAAGGAGGTAATTAAGCGTCTGGTTAATCACTCATTCTCGTTAAATGAAGGTGATGAGTTAGAAGCATTGATTGAAGCGTGGTCCATAGAAGCAATAAAAGATAAGAAGATATTCAGAAAATTAAATCGAGATGGTAGTCCTGAGCTAGATAAGTTTCTTAAAAAATATAAAGATAAGATTGTATATGCTATTTGTTCTTTGATACGCCATGCTTTAAAAAGCCGGAGTTCTACAGCGCACGATGATGTGCAGACCTTCAGCAATGTAGCTTGGCCAAATAGTCGGTTTAGCGACTTGCTTGAAAATATACTGTTTTTCTGGAAACTCCCTGAGTTAAATGTACCTGATATGCTTGGGAAATCGGCGCAGCATTATTCAGATGTTGAGCTTGCTAAACCATTAGGTATAAACGGAACAAAAGGGCACTTAGTAGAAAGGCATGCGCTTAGCTTAGGTCTGAATAGCCTAAGGTTCACGAAAGGCTCCTATGTCATCTATGATGAGAGTAATAAAAAACTCCCGTTCAAGTGGAGTAGAACCATAGTTTCAAGCAGTATGTCTCATGCTTTAACTAGCCATAAAGAGGCAACGCGAGCATGTTTGCAACGCCTAGGTTTGCCCGTGCCAGAAGGTAGACTGTTTAAAAAAGATGATTTATGGATGGCTGAGCAGTACGCAGAACTGATTGGTTACCCGGTTGTATGTAAACCCGTGGCAGGTGTTGGTGGGATAGGTGTTTTTGCAAACTTGCGAACAGCTAAAGAACTGAGGGATGCTCTGAATATAAGTCAGTCCTCACAGCTGGGTAAGCAAGATGTTATCATTGAAAAACATGTTAGCGGTGAAGATTACCGAATACTGGTATTAGATGGCAAAGTGATTGCGGCAATCATGAGGTTGCCTGCATGTGTAGTAGGCGATGGAGAAAATAGTATCGCTGAACTTGTGCTTCTTAAAAATCAGTTCCGAAAAAGTAACCCCCATCTTTGGAGGAGGCCGATAAAGTTCAATGACACTATGATGTTCCAACTTGATAGGCTGGGTCTCTCTTTAGAGAGTGTTCCCGCAGCAGGTGAGTTGGTAAGGCTTTCTTCTTCCAGTAATATTTCCCAAGGCGGGGATAGTATCAGCGTCTATGACGAGCTACATGAAGATATAAAAAAGGCTTGTGTGGAATCGGTTAAGGTGATTCCAGGTCTAAACTACTGCGGCGTTGATTTCTTATTAGAGGATCACACAAAGCCATTAAGCGAGCAAGATAGTGGTATCTGTGAGCTAAATGCTCATGCCGCGATTGGTAATTGCGAATATCCTCTTTTTGGTGAGCCTAAAGAAGTCGCAAAGAAGCTATTAATCAGTGCAGCAAATCAAGAAGGGTTGAGTTTTTTGACTGCGCCACTCGATACACTTCATCTACATTCAACCGTAAAAGGTACTTTAGCCAAGACGGGATATGTCGAATGGGTTATGGAAAGAGCAAAGAAATTTGGTCTATCCGGCTGGATACGACAAGTAGACCGCAGAACAGTAGAGGTTCGGATTTACGGTGATTTGCTGCCAGCATCCTACCTGGTAACCGCGTTAGTTTTAGGTCCTGCTAATGCGAAGCCTACTTCGGTAAATACAATTCACTATGAAGGCGAGAAACCAGTGGGTTTCAGATTGTTGGGTGGTAAGTTATGAAACATTTATATGAAAAATTAATACCCGAAAAAAGATATGAGGGTACCTATGCTGACTTTCCATCTGAGCTCATAGATGGTGTGTTAATAACGGAAGCGTTACTTAAAATAAGGCTGCCATTGCAGCTGCTACCAAGACAAATGGTTGTGGGATATTTACCATCAGGGCCTATCAGCTCCGTAGGCTTTACTCATGGTGTGCCAGGAAGTTCCTCGCTAGCAGGCGTTACTTTTCTTTCAGATCGGCGAGTAAGGAGGGCGCTCCTTCAAAAGCATGGAATGAAGGTGCCTGAAGGAGCCACTTTTTCTTATGAGTCAAAGCTAGAAGTAGTGAAGTATATTCGCAGAATTGGTTACCCCGTCGTTATCAAAGAGGCGATGGCGCAGGAGTTAGGAGAAAGGGGGGTTGTTGTTAACAACGCCCAAGAATTTGATGCTGTAATTAAGCGCCTTCGCGTGGTGGATGAAAGAATGTTTTCACCGCAAGCTGATTACAAAAACTCAGCGTATGCAATAACGGGTCTGCTTCCTACGGTCACTGCAGAGGATGGAATCGAATTAAAAAATGAAAAACACAGATTCCTAGTAGAACAGCATGTGCCGGGTAACAAAGTAAGATTAATAGTTGTTCATGGTAGCGTGGTGTGTGCATTATCGAAGCCAGAAAATACTGGATATGATGGTTACAATTTGTTAAAAATGCCTCATAGATACCAACGTGTTGCCGAAAAAGTTATGGATGCACTACCAGGAGTACGTACCCTATGTATTGATATTGTGGTTGACAATACAGCTGGGGATGTGTCAGAGCAGCAATGCTGCATCGTTGAGGTGAGTGAAAGGCTGCATCTTCATAATGTTCTTTTCCCATCAGCACGTTTGGCTAAGAAAATAGCTAGTAGCATTGTTGAAAACGAGGTTTCTTATGTTAAATTTGCTGCGCAAAAAAACATGGCTTTTTTCAATAGATCGGTGACGACTCCTTGTAAAGCTAAAGGCTTAGTCGACTGTGATAAATTTAAAGAAGAAGTTGACAAATTCTATAGCACTAAAAATTCAGGGTTGGTTCTGGAATGGCAAGCATCTGATGCCATTAAAGGCCAGATGGATTTTATTTTAAAAGGAGGTACTAGCGAAGTTAGCAGTTTCTTGAATTCGTTATCTTGTGGTCATGGCGTTTCAGTCAGGCCAATGTCAATAGATGTTTTTTGAATTTTAAGCTTAAGCCTTAAATTTTAAACCTTAAACCTTAAACCTTAACTAAAGGGACTTTTATGTTTACTGAAGCTAGCTCGCTCGATATTTCATCTGAAGCCATCATTGAGAAGATGGGCAGATACGGTGTCGGTCCCCAGTTAATAGCTTATGAAGCTGAATTGGATGAAGCTACGGTAACGTGGATTTCTAAGTATGTTTTCCTGTGCGAGAAAGCAGGAAAAAAAATCCTTTTTCATGACGTAAGAGGCGCTGACTCCTATGCCGCTAACTCAGTCACTGATAGAAGAGTGTTGCTTAGGAAACTGCTGAAGCATGCTGGTGTTAATGTTCCCAAGGCTCGCATTGTAAAAAGCTTGAATGCGGCAAAGCGAGCAAGAAAAGCTTTCGGTGGCACTTTAAGCCTATGGTCGACTAGTGCAAGTGCAAAAAATATTAATATTGGCAAGGTTTCTTCAGAAAGGCGTCTTGAGCGTGAGTTAGAGAAACATCTAGAGACGAATTCATCTGTTTTAACTGAGGAGCATATCGAAGGCTCCGTATATAGAGTTATGGTGGTAGGCGATAAAGTAGTTGCGGCTCTATCCAGACGACCGGCTACCCTGATCGGTGATGGAAATTCTACAATTCAAGAATTAATAGAAATAAAAAACCAAGCCCGTGACCTTAACCCTTGCTACCGAAACAAGCCGATCCGGTTTGGACGAAATACTGAATCTGATATGCAAGAACGCGGGTTAACCGTTGACAGTATCTTGTCTGAGGGTGATTCCTTTGAAGTAAGAAGTAGCCTTGCATTGGCTGCAGGGGCAGAATTTGTTGATGCTACTGACGATTTAACGCCAGCGCTTGAAGAAATTGCAATACAAGCGGTAGCTAGCATTCCGGGGTTAGAAGTTGCCAGTGTTGATGTGGTGATTAGCTCAAAAGGTAATGATGCTGTGCCGTATGTACTCGATGTTTCATGCGACCCTAATATTGCAGTCTATCACTACCCAGGCGAAGGGAAGCAAAGCAATATTGCACAACAAATATGGAAGCATGCGGCTGCCTCTATTTGATTTGGCTGTTTATGCTAATAGTAGGCAAGTTGCTGTTTTTCCACGGACTTTGTCGAAGTTGACAATTTAATAAAAATTTGGCACAGGTTAGTGGAAGTTTTAGGCTCCTTCCGGCCGGGTACATGTTGCGGTTTCTCAATAATAAATGCTCATTCGCCTCCCTGGCCGGACTGTTAATAAAATTCAATATAGCTGAATATTTTTTAATGGCAGTGATTGGCCCCGTTAAGGGGGAATCGCCCGTGCTGTAAGTGGTTCAAGCCTTGGCCTGTTATGCTAATACCCACTGTAACGGTACTGAAATTAACTATAGGATATCTTTAATATGACACGCAAACCTTTGGTCGCAGTATTAATGGGCGGACTTTCCTCCGAACGTGATGTTAGCCTTAGGACAGGAGAGGCTTGCGCACTTGGCTTGGAAGAGGCTGGCTATCTTGTCGAACGTGTTGATGTTCAAGATGATATTGCCGAGCGTCTCATGCAGATCCGCCCTGATAAGGTTTTCAATGCGCTGCACGGGCCGGGTGGTGAAGACGGCATAATTCAGGGGCTTCTAGAGCTGCTGCACATTCCTTATACCCACTCAGGTGTGCTTGCTTCGGCGTTAGCGATGCATAAGGTTAATGCCAAACATGTTGCTGCTGCCAATGGGATTCCAGTGGCGGAACACGTTTTAGCTACGCCAGAGGAAATTTCGGCTGGCCATGTCATGGCCCCGCCTTATATTGTCAAGCCCATCGCTGAAGGTTCATCTTTCGGGATAACCGCCGTATATGAGGGAGACGAAGCCCCAAGTCTTTCGCCCGATATTGCTCGTTTTGGCGAAAAGCTAATGGTTGAGCGCTTTGTGCCTGGTCGAGAGTTAACCTGCGCAGTGCTGGATGATGGTGCCCTTGGTATCTCTGAAATCTTTACTCAGGGTCAAGATTTCTATGATTATGAATCCAAATATGTCGCCGGTGGGTCTCGCCATATATGCCCAGCTGAATTACCTCCAGAAGTTGAGCAGCGCATACTTGACTTGTCGCTGGCTGCGCACCGTGCACTTGGCTGCCGAGGCGCGAGTCGGTCAGACTATCGCTTTGACCCAGAACGTAATGAATTAATTTGGCTTGAGGTGAATACCCAGCCTGGCATGACTCAAACCTCTCTTCTGCCTGAAATTGCACAGATGCGGGGAATTTCCTTTTCACAACTGGTGGCAGGGTTAATCGAAGATGCCTCGTTAAATCGCTAGCATTAGGAAAGCTTATTTTGACAAACGAAGTCGCACGCCTAGTAACGGATCAAGAGGGAAATGTGCTGTTGGCTGAGCACGCTGACACACCGTTCAACCCAGCCTCACTGACCAAGATGATGGTGCTTTATTTGGCCTTTCGCAGACTACCTTTATCTACGATGATAACGGTGCCTAAAGCTGCCGTAGTAAATCGAGTGCCAGGGCGGGTGCCGCAAACGAATATGGGGTTAAGAGAGGGGCAAGTAGTCTCGGTAGCGGATTTAGTGCTAGGCATGATTTTGCCTTCAGCGAATGATGCAGCTGTTACGATTGCTCATCATTTCGGTGCTGATGATTTTGTCTCACAACTAAATAAAGAAGCCGCTAAGCTTGGGTTGAAGTCAACACACTTCGCCACCCCCTCGGGTATAGGCAAAGGTACAACGACAGCGCGAGACATGGCGCTATTGGCTAGGCGCCTGTGGCAAGATTATCCTGCGTATCGCAGTTTTTTCTCAATTGGCTCGTTTGTTTTTAATGGAAAAACTCGTCGTAACACAAACGAGTTACTGTCTAACGTCTCTGGAGTGCTCGGAATGAAAACCGGCACGACCGCTGGTTTACGCCGTAATCTGGCTACAGTGGTTCAAAGAGATGGGAAAACCGTATTTGCCGTTGTATTAAATGCTGCGGACAAGGCTGAGAGAGACAATACGATGGTTACGACCATCGATTTTGCTTTGGAAAGACTGCAGCAAGAAAACTCTAAAGTATTGAGTGCTGCGCCAAAAAGCAGCGTGTCATCAGTAAGGCATCTTGAGGAAGAGGAAACGATGGGACTTCAAACTAGACCGTTGTTAGGTACCGTTGAAGGGATCGCAGAATTCCTTGGGGCAAAAATTATTGGTAACGAATCTGGCCAGCTTCTTGTAAGCCGCATAATTACATCCGCAGTTAACGTTAACCCTGGGGACATTTATGTTCCTATATCTGCCGCGAAAAGTAGAAGACAAGCTCTTGCTGAACGAGCGGTCGAGAGAGGGGCTGTTGCTGTTATGTCTTCCGGCAATATTGAGGGTGACTTTCCGATAATTGAAGTTCCACGCCTGGATCATGCGCTTCGCGAGCTTGCAACACTTGCACGCTCAGAGTTTAAAGGGAAGGTGATCGGTGTCACTGGAAGTGTGGGTAAAACTACTACAAAGGACATGATCGCACTTGTACTTTCATACTGTGGATCTACTAACCACACCACCGCTAATCTCAATTCTGGAAATGCAAACCTTGCGGCGGTGGCTAGCCTCCCCATAAATGCGGCCTATTCTGTTCTTGAAATTGCAATGATGGACCAAGGTGCCGTAAGACGTAAATCAGCTGTGGTTAAGCCTGACGTGGCGGTAATTACCAGCATCGGCCTCAGTCATGGGAGTCATCATGCCGAAGGTGGTGCTGATTCTATCTTAATTGGAAAAACCGAGATGTTCTTCGAGCTAGCGCATGGTGGAACGGCTGTTCTACCATCCGGTGACGCTCGCTATGAGCAAATGGTAGCGCGGGCATCAGAAAGTGGGAGAGTTGGAAGAATTATTTCATGTGGCAAGCGTGACTCAGATGATGTGCGTCTGCTTGATGCTAAGCTTCGCCCCACTTGCTCCGAAGTTACGATAATGGTTGGTGATACACGTGTAGATTATTTAATTGGCCAGCCCGGTGCACACTTTGTTATGAATTCGCTTCTCGTAGCAGGGGTTTTGCTGGCGGTCGGTGGTAGCTCATTAGCGTTGGCAGGGCTGACAGCTTACACCCCAACCGCACGTCGAGTTGAGCGTTTTCGAGCTATACCAAAAGCTGGCTGCACTATCGAACTCATTGATGATGCTTATAATGCTGCGCCCGACTCAGTTGTTGCTCTTCTTGAGCTGTTAAAGCTCAGAGAGAAAGTAAAGCGAAAGATTCTAGTTTTAGGTGACATGCTAGAGCTGGGGCCTGATGAGGTCCGTCATCATCTTGAACTTGCTCCAAAAATAGAAGAAGCGGGTATAGATCTGCTAATTACTGTCGGCCCTAAGGCTGCAATGGTTGCCGATGCTGTTCAAAACATTGAAACTATTAAATTTAAGGATGCGAAATCAGCGGCCAAAAAAATTCGTTTCTTGCTGCAAGACCGCGATCTGATCGCAGTCAAGGGATCAAATGGAATGAGCCTTGTTACTGTGGTAATGGCAATTCTAGGTTCCCGTGATGCACGCGTGCGGCAAGATTATCGGTGGTCGATCGAGGTTGAGCCAGCAAATACATCACAATTCCCTACACATCCAATCAGGGTTGTTGTCAGTGGTAATAAGGTTCAAGGCGTTGGCTATAGAGTTTGGCTCCAGCGTGAAGCTCGTGCTCGTGCTGTGCAAGGTTTCGTACGTAACCGTTCGGATGGCGCGGTAGAAGCAGTGTTGTTCTGTGCGCAAACGACGTTAGATGAGATGCTTACGTTAATGCGACAGGGGCCGGAAAAAGCTGATGTGACTGAACTGGTTACGGAAAACTGGACACGTGAGTTAAAAGATAAAGATTTTTTACGATACAAAGCGGTTTCAGTTTAGATTAGCTCTTGATGGGGCATACCTTTGTTCTTATGAGTTAAAAGGACTTTAGGCATAGCAATTGGTATGCCCACTATTTAACACTGTAATATCGCTATCTGACTTAGGGTTGCTGCTTGTCTACTATTTTGGGCTGTAAAAATGCTGCTTTCTGATATGCCACCCTTTCATGCCTATATATCAAATCCTGCGTCTCTGGCGTGGGTTCAGGCTTCCCATCCAGCTCGTAAGGGCTCGCCATCCACTTTACCTTCGTTCCGGGCTGGTTTAGATGCGCTAGTACGGCGTTACCAGCGTGAAGCGCTTCAGCCAAAAGGGACTTCCTTTGAGCGGCTTTCAGTGGATCGTGCTTGGGTAAATGCGCAAATGCAGGCAAAGGGCGTGGCCACAGCGCGCCTGTTGCGTGAAGACTTTCCCCTACAACACCTGCGTGATGCATTAGAGGGAATTGATGCTTGTGTAATCAAGCCTCGTCAGGCGCATAGCTCCCGAGGTGTGCTTTCGCTTAAACGGATGGACGCGATTACTTTTAACTGCTTGCAGTTACGCCGGCCAATACGGTTAGTTGAGATTCTCGAACATCTTTATGCTGAAATGCGCGAGCATCAGTTTCCCAATCATTGGCAATTAGAAGAACTGCTGCTTCCGCCTTCTGGTTTATTACGCCCTGTTGATGATTTTAAGTTCTATGCTTTCCGTGGGCATGCCGCAATGATATTGCAAGTAGCACGGGGGCAGCACGGGCAGCGTTATCGCTGGTATGATCGTGATTGGTGCCCAATAGATACTGGTAAATACGATGGTGCCTTAGACGCTACCCTGCTCCCCCCACGTAACCCACGGGCTTTGTTAGCTGTTGCAGAAAGAGTTTCTGCTAGTCTGTCGGTACCTTTTTGCCGAATTGATCTTTACGAAACTTATCAAGGTGTGGTGTTAGGCGAGTTAACAGCGGTGCCTGGGACTTATCATGCCTTTAGTGATCAGGCCGATACTTACCTTGGAGCATTTTTTGAACTGGCGAGTTGTTTAGAGTGATGCCTTTAGCCTGCTTGGCTCTAGTAGGAAGTTTTTATGCAAGTTGATTCGGCAGTTTTACCTGACCCTGTTTTAAAAAATGACCAAAATTATTACGAAGACCCCTTTAGCCAAATGGCTAGATGCGTACCCCAATATCATTTGTTTGGGCCGTGGTTGATAGCCAGAGCGGCGGCATTTGAAGGCGCTGAAGTAGTTTGGCTAAATCGTCAAATGATTTTGATTCAACATAATGGTGTCCAACTATTTTTTTGGGATGTGCGATCTAACGAATCCGCGGTGGGTGCTAAACTGGCAACCCACAAGGGATACACTCACAGTTTTCTTAAGCGTGCAGCGGTATCAACACCGTCTGCCAGACAAGTAATGGATGCTGAGTCGGCTGTTCGTTTTTGGAAGGTGCTTGGTAAACCGGTGGTTGTTAAGCCACTTAGAGGCACTCGTGGGCGCGCAGTGGCGCTTAACTTAAATGATGAATCCTCAATCAATATAGCTTTTCACCAAGCCCGCTCTAGCGTCGGTGCGTTAGTAGAAGAGCAAGTGCATGGCAGCGAATATCGTTTTTTTGTATTGGGCGATGATGTTTTGGCTGTGTTGGGGAAGGAATCTGCGCATGTTATCGGCGATGGTATCTCCACTGTGGAAGCCTTAGTTGAAGAAAAAAATAGCCTACGCTCTATGAATCCACGCTTGATGACAAGTTTGATCCCACTGGATGAAATTGCTTTTCAGAACTTGGCTCGGCAGGGTTTAAACTGGCAGAGTGTACCCGATGCTGAGCAACATGTGGTTTTGCGACAGGAAGCCAATATTTCAAAGGGGGCCGATACTTTTGATGCTACCGATCTAGTGTCAGAACGAGCTAAGGCCGTTGCTGTTGCAGCTGTAAAGGCTTTGCCCGGACTAGATTGGGCTGGAGTAGATGTAATGTTATCTGACCCCTGCAATGAGCAGGGCGAGGTGTATGTCATTGAAGTTAATACTTGTCCCGGCCTAGGTGGGCACCACTTCCCAATGCGCGGTAAGCCTCGCGATGTTGCTACAGCGGTGTGGCGGCGGGCTTATGAAAAGCAGAAAGCGTTATCAAGCACGTTTTCTATCGTCCCTATCCCGGCAGCGCTTCCAGCCCGTTGCCAGCGGTTGGTGTCTATTGAAGGTAAAGTGCAGGGGGTAGGATTTCGTAAGTGGCTGCGTCGTGAAGCGGTAACACTAAACGTTGAAGGGTGGGTGCGCTATCGTCAAGATGGAACGCTGCAAGCAGCGCTGAAAGGTAAGCGTTCGGAAGTAGAGCAGTTGTTGGGTAAGCTCCACTTTGGGCCGCGTAAGGCCACAGTTGCAAAAATGTCGGTAGCCCCGTACAACCGCAAGCTTTCCCATTCAGGCTTCAAAGTATTTCAAACCCTTTAAATCTTGGCGCAAGGATTACGTGTGATATGTGTTCAACCCATTCGAGAGTCGTTGACTTATAGTGGCTATTATCTCGTATTTGAAAGCGCTTTTACCGTTTGCTAGCGCCAAAGAGCAGGGCGATATTGGGTTGCTAAATCACCACGAGGTGTTTGAGCAAGGCTACTATAAACAGCAATTGCCAGTTTGGCAGCGGTGGCTATGGGTAAGGCCAGAGCTGCATTTTTTACGCTTAGGTTGGCGTGGGGGGTTAACCCCTAGCTCTCGGTTTGATTCCCGGTGGTACACCTCTCGTTATGTAGATGTTCGGCGAGCTAACGTTAATCCCCTGGTGCACTTTCTGCGCTATGGCATTTATGAAGGGCGCTTGCCTTCCCCCGAGGGCCATATTAGTGATTTCCCTCTTTTCCAGGAGCAAGCGGTTTGGTTGCATCACCAGGCTTGGCATGGCCACGCGGGGGTGGCTATTCCTAAATTGCAGGTGTTGGCTGCTCAGGGGCAACCGGCGGCGCTGTGGTACTTAGCAGGCTGGTATTATGGTCAATCCCGCTATGAAGAGGCGTTGACGCATTTACAAACGCTTGCGGAAGGTGATGCTGAACGTTACCAGCAGTGGATCCCACAGGCGCTGTTGAAATGTTATGTACGCTTGGGTAAGCAAGCTGAGTTTGAAGCGCTGCGTGATAAACAGCATTTTTCAGGCAATGGCCTGGATGAGGCGATGCTGCAATTGGCGTCGGTTAATCTACCTTTGGATCAGCGGTTAGCCCCGTTAAATCAGTGGCTTGTTCGGCGTAAGCTGGTACCGTTGCTGCCGTTAGAGTCTAAAGGTGGCTTAGGACGATTAAAAACACGCCGAGTGAGAGCTAAGGTGCGTCGACGTATGCCGTTGGTATCGGTGGTAGTGCCTGCCTATAACGCTGAAAACACGATTAATGTGGCGTTGAAGTCATTGTTGGCGCAGAGCTGGCCCAATATTGAAATTATCGTAGTAGATGATGCTAGTACCGATGGCACGGTTAAACGAGTAGAAAAGAGAGCGCGTTTAGAACCTAAACTCACACTGATTCAGCATGAGAAAAACCAAGGAGCTTACAGCGCTAGAAATACCGGTGTTAAGGCGGCCAAAGGGGCATTTATTACGGTGCATGACAGCGATGACTGGTCGCATCCGCAAAAGATTGAACGCCAAGTGCTCGCACTTATTCAGCGTGCCAGTGTGATGGCTACCCAGTCGTTTTGGGTGCGGGTAGATGAGCACTTACAGCCGCTGGGGCCGTGGCATTTATGTACAGATTGGTTGGAGCCTAATCCTGCGTCTGTCATGGTGCGTCGTGAAGTGCTTGATACTCTGGGGCTGTGGGATGAGGTGGCGGTAGCGGCAGATAATGAGTTTGTAGAGCGGCTTCAGAAGCATTATGGCGCTGATGCGCTATTTAAGGTGGCTACCGATGTGCCGTTGGCGTTTTCATTAGTGCAGGCAGCGTCGTTAACCCAGCGCAAAACGACTCATGTGCGCAGCATTCATTGTGGTGTGCGGCATTTATATCATCAAGCTGCAGCGTGGTGGCGAAAGCGTCAAGTAGTGCCGGTAATGTCTAATGATGGGCTTCGCCGGCTTTTCCCAACGCCTCTTGGTAACCAACCACAGCCCTGTTTGCACTTTGATATTGCCGTCGTCGCAGATGTTTCTTCTCGAAACCCTGAGCTTTTGCAGTTGTTGAATACGTTGCTGCGACTACGTCATGAAGGCTACCGCGTTGTCGTTTGCCCCTGGAGCAAGCCAGATGATTTTAATACGCGTTGGCTAGCGGATGATATGTGGGAACTGTGTCATGAAGAGGGCATAGCTGTTGCCCATGGTGGTATCAAGCTGCGCTGTGGTGAAGTGCGTGTGCAGTCGCTTGCGCCCGCGCTTAGCTGGCCAGATAGCGTGCTGCAGCTTACCACGCGGGAAGGCGTGCGTGATCTGATAGGTAAACCACTTCCGGCTGCTCAAACAGACGCATTAATGGCGTATTTCGCTGGTGGTGGCCGAGTGGTGTTATGACAGCATGGCAGGCGGTTAGAAGCCTGGGGTGGGCGCATCACGAGAAGGGGTGGCGGCAGCATGGCTGGCGCTACCCTTTTTTGTGTTGGGCGGTAGCCCGCTTGTTTAACGAACAGTGGTATTTGCAGCATTACCCCGATGTGGCCGCTGGCGGGGGAAATGCCTTCGCCCACTGCTTGCTATATGGGCTTGCTGAAGGCCGTGAGCTTGCGCCGCGTTTCAGTATCACCGGTTATGGCGTTCGTTATAGTGGGAATCAGGCGTGGGAGCCTTACCATTCCGTTATCCATTACTGGTGGTGGGGCCGTTGGCGGGGGCTGAGCCCGTTGCCCTGTTTTACGGGCAGCGGTATACAAGCAGGCCGGGGTGGGCAGCGTTGTTTAGCGGTGTTTGCCCATAGCGTTGGTTCTCGGTTATATGGGGCGGAACGTAGTTTATTGGATGCACTTTCCACCCTGGAAACGCTGGGTGTCGCTACTGTGGTGGTGGTGCCTAACGCTAGCAACCCAAGCTACCTAGATGCATTGCTTCGGGTTAGTTGCTCCGTGTGTGTTATACCGTATGGCTGGTGGAGAGAGGGGGAAGCGGACCACCCTGAAACGCTTGCGTCTATGCAGTCACTGCTTGAAGCGGCGGGTGTAAATGCGGTTTATGTGAATACATTAACGCTTCAAGCCCCTTCGGTAGTGGCCAAGCGGTTAGGCTTGCCTGTGATGACGCACGTTCGTGAGTTACCTGCGCATGACCCTGCCCTTTGCCAGGCATTAAACAGCTCGGCGCAAGGGGTAGTGGCTCATGCGGCTGCTCATTCAGACCTTTTAATTGTGAACTCTCAGTGCACGGCGAAAGCGTTCCAAGAAACCGGCGTGCCAATGGCGGTTGTGCCTAATACAATTGATATGTGTGTTTGGCAGGCGGTTCCTGCTTTTCAGCCTGATGCGCAGCGCCCACTAAGGGTTGGGCTACTGGGAAGCTTGATCTATAAAAAAGGGTTGGCAGACTTTGTGGCACTTGCCGATGCCTTGGCACGTAAGGGCGTTGCAGTAGAGTGTTGTTTGTACGGGGCGAAAACCCCAGATTTAGATGACTTGCTTGATCAGCGGCGTGAAGTGGGTGAAGCGTTAGGTAGCCAGGGCAGTATATTCCATAAAGGCTATGTGCAAGAGCCTAAGGATGCGCTGGCGAATCTTGATATTGTGGTGAACCTCTCCCGTTTTCAGGAGTCTTTTGGCCGTACTGTATTAGAAGCGATGGCCGCTGCAAGGCCGGTGGTGGCCTATGAGTGGGGCGCGCTGCCTGAACTGGTGGCACATGGAAAGACAGGGTTTTTAGCTCCCTTGGGAGATGTGCAGCGGGTGGCGCAATGGATTGAAACACTGGCCAATGACCCCGCGTTGCTTGTCTCTATGGGAAATGCTGGCCGCCAACGAGCCAACGCTCTCTTTGGTACCCCGGCGCATCAAGCCGCCATGGCGAATGCTTTAAGCCGCCTCTTTCCTGCTGTCACCACGAACGTCAATCAAACGAAGTGTGATTAGATTAGCAACGACTGGGAGTTAGGGACTATTTCAACCTCGAAGAGGCTGCCCCGGCTAGGTGTTGCGGCAGTTATTAAAAATGAATTGGATGCACTGCAAGAGTGGATTGCTTTCCATCTGGCGGTAGGCGTCGAGCATTTTATTATTGCAGACATTGGTAGTAGCGATGGTTCTTATGCCTATCTACGTGAGCTTAAACGCCTTGGTTTAGTGACATTAGTACGTCCATCGGGTGTGGATGATACGTCAAGTGAGCCGTTCTCAAGTGAACCCTTCGTTTACCACTCGCTATTAGCCGCGTGCCCCGCGACGTTAGATATCGTTGCCTTCATTGGTGTCGACGAATTTTTATTGCCGCTAGATGAGCATGGTGCTCAGACCATGATTGCCAACAAGCCTAATCCAAAACGACTGCCTAATTGGCTTGGCGAGATATTCAGTGATCCAGAAGTGAGTGCCTTGGCGCTTAATTCTGCATGTTTTGGCTCTTCTGGTGAGCGTTTTCGGGGCGATGGCTTGGTGATAGAGCGTTTTACGCAACGCTCTTCACGCACGTTTCGCTACAATCGATTCTACAAGAGTGTTGTGAGACCTTCGCGGGTACGTCATTTCGATAACGAGCGCCATGCGACGCTAAAAACGGGGCATTACGTTGATGGTGAAGGTAAGCCGCTACAAGTGGTTGATGGACGGCCCGGTGTCAGCCGCCGCGTGTGCTGGCAGGGGGCGCGGATCAACCACTACGCGGTTAAATCCGTGGAAGAGTTTGTGCTTAGCCGCGTAAAGCAACGTGCAGGCAGCGCGTTAACAGCTACGCAAGGTGATGCTTACTTCTCTCGCTTTGATCGAAATACCCGGAAGAGTTCCGTAGCTAAGGCCTGGGCCAGTTATGTTTACTTGCAGGCACTGTCGCTACCCAGCACAAGCGCATTTGCTGTGCCTTTTTATGCGCCTAGGCAGTCATGGTGGCGTAAAACGCTTTCGGCTTCCTTATCCTGGTGGAGGCATGCCCGTTATGCTTTTGTGCACTCTCGCTCTGCGCCACTAAAACCACCTATTACGGCTTGGAAACGAACGTGGCCACAACAGTCGCGGGGGCTGCTTACCCAGCGAGGTGTATTGCTTCAGGCTAGCCTGAGTGTTGCCGGTTTATCGCCTGTTAATGGCAATGTGCAGCTTGTCTGTTGTTGGCAAGAGGGCGTCGAATGCGTGCTTCCTGTTACTCGCTTTGAATTTACTGACGGCGAAAGTACAAGCGGTACTGTTCATTTCCGTGTTGAGCTGCCGGTTCGGGCTGGGAATGTAACGTTGTCTGCTGTGCTAACCACTGAAGCAGGCGAGCTGCGTATTCCACTAGAGCGTTTAACGCTGATGCCTGATGCTTCAGTGCAGGAGCTTCAGGCCAGTGCATTGATTGGCCAACAGGGCTGGCTGTTTCTTGATCAGGATACTAATGCAAGCCTGTACCAGCACCTTGGCTATATATCGTTACGGCAGGAAGCTCTCGATAATTGGGTTGCTTATGCGGAGGAGCTAACAACGCTTTCTGTCCAGGCAAACGCAAACGTCTTGATGGTGGTTGCTCCTAGCAAGGAGAGGGTGATGCACGCTTATCATCCTTACCCAATGGGCGCCGTTACACCGGTTGATCAAGTCGTTGAAGTATTACCAGATGCTTTTTGTTTGTATCCTGAAGCTTTGTTGAAACAGATGGGTGATGACGCTTACCACGTGACGGATACCCATTGGACCCAGCAAGCTGCCATGCGTGTTACCTGCGAGGCGGTGAGTCGATTAGGGCTGGCCGCGTTGGAAGATGCCGAACGTTGGTTTGCTGAGGATCAGTATAAAGTTGTGCAGGTGCGTGGAGATTTGGGAAGTAAGTTAAACCCCGTGCGCAGGGCGGCTACTCCGCGACTGAATTCGTTTGATCATCGGGAACTTAAACGCTACGACAATGGCCTGCCTAACTTTGGGCGTGTCATTGTGTGGGAAAATAGCGATGCGTTTCTTGATCAGTGTTGTTTGGTGATGGGCGCTTCTTCTAGCTATATGATGTTTCCGTTTTTAGTGCGGGTATTCCGGCGCGTGGTATTTGTACATAGCGCCGGTAATGTTGATGTGTCACTGGTTCATTCTGTCGCTGCCCAGGTAGTGTTAGTGCAGACAAATGCACGTTTTATGGTCGCGGCACCGCAAGTGACGTGGTCTTTGCAAGATACCATTCTTGAAAAAACAGAAGGCGTAAGCATGGAAGAACATACCGCTGCGTTTGCTCAACGTATGCCCGCTGAACAAACTGCTTTAGCGGGCTGGGGGGTGGATAAATGGAATGACTGTCTTCCGGAAGGGTGGTTTAGCGCGTGACGATAACAGCCAATATGCAAGTGGTGCTGGGCACGCTGTCATTTCAGCAAGTTCTACAGCCTAAAGATAATGTTGTGTGGGATGCCTTTCACCATCGCTGGGAAGCTTTAGACGAGTCGATGGAGTTTATCACCCAGCGTAATGTCTATTTACCTGGCTGGTATATGATTGAGCTGATGGTAGATCGTTCGGTCACCTCGGTAGCGGCCAGCTTTCGCTTTGAAGCAGGCAAGCGCACTTTCAATATTGATATGCCTCTACGCGTTGGCAAATTGAGTAAGCGGTTGGTGTATGTGCCCTGGGGCGTAAAGCGTATTGCTTTCAGGCCAATGAACGCGAAGGGGCATTTTTCAATACCGCATTTCCGTCTTGTGTGGGTAACGCCAGCGTTTGCGCGTGACCGCTTATTACAGCGTTTGATTAATATTCATCAGGATTATCGCGATATCACCCAAAAAGAGGCGGCTGGCATTATCCGTGAGCGCGCCCGAGAGCGGGGGGAGTCGTGGCGTAGAACGGTGATTCGTGAATATGAGTCTACCTATATTAGCTTATGTTCACGCCGAAACTACCGGCTTTGGGTGCGTAAGTTTGAGGAGACGCCTGACCCTGCGAAGACTGACCCAGCGAAGATACGGGCGGACATTCAGGCGCGTCAGGGCGTCGCTGAGACAGTACTTGAGACAGCAAGTGAGTCGGCTGGCGTTTACCATTTTTATATCCCTATCGCGGGTACCCATACTGTAGAGGCTCTTGATACCACGCTTTCAAGCCTTCAAGACCAATCCCTGGGCAATTGGAAAGCAATCTTGTTGCCTGCAGAAGCGTGTGCGGCGGAGGTTCGGCAGCACATCGAAACACGTGTTGCACAAGACCCGCGTATCACGGTGTCAGCGCCACAGGTAGAGCCTCACCAAACGGTGCTGTCTTCATCGGCGTGGGTGTCACTTCTGTGTCCTGGCGACAGGCTTGCAGCCCATGCACTTTACTCGTTGGCGGGCAGTGCGGGTGCTGACTTAATTTATAGTGATGAAGATGAAACAGATGCGGATGGAATGCGTCACTCGCCGCTTTTCAAGCCACAATGGAATCCGGACTTACTTCTTTCTCAGCCGTATATTGGCTGCGCTGTATGGGTTCGCGGAGATAAGCTACCAGCGCTAATGCCTGCCGGTGGCTTGCCTTGCGCCACCTCTGTAGGTAACTGGCAGGCTAAGCTGGCGCTAAATGCGTTATCGATTGGTTCTGAAGCTGGCGCAGTCAACGTTAAGCACATTAGCAGGATACTGTTCCATCGGGCGTCTCCGTTTACGCTGTCACCAACTGGCGATTACGCTTCGCTAGTGCGCCTTAGCCTCCAAGAAATGCAGTGCTCTGCTCAGGTGATTCCTGGGCGTGTAGTTAATTCTGCGCGGGTCAAGTGGCCTGTACCTTCTCCGCAGCCACTGGTTAGTTTGTTGGTACCTACCCGTGATGGTGTCGAAATACTTAAGCCGTGCGTGGATGCTATTTTGGAGCGAACCGACTATCGGCACTTTGAATTACTGATTCTGGATAACCAGTCTAGCTGTGCTAAAACGCTGGCTTACATGGACGAAGTAGAGCAACGCGATGCACGGGTAAAGGTGCTTCGTTGGAACCATGAGTTTAATTATTCTGCGATAAATAATTTCGGTGCTAAGCATTCAAATGGCGACATCATTGGCCTGATTAATAATGATGTTGAGCCTATTGATGGCGAATGGTTAACAGAAATGGTCAGCCAGGCATCCCGCCCAGAAGTAGGGTGTGTGGGCGCGAAGCTGTATTACCCCAATGGAACCATTCAGCATGGCGGCGTTGTATTGGGCGTAGGTGGTGTGGCTGGTCATGCGCATCGTTTTTTCCAACACAATGAAGAGGGCTATGCTGGCCGTTTGCAGCTTGTCCAAAACCTAACGGCCGTGACAGCAGCGTGTTTGTTGGTTCGTCGTGAAGTGTTTGAGAAAGTGGATGGCCTTAACGAACCCGACCTGGCTGTCGCCTACAACGATGTCGATTTGTGCTTAAAGGTTCATAAGCTGGGGCTGCGTAATTTATGGACGCCTTATGCAGAGCTCTACCACCATGAATCTATTTCGCGCGGGGCTGATGATACGCCTAAAAAACGTGCCCGTGCCTTGAAAGAAGCACGCTATATGCGAGAACAGTGGGGGCCGTTGCTCGATAGAGACCCCGCCTACAACCCTAACTTGACCTTAGCGCACGAGGATTTCTCACTTAGGTGATACACCGCGACGACCATCAATACCATGGCTGGTTCATTGCTACCGTTATCCTGTGATGCTAGGAAATATACTTAAAAATATGGAGTTAGGAAGTGAAGGAGTATTGGATTGAGCATGATTGAGCGGAAGATACCGCGAAAACGCCAGCACCGATGGGTAATGTTGCGGGACCGAGCTTACCCAACAGAAGATATCTATTTTTTAGTGTCAGCAGCACCAGAGTTAAAGAAGCTAGGTATTGAGGTTGATGAGGTTCAAACGCGTAGTCACTGGTTTCCATGGCGGTACACCAGGGCTTTGCCAGCCATGTTTGAAGAGGCGAATGTACTGGTTTGCCGGTCGCTACCTACCGTATGGCTGAAATGGTTAGCTCGTCACAAACATAAGCTGGGCCACATTGTTTATTTGATTGACGATAACGTAAAGGCAGCGGTGCACGACAAGACACTGCCTGATTCTTATCGTCGACGTATGAAGGATGTGGTTCATTATCAACCAGCTATATTGGCACTAACCGATGAAGTGGTGGCTTCCAGCCAGCAACTGGCGGATACGCTAAAGACTCAGCACTCGAAGGTGTCAGTGTTGACGCCGCCTTTGCTAGCGTCTTTACCAGGCTTTGCGCATTTTGACGCACCACCCTCTAGCAAAACGCCCTGGATGGTTGGCTTTTATGGCACACGAGCCCATGTGGCGGATTTAGAGCATATCGCGCCGGCGATGGTTGATCTTCATCATCAGCGTAAAGATGTCGCTTTTGAAATTATGCTGGGGCAGTACACACCCAAGGCTCTAAGCTCGCTGGCGCGCTGTTATACGCCTGCGCCACTGCCCTGGGATGCCTTCCGTGAATACCAGAGCCAGCAACGTATCCATATTGGTTTGGCACCGTTATGGCCAACAGAGTTTAACGCCGGTAAGTCGTACATTAAGTTTCTGGATATTGCAGCCATGGGCGGAGTGGGTATTTATAGTAACCGCTACCCATACAATGAGGTCGTTGAGCACGGCGTTGATGGCATGCTCGCGAACGATGACCCCAACGACTGGTTACAGTGCATGAAAACCTTGCTGAATAACCCTGCCCAAACCCTCGCTATGGCAAAAAACGCAGCAAAAAAAGCTGCCTCTATTGGTCATCACCAGCACGCATTTGAGTTTTGGCATGCACGAACGAGCTAGCGCCCCTATTAAGTGATTTTTATAACCGTTGCTTAGATAAAAACCGGCTCTTCAAGAGCTAATGCCAGTCAATTAAGGCTGACTGGCATTAGCCGATGGGCTGGTTTTTTTGTTTAATAAGTGCCTGACGATGGCTCTACCCCAGCCCACCGAGCCACCTCCGTCATTCCCGCAGGCCCTACCACTTCGTCATTCCCGCAGGCCCTGCTACTTCGTCATTCCCGCATGCCCTTAGCGGGAATCCATTTTGACCTTGGTTTTCGGGCTGCAGCGGAAAGGGTCAAGGTGGATTCCCGATTACCCCATTCGGGAATGACAGGTTTGAGGCTGATTCGGGAATGAAGTGCGGTGACGGGCATTAGACGATGGGCTGGGTTTTTTGTTTAATAAGTGCCTGACGATGACTCCACCCCAGCCCTCCGAGCCGCCTCCGTCATTCCCGCAGGCTCTGCCACTTCGTCATTCCCGCACGCCCTTAGCGGGAATCCATTCTGACTTGGGGTTTCGGGCTGCTGCAGGTCAAGGTCAAGGGCAAGGGCAAGGTGGATTCCCGATAACCCCATTCGGGAATGACGGTGCGGTGGCTCGGGAATGACACTTTCTATTCTGTCATTCCCACAGGCTCCGATCCGCCCTCGTCATTCCCACAGGCTCCGATCCGCCCTCGTCATTCCCACAGGCTCCGATCCGCCCTCGTCATTCCCACAGACTCCGATCCGCCCTCGTCATTCCCACAGACTCCGATCCGCCCCCGTCATTCCCACAGGTTCCGAGCCGCCCCCGTCATTCCCGCATGCCCTTAGCGGGAATCCATGTTGACCTGGGACTTCGGGCTGCTGTAGGCCAAGGTCAAGGTGGATTCCCGATAACCCCTCTCGGGAATGACGGTGCGGTGACTCGGGAATGATAGTGCGGTGCCGCGTTAAATAAAGCGCAACCTGAGGGGGAAAGCAATTTGTGGTGGTTCGCTGGTTCAGATAATTTAGGGCACGACAGCGAGACACTTTTTTCTTCACAAATATTGCCAACTCTGCCATGGTTATCCCTATTGGTATACGATGTATTCGTGAAGTGCTAATGATCACAGGCAAGAATCATGGCTCCGTATGCGCAGTGCCAAGAATCAACAAGCTGGCGTAGTCCAGCAACGCTAACAAAAACAGTAATTCACGCCAAAAAAGCTCACCTCGTAACAAAAGCTAACACTATCAGGTGCTTAGCTTGTCATGTATTAGTTTACTAAATATCTGCTTAGCAGAGTAAACATGATAAGGGGTGTGAGAAATGATGAACCAAAATGAATGCCAGGATCTGGTGGTTCTAGATTGTACTTTCCGTGATGGCGGTTACTACAATAACTGGGACTATTCCACTGAGTTGGCAAACCGCTATCTACAAGTAATGTCAGACTCTGGTATAGACTATGTAGAACTTGGCTTTCGAGCGTTGGAATCTAGCTCTTTCGAAGGTCCTTACGCCTACACCCCTGATTCCTGGATTAAGCGCCTCGACGTTCCCCACGATTTGAAGATCGGTGTAATGTGTAATGCGAAAGATCTTCTAAAGTACGGAAATCCAAAGGAAACTGTTTCCCAGCTATTTTGTAAAGCTGAAGACTCCCCCGTCACATTGGTGCGTGTTGCTGCTCACTTCAATGAAGTGGATAACTGCGGCGAGATCATGGAAGAGCTGCATAAGCTAGGCTATGTCACTGGCTTTAACTTAATGCAATCCAGTGGTCGCAGCCGCGATGAATTAATCAAGAAGGCCGAAATTGCAGCGGCTTGGCCCATTGACTCACTCTATTTTGCCGACTCCCTTGGCAACATGTTGCCCGACGATATCAGCTTTATCGTGAGTGCACTGCGTGAAGCTTGGAAAGGTCCTATGGGCTTCCATGCACACGACAATATGGGCATGGGGCTGGTTAATGCGCTGGCCGCTATTAAAGAAGGTGTAACGTGGATTGATGGTACGGTAACTGGCATGGGGCGTGGTGCTGGTAACGTACGCATGGAGTACCTGTTGCTGGAGCTGTCTAAACAAGGGATGCGTGAAACCGAGCTCGATGCATTAATGAGCCTGGTCATTGAAGAGTTTGAGCCCGTGCAACGGGAGTGTGGTTGGGGCCCAAGTATTTATTACCACCTTTCCGCGACCTATGGTGTTCACCCAACCTATGTTCAGGAAATGCTATCCGATGAGCGCTACAAGCCTGTCGCTATTGTCAAAGCGCTGAAGCGTTTGGGGGCAGCGGGTGCCAGCGGGTTCTCGCGGGATCGTTTAAAAGATGTAACTGAAAGCGAGCCACTAGTGAGTGTTGGTACGTGGGATGCCACTGGTTGGCTTGAAGGTCGTGATGTGCTGTTGGTAGGGCCAGGCGAAGAGGTGAAAAACCACCTGGAAGCGCTTGAATACTTTATTGAAAAGAAAAAACCTTACGTTATTTGTATCAATATCAACCCTTGGATTCCCAGCCACTTAATCGACTCATGGGCCGCATGTAACCCTGACCGCCTGATGTTAGATAAAGACTTTTATGCGAAAAATCAGGGGCTGCTATTAGCACCAAATGCTTTGCTCCAGTATGTAGATAAAGACACCTGGAACCACTGGACAATTCAAGACTACGGCGTCAGCGTCGAAAGTGGTGAATTGAAGGTGATGGCTGAAAACGCAACCATTCCCCACGCGCTTTCAGCAATTTATGCCATCGCGGCAGTAAATGCTGGTGGTGCCTCTAATCTTTATCTTGCTGGCTTTGATGGCTACACAAGTGAAGATCCTCGCCATAAACAGATGGAA
The DNA here is from genome assembly GCA_030440445.1 of Halomonas sp. KG2. NCBI lineage: Bacteria > Pseudomonadati > Pseudomonadota > Gammaproteobacteria > Oceanospirillales > Halomonadaceae > Halomonas > Halomonas sp. KG2. The sequence continues at coordinate 2,857,445 of CP098528.1, read as the reverse complement.
AACGCACTAGGCCTGTATAACGAGCAACCTGGTGTCCTGCCGTTAACCTCAATTACTCCTACTAGCCTCTCTATCGCTACCGTTTCTCCCTTCTCTGAAGCTGTGTATCAGGGTGTGGAGAAAGAGATCTTTGCCCAAAGAATGTCCGCTTAATAGCAGGCGATGTATTACGTGCGCATGCAGATACTGCATGCGCAATTTATTTAATTTGGAGCAAATGATCGATATGAAGACACTTATTCTAATACCTGCACGCTATGCATCCACACGCTACCCAGGTAAGCCATTGGTAGACATTGCAGGTAAAAGCCTACTAAAGCGGGTTTGGGAGCGCTGCGTTCCTGTGTTGGGGAAAGAAAAAGTCTATATAGCAACAGATGACCAGCGGATTATTGACCACTGTGAAGAGCACGGAATGCAGTGGGTAATGACCCCTGATACCTGCCTGACGGGTACTGATCGCTTAGCGGCAGCAGCAGAAAAACTAGAGGCAGACCTCTATATTAATGTGCAGGGTGATGAGCCGATGATTCACCCTGACGATATTAAGAAAGTGATCGATCTAGCAGAAAAAACGCCTGGTGAGGTACTTAATGCCTACTGTGCTATTGAAACTGAGCAGGACTACAGTAGTAGAACCGTACCAAAGGTTGTCTTCCGGCCCGATGGTCGTCTTCTGTATATGAGCCGAGCTCCTATTCCTGGTACGAAAACCGCTGATTTTGTGCGTGCTAATAAGCAAGTTTGTATTTATGCATTTCCACCGCAGGCACTACGCGACTACGCTTCTAAAGAGCAAAAAACTCCTTTAGAGGAATTGGAGGATATAGAAATTCTGCGTTTTTTAGAGCTTGGGTATGAAGTGAGGATGGTGCCAGTTTCTGGTAGCTCCATTGCAGTAGATACTCCAGAAGATGTAGAGCGTGTGCTTAAGGCGCTAGAAGCTTAAACATTGATCGAAATAAGCCCCAGCGGATGGCGAGATGACCCAATACAAGCTAAATACACCGATTAAATCATTTAATACTTATGTATTTGATTGCGATGGCGTTTTATTAGACTCCAATCGAGTCAAAACGGAAGCCTTTTATCACGCAGCGCTTCCTTATGGGGAGCCTGCTGCACTTGCTTTCACTGAATATCATAAAGCCAATGGTGGTATTTCCAGGCAGAAAAAGTTCGAATACTTCTTTCTGAATATCCTTAACCTCTCTGAATTGCCAGAAGATAAGTACCAAAAAGCGCTGAATGATTATGGTAAGTTGACAGCCGAAGGGCTTGTTCGCTGTGAGGTATTACCCGGTGTACTTGAGTTTTTAACAAGCCTTCCAGCCCAAGCTAAAAAATTTGTTGTCTCCGGTGGGGCACAGGATGAGGTTCGTTGGGTACTTGAAGCTAAAGGGTTAGCAACGTTTTTTGACGGCATCTACGGTAACCCTGTTGATAAATTGACGTTAGTTAAAAATCTGGATTTAAAAGACAGCGATTACCCCGGTATCTTCTTTGGTGATGCCCGCTATGATCATGAAGTAGCCAAGGCTAATGGTCTTGACTTCATTTTTTTCTCTGCAGTCAGCGATTTTGATGGCTGGGAAGAGTATGTTGAAAGCCACAGTCTTCAAACATTTGAAAGTTTTACATCTCTAAGCGTCGCTGCTCAAATTGCTGAGCAAAAAGCATTGATTGAGAAGGAGAAAATTGAATCTGAGTCGCCTCCAGAGGTGGTTGAGAAGAAACGAAAGGCTTATTTCTTTGGGTTTCCTTTTTCAACAGAACGAAAATCTACCTTTACAGGTGGACACACTATTGGGCCAGGGGTTGTAAGCAAGCTCATTGAAGAGAATAACTCATCAGCTATTTTGTTTACATCATCTGCTAGCCACTATGTTAACTGGGACTCCGTAAACAGTGTAAACCAAAGAGTTGCATTCTGGGATACAGCTGCTGATAGTGTTGCTGGAATTTCAGAGTCAGAAATACAAGAATATTATTCTGTATTACCTACAGTTCAGGAAATGATTGAACGGAATCAGCTAGCCAGAAAGAAAGTTTTTTTTGATCCCAATCATCAAATAAGTAGTAGTGTAAGAAAAATTGCAATTAATAAAATAGCTTTTTGGGTTGATTGTGTAAAAACTGATAATATAGCTTTTTATATAAACTCTAACGTACCGCACTTAGCAGATGATTATGCCTGCTACTGTGTGTGTAAGGCCAATAATATACCAACGGCTTTTCCCTACCGTATGCCAATTGTTCCAGGTGTTTCGGCACGGCTTTATATTCCTGAATCACTTTATAATCATGATGAGGTTTATACTCGGGAGGGGGAGCTGATTAGCTATAGTCGAGATGAAGACTATGGTAATGAACTGCCAAGTGACTTGGAGCTAATTTATAAGGAAGTAGTGTTAGGTGATTTTACACTCGGTGGGTTATCGAAGGAAGTGCTGTTGAGAAAAGGTGGGCAGCCACCAAAGCAATATACGCCACCAGAAAAATCTAAGTCTTTGATGGAGAATATAAAGGATAATTTAATAAATAAAAAATCATTGTTTGATTTTCTTTATGTCAAGCAAGCATACACAACTAAGCAACGTAATCAGAAAGAGTACGATGAACTTTGTATTAGCGAAATCCCTGATTCACCCTTTGTTTATTTTGCGCTACATATGCAGCCTGAAGCTAGCTCTTCACCTCTTGGTGGTTTTTTTGCCGATCAGCTTCGTGCTATTAGATTTATTTCGGATAATTTGCCAAAAAGTTGGAAGTTATTAGTAAAGGAACATCCACATCAAAAATTAGAAGAGCGACCGGTAAATTTTTATAATGACATAATGAAATCAACTAATGTTAATTTGATAAGTATGAAATACTCTTCAGATCAGCTGCAAGAAAAGTCAAATGCTATCGCTACGCTCACTGGTACGGCTGCGTTTGAAGCTTGGCTAAAGGGGAAGCCAGCTTTAGTATTAGGTAATATTATATATCAAAGTGCCCCTGGGATTTATAAAATTAGATCGACTGAAGATATTGAATGTGCATTTAATAAATTGGCGTCAGGGGTGCTTCATAGCAAAGAAGATATTTGGCACTACCTTTCTTTCTTGGGATTAGCCTCATTTTTTGCGCACTTGGATGCATATATTGATCCGAGCATACCGGTCTATGAGCTAGACTTGGATGAAAATGAGAAAGAAATCGGGTATCGGTTGTCAACTGCTATTAAGGCCCAGGCTAAAAAGTTAGAAGAGGTGGTTCTGTGAATAATGCTGGTAATACTTCTTTTTCAGAAACTCCTGACGCAGTTTTTATCTGTAACTCCCCGCTGCACGTATATAATGCTCTACAGGCAGCGCATCACTGGGGGCTAGATACAGCTAATTGTGTACTCGTCTTTAAAATAATCACAGATAAAATACAGCTCGACTCCACTTTAGAAACATTGGTCAAGTGGAAGGAGGTGATAAGGATAGATCCGTTTCCTGTGCCGCCACGCTTAAAAGCAAAGGGAAACAAAAAAAGATATTTGCAGTATAAGTTTTTTAGAGAATGGCAGCGTAAGTTAGATTTTGCGAAAGGTGTACAATTTGTCTTTCTTTGCCATAATCGCCAAGTAGACAACAGAGTAATAGCTAGTTACTTAGATGCAAGAGAGCTAATCTGGTTAGAAGATGGCACGCTCTCTTATTTTTTATGGCAAGAGGAGAGGGTGTTTACTCCTGAAGTGCGGAAGCGTCGTTCCAAGGCTGCAGCTAAAAAAGCAGTTGCTGGTAAGAAACCAGCAGTGGCTAGTAAGGCGGTTGCTGGTAAGAAACCAGCAGTGGCTAGTAAGGCGGTTGCTGGTAAGAAACCAGCAGTGGCTAGTAAGGCGGCTGCTGCTAAACAACCTGCCGTAGCTAAGGCTTCAACTAAGAAACCTGCAGTAGGCAAGAAGGCAGTAGCATCTAAAAAAACAGCCATTGCTAAAAAGCCAGTTTCTAAAGCTCGGGCATCTACTGCTGCGATCAAAAAGACCGGAGCTGCTAAGCCTGCTGCAAGAAAAGCTATTAATAAAAATTCTTCTACTAAAGGGGTACCAAGAAAGTCACTAGGCTCTAAAGCTTCCGAAGGAAGGAAAGTTGGTGCTAGAGCGGCAGCTGGAAGAAAAGCTCCCGCAAAAGCTAAAGTGAATCCATCAAGAAAACGTTAAAAATTAACATTTCTTCCTAAAATTTGGTGATGCTATGAAGCTTGGTGTGCAAAAATTATATCGTAGAGCTTATAATCATTTATGGCACAGGAAGGTGCTGAAAAACCATGTGAACCTCCCTAAGAGCCAAAGCATATTTACTGTTTATGACTTGTTTCCAGTCAATGGTGTTAAGGTTGTCCATAATAGTCAACCCTTGCTAAAAGAGGCGTTGCTAGCAAAGCCATCTGATAGTAATCTTATTCATTTTCTAGGGGCTCCTTTTGTTGAGCGTGACCGGTTAAAAGAGTTTCACTATATTAACTGGCTTAAAGGTATCCGGCAGAAATTTCCCCAAGATGCTGACTTTATCTACTTGCTTCATCCTAGAGAAAGTGATGCGTTTGGCCAAAAGATAAAGAAAAATATAGGCGTGGAAGTCAAACGATTTGGTTTGCCTTATGAGCTAGAGCTAATGCGTATGGAAGTAAAGCCAACTATCATTGCCAGTTGGTTTTGTACTGCGTTAGATAATTTGTCTGAAGCAAATGTAGACCAGATTAAACTGCTGAGCTTTAAGCTACCTCCATTTAGTAAGTTACGCTTAAAACCAAATCAAAAACCAATCTTTGATGCAGCGGAAGATTTTTATCGCCGCCACAGCACGTCTGATAGCAAAGTTGAGGTATGTGAAATACCTTCATTACCTCAACCAGTTGCCCCCGTTGTTATTGAAGATCCACAAAAAGAGCTTGCAAGGCTAGTAAAGGTAGGTGGGCCGCTCTTGCGTGTGGTGCGATTACATCCTATTGAACATGCAGGTGCAACCACGCCCTTTGTAATGCTGAACCCAAAAGAAACTATCGCAATGGGGTTAAAACGCCTACTGGGTGAGTATTATGGTATCTCCCCAAATTTGAGTAAGTTACCAGATGGCGTACTATCCTTTATGGATATTACTGATGATGTGTTACAAGTACGCCAAAACTCTGCTGGCAAGACACTAAAGCGAACAGCATTAACATTTAATATCGCAGTTGATGGTGAGAAATTAATTAAATTCCTGGTGGAAGAAAATACGTTTGTCTATACAAGTGAGACACCTAAACCTGCACTTAGCGCTACCTCTACATATGGACAAACGCTAGTACCAAAACCAGTGCCGGAAGCAGAAGTAGCAGCAACTGATGAGGAGCCAAAGCCAACGCTCGCGGATCTATGTGCGGCTATACCAGAGTGTGAACAAGTCCTTATGCCGCGAACGAATCTGTCCGGTGATGCCTTTAAGTACCTGGATGCTCTTACTATTAATTATAGTAAACCGCAGCCTTTTGTTTTTTCAATCAAGATTAGTTTGGTAATTGAGGATGGCGAAGGTAGGGTGCTGATGGCTGAAAGACGCTCTTTCCCATCGCGTAACCAGTTTGATTTACCGTCAATGCGTGTTGCCCCAGGCCTTACTTTAGATAGTGCTTTTGGTAAGCTGACGAAGGATCTGCTTGGTTCTGAGGTGTTGCGTCTTCAAGCTCAACCTATAGTAGGCTTTGAACAATTGATTTCTTATCCTGAAGCACACAGGAAAGATGAATATATTCTAAATTTCGTCTATAAAATTGATGTTCCTAACAAGTATTTTGTATCTATGAAGACAACGACTGAGCTTACTAAACATACGTGGTGGGAGGCTGCCACGATTAGAAACATGCCAGTGCCTATTATTAGCACTAACGCGCTAATGGCTCTTGATTTTTATGCTGAGCGAAACACAGCTAAATGCCATTCCGTAGGGTTATAATTGATGCTGGCTGAGCACTATGCAGTGGTCGCAATTGATAAATTTAAGGAGGGTAAGCGAAAGCTTGCCCTTGCTTATCTGAAATTAGCATGCCTGCAACCAAATGTTACTGATTATATATATTTACTCCGTATAGAGGCGGAAGTGTGGGAGAGAGAATGGGTTTCGGCACTTAGCTATATAGATAGGGTACGGCCAGATAAGCTAGTGATTAGCGAGCAATGCCGTTACTACTGGGCATGCTCGCGATTATTCAGTGCCTTGGGGAAAAAGCGTAGTGCTTTATCCTATTTTAACTTGGCTATGGAGACAAGGGACTCTGAGCAGTGGAAAAGAATGATGCGAGAGTTACGGGACGCGCTGCCCGTGGCTGGCCGTGTGACTAAGCAATTTTCTTTTCCCGGCGGGTTTGCAAATAGAGGGTGTATACTTCATGTAGCCAATAAGAAGACTGAGTTTATTACTAAGTTCTACAAGGAGAAAGACAACTATATCCGCGAAGCATTTTTCTATGAATGTTGCGCTCCTCTCATCTCATCCACCTTTGTTTTAAGGCCGGTTTATTATTCTGGCCATAAAAGTCCATTTAAAGCAACTTGCTTTCCTTACATAAGTCAAGGTGAGGGTAGTGTTGAACCTATTGAAATTATTCCGCATGACAAGGTTTTAGAGTTAGTAGAGCGTTTAGGTAACGCTAGTTTTTATGCTGATAAACTAATTGGTCGTGAGTTTGATGACCATGAGCTTGAGAGTAGTGGTGGACTTTCTAGTATTAAGATAGATAGATTTCGAGTTCCGACTTTGCCTCTGTCATTAGGGCGCAATATGGTGAACCTAAGGAATACTCTCTTTAATGCGCATTATCCTACATCTTATAAATATCTTAGATTGATGCTTATTTTCTCCTTGAGAAGGATAAAGCATCTTCGTAATGTTTCGGTTTCATCAAAGCAATATGCGCTTGATATAGGTTTTTTCTTCTTAAAGAAAGCTCATTTTAATAAGCTGTTGGGTGATGATACGCTGGATAGTGGTTTTTGTCATGCTGATCTTAAAGCAGATAATGTGATTCTTTCGAGTGATGGAGAGTTTTTTGTCATTGATTGGGGGAATTTGTCTTTTGGCCCTTTGGGATATGATATTGCGACTTTTGTGTCTGAAGCAAATTTGAAATACTCTGAGGTTCAGTTTTTTTTGCATGATCAATTTCCATTTTCTGTACATAATAAGCTTTTTACATGGTGGGCTTGTTATTTTCATTGCCTTAGAAATTTAGAGAAACAAAAAGAGAGCCGTATTGGGGACGCTTTGTTGTTTTTAAGAAATAATATTATGTCTATTGATAACTGGTAGAGGAATAAGTGATTTTAAAAATTATATTTTTGCCAGTTCAGCTTTTTGTTTTTTGTGTCTCTTATTGCCGAAATTGCTTTTTTCTGAGCAATCGCTTAGATGCGTTTGCACTTTTTTTTATGAAGCAATCTTTCCCTTGGATTAAAGGAATTTTTGCCTACCGCTTGTTCGAGAAGAAGAAATTTAAAGAAGTGCTTTTGCTATATCGCCAAGGTGATTTGAAAAAATCGTCAGGCTTGTTTCTTCTTTCTATCGCATTATCTCGGCGAGCGACTGGAAAGGTGAATGATAGAACCATTAGTCTTCTAGTAGCAGCCGCTAACAGGGGGGCTAAAGTACTAAAGAATTACTATCTCTTTAAGTTAATTGCGACATTGCGAGAAACCCGCAGAATGACAGACTCTGAGTTACGTACCTTTGACTCTGAAATGGCTTCAGCTGGTCTATTGTATAAAAATTTTTACTATCGTGCTTGTTTGGAGTTGGCTTCTGAATTTTTACAGCAAAATAAAGTAGACGAGGCTAAAAAGTGGTATCAAGTTGGCCGTTTATCTCCATTTTCCTCTGCTAGCTATCTAGCACTAACCCATTATTTTGACCCATCGTCTGCGCATAGTGAAGTTGATCGATTAGTCTCCCCAGGGGTAAGTTTAATAGATATTGTCAAAATGTCGGAGGGGTCAATATGCGTAGTGGGGAATTCTCCTAGTGTTATTGGTACTAATGTAGGTAAGTGGGTTGATGCTCAACGCGTTGTGATCAGGTTTAATAACTACTCTTTAGGGCCTGAGTTTATAGATGACATTGGCTCCAAAACGGATGTTTGGGTACGAATGCTTCCGACACCACTGATTGACCGCACATTGCAACCAGGCGTCAGCTTAGTTGTTTTTACCGGGCCTAATTCTATCTATCGTTCTATACCGAAGTGGTCAGAGGTACTTGAGATTTCTTCTCAGGTAGAATCTACCGATTTTTTTGATGAAAAATTATTTTTTGAGCTGCAATCCATGATTGGTTCTCCACCTTCATCTGGCTTGATGACTTGCTATACTATTTATCGAGTTCTAGGCTACTTTCCTAAAAATAGTATGATTGGCTTGAGTATCGATGGCAACGTAGAGGAGGAGGGCGTTTATCACTACTCTGATCCGATGGCTTTTGCTGCGCCCCGTCACAACTGGAAAAAAGAGGCTAAAGTTTATAAGCAGCTTATTTCAGGTGTTCTTTGAATTGGTTTTATTGTGCTTCTTCCATTTTCTGCATTATTCCGCGTCGCTATATAATTAATAAATGTTGCAGAGCGATAAGGAGACGCCAATTAGATTTTCGTCTTTTGGTATACTGCGTTGGGTAGGGGAAAGCGTTCAAGCTGAAGTGTTTCTGAATTCTTAAATGTTAAGGTGCTCTTCATGGAAAATGCCATGGTAGCGAATATCATCAATTCCTTTTTTGATGAAACCCCGGATGCAAGTGTGCCTGAAGAGCGCGTGGCGTTCGGTACGTCGGGACACCGGGGCAGAGCGAAGGAGCGTACTTTCAATGCCGCGCATATTTTTGCGATTACTCAAGCGGTGGTTGATTACCGCTCTGAGGCTGGCTACCAAGGCCCGATGTTCGTTGGCTACGATACCCATGCACTTTCAAAACCCGCCTGGGAGTGTGCTCTTCGTGTGCTGGCCGCCAATAAGGTGCCCGTATTTATTGAGAAAGACCATGCTATTACGGCTACGCCACTGATCAGCCGTGCAATTTTGCAGTATAACTGTCCTCAAAAGCAGCATCTTCAAGATCAGGCAGTGTATGGTGCAGCGTTGGCCGATGGTTTGATTATTACGCCTTCGCATAATCCACCTGAAGATGGCGGCATAAAGTACAATCCGTCTCATGGTGGACCAGCTGATACTGAAGCTACAAAGTGGATTGAGTTTCGCGCGAATGCCTATTTACTCCGGCAATTATGTGACATTTCTCCGCTATCTTTAGAGCAGGGGCTTGCCCATGCTCAAGAGTACGATTTTACGGCTCACTATGTGGCTCAGCTGAGCAACGTGGTGGACATGGCCGCTATTCAAAATGCCAATCTTACTCTTGGTGTTGACCCCATGGGCGGTACAGCGCTGCCGGTATGGCAGGCAGTGGCTAAACACTATGGCTTGAATCTTGAGGTGGTCAATACGTCTGTCGATGCCAGCTTTGGTTTTATGCCGCCGGATCACGACGGTAAGATTCGCATGGATTGCTCTAGTCCTGATGCCATGGCTAACCTGTTACAGGTCAAAGATCGCTTTGATCTCGCTTTTGGCAATGACCCTGACGCTGATCGTCATGGCATTGTGGATGCCAATGGGCTGATGAATCCGAACCATTTTTTGGCGGTGTGCGTGGACTATTTGATTGGTCATCGGCCTGAGTGGGTGGAAACGCTCAGCATCGGTAAGACGCTGGTGTCTTCTTCAATGATTGATAGGATCGTGGTTTCTCATCAGCGTGAACTTTATGAAGTTCCGGTTGGCTTTAAGTGGTTTGTAGAAGGTCTGCACGATGGCTGGCTTGCTTTCGGAGGTGAAGAGAGTGCCGGTGCGAGCTTGTTAACGCGCGCTGGGAAGGCTTGGTCTACTGATAAAGACGGCATTGCGCTTTGCTTGTTAGCGGCAGAAATCACTGCGGTCACAGGGAAAACGCCTAGTGAATACTACCGTTCATTAACCGAGCGGTTCGGTGAGCCGTTCTATAAACGTGTGGATACGGCGTGCACTGTGGAAGAAAAGGTTGCATTTAAAAAGCTAAGTGCAGAAAGCGTTACTGAAACCATCTTGGCTGGTGACCCAATCACTGCTGTGCTGGTTAACGCCCCTGGCAATGGAGCGGCCATTGGTGGCTTGAAAGTTACCACTGACAATGGCTGGTTTGCTGCCCGCCCAAGCGGAACGGAATCACTCTACAAAGTCTATGCGGAGAGCTTCAAAGGTCCGCAGCATTTAGATGAGTTAATTGAAAGCGCCACCGCGCTGCTTTCTAGCGTGCTAAAGGAGTAAGTGTGACTTATTCGCTGGTTCCTAGCGAGAGTTGTCGCACCGCGCTACGGTAGGTGCAGAATATTTATTTTATCGGTTTTGCAGTGCGAGGTAAGCCCACAGCGCACCCGCAACAGAAAGGACGTTAATGATGACCCAAGTGCGTAAAGCGATTATCCCGGTAGCCGGTTTTGGCACACGCTTGCTACCTATCAGCAAGGCGATTCCCAAGGAGATGGTGCCCGTTGTGGATCGTCCGCTCATTCAACATGTGGTGGAAGAAGCGCTGGCGGCGGGTATTAATGAAATCATTTTGGTGACTCGGGCTGGGAAATCAGCCATTGAAGACCATTTTGATGCCCACTTTGAACTTGAGCACTCACTGGCTAGCAAGGGTAAGGATGCGCTACTAGAAACACTGTCTGCTATTTCACCGAAAAAACTCAAGGTGACTAGCGTTCGTCAGCCTAATGCCAAGGGCCTGGGTCATGCGATTTTCTGTGCCGCGCATCTGTTAGACAAAGACGAGCCGTTTGCCGTTATCCTTCCTGATGTATTGGTAAAGCCACAGGTTGGTAGCAATGCCTGTGATTTAGGCAGCATGGTAGAGCGTTGGAATACAAATAGCGCTTCGCAAATTATGGTGGAAGCGGTGCCTAGGGAAGACGTTTATCGTTATGGCATTGTTGACTGTGATGAACCTGCTGCCGGTGAGAGCGCCAACATGCGTGGTGTCGTAGAAAAGCCGACACCTGAAGAAGCGCCTTCACGTCTTTCAGTCATTGGTCGTTACGTGCTTCCTTATCGCATTATGGAGCTGCTGCGCGACCAGCCGCCTGGTGCAGGTAATGAAATCCAGCTAACGGATGCCATTGACCGTTTGATGCAGGAAGGTAAAACCGTGCAGGCGTTCCGCATGCATGGCCGCACCTTTGACTGTGGGCACATTGAAGGGTGGCTAAAAGCCAACACGACGCTCGCTCGCGAAGCGGGTTACGACGTGTAAGGTTAGAAAGAATCGTATTAGTAACTAAAGCCGCTCAGTTCATACTGCAGCGGCTTTTTTTGGTCATTCATATTACTAATTTGATCGCGGTGCAGCACTTTATAGGAGCGGGGGGAATTCACGATGGTTGAGGCTTTGCCGCTTGTACGGCCCAAGGGCGGCTGCGCCGCCATCGCCCACTGAAGTGGCCTCCTACAAGCGAGTGCCTTACCAGCGACTACATTAATCAATATAGGGGGTGGCATGCGAGCGTTACTGGAGCAGGTATTAAAAATTGCGTACGAAGCGGACGCTGCCATCGCTGCCGTCTATGCTCGTGAATTCAGTGTTGAGCTAAAAGGTGACAGCAGCCCTGTGACCGAAGCTGATCAGGCGGCGCATGATGTCATTGTGCGCGGTCTAAAAAAGCTTACTGTACAGTTGCCAATTCTTTCCGAAGAAGACGTTGATAGCTTTGCTGGCATCAATAGCGAAGGGCGCTATTGGCTGGTAGATCCGTTAGATGGCACGAAGGAGTTTATCAAACGCAACGATGAGTTTACCGTGAACATTGCGCTGATTGAAAACGGTAAGCCTATTCTTGGGGTAGTGACAGCGCCGGTGCTAAATGTTGCGTATATAGCAGCTGAGGGGGTTGGCGCTTTTAAAATTGATGCTGCAGGCCATCGTTATGCTCTTCACGTAGCGGGCAAGCCTACTTCGGGTGCCAGTTGGCGTGTGATGGGTAGTCGGTCGCACTCTAGTCCTGATCTTGCAGTATGGCTTGAAAGGTTAGGTAAGTATGAAATACTGCCCATGGGGAGCTCGCTTAAGCTCTGCGTGATTGCAGAAGGCAAAGCCGATGCGTATCCGCGCCTTGGTCCTACCTGTTTATGGGACACCGGTGCCGCACACGCTATTCTGCTTCAAGCCGGAGGGCGTGTTGAGACCTTAGATGGCGAGCCACTGAGCTATGCCAATCCCAGCGAAAAGCTCAACCCTGATTTTGTGGCGTGGGGCAGCCAGGAAGATCGTGCTTTGAAGGCTGAGCTAGGGGGAGAGTAATATGCTCCCCTTTAAAAGGCCGTTCATGGGATACTTTCTGTGGCTAATCCTTTGCGGCTAATCTTTTGTGGATAGCCATCTACTATTGGCTCTTTGCATAAGAGTGAAGGTCATTTTCGTTATAAGTCGTCATTAAAGGATTGCGTATGTGTGGAATTGTCGGCGCCGTTGGCGCAATGGAATGTACCCCGTTTTTGCTTTCAGGCTTGAAAGTGCTTGAATACCGTGGCTATGACTCTGCTGGGTTAGCCGTGCTAAGTGACTCTGGTACGCTAGCACGTGCCCGCGCCAAGGGGCGAGTGTCGGCACTTGAAGCCCGCGTTGAAGAGGAAGGCGTCGAGGGGAAAGTGGGCATTGCTCATACCCGTTGGGCAACTCATGGTGTTCCTGCTGAACGTAACGCTCATCCGCATATTTCGAGTGGATTGGCGGTGGTGCATAACGGCATCATTGAAAACTATGAAACCCTACGTGAAAAGCTTCAGGGGTTAGGGTATGAGTTCACTTCAGACACCGACACTGAAACCATTGCTCACTTAATTCAAGCCTGCTTTAAAGGTGAAATTGGCGAACCAGCGGAAAACTTATTTTCTGCGGTACGTTGCGCCGTGGCGCATTTGCATGGTGCTTTTGCTCTGGCCGTGATAAGTGAAGAAGAGCCGGATTGCTTGGTCGTGGCTCGTGAAGGTTCGCCGCTGATGTTAGGTATTGGTGATGATGGCCACTATGCCGCTTCAGATGCCTCGGCGCTGCTGTCTGTCACCCAGCGTATGATGTACCTGGAAAACGGTGATGTGGCGCGCTTAACGCGTGATTCGGTCACTCTGGTCGATGCTCTCGGCCAGCCTGCTCAGCGTGATGTAGTTATCTCTAGCCTTTCTGCGAATGCGGTTGAGCTAGGCGAGTTTAATCACTACATGCAAAAAGAAATATTTGAGCAGCCCCAAGCGTTGGGCAATACATTGGAAATGCTGAGCGGCGCCGGTCAACTGCAGCCGGGTATCTTTGGTGCAGAAGCTCAAGCCGTTTTTGAGAAAGTAGATTCCGTACTGATCCTGGCCTGTGGTACGTCCAGCTATGCGGGTATGACGGCTAAGTACTGGGTTGAGCAAGTGGCTGGTATCCCGTGCAATGTCGAAATTGCCAGTGAATACCGTTACCGCCAAAGTGTAGCGAATCCTAACCAGCTAGTGGTGGTTATTTCTCAGTCAGGTGAAACTGCTGATACGCTCGCTGCACTACAGTACGCCAAATCTATGGGCCACACCCACACGCTTGCGATTTGTAACGTTCCTGGATCTGCCATTGTGCGTGAAACGCTACTGCGCTTTATTACTCGCGCTGGTCCAGAAATTGGTGTTGCTTCTACGAAAGCCTTTACTACTCAGTTGAGCGCACTATTTTTGCTTACGCTTTTGTTGGCAAAAGCGAATCATCGGCTAGATGAAACAGCCGAGAAAGCTTATCTAGACGAACTACGCCATTTGCCAATCGCTGTTAAAAAAGTGCTGGCACTAGAGCCAAGCATAAAGGCGTGGTCGAAGCATTTCGCTAATAAGCAGCATGCGCTGTTCTTAGGCCGTGGCCGCCACTTCCCAATTGCGTTGGAAGGGGCGCTGAAGCTAAAAGAAATCTCTTATATTCATGCGGAAGCTTACCCTGCTGGGGAGTTGAAACACGGCCCGCTGGCATTAGTTGATGCTGAAATGCCTGTGGTGGTGGTTGCGCCTAACGATGAGTTGTTAGAAAAGCTAAAAGCCAATATGCAGGAAGTGAGCGCTCGTGGCGGTCAGCTTTATGTGTTTGCCGATGGGGGCAGCACCGTTAAGCCAAGTGAGGGCGTTAATGTACTGGTGATGCCGGAAAACTACGGCCTGCTTTCCCCTGTGCTACATGTCGTGGCACTTCAGTTGTTGTCGTACCACGTAGCGCTGGTAAAAGGCACCGACGTAGACAAGCCCCGTAACTTGGCGAAAAGTGTCACGGTGGAGTAATCCAGGGGCGGCTTCGCCGCCTCTGCGGGTGCCTTAGTAGGAATGTGGGGCATTCCCTCCGTTCTGTCATTCCCGCATGTCCTTAGCGGGAATCCAGTTTGGTTCAGGCATTCGGGCCTCGACGGGTAAGGTCAAGGTGGATTCCCGATAACCCCACTCGGGAATGACGGCTATGTGGAGCCGGGAATGACGCCTTCCGCCTTGTCATTCCCGCATGCTCTTAGCGGGAATCCAGTTTGGTTTAGGCATTCGGGCCTCGGCGGGTAAGGTCAAGGTGGATTCCCGATAACCCCACTCGGGAATGACGGTTATGTGGAATCGGGAATGACGCGGTTGCCCCCTTCGCTCATCCCTCACGAGATTCGTCGCTGCATCGAGAGCGGCTACACTTAGATTGGTTTCCATCGTATAGCCATTGGCGAGTATACTTTGGGCTGCGCTAGTTCCTTCATTTGGCTACAAGAGATTGCTTTATGGCACTATTGCCGAGCTTTTTTTTACGTTCATTACCAATCATTACAGCAGCTACGCCTGGTGCTTTTAGAATATTTGTTATTACATTTTCTATGTTCTTTATCGCCAGCGAAGAGGTGGTGGCTTTTTCCACGCAGTATACGCTTGCCGCATTTTTTGTGATGATTTGTGGTATAGGATTTTCTACGATACTAGTTAAAGGTATGGCGAAAGAAAGTAGCGTTAATACCTTTTTAAGCTATTCTTTGTCATCTGTTGTTGTTGGAGGGGCGGTATCTCTCATTGCTTTGCTGCTAGTGTCGTGGTTTCTAATTATTTCGGATTTTTTCTCACTGTTTTTCTTAGTGATTTCAACATCGGTTTATCAGGTGTTTAGAAATTATCTTATTTTTAAGAAAGATTTCTATCGGCTGTTGGTGAACGATATTTTAATAGGTTTTTTGTTCGTTGCTTGCATGCTGGGGGCTTATGTTTATCAAGATAAAATTGATAGCTCTGCTATTTTTTCTTTCTTGTCTTTTTCATATTTAGCATCGCTGTGTGTTGTCTTTTTCTGGCGTTACTATCAATCGTGCGAAGCGCCTAGTGAAGATGATGTAGCATTGATATCTAAGGATAAAATGGTCTCTAGCTTGGTGGTAGGCCTGTCGAATGCGGCAAGCGGGGGCGTAAGTTTTATTCTTCCTTCCTTTTTTGCCGCTTTGGGCGGGGGCGAGATCGCGATTGTTGCCTCTATTGCAGCCTTGGTTTTTAGCTCTATCTCCGCTGTTCCTAGGGGCGTGATCAATAACGGCACGGCGGCTTTATCAAAAATGATATTGGCAAAACATTTTGACAGTCAGTTTATATTTAGCCTGCGTCACAAAGTGAAAGTTATTATCGCTACGTTATTTCCTTCTTTAACACTCTTTATTTTTTTTTATTTGTATATTTTTGTCGAGATCAATGATTTTTTAGCATCGGTTGTTTTCGTAGTTGCACTTGGATTTTATATTGCCACCGCCCAGTTTGGTGTTGTTGAGTCCGTCATGATTAATTTATGTGGATATGAGCGACAAGCATTTTACTTTAATCTCATTATTTTTTTAGGCGTCATGATGGTATTTATACTGCCTAATCTCTTTCCCTCTATGCAAGATGTGTCCTTTATTGTTTATCTATTGCCAGTGCTGCTCGGGGGAATCAATATTTTTCGAATGCTCTGGTATCGGCAGTTGGTGAGCCGGTATTTTGGGATCGAAAAGAGCCTTGGCTAAAAAATAACATCGACAACAATCATATCGGTGTAGGTACCTGGTGGTGGTGTGTTTTGTCCCGGCAGTATCTCGGCACGGTAAGTAAAACCTTGAGGTATGCCGCTTGGCGTGCCGGGGTTTGTGTCGGCAGTGGAAGACGCGCGCCGTTCGCTGCCACCATTTCCCCAGCGGTTGTTGCCAGAGGCACCTTTGTAAAGCTGATAATCTAGGTATTGGCCGCTGTTTTCCATTCGACGGATGTTACCCGCAGCATGTTGGCCATCGCTTAATCCCACTGAGTAGTCGCTGCCTTTGGTGCAGGTAATATCAATCGTTCGTGTGACTGGATTAAAGCCAGCCACGAGTGGGGCACTGCCGAAGTCCACGTCAGGGGATTGAATCGAGCAGTCGGGGGTAACGGTTAGGCTCAGATTGATTGAGCTGGTGCCTGAGCCGGTGCGAAAGCTGAGACATATGAATAGTCCCGCATTGCAGATTCGCCAGTTCCAGTTAACTGTGAGCGTATCGGTGTAGGTGCCTGCAGAGATATTGGCAGTCGGCTGAGTACGAAATTCCATGGGTATCGCAACGTTCTGGCTGCCGACTAGGCCGAGTAGGTCGATCAGTACAGAGTTAAAGTAGTTATAGGTCGTATTGAGGAAGATTTCTTCGTTCTGTGAGGCAAGGGCGAAGATACGATAAGGAATTGCGTCGCTACTCGCGGCATTAACCAGTTGTCCTTGGTTGACGCTAGAGAGTGTGGCACGAATCCATTGGCTGGACACAATAGCTAGTCCGAGAAAAGCCCCTCGGCACACAGCCCCTGCGTTGGGTTGGGCTGAGGTAGTCTGGGGTGTGCTTCCAATAGCGAAGGAACTGACGTTGCCAAAGGTGGCGTTGACGCTCGGGCTGATCGTACAGGCCCAGGCATTAGGACTAATGGTTACTAAGGCTAATAGTATGAGGCCGATTAGCCAGCAGTGCTTGGGCCGTTTCGGCGTATCCTCAAGATTTCCTAACGACATAGTTGACTTCCCAAGTGGTGTATTGCATCAGAAAGAGTGTCAATGGGTAGGCTTAGCTTACAGCTATCGCCGCTGGGTAGCGTTACGTGGAGCTGATTATCACTTTCTAAACCTTCTAGGTAGGTCTGGCCATCCCAGCCTACCAGCGAAGCTGCGCCGCTGTCGGTTATGACACGGGAGCCTAGTGGTAAAGGGTTGCCCTGTGAGTCGACTAATACAAGCGTTGCTGCGATGACGCGCTTAACCGGAAAGTTAAGCAGATAGCCGCTTCTGGTATTGACGGCTACGCGCTGTTCAACGTGTGTTGCACTAAGGTTAGCGGGTAGTACTAACGGGTCTATCTCATATTTGCCTGCGTAGTAGGCGCGTGCCCAGGGGACGAGCAGGTGGCCACTGTCGCGGGTACTACCAACTAGCTGATTCTCGTAGCGCACAGGAACGTCGGCTTGGCCATCGGTGCTGACAACAACAAATCCGTCGCGTACGTAGTTAGCAGCAAACCATTGGTTGTCCATGCGTACTATTGAGCCTTTGGCATCAGCATAGTGCACGGTATCGTTGTGGGTACCGTACACGCCACCTCGAAGCTCAGTGGCGGCCCCGCGCCAAGCCAGCTCTGCTTGGCGATAGTCGCTTTCTGAACTGCGCTGTTCATAGGCTAGATTCCAGCCCCAGCCACCCTGAATTGGCGTTGTTTGGGTGTATTGGGTGCGAGTTGACATGCTGCCTTCTGCATCTCGGCGAACGCTAGCGCTTAGCGTGCCAGGACGGCTGCTTAGCGGTAGAGTAACTTGCGCTATAGCATTCCAATCCCCGCCGACTTCTCGGTTGGCCGATAGCGAGAAGTGCATACGTTCCCATAAAGGACGGCTGTAGGTCAGGTTCAGTAGCCGTGAACGGCTATCTTGATCTGTTTTAATATCGAAGTAGCCACCAGCTAAAGAGCCTAGGCGACCAAGGTTGAGGCCAGCAGTGAGCTGAGAGACCTCGCGCTGAGAGCTGTTGTTTGAATGGCGGTGCGTGTTGCTGGCTAGGTCGGTGAACTCCGCCTGTTCTATCTGATGGCGCAGCCCTAGATTGAAGCCGCGACTACGGTAGCGATATCCCGCCGTGTATGACTCGCCTGTAGTGCCTTGGCTGTAGCTCTGGCGATAGGCGCTCTCCAGTGTGCCAAGCCGCCATAGCTTAAAGGTGCCGCCTGCACCCGCCGTGGTGACATCACTGGTTGTCTCAGCTTGAAGTTCAAGGGTGAAGTAGTCATTGATGCCACGGCGGTAGCTGCCGGTCGCTGCAATGGTACCGTAAGCAAAATCGCGCTGGCCAAAGTCTTTGCGTAGGGCGCCGACGCTAGTACTGTAGCTAGTTAGGCCTGGGCTCAACAGTTCACTAGAAATATAAAAGGGTAGGTTGGTGGATACTCGGCGGCCTTGGCTATCCGTGGTTACTATCGTTGCTTCACCCGCCCCGGTAACCATTGGCATATTGGTTAGAGTGAAGGGGCCTGGAGTCAATGCCGTAGAGGATTGGCGCGTTCCATCAATAAACAGGTCGAGGGTTGTAGGAACAGCAACTTCGCCAGAGAACTCAGGCAGAGGATAAGTCACTAGGTCCGGCCGAAGAGCGAAATCACGGGAGATTTGAATGCCCCCTAAGCGTACCGCGTTGGTCCAGCCTAGCGGCCGGGTTATCACGTCACCTGCGGTGTAGTGGGTCATTGTCTCCTGGTCAGCGTGCTCCCAGCGGGTATCAAAACGTCGATAGCCTTCGTTAATGCCGCTTTCGCCCGTTAAGGCTTGTCGGTAAACCCCAGTGGTGCTGAATGTTCCGGTGGTGCCAAAAAGACGAGCTTCGTGACCAAGACTAGCCGTCGTGCTACCTTGCCGAGCATGGCTGATGTAGGCGTCATAATTGAATAACGCGCCTGGGCTGGCTTGTAGTGGGTAGCTACGGTTAGAACGTGTGCTAGCGTGATACTGATGGGGCAGCCAGTGAGCTGGAACATCGATATAAAGTCGTTGAGTCGGGCTGTGGTATTGGGCCTCAACGCCGTTCAAGCGGCCTATATTGATGGTCTCATCCTGACTGCCTAAGTGCTCGGTGGGTAGCCCGATTTCTAGCAAACGCTCGCGCTCAATCAACAGTGAACCATCTTGCTGGATAACGGGGATAACCTGCTGAGTAGGGCGTTGATTAAGGACGATTTCTAAATATAGCGCCTGAGTCGTATTGGTAGTACCCGCAGTGGGAGGTGCTGGAAGTGTTTGGCTAAGCGCCATCATTGGCGCCATTGCTAGTAGCAAGGTGCAGCAGCGAGACATTAGCCATACCTGTGTGAGGCTAGTGAAACAAACAGGCATACGAATGGCTATTTAGGTGAAATACGATGGTTTTCACCCAATATGTATGCGTGCAGCTCGCCTATCGGCCTGACCCCTGAAGGTAATGGCCAGCGGCGTGTATCGCCAGGCAGTACATAGCCGAGTAGTCCTTTGGATACTTCCTCATGGGTTGCTCCTTGCTTGAACACCACTTGGCTTAGGCGTACATGATGTTGGCCGGTATTCTGAATTTCCAACTGCGGTTGCCCGTTCTGTTGAATAATCCGCCAGCTTAGCCCTGGATAAAGCCCGCTGTTATCGCTGCTATGGTTGGCTAGACGTTCAGGTGGTGTGGCTCCCTCGCCGTAAACGAAAAGTGGTAACGAGTAACGCATCTGTAACCGCACCGCGGCACGAGGCGCGTTTTGCGGTTCATCGTTGGGTGCTAGTGCAGGAATCTCATCGACGATAATGCGGTAGGCCTGCTCTTGGCCAGTTGGCGGTGTTGCCTGCCGAATCAGGCGCACCATCTGGCGCTCGCCGGGAGCGATTGTCATCATTGGCGGGCTGCCAACGACGGACTGCTGAGGTTGGTAATGGTCATCCCCCCCTTCCTGCGACCATGAAAATATGCGCAACTGCATATTGACGGCTTGG
This sequence comes from Halomonas sp. KG2, assembly GCA_030440445.1. Classification (NCBI taxonomy): domain Bacteria; kingdom Pseudomonadati; phylum Pseudomonadota; class Gammaproteobacteria; order Oceanospirillales; family Halomonadaceae; genus Halomonas; species Halomonas sp. KG2. The sequence continues at coordinate 2,837,356 of CP098528.1, read as the reverse complement.
TTGCCCTGATTTTCGAGCCAAAGGGCGCTTGCTTGCTGGTCGTTCTGAATAACAGGATAAATGGGCCAAATCAGCAGAGAGTTAGCGGTTGCGGAAAGCGGGCTCGCAAGCAGGCCCAGCAAAGTGAGAACGCCAGTCACGTAACGGAGGCGCATTGTTAGCATCGGTATTCCCCTTGGTTTCCTATTATCTCATCGATGAGATATCACCACTCTAAAGTGACCACTAATTCATCGCTATAGCTGCCAGCAGGCAGATTGCCGGGTAGCATAACCCTGCCCCAGACCGGCAGGGTAATATTGTCTGGTGTTGTCGACGTGTCTACGGATACTGGCTGGCTGATTCCTATGGCGCTCTGAAAAGCGGCGTCTCGATAGAGCTGATAGGCAAGCACTTCGTTGCCATTGGCGCGTTTGAGTTGGCGCTCTCCGTCCGGCTGCTGGCCACCATCAATTCGCAGTGTTAACGAAATCCCTGGTGTGCAACTCAACGTAAAAGAGCCTGAGGTGACCAGTGACGCACTGCGCGTTTCTTGGGAAAGCGCTGATGCGGCACCGAAGGCTAAGCTACCTATTATGCCAAGCTGTACGCCATTAGACGGGATCTCTTGGTTAACTAAGCAGCCCGGTGTGATGGTGGCCGATACTATAAAAGTATCCGTTGGCGAGGCTTGAGCAAGCCCCGCCACCATCACGATTGAGCTGACAAGTTGCCAGCCTTTGATCATTCAGCGTTACCAAGTTAGCTGAACTTGTAGTATGTCTTCGTAGGTGCCAGCAGGAAGATTGCCTGGGTTACCGAAGGCTTGGCCATAAAGCGCAATGGATTGAGTGGTGTCATCCGTAAATGGGTCTAGTGCGATGGTTCCGCTTAGAGCAAGCAGGTTCGTGTGGTTAGCATCGGTATATAGCGTATAGCCGACAAACGTGTTGCCATCTGGAGTATTTTCCATTGCATGAATAGCAGGAGCTGCTTGGCCATCATTAGCTCCCTCCAGCAAGGTAAAGGTCGGCGTGACGCCCGGTGAGCAGAGTATAGTGATGCCGTTACCGCCCGCTATCTCAGCATTGACCTGGCCGAATAGAGCTGAGTGGCTGCCAAAGGCTAGACTGCCGAAGTCGACCCCCGTACCTTCAGTGCCGCCAACCGAGCAAGCGGCTTCCAAGGTGATAGAGGCATCAATGGTGCCGGTAACGCTCTGGGCTTGGGCTAAGCTGGATGCAACAAAAAGTGTCGCTGCCAAAGTGCCAAGGCTAGCAGTGCGAGAGACGTTCAATAAACGCATGGTGAGCTCCTAAAAGAGGTGTTCCGTTGAACAAAAATGGCACCACAAAACTAGCTATAGCTGTTTATGGGGATCTAGAAGCGCTAGTGGCTAGCGACCTTTTTGCTTAATTGTAAATTAGCATGAATTGGCTTTAATGTAACTGTTATTAATATAGCTAGCGGGTGAGCGTTACATTTAGCAACACTAGTTTGTAGGCAGGTGGGTTTGGACGGTGTTGTTATCATCTGTTGAAATAGGCGTCTCCTATCGTAATGCGAGTGGTTAATGACGTTTTCTCTTTCTATTTTCGTTTAAAATTCGTTTATTAGAGTTTATTGATTGCACCAAGACGGGGCGATAAGGCTACCACTTTAGTCTATTTTTAATGTGTTTTTAGCCTATACCGAACCGGCATAGGGTATGCAGGTTTGCGTGCTCGCAGTTAAATACGTCATCGCTCTGGCCAGCAAATCGACGTTTTTAACTATAAAAGGGTGTCTGTATATGCCTTATGTTCACGATACGCTGACACGTTTAGCGAAAAGTAGCCCTGCACAAACTGAGTTTTATCAAGCCACTGAGGAAGTGCTTGAGTGTCTTCGCCCATTGTTCGAACGTGCGCCGCATTACCATCAGCACAGTATTATTGAGCGCATTGTTGAGCCGGAACGTCAGGTCATGTTTCGGGTGAGCTGGGTGGATGATGCTGGTCGTGTACAAGTCAACAAAGGCTATCGCGTACAATTTAATTCGGCGCTTGGCCCTTATAAAGGCGGTTTGCGTTTTCACCCCAGCGTGACGTCGGGCACCATTAAATTTTTAGGGTTTGAGCAAATCTTCAAAAACGCGTTAACGGGGTTGCCTATTGGCGGTGGTAAGGGCGGCGCTGACTTTGACCCAAAAGGGAAGTCTGACAACGAAATCATGCGTTTCTGTCAGGCGTTTATGTCGGAGCTTTATCGTCATATTGGGCCGCATACCGATGTGCCCGCTGGGGACATTGGCGTTGGTGGGCGAGAAATTGGCTATCTATTTGGTCAATATAAGCGTTTAACGGGCCGTTACGAGGGCGTGTTGACTGGGAAAGGCCTAAACTGGGGTGGTTCCCTCGGTCGTAAAGAGGCGACTGGCTACGGTGCGGTTTATTTTGCCGAGAACATGCTGGCAGCGAAAGGCGAAGCCTTGCGTGGTAAAACCTGCTTGGTATCTGGCGCGGGTAATGTGGCGATTTATACGATCGAGAAGCTCTATGAACTGGGTGCCAAGCCCGTTACCTGTAGTGATTCCAAGGGGACTATTCACGACCCTAGCGGTATCGATTTAGGCCTGCTAAAACAGTTAAAAGAAGTCCAGCGTGTATCGTTGGAAAGCTACCTGCATGAGCACCCGGAAGCTCAGTATATTTCGGCTCGGGATTACCCGCAGGATGGCCACGCGGTTTGGCGTATTGAAGGTGAGGCAGCGTTTCCTTGTGCGACGCAAAACGAGCTGACCGAAGCCGATGCCAAAATTCTGTTGGCGAATGGCGTTACCTGCGTGAGCGAAGGGGCTAACATGCCTTCCACCAAAGAGGCGGTAGATGTCTTTTTGGAGGCTAAAATTGCCTATGGACCCGGCAAAGCAGCGAATGCAGGTGGCGTGGCGACGAGTCAGTTGGAGATGGCCCAGAACAGCAGTATGGAGCAGTGGCCGTTAGACAAAGTTGACCAGAAGCTTAAACAGATTATGGCGGATATTCATCGACAGTGTGCAGATACGGCAAGTGAGTTTGGTGAACCTGACAATCTTGTATTGGGTGCTAACATTGCGGGCTTCCGTAAAGTGGCCGATGCGATGATTGAGCAGGGCGTTATCTAATCGCTTTTATTAGCTAAACCACATACACTGTCGTAACACAGTCCTTTCCCTCTGGGGAAGGGCTGTTTTCGTTGGTGCGTTTTATGCTCACTAACATCACTATTGATTGCTTTCCGAGGAGAGTAGAAATGGGGCAGCGTCCTCCTATTATCATTAATCGTCTTGATGCTGAACGACTTCAGCGCCTGATTGATAATGCATCTGAAAAAGACATGATGGTGGCGGAGCTACTGGAAGAGGAGTTGGAGCGCGGGGAGGTGCTTGACCCTCAGGACATCCCTGAGGATGTGGTCAGTATGAACAGCCAGATACGCTTTACTGACTTGACACGCGAACGTCAGATGATTCGCACATTAGTGTATCCTCATGCGCTTGAAAGCGTTGAGGATGGCATTTCGGTGATGGCGCCAATTGGCGCGGCGTTAATTGGCTTACGAGTGGGCGATGTCATTGAGTGGCCGCTACCCAACAACACCGAAGTACGCCTGCGTATCGATGCGATTTTCTGGCAGCCCGAGCGGGAGAAGCAGTTTCATCGATAAAGAGGGGAGTATCACCCCTCGCGCTTCTGTAAGCTATCAACAGAGATCTCGACATCCTGTGGGCGTTGTAGCACGTTAAGCAGCACAATGGCGCGCTCTTCGCCTTTGCAACGTTTGAAAACGGCTTCTAAATCTTTGAAGGGGCCGTCGGTGATCGTCACTTTTTCCCCTGCGCAGAAGTAGCTGTGGCTGCCTTCCTGATGATGCGGCTGTGCGCGAAGGGTATCTACCAAGGCATTCGGCACGGCGATGGGCGTGTTGCCAAAGGTGAGTAGGCGCAGTACGCCGCGGGTAGAGCGAATTGGCCGCCAGTTGCTGATGGTCTGATCCAGCCGAATAAACAGGTAGTAGGGGAAAAGTGGCTCGGTCACCAGCGTGAGTTTGCCTTGGCGCTTACGTTTAGCGTTAAGCACTGGGTGGAACACCTCATAGCCTTGATTGGTGAGATGTTCAGCGGCACGAAATGACTCGCCGCCTTTGCATTGAATCACATACCAGCAGGGGTTAATCCGCTCTGCTTGGGTTTCGAATTCCTCCATAAATCACCCTTTGGCGTTTGCGAGCAGTAGCGCGAGTGCATCCAGCGTTTGGTCAACATGGTCTTTCGTGTGTTCACAGGAAAGAAAAAAGCGCAGCCGAGCGCTTTTCTCGGGAACCGCAGGATACAGAATAGGCTGCACGTTAATGTGCTGTGCAAACAGTGCGTGGGAGAGGTGTGCCGCGAGCGGCGAGCTTCCCACAATAACGGGCACGACAGCAGAGCCAATACTGTGGCCGGTGTCCATTCCTCTAGCTTGAGCCTGCTCGAGGAAGTAGCGTGAAATTGCCTGTAGCTGGGTAACGCGCTCGGTTTCCTGGGGCATCAATTCCAGTACTTTAAGCGAAGGCGCGGCCACTTGAGCGGGCATGCCGACGCTGTAAAGAAAGCCGGGTGCAAAGTAGCGCAGTGTTTCGACCAGTGCTTTATTGCCTGCGATATAGCCCCCGCAGCCTGACAGCGTTTTGCTCATCGTCCCCATCCAGATATCAACATCGGTTGGATCAATCGCAAAGTGCTCTCGTAAGCCTAGGCCAGTGTCGCCCATGACGCCAAACGAATGCGCTTCATCGACCATCAGCCACGCCTGATGGCGTTGCTTTAGTTCAATAAAGCGGGGCAGGTCGGGGATGTCGCCATCCATGCTGTAAAGCCCTTCAATGACGACAAGAACGCGTTCAAATTGATGGCGATGACGACTTAACAGAGCATCAAGTGCGGCGGGATCGTTATGGCTGAAAGATATACGCTTGGCGCCGGAAAGCTGTGCGCCGACTAACGAGCTGTTGTGGATGTACTCGTCGTGAAGCACGAGGTCTTTCGGGCCCAATAGGTAGCCAAGGGTAGACACATTTGTTGCGTGACCGCTGACAAAAACAACCGCGTCTTCAACACCATAGATGTTGGCGATCGCTTGCTCTAGTTCACCGTGAATAGGTCGTTCACCCGAGACGACGCGACTGGCAGAAACGGAGGTGCCGTAGTGAGCCGCGGCGTCGGATGCCGCTTGAACAACCCGTGGGTCACCGGAGTAACCCAGGTAGTTGTAGCTGGCGAAATTGATGCACGCATGCCCATCAATCACGCTAGTAGCACCAGCGAGGCCGTCATGGACTTTAAAAAATGGGTCTATCAGCCCTAGCTGTTTTGCGCCTTGGCGCATCATGACGAGCTGTTGATAGCCCGGGTGGGCATCAAATCGTGTAAAGCGCTCGGGAACCGTCCGAGTTGCCTCGACGCCTGAGATAGCAGGGGCCTGGGTGCTGGTGGCACGGGGCGTTGGGCGCTTGCGTGCCTGTTCCAGCAGCTGTCGTTTCAGTTCAGAGCGCTTTACGGTCATGGTGTCTCGGTGGTAGATGTTGAAGCCGACTCATTGTTGAGTCCGTCCGCCCCGTGGCGAGCGGCCAGAGAGGCTAACGCATCTTGTGGCGCTTCTTCAACATCATTGTCATGCTGATGTAATTTTTGAATCAGCACACCTGCCAGTTTGTTCAGCGTTGACGCTTCACTCAACACCATCACCGGTACTTGCACGTTCAGGCGGTTCTCGATGGCAGTCATCAATTCAACGCCCATGAGCGAGTCAAACCCCATATCGTATACCGAACGATTGATGTCGATTTTCTCTTCATCAATCAGCAGGATACTGGCCAGTTCTGCGCGCAGTAGGTCGGTAATGGTGCTATGCAGCTCTTCCGGCGAGAGGTCGGCCAGTAGCGCGCTGATATCGTCATCGTGGTCAACGCTGCCATCATCATCGCTGGTGCGGGCAATTTCGTTAAACCGCGGTGCCTGGGCGGTGGGCAAGAAACGCGCCAGTGCTCCCCATTCAAGCTCAAGAACACCAAGGCTTGGCCCAGGCGTCAGCAGCATTTGTTCGAGCACGCTGAGGGCATCATCAGAGCGCAGCGCAGAACCGCCTAAGCGCTCTTGCAATGCATCCCGTGTACGCGTATTGCGCGCCAAGAAACCGACATCTTCAATGGCCCCCCAGCGGACGCAGGTAGCAGGAAGACCAGCGGCGCGACGGCGGGCAGCAAAGGCTTCTAGCCAGTGGTTGGCGGCAACGTAATTGGCCTGTCCTGGGTTGCCAAATAGCGTGGTCGCCGAGGAGTAGAGCACAAAGAAGTCGAGTGGGATGTCCTGGGTGAGAGCATCCAGATGGCGGGCACCGTCAATTTTAGGAGCCAGCACCTTTTGAATACGCTCGGCATCTAAGTTACGAATCAAGCCGTCGTCGATCACTGTTGCGGCATGCACGATGCCACGCAGTGGGCTAAGTTCGCGTTGCACGCGCGCCATAACGCTTGCTAGCGCGTCGTAATCGGTGATATCACAGGCTGCAGCCAGTACCTTCACGCCTTGGGCTTCAAAGGTCGCGATAGCGGCTTGGGCTTCTTCGCTAGCGGGGCCGCTGCGGCTTAGCAGGATAAGCTGACGTGCCCCTTTGCTGACTAACCATTGAGCCGTTTTTAGGCCAAAGCCACCCAAACCACCGGTCACTAGATAGCTGGCGTCGGCTGCGAGTGTCATAGCGCCGGTGCCTAATAGCTCGTTACGCGGTGGAGCAATAGGCTGTTCGTAGGTGACCACCACTTTGCCGATCTGGCGTGCTTGCTGCATATAACGGAAGGCATCAATCACTTGGTTGTGACTGAACGCCGTGAACGGCAGCGGGCTGAGTGTGCCATCGTTAAATAGCGCCATCATTTCACCGAACAGGCGCTGGGTGAGGGCAGGCTGCACTTTCATCAACTGGTCGGAGTCGATGCCGAAGTAGCTTAAGTTGTTGCGGAACGGGCGCAGGCCAATATGAGTGTTTTCATAGAAGTCCCGTTTACCTAATTCCAGGAAGCGACCAAACGGGCGTAATGCACGGAGGTTTTGGTTAATCGCTTCGCCTGCCAAGGAGTTCAGTACGACATCAACACCTTCGCTTTGCGTATCCTCTAGGATCTCTTCGGCAAACGTCAGCGAGCGGGAGTCGTAGATACGCTCTTCACCCATAAGGCGCAGGAAGTCGCGCTTCTCTTCAGACCCAACGGTGGCGTAGATATCGGCGCCCAGCCACTGGGCAATTTGCAGCGCGGCAATACCCACACCGCCAGCGGCACCGTGAATCAGTACTTTCTCACCGGGCTCCAGGCGCGCCAGATGTTTTAGCGCGTAGTACACGGTGAAGAATGTGGTCGGTATTGTTGCGGCAGCAGCAAAGCTGACGCCTTCCGGTAGGGGCGCGACGGCATTCTGGCTAGCAATCAGGCGGTCGCTGAAGCTGGCGGGTCCAAAGCCCACGACCGCTTGGCCGGGCGCAACGTGCTGAACATTGGCACCCACCGCGAGAACCTCTCCCGAGAACTCAAGCCCTAGGGTTGGGCCAGCGAAGCCATTTTCAATTGCTTCATCAGACAGTAAGCCAAGGGTGTACATCACATCGCGGAAGTTGAGCCCGGTCGCTTTGACACGAATTTCTACCTCATCCGCGCCAAGTTCAGGCAGTGGGCGTGGCCGCCACTGCAGCTGACGCAATTGCCCTGGTAGGGCGAAGCCCAGCGTCATTGCCTGATGAGGCGCAGCGCTTGCCTGCTTGACCGGGTGAGGCGCGGGCAGGGTACGAAGACGGGTAGCAAATCGCTCGCCTTCAACCGTTATTACCAGCTCGTTTTCGCTATCTGGCGTAGCAAGTGACGCTGCAAAGGCGTTTAACGCCGCATCGCTGGGAGCGTTTGGTAGATCGATCAGCGTGACGCTATGGCCAACCGCTTCATTGGCGAGCGAACGGCCAAAGCCCCATAGTGCGGCGTCATCGCCTGTACTGGCAGCCTGGGTCGGCAGCCAAAGCGTGACACGGCTGCCTTGGCTTTCAAGCCCACTTGCTTCTAATGCCAGTGACCACTGTTGTGCCATGTAGCAGCGTTGGGTTTGAGCGGCGGTTGTACAGCCCTTTAGCCCACGCAGATCAATCACATTGAGTGCGGCAGGTGCGTCTTGGCGTTCGCCTAGCGCTGTATTTAACAGGGCTTGCGGAGTTGCATCGCTGACGGTTAGCCATATGTTGGCGGTGCCTAACCGCTCTGCAAGCTGGGCAGCAAGTGCTTCGTTCTCAGCGTCTGAGACAATCAAATGGTATGCCTCTGCTGCCGTTTGAGTCAGTGAGTCATTGCTGGCTGCGTATTGGCCATGCAGTAGGTAAGCACCATTTTCTTCCAGCTCAACCGGCGGCGAAACGCTGAGACCTTGTTGCGCTAACCACTCGACTAGGTTGTCTTGTTCCAGGGCGGTTTGGTCGATGCCGGGTGTCGCCAGTAAGTCATCAAGCCAACGGCTCGGGTGAACACCAATCACCATTACCTGAGCGCCTGGTGCAAGCTGGCCTGGCAGCGCTTCAATCAACTGGCGAGTGCGTTCAGGCTGGGTCACGTCCACGCTGATAAACGCCAGTGGGGCTTTCTCTGCATTACTAAGCGTTGGCAGTGAATCTTCCAGTGGCTGGATATCCATCAGCGGGAAACGCTCTTGAAGCTGTTCCGCCTGATGGCGAGCAGTGTCGCTGGTAGTGATAGCACGGTAGTGGTGCGCATCTTTAGCGATCGCCGTATTCGCTAATTGTTCAAGCAGTCGCTGCCCCAGGGCGGGGGTACAGGGGCCTGCTTCTAGCAACTGCAGCCGCTGACCGGTGGGCAGCGTGTCTAGCGTGGCTTCCATTAATGCGCCAAGCTCGGCGGCTAACACTTGCCAGCCGTTTTCGCCGATAAGGACGCGATTAATGCCTGCTAGGTGCTCAGTGGTAATGCCTAGGCTTTCAAGAGTGTCGTTGCCGCTGGTCAATCGCTCACGGTGTAGCCCTAAGCGACCCACCATATGAATAGGGGCAAAATAATCGGGGTAATCCTGTACCAGTAACTGCCAAATGGTTTCCGGTGCGAGCTGATCCTCGCCAGCGTTAATATTAACACCAGCAAAGGCCTCACTAAGGCTATCGAGCAGCGGTGATACTTCTTGGGCATAGCGTTGACCGGTACTGGCAGTAAACGCATCGCTTAGCCCAGCCAGCCGGGCGATTGCACTGCCTGGCAGCGAAAGCGTCGCCGCGTTAAGCGGAGCAGGCGTTAACTCAACATCCAGGTAGCTAAAATGCTGGTGATGAGCGCGGTTTAAGCGAATCGCCTTGAAGCGGGTTTCACTAAGCACGGCCACGGCGTTGCCGGCAGCGTCATACAGTTCGAAATCGGCGGTGAAGGAGTGAGGTGCGCGCTTACCCATTACTGCTCGTGCCAGCACAGGCGCGCCGGCTTCAGCATTCACCTGGATGCGCCCAACACGAACCGGCACGAAGGCTAGCTGGGCTGCAAACTCGCTGTGTTGAGCCAGCAGCGGAATGAACATCTGAAAAGCACTATCCAGAATGCCCGGATGAACGTACAGCGTATCGAGCTGCGACTGGACACTATCGGATAGGGTAATTTCACCAATGACGCTGTCGCCTTCAATCCAGCCACGGCTAATGGCTTGGAACGCAGGTCCGTAATGTAGTCCGATACGTTCGGCCATCTGCAAGTGCTCGGCCAGGGTATAGTCTGGCGCGCGGTTTGGCAGGCTTGGCGCTTTTCGGTTGAGTAAGAAGCCTCGGCTTTCGCGCATGCGGCGGGCAACGGCATTTAACTGCCATTCGCTACCAGTGGCTGGCTCGCGGGAGTGGATGGCTAAGCGGCCATCGTCTGGGTCCAGCGTTAAGCGCATGGAGCGCCCGTTGTGGCCATCCAGCAGTAGCGGAGCGCGAATCTCCAGCTCTTCAATGTCTAAAAGCGGAGTGTCTTTCTGCTGCAGGGCCGCCGCTAGCGTAAGTTCCACAAACCCAGCGCCTGGGAAAACGGCGCCTTCGCCGACGACGTGATCGGCAAGCCATGGCTGGCGCTTGGTATCCAACTGGCTTTCCCAGGTGTGATCCTGCTGCGCCAATGGGTAGCCAAGTAGCGGGTGCTGATAGTAACGCGCGAGCAACCCTTGGCCATCGTTGGTGCCTTGCACCCAAAGTTGAGTGCGTTGCCAGGCGTAGCGTGGCAGCAGGACGCGCTGGCCTTCTACGGGGAAGAAGTGGTGACTATCGAGGCTTAATCCGCTTAGCAGCAATTGGCCGAGGCAGCGAGTTAAACCGTCTACGCCAGGCATGTGGCGCTCAATAGTACCTAGCACTAATCCGCTGCGCTCTTGCTGACGCAGAGACTCGTTCAGATAGCGGCGCAGGATGGGATGGGCACCGACTTCTACAAATACATTGTAACCCTGCTCAATAAGCACCGTAGTGGCGTTATCAAACAGGACGGGCTCGCGAATATTGAGCCACCAGTAATGGGCATCCAGCTGTGTGCCTTCACTGATGGTGCTGGTCACGGTGGACACATAAGGAATCTGGGTGGTGCGTGGACTAATGTCAGCCAGGGCTTCCACGACGCCTGCTTTGATACTGTCCATGGCGGGGCTGTGGAAGGCGTAATCCAGTGGCAGGCGCTTTGCAAAGGTGCTCTGTTCGCTAAGGGCTGCCTCGATGGTGCTTAGTTGGTCACGATCACCCGCTAACGTAATGCCTTTGGGGCTGTTAATGCCTGCCAGGCTAATATTGCTAAATTCGGGTTTTTCAAGCCAGGGGGCGATCTCTTCCGCGCTGATGGCGACAGCCGTCATTTCCCCAAGACCACGGGTTTTGCCCTGGTAGAAGCTGCGGTAATAAATAACTTTAACGGCGTCTTCTAGCGTTAATGCACCGGATGCCCACGCGGCAGCAACTTCGCCGACGCTGTGGCCGAATACGGCGGTGGGCACGATGCCCTTGGATTTAAGCCATTCGGTTAACGCGACCTGCAGTGCAAACAGGGCGGGTTGAGCGATTTCGGTGCGTTCAAAGCGGCCTTCTTCGCTGGACTCTGCCTGGTTACGCCCCGCAAGCTCGTCACGTAACGAAAAATCACCGTGCTGCTGGAACAGCGCATCCACACGATCAATGGCGTCGCTAAACACGGGTTCGCTGTCTAATAGGTCGTGGCCCATGGTTTCCCATTGGCAGCCGTTACCGTCGTAAACAAACACCGGGCCCCGGGCGTTAGCTAAGCGCTCCAGTGTCACAACGCTGTTGGTTTCACCTTCAGCAAACTGGCTGAGCGCGCTGGCGGCGGCTTCCGCTGTTTGGGCGAAACACAGCGCGCCAAACGTGTGTTGTTCGCGGTGGCTGTTCAGCGTGTGAGCGGTATCATAGAAAGCATGGTCGCTTTCGCGTAGGAAATTAGCTAGTCCACGAGCATTAGCCGCCAGTGCTTCCTGGCTTCGTGCGCTAATGCGAATTGGTAGCGCAGCATCGGGCACTTGACGAGGCGCTGGTGCTTTTTCGGGAGCACTTTCCAGTATGACGTGAGCATTGGCACCACCAAAACCAAAGGAATTAACGCCAATGACCAAGCGGCCCTGCTTTTTGAGCGCTTGGGCTTTGGTGACAACGCTAATGTTCCACTCATCAAATTTGATGCGTGGATTAAGATTGCGTATGCCAATCGTAGCGGGCACTTCACGGTGCTGCAGGCTGTACAGCGCCTTAGCGAGCCCGGCAACGCCTGACGCTGTTTCTAAATGGCCGAGATTACTTTTCACTGAGCCAATCAGCAGCGGTGTTTTACGATGCTTACCAAGTGCTTCGCCGATAGCTCGGGTTTCAATGGGGTCGCCAACAGCGGTGCCGGTGCCGTGAGCTTCAAGGTAGTCGATCTCGTCCGGCGAAATGCCTGCCTGTTCGTAGGCACGGCGCATTAACTCAATTTGGGCGCTAGGGTTGGGTACCGTCAGGCCAGATTTGTGGCCGTCAGTGTTAACCGCTGAGCCTGCTACCACGGCCAGGATATTATCGCCATCGGCCACGGCTTGATCATAATCTTTTAGTAAAAACAGCCCGGCACCCTCGGAGCGCACGTAACCATTACCGGCTTCATCGAAGACTTGGCAGCGGCCAGTGGGCGAGAGCATGCTGGCCTTCGAGAAAATAATAAAACCATAGGGGTGCAGGTGCAGGCTGATGCCGCCTGCTAGCGCCATATTGGTTTCGCCGCTGCGAATCGATTGGCATGCCTGGTGGAATGCCACCATGGAAGATGAACAGGCGGTATCCAGCGACATGCTGGGGCCATGTAGATCAAAGACGTAAGAAAGCCGGTTAGAGGCGATACTTGATGTATTACCTGTCGCGGTCGAGGCATCAATCGCCGACATGTCATCGGCAAGGCGATAGGAATAATCAAGGCTGGCGATGCCAAGGAAAACGCCACACTGGCTACCGCGCAGGGTGCTGGGCACTATGCCCGCGCTTTCCATGGCTTCCCAGGTAAGTTCTAACAGCATGCGCTGTTGCGGGTCCATGTTCGCCGCCTCACGGGGCGAAATGCCAAAAAACTCTGCGTCGAATCCGCTTATATCGCCTAGGCTACCCGCGGCAAACGTTACGCTGGTGCCGGGATGGCGCTTGTCCGGATGCAGGAAAGCATCGAGGCTCCAACGGTCGGGGGCCACTTGGGTGACGAGGTCTTTTTCGGCTTGCAAGTCCTGCCAGAACGTTTCAGGTGTGGTGCCGGGGAAACGATGGGCGGCGCCGATAATGGCAACGCGTTTAGTCATTCTTGCTCCTGAGGTTCTGGTTCTGCCTTGATCACATCGCTACTTATATCGCGTCCAAACGCTCGTTTAAATAGGTAGACGCCAAGTTCGTTTGCTTCCAGCGTGCATGAGGTGCGCTCAATGGGCGTCTTATCATGCAAATTACGATCTACTTCCGTTGACCATATCATGTACGGGGTGCTGCTAGCAGGAGGCGAATAGTGCCTATATGCGGCAGGCAGTATGGGTACGTGGTCACCGTACCAGCCCAGCAGCCCTGGTCTTATAGCAGAGTTTAGCGCTGCTTTAACGCTTCCGAGCATTTTATCTGATTCACCCAAATGGTGCAGGTAAACAGCCAAATCGCGTAAATGAGGCGGTAGCGGCCACGGCGCTGCTGGCAATGTGGACGCTACTGAGGCCTTTTCCGGTGCTTCTAAGTGTAAAGGGCCGTGATTCTCCATGGTAATTACAAACACAAAGAGAGGCCTATTATCGTTATCTTCAAGCAGGCGTCCAACTCTACGTGCAACGGCTTGGTCACCAGTGTACTGACCATGCTTATCCTGGCTTTCGAATGCACTAATGTCGATAAACGTCTCAAACCCCAGTTTGGGAATAACGCTGTCTCGCATGTAGAAAGTAGCGGGATAAGGATGAACACAAACAGTTCGATATCCTTGGGCTTTAAATGCACTGGCAATGCTGGGAAGTGTGTGGCGCGACAGCGTACGGTATGGATTAAACTGGCGCGCTCCCCAGGCATCAGGCGCTATGCCAGTTAAAACGGCGCATTCGGTGCGCACAGTGTTTGCGCCCCATGCGGGTACATTCAGTGCTCCCTGCACGATAGCTTCCTGGCAGGTAGCATCATAATTCGGCAGTAAGTCAGCGGCAATCTCGCTACACCAGGGGCGAGGATCAAAAAACGATTCACTTTGTACCAGCACAACGTTTGGCTTTACCGCATCGGCGTCTAGCTCAAGGTTATGTTGAGAAAGTGGCTGAAAGGGCGATGCGTCGGGTGTAGGCGGTTGTGAGTGCATCAGGGCAATGCCGTATGCCCACAGGCTGGAAAATAGCCCCAGTCGATTTAGGTCAATGGTAGGGGTAAGCGTGATAGGCGGCAGTTTTCGCCATCCCAGCCAAACGAGCAGCGTGCCGATTGCTATCAGCACTAGGCTATTCACTAGAAACGCTGTGCCACCCCATTGGCGAACCAGCGATGGTTCAAAAACCAAAAAGCTACCAATGGCAACCGTACCGGCGCTGCTAGCCGCAATGGCGAGACCAATGCCGAAAAAAGGCACATACAGACGTGGGTGCAGAATAGCATCCCAGAAGTATTCAAAATCGTGACAGATAAAGGGTTCGTTCAGCGTGCGTGATTTAGTGTTGCTGGACTGCACGACCACGAGTTGCAGCGATAAGATGAAAACAACAGCAAACCAAGGGCGTTGCAGAAGCAACATAAAGGCGCCAAACAGCAGTAACCAGCTACCAAGGTGCAGCGTGTTTGCGGCTATGCCGCGTTTCCAAAACGGTTGTGGGCGAGGGCTCAGCAGCGCCTCGAACAGCACACTACCTAACAAGCCTACTAAAAGTGGGCTAATAAATGTGGATGATAGAAAGAACGCCACGCTACGCGCCCCCGGTATGATTAAAGCCAAGGCGTTTGATGAGCCATTGAGAAATGCCTGCCGGTAGCACGGCCAGCCACCAAGTACCGAAATTCAGCGGGAAGGGAAAACTGATACGAGCGCGGTTAGCGGTGATGCCACGTTGTATGGCGTTGGCAGCCCGCTCCGGCGGCCATTCCCAAGGCTTGGGGCCAGGCATGGCATTGCACATGGCGGAAGTGACGTAGCCAGGCATTACCACGGTCACACCAATGCCATGGGGTTCGAGTAAGCCTCTTAGGCCTTCTCCGTAGGCTTTGATGCCCGCTTTGCTGGCGCTGTAGCTTGGCGTTGTCGGTAGGCCGTGCCAGCCTGCCAACGAGCTAATAAACACCAATTGACCGCTGCCGCGTGCTTGCATGGCGGGAACCAGTCGCTGGGCCATTGCAATGGGAGCTTTCAAGTTGACATCGAGTAGCGCTTGAACCTCGTCCCACGGTTCTAGCGTGCTTGCGCTTGGATGAGTATTGATGCCCGCATTGGCAATCACAATATCTGGAACGTGCTCGGCACATAGCGCATCAAGCCAGTCGTTGAGTTCGCTTTGGTCGGTTAAGCTGGCTGATGATAGCGACACCTGTGCGCCTTTTTCTCGACACGCCATCGCCAACCCTTCAAGCGTCTGCTGGTTGCGGCCGTGTAGCACCAAGTGCGTAGCAGGGGCTGCATAAGCACGGGCTAGCGCCCCGCCTATTGCACCGGTGGCACCGGTAATCAGCACGCAGCGGGGTGCATTAGAAGGGTAAGAGGTCGTTACATCAACGTTCACACCAACGCTCACAGCAACGTCTCCAGTGGTGAAGGGCAGGCTTCTAGTATACGCGCTGCATTGTTCACCGCTAAATCGATACTGGGTTGGCAGTAAAAACCACCATTAATTTGCGTCGTGTACATCACCGTGTTGCGAAAATAGCCAAAGAGCGCTTGGCTGGGCAGCGGCGGTTGGTGCCAAAACTCGTCTAGAGAGCCTTCGTAGGTGAGGCCCGCTAAATTGTAGATGGGGTCGCTGAGCGCAAAGGTAGGACACTGTTTTTCAAGGGAAACAATGCCGACCGTGCTGTTTACTGTGACGGTGCCCGTGGCGTGTTTAAGCAATGGGTTGAGATTGCCTGATTCCAGGTAAATGATGCGCCCATGTAGGCCGTAAAAATCTTCCAGCCTTTTAATGATGTTCGGGTAATTAACCAGCCCCATATCCAGCGGGTGGTTTTTTATACACAGCAGCGCATCACTAGGGGCGTTTAGCGCAAAGGATCCCATCACGTGATCCATCACCTCTTCCATATTGGCATAAGGTGAGTGGTCGCGAATCTGCGCATCGGTGTTGAGCTGCAGCGGCAGCATAAAATAAGGCTTTCCGCCTTCGATAAGGTTTTTAATCCGCGCAGCATCACGCTTTTTCCAGTACTTAAGTAAGGTAAAGCGTTTGGCGTAGCCCGCATACTCCACCGGCGCAGTGATCGGCGCATGGTTACGATAGTGGGGAGCCACCAGAGGATTCGCTAACCCCGCCAGGTGATAGCACATGTCGTGAGCGGCACGGATTTTAAAAGACGAACGAAAGCGAACCGGTGCAGGGAGTTTGGGCAGCGCTTTGCCAGTTTCAAAAAACCACTTGGGGTCTCTGGGCAGCAGCGAGTGACCATTAACACCCTCGCGTTCAAGGGTGACCCAGAAAGGGCGAAAGTAGCCTTCTTCAAAGACGTGGGTACGAATGCCAGCCGCGGATGCTAAGTCAACCGCGGGGCGGTGAATCGGACGCCGGTCACCAAACAGCACCTGATCGGTAATGTCGTAACGTTGCCACAACGACTGGATATAAGCCGGTAGCTCGCTTAGCGGGCCGCGAAACAAATGGTTCTGGCTATGGGTGCGCTGCCAGTAGACGATATCGCCAGCGTTGAAGTTAACCTTTACCACGCGATGGCCATCGTCGGTTAGCCGACGGGCGAGACGCTGGTAAAAGGGCGAGCAGACGCCTTGGAGAAATAAGAATGCACGCTTTTGCTTCAACTTAATGACTTCCAATGAATAAGTTACGATAGCAGCGATATAGCCGCTGCTTCCATGTAAGCATATGTTTTTGAGACTTAACTTGTTCTAATTTAGCCTGCTCCAACAGGCTGACTACCGTTTCAGCATTACACAGCTGTCGAGAGCCGGGATCGACGTAGCTTGGGTATAGAAGCAGTGTTCCTGCGACTAGCGCATCCAGCGACAGCGCCCGGTTGCGTCGCGGGCAGTGCATGGCATCCTGGGTTAGCCCCCAGCCGGCATAAAACGGAAGGCCATAGGTGCATACCTGGCGTCGACGAAGTAGCGCTTCAAAACCAGTGAGCGAGCTCATGGTATGCACTGCATCAACGCGTGCTAACAATATGGTGATATCGATATGACTAGCGTCGAGATCATACAGGCGTTTGGCGTTGGTATCGAGTGCTCCGACACGGGCACCGGTAATCACGTCAGGGTGGGCTTTGTAAACGATAAAAGCATCGGGGTTGGTGTCCCGTACGGCTTTTAACAGCGCACTGTTAGTACTTATCTCTGGCGACCCTGTGGCAATTGACGCATCGCTTTCTACCTGGCCAGGCACCAAAATAATGTGTTTGTTGGCGGGCAATTCAATGGCTGCTTTGCCCGGTACATTATATTTGGAAAGCTTCAATGCGACCAACCGTTCGCGCAATCGTTCCGCTCGCTCTAATAAGTCATCGCTGAAATCAGCGCTATTGAGCAACGTTTCTAGCTCGCTGGGCTGGCTTGGGTCGTAGTAAATGCCCTGTCGATCAATGACCAAAGAGAGTGGCTGAGTGAGGTCTACCCCAAGGCCCACGGAGCGTATAAAGCCGTCTTCCATTCGCCATAATGCCGCTATATGGTCACGATGACGGGCTTTAAAGTCATCGTTAATACGACTGGACCACACCAACAGATTGGTTTTTTCAACATCCGCCGAAAAAGCGGCTGGCAGCTCTTTTTGATAATCAATCTTGGCCGCTGGGCCAAGAAAATGGCCAATGAAGCGCTTTTTCCATGAAGAGAAGCCGCAGGCTAACCACTCACCACGCAGGCGCTCCTGCTGGCGCTTTTGGTCGGCAATCAGAGCAATCGTTTCTTCCAGCGTCGCGGCCTTGC
The DNA here is from genome assembly GCA_030440445.1 of Halomonas sp. KG2. NCBI lineage: Bacteria > Pseudomonadati > Pseudomonadota > Gammaproteobacteria > Oceanospirillales > Halomonadaceae > Halomonas > Halomonas sp. KG2. The sequence goes on along the minus strand of CP098528.1, from coordinate 2,819,704 downwards.
CCGTATAGGGGTTGGCATATCGGGTGTAACGAAGATAGGCGGCGGCAAATACCTCTTCTAAGCGCCGAGAGACCCTTCTACGTGTACAGCTGAGCTGGTCGTGCGTTAATCCCCATCCCGCATAGAAGGGCAGGCCAAAGCAGTGTACTTGCTTACCTGCCATCAGGGCTTCGAAACCTAACTGGCTGGTGACGACATAAACGGTTTTAACTCGGTCAAACAGTGCCCAGGGGTTAATGTTATCGCTGATGATATGGCAACGAGGGTTCTCGTGGGCGTCTGCTAGATGCCCCTGCTTTTTACCTGCGATAACGTCAGGATGTACTTTAATAAAAATATCGGCATCAGGATGGTTGTTTAAAGCGCACGCTAACATCTGCCGAAAACTGTCTGCGTTAGCGCCACCATAGTGAATAGAGGCATCGCCTGCCGTTTGATCCACCACCAATACATTGTCAGTCCCAAATACTGTGTCAGTTCCAACATTGTCAGTTCCAGCAACGGGAAGCGAGTAATCAGGCGCGTGGTTGTATTTCGATAAGCGATAACGCGATAGTTGCTCAATACAGCGCGTGGCCTGGGCAAGCTCCTCGTCGTCAAACGTGGCATGATTAAGCCAGTTTTCTAAATCACTAGGTCGAGAGGCGTCATAATAGATGCCCGTGTAATCGACGACCATGCTATGAGGCTGATAACCTTCGACTCCTAGTCCTAAAGAACGAAGAAAGCCATCCTCAAGAGCGACATACGGTAGGCGATGACGAGCGGCATAATTTCGCGCACCATCACTTGTGGGCTTGAGCCCCCAGCCAATAACCGCATTCGGTTTAGAGCTCAGTGGCCTAATGCGTGAAAAATGCGAGTATTCAGGCAAAAAAGAAGCAAGCGCGTTGATCTTGGTAATACCGGGAGATGTATAGCCTGCTATTAGTTTTGCCATGAAAGAGCCGAAATAGAGTCAAAAACAAGCGTAAATATAAACGCAAACAATTAAAGCGGCGAACATACGTGAAAAGGTCTAGCTTATCAATTAAGCCTAAAGTGGTCTTACGGTAAGAGGGTTCCTTGTTACATAATGATACATATTAAAAGTACAACCACGTTGAATTTCACCAACGCGCACTTCTTCCACCATTTTGGTAAGTTGTCGGTTTATAACGCGATTGGGGCAGGCTCATTGGACGCAAAGGTAGCAAACGTTAATAAGAAGGTGGTGATTGGTGCGTCTGGCTCCTGCCTGCAAAAGATCGATGTTTAGGAAATCGGTGCCGAGTAAATCAATCCTTAGTTCTTTAAAAGGCCGGCTGCTGCTGGGGCTTTTGTGTGCGCTGTTGATACTGGCTGGGTTGGTGTTGGGGATGGCGTGGCAGGTGGGAAAAACCATGGTGCAAGAAGCTAATATGGCCCACATGCGTTATGAAGCCGACCTGATTGCGGATGAAGTTACTCAGCAAATCGACCACCGTTTTCAAGCGCTAGAGCGACTAAGCGACATCCTTGGAATGTCGAATGACCCTGAATGGCTTGGCTATGAGCTGCGCAAAAACGATGCACTATTGGCATGGTTCGACGCTATCGTTGTCAGCAATAGCAACGGCATAATTGTGTCTGATTGGCCAGCAGTGGCGGGGCGTGTGGGCCTTGATACAGCAGAGTTTGAATATTTTAGAATGCTCAGAGGCACGCGAAGGCCTTATGTCAGTGAGCCGTTTGTTGGTCGGGCTAGTGAAATGCCAATGGTGTTAGTAAGTGTGCCCCGGTTAGACAGCGACGGGCGATTCTCGGGCATGATTGGCGGGGTCGTCAGCTTAAATAGCAGTGGGTTATTCAAACGCCTAGCAACCATTCGATTGGGTAGTGAAGGTTATGCCGCGATTTCTACTGCAACTGGCCAAATATTATATCACCCGAATAGGGCGCTAATTAATAACGATAGCTTTGATGCAACGGCTATCCCGCTGTTGGACTTAGCACTCGATGGCTGGCAGGGCGATGGCGTTGGTATGTTGCTTGATGGCCGAGTTGGTCTACAGTCCTATGCGCAGGTATGGTCGGCGAACTGGGTGGTAGGGCTTTATCTTCCTATAAAACAAGCTCAATTACCGTTATCTGGTTTTATCCATAAACTATGGTGGATTTGGTGCGTTGCTGCGGTATTAATGATGCCTATTTTATGGTGGTTGCTGGCACGTATTTTAACGCCATTAAATCTGCTGGAAACACAAATTGGTGAAGTAGGGCTTGGACGCCGTTCTGGCGTTGATCTTGCGACCAATATGCAAGAGCTAAAACAAGTAGCCAGTACCTTTAATCGTGTTGAGAATGAGCGTCAGCTGCTAGTAGGGCACCTTCAAGAGCGTGAAGCATTTTTGGATTCGGTGCTCAATGCCTCGCCCCAAGGAATGTTTGTGGCTGACTTTGGCGGCGACATTACCTATATGAACCCCGCGCTATTAGATATCTTGGGTATTGAACCTGATATGCCTATGGAAGCCTGGCTTGAGCAAATCCATATAGATGATCGTTCCGGTGCGAAAGATATGTGGATGCATAGCTTAAAAACCGGCAATGACTACGTGCGCCAACTGCGCTTTATACGCAGTGACAAAGAGATGCTTTGGCTTGAGATTCACGCCCGTGTGGTCATGCTTTCCCAGGGTGGGAACTCGCTTGGCTTGGTGGGTGTGGTAAAAGACATTACCGAACGGCGTGAGCAGGAAGCGCTTCAACGTTGGGAAGCAGAGCATGATCCATTGACTGGCTTGCTCAACCGCCGTGGTTTTGATCGTCGTCTTGAAGAGGCCTTTGCCGACTTCCGGAAAACCAGTACACCGTCAGCGCTGCTGCTGTTCGACCTTGATCACTTCAAACCCATTAACGATGAAGGTGGACATGCGTTAGGGGACGAAATGCTGCGCCGTATTGCCCAGGTAGTCGCGTGGGAGGTTCGTCGCAGCGACCACGTGGCACGTCAAGGTGGTGACGAATTCGGGGTGTTGCTGCCGAGTTGTACCTTAGGCCAGGCGCAACGCATTGCTGAATCGCTACGCCAAGCGGTGAGCGAAGTGTCGGTTTCCCATGAAGGCAAAGAGTACACCGTGACGTTGAGTATTGGTGTGACCAGCTTTGATGAGAATGACACTAACTACAACGTGGCACTTTCCCGAGCGGATGCCGCCAGCTACGAAGCCAAAGGGCATGGGCGTGATAGTGTGGTGGTCAAACTGCCAAAGGCACTAGACCCAATGTCGTTATTTGAATAACACGTGGTCTTTGGGTTCGCCTTCTATATTGCGTCTCTTATTCATTCCCATTAGTCGACAAACCTTGGTTGACAGTAGAATATAAGCGTCTGCTTATTCGAATGAGAGGGCTTTCGTGAACCTACTTGAGCTATTTTCCCGCACGCTGGATATCACGTTGCCTGTTTTTGCCATGGTGTTCGTCGGTATCGGCTTAAAGCGCCTAAAGTGGATCGACAGAGAATTTGTCTCTACAGCGTCAGCCCTCGTCTTCAAAGCAACGCTCCCCACGCTGATTTTTTTGAGTTTAATAAAAGCCGATCTAAGCGTTGCATTAGATGTGCCGTTGCTGCTGTTTTTTGCCGCCGCGACACTCGGCCAATTCCTGATCAGTTGGCTATGGGCGAGCTATCGGGTGCCTAAAGCCGACCGCGGTATTTATGTTCAGGGCGCGTTCCGGGGTAACTGCGGCATCGTAGGGTTAGCACTGGCGGCGGGAATGTACGGTAACTACGGGCTTTCTGCTGGTAGCCTGCTGCTTGGCGTGGTGATTGTAATGTATAACGCACTTTCGGTGGTGGCTCTGGCAGCCTACCAACCTGGGCAATCGACAAATTGGCGCAGCCTGTTAAAGCATATCGTCACTAATCCACTGATTATTTCTGTGATCGCCGCGCTGCCATTCACAGCATTTTCGATTCCACTGCCCAGTTGGCTGATTACCTCAGGCGATTACTTCGCCTCGTTAACGTTACCGCTAGCATTGATCTGTGTCGGCGCCACACTCTCGGTTGCCAGCATGCGCAGCGGCAGCCAAATCGCATTAAGCGCCAGTAGTATGAAAATGATTGTGCTGCCGTTGCTTTCCACGCTAGCAGCGTGGGCGGTGGGGTTCTCTGGAGAGCAGCTTGGGCTGTTATTTCTATTTTTCGCCAGCCCAACTGCCGCCGCCAGCTTTGTGATGGTAAAAGCAATTAACGGCAATGTAGCGCTGGCCGCCAATATCATCGCCATAACCACCTTAATGGCCAGCGTCACCGTCACCAGCGGTATCTTTGTGCTGCGCCTGCTAGGATGGATTTAACTGCGCGGTTGGCTGACACTCACCAACACGCTATACTATGCGCCCCTCAAGTCCCTGTAGCTCAGTAGGATAGAGCAGCCGCCTCCTAAGCGGCAGGTCGCAGGTTCGACTCCTGCCAGGGACGCCAACGGGGGTTCTTTGCAAGTCCTGAGAAGGCCTAAAAAGAGTATAATACTCTGATATACATTGTTTTTTAGCTCCTCGCAGTTCCTTCCAAACCCCGCTGCCAAGTGGTATACATTCCGGTATATGTCTTCATTCGGAAATACTCGGTATACCGCCATGGCGCTAACTATCCGACAAATAAACGCAACTAAGCCCGGCACGAAAATTATTACCTTCTCAGATGGCATGGGATTAGCACTTAGGATCTCAACCAACGGCAGCCGTGGATGGCGTTTGCGCTACACACGCCCTAACGGCAAACGCAACATGATCAGCCTTGGCCAACCCTAAGGTGCGCCTTGCCGAAGCAAGGGAAAAGCGGACGGATATGAGACGTTTAATATCCCAAGGCATTGACCCCGTAGAGCAAAAGCAGAGTGACAAACGCCAACGACAGTATGCAACTGAAAACACCTTTGAAGTGCTGGCCATGGAGTGGCACGCTGCCATGGTGCCGCGCTGGAAAGAGAGTTCTAAGCGTGCCAATGACAGCAGGCGCGTGCTTGAAATGTATGTGTTCCCAAAAGTAGGGAATCGGCCGATAGAAAGCATTCTGCCCCTCGAATGGCTAGGCATACTGCGCACGCTTGAAGATTTAGGGAAATTCGAACAGAGACGCCGCCTGCACGCCTTTTGTCGCGATTGTAGCGGTCAACTAATCCCGAACAGTAATTTAAGATTTTCCTCAGCCACAACGGGAGGCATGCCATCGTTAAATGAGTGAGGGCGCTGCTGGTTGTAGTAACCCATCAGATAGCCACTAACGTCTTTCCTGGCCTCAGGTAGATTTCGATATCCCAGCGCCGGTATCCACTCCGATTTCAGACTCCGGAACAGCCTTTCCATCGGCGAGTGTCCCAGCAGTTGCCACGTCGGCTCATGCTTTGTTTCATACGATAGCGCCAAAGTCTTTGGCGGAACTTGCGGCTGGCATACTGACTACCCTGGACGCCCTTCTAAGTGTCAAGTGGCAATTTGCGTCTGGTTGATCTCCCGATGACGGCTGCGCAGCACATAATAGATCTCCCGGGCAATATAGCGTTTCAGGCATCGGATGGCTTCCAATTTGGAGTGGCCCTCTCCCACCCGCCGGGCAATGTATGCCTGAGTATCGGCATCCAGGCGTAGTCGCCCGATGGCGATGATATGCAGCGCACTATTGGCGGCGCGATCGCCACCCCGGTTGAGCCGGTGCCGCTGCGTCTTACCTGACGAGGCAGGAATAGGACTAACGCCACATAGCGCCGCAAAGCTGGCTTCTGAGCCAAGGCGATCCGGATTGTCGCCTGCCGTGATCAGTAGCTGTGCGGCCGTCTCGTAGCCTACTGCCGTTCGCGACACCAACTTTGGTGCCAGCTCATCGACGATAGCCTTGATCATGACGTCCAAATCGGCAATCTCGTCGTGCAGTTCCAGGTAGCGGCGCGCGAGGGATTTCAGGGCGATGCGGTAAGCCATCGTGACATCCCGGTACCCGTTCAAATCGGGTCGCCATGCCGCCAGTGTCCGAAGCAACTGCATTCGCGTCATGTTCCTTAACAGGTCGCGCAATTCCTCTGGCGCCGAGACCACTTGAGTCTGGATCATCTGGAGGGCCACACGGCGAGCCGCGACCGCGGTTTTTCGGCAAACCTTCAGGACACGCAAGGACTCGATCATCCCGTCACGTGTCTTCGGGGTGACAGTGCGAATACCCGCATAGGCCGCATGAGCGGCATTCTCTGCATCGATTGCGTCATCCTTGCCGCGCTTGCGCCGTACAGTCTTATCGGGTGTCGTGACTTCCAAAATAGTGATGCCTGCGCGCTGTAAGTAGCGCAGCAGGCCAGCTCCATAGGTGCCGGTGCATTCGATCCCCACACGGCTGAGCTCGCCGAAGGAGCGCATCCAGGTCAGCATGGTCTTGTAGCCATGCCGGGTGGTAGGAAAGCTGGCGGTGCCAAGCACACGGTCATGGGCATCCACGACGGCGGCCACATGCAGCTCTTTGTGGGTATCAACACCGCCGATAATGACAGAGCGATCACTGGGTTGCTGACTCATGGTGGATCTCCAAGCTATTGATTCAGGATGGCTTCACCGAGTTCGATAGCCTGGACACGACAGTAATGAGACAGGCTGTCAGGCCCTTCTTGAGTCACATGCTTCGACGAGGCGAAACCTCGCCGCCAGTGCTCCCGGATCACCGACAGGTCCAAGGAAAGACACACTAGCCGGGTCGATCGGAATGTGGGTCAGGAGACCCAGGAGCCCTCACGGCACCAGGTCTTCAGAATAGGTCGATTACTATAAGTGCCGGATCAACCCAGAAACACCTGGCACCTTGTAGTCTTACTATCGGAATGGAACATAACGCTCTTTGGCTGACCACGTTGTGATCCAGCGCTTTCACAACAAGACCTGCATCCGGCCGTTTAAGCGTTGGCAAGTGCCATCGCGACTTCAGGAAAGCGAGAGGTCCAAGTGTTTCTGGGCTCAGTCCTCAGGTAGGGATTACCCTCCGGGAGACGCCATCGGAATCGCTTCTTCCCATGACCGACGAGTCGGTGAAGAATAGCTCCACCGAGTAACCCCTGATTGGTTTTGCCATACAGCACCCAGGTCTTACTTTGACCCGAGACTGGGGCATTAATTGCCTGACAGCTTGGCGGTTAAAGATGCCGCAAAGTTACGGGCCTTATCCTGGGGGATCGTCGTCACCACCCGCATGCCTCCATAGCGGCTCCGCTTGCGGATGATGCGATGGCCCAGGAACACGAAGCCGTCGTTCACATGGGTAATTTTGGTTTTCTCCATGTTCAGTGTCAGCTTGAGAGTTCCTTCCAGCATTTCCCGGCATTCTTCTCTGATCGCTTCTGCCTGAGCTTTAGTGCCCTTGCCGATAACGACGAAGTCATCGGCATAGCGGCAGTAGGCGACAGCTGGCTTCCATTGCCGGTTCTCTCGGATGGCTGAGCTTCGACCGATCTGGATACTATGGTTCCAGTACCACCGATCTTTCCGGGCCTTTTTGCCAAGGTAGCGCTGGTTCAGGTGCTGATCGAATTCATGCAACATGATGTTCGGCAGCAGCGGTGATAGAACACCGCCCTGGGGCACGCCTTCACTGGCGGCCCGAAAGAGCCCTGCATCAATCTGGCCGGCTTTGATGAATCGCCAGAGAAGATTCAGGAAGCGTCGATCCCTGATTCTGCGGCGTACAGCTTTCATCAGCAGCCGGTGGTGCACGGTATCGAAGTAGCTGGACAGGTCCCCTTCGATGACCCAGCGTCCACGCGTTACTTTATTATCCGTCAGTTGCAGTTTCACTGTGCGGATGGCGTGATGAACGCTTTGTTCCGGCCGGAACCCGTAGGAGAGCGTATGAAAGTCACTTTCCCACACGGCTCCATTGCCATTACCATGGCCCGTTGAACGATACGGTCGCGCAAGGTCGGGATACCCAGTGGCCGTTGCTTGCCGTTGGCCTTCGGGATATAGACCCTTCGGACCGGTGACGGGCTATAGGCATCGGAGAGTAAATCATTCCTGATTTGTTGAAGAATAGCCGGCAGTCTGGCCTGCGCAGTCAGCTTGACCTCCCCGTCTATCCCAGGCGTATGTGACCCTTTGGAAGATAGGGTGATCCGAGCCGCTTCTGCTAGCCAGTCAGGCTGTGCTATCAGGCGCAACAACCGATCCACTCGGCGATCGGAGTCGGCTGTTGTCCAAGTCGCTAGCTTGCGTTGCATTTCGCTGATTATCAAAGGTCTTCACCTTGTTTGGTCAGGTAGTTTGCTTGGCAAACACGTTTAAACTGCTCCCCTTTGCCATGTGATGGGCTTTCCCCATCGCGGACCACTACGGGAGCTCCGCCAGTCAATTCGGCTTCGGGGTCATGCCCCCTTGGCATCCGATATTGACTTTCCCCGGTTCACCTATCTGGACTTCAACATGCTGAGGAGGCTGCCCAATGCACTCTTTTATCCTTGCTTGCCGCAAGTTGACAGGCAGCAGCAGTCCCGCCTGTGAGGGATACTGCTGTCCCGACGTCCGACTTACCTGTTCGAACTTCTTCGTTCGACAGCGGCTGCCAGCTGAGCTGCGACTCTTTTTGAAAAGGCGGCTTACCTGAGCCTTTAAGACCAAACGCTCAACATCCACGCGGTCCCGCCGCTGGCGGTACTCGTAGTAACTGGAGCGGCTAATATCAAACGCGTTACAGACCATTTCAACAGGCATTTGCTCACTCAACTGGTCTATCAGCGCATACGATTCATGTCGTCCGACATCAAGAGAGCAGTGGTCTTTTTTAGGCTGGTTTTTTCCATCTCAAGGCGTTTGCAGCGAGCCTCAAGCTCCTGAATACGCTGCTGTTCTGGAGTTAACGCATTACCCTGTGGCGTTACCCCCTGACGCTCGTCCGCAAGCTGGTGGACCCAACGCTTTCTCTGACACCCAACGAGGTACAAGCTTGGGGATAGCTGTACCCCTGATCTAGTACCAGGCTGGCAGCTTCCTGCTTAAATTCAGGCGAAAAAGTACGTCGTTTCTTAGTCATCAGACACCTCGCTTAGGGTGGCAATATTACCACCTACGTTGGTGTCCGGTTTTATTGAACCACTACAACCTACGACTGTGAAAGGTACAAAATCTAGTATTGGCAGGACAGATGGCGTTAACCATGGCTATGGCTGCACTGGGGTTCGAAACTCGTTTCGAGAAGCTTAAGGCATTGGGTGTCCGTCCTTTTTTATTGGGGCTGATATTATTTGTCTTACTGCTCGCCGTAGGTGGCCTTGCCAGCCGCCTTCTGATGGGCTTACTGGATTCTTTGTCACTACTTTACGTACCTTCTGGCCTGTTTAATGTCCACCTGCGCCCCTTTCTGACGCTGTCGAGGGAAAATGTCAGAGTTGCCATTATCCTTCGGCCAAGCGTGTACTTGCGACATTCCTGGCAGCGAGAGAGTCAAGTTTTAGTTGCTGAATAATATCTGTGATCATGGCCAGTTCCTGTTCTAGCAGTGGCATCTTGTCCAAGTCATAGGCAGAAACGTCAATATCTGCCACATCTAGCAAGTCGCCGAAATAGGACAGCATGAATAGGGCCTTATTGTCTCGGAACTCGCAGGTAATTCCCGTGCCCTTGGCCCGAGCTCGGAACAGCTCATCGAGAGCAATAATACGCTCCATTAAACTCGGTGACAGAAGATAGCGGGCGTACTGCTGGTCAGAACCGTAGACCTCGAAACGGTCCTCGAACATTGGGTTTTCCAGCGCTACTCTGGATTTGGCCAGTGGTGATACCAGGCGGTTGCCAACCTTGCCGTAGTCGGTATCTACCACAGTATATCCAGTAAATTGGAAGGGCATGACGATGAGAAGCGCTCCGCCACCATGAACTGTGGTATTTGATTTTCTGCCGCGGCGTTTGAGCTTTAACTCACAGAACTCAAACTGGACGCCTGCGATGTTGCCACTGATGTAGTCTTCACTGCTCTTACTCGAAAAACGCGGCAAAATATCGAATGACTTGACGGCTTCTAGGTCTATACAACCATCTTTGTCGTAGGTGTGATCGCCAAAGGCTTGGAGTAGTACCGGGATAAGCTTTTGTTTGTAGTGCCGCGTGTACTGCAGCTCCGGGTAGACAACCCAGGCGCCCAGTCCGCCGACTACAAACAGGGTGTAGAGCGTAGGTTCGCCAGACACCAGCATGAAGAGGTCTAGCGCTAGCGATGGCAACCAAAGCAACCAGCCAAGGCGCCGAAACAAAGTCTTGCGACGTGTCTTGCTCGCCAGCTTTTCCAGCCTGAACTGCTCTAGTGGTTCTAGCAATGGTAAGACATCTCGTTCTATCGTCGCGCGGATGTCGTCGGATAACTCGGTCGTTATCTCAGGGTGCTGGAAGGCCGTCCCGCTGCCTAGCTGCTTGAGCGCCTCACCAGCCTGAAAAAATGTCTTCAGAATACTCATGAGCTGAGATAATGGTCAGCGTTGACCGGTGCGCGATCGGTTTTAGATGCCTCGAAGAACGGCAAGGGCTCTAAGCCCATTACCTTCGCAATCAATGTCCCCGGAAAGATCTGGATGGCATCCTTGAACCGGCGTCCCGCGGCATTGTAGCTACGTCGAGCGGCTGAGATATGCTCCTCTACATCCGCATATGCTCGCTGAGCTTCCAGCATGTTGGTGTGAGACTTAAGGTCGGGGTAGTTTTCAACCGCCACCATTAGTCCCGACAGTTTGTCTTCCAGAGCCGCCTCTAACTCGAATCTCTTCTCGGCGCCTTCGCGGTCGTTTGCCTTTGCCGCTTTTAACACTTCCGTGCGCAGTTGAGTAATGTCAGTGAGTAGTGTCTTCTCGTGCTCCATGAAGCGAGCGGCAATTTTCAAAATATTGGGGATCAGGTCGGTGCGTTTCTTCAACTGGACATCAATCCCTGAAAAAGCTTCCTGAGCCGCGTTACGTCGAGAAACAATAGCGGCATACCAAAAGTAAAGTAAAATTAAAGCAGCTATGACAGCCAAGATAACCCAATTCATTACAACGTTCCTTATAATGCGCAGTGTGGGGAAGACTGCATGGTACTACAAGTTAACTTGATTATTTGTGTGATCATCTGCCAATCGACTCTAGGAAACCGCTGAACAGTCGCTATCGATGTGGCTCGAACGCCACGTCAGCGAACATTTTCTGGCTTTCTCAGGTGCTTTCCTAGGGAAGATCTGAATAACTGCCAGTACTTGTCAACTCTCACGTGCGCTGTTGGACAATCGAAAAGTCAGACACTTTTCTCCCGTTCTTTGTCTATATTCGCCTGTTTCCCACTCATTGAGTGGAAAACAGGCGCAGTAACCCTACTCCCCCAGGTATTTCTCGCGCAATGACGGAACTTGAGAAGCGACGTCTCGTCCGGCAATCGATCCAGTTTTAAGCCGGCGAGGTGGTGCATAGACTCGATCTCATAGAGAGCATCTTCCATGGTCGGATCACTCAAGTTGTAGAACACTTGCATGCAGTGGACGCGAGGCATGACAGTCAGCGGATACGACGGCCGCCCGCTCCCGCCTTTGGGATAATAACGGACTACCTTACTTCTCCAACAGCTTCCAGGGGGTCAGCCTGTCCATCCGCTTCAGAAATATTTAGCGGCGGGTCTTTGCTTCTTATTCTGGTATTCGGCTTCGGAGAAAGTGATCTGATCCATGGCAGTGCTGAATCCTGTGCGGTTGAAGATGGCCGTATTATCACTGAAGTCAGGGGTGTTTTTAATATCATCCTTAAATTTATGATATTGAATGATTTTTTAGAATTATGCCATAATCCCCACTTCGGCCTTCCTTTGCCACCGCTTTCCATTCCGATATTAAACCTTTCTTGACTGCCCCGGCTCTGTCTGTATCAGGTATGCTCTTGGCTTGCCGTTTCTGCTGCACCTGCTAAGGACATTTCTATGCGTTTCTCAACACCGGTTGCCATTACGTCGCTTGTGATGATGTCTTCGTTACTGCTGCCTACTGCGCTTCTGGCGCAGGATGCCCATATTGGCAGCGTGCGAACGGAGTTTAGGTTGATTGGCCCGAACAGTACGATTGAAGTGGAACGTTTTGACGACCCAAAAGTACAGGGAGTCTCCTGCTATCTCTCTTACTCCCAGGTGGGCGGCTTATCGGGTGCGGTCGGGCTTGCTGAGGAAGCTAGCGAGGCGAGCGTGGCATGTCGGCAAACGGGAGAGATTGTCTTCGACCCTGATGAGGTAGACGAGCAAGAAGTCGTTTTTAACCAACGCCGCTCGGCGCTATTTAAGAATATGCGCGTGGTGCGTATGCACGATGCTGAAACCGAAACCTTTGTGTACTTAACTTACAGCACCAAGCTGGTGGATGGTTCACCAAAGAATGCGATTTCGGCGGTTCATTACGGTGGGTTTTAAGAAGGGTTAGCGGGGGTTCCCCAGCATCTGTGTCCAGAAGGTGGTATAGCGCGAATCAGCATTGCTGGCCTTGGCCATGTCCATTTCGGTGAAGGTGCTATTCATCATATTGCGGCAATGGCCTGGGCTCTCTAGCCAGCCGTTTATCACGGCGGCAGCAGATGCGTGCCCAGCAGCAATATTTTCACCCAAGGCTTGCCACGCGTAGCCATGTTGATTAGCGCGTTGCTCAATTCCTGCGCTGTCAGTATCGGTATGGCTAACATAGTCGTTGTTGGCCATATTGCTTGCGTGCATCGCGGCAGCGGCCTCCAGTTGGCAGCTCCAGGTCAACGGGCTGGCTGCTGGAGATGCTTGATCGCCACATTGACGAGCATTGTTTCGTGCCTCGTTCACCAGTCTTAGCATTTCCTGTTGCTGATCAGTCAGCCCACACGCGCTGTTGGTGCTGTCGCTATAAGGACTGTCGCCGTGTGAATCACCAACGGCCTGCGTGCCGCTGCCTATCAACATCAGTGCTATCACGCTGAATAGTGCCCAGTGGGTAGGGCGCTTTAAGGTGGGGTTAGCCGTTAAGTTGCTCATTTTCGCCCATGTAGGGGCGGCCTCTTTTTTAGATTGATTTTATCCGAAAGCGATACCCGATAAAGGCTTGCTTCCTGGCCGGAAACGCTGAGGCACGCGCCTTGATCGATTTTTGTACCAATCCTGCCCGCAGCCTAGCCACCATTTTCGGTGTCATCCAACCCTACCGTCCAGTTTTTAGTGTATATGCTAAAAATATATTTTGACGTTTTTTATAAATGTAGATATTTTTGTTAGTCATTACGGTTGATGCTGCCTATCTGAAAATGAAGAAGCTGGCTCGCTAGTGCTTTCGGAAGTACAGGCAATGGCGTTGTAGCGAGTTCGTGGGAAGCGCGGCCAGCGTTTGAGAGCACGCTCTAATGTCATGGCAAAAAGGAAAACAAGATGAGTGAGTTACCCGATATTTTGATACCTGACGCATTTATTGGCGGAGAGTGGTGCGGTGCTGAAAAGCGCTTTGCGGTCACTAACCCGGCAAATGGCGAGCTATTAGCAGAAGTCCCTGACCTGGATGCTGATGGTGCACGAGCAGCGGTTGCCGCAGCGGAGGCAGCAGGATCTGGCTGGAAAAAGCGTACTGCGAAAGAGCGTGCAACGCTGTTACGCGCCTGGTTCGACGCCATCATGGCGCACCAGGAAGATCTGGCTCGGCTAATGACGTTGGAGCAGGGCAAGCCGCTGGCAGAATCCCGGGGTGAAGTGGCGTATGGCGCGTCATTTGTCGAGTTTTATGCCGAAGAGTCCAAGCGTATGGCCGGTGAAACCTTGCCGGGCCATGGTGTTGATAAGCGCATTCTGGTGTTTCGCGAACCGATTGGCGTTGTGGCCGCCGTTACGCCCTGGAACTTCCCGCTAGCAATGATCACCCGTAAGTGTGCCCCCGCTTTAGCGGCAGGCTGTACGGTGGTTATCAAACCTGCAGAAGCAACGCCACTCACGGCGTTGGCGGTGGCGCGCTTGGCTGAGCTTGCTGGCCTGCCCGCTGGGGTAATCAATGTGGTCACGGCCAGCCAGCCTGCGCCGATTGGCGAGGTGTTAACCACCGATCCGCGCGTGCGTAAGTTCTCTTTCACGGGCTCTACGCCAGTGGGTAAAAAGCTGCTTGCTCAATGTGCCGGTACGGTCAAAAAAGTATCGCTGGAGTTAGGCGGTAACGCACCTTTCATCGTGTTTGATGACGCCGACCTAGACGCCGCCGTTGAAGGAGCTGTTGCCTCCAAGTATCGCAACTCTGGCCAGACCTGTGTGTGTACCAACCGTTTCTTGGTGCAAAGCGGCGTTTACGACGCTTTTGTCGAAAAGTTTGCCAAGCGGGTGGCGCAACTGAACGTGGGCAATGGGCTGGATGATGGCGTTATGCAAGGCCCGCTGATCAATCAGGCCGCAGTCGAGAAGGTCGAGTCCCACATTGGCGATGCGTTGGAAAAGGGTGGGCGGTTGGTTTGTGGCGGCAAGCCGCACACGTTGGGCGGCACGTTCTTCGAACCGACGATTATTGCTGATGTGACCGACACCATGCGGGTTGCCCGTGAAGAGACGTTTGGTCCCTTGGCGCCTGTGTTCCGTTTCGAGACGGACGAAGAAGCCATTGCCATGGCGAATGCGACTGAGTTCGGGTTGGCAGCTTACTTCTATGCCCGTGACTACCGCAGAATTTGGCACGTAATGGAAGGGCTGGAATACGGCATGGTAGCCGTTAACGAAGGCATTCTGTCTACCGAGCTAGCGCCCTTTGGTGGGGTGAAAGAGTCTGGGCTGGGCCGTGAAGGTTCACGTCATGGGCTTGATGAGTTTACTGAGTTGAAATACGTCTGTGTTGGCGGCCTATAAGCGATTTTCACTAATTAACTGAGGAATGCAGTAAATGAAGATGAGCAATGCACAGCTGAATGAGCTTAAACAGAAATATGTCGCTAATGGTGCCGCCAGCCCTGCAACGCAATTTGCGGATCGTGCTGAGAACGCGATTATCTGGGATGCGGATGGTAACCGTATTATTGATTTCGCGGGCGGTATTGGCGTGCTTAATATCGGCCATTGCCATCCCAAAGTCGTCGAAGCGGTTAGGGAGCAGTTAGGTCGGGTGATGCACACTTGCCAGACTGTTATTCCTTACGAAGGCTACGTGAAAGTCGCTGAAAAACTCAGTCAGCTCACGCCTGTGCGCGGCCATGGCAAAGTTATGCTGGTTAACTCCGGGGCTGAAGCGCTGGAGAATGCCGTCAAGATTGCACGTGCCGCCACCGGCAAGAATAACGTGATCTGCTTCGATGGTGGCTACCATGGCCGTACCTTTATGACCATGGCAATGAACGGCAAAGTGGTGCCTTACTCGGCTGATTTCGGCAGCATGCCGGGGAATGTTTTCCGTGCGCCTTACCCCGTTCCGTTCCATGGGGTCAGCGAAGAAGACGCTATCCGCGGTCTTAAAATGACGCTGAAGACCGATGCCAACCCCAGAGACACCGCGGCTATCGTGATTGAGCCTGTGTTGGGTGAAGGTGGGTTCTATCCTGCACCGGCCAGCTTCCTTAAAGCGGTGCGTGAAATTTGCGACGAGCACGGCATGCTGATGATCGTCGATGAAGTTCAGTCTGGCTTTGGCCGTACCGGTAAGCTGTTTGCCATTGAACACAGTGGTGTTGAGCCTGACCTGATGACCATGGCTAAGAGTATGGCCGGTGGCATGCCGATTTCAGCCGTCGTGGGAACGGCTGAGCATATGGATGCGTGTGGCCCTAACTCGCTGGGTGGCACCTATTCAGGTAGTCCGGTTTCTTGTGCGGCCGTGTTAGCGGTACTTGAAGTATTCGAAGAAGAAAAGATTCTTGAAAAGAGCCAAGCCTTAGGAGAGGTTCTGGGGCAGCGCTTTACTCAGTGGCAGCAACGCTTTGCTTGTGTCGAAAACGTGCGCCATTTAGGTTCGATGGCGGCATTGGATATTGTTGCAGCTGATCAAACCCCCGATCCAGAACTCGCTGCGGCCATGTGCAAACGTGCACGGGAGAAGGGGCTTATCCTGCTGTCGTGTGGGCTTTACGGTAATACGATCCGCTTCTTGATGCCGGTCACTATTGAAGACAGCATCCTTGAAGAAGGGTTGACGATTGTTGAAGAATTGCTCGAAGAGCTTACAGCGTAATATCTAGCGTCTCATTGGTTAGTTAAGCGCCAATAGAAGCTTTTGTAGAGAGCGCTGATAAGTGTGCTGATATATAGAGAGTGTTGATAGAAGCCGGTGCAGCTAGTCTGCATCGGCTTTTTTTATTGCTTGTTGCATTTGTTATTGAGGCGGGGGAAGAACACGTTCAAACAGCTGTTACAAGGTGTGCTATTATTTTGACCCACTTTGCCAAATGCATACTCATGAATTCATCTTTCTTCCCAGACGAAAAGGCGGATGCCAAGGAAAACTTGGGTATTCGTGCCTACAAGCTACTTAAAATAGATATTATTAAAGGCACTTTTCAGCCTGACGAAAAATTGCGTATGAGTGTGCTTAAAGCGCGCTATGACCTAGGTATTGGTCCTCTGCGAGAAGCACTTTCCCAGCTTGTTGCTGAACATTTAGTGGTGGCAATTAGCCAGCGTGGCTATCGTGTGGCACCCATGTCGCTTGCTGAGCTTAACGATATTTACGATGCCCGGGCGCAGGTTGAAGCGATGATGTTGGGGCTTGCAATCGAGCGCGGCGATGATGCCTGGGAAGCTAATATCTTGGCAAAGTCTTATCAATTAGCAAAGCTGACGGAAATGAACTCGCCAGAAGGGCTGTTAGATAGTTGGGATCGTCGGCATAGTGATTTTCACACCGCGATGGTGGTTGGCTGTAACTCTCCTCACTTGATGAAAGTGCGCGCTGGGCTGTTTGATAAAGTTCAGCGTTATCGCTTTTTGTGGCTTAAAGAAACCGTGTTTTCTGCTCAGGCCCTTGAAGAAAAGCGCCAAGAGCATGCCGCGCTGGTAGATGCCACGCTTGAGCGCCGCAAGGATGAAGCAGTGGCATTGATGCACGAACACTTGATGTCTCCTGTGCCGATTATTGCCCAGGTAATGCGCCAACAAAGTGTCGCATAGGGCAACAGAAGGCAGCGAAGAAACGTTAAAAGAAAAGGCCCTAATGATTAGGGCCTTTTTAGTTGGATTTCTGCCGATAGCCGTTTGATACGCTTGTTTAGAACAGTAGGTTGGGCAACCACAGCGCAATACTTGGGAATAGTACGATAATTGCTAACCCCACTATCTGTAGAGCAACATACGGCAGTGCTGAACGATAGATATCGACGATAGTAATGGATTTTGGTGCGACTGATCGCATATAGAACAGGTTATACCCAAAGGGCGGTGTCAGATAAGCGGACTGCATACTTATAATAAACAGCACCGCAAACCAGGTAGTGTCGAACCCTAAGTCACGTACGATTGGCACATAAAGCGGAATCGTGATGAACAGGATCGCAAAGTCATCGAGAAACATGCCTAGTGCAAAAAAGCTAATCAGCATGATGATGATGACGGTATAGGGCGACAGCGAGAAGTCATTAATAAAATCACTGACGATCATACCGGCGCCTAAGCCCATATAGATACGGCTAAAGAATACCGCGGCAATGGCAATCCAGAGCAACATACCGGTTATTTTGGCCGTGCTGAGCATCGCGTAGCGCAGCAGGCCCCAGTTAAGCCGGCCTCTCAGCGCTGCAATAAGCATGGCACCGCCAGCCCCGACTGCAGAGGCTTCCGAAGGCGAGGTTACCCCTCCGATAATGCAGCCCAATACGGCAGTAACCAAAAGGCCTGGGGCAATGACGTGGCGCAAAGACATCAGCTTTTCTTTGGCACTAAAGCGTTCTTCTACTGGCGCAGCGGGACCTAGAGAAGGGTTTATGCGGCAGCGTATTAATATATAGGCCATGTAAATAGCGGCAAGCATTAGGCCGGGTACTAAGCCTGCAGCAAATAGCTTTCCTACCGATTCACGGGCCAGAAACGCATAGACAATCATTAAGATACTAGGTGGGATGAGAAAACCTAATGCACCACCAGCCATGATCGTGCCGGTGACTAGCCGCTTGTGATAGCCCCGCTTGAGCATTGCCGGTAGTGCAATGATCCCTAAGCTGACAGTGGCAGCCCCTGAGACTCCCGCCATGGCAGCGATAAGAGCGCAGATCAGAATGGTGCCAATCCCGAGCCCGCCTGGAAGGCTGCCCATCAGCTTATGCATCATCTCGAAAAGGTCATCGGTAATACCGGAACGTTCCAGTACCAATCCCATAAAGATGAACAGCGGCAGGGCCACCAGGAGAAAGTTGTCCATGGTGCTGTATGCCGATGAGAGCAAGAAGTCCAAGCCACCAGGGCCAAACATCATGTAGGCACTTCCCATGCCCGATATCATCAACGCCCACGCTAGCGGAGCGCCTATTGCCATTAGGACGATCATGGAGAGAAACATGATCGCCGTAATTATCATGGGGTCTAAATTTAACATAGGGATACCCTTTGCATGGCATATCCACAAGGACGTGCCGGGGTGTGTCTCTTATTTTTCACGGTAAAACCACGTTGAAATAGAGCGAGGGTTAAGCAGCACTCTGTTTAAACAGAGTCGGGCTGTATTTAATCAGCGTCGCTAATGTCGTCTCGCGGATCATCATAGGGAATGCCAAGTAAACGCACGATGGCCCTCACTAGCTCTGCTACGCTCTGCAGAATTAGCAATCCAACGGCAATTGGAATGGTCGCTTTTATCGGCCAAAGCGCTGGACGCCAAATGCTTCGGTTGGAATACTCGCCAATTAGCCAGGAGCGGTGGGCAAACTCCACGGCCATGGTGAAAAATATGCACAACACCAAAATACCCAGTGAGAACACAATCACGTCACACAACGCCTGCATGCGGAAGGGCAGCAGGCGATAAATGACATCACTGCGCACGTGGCTTTGGTGGCGTAAGGTATAGCTGCCAGCCAGGATGCTCAGTGCACCGAAGAACATCGTCGCTAGTTCGTGCCCCCACACCGTGGGGGCATTGAGTACATAGCGAGCGACTACTTCATAGAGCAGTACACCGATAATACCTAGCGTCAGCCAGGCGGTGACTCGTCCGACCCAGTCGGAAAGCCCATCCTGAAAGCGTAGATATCGGTTAATCTTACTCACTCAATCTTCCTTGCGCTTTGGCGTTGTTAATCAAGATTTCAACGGCTTGGGCATTTCGCTCAGAGCGTGCCGCTTCTTCTTCCCAAATCGGCAAAGATGCTTCCGCTAGGCGTTGTGAATCTTCTGCTGGCAGGGTGGCGAATTCAAACAGCTCACCTTCATCGATGATCCGTTGGTTGCCTTCTTCAAGCCAGTTGTGAACGTCTTCCAGGTACTGAGCCAGCTCATCTACCAAAATTTGCTGCTGCTCTTCGCTCATCCGTTCCCAAGCGCGGGGGTTGATGAATGCGTTTTCTGTCCAGCCTGGGTTAAGTAAGTTGATATCGGTGTAGTAGCCCGCTACTTCATTGATTCGTAGCTGTTCGTACTCAACAGGGCCACCGTAAATGGCACCGTCGATAACGCCAGTCGAAAGTGCGACGTAGAGCTCTTCACCGGGAATAAAGGCTGTCGGAATATCGAATTTTTCCAGCACCGTTGCAATGGAGCTGGTTGCGCGGATGCGCATGCTGGCAAGGTCTTCCAGGCTGGAAACAGGCTCTCGGGTGACTAGACCATAATCGCTACCAAAGCCGCGGCCAATCAGCTTAACGCCTTGCTCTTCGTAAGCTTCTGCGATGAGTTCATCAAGGCCTTGGTTGGCAAATATATCGTGGGCTTCTTCAGCGCTTACCCATGCTCCTGGTAGGCCCCCTTCGATCGTGCCGATACCCACTGTGCCAGGCCAGTAACTACCCACACCATGGCCGATATCGATGCTCCCACGGGCAACGGCTTCGACAAACTGGTCGCTGCTGACTAGCTCGCCGCCACGGAAAAATTGAATGTTGATAGTGCCATCACTCGCTTCACTTACCCGTTCCCGCAAATCAGCTGCAATCTGATCCACTTCGGTGCCATAAAACGTGTGCATGCGTAAACGAACGGTATCGGCATAAAGCGCTTGGCTAGCCATGATGGAAGCGGCGATGGACGTCGCTAGAGCGCATTTCACGGATGTTGAGAGCTTCATAAAACCTCTTTCTTGATCGCGTTTAGAGTTATAGAGGGCATCCATGCTTCAGTTTCGAAACCATGTTGCGCCCCCAGTTTAATCACACGCATGGTACTCAGGCTATAAAAAATTTCTATAAAATCGTCTAACATCAACATTTTTGCATTACGTTGACTGATGTCAAACCAAACCGAAACTGCATCTATAAATTAATTTTTTATTGATTTTCAACGAGTTGCTGTGTTTTTGAGCGATATATTGCCGATCAGGTGTATTAGGTAAGCGTTGATAAACGGTGTAGCCAACAGATCGTCGAGTCTGCTATTGGCCTAAATCCTCTTTGGGTAAGGCCTTAAGACAGCACTTAAGACAGCACTTAAGACAGCGCTTGAGACAGCACTTGAAACAGGGTTTGAAACAGGGTTTGAAACAGAGCTTGGAATGCTTGCGGGTTTTAATGAGTTTTGGCGCTTGAATACACGCAGACTTGAATACGTGACGAGCAGAAGAGCTGCCCCGCCTACAGGCAGAGCAATCAGCGAAAGAGCTTTCCTTCTCTTCGGGTTATTGCGTCCTAGCGCTGCTTTTTTTAATAAACGCGGCACGCGCTATCGTTAAGAATTGTTTAGTAGGGGTAGTGTGAGCGGTGGGGTCTTAACAATGAAAACGAATCAAGGATCTGATAATGAAATATCCACTAACCCTGTTAGCTGCCGCTGTTGCTGCCACCGTTACCACAACCAGCTATGCGGCGCCGTTGCTGAGCGACCAAGCATTGCTCGTCGATAGCCCGGAACACTTGAGTGCCAATGCCTGGGTAGAAATCTCGCAATCGGCTTTTGAAGGGAACGTGCGCGGTGTTCTGGAATTATTGGGCGAAGAAGCGGAGCTTTGCGCCATTATGAAAGCCGATGCCTATGGTCACGGCATTGCTAATTTAATGCCTTCCGTGATTGCGTTAGGTATTCCTTGTATTGGTGTGGCGAGTAACGAAGAAGCGCGAGTTGTTCGGGCATCTGGTTTCGATGGACGTTTAATGCGCGTGCGTAGTGCGACACCAGAAGAAGTGCGCGGCGCTTTCGATTACGGCATGGAAGAGTTATTCGGCGATATAACAGCTGCTCGCCAGGCCTCCAGCGATGCCGCTGAGGCAGGGGTGACACTGCGCTATCATTTGGGCCTCAATGCCGGCGGTATGGGACGCAATGGCATGGCGCTTGATAGTGAAGCAGGGCGCCAGGAAGCGTTAGAGCTTCAAGACTTAGCGTCGTTAGAGCTGGTGGGCATCATGACCCACTTTGCCTTTGAGGACGAAGATTTTGTTCGCCAGGGGTTAGCGGCGTTTCATGAACAAAGTGACTGGTTAATCGAGACGGCTAACCTGGATCGCGAGGCGCTAACGCTTCACGCCGCCAACTCATTTACCACCATGGAGGTGCCTGAAGCACGCCTTGATATGGTACGCCCGGGTGGCTTGCTGTATGGCGATCTACCCCATTATGAGCAGTTCAAGCCGGTGATGTCGTTTCGCACGCGGGTAGCGTCGGTTAACGATTACGCGCAAGGCAGTGGCGTTGGTTACGATAACGTCAGGGTGCTGGAGCGGGATAGCTTATTGGCGAACTTGCCTGTTGGCTATTCTGATGGCTACCGGCGTGTTTTCACAGACGCTGCCTTTGTACTGGTCAACGGTGAGCGCGTGCCGGTCATGGGTAAAGTGTCAATGAACACGACCATGGTAGACGTGACGGATGTCGAGGGAGTGGCACCGGGCGATGAAGTGGTACTTTACGGGCTCCAGGGTGACGAGCGAATTACCATTGGAGAACTTGAAGACCTCAATGGCGCGCTACTTGCCGACCTTTACACGGTATGGGGAAACTCCAACCCGAAGGTGTTGCGTCCAAGCGATGGCGATACAGATAGCGAGTAATTATTGCCAATACAGGTAGTAATGTACTGTGTTTGCTGACGAGGCCACCCCGCTCAACTGAGCGGGGTGGCTTCGTTTTGGGGAAGAGGCACTATTCGCTAGCAATGTTTACCCAGAAACACCTTTAAGGATGCTTTCACGTATTCTAATACTCTTGCTAAATTGTGATTATTTCATTTACTCAGTGAAATTTCATAGGGAAACGAAAATGAAGTTTCCCAGTGAGCCTGTCAAGTTGAGCGAGTGTTGGACTCACTGTCTTGTTTCTTCTGTGGCAATGATAGTTGCATAGGCGAGTACTTCAGTTGCTAGTCGTACTTCGTCCAAGCTGATGGAGGTTGGTGCAATGCGGATATGGCTGTCCTGGGGGTCGCACCCATGAGGGAAGGCGGCACCGGCAGGCGTCAACTCAACCCCAGCTTCATACGCTAGCTGAATGGTGCGCCGAGCACACCCTGTGGGTGCGTAGAAACTAACAAAATATCCTCCTCTTGGCAGTGTCCAACTAGCGAGCTCTGAGCGACCTAAGATGCTGGTTAGTGTGTTGTCTACGATCTCAAATTTTGGGCGAATCAGCTCTTGGTGTTGCTGCATATGGCGCTTCACTGCCTTCAGGTTTGGGAAAAACTGAGTGTGCCGCAACTGATTAAGACGGTCGGGCTGTATGGAGCGTTTTGAGGTCTGGCTAAGGAACCAAGCCAGATTGGCCGGTGAGCTAGCCATCGCAGCTAGGCCAGCTCCAGGAAAAGTGATCTTAGACGTCGATGAAAAAGCTAAAGGACGATTAGGACACCCGGACCGCCGGCATTCATCCAGAATATTTATGACGTCATCCTGCTTGTCGTTGATTGCATGGATAGCATAAGCATTGTCCCAGATAATCCGGAAGTCCTTAGCGGCTGTGGTCATGCTAGCCAGGCGTCTCACAACGTCAGTCGAATAAGTGCAGCCGGTAGGGTTGCTGTATTTGGGGATGCACCAGATACCCTTGATCGAGCTATCCTCAGCGACCAGTCGTTCGACCTCTGCCATATCTGGCCCATCGTCATTCAGTGTTATAGGGATCATTTTGATCCCATAAGATTCACACATTTGAAAGTGAAAATCGTAGCCGGGTACGGGGCACAGAAAAGAGACCCTATCCTCTTGCTGCCAAGGGCGAGGGCTGTCTGGATTGCCCTTAAGAAAACTATAGACGAGATTATCGTGCATCAGAGCTAGGCTTGAGCTGCCTTCAACCAAAACCTCATCAGGCTCACATTCCATTATACTTGCCATGAGTTGCTGAGCTTCAGGGGTGCAGCGCTTTCCTCCATAGTTTCGATAATCTGTGCCTTGACTCTCGAAAGGCACCGATAGGTTGAGGAGAGCTGAGGATAGGTCCAACTGTTTTGCTGAAGGACGGCCTCGGGCCATGTTGATTGACAGCTTTTGTGCTTTCAGTTCGGAGTAGCGTGCCTGAGCAAGAGCGCTGAACTCAGTTATATTTGTCATGTCCATTTCATGTGCCATGATTGTGATAATTTAGTTGTAATGATTCAAATCGTCATTTTATGAAAAATCGCTAGCGTCCCGAGGTAGGTCGAAAATCTTACCGGGATTAAGAATACCTTTTGGATCAAGGCTCTGCTTGATGCTGCGCATGGCACTAAGAGCGTGCTCATCCACACTGTGATGTAGAAAGGCTTTTTTCAAAACGCCGATACCATGTTCGGCAGAAATCGCTCCGGCATAGTTGGCAACCAAGCGATAAACGATGGCTTCTGCAGCAAGCACCGTTTCTTTATTCTGATCGGGTAAAGAGCGCGCATCGATTGTTAGATGTAAGTTGCCATCGCCGATATGGCCGAAGTTGACCACTTTTGCAGCAGGCCACTCGTTGAGGATGGCCGCGGTAGCTGATTCAACAAAATGGCCAATCTCTGGTAACGGAAGACTGATGTCGAAGTTGATCGGTGACATCTTGACGGGAAATTCGGCGGTTGCCTCGCGAATCTCCCAAAGTTGCTGTGCTTGTTGCTCGGAGGAAGCAAGCACGGCATCGATTACCTCCCCGGCTTCCATGGCTTCCGCTAGTGCTTCCTCCACCAAAGTTGCATTCCCTTCGACTTCGCAAAGTACGTAGAGAGCGTGGTGTGTCTCTATAGGAGGCATTTTCTGAAGCCAATCGCAACTCATAGTATAGAAGCAGTTCCACATGACCTCGAAGGCTTCGATCTCCAATCCAGGACGGCGTAGGCGCGCGAGCAGGTTTAGGGTGGACGCATAGTTAGGGAGTGCGCAGAGGACTGTCTCTGTATGTCCAAGGCGCGGCGATAGTCGCAGCACAGCGCGCGTAATAATTCCTAGAGTCCCTTCCGAGCCGATAAAGAAGTGTTTCAGATCGTAGCCGGTATTATTCTTGATCATTGGACTGAGCAGGTTGAGAATACGCCCGTCGGCTAGCACGACCTCTAATCCCAGAACCTGCTGGCGTGTCATTCCATGTCGGATGACTGCGTGCCCGCCGGCATTGGTGGCGATGTTGCCACCAATTTGGCAGCTACCACGAGCGCCAAAGTCCACCGGATATCGCCAACCATGTTGCTCAGCCTTTTGTTGCACGGCTTCTAGGGTATTCCCAGCCCAACTGGTTAAGGTTCCAGACGCCTCGTCGATCTCGATAGGCCCTGTTAGACGCTCTAGCGACAAGGCAACCGCATCCGCTGTAGGTTCGGCGCCTGCCGCTAGGCCAGTCAGTCCCCCTTGGGGGACGACTGGGACTCGGTAGCGGTGGCACAGTTCAAGGCAGCGTGCCACTTCCTCCGTGGTGGTCGGGCGATATAAGGCAAGTGGTTGACAGGGGGCATGGCCAGTCCAGTCGCTATAATAATGGCTTGGAATGTCATCGCCATTCAGGAGTTCTGCACCAAGGTGCTCTCTCAGGGTTGAAAGAAGTTCCTCTCGAGATACCGTTTCCATTTTTTATCTCCTTCACATAGTGGCGGATGGCCATGCTTTTTACAGCATTAAAAGATTAGGTGCGTCGCAATGGCGACTAGCGGAATCGCTAGGGCCGTTCTGATCAAGAAAATAACCACCAGTTCGAGAACAGTTAATGGAATATTGGACTCGAGCATCGCGTTGGCGCTTTCTGTGAAGAAAATGATCTGTACGGTGGAGAGGGTGCAAACAAAGAACACGCTCATCGGATCTATATTATCTACACCAGCGATTATGATTGCAGGTAGTGCAATCTCTGCAATCGATATCAGTATCGTGGGAGCGATAGCGGCAGCATCTGGTAGCTGTGTCAGTTGGATAATGGGCTCGACGAGGTAGCCTAGGTAGTCAAAGATCGGTGTGTAGGTGGCAACAAGCAGTGCGACAGTGGCAATACTAAGAACATAGGCAAGTATCTTCTGTGCAAAGGTTGCTGCGGCCCAAAAGCCTTTGAGGAGATCTTCCTTGTTAGCTTCCGCTGCTCGCAGAGAGGCGCGGCTGGTAGCTTTTGCCAACAGGCTTGTTTTAACGCCGTTGTCATCCTCTTCGATTAGATCCTCTGCTTGTTTGTCGTAGTACTCGTCTTTTTTCCTGCTGATAGGCGGAATGCGCATCATGACGGCAGCAAGCGAAAAGTTAATAATAAACGAGACCAGGATCATGTGAGGAAGATACTCGGTGATACCTCCGATGGTAGCCAGCAGAGCGAAGAAGCCGAGACTGCAGATGCTGAAATTGGTTGCGATGCCAGCAGCTTCCCGTTGGTTATAATAGCCGCTGGTATATAGCTTGTTAGTCAGGAAGATACCAACCGCTGGAGCAGCTACGAAGGAGGCAATGGCATCCACCGCTGAACGCCCAGGTAGGCGATATAGTGGGCGCATCAATGGCTCCATGAGGGTGCCGACGAAGTCTAAAAAACCAAACTCTGTCAGAAAAAGTACAAAGAAACCCGCTACCAGTACCGTGATGAAGACCGAGCCACCTAAGTATAGGGATAGGCCGCCAACATCATCGTGAAGCAACCAGTCTGGTCCAATGCCAAAAACCAATAATATGGCAAAGAAGGCGCTTAACATGAAAAGAATGCCATTCATGACGCCGTCTTTTTTGTGATACCTAGCCATCTTCGAATTAGGCATTATTAGGGATAGGATCCAGGTCGCTGCCAATATTAGTGCAAGTGCGAGAGTCATATATTTGACGGCTCCCCCCATGCCACCTTTGATTGCATTGATGATAATGACTAGAGGGATTTTGCTCGTTCCGTCATCCAGCGGTATGGGTAAAAAGAAAAACAAAATACCGATTAAGCTGCCGATAGCAGCTTTCCATAACCCGCCCTGATTCGTTTTTGCGGCTTCCAAGTTATGCATTATGTGTCTCCATCGTTGTTATTGGCTTCTTGTTAACATATTGATGACGTTATTGGTTTGTCTGGGGATATGCGCTCTACCCCAGTGCTTTTCTGCTGCAGGGGGCGTTACTTGTATTTCTCCTATGGCCGCGTAATGGCTTGGGTGAATTAACCCGCCGCTATAGTTTGTTATGCAGTTCCGGCAGCGCCTCGAAGAGGTCGCCTACAAACCCATAGTCGGCGACTTGAAAAATTGGTGCCTCCTCGTCCTTATTGATTGCCACTATCACTTTGGAGTCCTTCATGCCAGCTAGGTGTTGGATCGCTCCGCTGATACCCACGGCGATATACAGATCAGGAGCGACAATCTTACCGGTCTGTCCCACCTGCATATCATTGGGCACAAAGCCTGCATCAACAGCAGCTCGTGATGCGCCGATGGCTGCGCCTAATTTGTCGGCGACTCCATCAAGCAGCTTGAAACTCTCACTGCTGCCCATGCCGCGGCCGCCAGAAACGACTACTTTGGCAGCGTCCAATTGGGGGCGGTCGCTCTGTGCTATCTCTTCTTTAACGAAGGTGGATTTTGCGTTTTCAGCAACGTAATTGACTGCTTCGATGGTGGCACTGCCGCTTTCGCCAACTGCATCGAAGCTAGTGGGACGCACGGATATGACTATAAGGTCATCGTCGCTCTGTACGGTGGCGATGGCATTGCCTGCATAGATTGGACGCTTGAAGGTATCGGTGGAGTCCACCGCGATGATCTCGGAAATCTGCGAGACGTCCTTTAGTGCGGCCACACGCGGTAACACATTCTTGCCTGTGGTGGAGGCCACCGCCAACACGTGACTGTAATCACTAGTGAGCTCGCAGATCAGCGAACTTAGCGGTTCGGCAAGTTGATGGGCATATGCTTTGTTATCGGCAACCCGCACCTTATTGACATTGTCGAGTTTGGCGGCTGACTCAGCCACAGCCGTGACGTTTTCACCGGCCACCAGGATATCGATATTGCCACCGATCTCCTTTGCAGCTGCGACCACATGGGCTGTAGCGCTACCCAGGGTGCCATTGTGATGTTCGGCCAGGATAAGAATGCTCATAAAATTAGCTCCTTTCAAAGCACTTTGGCTTCATTCTTGAGTTTGTCGATCAGCTCGTCCACTGAGCTCACCTTGATTCCTCCTTCACGCTCAGTTGGCGGGGCTACCCCGATCAGTTTTAGCTTGGTAGTAACGTCAATACCCATTTCCTCGGGGGTTGTGGTGTCCAGCGGCTTCTTTTTCGCCTTCATTATGTCCGGCAGCTTGGCGTAGCGTGGCTCGTTAAGGCGTAGATCGGTAGTGATGATGGCCGGGAGCACCAGTTCGATGGTCTGCAGACCGCCATCAACTTCGCGTGTCACCCTGGCTTTATCATCTTGAATAATTATCTCGGAGGTGAAAGTCCCCTGAGGCAGGCCAGTTAGGGCAGCGAGCATCTGGCCTGTCTGGTTGTTATCGGTATCGATGGCTTGCTTGCCGACGATAACAAGTCCCGGCTGTTCCTCTTCCACCACTTTGGCGAGTAGCTTGGCCACCGCCAGTGATTCGATGCGTTTGTCAGACACAATGTGAATGGCTCGATCAGCGCCTAATGCCAGGGCGGTACGCAGCTGCTCCTGGGCGGTTTTGGGGCCGATGCTCACGACCACAACCTCGGTGGCCACGCCGCGCTCCTTCAGTCGTACTGCCTCTTCCACAGCGATCTCGCAGAAGGGGTTCATAGCCATCTTGACGTTAGTGAGGTCGACGTCGCTATGATCTGGCTGGACCCGGATTTTGACGTTGTAGTCGATGACGCGTTTGACCGCGACGAGGATTTTCATTAGTTGGAACCCCGCTTTGTTGGGTGAAGAATCTATCGCGTTGGCTGTGCTCATGTGCTTAGAGTCAATGACTGGGCAGTAGGCCTGCGGGTGCCAGACGATTGAGGTGGCGTTTCGCGAGGAGTTGGCTGGCCGCCTCAATGTCTGGCGCAAAGAAGCGATCCTGTTCGTAGTGGGCAACGTGCTCACGAAGTAACTGCTTTGCTTGCTCCAGCGGCGCAGTGGTAGTTAGACCGTGGCGCATATCCAACCCTTGGCAGGCACAGAGCCACTCAATGGCAAGGATGTCACGCACGTTATCGGCCATTTCCCATAGCCGTTTACCCGCTGCCGGTGCCATGGAGACGTGGTCTTCCTGGTTGGCCGAGGTAGGTAGGCTATCAACGCTATGCGGGTGCGCTAACGCTTTGTTTTCACTGGCAAGCGCTGCCGCGGTCACTTGCGCGATCATAAACCCAGAGTTAACACCGCCTTTCTCGACCAGGAAGGGCGGCAACTGGGACATGTGTTTGTCCATCATTAGCGAGATGCGGCGTTCCGCTAGCGAACCCATTTCGGCAATTGCCAGGGCTAAGTTATCAGCAGCCATTGCCACCGGCTCAGCGTGGAAGTTGCCGCCGGAGATGATGTCGTCGGTATCTTCAAACACCAGCGGGTTATCAGACACCGCGTTGATTTCTATCGCCAATACGTCGGCAACATGGCGAATTTGGGTGAGCGCGGCGCCCATCACCTGCGGCTGGCAGCGCAAGGAGTAAGGGTCTTGTACTTTATCGCAGTTGGCGTGGGAGTTGCCGATGTCGCTGCTCTCGCCGAGTAAATGTCGGTAGGCCGCCGCCGCATCGATCTGGCCACGTTGGCCACGTACTTCATGAATGCGCGCATCGAACGGTGAGCGCGACCCTAGGGTGGCTTCAACTGTCAGTGAGCCGCAAACCGTGGCGGCAGCATAGAGGTCTTCGGCATCGAACAGGCCGCGTAGCGCGTAAGCCGTTGACACCTGGGTGCCGTTGAGCAGCGCGAGACCCTCTTTCGGAGCTAGTGCAATCGGGCTAAGACCGGCGACTTTTAGCGCTTCTTCGGCACTGAGCCACTCGCCTTTGTGGCGTGCTTTGCCTTCGCCAATCAGTACCACACTCATATGGGCCAGTGGCGCGAGATCACCTGACGCACCCACAGAACCTTTGAGCGGAATATGCGGATACACCTCGGCGTTGATCAATGCGATAAGGGCATCAAGCACTTCACGACGAATACCGGAAAAGCCGCGTGCCAGGCTGTTAACCTTAAGCACCATGATCAGCCGCACAAGGCTGTCATCCATCGCAGCGCCCACGCCGGTGGCATGAGAAAGCACTAGCGAACGCTGCAGTGCTTCCAGGTCTTCATCGGCGATACGTGTTTGAGCAAGCAGCCCAAACCCGGTGTTAATACCGTAGACCGTGCGGTTTTCCTCAACTACCCGATTGACGCAATCGACGCTTTTTTGGATCGCCTCGTCGGCACTGCTTGGCAGGCTAACCGTGACGGGGGATTGAAAGACCTGGCGCGCTTGCGCCAGTGTCATTTTGCCGGGCTGAATATCGAGATGGGTCATTATGAGTGCTCCTTGAAGTTGTTGAATTAGCTCTTCAGCATCGGCAAATCGAGGCCGTTTTCACGGGCAGATTGTTTGGCAATGTCGTAGCCTGCATCGGCATGGCGCATAACTCCAGTGCCCGGGTCGTTGCGCAGCACGCGGCCAAGGCGTGCGTGGGCATCATCGGTGCCGTCGGCGACGATAACCACCCCGGAGTGTTGTGAATAGCCCATGCCGACACCGCCACCGTGGTGTAGCGAGACCCAGGTCGCACCACCGGCGGTGTTAAGCAGGGCATTCAGCAGCGGCCAGTCGGAGACCGCATCGGAGCCATCCATCATCGCCTCGGTCTCGCGGTTGGGGCTTGCCACGGAGCCGGAGTCCAGGTGGTCACGGCCAATCACGACGGGTGCTTTAAGCTCGCCGTTTTTGACCATCTCGTTGAAGGCTTGGCCAAGACGCGCACGGTCTTTCAGGCCGACCCAGCAGATACGTGCCGGAAGGCCTTGGAAGCTGATGCGCTCGCGGGCCATATCCAGCCAGTTGTGCAGGTGCGGGTCGTCGGGGATCAGCTCTTTGACTTTTTGATCGGTTTTGTAAATGTCTTCCGGGTCGCCTGAAAGCGCGGCCCAGCGGAAGGGGCCAATTCCCTGGCAGAATAAGGGGCGGATATAGGCCGGTACAAAACCAGGGAAGTCGAAAGCATTCTCAACGCCTTCTTCTTGAGCCATTTGGCGAATATTGTTGCCGTAATCGAAAGTGGGCACGCCCATTTTCTGGAAGTCGAGCATGGCTTGTACATGCACGGCCATCGACTGCTTGGCCGCTTTTACGGTGGCTTGTGGTTCGGATTTACCACGTGCCACGTACTCTTCCCAGGTCCAGCCTGCAGGCAGGTAGCCGTGTAGCGGGTCGTGGGCACTGGTTTGGTCAGTGACCATGTCGGGCTTCACGCCACGCTTGACCAGTTCGGGTAATACATCCGCGGCATTCGCACACAGGCCAATCGAGACGGCTTTGCCTTCGGCAGTGTAGCGTTCGATACGCGCTAACGCATCGTCGAGATCGTCTGCTTGCTCATCTAAATAGCGCGTGCGCAGGCGGAAGTCGATGCTGGTTTGCTGACACTCGATATTCAGCGAGCAGGCACCGGCCAGGGTAGCGGCGAGCGGTTGAGCACCACCCATGCCACCCAGGCCTGCAGTGAGAACCCAGCGGCCTGTTAGATTGCCGTCGAAGTGTTGGCGGCCCGCTTCAACAAAGGTTTCGTAGGTGCCTTGGACAATGCCTTGAGAGCCGATGTAAATCCATGAGCCTGCAGTCATCTGGCCGTACATCATTAGGCCTTTGCGATCCAACTCGTTGAAGTGCTCCCAGTTGGCCCAGGCGGGGACCAGGTTGGAGTTGGCAATAAGTACCCGCGGGGCGTCTTTATGGGTTTCAAATACGCCTACCGGTTTGCCGGATTGCACCAACAAGGTTTGCGTATCTTCCAGGCGCTGCAGAGTCTCAACGATTTTGTCGTAGCACTCCCAGTCACGCGCGGCGCGGCCAATGCCGCCGTACACCACCAAGTCCTCGGGGCGTTCAGCCACGTCAGGGTGAAGGTTGTTCATTAGCATGCGCAGCGGGGCTTCGGTCAGCCAGCTTTTGCAGCTGAGCTGGCTACCGGTAGGGGCAGCAATCTTACGGGATGCGTCGTGACGTTTGTCGTTAGTGGACATGGCGAAACTCCTCTTGAGTCATCGGTTTGTTATTAAAGGGCTAGTAATAGATGGATTAACGAATCCGGGCGCTAGGTGTCGAGCGCCAACTGAAAGACAATTCGTGCTGCCGCGCGGGCCGTACGGCTATCGATATCGTGATCTGGATTTAGCTCGGCGAGATCAGCTAAACGCAGCTTGCCGCTGTCGCGAATGGTCTCAATCAGTGGTTCAATCAGTGCGAGTGAGACGCCGCGAGCGGCGGGAGCACTAACGCCAGGGGCTTCCCCAGCGGGCAGTACATCCAGATCGATGGTCAGATAGAGGTGATCGCAACGCACCATGAAGCGCTCCAGGTCGCGCCGAATGCACTCAAGGTGGGCCGGTTGAAAGTCCCTGTCTTCACGAACCATGACGCCGAGTTGTGCAGCACGGTTAAACAGCGCGCGCGTGTTGGCAGCGCGGCTTACGCCTAAGCAGGCGTAGCGAAACGGCCAGCCGCGCTTGGCGCATTCATCAGCAATTTGCGTAAAGGGGGTGCCCGAAGAGCGAACATGAGAGGGATCGCGAAGATCGAAGTGGGCATCAAAATTGATAATGCCGATGCGTGGTGCTTTTTCACCGTTATCAGCGAGATGCTGGGCAAGCCCCAGCCAACTGCCATAGGCCACCTCATGGCCGCCACCTAGCACAACGGGAAAGTGTTCAGCCTTAAGCAACGCTGCTAATCGATCGGCGAGGGCTTGTTGGGCGGTTTCTAGGGCATCGCCTTCGCAGCGTACATTTCCCGCATCATAGGCTGGGCCTGTGCGGTGCCACGCCAGCGGTGCCAGCGCTTTACGCAGTGCCGAAGGGCCTTGCGCAGCACCGGTACGCCCCTGGTTTCTGGCCACACCTGCATCGCTTTCAAAACCTAATAAAGCACAGCCCGGCGCTGCCGCTGGGCTGAGCGGTTGGATCTTTTGATGCCAGCGCTCACTGTTGGGTTCAGGGTCTGTTCGGCCTGTCCAGAGTGACATGTCGAGCTCAGTGGCAGTGGCTTCACTGTTAATGGCCATGGGTAAGCACTCCCTGGAACATGCGCTGACGAAGGCGTCCTGGTTGTACGGCGTAAGCGAGCTCGGCGGGTGCATCGATATCCCATACGCAGAGGTCGGCTTCTGCACCTTCGTGGATGCGTCCTTTGCCCGATAGGCCTAGCGCAGTTGCCCCATGGGCTGTCATGCCCGCCAGTGCCTCTTGGGGAGTCAGGCGGAACAGCGTGCAGGCCAAGTTGAGCATTAGCGTGGGCATAAACAGTGGGGAGCTGCCGGGGTTGGCGTCGGTAGCCACTGCCATTGGAACGCCTGCGCTGCGCAGCGCCGCAATCGGCGGTTGTTGCGTTTCACGAAGGGTATGGAAAGCACCGGGCAGGATTACCGCCACACTACCGGCCTCATGCATGGCAGCGATGCCAGTGTCATCCAGGTACTCAATGTGGTCAGCAGATAGGGCTCCGTGGCGTGCGGCCATGGCCGTTCCGCCCAGGTTAGAGAGCTGTTCGGCGTGGGCCTTGATGGGTAGGCCGTGGGCCTCGGCGGCTGCAAACACTCGCTCGCACTGTTCCACTGAGAAGGCGATTTTTTCGCAGAACACATCAACCGCATCTGCCAGGCCTTCAGCCACTGCTGCAGGGATCATTTCCTGGCAGACAAGATCGATATAGCCGTCGCTGTCATCTTTGTATTCTGGGGGGAGGGCATGGGCGCCCAGCAGCGTCGTGACGACGTTGACTGGCAGCATCTTGCCGAGACGGCGCGCGACACGCAGCATCTTGAGTTCATCTTTGACGGTAAGCCCGTAGCCAGACTTAATCTCCACGGTGGTAACGCCGTCGGCAATCAGTGCTTCAAGACGCGGTTTAGCGAGTCTTAGCAGCTCATCTTCGCTAGCCTCGCGCGTGGCACGAACGGTACTAAGTATGCCGCCACCGCGTTTAGCAATCTCTTCATAGCTAGCCCCTTCAAGCCGCGCTTCAAACTCTTCAGCCCGAGAACCGCCAAAGACAAGGTGGGTGTGGCAGTCCACAAGACCAGGGGTCATCACACCGCCACTGCCCATCTCTGTGCAGTTATTGGCGAGTTGCTCGTCGAACTCACTCATGGGCGACAAGGCGATGATGTGTGCCCCTTCGGTAATAACGGCCATGCGGTCGGGCAATGTCCGCAAGCCATCGAAGACGCTGATATCGCGCCAGAGGCGACGATCCGTTGCATTCGGCATGAGGAGCTCCTTAAAAATCTTAATGTATATACAATTAAGATCAATAAGCGCTTCCTCGTCAAGATGCTTAGTAGAGAAATGTCAGATAGCGGTAAAGTGAAAAATAATTGTTTTTATATTTTTATATACAAATCAATTTATTACATTTTTTTGGCAATGTTGATGATTTGTTTAGTTAGACTAATGTCTATGTATTTGTTCGGCTTTATGTATATACATTTGGTGTGAGTAATAGACGTCAATGCAACGAAAAGAATTATGACGCTTGGCGATGCACCGAGGAGCGCAGTTTGTAGCGGTCGCCTGGATGCAGTAGGCGGGCATAGCTGATGAGCTGCTCGCCTGACCACGTGCGCCGTACCATGCTCAAGCAGGGGGTGGCGGTATCAATAGCAAGCCAATCGGCAGTTTGCTGGTCGACAAGCACGGCTTCGACAGTGTGCTCTACGTCAGTAATCGGGCAGGCCGCTACCAATACTTCATTGGGTGTGTGCAGTGAAAAATCACTGGTTAAGTAGTTGGGTACCCAGCGAGGGTTAACATAGCGGTTTTCAAGCTGAATAGGCGTGTCGTCTTCCAAATGTACCAGCAGCGTTTGAAACACGCGGCTACCTAGGCGAACGCCTAGCCGTAAAGCGACTTCGTCATCCGCTTCAATGGCTTCGCATACCAGTACGTGATTACTGTAATGGTGTCCCCTGAAGCGCACTTCATCGGCAATGTTGTAGACCTCGACCAGGGATGACTCTGCCTTGCGATCTGTCACGAAGGTACCTAACCCAGGCTGGCGTGTTAGGTAGCCTTTATGGACGAGATCACGAATCGCTTTATTAGCCGTCATTCGGCTTACCCCAAAATCTCGGGCAAGTTGCTCTTCGGGAGGGATCTGGTGGTGTGCTGGCCAGGCACCGCCCTGGATTTTCTCTAACAGGTGCTGCTGTATTTGCAGATAAAGTGGGGGAGCGCTGGTCATGAAGTGCCTTTCAAATGAATCTAATGTCTAACCATCTCCAGTGTACCTTGTGCAAAGGCCCAAGGCATCCTGTTGCTGGTTGGGCGTGTATTATGTACGCGGATTCATTGGCGTTGCCTGATTCGTTTAGTAATCGTCAGCATCGATAAGAAAGCGCTTATTTTAGGAGTTATTTTGCGCCTAAACTATTCTGGATCACTGCCAGAGCGCGTTGGTTTTTTATTATTACCGCGCTTTTCAATGATGGCATTTTTTTCTGCGGTAGAGCCGTTACGCATAGCCAATCGGATCAGCGGCCAAACGCTGTTTGAGTGGACGCTCTTTAGTCGTGATGGTGAGCCTGTCACTGCAAGCAATGGCATGACGCTATTAGTCGATCAGGCTATGGGAGGTGGTCTCGACCTGCCATCGTTGGCTGTGTGTAGCGGCTTTGAGCCTGAAGACCATTTAAGCCGAGCACTTATTTCGTGGTTGCATCGGCTTGATCAAGCCGGATGTGCCTTGGGTGGGTTGGACACTGGAGGGTTTATATTAGCTGCTGCCCAGTTATTGAAAGGTGAGCGGGTCACCTTGCATTGGGAGAGCTTGCCGGTCTTTCGTGAGCGTTTTCCAACGATTGAAACCACCGACGAGCTATTTGAGATCGGGGAGCGGCGTTTTTCCTGTGCGGGCGGTGCCGCAGCCGTGGATATGGCCTTAGCCGTCATCGCCAGACGTCACGGGAGCAAATTAGCCGTCGATGTCTCGGAACAGCTTATTCATGAGCGGTTACGTAGCCGCAGCGACCAGCAACGGATGTCGTTAGCGCAGCGGTTAGGCACTCATAACCGGCGTTTAGTGGAAGCCGTTGCATTGATGGAAAGACATTTAGAGGAGCCTCTTGCTTTGGCTGAGATTGCACGCCGAAGCGGTGTGTCATCTCGTCAGCTGCAGCGGTTGTTTGAGGATCACCTTCATCAAACACCGCGCCAGTGGTATTTGTCACTTCGTTTGGCGCGGTCAAAGCGTTTGCTGATTGAAACTGATATGAGCGTACTCGCCATAGGGGTAGCCTGCGGCTTTAGCTCTAGTTCGAGCTTTGCCAGAGCGTTTCGTGCTTGCTTTGGCTGCTCACCGATAGAGGCGCGCCAACAGGGCCGCTAACTGAGCGATGTACGACGCAGCTCTGTCGTTTTACGCGTAGATAATGTCGCTTTGTGTCGTTTCCATTGTTGTCTAGTCGTCAAACTTGGTGCGGTATATTGCCAAAAGAGGACATTATAATGAAGAACGCACTTGTTGGTTTTAAGGGTATGTCAGCACTTAGCGCCGCTGGGGTGGCAGCGCTTGCGTTGTCAGGGCCCGCCGCAGCCGACCTTGATGAAGTACGGTTTGGTGTTCCTCCCTGGCCAGGCGTCACCGTGAAATCTGAAGTAGCAGCGCAGCTGATGGAAGCGATGGGCTATCAAACAAGTCAGCGTGACTTGGCCGTAAGCGTGATTCTTGAGGGGTTAGCGCGCAACGATGTGGACGTCTATCTGGGCGGCTGGTATCCGGTACAAACCGATATGGTAGAGCCTCTGGTGGCTGATGATAAAATTGAAAAAGTGGTCTCCAATATCCAGGGGGCGAACTCTGGCCTGGTGGTTCCTCAGTACGTTTACGATGCCGGTGTAACATCGGTGGCCGACCTGGACGCCTACCGTGACCGCTTTGGTGGTGAAGTTCAGGGCATCGAGGCGGGCACCGGGATTAATACCGCCATTCTGGCGGCTATTGATAATGACATTGCAGGTTTAGGAGATTGGCGTCTACGTGAAAGCTCCACCGCCGCTATGTTGGCGCAGGCAGAGCAAAAGATGGCGGATGAAGAGTGGGTGACCTTTGTTGGTTGGGAGCCCCACTGGATGAACGTCAGTTTCGACATAGCTTATCTGGATGATGCCGATCAGGCGGGCATTGCCCAAATTGAGAGCACGGTTTGGACTATCGTTCCGGCCAATATGGCTGAAGATGATCCCCAGCTGCATCGTTTTCTTTCACAGTATGTAGTGGATATTGAGGATCAAAACGCGTGGGTGCATGACTACAGCTATGAGGATCGTCCCGCCAACGAGGTAGCGTCTGAGTGGATTAGTGCTAATTTAGACACCGTAGAGACATGGCTGGATGGCGTGACGACTAAAGATGGGCAGCCAGCGATACAGGCGGTACGTTCGACTTACCAGTAACCAATATTTCGCGTTAACCGTTTGTTAAGCGCTTGGCAAAAATCTTGCCAAGCGCTTTGCATTTCAGGCAGGTCCGCGTGGGCATGCAAT
The DNA here is from genome assembly GCA_030440445.1 of Halomonas sp. KG2. Lineage (NCBI taxonomy): Bacteria > Pseudomonadati > Pseudomonadota > Gammaproteobacteria > Oceanospirillales > Halomonadaceae > Halomonas > Halomonas sp. KG2. Next base: position 2,782,590 of record CP098528.1, on the reverse strand, counting down.
GCCGCATGAACCATGTTTTTTGCACAGCGATAGCCTACCGGCATACCGTTGTTCCTCCAGTCCGCAATGGCTTTTTCGAGCGGTGCGGTTAAAGGGTCGTGCTCAACTGCAAGAACCTCAATCTGCATGTTGGGTGGAAATGTATCGACGTGGTTTTCAATCCATGGGCAGTAGCCAATGAGCGACAAAACATCGTGTCGGCTAAGTAACGGCGCATTGGCTCCCAGCGTCTGCTGATTTAGTTTGCCGACCGGCGGATAGATGAGTCCTAGCAGCACAGAATGATGCAGTAAGGGGGCTAAATCTATGGCTATGCGACCGCCAGCGCTGTCACCGACTACTGCAATGGGCTTTATGGCTTTAGCAACCTTGAAGCAGTCTTCTAGCATGTTGTGGTAGCTCGCCTCGGGCGCTAAGCGGTAGCTAATGCTGATAACGTGACGCTTTAGCTGCTCTGCTAGGTTTGCTGCTACCCCATGGTGGCTGTCGATAGACCCCAGGGTAAACCCACCTCCATGAATGTATAGCACTTGGCCAAACTGAGCGGATGCAGGGATAAAGTGTCGAATGACGATGTTTTCCCGCGCTTCGTCAGTGATTGTCATGCCTGACGGATTAGGCGGTGCAAACGTTTGGCATAGTTGGTCGTAGCGCTGGCGTGCTACTGCAGAAGCGTCATTTTCGATATCTTTTAAGCCCGCACCGAAGCGGGCGATAAAAGTGTTAATGTCCATCAGCGGCGTCACCCGTCAGTCGTTACTGGGTTGGTTTGATGCTTTCTCGCTGGCAATCAGGCGCTGCCGTTAAGCACGCCTGATGTCATCGGGATGGTTAGATCAACGCCTTCTGCGCTGTGCATCGAGCGTTTCGCGGAACAGCGAAATCAGCACACCAGCCGTCATCACTAGCACTACAACACTGAGTGGCAGGGCGGCTGCAATAAGGGCTGTTTGCAGCGCCGTAAGACCACCGGCAACCAGCAGTACCGCCGCCACTAAACCAATCACCACGCCCCAGAACACTCGGAAGCGTTTAGGCGGTTCATTGTCACCTAACGATAAAATGGTGGTCAGCACTAATGTGCCGGAGTCTGAAGAGGTGACAAACCAGCTCATTAGCAGAAAGACCATCATGGCTGAGAGTATCCAGCCAAACGTGCCACTGCCAACAATGCCATCAGCCGTGGCAAACAGTGCTGAGGGTAGGTTCCAAGCGTTAACCAGCTCGATGATACCGGCGCTGCCAGGGCCGCCCGCAGCGTAGAGTTCCTGATACATGGCGTTGCCACCGAAAATGATCAACCAGATAAAGATGATCAGGGTTGGCACTAACAGAACGCCCAATACAAACTCGCGTAGCGTACGGCCTTTAGAAATTCGCGCGATGAAAAGACCGACAAAGGGAGCCCAGGCTAGCCACCAGCCCCAGTAGAAGATTGTCCAACCTTGTTGCCAAGCGGCGGTTCCTTCCTCATCAGCGTACCAAAGTCCCATGGGAATAAAGTTGATAGCGTAGTCGAGCATGGTTTCGCCGAATGCCATGATGAGCCACAACGTGGGGCCTGCAATCAGGAAAATGCTCACGACCACTAGGGACACCCAGATATTCATCTCGGAAATAAGACGAATACCGCCGCGTACGCCGGATACGGCTGAGAGTATTGATATAACTGAAATACCCGCGATAAGTATTAACTGGGTATTTAGCCCTGGGTCGACACCTATTAGCCGTTCTAAGCCAACGGCCATTTGGCTAACCCCAAGCCCCAGCGACGTAGCGACGCCAAAGACGCAGCCCAGCACCCCGAGGATATCGAAAAGATGGCCGATAGGGCCAAAGATGCGTTCACCGATAAAAGGATAAAGCGCCGAGCGCAGTGCTAACGGCAACCCTTTTCGATAAGCAAAATACGCCAGCGACATACCGACAATCACATAGATGGCCCAGCCGTGAAGGCCCCAGTGAAAAACGGTGACGCGTAACGCATCGATAGCGCGCTCGTGACCGATGGCGGCGGCACCTGCCATATCGGCATGAGGGTTGTTGGGATAGCCAAAGGCGCCAGTATCGTCAAGGTAGAACACGGGCTCAGCGACGCCAAAAAACAGGATGCCAATGCCGATACCTGCAGAGAAGAGCATCGAGAACCACGCAAAGTTGCTGAACTCTGGGCGGCTGTCGTCAGTGCCAAGCCTTACGCTTCCATAGCGGCTGAAGACAATGAAGGCGCAGACTGCTAGTAGCAGCATGACGGTAATTAGGTAATACCCGCTAAACGTGCTCTCGATCCAGGCGCGAGTTGCTCCGAACACGCTGCCCGCTGTATCTGAGCCAAGCCCGGTGAAAAGTACGAAGAGCAGCACTAGGCCGCTAGCGGTTAGCGTCATTCCCTTGTGCATGCCTTGGAAGAAACCGCCTTGGGCGAGCTCTGTCACCATGTAGTCTGTACTGAGTTCGGCCTTGGGTGAGTTGTTATGCGAAGGCGGCGTGGGTCGGTGAGGGGAAGTTGGCGTAGCGATATGCTTGTCCTCTTGGGCCGGACGTCGGGCCGGCAATCCCGGTGAGCCGTCCGCACTGATGGACGGTTCTCATTATTTTTTAGTGTTGCTTTGTTATGTGGTTTTGCCGTGTCGTTATCGCCGTATGGCAATAGTGCGGCCGGCCAACTCTGGCCAGGCCGAAGGCTGAGCTTGGGGTAGAGCTGCAATGGCTTCTTCAACGGGGGCAGGGAAAGGCGCAGGGCGAGCGGTATTGATGTCAATGCCCATCAGCATCTGCTCGCTGGTGGCAAGTAGGTTGCCTGTCTCATCCTGTAGCTTGAAGAAAACATGCAGGCGTTTGGTATCGTGATCCAGCAGGGTCAGCTCCACGCTGAGTGGCTGTCCTTCGTGGGCCTCGCGGCGATAACAAAGATGCGTCTCAAGGGTGTAGATCGTGTAGCCGTAGCATGCTCGGCCTGCGCTATCTAAGCCGATATGCTCCATGAGTTCTTCTACTGCCAGTGAGAAGACCCGGGCATATTCGGCGTCGTTCATATGGCCGTTGTAGTCGACCCATTCTGAGGCAACGCGGCTTTGTAAAATAATCATTAGATACGTCCTTCCAAACCTTCGGCTTCAGGCCAATATTTTTGTACTAAGCCGAGCAGTTCCACCAGAAAGTCATCACGGCGGCGATCCAGCTCGGCCACTGAGCGACCAGCGGCTTGATGCTCGCAGCCTTCTACCACGCGATCAATAAGCTCGTTGGTAAGCTCGGGAGCTTCAAGCTTTGTCCACGGTAGTTTTAACGCCGGACCGAACTGTTCAAGCATATGGCGCATCCCTGACTCGCCACCAGCCAAATGAAAGGTGAGAAAGGTGCCCATTAGTGACCAACGCAAACCACAGCCGTAGACGACGGCGGCATCTATCTCTTCGGTTGTTGCAACGCCATCATTGACTAGGTGCAGCGCCTCACGCCAGAGCGCTTCCATCAGGCGGTCAGCAATATGCCCCTCTATTTCTCGGCGCACGACCAGCGGGCGCATGGCGAGTGTTTGGTAGAGGGCCTGGGCACGCTCTAACTCGTCAGGCGTGGTGGCTTCTCCGCCCACCAGTTCCACGAGCGGCAGTAAATAAACGGGATTAAAGGGGTGTGCGACGATCACGCGTCCCGGTGCTCGTGTGCAGGCATGCTGCAAATCGGTGGGCTTGAAGCCGGATGTTGATGATCCGATCAAGACATCTGGAGCTGCAGCGGCATCCAGGGCGGCAAGTATCTCACGCTTTAGCGCGAGTCGCTCTGGTACGTTTTCCTGGATCAGGTCGGCGCCTTCAACCGCTGCCTCAAGGCTTTCCACGAAGCGCAGCCGCTGGGGGCTGGCATCCTCGGCAAGACCCTGGCGCTGCAAAGATCCCCAGGCATTCTCAACGAAGGCGCGAGTACGCAGTGGCGCATCAGGGTCTGGATCAAAGGCCACGACATCCCAGCCCTGCGCCAGAGCGCGCGCGATCCAGCCATTGCCAATAACGCCCGTGCCTATAACCGATAGCTGCTGACTCATGCTTGACCCTCTGTAGCTGGCGCGGAGGAGTGCTTGCTATGCGGATCCCGTAAGTTGAGGTGCACACGAGTTTCTGCGGGTGTCATTACTCGGCCACCCAGGTTGTCAATTAGCGTGGCGGCATGCTCTACCAGTTGGCCGTTAGTGGCCAGGATGCCTTTTTTGAGAAAGAGATTGTCTTCCAGGCCGACGCGGGCATGGCCACCTAGTAGTACCGCTTGAGCTGCCATGGGCATCTGGTGGCGACCGATGCCGAAGGCTGCCCAATGGGCATTTTCTGGCAGCTTATTACGCATCGCTAGCATACTTTCTGTGTCGGCTTCAGCGCCCCAGGGAATGCCTAAACAAAGCTGATAAAGAGGATCACCGTCAATCAGTCCTTCCTGCTGTAGCTGGCGTGCGAACCAAACGTGGCCCAGGTCGAAACATTCCAGTTCTGGCTTGACGCCAGCGGCCTGCATCAGGCGGGCGTGCTCGCGTAGCCAGTCGGCAGGGTTTACGTAGACCATGTCGCCGAAGTTGAGGCTGCCGCAGTCTAGGGTGCAGAGTTCGGGCAAAAGCTCACCGACTGGCTCATGGCGTTGGGCGGGCGTCTGGATATCCGTGCCGGGGCCGCCGCGTGTGGGGTCCTGGGCGTCAGGAATCCAATCACCGCCGCCGCCAGCGGTAATGTTCATGACAATATCCACGTTCGCTTCGCGTACGCGTTCCATTACTTCGCGGAAATGATCGAGAGAGTGGCTGATGCCGCCGGTTTCAGGGTCACGAACGTGGATATGCGCAACGCTGGCACCGGCTTTCGCTGCGGCAATACAGTCGTTAGCGATTTGTTTAGGTGTGATCGGCACATGTGGGTTTTTGCCGGTGGTATCGCCTGCGCCGGTAACAGCGCAAGTTAAAATAACGTTGCGGTTCATTGGCCGCTCCTTGAGAGTGGTTCTAAGTAACGTGCTTCAGTATGGCTAAATAGCGTGATGAAAATTGACATTAAACGACGTTGGGTGTGCGTAAAGCGTCGTTATTAATCAGTGGAGTTAATGCGATGCATCTTGAGGATTACCAAACGTTTGACGCTACTGGCCTTGCTGAGCTGATTCGCCGCCGAGAGGTAAGCCAAGCGGAGGTGTTCGATGCGGCAGTGGCTGCGATTGAAACGCTTAACCCCTCTCTTCATGCAGTGGTTCGAACACGCTTTGAAAAAGCAAAGCATGAGTGTGACCACGTGTTGGAAAACTCGGTGTTTGCGGGTGTCCCCACGCTAAGTAAAGACTTATTGATGGCACTAGCAGGCGAGCCGCTGGCGTTCGGAAGTGCATCGTTATCAGCGTGGTGCCCTAAGCAAGATTCGCTGATTATTCAGCGTGTGCGGGCGGCAGGGTTAGTGGTGGTGGGGCAAACGGCCACGCCGGAATTAGGGCTAATGGGGATTACAGAACCTAAGGCATTTCCCCATCCGCAAAACCCATGTCGAAAGGGCTATTCCCCAGGCGGCTCAAGCGGTGGTGCCGCAGCGGCGGTCGCTAGCGGAATGGTGCCTATTGCGTTGGCAGGCGATGGTGGTGGTTCTATCCGCATTCCCGCCAGTTATTGTGGTTTGTTCGGTTTTAAACCTTCTCGCGGGCGGGTGCCGTTAGCGCCTGCCCACGGTGAAGTATGGCAGGGCGCGGTGGTCGAGCATGCCATCACCCGTAGCGTGCGCGATAGTGCAGCGTTGCTAGAACAGATTAACGGCATGGCGCCTTCTGGGCCTTACCCCGTTCCGCGGGAAACGGGCTATGTGGATGCCTTGTCAGCCTCCTCTAAGCCGCTGCGCATCGCTGTGTCGCTGGGTAATTTTTTAAGTTACGGACTGGATACCCAATTAAGTACCGATGTGAAAATAGCGGTTGAGAAGGCCGCCAAGGCACTGGCCGACATGGGGCATGAGGTGGAGTGGTGTGAGCCACTGGTTGATGGCGATGCCTTGGCCGATAGTTACCTGACGCTCTACCTTGGCCATTTAGCCGCTGACCTTCAGTGGGTAAGCCAGCAAATCGGTGTGCCGGTGCATCGGTTAGCCATTGAGCCATCTACCCGCGCCGTTGGCAGGCTGGGCGCTAAGCTTTCGGCGAAAGATTACGAGCTAGCCAAGCGCTATTGGCACGAGGCTGCCGAGCAGATGAGCCAGTTTCACCAGCGTTATGACGCCCTGGTGTTGCCGGTAACCGCGGATACTGCTCCCAAAATAGGCGAGCTGTACCCCTCTGCGGCTCGCGAGCGATTAATGTCTCTGTTAGCGGTTCCTGGTGCATCAGCGCTGGCACTAAAAGCAGGGGTGTTAAAGCACCTGGCGGTGGATGCGCTCAGCCGCACCCCGTTCACGCAATTGGCGAATCTTACCGGTCAGCCTGCTATGTCGGTACCTTTCCATGTGGCGGCCAATGGATTGCCCGTTGGGGTGCAAGTGGTAGGGCGCCTGGGTGAGGATAAGCAACTGCTACAGCTGGCGGCGGATATGGAGCGGCATGGTGGTGTGCTGGCCATGAAGTGCCTTTCAAATGAATCTAATGTCTAACCCTATCCAGCGTACCTTGTGCGAAGGCCCAGGCCATCCTGTTGCTGATGAGGTTACTGTTTTCCAGCGCTGGTTTTGATTTTTGGCGGTGTATCGGAAATTTTTTTCTCTTTGGTGCGCCATTTAATCTTCACTTCCACTTCCTGTTTATCGCCTTCATCGCTTGCCCGCAGGGAAACTTGCAATAGCTGTTGAGGTGAAAGCACTAGGTCATCGCCACTTTCCTGAAAGGCTAACTCGCCTTCTTTGATGGCATTTGCCAGAGTGACCAAAAGCGCTTGGGTTGACTGACGATCCAGTAGTGAGTCGTGGCTGAACTTAGTTTTTGACTTCATTTAGTTAGCTCCCGCCAGTTTTCCTTTGTGGTTGGGTTTGAACACTTTTGCCTGGGGGTAATCGCAGCTAAGGCCTATAACACCGCGTTTTTTATCAATGAGTGTTACTCCGACACCCTGGCCATCTAGCCCTTCATTTTTTCTAGAGTGAGCATCCAGAGTGATATCGGCTTCGATATGGATGAGACCGTTTTTAAGCGTTACTCGTTGCCCAAAGTGCTGGTTGATATGACCGTGAACGAGTACTTGAATACCCGCCCGGCGAGCAACGTTGGCACCGTACGGGGTAAGGGGTAGGTCGACTTTGCGATATTTCGTTCTGAAGGTATTGGCGAGTGAGCCATAATAAAAGCTGAATAAATTTTGGCTCAACAGGTTCTTTTTGAAGGCTTGATTGGCATGCTTTACGCCATGATTAGCGAGTAGTTCGGCCATCTTGTCGTCAAGACCAGCATGCAGGAACAGAAATGAGCCACGCTTCTTTACGAGCTGCATCCGGCGAAAAAACCAGCCAAACTCGCCTGATTCTTTTAGGAACAGCGAGCGGCATTTCATGGCAGCCGCGTAGACTTGCTGGAGTGATAGGTCGACTTTTGCGCAATGTGCCTCAAAACTCTGGGCTTTGCTCTCCATCTTGCTAATTTCACGATCGATACCTTCAGGGGTAAGAAAACCTGCGGCATAGAAAGGGAAGTTCTCGAACCACGCCTCGCTTGGAAAAAGGGCTTTACGGCATGCAGCCTCAGAAGGTATCTCCCTGTCCCATTGAGTATCGGCTAAGTACTGGTCGAAGACTTCTTTGAACAGTGGAACCACTTTCTTGCCCATGCGAACAAAGAGATGCTGGCTTCCGGCATCTGTCTCGCGTTTCAGGGATAGTAGCCCCATGAGCAAGCGTAAATCATGGTTGCCGGCAAGCAGGGTGATGTTCGCGTTGAGGCGGTATAAGTGAGCTAAACTGCGTAGCATCGTCAGGTTGCTCGGCCCTTTGTCCAGGCAGTCTCCACCCACCACAATTTCCGCTTTTGTACCGAACTTTGTCAGCTCGTATTCACACGGGTGCGGTCCATCCCGCTCAATCACTCCTGCGGCAATTAATGAGGCCTCAAAAGCCTCGGCATCGGCGTGAGGGTCGGAGATAAATACGACAGGCTGCTTGGGCCAGGCAAAGCAACTTTTCCGTGAGCGCTTTAGAAAGGTGCTCAACGCATCATCATGGTTGACCGAGCTTTGGTCATTAGGCCAGGGGACCCAATCTGTCGGCAGGCGCGCCAAGATAGCATCATGATACGGTTGCTTGCTTACCTTCGGAATAAAGTCCAACGCGGTCATCGTCGCCATCTTATAAGTCGCCACCTTTTAATCGATTGGGTCTGTCAAGTGCCGGTGCTTCCAGTTTCCATACAATCGGTTCCAGCCTTCCGCCTGTTGCTCAAAAACGACGGGGTGTCCGTAAAACATACTTAACCGCTTAATATCGCTGAAGTGTATGACATTTAAATGATAGCTAGCGTGACGTATGGATGCGCCATGGCCAACAACCAGCTGTAGTCGGTTATCCGTTGCGCATCGTGATGGTGTCTTTAAAAGTGCCGTTAAGTGCGCCGCGACTCGTTCGCCTGCCTCGATCAGGGACTCAGCACCCTCGAAAGGCAGCTTGAAGTGGCTGGCTGATTTCCAGCCTTCTGGTAAGGGCGTTAGGCGAGGATCCTGGGCAACAATCCTTTCTATTTCCTTAACACTGAGGTTAGCCAGCGCTCCAACACTGCGTTCACAAAGGGCTGAGAAGCAGCGTGAGCAGGGGGGATCTGTAAAGAGTGTTGCTAGCTCTTCGCGATAGATCTCAGCTGTTTGCCAGGCTCTTAACAGTGTCGAGGAGTGTATTTCGCTATTCAGTTGGTAGCCTGACGTAGATAGCCACTCGCCGAATTGCCGAGCTTGCTGTCTAACGTCTGCTGCCCCTTTATCGGTCAGCGGATAAGGCTGTAGAGCGCTGGGTGTGTCCGCCCGTTGTGCGTACTCACCATGCCTGATTAGGGCCAGTGCCACCATCAGAGAATGCCTTTGGCTTGCAGTAGTTCAATGGCACGCTCAAAGTCTATGCTGCCGGTAAGGCGCAGCACCTGAACGCCCCGTAAGTTATCGGCATAGGTCTCGACAGATTGAGTCTGTTCGGGAGGGAAATGGCCATCCGCCTGCTGAAAAAATGCTCCTGGGCTTTTGCGTAAACCCTCAAGTGCCTCCGGCGTTTTCTCGCTATCCACACTGCTCAAGCGTGTGGGTTCCAGTGAGCTTAAGGACCAGTCAAGGAGTACCAGATTGCGTAGATTTCCGGAAATAGCTGTTTTGTTCTCGCCGTAGGCGTTGGGGATCAGCACATCATATTTTTGCTCAAGATCCCACAGCTGCCTTTTCGGCATGCGATCCAACTTGGCGCATTCCTCGCTGGTAAGCAGCGCAACCAAGCGTTCAGAGTTAAGCAGCGTGCCTGGGTTAACGCGTGGGTGTTTGGCGACACCGATAACGTTGACCTGACCCTCTTGTGGCTTAAATAAAATCCGATCGTTAGAGAGAAAGCACGCTTTTTCACTCTCCAGCGCTTTCAGCATTAACGTCGATTTACCGCCACCTGAGCTTGCGGCAATGGCGGTGGTGCTGCCATTAATGTCAAAGGCTGATGCGTGGCCCAATAGGTAGCCGTCACGCTGATGATAATTAAGAAACTGATTGTTTATAAAATTGACTACTTGAGATCGATGTTGGGTTAAATCGCCAGTCGCAACCGGGTCGGTTAACGACTGGAATAGCACCATTCCCGTACGTACTTTATGTATCCAGCGTCCTTTCGGTGTATCCACATAGGCTTCTTTTAGGCCAAGAGGACTGACTTTGTTGCGCTTAACGGGCACCCACTCAATCCCACTGGTATCAAACTGCCTATCGAGCAGGAATATCCGCTGTTCAGTGTGAGGAGGGAACGTGTGAGGGGAGAGCGAGTGAGGAGAGGAGCTTGCCGTCAAGCTGGCGTAGTACTGCTTAAGATAGTCCAGAATAGCTGGATTATCAGCCAGGACATGCAGTGTTAGTCCGTGGAACACCAACGGCAGCTCGTAGAGACAAGCAGCCTTAGCCAGCATTATTTGCTTCTCATCAAACAGATGGGTCATTCGGCGGCCTCTGCTTCAAGTTGGCTAAGGACATAATCACATAACTTTTCGCTGGCATCGATGCCACAGCCTTTTAACGCGCCGCTAAATCCGCCAAAGGCCGAAACCTCAAATACCACAGGGCCCTCATCGGTCAATGCAATATCTACGGTGGTAAAGCTTAGCGTGAAGCATGACTGGGCTTTTTGGCCAAGCTCAATCAGTTCCTGGCTTGGCTCATAGGCTTGATACTTTCCACCGCTGTGTATCGTTGTGTTCCATGCATCGCCACTGGCAACACGGGCATAGGTGCATAAATACTGGCCGCCCAGAAAGACCATGCCTAAGTCCTGACCACCTAAGTTAACGAATTTCTGTAGATAAAAAAGTCCATGTTTAGACTTAAACTTATTCAACTTTTGGGTGTTGGTCGCGACACCATCGGACGCTTTTAACACCACCATGCCTCGGGCTTTGGTCGAGTAGAGTGGTTTTAGGATTGCTGTTCCGAACACCTTGATGGCCTTTAATGCAGCCTCAATACTTTCTGTAACACGTGTTGATGGTAGAGCAATGCCGCCCGCGGCCAATGCGCCAGTGCCCTCAAGACGATTAATCAAACGCATTACCTCGCTTGGGCTACTGAAGCAGCGCACACCAGCCGCTTCAAGGCTGTAAAGCATCCGCAAACGATCATCTGCAGCAGGGGAGTACGTTTCGCTTATTTTTTTGATGATCACCCCGTCAAGCTCGTTGAGAACAATGTCTCGGTAGCGTAGCTTGCCTGTCTCTAGCTCTAGCACTACTTCAGACATATCGACGATGCAGCGGAAGCCGGTGTGCTTTTCCAAGTGATTTGCAAGAACTTCGGTTGACCACTTGCCAGGTATCCCGATAACTGCAATCCGCTTTTTAGTCATTAAAAATGTCCTCTAGGGGAAACCTGTAGTTCTCAAGTTCTTCAGGGTTCAGAAGTGTGATTGCTTCTAGCAGATAGCTCGCTCTTAGCGCGAGTCGGTTGGCAAAGCTTTTGTCATAAATAAAGCGCGTGGATGTCGCAAAGGAGCGCCCTAATGCAATGGCTAGACGCGCATCAAAACTTGTATCTTTATTGTCTTTGGCAAATCGACACGCAAATTGATATAGCTGTCGGATCAATGCCATTAACTCGGCCCGTGGGGAAACATCCATAATGGGCAGCCGATAAATGGATGCCATGAGTACTGATAAGTCCTGAACATAGTCAGAGTAAGAGGCTCGGTGCAGATCGATAAAATAGATACGGTCTTTGAATTCGTCATAAATAATGTTGTCGACGTTGAAGTCACCGTGGATCAGAACTGAAAACGGTGCCCGGATGTGCTGCTCAAGCTTTTCAACGTGATCGATCAACTGGTCAAAGCTTGGTCGAGACAGTCCACAAATTAGCTGGCCCGTACTAAGCAGGCTGGGGTGAGTGTGGCGGGTTTCCGGCATCCGTTTACGCAACTGCTGCATATACTCGGGCTGAGCAGATTCGTTGGTACGTGACGTCTTCCAGATTTTTCTCAACGTCCGCTGGAGTGTGCGGGTAAGTTGCTTGGCCGATTTCCACTGGCCGTTTAACAGCAGCGATTCAAGCGTACGGCCGGGGAGGTGTTCAATCACCATCGAACCCAGCTCATCCCCCTGCTCGACATGATGCGAGAGCACCGTGGGCGCCACCTTGGGGTAGATCCGTTTCCATTGGTCTACCCCGTAAAGCTCTTCAATTACTTTCTGACTTTCCCCCTCTTTGTAGACTGCCATCATTTTGCCAGAGGTGGCGTGCTCGGCTTTAAGGGTAGCGATGGTGCTGCCGCTGCGGGTAAGCGCCAGCCGCTCAACGGTAAAATCGTCACTCTGGGCGGTCATTACGTGAGCGGCGTTTTGCAGCTGCTTGTAGTTTTGTAAGCGTACGGCGGGGCCAAAGTTGGCGGAGAGTAGGGCGTCGGCAAGCTCCGAAAGTAGATGAATCATGCGGTGAAGTTGAAAATCCACTACGGCGTGGTTACGCATGCCCGAAGCGCCAGGCTCGAAAGCAGCGGTTAAGCGGGCGGTTATTTTGGGAATTCGGTGACCGACTTTCAGGCCTTGTCGAGTGTTTGCATCATCGACATTAATCATCACCAACTTCAATGATTTACCTATCGATCGAATCAGCTTGGCATACTCTTTACGTGACTTGTCTGGGAGCTGTTTCAGAGCATTGATAGCGGTAAACTCTTGGCAGGCCTGCCCCAGTTGGTCAAGCAATCTTGCCAAGCGCTCAAGCGACTTGGATTGTTGAAAACCTGCACCGTCGACTTTACGTCGATGTACATCAACCGCTACGGCAAGTTCAACTTTCTCCAGTAGCGTGTTCCGGTAACCCTTGCGATTAATTAGGCGTCGCGCAATAGAGCCACTTGGCTGAGTCACATAAACTTCAACTAACTCGAAGTGATTTTCGACTTCGAATCGTAGAAAATAAAAATGCTCTAGAATTGATGCGTTGATAGACTGCCTCACCGTAAAAAGTGTCAATCAAGGGGGGATTACTATAAGTAACTGTGCCATTTTTTATGTTACGTTTTCGTTACAATTCAAAGGGTTGTATGAAGAAAAATCGCTTTACTTGTGCTCATGTTAATATGCCCCGAGAGCTTTCTCAGGGGCAGGATTTGCGTCTTGCCAGATACCGTAAAACGCCGGAACTAGGGCCAAAAATACTTTTTTTCAGCGGTGGTTCGGCACTCAGGCACTTCTCTGAGGTACTGACAGACTACACTCATAATTCGATTCATCTTGTGACCCCTTTTGACTCTGGTGGCAGCTCCGCCGAATTGCGTCGAGCTTTTGCGATGCCTGCCGTTGGAGACTTGCGAGCTCGGTTACTTTCATTGGCTGACGATTCGGTGACTGGCCATCCTGACGTTGCTGCACTGTTTTCGCATCGTCTGACGGCTAATGAGCTGAAAGAAAGCGAAGAGAAGGCCGTGCTGGAGCAAAGCCTACAGGCCCTGGTGAGCGCTAAGCATCCACTGCTCAAGGCGATTGCAGAGCCTATGCGGTCGCTGATTCAGAGTTATATCACTGCGTTTTATAAACACATGCCACAGGATTTTGACCTCGCTGGGGCTAGCGTGGGGAACTTGATCTTGACCGGTGGCTACCTTATTCACAATCGCTCACTGGACCCGATTGCTTTTCTATTTGGTCAGCTCATCAAAACACGCGGCACTGTTCGCACAACAACTGACGCTGACCTTCAGCTAGAGGTGTTGTTAGAGAATGGCCAGACAATTATCGGGCAGCATTGCTTTACCGGCAAAGAAACAGCAAAAATTGATTCACCCATTAAATCGATAAAACTATCGGGGGAAGCGGATGATATCGATACTTTGGATGTCTCCAAAGTTTGTAAAGAAACTCGCTTACTCATCGACTCTGCTGAGCTGCTGGTTTTTCCACCGGGTAGTCTTTACAGCAGCATTATTGCCAATTTACTCCCCAAAGGCGTGACCAAAGCATTGGCTAAAAATCCAGCGCCGAGGGTGTATGTGCCTAGTTTGGGAACCGATCTTGAAACGTTTGGGATGACGTTGGTTGACCAGATTAGAATGCTCAATTACCACTTGTCACTCAAACCAGTGCCATTCAAGTCTATGTCATTCAAACCTCAAACGAGGTCGCCAGAACGACCCTTAATAGACTTTCTGCTGTTTGATTCGCAGTTACTGAGTGTTTCAACTGAGCAGATGGAAATCATCAGTAAGCAGATGGGTATTCAAATTATCGATACGGATCTTGCAGCAGATAACGCTGATATAGACCGTTACGATGACGTTAAGTTGGCAGAAGCCCTACTTGGTCTTACCTAATCCCTCGCTAAATCCAAAACAGTGTTGAACCCGCGTTGCTAGATGTTATTTGGAATTGCCTAAGAGGCGTTAAAAATTGATTTGCGCGCGAGTTTTATCCATCTGTTTCGTCAACGATTCCTTCCTTTTTAGGCCTTCTTCGCACGCCCCCTCGACCGTTGGTGTTTAGCTTTGAATCAGGAACTAGGTTGAGTAGTTTCTTTTTCAAACTATACAAGTGACTGATATTTAAATATCTATTGACGATCTAAGGCTGGGGGCTGACTGTTTCTGCAACCAAAGTATAAACAAATGGGGCTTTCGCTTGCCTCGCCATACTACCATACTAGTTGTATCAGATGAGGGCCGTATAGCGGTCATCGAATTTGGAGGCTCGTTATGAATACGCTTCAAGCACTGTGGGGGGAGACTCGCGAAAGCGATCCCGTTCGGCAGCGCCTTTATCAAGTATTACGTCAGTCGGTTATTCAAATGGTACTGGCACCAGGTCAGGCGCTATCGGAAAAGGAAATTGCTGACACTTTTTCGGTCAGCCGCCAGCCAGTGCGGGAAGCCTTCATTCGGCTCTCTGAGGCAGGATTGGTGGAGGTAAAACCCCAGCGCGGTACTTACGTCGTAAAGATCTCTCAACGGGCGGTGCTTGAAGCGCGCTTTGTGCGTGAGGCGGTGGAAGTCGCAGTTGTAAAGCTAGCTGCTGAAAAAGGGCTTGAGCCAGCCATATTGGTGGAGCTACATGATTTGTTAGCACGTCAGCGTCGTTGTATTGAACCTAATGATAACGATCGCTTTTATCGCCTTGATGAAGAATTCCACCGAACGCTTTCACTGGGTGTTCAGCAGTACGCGGCTTGGAAAGTCATTGAAGAAGTTCGTGCTCAGCTTGACCGAGTACGCTACCTCAGTGTGCCGCATAGCACCCCGCTGGAACGGCTTGTGAATCAGCACGCCAACATTATTGCCGCCATTGAAGCACGAGATATATCCCAAGCAGAGCAGGCGATGTCACTTCATTTACGTGAAATTTTGGTCTCGATGCCTGACTTGATTCGTCGTTTCCCTGCCATGTTTGAAGAACAAGCAGTGTTTGAAGAACAAGACTTCCCCGTGCCGAAGCAGGAGCTGACGCAATGAAGATTGAGCACGCTTATACCATCGTGACATCGCCAGGCCGCAACTTTGTCACACTGAAGATTGTCACCGATCAAGGCGAGTATGGCATTGGTGATGCCACTCTCAATGGCCGTGAAATGGCCGTGGTGGCTTATCTGGAAGAGCATGTTATTCCGATGCTGATTGGGCGAGACCCCCAGCGCATTGAGGATATCTGGCACTACCTTTATCGCGGTGCATACTGGCGGCGTGGGCCGGTCACCATGAGTGCCATTGCCGCTGTGGATATGGCGCTGTGGGACATTAAAGCAAAGCTCGCAGGCATGCCGCTGTATCAATTGCTTGGAGGCAAGAGCCGTGATCGGGTGATGGTGTATGGCCATGCAACGGGGCGTGATATTGAAGCGTGCCTGGAAGAGGTCGCCCGCCATGTGGATGAGGGCTACAAAGCGGTACGTGTGCAGGCTGGTGTGCCCGGTATTGCCAGCATTTATGGCGTCGCCAAAAAAGATGGCGAGCCTTACGAGCCTGCCGACTCTGATTTGCCCGCCGAGCACGTCTGGAGTACCAGCAAATACCTGAATCATGTGCCTAAGCTATTTGCCGCCGTGCGTGAGCGTTTCGGCGACGATCTGCATGTACTCCACGATGTTCATCACCGTCTGACGCCCATCGAAGCCGCTCGTTTAGGCAAGGAGGTTGAGCCTTACCACCTATTCTGGCTTGAAGACTGCGTACCGGCTGAGAATCAGGAAGCGTTTGGATTGATTCGTCAACACACCACCACGCCGCTGGCGGTGGGCGAAGTCTTTAACAGCTTGTTTGATGCTAAAGCACTGATTGAAAACCAGTGGATCGACTATATCCGCGCCACCTTAACTCATGCTGGTGGTATTACCCATGTGCGCCGTATCGCCGATTTGGCAGGTCTTTACCACGTGCGTACCGGTTTCCACGGACCAACGGATCTTTCGCCTGTTTGCCTGGGCGCTGCGATTCATTTTGATACCTGGGTGCCTAATTTTGGCATTCAGGAATATATGCCGCATACCAGCGCCACTGACGAGGTTTTTCCCCATGATTATCGCTTTGAGGATGGCCATTTCATCGTCGGTGAGAAGCCTGGGCACGGTGTTGATATCGATGAGCAGTTAGCCAAGCAATACCCCTATAAGCGCGCCAGCCTACCGGTGAACCGGCTAGAAGACGGCACCTTGTGGCACTGGTGAAGGAGTCCATCTCAATGAAAGCATTTCAGGTAAAGGCCCCCCATGACTATCAGGTCGCGGAAGTTGAGCCGCCCAAGGTGGCCGCTGGTGAAGCGCTGGTACGCGTAGCATTTGCCGGTATCTGCGGCTCGGATATGCACATTATCCATGGCGATAACGCCTTTGTGCGCTTTCCGCGCATTACTGGCCACGAGTTCGCTGGTGTCGTGGAAGCGGTGGGAGAAGGCGTGGCTGACGTCGCCGTCGGGGATCGGGTGTGCATTGACCCCGTTATCAGCTGCGGTGAGTGCTACCCCTGCCGTATTGGCCGTCCCAATGTGTGCAGCTCGCTGGAAGTAATCGGCGTGCATCGCGATGGTGGGTTTGAAGAGTTTGTCGCCGTGCCTGCCGCTAATGTGCACCACCTGCCTGACCATATCGGGCTAGACGCTGCTGCCTTAGTTGAGCCCTACACCATTGCGGCCAATGTGCTTGATCGGATGCAACCACACCCCGGTGATCGGCTGATGATTTTGGGCGCGGGTGTGATTGGTATGACGATTCTGCAGATGGCTTTGGCCAAGGGGATTGAAGAGGTCATCGTCACGGACGTTATCAACGAGCGATTAGCTGTCGCGAAGCAGCTTGGGGCGACGCAGGTATTCAATAGCCGAGAGCAAGATGTTGAAAAAGAAGTACTCGCGCTAACCCAGGGCGAAGGTGTGCCACTGATTGCCGATGCGGCCTGCGTGCACGCGCTGTTGCCACAAATGCTGCGCCTAGCATCGCCGGCAGGGCGCATCGGTTTACTGGGCTTTAGCGCCCAGCCCAGCGACCTTGTGCAGCTAGAAGTGATTAAGAAAGAGCTGACCTTAGTGGGGTCGCGCCTTAACAACCGTAAGTTTCCGGAGGTGCTTGAGCTAATGGCAAGCGGGCAGTTGGATCCGTTGGCGCTTGTCAGCCATCGGTTGCCGCTAAACGACATGCCTAGTGCTATCGATATGCTTGATCACCGACCAGAAGAGGCCCGTAAGGTGCTGATTGAAATCAGCGCTTGAAGGGGCTACGCCAACGCATGC
The DNA here is from genome assembly GCA_030440445.1 of Halomonas sp. KG2. NCBI lineage: Bacteria > Pseudomonadati > Pseudomonadota > Gammaproteobacteria > Oceanospirillales > Halomonadaceae > Halomonas > Halomonas sp. KG2. The sequence continues at coordinate 2,765,232 of CP098528.1, read as the reverse complement.
CAACCCACGCGTAGTTAACCGCTGCAATTAACAACTAACAACACTCGTGTGCAGGAGAAATACAATGATCAAAAAACTGATTACCAGCGCTGTTCTGGGGGCCGCCATACTAGGCAGCCATTCTTTATTGGCAGCCGATTTCACTCTGCGTTTTGGTCATTTGGCCAATGAGCAGAACATTTGGCACCAAGCTGCCGAAAAGTTTAAACAGGAAGTGGAAGCTAACTCAGATGGGCAAATTGAGGTGCGTCTTTATCCCAGCGAGCAGCTTGGCAACGAAATGGACGTGATTAATAGCATCCAGCTGGGCACAGCGGATATGACTATTACGGGGGAGAGCTTACAGAACTGGGCGCCCAAAGCCGCCATGATGGCAGTACCGTACGCCTTTAGAGATTCCGAGCATCTCCATGCTGCCGTTAACGGCGATATCGGTGCTGAGATTGAAGCGCAAATCACTGAGCGTACTAACTTAGTCCCTCTGGCGTGGTTTGAGCGAGGCCCCCGCGAGTTGACCTCTAATCGCCCCATCCGTCATCCAGACGAGCTTGATGGGTTACGCCTTCGCGTACCTAACGTGCCGCTGTTTGTTGATACATGGCAAGCAATGGGCGCACGCCCTACGCCAATGGCGTTCAGCGAAGTGTTCACTGCGCTTCAACAAAATACCCTGGAAGGCCAAGAAAATCCGCTTAGCCTGATTGAAAGCGCCAGCTTCAATGAGGTGCAGGACTACGTCAACATGACCGGCCATGTGCGCAGCTGGATCTATGTAGTGATTGGCCGCAACCAGTTGGAGAGTATGCCCGAAGATCTGCAGCAAGTGGTTCGCGATGCTGCGCAGACCATGCAAGCGTATGAAGCTGAACTGTTTACTGAGGATCAGGCACGCCTTGAACAAGCATTACAAGATCGCGGCATGGAGCTTATCGAGGTTGATGTTGATGCCTTTGCTGAGAAAGCTCGCCCCGCCGTACTTGACGCCTTAACCCCAGAGCAGCGTGAAATCTTTGACGCTATCCAAGACTTATAAAGCCGTTCGTAGAGATTTTGTAGTGAATGACTAATGAAACTGGGCGGGTAGCACGCCCAGTTTCTACTGCAATAGCGGCTTGCCCCTGAGGATATGGTTATGAACTCGGATCACAAAGCGCTTGAACAGCAAGCGTTGGAGAGTCTGGATTCAATGTCGGCGGTGCCTAAGTTTAAAGGCTCCATTGGGCGTGTGATCGGCTGGGTGGATAAATGCTTTTTAACCTTGGCTGTCATGGCGCTGATTGCCATTGCTGCCACGGTACTGCTGCAAATATGTTCGCGGCTGTTTTTACCGTTTTCGATTGCCTGGACGGAAGAGCTTTCGCGCTACTTGTTCGTATATATGGTGGCGTTATCTGCCGGGGTGGTGCTACGCCAAAACCGCAACATCAGCGTTGAGCTTTTTCATCATCTGCTGAGCCCACGCATGAAAGCGGCTTTCCAGGTATTGATCTGCTTGTTGGTTGGCCTATTTGCCTTTCTGGTGCTGCCTTACGCTTGGCAGTATGCGCAAAACGGTACCTGGCAAACCTCACCAACGCTGCGTGTACCCATGCTGTATATCTTTTTCTCAACGGTTATCACCTTTGCGCTACTCCTGGTTTACAGCTTACTGGGATGCCTTGAGGGGATTATCGCAATGTGTCGCTCTTCTGCCTCCCTTCAGGAGTCGTAAGCATGGAAGTCATTATCCTGTTTAGTGTTTTCTTGGTTCTGCTATTGGTAGGAATGCCTATAGCATTTGCGTTGGGGCTGGCGTCACTTTCTTACCTCCTTCTAGAGGGCATTTCGTTGACGATTGTGCCGCAACGCATGTACGCGGGAATCGATACCTTTGTGCTGCTCTGTATTCCCGGCTTTGTATTGGCCGGTAACCTGATGAATGCGGGCAATATTACGGAACATATTGTGCGCTTTGCCAACGCATTATTAGGCCATATTCGTGGTGGGCTGGGGCTGGCGAATGTCGGTGGATCGATGATTTTTGGCGGTATTTCAGGTACCGCTGTGGCGGATTCTGCCAGCATCGGTTCCGTGATGATCCCCGGGATGGCCCGTTCAGGCTACGATAAGACGTTTGCTGCTGCGGTGACCGCGGCGTCATCTACCATCGGGCCCATCATTCCGCCCAGCGTGCCGATGATTATCGCTGGTTCGCTAAGTGGTATTTCGGTAGGGCGGATGTTTCTCGCAGGCGCCGTACCGGGGCTGCTAATGGGCCTAGCGATGATGATCACGGTGTATATTTTGGCCGTTCGCCGTGGCTACCCTAAAGAGAAACGGGTGCCTTTCCTGCAACTGCTGCGTGAAGCGAAAACAGCATTTTGGGCTCTGCTGATGACCGTGATTATTCTCTACGGCATCATCGGTGGTTTCTTTACCCCAACGGAGGCGTCTATCGTTGCCTCTCTTTATGCGTTAGTTGTGGGCATGTACGTCTATAAAGGCCTGGCATGGAGAGACCTACCGTCAATCTTATCTGACACGGTATTAACCTCTGCGGCGCTGCTGTTGATGGTGGGGTTAGCCAACTTGTTTGGCTGGATACTGACCAGCGAACAGATCCCACAAATGATTGCCTCACTGATTCTCTCTATTAGCGACAACCCGCTGATTGTTTTACTCATCCTTAACCTGATTCTGCTATTTGTCGGCGCTTTTATGGAAACCATTGCAGCGCTGATTATTCTTTTCCCCGCCTTGGTGGGTGTGGCCACTGGTGTCGGTGTTGACCCGGTGCATTTTGCGGTTATCGCGGTATTAAACCTGATGATTGGTCTAACAACGCCGCCGGTAGGGGTATGTCTATTTGTAGTAGCAGGGATTGGCAAGCTGCCTATGTTGACGGTGGCAAAAGCCATCGTGCCATTTTTGCTGTGCAACTTAGCCGTGTTGCTGCTGGTAACTTATGTCCCCGCGATCTCGCTTTGGTTGCCTAACTTGCTGATGGGGAGTAATTAACGATGGCCCTGCAACGTATTGACGCTTCGCCAAAAAGTGGCCAGATCGCTATCGTCCACCTGGGCTTGGGGGCTTTCCACCGAGCTCACCAAGCCGTTTATTTAGAGCGCTATCGCCAGCGTAGTGGCGACGTTGAGTGGGGCGTGTGTAGCGCGAATTTACGCTCAAGCATTGGCTTGGTCGATGGCTTGCGTGATGCTGACTACCGTTATCAGGTAGCCGAATACGCTGACAGTGACACCCTGACCCTACGTGAAATAGGTGTGATCGAAGAGACGCTATTCTCGGGCCGTGATAACGCGGACGAAGGTATGGATAGCTGGGGCAGAGACCGAGAGACGCTGCTGGCGCGAATGGCCTCTGCCGATACGGGTATTGTGACTCTAACGGTGACCGAGAAGGGCTACTTTCTAAACCCAGCTAGCGGTGAATTAAGAGTCGATGATCCGATGATCATCGGTGATATAGCCTCGCCCCAACAACCGCGTACCGCCTCAGGACTATTGGTGGAAGCGTTAGCACGGCGGCGCGAGGCTGGCATTGGCGCCTTTACGGTGCTGTCTTGCGACAATATGCCGGATAACGGCAAACGAACACGTCAGGCGGTGGTACAACTGGCCGAGCATCGAGACGCAGAATTGGCCAGTTGGATTGCCAGTGAAGTGGCTTTTCCCTGCAGCATGGTGGATCGTATTGTGCCCGCGATGACCGATGCCGACTTTGAGCGCTTAACGGCATTGGGAGTTTCCGATCCAAATGCTGTGGTATGCGAAGCGTTTACGCAGTGGGTGGTCGAAGATAACTTTTCACTCGGGCGGCCGAGCTGGGAAGTTGAGGGCGTGGAGATGGTCGCCGATGTGGCGCCCTTTGAAACCATGAAGCTACGTATGCTCAATGGCAGCCACTCCTTACTGGCTTATCTGGGGGCATTAGCGGGTATTGAAACGGTCTTTGACGGCGTCAATCATTCCGAGCTTCGTGCTGCCTTACGCCGCTATATGCTTGAAGAGGCGGCCCCCACTCTTGAAATGCCCGATGGCATCGATTTAGGCGCCTATGCTGACTCGCTGCTGGCACGCTTCGCCAATGACAGTTTGCGTCATCGCCTGCAGCAAATTGCGATGGATGGTAGCCAAAAACTCCCGCAGCGCTGGCTCTCGGGCATGTTGGAGCGCAGTGTCGCTGGGCAATCATCTCCCTGCGTAGCGTTGGGGATGGCTGCCTGGATTCGCTACACCGCAGGCCAAGACTTACACGGCAATAGTTACCCTGTGGATGATCCGCTAGCCAAACGCTTTGCGGAGCTGCACCAAGCGCATGGCAGTGATCCCCGCGCTTTGGTAGCGGCCTATTTAGCCATGGACGACGTGGTGCCTAGTGAGTTGGCAGCGGATAAGCGGGTTGCCCAGGCTGTGCTGACCGCTTATCAGACGTTGACCCAAGATGGACTGGCTGGAGCGCTCGAAGCGCTTGAGCGCAACTAACATTAGGAGATCTCCATGGAGCATACTTGGCGCTGGTTTGGCCCAAACGATGCGATTCGCCTGGGAGAGATTCGCCAGACAGGCGCAACCGGTATCGTCACGGCACTGCATGAGGTGCCCAATGATCAGGTTTGGCCGGTTGAATCGATTCGTGAGCGTCAGCAGATGATCGAAGCGGCAGGCTTGGCATGGTCGGTGGTGGAGAGTGTGCCGGTACATGAGTCGATTAAAAAGGGGCTGCCCGAGCGGGATGCGCTGATAGCAACTTACTGTCAGACACTGCGCAATCTGGCGGCCTGTGGTATCGACACCGTTTGCTACAACTTTATGCCGGTGTTGGACTGGACGCGTACCGACCTGACCTACGAACTGCCCGATGGCGCTTTGGCGCTGCGCTTTGACCAGGTGGCGTTTGCCGCCTTTGATCTTTATTTGCTTCAGCGGCCAGCCGCCGAAGTGGAGTATAGCGACGAGGAGAAAGCCCTGGCACGCCGCTATCTGGACGCATTGGATAGCGCAGGGCGCGACAAACTAGTCAATACGCTGATCGCAGGGCTACCGGGTGCCGAAGAGCACTACACCCTTGAACAGTTTCGCGCGGTTTTGGAAGGGTATGCTGATATTGATGCTGCTCGGCTGCGGGAAAACCTTGGCTATTTTCTGCAAGCGGTTATCCCGGTCGCTGAAGAAGTGGGCATTCGTATGGCCATCCATCCAGATGACCCACCTCGACCGCTGCTGGGGCTTCCACGGATTGTCTCGACTCGTGAGGATGCCCAATGGGTTATCGATCGCGTTCCCAGCCCCGCCAATGGATTGACGCTTTGTACGGGCTCATACGGCGTTCGTGCAGGCAACGACTTGGTGGCGATGACTCGCCACTTTGCTGCGCATATTCACTTTATTCATCTGCGCGCCACCCAGCGAGAGGCGGATACGCTCTCGTTTCACGAGGCTCCGCACTTGGCCGGTGATGTGGATATGGTTGGTGTTATTCAAGCGCTGGTTGAAGAGGAGCACAGACGTGAAAGAGAGGGCGGAGCGCGTTTACCGCTGCGCCCAGATCACGGCCACCAACTTCTTGATGATCAACAGCGCAATACGGCACCCGGCTACCCGCTTTATGGGCGCATGCGCGGCCTAGCTGAGTTACGTGGTGTAGAGCTTTCGGTGCGGCAGTTAACTGCTCGATAACCCATTCTTACTCTTCAGCATATAAAAGCCCCACTGAGGTAATTCATCAGCGGGGCTTTTTGGCGCACTACTGGCTAACAATTAGCGAGATGCAGCGGGCACTTCATCATTGGTGAGTGTTGGCTCGGGCACTTGCTCCATACGCTGGCGCTCTTGGTCAAGAATCGCTAGCGCCTGCTCCGGGGTAACGCGGGAAGCGGGTGTCACTAGACTTACCATCACGCCTGCTACCAGTGCTACAAGCACCGCCGGAATGCTTGGGTTACCCCAGAAGGCTGTCCAGTCGCTATTGGCGATAATCGTTAAAGAGGTCGCCGACGCGCAAATTAGCGTGGCGATCGCGCCCTGCCAGTTGTAGCGGGGCCAGAAGCGACCGAGCATGGCACTCACAAACAGTCCTGACAGAATTGTCGAGATCATGCGGGTGATGTAGGTGATGACATTATCCGAGGCTAGTGCGAACAGCAGTGCCAGACCAATGGTTGCTACGAGTGCAATACGCGAGAAGCGTACAACATTTCGTGCGGAGGGCGTGCGGCCCGTTGCCAGCACATACAGATCGCGAATCAGCGTGGAAACGCCGGCAATCGCATCGGAGCTTGCACTCGACATGGTGGCGGAGAGGCCTGCTACCAACAGCAGTAAGCCCAGCCCAAGCGGCATGATTTCAGTGGCTAGAAAAGGGAAGGCGTAGTTGCTGTTTTCGAGCCCAGGGTTAAGCGCGTGAGTCGCCATGCCGATAATTGCGGGAATGATCGAGAAGCCCAGGTAGAGCGCGCCTGTAATTAAGAACGAGCGGCGTACCGAGCCCACTGATTTACCTGAATAGATGCGCTGACGAAAAGAGGGTGTTGCCAGTACGCCGATAGCAATAACGGCGGCAAGTGATAGCGCCGGTAGTCCGCCAATCTGACCAATGCCTAGAAAGCTCGTGGCGCCTGCATCCATACCCGCCGTAAGCCCTGAGAAGCCGCCAACCTCTACTAGCGCCAGCACTGCCATTAAGATAAAGCCCGCGAACAGTACGACCGCTTGAATAGTGTCAGTCCAGATAACCGCGAAATAACCACCGACCACGCAGTAAATGCCGAAGCCCAGAGCAACCAGAATACGTGCAGTCGTTAGATCAATGCCCGCCATCCAAGAGAGGTAAAGGCCACCGCCAAGAATATGGGCGCCCAGCCAGCCTATACAGGCAATATAGATAAGTAGCGCGACCACATTGCGCACCAGCCGGTTGGCGCCGACGTAGTAGGCGAGTTCCTCGCTCATGGTCATAAAACGCAGCTTACGAACGGGGGCAAAACACACGGCGAGTAGTAAAACTCCAATCGCGCCGCCAATGCCATATAAAGCGCCTGCCCAGCCGTTGGCATAACCGAACCCAACGGCACCCATGCTTGAACCAGTACCTACCATGGTGGCAACCGTGGTACCGACGGTAAGAAAGAGCGGTACGCTTCGCCCGCCGAGCAAGAAGTCGTCGCCGCTGCCCCGTTTGTGTCTTGAAATCCACCAACCAAACACAATCATGGCGACGATGTAGAGCACAAAGGTGGTAAGGAATAGTTGGCTGTTCATGTTAACCTCTTATCGTTGTTGATCCGGCCGTTGCCGCGGCCGGAGGTAGGCAATGGAAGCGATTACCGCAGGGCTTTTATCTGAATCACGCGGTAATCTGGCGCTGTGCCCTTGCCGGGGTACGGCGCTTTTTTTTGTGGTAGTTATTTTTAGGTGTTTAGGCGCGATCAGCGCGGAAGCACTTCACGTCAACCTCAACTTTGCAATCCACCACCAAGTCTTGAACGCTGCAGATGCGTGCCGGTGGGTTGTCGCCAAAGACCTCCTTAAACACTTTGTTGAAAGAGCTGAAATAGCGCGCATCGGTGAGCACGGTGGTGACATGTACGACATCTTCAACGCCGTAACCAGCTTCATGCATAATGGCCAGGCAGTTGTTGAAGGCGAGGCGAGTCTGCTCAACAATGCCGCCTTCAACGACTTCGCCATCGGTCATGGGAGTTTGGCCGGAGACGTATAGCCAGCCACCTGCCTCTACAGCGCGGGCAAAGGGCAGCTTCTGACCGCCGGTGCCTACGCCGCCTTCGGTGCCGTATCGTGTAATGCTCATGAGGTTTGCTCCTGGTTGGGGTGAAAGGTGGGAATTGATTGCAAAATGCGCTCTGTTCTGCGCAGCATCCTGCCCGCGCGTTGGTCTGAAATTGTGCCCTGGTGATAGGCGATTTTGCCGTTCACTATGACCATTTCGATGCCTCTAGCGGCCGCAATAGGGGTCTCGTAATTGGCCGTATCTTCAAGAGTTTTTAGATCAAAAAGGGTGAGGTCTGCGTAGGCGCCTATGCGGATCATGCCGCGATCTGTTAGGCCAAAATTAGCTGCCGAAAGGCTGGTCATTTTGCGCACCGCTTCGGCCAGCGGCATTAGCTTTAAATCGCGGCTGTAGTGAGCCAGTACACGCGGAAATGCACCCCAAAGACGCGGGTGAGGGTGCGGGTCGTTCGGTAAACCATCGGAACCGACCATGGAGAGCGGATGCGCTAACACTTGCTGCATATCCGCTTCACTCATGTTGTGGTAAACCGCCCCCGCTGGCTGTAGCTGTTTGGCAGCGTCTAAAAGAGATACTCCCCACTCGGCGGCGATCTCTTTAAGTGGGCGGCGCGCCTGCTCTGGGTGCGGTGTCGACCAGGTAATGGTGATCTCGATCTCATCTGTCACTTGGCCGAGATCGAGGGTGGAGGAGCCAGCGGTGTAGGGGTAGCAGTCGCAGTGAGCATGCTGATGTTGGGCGGCTGCCTCTAATTTACCCAACGCCTTACCAGCGCCTCCCCAATTACCCGCGCCGGCGCATTTTAGGTGCGAGATCACCAGAGGCACCTGGCCATTGCGAGCAGTGGAAAATGCTTCGTCCATGGCATCTAGCAGACCCGCAAACTCATCACGAAGATGGGTGGTATAGACGCCGCCTGATTTCCCAACGGCGGCCACCAGGGGAGCCATTTCGGTGGTCGGCGCATGTATCGCGTTGCGGTAGGCAAGCCCCGAACTGAGCCCTAATGCACCTTCATCCAGCGCTTGGCTTAGCAAAGCTTCCATGTTGGCAATTTCTTCTCGATTCGCAGGCCGGGAAAAGCTATCCATCACCTGGCTGCGTAGACTGGTATGCCCCACCAAGGCGGCGACGTTAATACTTGGTGCGGCAGCGTCCACGGCGTTGGCATAGGCGCTGAAACTTGGGTAGCGAAAGTCTTCTAGCTTGCCCAATAAATTCATGGGGTCGGGAACTTCGCTAGCGAGCGTCACGGGGCTGGCGCTGATTCCACAGTTACCCACCACCACCGTCGTTACTCCTTGTGTCAGCTTTGGCAGCATTTCTGGAGTACGAATAACATTGGTGTCGTCGTGAGTGTGGACGTCAATAAAGCCAGGAGCCAGATAGCGCTCTTGGGCGTCAATAATGGTGGTGGCGGTGGCGTAGGGCATATCACCGATGGCGCAGATACGTTCGCCTTGAATAGCCACATCGGCACGAAAATGGGCTGCGCCGGAGCCATCCAATACGTTGGCGTTACGAATCAGCAGGTCGTAAACCATCTTAATCTCCTAGTGGCTGGCGGTTGTCGCCACCGCGATGGTCATCGAGGCTAAGTTTGAGACGGCGTAATTTAGTTCGTGAACGCTCACGGTGGCGCATGGCAAGTTCAAGCGCTAACACGTCGATGACCGCCAGCATGGCGTAGCGGGAAGCTGAAGGGTGATAGATGAAGTCGGTTTCCCGCGAGGTAATCGGTAGCACAATGTCGGATGTTTCGGCTAAAGGAGAATTCAGAGCGGTGATGGCAATTACTTTTGCGCCGTACTGCTTGGCAATTTGTGCAGACTCCACCATCTCCGGTGTGTAGCCAGTGACTGATAGCACAACGACGACGTCATTCGGCTCTAAGGTTGACGCCACCATGCGGGGCAAGAGTGCTTGAGGGTAAGCGCAGATCGCATAGCCCAGTCTCACTAAACGGAATTGAAACTCTTGGCAGAGAATGCTGGAACCGCCTCCTGCGCCAAATACCAATATCTGGCGCGCTTGATCTAGCAGTTCAACCGCGCCTGCCACATCGGCCTGGAAGAGCAGGTCACGGTTAAGCGCCAAGGTTTGCGTGGCAATGTCATACACCACGCTTGAACTGTCTTCGGGGGTCGCTTCTTGTATAAAACGACGACCTGCTGCTAAAGCGCGTGTTAAGCGCGTTTTTAAGTCGCGCACATTCGTGCAGCCGATAGCGCGGGCAAATCGGGTGACGCTGGCATCACTTACTCCTGCGCGCTGGGCGATATCACCGATGCTTGCTTCAGTGACAAACTCGATGTCAGCAAATATCAGCTCGGCGACTTTCTTTTCAGCTTCGCGTAGGGCTGCAAAGTCAGTGGTAATACGTGACAAGATGTCGATTTCTTGGCTCACCGTGGACTCCTAATGGTTGCCTGATTTAGAAAGTATGTTAGTTTCTAACTTGAAGTCAATAGTTGTGAAAATATCTAACATTGATGTTTTTTTACAAAAGAGGAAATGGGCGAATGCAGACAATGCCATTGGTAATGGATAAAGGCGGTGAGGAATTGGGATCAAACCTGCTATCAGGTGTCAGCCTGCCTACTGCCGTGGTGCATGAAGGCCCACTGGCTCATAACGTAGCGTGGATGCAACGATTCGCTGAGGCTCATGGCGCTCACTTGGCGCCCCATGGCAAAACCACCATGACGCCCGCGCTTTTCCATCGACAGCTCCAGGCGGGGGCGTGGGGTATCACGCTTGCCACTGCACCCCAGTGTCGCGCGGCCTTCACCAATGGTGTCACTCGGATATTGATGGCGAACCAACTAGTTGGTCAGGCCAATATGGCCATCATCGCCAGCCTGATTGAGCAGGGCGCGACGTTTTACTGTGTGGTCGATAGTCAGGAAAACGTGCGTCAGCTCGGGCGTTTCTTTGCTGAGCGTGATTTGAATTTGGCGCTACTTATTGAGGTAGGGGTCACTGGGGGGCGTTGCGGCTGCCGCAATAAGCAGCAGATTCTTTCGCTGGCGGAGGCAATTGCTGATGAGCCAGCGCTTTCACTGGTGGGGCTAGAAGGCTATGAAGGTGTGGTTCACGGGGATAACCCCGAAGCGGGTATTCGTGTTTATGCTCAATATCTGGTGGATGTAGCGGTAGAGCTTGAAGCGGCTGGCCGCTTTGCGGAAGAAAACCCGATCGTAACGGCCTCAGGTTCTGCTTGGTATGACGTGATTGCAGAAGTCTTTGAGGGTGCACCGCTGCAGGGTCTATTTACCCCCGTGCTACGGCCTGGGTGTTATGTCGTCCACGATCATGGGCTTTATCGTGAAGCGCAGTCAGCGGTATTAGACCGCCGACCGGATTTACAGCAGGGGCTTGAGCCTGCTCTGGAAGTGTTTGCCCAGGTGCAGTCGCTTCCCGAACCTGGGCTTGCCATTGTGGCGCTCGGTAAGCGTGATATTGGTCATGACCAGTTACCGATTGCCCTGCGTCGTTTCCGGGAAGCAGGTAGCCCCTCGCAGCCATTGCCTGTGACTGGTTGGGAAGTGACGAAAATTATGGATCAGCACACTTTTGTGCGCCTACCCGAAGAAGCTCTGGATGTCGAAGTCGGTGATATCGTCGCGTTTGGCGCCTCTCATCCCTGCTTAACCTTTGATAAATGGCGCCAACTGCTGTTAGTGGATGACCAGTTAAACGTTAAAGAGCGTTTGGCCACCTACTTTTAAAAGAGGCTCTATGATCGCTCGCCGCGACGTCGCTTACGCGGCTAAGCGCGCAATAGCGGCGGGCAGTTCATGGGCGTGTTGAATACCAATGGCACCCTCGGGGGTAACTTCCTCGTTAGGGAAGTGGTTTAGGTGAATGACGTGCATGCCTGCTGCCAACCCTGCTTCCACTCCCACCGCCGCATCATCAATCACCACGCACTGTTGGGGTGAGTGGCCCATTGCGGCGGCGGCTTGGCGATACAGTTCAGGGTTGGGTTTCCAGACGTTTAAGGTATAGGCGCTAAACAGCCTGTCGCCAAAATGGTGGCTTAGCTCGGTGCTTTCCAGCGCACAGCGAATTTTGGGTTCGGGGCCATTAGACACCACCGCTTTGGGGTGGCTGCTTAACTGCTCCAATGCGGCGGGCATACCCGGTATCGCCACCAGCTCAGCACGCATGCGGGTTTCCATACGTGTCCGCATGTCTGCCTCAAGCTGAGAAAGCTTGCTGTTTTCCAATGTCTGAAAACGACGTTCCAGCGTTTGCACGATTGTCAGGAAACGTACCCCGCGAAATTCATCCATATATTGCTGTGCTGAGAAGGGTAGGTGAAATTCGGGAAGGATTTCACCCATCACCTCGGCAAGTAGTACTTCGCTATCCACCAGGGTGCCATCGCAGTCGAACAGTAAGCAGAGAGGTGTAGACGTGGTGTTAACAGCACTCATCGATATGCTTCCTCGTTGACCAGGCTGATAGGGCGTTCACCCTGAAGTGCCAAGCAAATATTATCCACCGCCCGCTGGGCCATGGCGTCGCGGGTTTCATGGGTGGCAGAGCCGATATGCGGCAGTGCGACCACATTGGGCATCTTCGGTAGCGGTGACGAGGAGGGGAGCGGCTCCTGCTCAAATACATCCAGCCCGGCTGCTTGAATAACGCCGTTTTTCAAGGCGTCTATTAACGCGTTTTCGTCGACGACTTTGCCCCGAGCGATATTGATGAAGATGGCGGAGGGCTTCATCAGCGCGAACTCATTCGCACCAAGCAAATGTTCGGTGTCGGCGGTGAGAGGCACGGTAACACAGACGAAATCGGCCTGGGCCAACAGCTCGTTGAGTTCGCGGCGCTGCGCACCCAGCTCCTTTTCAAGGGCAGGCTTGTGCGATGCATTGGAGTAAAGCACCCGCATACCAAAACCCAAAGCTCCGCGCCTGGCGACAGCCTGACCAATACGCCCAAATCCCACCATGCCGAGGGTTTTGCCATGCACATCGCTACCAAATAGTGCGGGGCCAATGCTGGCCTGCCATTTGTCCGCTTTGACCCACTCGGCTAATTCAACTACCCGGCGCGCCGTGGCCATGATCAGGGCAAAGCCTGTATCGGCGGTGGTTTCGGTAAGCACATCAGGCGTGTTACACAGCATAATGCCGCGCTGGGTCAGTTCCTCAACGGGGATGTTGTCATAGCCAACAGAGACGGTCGCGATGACTTTCAAGTTGGGCGCTGCGTCCAGCAACTGAGGGGTGATTGCCAAGCCGGAGCCGATAATGCCATGCGCTTGCGCTAGGTTGGAAAGCACGTCTTGTTGAGTGAGGTCTAATGGTTTGGATAGCCCAACTAACTGGGCGTGCTGTTCAAGTTCCGCCCATTGAGATGAGCTGAGCCGCCCTAGTACGATGACGCTCTTTTTCATGCTGCCTCCTGTCGCTTGGCTGGTGTTTGCGAATGCTAGTGGCTTAGCGTTGTTCTAGCGCCTGCAGCTGTTGGCGGCTAGGTAATCCTTCCATATCGCCCACTACTTGAACGGCCTGGGCGCCCACCAAGTTGCCGCGGTTCAATGCCTGCTGAGGCGTAAGACCATCTAATAAGGCGCTAATCGCGCCCACTGCGAAGCCATCGCCTGCGCCAACGGTATCGACTACTTCAGCGACTGGTTGACCAGGAACCAAATAACTTTCAAGTGAGCCGTTGATGTTGCCGCGATAGTAGCTACCTTCTGGCCCCAGTTTAATAATGACAGCCTTAACACCGCGCGCCAGATAGAAGTCGGCAATTGCTTCAGGCGATTCGCAGCCAGTGAGCAAGCGCCCTTCGGCCAGCCCTGGCAATACCCAATCGGCACGGCTGGCAAGTTCATTTAAGGTAGTGCGCATGACGTTCTCGTTGGGCCAAAGTGACGGACGCAGATTGGGGTCAAAGGAAATGCTTGCCCCATGAGCACGCGCCTGTTTCATTAAATGACGGGTAAGCTGGCAAGCACTTTCAGATAAGGCTGGGGTAATGCCTGTTGCGTGTAGGTGGGTAAGCGCCTGAAAGTCGACATTCTTAGCATCCTCGATAGAGAGATGGCTTGCGGCACTGCCTTGTCTGAAATATTCAACTCGTGGGTCAGCGCCGTCCTGTGCACGCTCTTTAAAGAGCAGCCCTGTGGGGCGCTGTGAGTCAGTGTGAATATGCTGGCTATCGATGTGCTCAGCTTCCAGTGCTTTGCGAATGAATTGGCCGAAACTGTCATTGCCCACTCGGCTTAGCCAGCAGACCTGAAAGCCCAGCCTAGAGAGGCCTATCGCGACATTATTATCGGCACCCGCCAAACGGCGATGAAAGTGCTCAATGTCTGCAAGAGGGCCGGGGGCATCGGCGACAAACATGGCCATGGCTTCGCCGAAGGTCAGTATTTTGGGTGCAGAATCAGACTGTGTCATAGGGCGTCTCACTCGTTTTGCTGCTGATTGGGAACGATACCATTTCGAGGTGTCAGTTGTACGGAGTCTCGCAACGCTGCAGGTAAGGGCTGTCCTTAGGGGATGGTGCTACCCCGGGCAATTAGCGTTGGTGAGTGTCGGGCTTGCACGGCGAGCTTGCCTGCGTGCTGGGGAAGCTGATTAAGCAGGCAGGCGACGGCGGCTTGACCAATCGCATCGGTTGGCTGGGCAAGGGTGGTGATGCCTGGCGACACGAGTTCACACCACTCCAACTCATCAATGCCTAGTAAGCCGATTGATCCCATCGTGAGGGCAAGGTGCTGAAAGCTGCGCACCATCGCGAGCGTTACGTTGCCATTGGCGCACAATACTGCCTTGGGAGCGCTGGCAGGCCGCTGGGTAAACTCGGTTAATGTTGGTATGGCTGAATGTTCATCTAGGCTGCTTAGCACTAGCGTCTGGTTGTCCAGGCCTAGGGTTTTTACTTGCTGCTTAAATCGTCTCAGCCGTTCTTGTCGAGCGCTGGCATGTTCAGGCGCTTCACTTACATAAAGCACTGAGCGATAGCCTTGTTGGACTAAGTGATCCAGTGCCATATCAATCGCTTGGGTGTTATCGAGCCCAATAACCTCGGCATCGAGCTGGCGAATTTCGCGATCAAGCAGCACCAGCGGAATACCGCTGTGCATTAATGCTTGCAGCTGAGATTCAGGTTGCCCCGCCGCATTGATAATCAGGCCTTCCACTTGGTAGGCGGCTAGCGATGCTAGTTGCGTTTGTTCTTGCTCTGGGTCGTTATCGGTATTACACACAATCAGCGAATAGCCATGGGCTCGTGCGGCCTGCTCCACGCCATGCACAGCGGCAACAGAAAAAGGGTTACGTATATCAGCCACTAGCATTCCCAGCAGCCGTGAGCCTCCGCCTTTTAAACCACGCGCCATGAGATTGGGCTGATAGCCCAATGTGTTAGCTGCCTGTTCAATCTGTGATTGGAGCTTGGGGGTTAGTCGTTCGCGTTCTGAACCGAAATAACGTGAGACACTGGTTTTGGATGTACCCGCTAATTTGGCAACTTCGATGAGGGTGGCCCGAGATGACGGCATAAGTGGCGTGTTTCTTAAATAAATGGGAACGTTCCCAAGTTAGCTGTTTTCGATCTGAAAGACAATACTCGTGGTATGGCTTGGCATCGACACTTAACCCTCGTCGTCTCCACTATCGGAGCAAGCCTTCTGCTCTCAGGCAGGTTAAACTACGCGACTTTGAGTCAACGCTTGGCGCCATGCATGCATCCCCTTAATACATCAACAAGTCATATTTCAAACAGCCATATTGCAAAAGGCTATGAGCTAACTCAGGCGGGAGATCGCTATTTCGATGGCCTGGTCGATAAGTTCTCCCGTTCGCTTTACCAAGCGCCCCGTGGCGAGCTGCGACTGGCGATGCTGGATTATTTGCTGCCGCAAATGCTGCGCCTGACGGCACAGCCAGTACTTGATGTTGGTGGTGGTTTAGGACAACTCTCGGGGTGGTTTGCTGAGCGTGGGCACGCGGTCACCATGGCAGAGCCTTCCCAGGATATGTTGACTCATGCAAACGCATGGCATGACGAGCGACGTGCTGCAGGTGCTTGGCCACCAGAACAGCTTCGCTATCTTGCCGCGCCACTTCAGTCGCTGCCGCAGCAAGCGCCAGGGCCTTGGCCGCTCATCACCTGTCACGCTGTGCTTGAGTGGCTAGGAGAGCCTGAGCAGGCCGTGCAAACGCTGGCTAGTCTGCTTGCCCCTGGCGGGCAGTTAAGTTTGATGGTGTTTAACCGCGATGCGTTGCGCTTTTCCAACGTCATCAAAGGTAACTTAAAAAAAGCGCTTAGCGACCAGCTTGAGGGTAAAGGTAAGCGACAGCGGTTAACGCCTATCTCACCGGTCACCCACGACGAAGTGTGCCAGTGGGCAGCGAATAACGGCCTGCTCATGGATTCCGTTGCCGGGATACGAATTTTTCAGGATTATTTACGCCATCCCTCTGCAGAGGAGAGTGATCAGGCAACGCTGCTGGCGCTCGAAAAGCAGTATTGCCGCCAAGATCCTCACTGGCGGCTAGGACGCTATTTACTTTATACCTTCACCAAACCCGAGGCTTATGTATGAGCGCGCAACTGCCGGCTTGCCAACTTCTTGAACGTTTCTATGGCCAATCGGCTAACTTATGGCCTGTTGCGCCGCCTGCTGATGCCTGGTTGCAAGCCCATTCTACGGCAATGATAAGTGGGGATGTGGCGCTGCGTGAACACTGGGCATCCGGCGGTACAGCAGCCGCTAGCCCGTTTGATGCCCCCTTTATTCAGCAGGCTGGGCAGGTGGTGCTGTTTTGGCCGAAGGCTCATCAACTGGGAATCTGGTGGCTAACATGGCTATGTCACGTGTTGCCTGAAAATACTCCGCTTGATGTTGTCGGTGAGCATCAGGGAGGCATCAAGCGCGTGCCTAAGATATTGAGTGAGTTGGGCATGCGCTGCGATAAGCTTGATAACGCTCGTCGTTGCTCGTTGTTTGCTACGCGCACGGTAGCGATGGGGCAGCCAGATAATGCGTGGCAAACCTTTGAAGCGCTGGATTTAAAACTGGTGAGTCATCCTGGCGTCTTTGGTCACGGCAAGGTTGATGAAGGCACGCGTTTAATGCTCGAAAGCATAGCGACTAGCTTGCCCAAAAAGCCGCTCAACGTGCTGGATGTGGGCTGTGGCGACGGCATTATTAGTGCTTGGCTTGCAGCGCGAGGCCATCAGGTCACCACTGTGGATGTCAGTGCGTTTGCAGTGGAAGCGTGCCGCCGAACGCTAGCAGCCAACCAGCTTAGTGGTCGGGTGCTTGAGAGCGACGTTTATTCAGCGCTTGAAGGTCAGCAGTTTGATCTGATAGTGAGTAACCCTCCGTTTCACCAGGAACGAGAGATTACCTATAGCCCTAGCGCACGCCTTATTTCAGAAGCGCCCAATCATTTATCGGCCAAGGGGCAGCTTGTGTTAGTGGCGAATGCCTTTCTTCCATACCCTGATGTGCTGGAAAGCACCTTCGGTGGTTTTGAGACCTTGGCAGATAATCGGCGCTTTAAAGTGTATCGAGCCGCTAAATAGCAAGCGCCACTGCTGAGACGACTATTTGCGTCTATGATGCCAATAGTAAGCCGCGTTTCGGCTTTACGTGTAAAGGAGATGGAAATGACAGGAAGCGTTCGTACGACGGCCGTTATTGGCAGTGCGTTGATCTTGGGCAGTTTGCTGGCGCTGGGGCTCGTGTGGGGAGGCAGTTACTTCAAAGGGGCTGCTGAGGTTTGGCAGCAGTCTTCACGCAGTGTCACCGTACGTGGCTTGGCCGAGCGCGAAGTGGCGGCGGATATGGTGCTATGGCCACTTAACTATACTGTTAATGCCAATTCGCTTTCTGACTTAGAGCAGCAACTTTCCAGCAATGAGCAGTTGATTCGCCAATTTCTGGACGCCCGTGGTTTCGATATGGGCAACGTCAGCGTAACGCCACCACGTATCACTGATCAATTTAGCAATATGTATGGTGGCGAACGCCCCGACGAGCGCTATCGCGCTGAGGCTACGTTGCTGCTACGTACTGATAATGTTAGTGGGGTGATAGAGGCGGTGCCCCAAGCCACTGCTTTGGTACGTCAAGGCGTGCTGTTGTCGCCTAGCTATGAATACCGCACTGAGTTTTTGTTTACTGGCCTAGACGCGATTAAGCCTGAAATGATTGCTGAAGCGACGGCTGATGCACGCAATGCAGCCCAGCAGTTTGCCGAAGATTCTGGTAGTGGTGTTGGGGGAATACGCCAAGCGACCCAGGGCTACTTTTCCATTGAAGATCTCGATAGCTATACACCCCATATCAAACGAATCAGAGTCGTTACTACGGTAGATTACTCGTTAGAAGAGTAGTCCTTAGCGCCTCAAGTAGACGGTGATTTCATGCCCGGATAACGGATCGCCGTGATGGAGTAGAACGTCTCGCCATTGGGTGTGAGTACCGTGATATCGTCGTCTACTTCTTTCCCGAGCAGTGCTTTGGCCATGGGAGCATCGATACTGATCCAGCGCTTTTTGGTATCGATTTCGTCGTGGCCAACAATTCTAAGATGAACCTGCTCTCCGCTTTCATCTTGCAAATCTACGTACGCGCCGAAAAAAACCTTGCTGGTGTCAGCGGGCAGACGATCAACAATCTGCAGTTCGTCCAACCGTTTTGTTAGGTAGCCAATACGCGCAATAACGCGGTTTAACTCTTTCTTGTTATAGGTGTAATCGGCATTTTCACTGCGGTCACCCTGGGCGGCCGCTTCGCCGACTTTGGCCGAAATGGCGGGGCGTTTAACTCGCGATAGATGGTCCAGGACAGCGCGCAGGCGAGCCGCACCCTCTGCTGTGATCAGGTTGCTCTTAGGTTGTTGGCGCGGGTCTTTCGCTGGATCGCGCCAGCGCGTCATATTTCGGCCTTTCATTGCGTTTTTCACCTCCTCAAAGAGCACCAGCTTACGCTAATGGCAGTGTGGTTAACAAAGCGCTTATTTATTGGCGATTCATTCAAACGTTCGTTACATTATGGGTGTGGGGGATATCAGACCCCAAAACCAAACGTATTACTTGTTAGAAAGCACAAAAATAAACCAGGAGCTTATTATGCGCACACCCCCTTTTTCTCGTTTACTCATTGCAGCGGCGTTAGGTAGCGCCTTAGCGTTAGCCCCATTAAGCGTGTCGGCTTATGAAAGCGATGTGTTCTCGCTAAAAAATCGTTGGGAACACACCGTCACTGAGATGCCAGCTAACGAGCGCGAGAGCACGCTTAAAGCGCTGGCCAGTGAGGCTGAGCAACTGGCTAGCCAACACCCTGATCAAGCGGAAGTATTAATCTGGCAAGGCATCGTGCTGGCTTCCTATGCACGTGAACGCGGCGGGCTTGGTGCATTAGGCACCGCGGGCGATGCCCGCGATGTGCTGGAGCGGGCCATTGAAATCGACCCACAAGGCGGTAATGGTTCGGCTTATGTCACGCTAGGAGCGCTATACGACCGCGCCCCAGGCAGGCCATTAGGCTTTGGCAACAGCGATACCGCTGAGCGCATGTTTCAGCGCGCGCTAGAGATTCGCCCAGACGGTATTGATGTGAACTATTACTACGCGGCGTTCTTGAAAGAAGAAGGTAATACCCAAGCTGCTCGTGAGCATGCCCAGCGCGCGGTGAATGGTACTGCACGCGAGACTCGTCAAAAATCTGATGAAGCACTGCGCCGGGATGCCGAGGTATTACTCGGCGAGCTGTAGACTGTTAGCCAAGGCGCCTAGCGCTAAGGTTGATAGAAACACTAAGGTTGA
Organism: Halomonas sp. KG2; assembly: GCA_030440445.1. Classification (NCBI taxonomy): domain Bacteria; kingdom Pseudomonadati; phylum Pseudomonadota; class Gammaproteobacteria; order Oceanospirillales; family Halomonadaceae; genus Halomonas; species Halomonas sp. KG2. The sequence goes on along the minus strand of CP098528.1, from coordinate 2,745,675 downwards.
TAGAAACACTAAGGTTGATAGAAACGCTAAGGTTGATAGAAACGCTAAGGTTGATAGGCGCATTGGCATTCCCAGTGGTAAGCATTGATAATAGAACGATTGTTAACACTGGGAGTGCTTCATGGCATCTAGCCCTAATTCATTAGTGCCCGATGCGTCAGCGCCGCCTCAGTTAGGCCGAGACGATGTCGAGCTTATTCAGCGAGAGACCCTTTATCAGGGGTTTTTCCGTTTGGAAGCCTTAGAACTGCGTCATCGTCTGTTTGAAGGTGGCTGGAGCGGCACGATGCGGCGTGAGGTGCATAACCGCTTTGATGCTGTTGGCGTGCTGCTTTACGACCCTGCTCGTGACGCATTAGTACTTGTTGAACAGTTTCGTGCTGGCGCGATTGACGATCCGCTTTCCCCTTGGAAGTTAGAGTTAGTGGCGGGACTGGCAGATAAAGACGAGTCCCTTGAAGATGTTGCCCGCCGCGAAGCCATGGAAGAGTCTGGCTGCCAGGTTGGCGTGCTGACTAAATTGCATACTTATTATCCAAGCCCAGGGGCGTGTAACGAACGCGTGACGCTATTTTGTGGTTTAGTCGATACCCAGGGTATGGGGGGGATTCATGGCCTGGATGATGAGCACGAAGATATCCGTGTTCATGTGGTGGCTTTTCCGACAGCATGGGAACTCCTGGAACAGGGAAGACTCGATAACGCCATGTGTTTGATTGGGCTACATTGGTTAGCGAGCCAGCGCGCTTCGCTGCGTGCTGCTTCTCATCGAGCAGCGACAATGCCAAGCGAATCTGAAAAGGAGTGAACATGGCTAGAACTGCCTATGTCACCGATTTAAAGTCCCTGCAGGGCGAGTGTAGCGCCAACTATATGCGCATGCTTCGTTTGGTAGGTGATATGGAAAGTGGCCAGCGACGTGATATCGCGCTGCATGGCGATGACCAGCATTTCGGCGATTTACATCTTAAGATTCTGGAGCAGGCGCCCTATACCACGATGGTGGAAGTGACCCAGAGTGGGCCGCTGGATGCGGTTATTGAAGGCCCCAGAATGCGTGTCCATCTCTACCATGATGTACGTATGGCAGAAGTGACTGATTTTCAGCGTGAGCGCCACTTTAGTGGTCGCTATCGCTATCCGAATGCCAGAATGCACCAGCCAGATGAGAAGCTGCAGCTGAATCGCTTTCTAGGTGAGTGGCTGGCGCATGGCTTAGCCCATGGCCATGCCTGTGATATGCCGGAGTTACCCTGATGCGGCTGGTTCAGATAACTGATTCGCACCTGCATGCCGATAAGGCGGCTCGCTCACGGGCGGGAATTCCGTGGCAGCAGTTTGAGCGTGTGCTGGAAGCAGTGATCGCTGAGCGGCCCGACATCGTCGTATTTAGCGGTGATGTAAGCCAAGATGAAACGGCTGCCTCTTATGCGTTGGCATGCCAAGCGCTGGCATCATTGCCGTGCCCATGGTTCTGGATTCCTGGCAATCACGATCAGCTTGCCTTTATGCAAGCGGAGCACCCGCTGGTGGAGGAAGTCGACCTGGCTCAATGGCGATTATTGCTGTTGGATACCCATGTGGAAGGCCAGCCGCATGGTGAATTGGGCGCTGAGCGCTTAAACGCACTGGCTGAGCGCCTAGAAGAAGATGGTCGTCCAACCTTGATTGTGATGCATCATCCCCCCGTTGATGTGGGCGCTGTGTGGATGGACGCTATTGGCCTTCAAGATCGCGAGGCGTTTTGGCAACTGTTAAACCGCCACCCTCAGGTTAAAATCATCCTGTTTGGTCATGCCCACCAAGCCTATGCCCAGTCGCACCGTACCGCGGATGGCAAGATTGACGTGTATGGTTGTCCTGCCATCGCAGACCAGTTCTTACCCGGCGCTGAGCAGTTTGCGATTGATGAAGCATCTCGACCCGGCTATCGAATCATTGATCTTCATGGCAGTGATTGGCAGACCTGGATTGAGCGTGTTGTCGTATAGTGTGTGCCTGTGATGACACTGTTAGGCAATAAAGATATAAAAAGATAGTTATTAATTCTTTTGGGTTATTATTGGCTCGGCGTTACCCTATCCTCAAATAACCGTCTTTCGGCAACATTGCCGTTAGTCGGAAAATAGCGTTTGCACGTGCAAGCACCGTTTTATGAGGGAGTAGGTAATGAACCAGTTTTCTGCGCCGTCAGCGTCCCAGCGTGAGGTGTCTGCCACACCTGACGCGGCACGTTTGACCCATCTAAAGCAGCTAGAAGCTGAATCGATACATATTATCCGGGAAGTCGCCGCTGAGTTTAGTAACCCGGTCATGATGTACTCCATCGGTAAAGACTCCTCGGTGATGCTGCACTTGGCGCGCAAAGCCTTCTACCCGGGGACACCGCCATTCCCGTTGATGCATGTGGACACCACCTGGAAGTTTCGTGAAATGATCGAGTTTCGTAACCGCATGGCAGAAGAAGCGGGAATGGAGCTGATTGTGCATACCAATGAGGAGGGGCGGGCTGCCAATATCAACCCCTTCGACCACGGTAGTGCGAAATATACCGACATCATGAAAACCCAAGCGTTGAAGCAAGCGCTGGATAAGCATGGCTTTGATGCGGCTTTCGGCGGCGCACGGCGTGATGAGGAAGCCTCGCGCGCTAAAGAGCGTGTCTACTCCTTCCGCGATAAATACCACCGCTGGGATCCAAAGAGTCAGCGCCCTGAGCTTTGGAATGTGTATAACGCCAACGTTAACAAGGGCGAGTCAATTCGCGTCTTCCCACTTTCGAATTGGACCGAGCTGGATATCTGGCAGTACATCTATCTTGAGTCGATTCCGATTGTGCCACTTTACTTCGCCGCCAAGCGTCCTGTGGTTGAGCGTGATGGCATGCAGGTTATGGTTGACGATGATCGCTTGCCTTTGGCACCCGATGAAGTGCCTGAAGAGAAGTTTGTGCGCTTCAGAACGCTGGGCTGTTATCCACTGACCGGTGCGGTGGAATCAACGGCAGCGACACTGCCCGAGATTATTCAAGAGATGCTGTTGACCAAAACCAGTGAGCGTAGTGGCCGTGCCATTGATCGTGACCAGGTCGGTTCGATGGAGAAGAAAAAGCGCGAAGGCTATTTTTAAGGAGTAGGTCTAATGGCTCATCAATCCAATTTAATTGCTGACAATATCGAGCAGTACCTTCACGAGCACGAAAACAAAGACCTGCTGCGCTTTATTACCTGCGGCAGTGTTGATGACGGCAAATCTACGCTGATCGGGCGACTGCTGCACGACTCTAAAATGATCTTTGAAGATCAACTGGCGGCAATTACCCAAGCGTCTAAAACCAGTGGCACGACCGGTGATACGGTTGATTTGGCGCTGTTGGTAGATGGTTTGCAGTCAGAGCGAGAACAGGGCATTACCATTGATGTTGCTTATCGCTTTTTCTCCACCGAAAAGCGTAAGTTCATCATTGCGGATACCCCAGGACATGAGCAGTACACCCGAAATATGGCCACGGGCGCTTCAACGGCCAGCTTGGCGATTATTTTGATTGATGCCCGTTATGGGGTGCAGACCCAAACTCGTCGCCATAGCTTTATTGCCGATTTGCTGGGTATTCAACACTTGGTGATTGCGGTAAACAAAATGGATTTGGTGGAGTTCTCTGAGCAGCGCTTCAACGAGATTGTTGACGAGTACCGCGCGTTTGCCACCAACCTTAGCGCACCGGATATTCGCTTTGTCCCCATGTCGGCACTCAACGGCGACAACGTCGTCAACCCAAGTGATCAGACGCCTTGGTATTTCGGTACGGATTATGAAGGTAAAACGCTGATTGAGCTGCTGGAAAGTGTCGAAATCAGTCGTGACCAAAACCTCACTGATTTACGTTTGCCGGTACAGTACGTTAATCGCCCGAATCTGGATTTTCGCGGTTATTGCGGCACATTAGCGGCAGGTATTCTGCACCCAGGCCAGGAAGTAAAGGCGCTGCCATCGGGTAAAACGTCACGGGTTGAGCGCATTGTGACGTTTGACGGCGACTTAAGCGCCGCTTATCCAGGCCAAGCAATAACCGTCACCCTGGAAGATGAGATTGATATTTCCCGCGGTGATTGGATTGTTAGTGCCGACGCCGACTTACCGCTTTCTAATGCGTTCATGGCGGATATTGTATGGATGCATGAAGATGCACTGGCGCCGGGAAAACTGTATGACTTTAAGCTCGCCACCCGAGATCTATCTGGGCAGGTAAGTGCCATCGAGTACCAGATTGACGTTAATACACTTGAAAGACACGCCACTGACTCGCTGGGGTTAAACGCGATTGCTCGCTGTGAGGTAGAGTTAACAGCCGCGATTCCAGTGGATGATTATCGAACCAGCCCTGGTACTGGTAGCTTTATCATCATCGACAGACTGACCAACGTAACGGTTGGCGCTGGCATGATTCGCGGAACAGCCGATGCCCGCGAGCAGGTCAGTGGCGCTACTGATTGGGCAGCCTTTGAGCGTGATTTTAACGCGCTAGTGCGTAAGCATTTTCCGCACTGGGAAGCGAAGGATGTGCGCGACTTGCTGCGTTAACAGGGTCTGTTAGCAAGTACTGTTAGTAGGTACTGGTAGCAGGTGCGTGAGCTGAACCAAAAAGCCGCCTTGGTCATTGACCAAGGCGGCTTTTACGTAAGGAGCAGCGCTACTGTGTGTTAGACGAAGACTGCGCGTTAGGGAAAAACAGCTGTTGGCCGTTGACGTCAAAATCGGCAATCGCTTGCTGTCCTTCTTCAGACACCAGCCACTGGTGCCACTGGGCCGCTAAATCATGCTTCAAGTGCGGGTGTTGCTGTTCAGAAAGCAGCAGAGTGCCGTACTGATTAAACAGCGCATCGTCGCCTTCAAATAACAGCGTTAAGTCTTGCGGGTTTTCAAACGCTACCCAGGTTGCACGGTCAGTGAATGTGTAGGCGTTCATACCTGCAGCGGTGTTTAGAGTTGGCCCCATGCCGCTACCTAACTCGCGATACCACTCACCTTGAGGGGTCACCTCTGCACCTTCCCATACACGCAGTTCGGCACGGTTGGTGCCGCTATCATCTCCTCGGGATGCAAAGGGTGATTCGCTTTCCGCGATACGTGAAAAAGCCTCGGTGACATTGGTACTACTGCTCACATCTGCAGGGTCATCGCTGGGACCGACAATCACAAAGTCGTTATACATGACGTCCAGGCGCTCGCTGGCGTAGCCATCGGCGACAAACTGCTCTTCGCCCGCCGTGTCATGCACCAGCAGGCTATCGGCATCTCCTCGGCGGGCAATCTCAAATGCTTGTCCTGTCCCTACGGCGACCACACGCACATCAATGCCCGTGGTGTCGGTGAAGGTAGGAATAATCGCGTCAAATAGCCCTGAGTTTTCAGTGGAGGTGGTTGACGCTAAGGTGATGAAATCATCGTTAGCGAGCAGTGAGGCACTCCACGAGAGGCCTACTAATCCTGAGGTTAGTAAGCTAGCGGTAGTCAATATTGTGGTTTTTTTCATAGGGTTGCTCCTGGGGTTACCAAACAAGTTCGCCGCGAATAAAGGCTCCCGCTTGCGTGGAAGCTGGCGTGTTAAAAAAGTCTTGGGCCTGCGTGTGCTCTAGCACTTGGCCGCTATACATAAACACCACCTCATCAGCTAGGCGGCGTGCTTGATGCAGGTCGTGGGTGGTCATAATGATGCGCGTGCCGTTCTGGTGAAATTCATTTACCGCATCTTCAACCGCCTTGATAGCAGCAGGGTCTAGAGCAGATGTAGGCTCATCTAAGAACAGCACGGCAGGGTTAAGTAGCCAGGCACGAGCAAGCGCAAGGCGCTGCTGTTCGCCGCCGGAGAGCACCCGGGCAGGACGCTTGGCAAGCGCGACTAAGCCAAATTTTTCGAGTGCCTGCTGGGCCATGTGCTTGCGCTGCCGACGTGGCACTCCGCTAACTGCCAGGGCATAGGTCAAATTATCGATTGCCGAGCGTCGCAGTAGCACCGGGCGCTGAAACACCATGGCTTGGGCCGGTGGCTCTCCCTGCCAGCTAACGTGCCCACTACTGGGGGTGAGCAGGCCGTGTGCCAAACGCATTAACAGGCTCTTTCCTGCACCGTTGGGACCCATAATAAGTGTGCGCTGGCAGCCTGAGAGTGTCAGCGTGGTGGGGGCGAGTAAACGATGGCCGCGATGCTCAAAACTGACCTGCTCAAAATGTAGCGTAGGCACGGTCGTCATAAGAGACTGGGGGAAACTCGCTGGTGGAAAAATAGACGCGTTCATCCCAATCGCCTCTTGGCCGTTTCACTGATCGTGTGAGCCAATGCATTAATCAGCGTTACAAGGCTAAGCAGCACGATGCCTAATCCCAGCGCGAGGGGGAGGTTGCCTTTACTGGTTTCCAACACAATGCTGGTAGTCATTACGCGGGTGACGCCATCGATATTGCCACCGACAATCATCACCGCACCGACTTCAGCGCTAGCGCGGCCAAAGCCTGCGAGTATCACGGTTAATAGTCCGAAACGTGCGTCCCACAGTAGAGTAGGCATCATCCGTAGCTGCTTCAGGCCAAGAGAGCGCAGCTGTTCGGCATACTCGTTATGCAGTGTCTCTACTTGCTGGCGAGTAAGCGCGGCAATAATCGGGAATACTAAAATGACTTGTGCAATCACCATGGCCGTTGGCGTAAACAGCAGCCCAAACTGACCTAGTGGCCCTGCGCGAGAAAGCAGCAGATAGACACATAGCCCAGCGACCACTGGGGGAAGGCCCATGAGCGCATTGAGCAGCACAATCAACGCATTGCGGCCAGGGAAGCGCCAAAGAGCGAGTGCAGCGCCTAGTGGTAATGCCAGTACACAAGCAAGCAGTACTGCAAGCAGCGACACCTGCAGTGACAGCGTCACGATATCGATTAGCCCCTGATCCATTCCCAGAATCAAGGCAAACGCTGTGTAAAAAGGGTTCTCACTTGGGGACATTGCCGTTCGCACCCTCATTTTTGTTATTCAGCATCGTTTTTAACAACCGACATCATGTGACTTCAATTACTTTGAGGCGCATTACTAGCATCATGTACGCAAACTTGATGTAATGCACTGTGGTCTGAAATATATGCAGCTATATGCAGTAAATGGCGAGGCGTATGAACATGTTAAGGGAATTCCTCACCACGGCAGAGGTGGCCGACTACCTGCGCTTAAAAGAGCGAAAAGTGTATGACTTGGTGCGCCAGGGGCAGATACCTTGCAGCCGCGCTACCGGAAAATTGCTCTTTCCTCGTCAGCATATCGATATGTGGGTGCTTAGCCATTTAGAAGGTGACCAAGCGTTGCGTTCACCGCTGCCGTTGATAGTGGCGGGTAGCCAAGATCCACTGTTGGAGTGGGCGGTTCGCGAAAGCGGCAGTGATTTGGCTTCACTGTGCCACGGCAGTGGTGATGGCCTGCGCCGCTTGATGGAAGGAAAAGCGCTGCTGGCGGGTATTCACTTACTCAACTTTGAATCCGGGCGCTATAACGAGCCAGCGGCACTAGGGCTGGGGGGGGTGCGGGACTTAATCGTGCTGCATTGGGCGAAGCGCCAGCAGGGGTTGCTAGTGGCGCCGGGAAATCCACTGGGCATTCAAACGCTCAGTGATATTTCTCGCCAGAAGGTTACGCTTGCCCACCGTCAGCCTGATGCAGGTGCGGCTCAGTTACTGCGTTGCCTGCTACAGCGGTCAGCGATTGAACCGAACACACTCAATTGGGCAGCTAACGTTTCGTTGAGCGAAGATGATTTAGCCCTTTCCATTGCTCAAGGTGAAGCGGACGTTGGACTTGGGGTCGAAGCTGCAGCCCGTCGTCAACACCTACACTTTATACCGCTAATTGAAGAATCTTTTGACTTGGTAATGCACCGCCGAAGTTACTTCGAACCAGCGGTTCAGGCGCTTATCTCATTTACTCGCCAGGAGCGTTTTATCCAGCGGGCGGGGGCTTTGCAAGGCTATAACGTGAGCGGCTTGGGAGAAGTGTTGTACAACGCTTAGCAATATGGCTTTTGGCGGTTGAGGGACACCCGCCATTACGCCACACTGGTGACCGTTTAGCTATTTAACAGAGCCATCACAGGAAGTGAACAATGTTGGGAATGACGCAAAATATAGCGGTTGCCGATGACGTGGCTGAGTGTTTTTCGTGTGGGTGCCAGTAATGGCGTGGTATCAACCGTGGATAAGTTTTGCCAAACGGTTGGCTCACGTGGTGGCACAGCCGATGAAGCGCGACAGCGGTCATGGGGGGATGATGGTGCACCCCTACCGTGGTTATGGTTCCCAGCAAGAGGTGTTTGTGATGGGGCGCGTGTTTCGTCAGGCCGCGTTAGGTAGGGCGATACCTCGGCGAGGTATGTTGCGGGATACTGCGGATGTTGCTCGGCGTATCTTTCGTCGCGGCCTCGCGAATGCCAAAGTGGATATACGCATTGGCGATAATCAGCTGTGTCTAACGACTGACCGCGACGGTTACTTTGACGCCCACTTGCCGATCAGTACTGCATTACCGGTTGATGTTTCCTGGCATCGTGCCGATATCATGGTTCATGCTGACGGCCACCCGCCAATCCGCACCAGCGTCGAAGTTTACGTGCCGCCTCCCGAAGCAGATCTGTTGGTGATCAGTGATATTGATGACACCGTCATGTTCACCGGCGTCGCTGAAAAACTCAAAATGCTGTATCGCTTGTTTGTCCGTAAGCCGCATCGACGCACGGCTTTTCCTGGGGTGGCATCGCTTTATCAGGCATTGTATCGAGGAGAAACTGAGAAAGCTGAACGGCCTATTTTGTATGTTTCCCGAGGGCCCTGGGCAATCTATGAGATGTTGGAAACCTTCTTTCAACTCAATCGCATACCCGTCGGGCCCATTCTGTTTCTACGCGAGTGGGGGATTTCTCTGCGCCGTCCGTGGCCTCGGCGGGCCGAAGCGCACAAGCGTGATTTGATCGACCGCATGTTAGCGCTCTATCACGATATGCCCTGTATTTTGATTGGTGACAGCGGCCAGCACGACCCAGAGGTTTATACCGAGGTAGTAAAGGCATACCCCACACGAATCAAAGCGATCTATATTCGTCGGGTTGATAAAGACCCTCAACGGGAAGAGGCGATTCAGCGTTTACGGGATGAACTTGCCCATACTGATTGCGAATTAGTACTCGCCGCTGACAGTATTTTGATTGCCAAACATGCCTACTCTAAAGGCGATATTTCTGCCAGAGGGCTGCAAGCGGTACAACGGGATGTAGACGCGCATCACAATGATCCTGAATAGTTGTAGGTGAGTGCGCCTATTTTGTGCTCATGGTAAAACTAAACACGGGTTAGCGGGTCGTTAATTTAGGTTCTTAATCAGCGGTGAGTGTGATCATGGTCATTGTGTTAATCGTATTGGCGCTGGCCATTTTTGTTCTGCCTAACCTATGGGCAAAATGGGTATTGAAACGCCACACCCGTGGACGGGATGACTATCCGGGTACCGGCGCGGAGCTTGCCGAGCATCTGCTACGTCGTTTAGGTGTAGAAGGCGTGAGGGTAGAGCGTACCGAGTTTGGCGATCATTACGACCCGGAGTCGCGCTGCGTGCGCCTGACTCCCGACCACTATGATGGCCGCTCGCTGACGGCGGTGACCGTTGCTGCCCACGAGGTTGGGCACGCCATTCAGCACCATGAAGGCTACGCGCCTCTGCTAGCCAGAAGCCGTTTGGTTCAAGTAGCGCAAAAGGCAGAAAAGCTGGGCGCTATTTTAATGGTGGCTGCACCATTTCTGTTTGTGCTCACAAGGCTGCCCGGTGGGCTGGCAGCGGTTATCGCCATGGCCGTCATTAGTTTTGGTACCGCCGCGCTGGTGCACCTAGTGACGCTACCCGTTGAGTTCGATGCCAGCTTTAACCGTGCACTGCCACTGCTTAAAGAGTACGTGCCGCCCTATGACATGCCCGGCGCTCGCCATGTGCTTACCGCCTGCGCGTTCACCTACGTTGCTGCTTCGCTGGCCAGCGTGATGAACCTTGGCCGTTGGCTGGTGATTTTGCGGCGTTGAGATTAGTGAGCGCTGGCCAAGCCCTGTTGAATAACAAAAAAACCAGCCCATCGGCTAATGCCAGCTACCGCACTGTCATTCCCGAGTGGGGTTATCGGGAATCCATCTTGACCTTGACCTGCAGCAGCCCAGAATCCCAGGTCAACATGGATTCCCGCTAAGGGCCTGCGGGAATGACGAGGGCGTCTCGAAGGGCTGGGGTGGAGTCACCGTCAGGCACTTATTAAACAAAAAAAACCAGCCCATCGGCTAATGCCAGTCAGGCTTAACTGACTGGCATTACGCTCTATTGAGCGGCTTTTTTTGTCGTATGGGCAATGTGAGATGCTTACTTCTTGATCATCCGATAGCCGAACAACAATACCAATGCGCCTACGATAGCGGTCACAAAACTACCAAAGCTAAAGTCGCCCATGGTGCCAAGCCCAACCAGTGAGCCAATCCAGCCACCGACAAAGGCGCCAGCAATACCGAGAAGAATGGTAACGATAAGGCCACCTGGATCTTTACCAGGCATAATCATTTTTGCAATCACACCGGCGATAAGGCCGAATAGAATCCACGCTAAAAAACCCATCTTTACTCCTTGATTAATATCCCATTAGTGAGCTTGTGCCTATATGAGCGATGACATTATGGGCTATCCCATAACGATCTAAGTAATTAAGAACTGTTACAAAAAAACGTGTTATTAACAGTACGATCATTACAAGCTTGATTGACACAAGCGTACGACACAGCCCATCAACATCCGTTTCGGTTGGCGATAATCACCGCTCGACGTGGTGCAGGGTAGCCTTCAATGGTGCGAGTTGGATCGCTGGGGTCGAGAAAATCGGCTAGCGATTGATAGGTCATCCACTCGGTTGAGCGCTGCTCATCAAGCGTTGTTAGCGCTTCGTCGACCACTCGCACATTGGTAAAACCGCACCGTTCTAGCCAGTGACATAGCGCTTTTGAAGAGGGCAGGAAGTAAACATTAGGCATCGCGGCGTAGCGTTCGCCAGGTACAAACACGGTTTGCTCATCGCCTTCCACCACTAGTGTTTCTAACACCAGTTCACCATCGGGGGTTAACGCCTCTTTTAGTTGCTGCAAATGCTCAAGTGGCGAAGGACGGTGGTAGAGCACGCCCATGGAAAATACCGTATCGAAAAATCCCAGCTTTTCCGGCACATCTTCAATGCCTACCGGTAGAAACTGCGTGCGGCCGCCGTCGGCATTGCCAACGAAGTGGCGCACCGCCTGAAACTGCCAATAAAAGCGTGGTGAAGGATCAATCACAAGCACAAAGGCTGCGCCTTCTCCGGCCATGCGCCAAGCGTGGTAGCCGCTGCCACCGCCAACATCCAATACCTTACGGTACTTTAGCGGCGCAAGATGCGGGGCGACTCTTTGCCATTTCCAGTCGGAGCGCCATTCGGTATCAATATCGATGCCACCCAAGCGAAAGGGGCCTTTGCGCCAGGGCGATAGTTTGCGCAGCAGATTAAAACACTGACGCTTTTGGCTATCGCTCAAAGCGACATCAACGCTCACTGTATCGCTGGTAAGGTCGACGTGGCGCTCTTCGGGTAGAGCAGGCAGTTTGGCAACCGCTTTCTCCCAGGCGGACAGGTCGCCGTGACGCTGGCGATCTAATCCATTGGCCAGCTGTTCGGGCAGCTTGGCAAGCCAGGGTGTCAGTGTGGCATCCTGACTGGCTTGATCTAAAAATGCCTGATAAAGCGCGCGATGATCATCGGGTAACAGCGGCACCTTAACCCTCCTTGAAGGCGATCAGCGAGGTAAAGTTCAAGTACTGGAACCAGGTCATTGAGCGAGAAAAGCCCGCTAGGGCTAAGCGGCCATGTAAGGCATCAAGCGTGTCGGGAATTAGCACGTTTTCCAGCGCAGTGCGCTTTTGGCTGATTTCCATATCGCTGTAGCCATTGGCGCGCTTGAAGTCATGGTAGCGCTCAACCCGCCACGCGTTGTCCCGTTCATCGGCATCGATGGTTTTCTCCGATAAAATCAGTACGCCGCCCGGTTCAAGGGCATCGTAAAGCCGCTTCAGCAGCGCATCGCGATCGGCAGGGGGCAGAAACTGCAGCGTAAAGTTGAGAATGATCATGCCGGAAGGCGCATACTCAAGCGTGCGTATGTCGGCCTCCTCGATCTGCATGGCATGGTCTGGGCACTCTTCCAAAAAGGTTTGCTTGGCCCTAGCCACCATAGCGGGTGAAAGGTCCACACCGGTATAGCGAAAGGCATCGGCGGGAAGTGCGCCCGCCAGTGCTAGGCCGGATGCGCCCAGCGAGCAACCTAGGTCGTAAACGTGAGCGCCATGGCGCAAATGGCGTTGGGCAATTAAGCTCAACATGCCGAGGATTTGCCCGTAACCGGGCACTGAACGGCGGATCATATCAGGGAAACACGCAACGACCTGTTCGTCGAAGGAGAACCTTGCCACCTTATCTAAGGGTGTTGAAAAGATAGCGTCGCGGTAAGATGCATCACTCATGGGCAAGCCAGGATTATTAATGAGGCTGCGTAGTTTACGCGCCCTTGATACACCAGAACAGACCTGTTTATAACAGATTCCTGCCGCACGGAAGGACGCCAAAGGAGAGGGCATATGGCTTCAGCAACACGCACAACCCCCGATACACTACCCGCATGGCAGACGTTGAAGCATCATGCTGACACGCTACAACACGTACACTTAAAAAATTTGTTCGGTGATGATGACAGTCGCTGGTTGAACTTCACGCGCCAAGTGGCAGGTTTAACCTTGGATTTATCTAAACAGCGTTGGGATGATGACACCCTTGAACACTTGCTGGGGCTGGCGCATGAAGCGGGGGTGCCAGGGGAGATTGATGCGTTACTAAGTGGGAAGCGTGTCAACGTCAGTGAAAATCGCCCCGCACTACATACAGCTTTAAGGTTACCTGCTGATGCCACGCTGGAAGTAGAAGGGGAAGATGTGGTGGCCGCTGTGCATGACAGCCTTGCCCAAATGGAGCGTTTGGTACAGCGCTTGCAGGCGGGACAGTGGCGTGGTGCAACCGGTAAGCCGATCCGGCATGTGGTGAATTTAGGTGTCGGCGGCTCGGATCTTGGCCCGTTAATGGTCACCCATGCGCTGGCAGATTATCGCCCAAAAGAGGGGCACTCATTGGACGTGCACTTTGCGTCGACCATGGATGGCTCCCAGCTGGCGGATTATCTAAGTCGCTTTAATCCTGAAACAACCCTGTTTGTTTTATCGTCCAAGTCGTTTACCACTATCGACACGCTTTCCAATGCTAATACGGCCAAAGACTGGCTATTAGGAAAGCTTTCTGAGCATGGCGATCTTCCCAGTGCCGCGCCATTAAGCGCAGAGTTAATTGTTCGCCAGCACTTCATTGGTGTGTCGGCGAGCCCTGAAAAGATGAGTGAGTGGGGTATTTCCTCAGATCACCAACTGATGTTCTGGGACTGGGTCGGCGGGCGCTACTCCTTGTGGGGCACCATCGGCCTACCGATTGCGCTGGTCGTAGGCATGGATAACTTCCGCGAACTGTTGGCGGGTGCCCATGCAATGGACTGTCACTTCCGTGATGCACCGATGGAAGAAAACCTGCCAGTACTGCTGGGGTTAGCGGGTATCTGGAACGTCAATTTCCTGGATATTCGTGCCCATTCGATACTGCCCTACGATGGACGCTTAGAGTACTTTGCTGCCTATCTTGAACAGCTTGAGATGGAATCCAACGGTAAGTCAGTGACCCGCCAAGGCCAAGCGGTGAATTATTCAACGTGTCCAGTGCTGTGGGGGCAGCTTGGTCCCAACGCTCAACACGCCTTTTATCAGTTGCTTCACCAGGGCACCCAGCCGGTCGTATGCGATTTTATAGCACCGCTGAAGCGCTACGATGAGGTGGAAGACTTGGATACACGTCGCCATTTAAAAGCGCAGCACCGCCTAGCGCTGGCGAACTGCTTTGCTCAGTCACGAGTGCTGATGCTGGGGGATGATGCCCTAGAGGATGATGGCCCCCGCCCAGAGCACAAGCGCTACCGTGGGAACCAGCCCTCTACAACGGTCCTGTTGGACAAGCTAACACCCTTTACGCTGGGGGCACTGATTGCCCTGTATGAGCACAAAGTGTTTGTACAGGCGGTCATTTGGGATATTAACCCGTTTGATCAGTGGGGCGTTGAGCTAGGTAAGAAAATTGCCACCGATACCCAGGCAATCATTGATGGCGGCGGTGATATTTCCCGTATGGATGCTTCCAGCCGTGGCCTGATTGAGGCGTTTTGGGCGGCAGAGCAGGAGTAGCACGCTATTGTGATTTTCATGGCTGGATATACAGCTTTTTGCTTTTCCGCTATCCTGTGCCCTTTTGCCAGCCGCTAATGACTCGTTTCAGTTCGTTTTGTTTCAGTACGCTTTGTTTCAAGTACTTAAGAGCGGCTGCTAGCGCTATTTTTTTAGGAACCGATGTTACATGACCCAGTTTGATGCCTCCCAGTACGGCGCGAGTTCCATCGAAGTCCTGTCAGGGCTCGAGCCGGTGCGTAAGCGTCCCGGTATGTACACCGACACCTCGCGGCCCAATCACCTCGCTCAAGAGGTTATTGATAATAGTGTTGATGAGGCCCTCGCAGGGCACGCAACGGCTATCAGCGTGGTGCTGCATAGCGATGGCGCCATCGAAGTGCAGGATAACGGCCGCGGTATGCCGATCGATTTGCACCCTGAACATGGCGTGTCGGGCGTCGAGCTCATCTTTACCAAGCTCCACTCGGGTGGCAAATTTTCCTCCTCCAGCTATCGCTTCTCGGGTGGTTTGCACGGGGTTGGCGTATCGGTGGTTAATGCCTTATCGCGCCGTTTAGATGTTGAAGTGACGCGTAATGGCGCGCGCCATGCCATGGCCTTTGAGTTTGGCGAAAAAGTCGAAGAGCTACACGAAATTGGTAAAGCGGCGAAAAAAGCGACGGGCACTCTCGTGCGTTTCTGGCCAGATGAGAGCTACTTTGACAGCCCAAAGCTTGCCCTTTCAAAGTTAAAGCACTTGTTACGTGCCAAGGCGGTACTGTGTCCTGGGCTGGCGGTTACGCTGATAGAGCCTGATGGCACCAAAACTGAATGGGCCTATGCCGATGGCTTAAAGGACTACCTAGCTGAAGCTACCGATGGCTATGAAGTGGTGCCGAATGAACCCTTTGTAGGCCATTTTAGCGACGACGAGCATGGCGTTGACTGGGCGATTCAGTGGTTGCCCGAAGGTGGCGACGCGTTGTTGGAAAGCTACGTAAACCTGATTCCCACACCCCAGGGCGGCACGCATGTTAATGGCTTCCGTTCAGGGTTGTTGGAAGCGCTGCGGGAGTTCTGCGAATACCGCAGCCTGTTGCCCCGCGGCATTAAGCTAACCGCCGATGATTTATGGGAACGAGCCTCTTTTGTGCTCTCGGTGAAAATGCTTGATCCTCAGTTTGCCGGACAGACCAAAGAGCGGCTCTCCTCACGCACGATTGCGGGCTTCGTGTCTGGGGTGTTGAAAGATGCTTTCTCGCTGTGGCTTAACCACCACATTGAACAGGCCGAACAGCTGGCCGAAATGGTGATCAGCGCCGCCCAACAGCGCCAGAAAAAGTCCAAAAAGGTCGCCCGTAAAAAAGTGACTTCTGGTCCCGCGTTGCCAGGCAAGCTCGCCGACTGTTCCGGCCAGGATCCTGCCCTAAGTGAGCTGTTTTTAGTCGAAGGCGACTCGGCAGGTGGTAGCGCCAAACAAGCGCGCAACCGTGAAACTCAAGCCATTCTTCCGCTGCGCGGCAAAATCCTCAATACCTGGGAAGTCGATACCCACGATATCTATGGCTCTCAGGAAGTGCACGATATCGCCGTGGCGATTGGTGCCGACCCCGGCAGTGCAGATCTTGAAAAACTGCGCTATCACAAAATCTGCATCCTGGCGGATGCGGACTCCGATGGCTTGCACATTGCAACGCTGTTGTGCGCGCTGTTTGTAAAGCACTTCCCCAGCCTGGTGGATGCCGGGCATGTGTTTGTCGCCATGCCGCCGCTTTACCGAATCGATTTAGGTAAAGAAGTGCACTATGCCCTGGATGAGAGTGAGAAAGCCGCCATTCTCAAGCAGTTGGCGAAAAAACGTGGCACGCCCAATGTTCAGCGTTTTAAAGGCTTGGGTGAAATGAGCCCGCTACAGCTGCGTGAGACCACTATGTCAGTGGAGACCCGTCGTCTGGTGCAGTTAACGTTGGAAGAGGGCGATGGCACGATGGAAATGATGGATATGTTGCTGGCCAAGAAGCGCGCCGGTGACCGCAAAAAGTGGCTGGAAGATTACGGCAATCTCGCTGATGTAGAGGTGTAGTTACAGATATAGAGGCGTCATTAGTCTGGTTGTAATGACTGTTTTTGCGACTGTTTTCGCAACAGTTGCAAAGCCAGTTATAAAGACCGGAGGCGTGAGACCAATCTGCTAGGCAAACGTTAACAGGCATTATTACAGTGCCATGCTATTTGGCCGATAGTTGAATAAGTAGCTTACATACTAAGACGCGTAAAAAACGCTCATAGACAGGGGAATAGCTTTGTTCAACACAATCTCTCGGCAGTTAACGTTGTCTGCAGTGGTGCTCACACTACTAATGGCTGTCAGTATTTACGGCGTGATGGCCTGGCGTGGTCAGCCGTTGGTGATCGATGCAAGTCAGTCATTGATTGAGCGTACGGGCGGCTCTATCGTGAATGCGCTGAATGGCCAGCTGGCTCGCGTCGAGGGGAATACCTCGAGCTTAGCGGCGTTGGCCGAATCGCTTCCTCAAGATGAAGCGATTTACCAGCAAGCACTGCCCAATGTGGTCGATGATAACGGCAATATGACAATTGCCGGAGGCGGTATTTGGCCTGAGCCAGGCGCATTTTCGCCGGGTGTCGAGCGCTTCAGTTTTTTCTGGGCACGTAATGCTCAAGGAGCGTTGGAGTTTCTGGATGACTACAACGCAAGCACTATTGCGCCTTATCACGACGAAGCATGGTATAGCAGTGCTCGCGATGCGACGCCAGGGCAGTGCGTTTGGTCTGCTGCCTACCGCGATCCAGCGACAGGGGTTGCCATGGTGACCTGTAGTGTTCCGTATTATATCGATGGTGCTTTTTCAGGTGTAGCGACCATTGATATGCAGCTAGGCGGCGTGGCCGAGTTTCTTGCAGAAAATGGCGGTGGCACAGGCGGTTACGCCTTTGTACTGGATAATGAGCGCAATGTCATTGACCTGCCGGGGGTGGAGCAAGCCGCTGATGAGATGAAAAGTTTAGCTGACGTTGCCCGTGATATGCCCTGGCTTCAGCCCGTTGTTACGGCGATCACGGCTGGCCGTGAACAGGCGAGTGTCGAAAATGCAGGTGTGTTAGCAGAAGCTGCTGAGGTGCGTTTATTTGACATGCCACGTACGGGGTGGACGCTGGGGTTAGTAACGCCTAGCGAGCAAGTCACGGCTTTGGCACGCACGTTAACACGTGATTTACTGCTATTTATTGTCCCCTTGTTGGCACTTTTGCTGGGGCTTGGGTGGTGGGGTGGGCGTATTTTGCTAGCGCAAATACGCAGTACTACGCGTCAAATCGATCAGCTGGGGCAGGATGACTCGAGTCGCGAGCTGACGATCTATCGCGAGGATGAGATTGGCGAACTGCGCCGTGCTGTTAATCGATACTCGGAGAAGCTACAGCGGCTATTTGGTGATGTGCGGAGCGTGGCCGATGCCATCGCCAGCGAGTCCACTGAAATCGCGGCAGGCAATACGGAGCTTTCTAGCCGAACAGAACAGCAGGCGGCTTCTCTTCAGGAGACGTCATCAACGATGGAAGAGATGGCGGCTACGGTGAAGCGAAACGCTGATAACGCTCAAGAGGCCGACCTGCGGGCAAAAGAATCGGCGGATAAAGTAAAGCGCGGCGGCCAACAGGTATCAAGGCTGGCGCAATCCATGGAAGCGATCAACGAAAGCTCTGTTGAAGTCGCTTCAATTGTTCAAGTAATTGAAAATATTGCTTTTCAAACCAATATATTAGCGCTGAATGCCTCGGTAGAAGCAGCGCGTGCGGGTGAGCACGGAAGAGGCTTTGCGGTGGTTGCCAGTGAAGTACGTGAGCTTGCCTCGCGCAGTGCTGCATCGGCCAGAAATATTAATGGGCTGATCAAAACCACCTCTGAGCAGATCGCGACGGGCAGTGGTTATGCTCAACAAGCTGAGTCGGCTATGAAAGAAATTGTGGTCGCCATTGAGGAAGTAACGGCACGCATTAGCGAAATCAGCCAAGCTTCCAGCGAACAAACCAATGGCATTGACGAGATTAACCGTGCGGTAACGCAGATGGATACGGTGACCCAGCAGAATGCGGGCTTGGTTAGCCAGGCCGCAGGGGCTGCTAATGAACTGTCGTTACAGGCCCAGCGCTTAAAAGGCTTGCTGGACGAGTTTCACGGCGGTGCGCAAGCGGTATCCCAGGCTCCAGCACTGTCGAATGCATCGCATGAAAAGTATCAATTAACATAGCGTGCCATGCTAAGTGGCCGCGTGTCCGCTTATCAGCCGCCCCGACTGGGGCGGTTTTGTTGTTAAGGTAGGATATGATCGACATGGATATTCAGGTAGCAGAGGGTGACGTCGAACGGCTGTCCCTGCGCGATTACACCGAAAAAGCGTACCTCGACTACTCGATGTACGTCATTTTAGACCGCGCCTTGCCCAATATTGGCGATGGGATGAAACCTGTGCAGCGGCGCATTATTTACGCCATGCGTGAATTGGCGCTGCACGCCAATGCCAAGTACAAAAAGTCGGCGCGTACCGTCGGTGATGTGCTGGGTAAGTTTCACCCCCATGGCGACAGCGCGTGCTATGAAGCAATGGTGCTAATGGCCCAGTCGTTTAGCTATCGCTATCCGCTGGTGGATGGGCAAGGCAACTGGGGTAGCCCTGATGACCCCAAATCCTTTGCTGCCATGCGCTACACCGAAGCCAAGCTGTCTAAGTTTGCAGAAGTGCTGCTCAGCGAGTTAGGCCAGGGCAACGTGGACTGGACCCCCAACTTCGATGGCACGATGCAAGAGCCGGTAGTGCTTCCAGCGCGTTTGCCGCACGTGTTACTCAACGGCGGTACCGGCATCGCGGTTGGGATGGCAACCGATATTCCACCTCACAACGTGACTGAAGTGGTAGAGGCGACCTGTCACCTGTTGCGGAACCCGGAAGCGACCACTGTCGACCTGATGGAGTTTGTACCGGCCCCCGATTTCCCCACCGATGCCGAAATCATCACGCCGAAAGAAGACCTGCGCAAGCTCTACGAATCAGGCCGCGGTTCGGTCAAGCTGCGCGCTCGTTATGTGCGCGAAGAGGCCAATATCGTGATTACCGCTGTGCCTTATCAGGTCAGTGGTGCCAAAGTGTTGGAGCAGATCGCCGCGCAAATGCAGGCCAAAAAGCTGCCGATGGTAGCCGACTTGCGTGATGAGTCCACCCATGAGGAGCCTACTCGCCTGGTGATTGAGCCACGCTCTAACCGCGTGGATGTTGAATCGCTGATGGCGCACCTGTTCGCCACCACGGATTTAGAAAAGAATGTGCGGGTGAACATGAACGTGATCGGCCTGGATGGTCGCCCCCGCGTGATGCCGTTACCCGATATGCTGAGCGAGTGGCTGCGCTTTAGGCGAGCGACAGTGCGCCGTCGTTTAGAGCATCGTTTAGGTAAAGTCGAAGACCGTCTGCATATTCTTGAAGGCCTACTGACGGCTTACCTCGACCTTGATGAAGTGATCCGTATTATTCGTGAAGAGGATGAGCCTAAGCCAGCATTGATCGCTGCGTTTGGTCTTTCTGAGCGGCAGGCAGAGGCGATCCTAGAGCTGCGATTGCGCCATCTTGCTAAGCTAGAAGAGATGAAGATTCGTGGCGAGCAGGATGAGCTGGAGAAAGAGCGCAAGTCGCTGCAAGGCTTGCTGGGTAGTGAAGCTAAGCTAACCACGTTAATTGAAAAAGAGATCCGCGCGGCGGGTAAAGAGCATGGTGATGCGCGTCGTTCGCCGCTGGTTGAGCGTAGTGAAGCAAAAGCGCTCTCTGAAGTAGAGTTGTTAGGCGCTGATCCGATTACCGTCGTGTTGTCGGAAAAAGGCTGGATTCGTGCGGCGAAAGGCCATGATATCGATCCGGAAGGGCTCTCCTATAAGGCTGGCGATAGTTTCCAACTGGCGGCCCGTGGTAAAACCAATCAACCTTTGGTGTTGCTAGACGACACTGGCCGCGCTTATACCCTAGCAGCGCACAACCTGCCTAGTGCCCGAGGTCAGGGTGAACCCGTTACCGGCCGTGTCAACGTATCGGCAGGTGCGCGCATGGCAGGGCTAATGCTGGCGCCGCCCACCAAGCGATACGTATTGGCCAGCGATGGTGGTTATGGTTTTGTCGCGCAGCTTGAGGCCCTGACAGGCAAGAATAAAGCCGGTAAAGCGGTACTGAGTGTTCCTAAAGGGTGCAGCGTTATGGCCCCAGTGGAAGTGCCGGAAGGCGAAGGCCATTGGGTTGCATCGGTTTCCAATGAAGGCAGGCTGCTGCTGTTCCCGTTAGACCAATTGCCCGAAATGGCCAAAGGGAAAGGCAATAAAATGCTTGATATTCCCGGTCCGCGTGCGGCTCGACGTGAAGAGTTTGTGCGCGATATTGCCGTTGTGGCAGAGGGTGGTGAACTCATTATTCATGCCGGTAAGCGTAAGCTAACCCTGAAAGCCGACGATCTCGCGTATTATCGTGGTGAACGCGGTAGGCGAGGCAGCAAACTGCCTCGCGGTTTCCAAAAAGTAGATTGTTTAGAGGCAGGGGAGTAAGTCATGGCAACACGTTATTTGATTCGTGCGACCGGGGTTGCGCGCCCAGGGCAGTTAGCTGGCCTGGGTAATGCGTTGGCGGCTGGGCGTGCCCGGCTGTTGGATATTAATCAAAGCGTGACGTTTGGCATGCTCTCTTTGGAAATGCTGGTGGGGCTTGATCAGGACAGCGCTTTGGAAGCCGCGCTTAGTGAAGCGGGAGATACGCTAGGCTTAGACGTGCAGGCAATTGCGGTGAGTGGCGACGACTATCAGCGCTGGAGTGAGCAAGCTAGCCAACCAAGACTCATCTTAAGCCTGCTAGCCCCCAAGCTGCCTGCTGGCATATTAGCTGAAGTAGGATCGCTGACCGCAGAGTTTGGTCTCACTGTTGAGCTAATTCACCGTCTTTCAGACCGCGAAGCGCTTGAAGGTGACTCGCCTGCTAACGGTGCTTGCGTTGAATGTTGGCTCAGAGGCAGTGATGTAGAGCTAGAAGCCCTACGCGAAAAGGCGCTCGCGCTAGGTGCCCAGCATGGTGTCGATATTGCTATTCAAGAAGATACTATCTGGCGTAGGCATCGTCGTTTAGTGTGTTTTGATATGGACTCGACGCTGATCAAGACGGAGGTGATTGACGAGCTGGCTCGCCGCCATGGGGTCGGAGATGAAGTCGCCGACGTGACCGAGCGAGCGATGCGTGGCGAGCTGGATTTTCAACAAAGCTTCCGCGAGCGTATGAGTAAACTAGCCGGTTTAGACGAGTCGGTCTTGAAAGAGATTGCTGCCGAGCTGCCCTTAATGGACGGTGTTGAGCGGCTAATGGCGAACTTAAAGCGTTTTGGTTACCGCACGGTGATATTGTCTGGGGGCTTTACCTACTTTGCTCGCCATCTTCAGGAGAAGCTCGGTTTTGACGAAATCCACGCCAACGAGCTGGTCATTGAAAATGGTAAAGTAACCGGTGATGTGAAAGAACCGATTGTCGATGCGCAGCGCAAGGCCGATCTACTAGAGCAAATCGCGCTACGCGAAGGTTTTACTTTAGAGCAGACGATTGCCGTTGGTGATGGTGCCAACGATCTTAAAATGCTGGCAAAAGCGGGGCTTGGGATTGCGTTTCGCGCCAAGCCGATGGTTCGCGCACAAGCTCGCCAAGCAATTTCAACGTTGGGAATTGATGCGGTACTGTATTTAATTGGCTATCGGGAAGCAGATCTGATCGACTGACTGATAGCGCCGCTAAGTGCACAGGCGGTGCTTTAGCACCGCCTTAGCCCTAGTTGGCAGTATGGGCGTTAACACCGCCATACTCCGCACGCAAGGCTTCTAGCTTAGCGGCCTCATTTTCGCTAAGCGATGGCGAGTTCCAAAGTGGCTCACCTTGCGCGTTATTTATCCCCAGTAGCGTTAAGGTTAGCTGTGTATCGCGGGGAATTTGATCATTACCCCAGGGGCCGAAGCGGTTGGGGGCAAGGCTCCATTGTGCGGTCTCGCCGGGGGCTAGGCCGCCAGCAATAACATAGTAAAACGTTTCATCGACCCACGCTGTCTCGCGTCCTGGGCTGGTCAATACGCCATGTAAAAACAGTTCTGATACCTCTTGGTCAGAACCATTCGTTACCTGAAGATCAATCACGGGTTCGAATGCGCCATAGGGGCTGGTGCTGATGTAGTAATCGGCACTTTCAATGCTCACCTGGGCGCGCTGTTGTTGATCGTGTTCAGCCCGCGCTTGTTTGGTTTCTAGACGATCAAGCGTTTGCAGCGCCTGCTCGCGTTCGCGGGCACGGCGTTCGCGCAGCATTTTATCGGCGCGCTCTATAACTTCATCACCCGTTAGGCCATGCATGTAGGCATTCGCTGACTCGGCAATTTCGGCGGCATTCATACGTTGGGCATTGAGTAAATCGATGCCGCTAAACGATGACATGGCAATGATCGTTAATGCTTGATCAAACTCATCGCGCTTGTAGGCGGGGAGTGAGTCGCGCACTTTCTCAACCGAAACTACGGCGGCTGGCATTGAGCTTGTGTCTATTTTGGGGTCTGAGCAACCCGCTATCATCAACGTGGTTAATGACAGTGCCGACAACCTAAGCAGGCTCCACATATAATTACCTCAAAACAGGCTAACAAAACGCAAGGAGCTTACCGGAAAGTGTTGCTTCCCACTACTATCTTGCGTCGTTGACATATAAAAAGCGCTGGCGTTGCAGCCAGCGCTTAGCGATCAAGAACGGCTGTTCCTGTCTTTTAACCATGCCCCTTGTCAGGGTGCGGGACAGGTTTTTCACCAACTTCTTCTGAGCGGAGCTCTACCGGTTTGCCCTGGGTTTTATCTATATGCTTGAGCTGCATGTGAAGACCCGTTTTGGCGAGCAAGTGAGCGCTAACCGGTGCGGTAATGAATAAAAACAGCGTGATTAGCAGTTCTTGTACGTCAGGCTTGCCATCGATACTCCAAAAGTAACCCATTGAGGCGACAAGCATGCAGCCTATGCCGAGTGTGGTGGCCTTGGTGGGGCCATGCAGGCGCATGTAGAAGTCTCTTAGGTGAGCGAGACCCAGCGAGCCGATAAAGACGAAAATACCGCCTGCAACCAACAGTAGTGAAATCAGCGCTTCGACAAAAAACGACATGGGCGCATCTCCTGAGACGTGACACGGTTCATTCGATAATATCCCCGCGTAAAATGTACTTACATACGGCCACCGTGCTGATAAAACCGAGCATGGCAATTAACAGCGCAGACTCAAAGTAGGTCTTGCTGTTGAGCCACAGCCCCAGCAGTACGATCAGCGCAATTGAATTGACATACATAGTGTCGAGCGCCAGCACGCGATCTGGCAGGTCGGGGCCAATGGTTAGGCGATAAAGATTCATCAGTAGCGCCATTACCACTAGCGCTAAAGTGATCACGAGTGCGGCGCTTAGCATTCGTAAATCTCCTTAAGGGGGCGCTCATAGCGCTCGCGAATTTGGGCAATTAGGGCGTCCTCGTCGTCTACATCAAGTGCATGAATGAGCAACGATTTTCCGTCCATCCTTAAGTTCGCTGAAACTGTTCCTGGGGTTAGGCTGATGGTGCTTGCGAGAAGCGTAATAGTGAAACGTTCCTCAAGCATCAGCGGGTATTCAATAAAGTGGGGTTTGACTTTACGCCAGGGGTTAGCAATTAAGTACGCAACTTCGAAGTTGGCGATGACGATATCGCCTAGTACGCGAAACACAAAACGCAACAGTTTAAGCGGTTTACCAATGCGGGGGCGTGCGTCCCAAAAGCGATGGGTCAATAACGGAATAAGGATGGCCAGCGCGCCGCCTAGCACGATCTGACCGAATGCAAAGCTACGCACAAGCAGTAGCCATACCAACAGAAGCAGCAGTGACAGTACCGGCGTAGGGAGCCAAGCGCGGGGGGCAATCATTGGGCGTCTCCAGCATCAGGCAGAAGCGAATTAATCAACAGCTGCGGGTTGGCCAACTGCTCTCCCGTGGCTTGGGTATAGCTACTCACGGGCCCTGCAAAGGCGACCATTAGTGGTGCCGCGCTAAGCAGCCACAGCATGCCAATCCATTGGTAGCGAGAGAGGTTGCTGCCGCTTGGGCTGCCACGGTGGCTGCGCCAAAACAGCGTAGAGCCTGCGCGAGATAGCGCAATTAACGACGCAAGGCTCGTTAATAGTAATAGCGGCCAAAGCCATAGGCGCTCACCACCTTCGGCGGCGTTAAGCATGAGTGCCTTCCCTAACGCACCGGATAGTGGCGGTAACCCGGCCACGGCAATGGCACCGATAAAAAAGGTAAGCGCTAGTGCATTTCCTTGCACCAATGGTCGGCCTTTTACGATGCGCGTGCCGGGTTTGCCCCGCTGTAGGCCAATCATCTCCGCTAGCAGGAAAAGTCCGCCGGTAATCAGCGTGGTGTGAATGAGGTAATAGAGGAGTGCTGATGTCGCGGCCGGAGAGCGCATGCCAATGCCAGCCAGTAGCGTGCCTACCGAAATAAGCACCAGATACGCTACCAGCAGGCGTAAATCACGTGCGGCGATAACGCCAACACCCGCGGCGGCTAGCGTTGCTAGCGCTAACCACCATATCCATGGCTGTTCCAGTGCGACTAAACCGCCTGCCTGATCGCTGAATATCAGTGAATAAACGCGCAAAATCGCGTAAATCCCCACCTTTGTCATAATGGCGAATAACGCTGCCACGGGTGCGGGAGCTGCTGCATAAGCGCGGGGGAGCCAAAAGTAGAGTGGCAAAATAGCCGCTTTTAAACCGAAAACCACCAGCAGCATTAATGCCCCAGCGGTGACTAAGCCTTCGCGTTCGGCGGGCAGGCTGGCCAGCTTATGCGCCATATCGGCCATGTTTAGCGTGCCCGTTGCACCATATAAAATGCCCACGGCGATCAAAAACAGTGAGGAGCCGGCTAAGTTAAGCACGACATAGTGAACACTGGCTTGGATACGTGCTTTACCACCACCGTGCAGCAGTAATGCGTAAGAGGCCAGGAGTAGCACTTCGAAAAATACGAAGAGGTTAAACAGGTCGCCGGTTAAAAAGGCCCCGTTAATGCCTAGCAATTGCCATTGAAATAGGCCATGGAAGTTACTGCCTTTTTCATCATCACCGCCGCAGGCAAAAATGACCGCACCGACCGCTAAAATTGCGGTGACTAACACCATCAATGCCGACAAGCGATCCAGCACCAGCACCACCCCAAACGGGGGCTGCCAGTCGCCCAGCGCGTAGTAAGTAATGTCACCACTCGCCGCCTGGTTGACCAGCGCTATTGAGACGAACAGCAGGAGTATCGAAGCGACAACGCTGACGGTGCGCTTATAGCGCACTAAGCCCTGGCGTTGATAAAGCAACAAAATACCCGCGACTAACGGTAGCACCACGGGTAAAACAATTAGATGCTGAATCATTCGTGGTCTTCCTTTTTGCCGTCGACATGGTCGTTACCTACTTCGCTGCGTGCACGCATGGCCAGGATGACCACAAAGGCGGTCATCGCAAAACCAATCACGATCGCTGTTAATACCAGTGCCTGGGGCAGCGGGTCAGCAATGTTCGTGCCTTCATTTACCAGAGCAGCGCCATCCGTGGTTAAGCCGCCCATGGAAAACAAAAATAGGTTGACCGCGTAGGAGAGCAGCGTCAGACCAACCACAACGGGGAACGTACGCCCGCGCAGTGTTAGATAGAGTCCGCACGCAGTTAATATGCCCGTTGTAATGGCATAGAGCATTTCCATTAGTGGGACTCCTTGTTAGTGGGCGTACTCGAATCATCGCTTGCTTTGGGTTCGGTGACGGGTCGGTGTGGCGTGGTTACTTTACCCAGGTTGGCCAGAATCATCAGCGTTGCACCGACAACCGCTAGATAAACGCCAAGATCAAAGAGCAGAGCGGTAGCCAGTTCAAAGGTGCCAATCAGTGGCAGCGTAAAGTAGCCGAAAGATGACGTCAGGAACGGATAGCCCAAAAGCCAGCTACCCAGCCCTGTGAGTGTTGCAATGGCAACGCCTACCACGGCCACCGGCTGGAAGGGGAAGTTTAGACGCTCTTGTGCCCACTCCACGCCGCGTGCCATATACAGCAAGATAAGTGCGACAGCCGTAATCAAGCCGGCGATAAACCCGCCGCCAGGCTGGTTATGGCCGCGTAAGAAGATAAACGCAGAAACCAGCAGCGCCAGGGGCAGTAACGTCATAGAAATCGACGTTAAAATGGCGGGATAGCGATCAGGCGACCAAACACGACCTTCGCCATCGCTATGCGGGATAAACAACCGTAGCCGGTTCAATAGTTTAAAGATGGCTAAGCCAGCAATGGCCAGCACCGTAATCTCGCCAAGCGTATCGAAGCCACGGAAGTCGACCAATATCACGTTGACGACGTTGTACCCGCCGCCGCCAGGTTTACTGTTTTCAACGAAGAACTCAGATATCGACAGCGTCTCACGTGTCATCACCGCATAGTTAAGGCTAGCCACCACTAAGCCTAATGCGCCTGCCAGTAACATATCCCGTACGTTGCGCTTGGGGCTCGATTCACGCGGCGTTTTTTGGGGTAAGAAAAATAGCGCTAACATCAGCAGTATCATGGTAACAACCTCTACCGATAGCTGTGTCAGTGCCAGGTCTGGGGCAGAAAAGCGTGCAAAGGTGAGGGCAACGAATAAGCCTACGACCGAAAGCATCAGCAAAGAGATTAGCCGGTAGCGGTGGGCAGCGGCAGTTGCTACTCCCCCGAATATCAGCATGCCGGCACCTAGTAAAACAATGCCATCAATTGGCTGATTACCTTTTGAACCGGTTAGGCCGTCAATGCTGGCCAGGCCAATCACACCCATCAGTAACGCCGCGAAAAGCAGCCAACCCATATAGCGCTGAAGCGAGTTTCCTTCAAGCTTGGTAATAAGCTGTTCGGCGCGATAACCCAGAGTGACGATAAAGCGCTCAAAGATGCGGCGCGCATCAATACTGGGGAATGATTGCACAAAGCGGCGTAGATTCTTATGGCGCCAGTAGAGCGTGATACCCACAACAAAGGCCAGCCCACTCATCATCAATGGTAAGTTGATGCCGTGCCAAATAGCTAAATGGAAATCAAGCGGCTCGCCCAATACGGCTTGGGTCGCCAGTTGTAAAATGCCGGTGGCAAAAAAGGCTGGAAAGAGTCCGACCAAGACACATAGGGCCACTAGGATTTCCACGGGCAGGCGCATTAAATGAGGTGGTTCGTGAGGCGCTTTAGGTGTTGCTTCTTTGGCTGGTTTATAAAATACCGCATGTACCAAACGCAATGAATAAGCCACTGAAAGCATGCCACCTAACGCTGCCAATGCCGGTAGTAACCAACTAAGTCCGCCTAGTACCGGGGTGGCTAGTGTTTCGGTAAAGAACATCTCTTTGGAGAGGAATCCGTTAAGTAACGGCACACCTGCCATGGCTGCGGCGGCCAATGTGGTCAACAGCGCTGTAACAGGCATCGCCTTTTTCAGGCCGCCTAATTGCTTGAGCTCTCGGGTGCCCGTTTCATGGTCGATAATTCCTGCGCTCATAAATAGGGCCGCTTTGAAGGCCGCATGATTCAAAATATGAAACAGAGCTGCTAACACTGCCATTGGGCTACCAATACCCAATAATACGGTGATCAAGCCTAGGTGGCTGACGGTTGAAAACGCCAAAATTCCTTTTAGGTCGGTCTTAAACAGGGCAAACCAAGCGCCGTAGAGCAGCGTGATAGTACCTATGAGCGGCACCACTACGCTCCAAAGCTCGCTGCCAGCAATCGCCGGATGTAAACGTGCCATCAGAAAAATACCCGCTTTCACCATGGTGGCAGAGTGCAGATACGCTGAGACTGGCGTTGGGGCCGCCATGGCATGAGGTAGCCAAAACTGGAAGGGAAACTGAGCCGATTTGGTAAATGCACCGAGTAGAACTAGTCCAAGCATCAGCGGATAGCGAGGATCGGCGACGATGGCAGCGCCGCTGCTAAGTACATCGTCCATTCGATAGCTGCCGGCCATGTCACCCAGCAGTAGGAGACCCGCTAGCAGGGCCAAACCGCCAGCACCGGTAACGGTAAGCGCCATGCGGGCACCTTTACGGGCATCGCTACGGTACGACCAAAAACCAATCAGCAAAAATGACGAAAGACTGGTTAGTTCCCAGAATAACCAGAGTAAGATGAGATTGTCTGACATCGAAATGCCCACCATTGATGCCATAAACAGCATCAGAAAGGCGTAAAAACGTCCGAATGGCTCATCTTTGTCTAGGTAAAAATGTGCATACAATAAAATCAGCAGGCCGATGCCAATAATCAAAAGATTAAACAGCAACGACAGGCCATCTAAACGAAATGCCAGCTCAAGGCCTAGCTCAGGCATCCATGCCGCGTTAAAACGCAGCGCTTCACCTTTTAACAGGGCGGGGATCTGCAACAGTGTCAGCAGCAGGGCAACAGCGGGCAGTATGCTTGTCGCCAGCGAGCACAGGGTGCGGCCGCGCTTGGCATTGAATGCCGGCACCAGCACGCCTAACAGGGGCAGTAAGGCTATCCACAGCAGTGTCATGGGCTTATCCAGCGCAAAAAAATCGTGAAACACCAAGGTGCCAATAGCTACCTGGGTGGCGGAGATACATCAAGTGAAACAACAGGATATCACTTGTATAGTAAGTACGTGATTTTAGTATAAAGTGATGCCGTTAACCGTTTAGAGACTCCCTGTTCAATGAGTGAACCATTCAATACCTGGCAAGCCCGCTTCGAAAAGCTGCGCTCAAACAAGCTGTTTGAAGGCGCCGTGATTTCCATCATTGTGATTTCTGCCTTGGTAATAGGCGCGAAAACCTATGAGGAAACCTCCCGAATAGAGCAGTGGCTGCTTTATCTTGATATTGCCGTAACCGTGTTCTTTCTGATTGAGATTTTGATCAGAATGGCAGCCGAGCGCAACTTAGTCAGCTTTTTTAAGAAAGGTTGGAATGTTTTCGATTTTCTGATAGTGACCGCTAGCCTGATCCCCATGGACGACTCGGAGATGGTACTGCTGGCACGGTTGCTGCGAATTTTCCGTGTTTTGCGCTTGGTATCGATGATTCCTGAGCTGCAAATGTTGTTGGGAGCGTTGGTGAAATCGGTCCCCCGGATGGGGTATGTCGTACTGCTGATGTTTATCATTTTTTATATCTATGCTGCTCTTGGTAGCTTTTTATTCCATAACGTTGACGACTTTTTGTGGGGTAACATTTCCGTAGCGATGCTCACGCTGTTTCGCATCGCTACGTTTGAAGATTGGACTGACGTTATGTATGCCACCCAAGAGGTCTATGCTTGGAGTTGGCTCTATTATTTGACGTTTATATTCCTTACCGCGTTTATTTTCCTCAATATGATGATTGGTATCGTGCTCGATGTTATGCAGAAGGAGAGTGCGCAGATGGAGTTGGATAGCGGTGAAGGAGATTCTGCTCAGCTTCAAGCGTTGCGTAGCGACGTGCATACGTTAAAAGCCCAGCTTGATCGTATGGAGGCCGCCATGGCCCATAAAGGCACTGCATCAACTTCAAGTGACCAGGCCGACTAACCTAAAACTGGGTTGCCGAAAACAGGGCTGCCAAAAATAGATTAACGACAGGAGCGACGCCATGATGTTGTCCGATCCCTCTAAAAAATATCGCCCCTTCGTGGCCGTTGAACTGCCTGACCGCCGCTGGCCTAGCCAGCGCATCGACATGCCCCCGATTTGGTGCAGTGTAGATTTGCGTGATGGCAACCAGTCGTTAATCGACCCCATGGATCAAGAGCGCAAGCAGCGTTTGTTCGATCTACTGCTGAGCGTTGGTTTTAAAGAGATTGAGGTGGGCTTTCCGTCGGCATCACAAACTGACTTCGACTTTGTTCGTTCGTTGATTGAGCAGGATAAAATTCCTGATGATGTGACGATTCAAGTGCTGACCCAGGCGCGCCCGCATTTAATTGAACGCACGTTCGAAGCCCTTAAAGGCGCTAAAAACGCCATTGTTCACGTCTATAATGCCACCGACCCGATGTTTCGGCGGGTAGTGTTTAATGTAGATAAAGCAGAGTGCGTGCAGATCGCCGTTGATGCAACGGCGCAAATTCGCGATTTAATGGCCGTTAATCCAGACACTCACTGGACCTTCCAGTACTCGCCTGAGCTATTCACCACCACGGAGATGGACTTTGCGGTGGAAATTGTCGAAGCGGTAATGGATACCTTCGGGCCTAGCATTGATAATCGGATGATCGTTAACTTACCGGCCACCGTAGAAGTCGCAACACCCAATAACTATGCTGATCAAATTGAGTGGTTCTGTCGTCATGTTAAAAAGCGCGATACGCTGATTGTCAGTGTGCACCCGCATAATGACCGCGGTACTGGCGTAGCGGCAGCAGAATTGACGCTAATGGCCGGTGCTGATCGGGTGGAAGGTACGCTGTTTGGCAACGGTGAGCGTACTGGTAACGTGGATATCGTGACGCTTGCGATGAACCTTTATACTCAGGGCGTTCACCCGAACCTGGATTTCTCCAACATTACGCCCATTATGCGCGAGGTCGAGTACTGCAATCAGTTACCCGTCCACCCGCGCCATCCCTATGTTGGCGATTTAGTATTTACGGCGTTTTCAGGCTCGCATCAGGATGCGATTAAAAAAGGCATGGCAGATCGTCGTGCTCATCCTGAGGCGCCTTGGGATGTACCCTATTTACCTATTGACCCGCTGGATGTGGGGCGTAGCTATGAAGCAGTAATTCGTGTTAACAGTCAGTCTGGAAAAGGCGGTATTTCCTATCTGCTGGAACAGGAGCACGGCATTGAACTGCCGCGCAGACTGTCGATTGAGTTTAGCCAAGTCGTGCAAGAAGTCGCTGACCGCACTGGGCGCGAAATTACCTCACAAATGATTTACCAAGCGTTTGCTGATGAGTACCTGGAGCAGCATTCGCCGCTGGCGCTGATAAGCCATCGCCTTTCCTCTGAACCAGAAAGTCCGAAAGTTGCGCTTGAAGCGATACTGGAAAGCGGAGGTGAGCGCCAAACGGTAACCGGTGAGGGCAACGGCCCCTTGGCCGCGTTTGTCAAAGCGCTGGTGGCTAGCGGTCAGGAGGTGGAAATAATTGATTACCATGAGCACTCCCGCGGACAAGGGGCCGATGCTGAAGCAATCGCCTATGTTGAGGTGCGCATTGATGGCAAAGCCGTGTTTGGTGTGGGCACCGACGAAAGCATCACCAGTGCATCGATGAAAGGTGTGCTTAGTGCCATTAACCGTCATCACTCCACCCAAGCGCCGGCTGCCAATGTTACTGCAGAAACGCTAGGGTAAATATCCGATTGGGCGTGATCGCTAGCAGACCGATAAGGAGGTGTTGGCCTCCTTATCGTTAGCTAACGTGGTTATGACAGTTAAAGTGGTGTTTTGCTGGCGTTGCCAGGCACTTCGCGCACTAAGCGTGGCATTAAAAAACCTGGCAAGTGTTCAAGTAGCTGCTTAACCAGTGCTTTGGCTTCCTCATCGGGTACGTCAAAATGGGCGGCACCTTGCACGGGGTCGACCACATGCAAATAGTAAGGCAACACGCCTGCTTCAAACAGGCGTTCGGACAGCGTCGCCAAGGCGCTGACGCTATCGTTTATTCCGCGTAGTAACACGCTTTGGTTGAGCAGCGTCACACCTGCTTGCTTTAAGCGTGTGCAGGCATCAATGACCGCTTGGTCAATCTCATTGGCGTGGTTAATATGCAGTACCATGACTTTTTGCAAACGCGTCGCCGCTAGCCAGCCAACCAGAGCATCATCAATCCGGTCGGGGATCACTACGGGTAGACGTGTATGGATGCGCAGCCGCTTGAGATGCGGAATATTTTCAAGCTGCTCCACCAGCCACGCCAGTTGGCGATCGTTGGCGGCCAACGGGTCACCGCCAGAAAGAATCGCTTCGTTCAGGCTGGTATCGATGCGCAGGTAATCTAACGCTTCCTGCCACTGTGCTCTGGAAGGGGAGTTGTCACTGTAGGGGAAATGGCGCCGGAAGCAGTAGCGGCAGTTAATTGCACAGTTAGGGCTGGCAATTAACAGCACGCGGTTAGCGTACTTATGAATAAGCCCCTTAACCGGCTGATGCTCTGCTTCTTCGAGCGGATCGGTGACGTAACCTTGCGGTGTTGCGGCTTCATCGCTTACCGGCAGTACTTGGCGGAGCAGAGGGTCATTGGGATCGTTGGGGGCAATGCGCGTAAGATAGGCGTCGGGAACACAGATCTCAAACAGCTGGTGCCCAGTAGCAGCACCAGGTAGCCAGCTGTCGTCCAAGTTTAAACGCTCGCACAGTGTGGCTGGGTCGCGAATCGCTTGGGAAAGCTGCCGCTGCCATGACGCGTAAATCTGGGTAGACGGGCGCTTATCAGCGATAATAATGTTCTCCTGCAAAAAAGCCCTCCTTCGGGTTATCATGCGCGCACTTATTAGACGACGCTTACAACGATATTATCAACGGCGAAGCATGGCTTCGCGCACTACGTTACTGAAATAAAACACTGAGAGGCATCATGGCGAACTATTCTACCAATGAATTCAAAGGCGGTTTGAAAGTAATGCTCGACGGCGATCCTTGTTCTATCGTCGAGAACGAACTGGTCAAGCCAGGCAAGGGGCAGGCATTTAACCGCGTTAAGCTGCGCAACCTGATGACTGGCCGTGTTGGCGAGCGTACTTTCAAATCCGGTGACTCACTGGAAGGTGCCGATGTCATGGATCTGGAGATGGAATATCTCTACACCGACGGCGATATGTGGCACTTCATGAAGACGGATGGTTCCTTCGAGCAGTACGCCGTTGAAAAGAAAGCGTTGGGCGATACTGAAAAATGGCTCAAGGAGCAGGTGCCTTATATTATTACGCTTTGGAACGATAAAGCGATTTCCGTTACACCACCCAACTTCATTGAACTGGAAGTGGTTGAGACGGACCCAGGTTTGAAAGGTGACACTGCCCAGGGTGGTTCTAAGCCTGCCACGCTGTCATCCGGTGCGGTTGTGCGCGTACCGTTGTTTATCAACCAGGGTGAAGTGCTGAAGATTGATACGCGCTCTGGTGACTATGTTTCTCGTGCATAAGTGTTTCTCGAGCATAAGCGCTGCCGAGTGACCGGTAGTTAGTTAGCCGCGAAAGCATCTACTTGATAAAGCCACGTGATGACCATGCGTGGCTTTATAGCATTGGAGGGGACGTAAATGACGGCTAGCTGGCAGCCAACGGCAAGTATCGAAACGTTGCGCGAGCGTGCGCGCTTACTCGCTGGGGTACGTGCATTTTTTGCTGAGCGGGATGTGCTGGAGGTGGAAACGCCGGTGTTGGGGCAGGGTGGCAGTACCGATGTGCACTTAGTCTCGCTGTCTAGCATGGCGCGTACTGATAAAGGCCAGCGTAGGCTATGGCTACAAACGTCGCCCGAGTTTCATATGAAGCGCCTGCTGGCCGCAGGTAGTGGGTCGATATTTCAACTAGCTAAAAGTTTTCGTGATGGTGAAATTGGCAGCCGCCATAATATTGAATTCACTATGCTTGAGTGGTACCGCCCAGGGTTTACCCTGGCACAGCTGATTGATGAGACGACCACGCTGGTTGCTAACGTGCTGCCGAGTTTTGCAGGCCCTGTGGTGCACTATCGTTACCGTGAGCTGTTTCATACCTACTTAGCGGTAGACCCCTTCACGACGTCTATTGAGACATTGCGTACTTTGGCTGCAGAGCGTGGCCAGATGTCGGCAAATGCGCTAACAGAAGAGAGTCGCGATACTTGTCTCGACCTGTTAATGAGCATGGTAATTGAACCAACGCTTGGCCAAAACGAACTGAGTGTTGTGTTGGATTATCCCGCCAGCCAAGCGGCCTTGGCGCGCCGCCATCAAGACGCAGATGGTGAGTGGGTAGCCTCTCGCTTTGAGCTTTATATCAACGGTGTCGAGCTGGCAAATGGCTATGATGAGCTGGTTGATGCTGAGGAGCAGCGGCTGCGTTTCAGTGAGGATAATGCCGAGCGCCGCCGTTTAGGTTTATCTGAAGTGGATATTGATGAGCAGTTGCTCGCAGCGCTAGATCATGGAATGCCTGCAAGCGCGGGGGTGGCATTGGGCATGGATCGGCTTATTCAGCTGGCGCTGGGTAAAGCACGCCTGGAAGACGTGCTTACATTTTCAACAGCTAACTGTTAGCACTAATGTCTCGCGTTTTAAGGCTCGCCCAGTGTTTGGCCCATTTGTACCTTGGCGCCTAGCGGGTTGTCTTCAAAAGTCACCGGCTTGGCAAAGCACATCACCACCGTTGAGCCCAGTTTGAAGCGGCCCATTTCAGCGCCTTTTTCAAGCGTGATTGGTTGCCCGAAACGCATGCGCTGAGGGTGGCCTGAAAGCGGCGTCACTTGGCCTGCCCAGACAGTCTCGATAGCCGCGACGATCATTGCACCTACCAATACCATGGCCATTGGGCCGTGCTCGGTATCGAAAATACACACCAGTCGCTCGTTACGCGCAAACAGCCCTGGCACGTAGTTAGCGGTTGCTTGGTTGACCGAGAAGAGCCGCCCTGGCACATAAATCATCTCGCGCAGGGTGCCTGTAACCGGCATATGTACCCGGTGGTAATCTCGAGGAGAGAGGTAAACAGTCGCAAAACTGCCGCCCATAAACTCTTCGGCTAGCGCGCTGTCGCCCCCTAGCAGGGTTTGGGCAGAAAACGTGTGGCCTTTCGCCTGTACTAACTGACCTGCCTGTAAACGCCCGAACTGTGACAGGGTGCCATCAGCAGGGCTTAGCAGACCTGCTCCCAAGGGGCGGGCATCGGCTTTCAAAGCGCGGGTGAAAAAGTCATTAAACGTTGCATAAGCGGTGGGGTCTGGCTCCAGCGCTTGGCTCATGTCCACATCAAAACGTTTGATAAACGCCTTAATTAACCTGTTCTTCACCTCGGGAGTATCGCACTGGGCGAGCTTGCCTGTTAAACGCGAAAGCGCATGGTGGGGGAGCGGGTACTGAATTAGGGAAAACGCTTTTTGGGAAACAGTCACAGTCGTATCTTCACTTCTCAATCGGTGTGTCGTCGCGGTTGCCCCATTCGCCCCAAGAGCCCGCATAACCACGTATATTAAAACCCAGCGCTTTCCCGACTAACCACGTGAAGCTGCTGCGGTGATGGCTTTGGCAGTGAGTAGCAATTTCCATATCGGGCGTTAGGCCGAGTGCACCTAGTTCGGTCATTAGCTCAGCGTAATCGCGGATGCGAAGTGCGCGATTGCGATCCATGGCGTTGAGCCAGTCCATGTTGACCGCTCCCGGAATATGACCAAGGTACTTATTGTTGCCTTTTTCACCATCAAACTCGCCTTTAGAGCGAGCATCCCAAACGGCGAACTGTTTATCTGCGAGCTTTTGTTTGATTTCGTCGCAGGTGATTAAGGCGTGCGGGTTTAAGATCTCCGCTCGGTACTCGCTTGGTGTTGGTGCGGTGGATTCAGTGCTTTCTGCCAAGCCGGAATCTCTCCAGGCATGGATGCCGCCATTCAAATAGGAGTAGCGGGTGTGGCCGATTAGCTCCAGTGTCCATAGCAGTCGTGCCGCCCAGCCGCCGCCCTCATCATCATAAGCGACGACGTGAGTATCCCGGGTTAGGCCAAGTGCGCTGAACAGTCGTGAGAGAAATTCAGTGCTCGGCACATCGTTGGGTACCGGCCCTTCGCCACGCATTAGGTAGCGAAAATCAAGATAAATAGCACCCGGTACATGGCCTTGGCGATAGCTATCGCCATTCACTGGCACATCGATAATCAGCAGCTGTGGATTATCCAGGTGTTCTTGAAGCTGCTCGGGCTCAACAATCAGCGGCAGTAGGTTGGTTTCCGATGAATGGCTAGCGGTGCTCATTGACAGCTCCCTATGCTTAGCAATTGATATATCAGGCATCTAGCTAATAAAAATTATGCGTTTAAGCTATCGAGAATGCGCCGATAGCTGGCAAAGCGTTCTGGATGAATCTTGCCTGCCTCGACGGCTTCTAGTAAAGCGCAGCCTGGCTCGTTGCGGTGGCGGCAATCTCGGAAGCGGCAATGGCCAATGAACGGATGAAACTCAATAAATCCATCGGTAACTTCCTGTTCATCAAGATGGATCAAGCCGAACTCGCGAATACCCGGTGAATCAATGAGCTCGCCGTCAGTCACTTCGTCACTACTCATCGCATAAAGCCGAGCGGTGGTGGTGGTGTGGGTGCCTTTACGCGAATCTTCTGACAGAGCGCCAATGCGCAAAGTTTCATCGGGGAGCAGAAGATCAATCAGCGATGATTTGCCCACGCCACTCTGGCCGACAAACACAGATGTTCGCCCTTCAAGCTGCTGGCGTAGATCATCTAAGCCTGCTTCATTAGCAGTGGTAGTGCGCACCACGGTGTAGCCCAGAGAGTGGTAGCGCTCAAGCAATTCTCCCAATTTACCACCGTCTTCTGGTAGTAAGTCGGTTTTGTTGAGCACCAGCACGGGGGCAATACCTGTTGCTTCGGCAGCAACCAGGTAACGGTCAATCAGATTGGGGTGAGGAGCGGGTTCTACCGCAAAGACGATCAGCAATTGATCAATGTTGGCCGCCACAGGCTTAAGCTGGCCCCGCGGGTCTGGGCGCTTTAGTACGCTGTCGCGCTCCTCGCGGGCCACGACGACGCCAGAGCCATCCTGGCCTGCTCGCCAAATCACCCGGTCGCCGGTGACCAAACCATCAAGGTTGGCACGAAGGTGGCAACGCACGGGCGTACCGTCAGCATCGCGCACTTCTAGTGTTCGCCCGAAGTGAGCCATAACTCGGCCTGGCTGTTCGGCACCATATTCGCCAGCGGCAAGTTTTTCAGCGTCTTTCACATCACGCTTTTCAGCACGTTGGGCACGTTCCGCTTGGACTTTATCGACTCGCCACTGTTGCTGGCGACTTAATTTACGTTTGCTCATGACCACCTGATGCTCGGTACAATAGTGGCATTGTACTCACCTGGGCAGTCTACTGTCCTGTATTGGGTGCTGGTTAAGGCAATATAAGCCACACTTTAACTCTAATCGCCGTATTAAGTGGCGGTACTGGTCAAGGAATGAATGTAATGAGCGAGCAAACTGCTGACAACGCCACCCCGCGAGATGATTTGCTAGTGTGGATAGACTTGGAAATGACCGGTCTGGATCCAAACAAAGAGCGCATCATTGAAGTGGCCACATTGATTACCGATGCCGATTTAAACGTCGTGGCGGAAGGGCCGGTGATTGCGGTGAAGCAGCCTGATAGCCAACTGGCACAAATGGATGACTGGAATCAGAAGACCCACGGGGAGAGCGGGCTGGTTGCGCGCGTCAAAGCGAGCACTGTGACTACCGCTGAGGCCGAGCAGCAAACGCTCGATTTTCTTCGCCACTATGTGGTCGCTGGCTCATCGC
This sequence comes from Halomonas sp. KG2, assembly GCA_030440445.1. Classification (NCBI taxonomy): domain Bacteria; kingdom Pseudomonadati; phylum Pseudomonadota; class Gammaproteobacteria; order Oceanospirillales; family Halomonadaceae; genus Halomonas; species Halomonas sp. KG2. Next base: position 2,707,677 of record CP098528.1, on the reverse strand, counting down.
CTATGTGTGGCAATAGCATTCACCAGGACCGGCGTTTCCTTGAGCGTGAAATGCCGGATCTTTGGGCGTTTTTCCATTACCGTAATTTGGACGTATCGACCGTTAAGGAGTTGGCAAAACGCTGGAATCCAGGTGCCTTAGTAGGATTTAAAAAGCAGAATGTCCATCTGGCGATGGATGACATCAAGGAGTCGATTGCCGAGTTGGCTCACTATCGCAGTACGTTCTTACGCCTCGAAACGGTAACAGACGAAGAGGAGTAAGGTCGTTTAGAAAAGTGGCTAAGCGCCGTCAGTGGCAATTTTCGCACCGCGCTTGAGGCGCTGCTCCTCAAGCGCCCAAGCCACGTGCTCACGCACTAAACTGCTGGGATAGGCTCTTCTTGCCCACAAGGCGGCCTCTACCGCGCGACTCCAGGGGGCATTGCCCAGGCCGATGGCGAGATTGCGCAGCCAGCGTTCGTAGCCAATACGCCGTATGGGACTGCCCGCTGTTTTATCCAAAAATTCGTCTTCGCCCCAGGCAAATAGGTTAACGAGGTCGGCGCGGTCAAGGTCATGGCGCGGCGCAAAGTCATCTTCCTGGGTAACGCGGGTGAAGCGAGTGAAAGGACACACCAACTGGCAGTCGTCGCAACCGTAAATACGGTTACCCATGGCGCGGCGAAACTCAGTGGGTATCGCGCCATGCAGTTCAATAGTGAGATAAGAAATGCATTTGCGCGAGTCGACGACCTTGTCATCGACAATGGCACCGGTTGGGCAGGCGGTGCGACAGGCGCTACAGCTGCCACAGTGCTCATGAGTAAACGGTGCATCGATAGGCAGCGGCAAGTCGGTATACAGCTCGCCGAGGAAAAAAAGTGAGCCCGCCTTGGGGTTGAGTAGCATGGCATTTTTACCAAACCAGCCAAGGCCTGCTTTTTGCGCTAAGGCGCGCTCCATAACGGGCGCTGAGTCTACAAAGGCGCGATAACCAAACGCGCCGACTTGTTGCTCGATTTTTTTAGCGAGTTGCGCCAAACGTTTGCGCATTAATTTATGATAGTCGCGCCCCAGTGCGTAGCGTGAGACATAGGCACGGCTAGGTTGGCCCAGCACTTTTGTGCTTTCTACTTCAGCGGGTAAGTAGTCCATGCGCACGCTGATAACTCGCTGGGTGCCGGGTTCAAGCTCCTCCGGGCGGGTGCGCTTGGTACCATGTTTCGCCATAAAGCTCATGTCACCGTGGTGCCCTTTTTCAAGCCAAGTAGCTAGGTGTTTTTCATGAGCTGCTAGCTGAGTGTCTGTAATACCTACTTGCTGAAAACCTAACTCTCGACCCCATGTTTTGATTAGGGTCGCAAGACGCGTTAAGTCATCATCAGATAGTGAAAAGGTGGTGGAGTTTTGCATGGTAAATCAACGGTAGCGCGTTAAGCGCGCTATGCTAACGCATAAGTGGTTATCAACCTACTAGTGCCCAACTGTCACCAGATTAAGGAGAGATCGTGCCCACGTTAAGTACTTCCTCGCTACGCCCCCTTTATACAGCGGCTCAGGTGCGTGAGCTTGATCGGCGTACGATTGCCGGCGGCATTGAAAGTTTTGCCTTGATGCAGCGAGCAGCCTCCAGCGCATGGCACAGTTTCCGCTCCCGCTGGCCGCATGCACGAAGCGTGACAGTGCTTTGTGGTAGCGGTAATAACGGTGGTGATGGCCATGTACTTGCGGCGTTGGCCATGCAGTCCGGGCTTAAAGTGCAGCGCATATCACTTAGGCCTTTAGAGGCGTTGACGGGGGATGTTGCTCGCGCTGCCGAGCTGGCATCGGCGGCGGGTGTTGGTTTGGACCAGTGGCAGTCAAGTACCACCTTGGCGGGGGAGGTGATTGTTGATGCACTGCTCGGTACCGGGCTGTCGGGTGATGTTGCCGGAGACATAAGGCCGGTGATTGAAGAGATCAATACGTCGCATCAGCCGGTATTGGCGTTGGATATTCCCTCTGGTATCTCGGCAGACACGGGTGCCGTCATGGGGCTGGCCGTCAATGCAACCTGCACGGTGACGTTTATAGGCGACAAGATTGGCCTGCATACTGGCGATGCACCTGCTTATACCGGCGAAATTGACTTCCGTCCATTAGGCGTCAAGGCGCAAGCGTTTTTTGATATACCGCCCAGCGCATGGCGTTTGGACGATGAACTTTTGGGTGAGGTATTCACGCCGCGCTCCCGTATCAGCCATAAAGGTGATCTGGGGCATGTCGTGGTAATGGGAGGTGCGCCAGGGTTTGGTGGTGCGGCGTTGCTCGCTTCTCAAGCGGCCGCGCGTTTAGGCGCCGGTAAGGTCAGCTTGGCAACGGCACCTGAGCATGTGACTGCTAGTTTGATGCGCTGCCCTGAGGTAATGGCCCATGGTGTTCGCGGTGGCGCCGATGCGAGCCAGCTGCCTTGCCAGGCAGATGTAATCGTTGTTGGGCCGGGGCTGGGGCAAGAAGCCTGGGGGCAAGCGATATTGCAGAGTGCCTTGCAAGTAGACGTGCCGTTAATTGTTGATGCGGACGCACTCAACCTGTTGGCCAGTCGCTGGCCTGATGAGCGCCGTGATAATTGGGTATTAACACCGCACCCGGGTGAGGCGGCTCGGTTGCTAGGCTGTTCCGTCGCAGATATTCAAGCAGATCGCCCAGCGGCTGCCCGAGCCTTGCAGCGAGCACGGGGCGGCGTCGTGATTTTAAAGGGGGCGGGTAGCTTAGTGGCTGGCCCCAGTGGGTTAGTAATATGCCCTTATGGCAATCCGGGTATGGCTAGCGGCGGCATGGGGGATGTGCTGAGTGGGATGCTAGGTACACTGGTTGCTCAGAACGACAATATGGAGCGCGGAGCATGGCTTGGGGTGATGGTGCATGCACTGGCGGGCGATGAAGCGGCTAAAGCAACGGGTGAGCGTGGCTTGCTGGCAAGTGATCTGGCATCCTATGCACGAGTGTTAATTAACCCGTGAAGGCGGCCTACATGCAAGTGCAATTGAATAATGAAGTGTCTCACGTTGCCTTTGGTGAGGCACTAGGGCAGGCGCTGCAAGGTCACGGGCGCGTTTATTTAGAGGGCGACTTAGGCGCAGGAAAAACAACATTGACGCGTGGTATATTGCGCGCTTATGGCTACCAGGGGGCGGTTAAAAGTCCTACTTATACTCTGGTGGAGCCCTACGAGCTGGGGGCGCAGCGCATTTATCATTTAGATTTGTATCGTTTAGCAGACCCAGAAGAGCTTGAGTTTATCGGTGGGCGAGATGTACTTGCCGATGACGCTCTCTGTTTAATTGAGTGGCCGAGCCGAGGTAAGGGTTGGCTCCCCGCGCCTGATTTGCGAGTGGCGCTGGAGGTGGCTGATCCTGGTCGCTTGGTTACGCTAACCGCAGAAACTGACTTGGGTGAACGGGTGATCAGCGAGATGGTTAGCAAGCATGGCAGTGAAAAGCTTGAAAGTGGTGTGATTCAATGGCTATAAACAGCGCACTAAACTATCTGGCACGCAATATGTCGTTTGGCTGTGTTCTTATGGTGGCAGGCGTGTCATCGCTACAAGCGGCAACGGTAGAGAGCATGCGTTTGTGGGCGGCTCCTGATCATGCGCGTTTGGTGTTTGATTTGACGGCAGCCGCAAACGCTAATGTATTTTCCCTTGAGAACCCGTCACGGTTAGTCATTGATCTTGATGAAAGCTACCTAGACACCGATGTATCTACGCTGCCATTGGATGGGAGCGCCATTGATGAAGTACGAACGGGGGTTCGGGATGGTGGCGGACTTCGCGTTGTTCTGGAGCTTAACCGTGACATATCCCCACGTCACTTTTCATTGCCACCCAACGACCAGTATGGGCATCGTTTGGTGGTCGATCTTGAGTATCCTGGCGAGAGTGCGGTCGAAAACCCCATTGATCCGATAGAGGCGATGATTCGCGATCAAGAAATCCTTGCCCAAAGAGCTAATACTCAGGCTCAGGCACAGGAGCAGTCACCAGGGCAAGTGGTCGCTGAAGAGATAGTGCCGCCAACGACTACTACGGTTCAGCCAGCTCAACCGCATCCGCAGCGGGATATTATTATTGCTGTTGATGCTGGGCATGGCGGCGAAGATCCTGGCGCGATAGGTCCTTCTGGAACACGTGAGAAAGATGTAGTACTGGAAATTGCACGACGCCTTGCTGCAGAGGTAAACGGTACGCGCGGCTTTAAGGCGGTACTTATTCGCGATGGTGATTACTACTTGGGTCTTCGTCAGCGTACCCAGCTTGCTCGGGATCAGAAAGCCGACTTTTTTGTATCGATACATGCCGATGCGTTTTCCAGTCCGCGGCCCCAGGGGAGTTCTGTTTATGCACTTTCCCAGCGAGGTGCAACGTCTGAAACTGCCCAATGGCTGGCGGATAGCGAAAACCGCTCCGACTTGATTGGTGGTGTTGACGGCAGCCTTTCTTTGCGTGACAAAGACCAAGTGCTGCGAGGTGTGTTGCTAGATCTCACGATGACGGCAACGTTAAACGATTCGCTGTCGATTGGTGGCCAAGTGCTCGACCAATTAGGCCGTATCAACCGTCTCCATAAGTCTCGTGTTGAACAAGCCGGTTTCATGGTGCTGAAATCGCCCGATATTCCGTCGCTACTTATCGAAGTCGGCTTTATTTCTAACCCTGATGAAGAGCGTCGCCTGAGGGATCCGGTCCATCAGCGTGGGCTGTCAACGGCTATTTTCAATGGTTTACGTGACCACTTCGAGCGTAATCCGCCGCCAGCAAGTCTATTGGCGTGGCAGCGTGACAATCAGCGTCGTCCTAGCGGTAACGAGTACCGTATCCAATCGGGAGATACATTGTCAGCGATTGCCGTACGCCATGGTGTGCCAGTGAATCAGTTGAAGCAGGTCAACGATATTAACGGTGACGTTATCCGTGTTGGCCAAGTGCTACGTATTCCACGTTCATGATCATAAGTTTCTGAGGTGACGGTTGTCTGAATTGAGCTCTTCGCCTACGCGCATTCATGTACTTGATCCTCGTCTGGCAAACCAAATTGCCGCGGGGGAAGTTGTCGAACGCCCTTCGTCAGTGACAAAGGAACTGATTGAGAACGCCATTGATGCTGGCAGCCAGCGAGTTGAAGTGGAGATAGAGCAAGGCGGCGCTCGGCTTATTAAAGTGCGCGACGATGGTATTGGTATTGGTGAACAGGATTTGCCCCTGGCGCTTGCTCGCCATGCGACCAGCAAAATCAATAGCCTGGAAGATCTAGAGGGCGTGAGCTCGCTGGGCTTTCGTGGCGAAGCGTTGGCCTCGATCAGTTCTGTCTCACGACTGGAGCTGATCTCTAATGCTGAAGAGGACCCCCGCCAAGGGTGGCGAGTCGTCGCTGAGGGGCGTGGTATGGAGGCGCGGGTAACGCCTGCGCCACACCCCCGTGGTACCAGTGTCGCGGTACGGGATCTATTTTTTAATACCCCCGCGCGGCGCAAATTTTTACGCACCGAAAAAACAGAATTTGCCCATGTTGAAGAAGCTTTTCGTCGCCAGGCGTTATCCCGCTACGACGTAGCTTGGGTACTGCGTCATAACCAGAAAGTGGTGCATCAATTGCCACCAGGAGTGACGCCAGCCGCACGCGAGCGGCGTATTGCTTCTCTATTGGGTAAAAACTTTATTGAGCATGCTCGCTACATTGAGCGTGAAGCGGGTGGGTTACGTATCAGTGGCTGGGTTGGCTTGCCCACGCACTCTCGTTCTCAGGCGGATCAGCAGTACTTTTTTGTCAATGGTCGCGTCGTTCGTGACCGGTTGGTTGCCCATGCTGTTCGTCAGGCTTATCGCGACGTGTTGTATAACGGTCGTCATCCAGTATTTGTGCTTTATCTGGAGCTTGATCCTGATGTCGTCGACGTCAACGTACATCCAACGAAGCATGAAGTGCGGTTTCGCGATGGGCGGATGGTGCACGACTTCCTTTACTCTAGCCTGCACCACTGCCTTGCTGCTTCTAAGCCTGCTGAAGAAGAGCAGAGCACGCCCTATGGGCATGAAGGTGAAGTAGCAGAGGCGGGTGTCACGGGCAACACCAATGAGGCCGACGTTCAAACGCCCGCTCCCCGTTGGCAGCAGCAAGGCATGGCGCTATCAGACTCGCCTGAGCGCCATCCTGGGGCAGAGCGAGTGCGTCGTTTTATGCAGGGCTACCAGGCGCTGCATCCGGATCATGAAGCGTCGCTATTAACGCCGCAGCCGAGTGCGCCAAGCATTAATACATCAAAAGCGACAGAAGTGCGTGAGGCTCCGCAGGCGATGCCTGAGCACGATGCGACCTCGGCGCCGCCGTTGGGGTTTGCGCTTGGGCAGTTGCACGGTGTTTATATTTTGGCGCAAAACGCTCAAGGGTTGGTGCTCGTAGACATGCACGCCGCTCACGAGCGAATTGTTTATGAGCGCATGAAAAGCCAACTGGCCGCAGCCAATGGGATTGATACGCAGCCATTGCTGGTGCCAGTTTCCTTGGCCGCCAGTCGCGCCGAAGTGGCAACCGCTGAAAGTGAGCGCGATGCCATTGCCCAGTTAGGCGTTGAGCTGGATGTGGCGGGGCCGGAAACCTTGTTAGTCCGGCAATTGCCAGCCCTGTTGGCTCAGGCGGACCCAGAAGCCCTGATACGTCAAATGCTCGAAGAACTGTCGCGGTTTGGCCGCACCCATCAGGTTGAAGCACGCATTCATGAGTTGCTGTCGACCATGGCATGCCATGGTAGTGTCCGGGCAAATAGACGCTTAACCATTGATGAAATGAACGCCTTGCTGCGGGATATGGAGCGCACTGAGCGAAGTGATCAGTGCAATCATGGCCGTCCAACGTGGACGCAAATGAGTATGAAAGCACTCGACCGCCTGTTCTTACGTGGACAATAGCTGCGTGGTTAGTTAAGACAACGAAGGGAGTGCTAAGAGCAGATGGTTGACACACGCCCCTGGGCGATTTTTCTGATGGGGCCCACGGCCGCTGGTAAAACCGACACGGCGATGGCCCTGCATGAGCGTTTGGGGCATGAGCTGATCAGCGTCGATTCAGCGATGGTATATCGCGGGATGGATATTGGTAGTGCCAAACCGAGTGCTGCCGAGTTGGCGCGTGCGCCGCATCGTTTGATTGATATTCGTGATCCGTCTGAGCCGTATTCGGCCGCTGATTTTCGTGAAGATGCGCTGCAGGAGATGCGGCAAATCAGCGCGGCAGGCAGCGTGCCATTATTGGTTGGTGGGACGATGCTCTACTTTAAGCGTCTGGTGGAAGGCGTTGCTAACTTGCCCGCCGCAGACACCGCCATACGTCAACGGTTGGAAGCTATTCGGCAGCATGAAGGGTTGGCAGCACTTCATCGTATGCTGGCTGAAGTGGATGCCGATTCAGCGCAGCGCATACATCCCAATGATCCACAGCGCTTAATGCGCGCGCTTGAAGTATATTATGTAAGTGGGCGTCCTATGAGTGAGCTATGGGCGGAACAGCAGCCAGAAACCTTTCCCTGGCGGGTGATGTCGATAGCGTTAGCCCCTAGTGATCGCCAATTGCTACACAACCGCATTGCGGTGCGTTTTAAAACAATGTTGGCTGAGGGCTTGATAGATGAAGTAGCCGCCCTCAAACAACGTACTGATATCCATCTTGGCTTGCCAGCAATGAAGAGTGTTGGCTATCGTCAAGTATGGGAGCACTTAGACGGTAAGTACGACGAAAACGAGTTAATTGAACGTGGCGTGATAGCAACTCGCCAGCTCGCTAAGCGGCAGCTTACGTGGTTAAGAAGTTGGCCGTCGCTTACGTGGGTAGACTCACAGCAGCCTGACGTATTGGATAAGGTGCTGAAATTCGTGCGTGAAAGCGGTGCTTAGCGTAAGATAGTGATTTCGTAAGCAAGTGTTTTCGAGTGGCCGGCTGGCTCTTTTGACAACACCAGGCCTTTCGGGCAACAAGATTGCGGCGCAGCACCAGTAGGGCGCGCCATTTATAACCAACCCCAACGACAGTTTTAGGGAGAGCAACATGTCCAAAGGGCAGTCCCTTCAAGACCCGTACCTGAACATTTTGCGCAAGGAGCGCATTCCGGTCTCTATTTTCCTGGTGAACGGCATTAAATTGCAGGGCCAGATTGAATCATTTGACCAGTTTGTCATTTTATTGCGCAATACCGTCAGTCAGATGGTTTATAAACACGCTATTTCCACGGTAGTGCCGTCGCGCAACGTGCGTTTGCCGGCACAAGATCCAGCCGCTCCCGACGCGGACATCTAACACCGTTGGATAGCAAGAGAGTCCACGAGGTATTGATTGTTTTTTGAGCGCCCAGATGCCGGTGAAACGGCAGTACTTGTTCACGTTGATTTTCATGATGAACAAGCACGTGAAGACCCGGGTGAGTTCTTAGAGCTCGTGCGCTCTGCTGGCGCAGAGCCCGCGACATTACTCACCGCTAGCCGACAGCGCCCTGACTCCCGAACGTTTATCGGGTCAGGCAAGTTGGAGGAGCTGCGAGCACTGCTCGCAGCTCACCAAGCAGAATTGGTGATCTTCAACCATAGCCTAAGTCCCTCCCAAGAGCGCAACCTTGAGCATGAGCTCAAGTGTCGAGTGCTTGATCGTACTGGTTTAATACTCGATATTTTTGCGCAGCGGGCACGAACCCATGAAGGTAAGCTGCAGGTAGAGCTTGCCCAGCTTGAATATATGTCCACTCGCCTAGTGCGCGGCTGGACCCACTTAGAGCGTCAGAAGGGCGGTATCGGTTTGCGCGGCCCTGGCGAAACGCAGTTAGAAACCGACCGTCGTTTGCTGCGCGGGCGCATTAAGTCGATTCATAAACGGCTTGATAAAGTACGCAGTCAGCGCGACCAGAATCGCCGTGCACGTTCACGTGCTGAGATTCACAGCGTTTCATTAGTTGGCTATACCAATGCCGGTAAATCGACGCTGTTTAATGCGCTTACCAATGCTGAGGTATACGCAGCTGACCAGCTATTTGCCACGCTTGACCCGACACTTCGTCGTCTCGAAATTGCCGACGTTGGCCCTGTGGTGATGGCCGATACAGTAGGTTTTATTCGCCATCTGCCCCACAAGTTGGTTGAAGCGTTCCGAGCAACGCTTCAAGAAGCGACGGAAGCATCGCTGTTAGTGCATGTAATAGATGCGGCTGATCCTGATCGTGATGCCAACGTTGAGCAAGTCGATCGTGTGCTAAAAGAGATAGGCGCTGATAGTGTGCCAGTGCTTAAGGTCATGAATAAAATTGATCGTCTTGATAGTGCACCGCGAATTGAGCGCGATGGCCACGGCGTTCCCGAGGTTGTGTGGCTCTCAGCTCAGCAAGGGCAAGGCCTTGATTTGCTGCATGAGGCGCTAACCGAGCGTTTGGCAAATGATGTTATTGGCTTTTCGCTTACACTGTCTCCGGAGCAGGGTAAGCTGCGTGCAGGCCTACATGAGTTGAACGCAGTTCGAGAAGAATATTTTGATGAGCAAGGACAGTCTGTTTTAGACGTGCGCTTGCCTAGACGTGATTTCAATCAGCTCATGGCTCAACTTGGTGAGCGTGCCAATACCTATTTACCCGTCGCTTTACGCGAAATTGACGAATGGTAGTCAAGTAGGCGGCATTGCATATACGAGCTTAAATATAAGTGAGCCTGGGTATGTGAAGCCTATGTGAACTCGGGTAGAAGTATGGTACAAAATTTATATAGTAATAATATTAAAAGCACCATGCCTTGCTAACTGTGAGGCTAAGTGCAGGTGAACACCTGAGTGGAGAAGATGTATGGCCTGGAATGAGCCTGGTGGTGGCAACCAGCACGACCCCTGGAGCAGTGGTGGCCGACGTGGTAATAACGGCGGTGATCGTGGTGGAAGTAATGGTGGAGGTGATAATGGTGGCAATAATCAGGGTCCGCCCGACCTCGATGAAGCACTCAAGAAATTCCAAGATAAATTAAACGGAATGCTGGGTGGCGGTGGCAAAAAACGTAATGGTGGTAACGGGAGTGGTAAAAGCGGTGGTGGTAAGCCGCGTAACTCTCTAGCGCTACCTGGTTTGCTGGTCGTTGTCGCTTTAGCTATCTGGGCCGCATCCGGTTTTTATCTGGTCGACCAGTCTGAGCGTGGCGTCGTGCTACGTTTTGGTGAGTATCAGGGCATCGTAGACCCAGGTCTGCAGTGGAACCCGCCGCTAATTGACGATGTTCGTATGGTGAACGTTACCCGTGTTCGGTCAGTTTCCCAGACGCAGTCTATGTTGACTCGAGACGAAAACATCGTTGAAGTGGAAATCTCTGCTCAGTATCAAGTGGCCAATCCACGTGACTTCGTGTTGAACGTACGCGATCCGGCACTTTCTATCGAGAATGCCTTGGATTCTGCGTTACGTCACGTTGTCGGCGGTACCGACATGATCGACATTCTAACCTCTGGTCGTGAAATCTTAGGTAGCTCTGTGGCCAGCCGCCTCCAATCTTATTTGGATGCTTACGGCGCTGGTATTCGTCTCCAGACAATTAACATTGAGTCAACCTCCGCGCCTGCACCCGTTATCGATGCTTTCGATGACGTTATTCGTGCACGTGAAGATCGTCAGCGTACGATCAACGAAGGGATGGCCTACGCCAATGCCATTATCCCGGCGGCTCAAGGCCAAGCGCAGCGTGTCGTTGAGCAGGGCCAAGGTTATAGAGAGTCGGTCGTGGCCGAAGCGCAAGGTCAGGCTAACCGCTTTAACGCATTGTTGACCGAGTATCGCAACGCGCCTGACATCATGCGTGAGCGTATGTACCTGGATGCGATTGAAGACGTCTTTGGTAATACTCCCAAAGTACTGCTGGATGTCAGTGAAAATGCGCCTTTGATGTATTTGCCATTAGATCAAATGCGTGGCGGTAGCGCTGCTAGCAGTAATGCTTCTTCCAGTAACAGTGGTGATGGTAGTAGTGAATCGATTGATCCGCGGGTGCTTGATTCGTTGCGGGGAAGCCAGAGTAGCTCGTCATCCTCGTCATCAAGTAACCCCATTCGCAGGGAGGGCCGCTAAATGATTAATAATCGATCCCTGCTAATCGTAGGTGGCTTGGCCGCTGTGGCTTGGCTAGCTAGTAATAGCTTGTATGTAGTGGATGAAACCGAGCGTGCCGTTAAGCTGCGTTTTGGTGAAGTCATCGAAGAGAATATTCAGCCAGGACTGCATGTCAAAATACCGATCGCGCAAACGATTCGTAAGTTCGATACGCGTCTGCTGACTCTTGATACTGATACCAGTCGTTATCTGACCCTTGAGCAGAAAGCGGTTATTGTCGACTCTTACGTCAAGTGGCAGGTGATAAATCCCACGCGTTACTACGAGGCGACTGCAGGCGATGAAATGATGGCGATTCGCCTGATTCAGCCGCGTGTAGACGAAAGCTTACGTAACGAGTTTGGTCGCTTGAATCTTCAGGAAATTATCGCCGAACGTCGCGATGATCTGATGACAGGGCCTACCGCTGAGCTAGATGAGCTGATGCGTGATGAGCTTGGTGTGGCGATACGTGACATTCGTATCAAGCGTATCGACTTGCCAGAAGATGTATCGGCAGCGGTATTCGAGCGGATGCGCTCTGAGCGTGAGCGTGAAGCTCGTGAATGGCGTGCACAAGGTCAGGAAGAGGCTGAGCGTATTCGCGCTAACGCTGATCGTCGGCGTCAGGTACTGCTCGCCCAGGCCAATGAGCGTTCTGAAACGCTGCGTGGTGAAGGCGATGCAGAAGCAGCAGCAATTTTTTCCCAGGCTTATGGCCAGGATCAGGAATTCTTCGCTTTCTGGCGCAGCTTAAACGCTTATCGTGAAAGCTTCGCGGGTGATGACAACCTGCTGGTACTGGAACCGAATAGTGATTTCTTCCGCTATTTGCGTAGTGCGGTTCCTAGTAACGGAGAGTAGTCATATGTGTGCCTAGCCCCGCAAGGTTATGCAATCCTAGCGGGGTTCATCTGGCGCACAAACGTGATAGACTTAATTAACCGGGCGTCGCCCGGTTTTTTTGTGGCCCTCATTTCACTAGCGCTTGTCCATGAACGCCTAAAACGCGTCATGATGTAGCTGCTTGTTTGGGCCTTCATTGTCTCGCAGGATTGTTCACATGACCATCGCTGACCGCTGGCTATTGCCCGACGGCATGGATGAGGTGCTGCCGCCTCAGGCAAGCCGCATGGAAGAGCTGCGCCGTGCGCTGCTTGATCTCTACCATTGCTGGGGCTACGACCAAGTAATGCCGCCGCCGGTGGAGTTTTTGGACTCCTTGCTTACGGGTACCGGTACCGATCTAGATCTTCAGACGTTCAAATTAACTGACCAACTAACGGGTCGCATGATGGGTGCATCTGCCGATGTAACTCCTCAGGTGGCGCGTATGGATGCCCACTCCCTGAAGCGGCAAGGGCCGGTTCGATTGTGCTACTGCACGAATGTGCTGCGCGCTAAAGCCGACCAGCACCAGGGGGGGAGAAGCCCTGTGCAGGTAGGGGTCGAGCTGTTTGGTCACGCAGGTTTAGAAGCTGATAGTGAAATTATTCATTTGGCACTGGCCAGCTTAAAAGCAGCGGGCGCTGATGAAATTCACCTGGCGCTAGGCCATATTGGCATTTATCGTAGCTTTGTCGAGGCAGCTGCGCTTAGCGATGAGCAGGAGCGGGCGCTGTTTGAAGCGCTGGCGCTGAAATCGCCGGGCCAGTTAGCTGAGCTCGTTCACCGCAGTGTCAGCGACCCAGCCTTGGCCGATATGCTGATAGCGCTTGGTGAGCTGCATGGTGATGCAAGTGTGTTAGGGCAAGCACGAGATCGTTTTGCCGGTGCCCCCGCGCCGGTGAGGGCGGCACTTGACCAGTTGGAAGCACTCTATAAAGGCGTATTGGCGCGCTTTGATGTTTCGCTCTATTTTGATTTAGCGGAGCTGCGTGGTTATCAGTACCACACTGGTATGATGTTTGCTGCCTATGTGCCTGGTTATGGCCATGCATTGGCCAAAGGCGGGCGTTATGATGACACTGGTCGTGCTTTTGGACGTGCGCGTCCGGCGACCGGTTTTTCTATGGATTTAAAACAATTGGCATCCCTGGCACTGGCTTCACCCAGCCAGGGGGCTGTTTGGGCGCCTGCCCAAGAAGAAGAGTCGTTTAACGCTGCCATTGCTGCGCTGCGTGAGCAGGGTGAACGCGTGATTCAAGCGCTGCCTGGGCAGCGTACTGGGCCGGCGGAGCACAGTTGTGACCGCCGTCTTGAGTTTATTGACGGTCGTTGGCAGACAATGACCCTGACACAAGAGACGAGTGCATAATGGGTAAGAATGTCGTAGTCCTGGGTACCCAATGGGGTGATGAAGGCAAAGGCAAGATTGTTGACCTGCTCACCGAATCAGCCTCAGCAGTGGTGCGCTTTCAAGGCGGTCATAACGCAGGCCATACCTTGGTGATTGACGGTGAGAAAACGGTTCTTCACCTGATTCCCTCTGGTGTGCTGCGTCCAGGTAAAACCTGTGTGATCGGTAATGGCGTCGTATTGTCGCCTGAAGCGCTGATCAAAGAGATCCGTGAGCTTGAAGAGAAGGGCGTACCGGTACGTGAGCGCTTGCGCCTGTCACCAGCTTGTCCGCTAATCCTGCCTTACCATGTGCGTTTGGACCAAGCACGTGAAAAAGCGCGCGGCATTGCTAAGATCGGCACCACTGGTCGTGGAATCGGGCCGGCTTACGAGGATAAAGTTGCCCGTCGTGGTCTGCGTTTAGGCGATATGCTTCACCGTGAGCGTTTTGCCTCGAAGCTTGGCGAAGTATTGGACTACCACAACTTTGTGTTGGTGAACTATCACGGCGAGCCGGCGGTGGACTTCCAGGAAGTGCTGGATACCGCTATGCAGATGGCCGAAGAACTACGACCTATGGTTACAGACACCGTTAGTATGGTGCATGATCTGCGTAAAGCCGGTGAGAACATCTTATTTGAAGGTGCTCAAGGCTCGCTGTTGGATATTGATCACGGTACCTATCCCTACGTCACCAGCTCTAATACCACCGCTGGCGGAACGGCTACTGGTTCAGGTGTTGGCCCGCTTTATCTGGACTACGTACTGGGTATCACCAAAGCCTATACCACCCGCGTTGGCTCTGGCCCATTCCCGACCGAGCTTTTTGACGACCATGGCCGTCATCTAGCCGAGCGTGGGCATGAGTTTGGCGCAACCACGGGGCGCGCGCGCCGTTGTGGTTGGTTTGACGCCGTAGCGTTGCGTCATGCGGTGCAGATCAACTCAGTCTCTGGTATCTGCTTAACCAAGCTTGATGTTTTGGACGGCCTGGAAAATATTCGTGTGTGCGTGGGCTATCGTAGTAAAGATGGCGATGTGCTGGATAATCCGGTTGATTCCGAAGGCTACGAAGCTGTTGAGCCGCTGTACCATGATCTACCGGGCTGGAAAGAATCTACCCTGGGCGCCAAGAAGGTTGAGGATCTGCCGGCCAATGCACGTGCTTACATCAGCTTCTTAGAAGAGCAGGTAGGTACCAGCATTGATATTATCTCAACTGGCCCTGACCGTATGGAAACCATTGTCCTGCGTAACCCGTTTGAAGGCTAAGCTAGCATTCATGCATAAATAATTTGTGTGTTTGTAAGCTGCTGAGATGATTGAGTAGTTGAAAAAATGAGTGGTTGAAAAAAGGGGCGATTGAATCGCCCCTTTTTGCTTTTTAGCAGCCGTATTGAAACTAAAAGTCGATGCCGCGACGGGCTTGCAGGCCATTGTTAAACGCGTGCCGTACTTCTTGCATCTCTGTCACTGTATCCGCCATTGCCACTAAATCCCGATGCGCATTGCGTCCGGTAATAATTACCGTTTGTTCTTGCGGTCGATTGATCAGTGCTTGCTTAACCGTATCAATATCTAAATAACCGAACTTCAACATGTAAGTGATTTCATCCAGGACAACGAGGTAAGTCGCTGGGTCTGCGAGCATTTTTTCAGCTTCTTGCCATACTGCTTGGCAAGCTTGGGTGTCTGACTCGCGATTCTGAGTATCCCAAGTAAAGCCCGTGGCCATGATGGCAACACTGAGATTTGCGTCTTCTTCCAGCCGATTGCGTTCACCGCACTCCCATAATCCCTTAATAAACTGCACGACACCAACTTTATAGCCATAGCCAAGCGAGCGAGTGACGGTGCCCCAGGCGGCAGTTGTCTTACCTTTGCCATTGCCCGTATTTATCAGTAACAGCCCACGCTGCTCGGTAGCGTTGGCCACTTTCTCGTCAACGCGGGCTTTCAGTTTTTCCATCGACGCCTTGTGACGTGCATCGCGATCGCTCATGGTCGGTGTCCATCGGTTAGTGATTAAGTAAATGATGGCTAGGTTAATTCATCCAGCGCCAATTTAATATTGCTATGGTTAAGTCTTGTATAGTTAATGAATGATTCTGTGCAAGTTTTGGGGGGCTGAAATTAGCGCTGCAAGACACATTATGTAAGAAATTGGCCGGGTGGGGGCTAGCTGCTCTAGAATAGTGGGTCATGTCTTACTAGGAATGATGCCATGCCCTCATTTGATATTGTGTCAGAGTTTGATCAGCACGAAGCTTCCAACGCTATCGACCAAGCAAATCGTGAAGTGCAGTCGCGCTTTGATTTTAAAGGTGTTGACGCCAGCTTTTCACTTGAAGGAGAGAAAGTTCAGCTTGAGGCTGAGGTTGATTTCCAATTAAAACAAATGCTTGATGTGTTGCGCAATCGACTGATCGCGCGGGGAATTGATGCCCGGTGTATGGATATTCAAGACCCAGTGTTGTCTGGCGTGAAAGCCCGTCAGGAGGTCGTTCTAAAGCAGGGACTTGATCAGGCTGAAGCAAAAGATGTGGTTAAGCGTATCAAAGCCAGCAAGCTAAAAGTACAGGCTCAAATTCAGGGTGAAAAAGTGCGCGTTACGGGTAAAAAACGCGACGATCTTCAGAGCGTGATGGCGCTTTTACGTGGCGAAGAGGGGCCTGAACTACCGTTACAGTTCGATAACTTCCGTGATTAATTAACTCGATCGACAGTAATACGATGGTGCAGCGTTAGGCGCTGCCTCATCAAATAATTTATAAGCTTACAGGAGTCACGCACTATGTCTGATCCGCAGCCGGTTTATTTAAGCGACTATCAGCCGCCCGCCTACCTAGTTACCCATACCGAGCTGACGTTTGATCTTGACCCTGCAGCAACCCGCGTGAAAGCACGCCTGCAAATAGAGCGTCATCCAAGCGCTGATTCACAAGCGCCGTTAGTGCTTAACGGTGAACATCTGACGCTGATATCACTCGCTATCGATGGCAGCCCTTTGTCTGATGCTGCGTATCAGTTAACGGGCGAGGTGCTGCACATAGCGGATGTGCCAGAGACCTTTATGCTGGAAAGTGAGGTGGAGTTAGCTCCCAGCAGTAATACTGCGTTGGAAGGGCTGTACCAATCTAACGGCATGTATTGCACCCAGTGTGAGGCAGAAGGCTTTCGGCGAATTACTTATTACCCCGATCGTCCTGATGTGATGGCCACTTTTAAGGTAACAGTGATTGGTAACGCCACCAGTGAGCCAGTGCTACTCGCCAATGGTAACCCTATTGATCAAGGTGCGTTGGAAAATGGCCGCCACTTTGCAACCTGGGAAGACCCGCACCCGAAACCCTGCTATCTGTTCGCTTTAGTCGCCGGTAATTTGCATAAGGTGGAAGATTCTTTTGAGACTATGAGCGGTCGCAACGTGACGCTGCAGTTATGGGTCGAGCAAGAAAACTTAGATAAAACCGAACATGCGATGGCCTCCCTTAAGCGTGCCATGGCATGGGACGAACAGACCTATGGCCGTGAATACGACCTTGATCTGTTTATGATTGTGGCAGTGAATGACTTCAATATGGGAGCAATGGAAAACAAAGGGCTTAATATATTTAACTCCGCTGCGGTATTAACGCATCCCAATACCGCGACGGATGCAGCCTTCCAAAATGTGGAAGGGATTGTTGCCCATGAATATTTCCACAACTGGTCAGGCAATCGAGTGACTTGCCGTGATTGGTTCCAACTCTCTTTAAAAGAGGGCTTTACGGTATTTCGTGATCAGTGTTTTTCCGCCGATACCAACTCGGCTCCCGTTAAGCGCATTCAAGACGTATCGTTTTTCCGCACTGCTCAGTTCGCCGAAGATGCAGGGCCAACGGCGCACCCGATCCGTCCAGACCACTTTATTGAAATCACCAACTTTTACACCCTGACGATTTACGAAAAGGGCGCAGAGGTGGTGCGCATGCTGCGTAATTTACTGGGTTGGGAAGACTTCCGTCGCGGCTCAGATCTTTATTTTGAACGTTTTGATGGTCAGGCAGTGACCATCGAAGACTTTGTGGGCTGCATGGCCGAGGTGTCTGATGTAGACCTTAGCCAATTTATGTGTTGGTACTCCCAGGCAGGTACGCCTGAAATCGATGCGCACGGTGAATACGATTACGCCCATGGGGAGTATCATCTCACTCTGCGCCAACGTACCCCCGCGACTCCAGGGCAATCAGACAAACTGCCGTTACACATTCCTGTGCGTATGGGGCTAGTGGGCACCAAGTCGGGGCAGGACCTGACATTAACACTGTCAGGTGAGAAGCTGGGTAACGACGCTGTTATTCATCTCACCGAAGATGAACAGAGGTTTGTCTTTACTGATGTTGCTGAAGCGCCAGTTCCGTCACTGCTGCGCGATTTTTCTGCACCCGTAAAGCTACACTTTCCCTATTCGCGTGAAGACCTTGCGTTTTTGCTGACACATGACAGCGATGGCTTTAACCGTTGGGATGCGGGCCAGCGGCTTGCTATGCTGGCGTTAGATGATCTAATCGCTGCACACCGTAATGGTGTTGAAAAGGTCATGGATAGCCGTGTTGTGGAAGCCTTTAGAACGCTGCTTACCGGCTCTATGAGCGATAAAGCGGTGCTGGCAGAAATGCTGACGTTACCCTCTGAAGCCTATATTGCCGAGCAGCAGCCGATTGTAGATGTGGACGCAATACACGCCGCTCGCGAATTCGTGCGTCAGTCGTTAGCCGTTGCGCTGCGTGATGAATTTGTCGCTGTGTATAAAGCGAATCAGCGCGATGAACCCTACGCGCCAACGCCTGAACAGATTGCCCAGCGTAGCCTCAAAAACGTCGCCTTAACTTATTTAATGGCGATTGAGGACGAAGAGGGCATTGCGTTTTGCGAAACGCAGTTTGCTGCGGAACATAACATGACCGATGTTCGTCATGCGCTGACCTTGTTGGTCCATAGTGACCGTGATGATATTGCGTCTCCAGCGTTGAAAACATTTGGCGAAAAATGGGCACATGACCCGTTGGTTATGGATCAGTGGTTCACCATACAGGTATCACGCCCACAGCCAGATGTTCTAGAGCGTGTGCAATATCTTATGCAGCACCCAGCATTTTCAATTAAGAATCCTAATAAAGTGCGTGCCTTGATCGGAGCATTTGCCCAAAATCGGGTTAATTTCCATCGTTTAGATGGTAAAGGATACGCGCTGTTAGCCGATGTGGTTATTGAGCTAAATCGCCTGAATCCCGAAATAGCTGCACGGCTGGTGACACCGTTAACCCGTTGGCAGCGTTTCGACGAAGAGCGTCAACAGTTAATGCGCGATGAACTTGTGCGTATTAAGCAGGAGCCTTTATCGTCAAACGTATTCGAAGTTGTTGAGAAAGCGCTGGCATAAGGTAAGCCAACGAACTAACCATGGAGAGGGAATGCGCCGGTGACAGATGCACAGCAGCACTATTTACTGATTGTTAACGGTAAGTCTGCCGGTAACCCGGCGCTGCGCGAAGCTGTTGAAGAGCAGCGCAAGGCAGGGATGTCGATCATCGTACGTTCGACCTGGGAAGGCGGCGATGCCGCTGAGTTCGCTGCCCAAGCGGTCGAGCTGGGCGCCACGCGGGTCATTGCCTGCGGTGGCGATGGTACCGTTAATGAAGTGGTTAACGGGCTCATGCGGATTGCTCATGATCTGCGACCAGCGCTAGGCATTGTACCTTTAGGCAGTGCCAACGATTTTGCTACTTCCCTCGGTTTGCCGCTGGAGCCAGGGCCAGCGCTTGAGGCCGCAGGACACTTGTCTCCATCGCCGATTGATGTGATCAGAATGACCGCTCAGTCAGGATCAGAAGAAGCGGTTAGTTATTACATCAATATGACAACCGGTGGATTTGGCGCCGAAATTACCTCATCAACCCCCAAAACGCTAAAGCGCATGTTAGGTGGTGGCGCATACTCCCTGATGGGCGCTTTGAAAGCATGGCGGCATCGCAGCTATTGCGGCACGTTGCATTGGGGGGATCAGCAGCAAGAAGTATCGCTATTACTTCTCGCGCTGGGCAATGGTCGCCAATCTGGCGGCGGGCAAGTATTGGCGCCAAGAGCTAAGCTCGACGATGGCCGTTTCGATGTGCTACTGGTTAAGGACTTTTCATCAGCGACAGAGTTGCCGAGGTTGCTGAATGAGCTGCAGCAGTTTCCAGCCGAAGGGCGCTTTGTGCGTTATTTTACCGCCAGCCAGCTGTCGGTGACGACTCAGCCAGATGACGAGCCTTGGCCGTTAACCTTAGATGGAGAGGCGCGCCGCTATGAGCGATTTTGTGTCGAAGTCGTGCCACTTGCCTTAAAAGTGCTGCTGCCGGAAGGGTGCTCACTATTGACGGCTAATGATCGCCACTAAGTGTTTTTTTATTATTTGAATCACTGTTAAGGAGAAAGCCCAATGGTAAATCGCTTTTGGATGCCACTACTGGCCAGTCTCGCGCTGCTGTTAAGCGCCTGCGGCGATGCTCAGGAAGATGCCACGCCAGAAAACGAAGAGAGCACCTCTAGCAGTGACGTTGATGCTCAACAGGCACCTACTGCTGCAGATGGCAGCGAAGAGACAGATGAAGCCGCTAGTGCGGATGATATCGAAGAAGGCATTGAAGCGCGTCAAACGGCAGAGGCGCTAGAGGAAGCAGAGGCGCTGAAAGATGACAGTAATGATGCATCGGAAGCCTCAACCTCGCCCAATAACCAAGAGGTGCAGGCAGATGAAGACACGCTTGCAGCGGACCCTGAAGATGCTCTCGATGAAGCCAGTGCTATGCCTGGCGAAACCACTCGTTCAGATGTCGATGACGTTATTGCTGAAACCGAGCGCCGCTTTGAAGAAGCCCAGCGTCGCTTAGATGAGCAATTTCAAGAAGTCGAGCAGCAGACACCGACCTTGGAGCCGATGGATGGTGACGCTCCAACCCCAAGTTGGGAAACGGAGTCCAGCTTACCCGGTACATCAGACTTAGATGATCATTTGGAAGCCACCGACGTAGATGCGCTGATTGAAGACACTGAGCGACGTTTTGAAGAAGCGCAAAAGCGTTTAGAAGAGCAGTTTGAGGCCCTGGAGAGTGAGCAGCCGATCAGTGAAAGTATGGACAGTGAAAGTATGGACAGTGAAAGTATGGACAGTGAAAGTATGGACAGTGAAAGTATGGGTAATGAAAGTATGGATAGTGTTGGTGAGGAGCAAGAAACTGAGCGTACTCAGGAGTAATGTGCTTACATAACCAGTGAATATGAATAAGGCCCGCTGCATGAGCGGGCCTTGTTTTATTCCTCTGGTGTTAGACCGGACGAATGTTAGAAGCCTGAAGGCCTTTTTTACCCTGTGTTACCTCAAAGCTGACTTTTTGACCGTCTTGCAGGGTCTTGAAACCTTCAGCTTGAATTTCGGAGAAGTGGGCAAATAGATCGTCACCGCCATCATCAGGAGAGATGAAGCCGTAACCTTTGGTCTCGTTGAACCACTTGACAGTGCCAGTCGCCATCGTCCATATCCTTAACATGCTTAATGATTGGGCATGCATCCATTGTGAATGCCTGCCAAAATTAATGTAGAAGCAAATAATTCAGACGTCCAGTTGCGGACTTAAGATTTTTTAACTTTTGGCGGGCTTCCTCTTATGACACAAATCGGCTTTATCGATGCTCAGTTTGTCTCGTTCCTTGTGGCAATAACGCTGCTATCAATAAGCCCTGGGGTTGATACGCTGCTCGTCATTCGCAACACTGCCCGTGGTGGTGTTCGAGATGGTGTTGCAACAAGTATTGCTATTTGCTGCGGACTGTTCGTCCACGCGACTGTTTCAGCGCTGGGTATTTCGCTGATACTGCTGCAGTCGGCCTGGGCATTTAATATGCTAAAACTGGTGGGGGCTGCCTACTTGATTTGGCTAGGTATCTCCAGTCTGCTGGCGGCGCGTCGTGGTACTCCCTTGCCTGTTCGGGGCGTAGTGACAAGCGGCTCTCCAGTGCCATTTTGGCAACCCATCAAAGAAGGGTTGCTGTCCAATGTCTTGAACCCCAAAACCGTGGTGTTCTATATGGCATTTTTACCCCAATTTATCTCGCCTTCTGATCCAGCACTGCTGAAATCATTATGGCTCGCCGGGGTTCATTTCGTGATTGCCAATATCTGGCAAATTAGCGTGGTGCTAATGGTG
The DNA here is from genome assembly GCA_030440445.1 of Halomonas sp. KG2. Lineage (NCBI taxonomy): Bacteria > Pseudomonadati > Pseudomonadota > Gammaproteobacteria > Oceanospirillales > Halomonadaceae > Halomonas > Halomonas sp. KG2. Next base: position 2,686,052 of record CP098528.1, on the reverse strand, counting down.
GGCGGGGCAAGTAAATGGTTGGCCAGCGCTCGTTTTGCACAAACGCTCAATGCCGCTACCGGTGTGGTGCTGGTGGTATTTGGCGTTCGTTTAGCGTTAGAACAGCGCCCGGTATAACCGAGCGCTGTATCAGTGGTGGGTATGTCGAGGTTATCGGCTGACAAGCAGCGCGCGATCATAGCGAACGGTCTGCTCACTCTCACTAAGCAGTGAGACACCCTCGCTGTTGCCGCCGTTTGCCAGGCTTTCGAAAATAACCCGATAGCTCAACACGGCCTGCACATAATCTCGGGTTTCCCGGAAAGGAATGCTTTCTACAAACAGGTCAAATGATTCCATGCTGTTGTTGCCTAGCCATTGATCTACTCGGCCTGGTCCTGCGTTATAAGCGGCGGTGGCGGCCAACCGATTGCCTTGATAGCGTTCCAGCTTGTCACGCAAGTAGGTGCTACCTAAGCGAATATTAAGCTCAGGCTCTAAAACGCCGTAAGGACCCGGATCATTTAGCCCCAGTTGACGGCTAACTTGGCTTGCAGTCCCTGGCATTAGCTGCATTAACCCTCGGGCACCCGCAGGCGAAAGGGCGACTGGGTTGTAAGCGCTTTCACGACGGGTAATGGCCATCAGTAAATAAGGGTCGACGCCGGTTATGCGGCCCCAATGTAGGAAGCTATCACGATAAGCCGCAGGGAAACGCCAATCCAGCGCGTCCCACATTTCAGCTGCAATCGTGGTTTGCACTAAGCGAGCATGCCACTGCTGGTGAGCAGCGTAATCGGCGAGCGCCCGCGCCTGATAGGGTGTGCCATTCTGTACGGCATATAGCCACTCGCTGTTGGCTAGCCCATCTTCGCCAATACGTAGAAGTGCTTCGGTGCGCTGAACCACCGGCAGGCGTGCCGTTTGTGCCCTGGTGGCTTCGTCAAAATGGTTGCGTTCTAAGTTGAGCTGGTAGGGTTGGTTGAGTTTTTCGGCAGCAGCAAAGCCATAGAAACTCCGGTCGGTTGCTGCTTGTTGGTAACGCGCTAACGCTGCGTCACGATTACCCAGTTGCTCATTGGCCCTTGCTAGCCAGTACTGCCAGCGGCTGCTTTCCTGCTGACTGCTCGGCATCTCGGTGATCCAGTGGACGACATCGGTCCACTGTCTTTTGGCCAGAGCGTCGCGAACGCGCAATTCTAATACGCGTTCGCTGTTCAGCGAGGGTAGGACGCTGTCGACCCAGGAAAGGGTGCCAGGAACGTTACGTACGAGTGCATAAAACGCAAGTTCTTCTTCGATCGCTTGGCGGTCAGTATGGGCTAAGTTGAGGCGTGGCCCAATGGCTTGCCACGTTGAGAAGGCTGCTGGAGTGTTTTCACGCGTGTAGCGCTGCATGGCGGCTTTATAAAACGCCGCCGTGGCAGCGCATTCAGGGCCAAGGCAGGTAGGCGCTGAGGCAAGCGAGCTTGGTGAGTTATTGACCGTTTCAGCGGTATTCAATGCTGCTTGCCACTGACTGCTCAGTAACCCACCTAGATAGCTGCTTAAGCGCTCTTCGCCCGCCTGCCAAGCGAGCATTTTACGCTCCCAAATTGCCGTGGCATCAATGGTGCCATCCGCGCGAAGGCGATTAAATAGTGGGTCGCAGGCATCTGGCTGGGAGCTACCCACGAGCCACAGCCCAAGCCCCGCTTCGCGAGCTTCAGCAGGTGCTCTATCCAAGAGAGCAGTGTAGTAGTAACACTGACGGGCAGTGCCTGCTGGTACGCCGTCAGCAACGGCAAGCAGATCGCCAAATCGGCCCGCATAGCCATACTTTGCGATCGCTTGGCCACGCATCCATTCTGATAGCGGTGAATCAGTATGGCGCTCGATAAACTGCAGCACTTGACTGGTGGCTGCATTAGGCAATTGGCTACGTAGGCGATGGTAGTCAACATAACCGCTAAGGATATGCCCCTCTATCGCGCGGTCATTGATCTGTTGCCACTGCTGTTGACGTGCAGCTTCAAGTGCTTCACGCATCGCTGAGTCAGATGTTGCCCAGGAGGCAGTTGGTAAACCGATGAGCATCGCCGCACATAGGCTGCGAAATGTTAATCGAAATGGCGAAGCTTGCATGGCACTCCCTCTTGCTCGCTAATGGTGTCTAGCCGCTATAGTGCTAGAACTGTATTGCTGGGTCGATGATGAACTAAATGTGCCAACAATGTTCTGATAATTACGAAACCTGGAGGATTCAATAACGATGGCACGAATGTCTACGTGGTGGTTGTTTCGACGGCTCAAAACACGTGTATGGGCAGTGAAACGCATTGGCCGAGCTCTAAAGCTGTTTTTGCCCATGACGCGTGACGTGCTGCGAGGCAGTTTTCGCCCTATTCCCTGGTCGGCCTTTGGGCTGATGGCGCTAGCACTTGCTTATCTTGTCATGCCTTTTGATCTTATTCCCGACTTTCTCGTAATGATTGGCGTTGTTGATGATGTTCTGATCGTAGGTTGGTTACTTAATCGTGTCGATGCCCACCTGTCAGAATATCGTCATTGGAAATATGCAGAGGAAGCGCCAGCCGCTTCTTCTCACTCACCTTCTTGAAATCCCGCCGCTTATCCCCATATTGAGTTCACAACCTTTTTCGCTCCTGCCTAACGTTAGGCAGGAGCGCCAAGCACAACGTGATTAATGAGGGCTAAGCGCATGACGACGGCAACCCAGGAAGAAACTCTTGGCTTTCAAACGGAAGTTAAGCAACTCCTAAATTTAATGATTCACTCCCTGTATTCTAACCGGGAGATATTTTTACGCGAGCTGATCTCTAACTCAGCTGATGCCTGCGACAAGCTGCGATATGCCGCACTTGATAACGATGCGCTTTATGAAGGTGACAGCGAGCTGCGCATTGAAATTGAGCATGATCGCGAGGCTAACACCATCACGCTACGTGATAATGGCATTGGCATGAATCGCGATGATGTCATTGCGAATCTGGGTACTATCGCACGCTCAGGTACCGCAGAGTTCCTAAAGCAGCTCTCTGGCGAGCAGCAGAAAGACGCTAAGTTGATTGGCCAGTTCGGGGTGGGTTTCTACTCTGGATTTATTGTGGCTGATGAAGTGACGGTACGCACCCGCAAAGCGGGCACTGACGCCTCAGCAGGGGTCGAATGGCGCTCCAAGGGTGAGGGTGAATTCACCGTTGCTGATATTGAATGTGAACGTCACGGTACTGAAATCACGCTGCATCTTAAAGACGATGCGAAAGAGTTTGCCGACGACTATCGCCTGCAAGGGCTAGTGCGCAAATACTCCGATCATATTGAAGTGCCCGTGCGCATGCCTAAAACCGAAACGGCGAAGGACGACGAAGGCAACGATATTGAAGGCAGTGAAATCACCACGTGGGAAACGGTGAACGAAGCGACTGCATTATGGGCGCGTCCGAAAAGCGATGTCACTGAGGACGAGTACAAGGCATTTTACAAGCACGTTGCCCACGATTTTAGCGACCCGCTGACCTGGAGCCACAATAAGGTTGAGGGCAAGCTGGAGTATACCAGCCTGCTGTATGTGCCGGGCCGTGCACCGTTTGACATGTTCGATCGTGATGGCGCTAGAGGCGTTAAACTGTATGTTCAGCGTGTGTTCATTATGGACGACGCGGAGCAATTCTTGCCCCTGTATCTGCGCTTTATCAAGGGCGTATTAGATACCCGTGATCTCTCTCTGAACGTTTCTCGTGAGCTGCTTCAGCAAGACCCCAAGGTCGATAAGATCAAGGGTGCGTTGACCAAGCGTGCGTTGGATATGCTTAAGAAGTTGGCGAAAGACAATGAGCAGTACCAGACCTTCTGGAATACATTTGGCAGCGTGCTAAAAGAGGGGCCAGGTGAAGACGCCGCCAATCGCGAAAAGATTGCTGGCCTGCTCCGTTTTGCTTCAACGCATACCGATACTGCCGCCCAGGAGCACTCGCTGGTCGACTACGTTGAGCGCATGAAAGAGGGGCAGAAGAAGATTTACTACGTGGTTGCCGACAGCTTTAATGCCGCGAAAAACAGCCCGCACTTAGAGATCTTCCGTAAGAAAGGTATCGAAGTGTTGCTGCTATCGGACCGTATTGACGAATGGCTAATGAGTCATCTCACCGAGTTTGATGGTAAATCGTTTGCCGATGTGGCTAAAGGTGAGTTGGACCTTGGCGATGTGGAAGACGAGGAAGAGAAGAAAGCTCAGGAAGAAACAGCTAAGGCCAAAGAAGACCTAGTTAAGCGCGTCAAAGAAGCGTTAAACGAGGGTGTTCAAGAGGTGAAAATCACCCATCGCCTAACGGATTCGCCTGCCTGTGTCGTGCTTCCTGAGCACGAAATGGGCTATCAGATGCGTCGGATTATGGAAGCCGCTGGCCAGCCATTGCCCGAGGTGAAGCCTATTCTGGAGCTAAACCCCAGCCATGCTCTGGTGGCGCGTCTGGAAAATGCTGACGGTGACCTGTTTGGCCAGTTGGCGCATATTTTGCTGGATCAGGCGATCATCGCTGAAGGCGGTCATCTTGATGACCCCGCTGCCTATGTTAAGCGGCTTAATCACGTCTTGACGGCTTGATGAGTCCGTAGTTGATTGATGCGGCCCGCTTGGATATCCAAGCGGGCCGCTTGTTTTAATAGAGATGATGATAAAGTAAGCGCTAAACGCACGAGACCAATGATCAGGATATCGTCATGGCTGATGAGCAGCAGATGAATGTCGCAGTGCTGGGGGGCGGAAGTTTTGGTACCGCTCTGGCGAGTATTGCAGCAGATAATGGCGCAAAGGTGCGCCAGTGGATGCGCGATGAAGCTTTGGTGACGCAAATAAATCACGAGCATCGCAATGGGCGCTATCTACCACATTATGTAATTAATCCCGCCGTCATCGCGTCTACGGATCTTCAATCGGTGCTAGAAGACGCTGAGTTAGTGCTGATTGCTATCCCTTCCAAAGCATTTCGCAGTGTTGTTCAGGCTGCCAAGCCCTGGTTAACCCCGGAGCAAATTCTGGTCAGCACCACCAAAGGTATTGAGCAAGATAGCTTTTTACTAATGAGCCAGGTGCTTGAACAGGAAACTGGGTTTGCCCACGTTGGCGTCATTGCAGGGCCTAATTTAGCGTCCGAAATCGCTGATAAGCAGTTGACTGCCACCGTCATTGCCAGCGCCGATGCGCTCACCAGAACGCGGGTGCAGCAAGCGTTAGGCTGTCGCTACTTTCGCGTCTATGCCAGTAATGATCGTCATGGCGTTGAGCTGGGCGGGGCGCTTAAAAATATCTACGCCATTGCCGCAGGTATGGCGGCAGCGCTGGGAATGGGGGAGAACACTCGCAGCATGCTGATGACGCGAGCGCTAGCAGAAATGAGCCGCTTTGCCGTTGCTCAGGGCGCTAACCCGATGACGTTTTTAGGCTTGGCTGGCGTCGGTGATTTAATTGTTACCTGCTCTTCAAATCTATCCCGCAACTATCGGGTTGGCTACGCCATGGGGGAAGGGCGAGGTCTTGATGAGGCAGTATCGGCATTAGGTCAAGTCGCTGAAGGGGTAAATACCGTCAAGCTTGTCTGCGCTAAAGCGCGTGAAATGGGTGTTTATATGCCACTGGCTGAGGGCCTGAATCGCGTGCTGTTTGAAGGTGTTCCGGCTCAGGAGATGGCACGCACTCTGATGATGGGCGAGCAAAGCAGTGATGTGGAATTTATTCTGCCTCGTGAGGCTGTTCAGCAAGCCCACCGTGAAAATGGGGGCAAGAATGCCTAGTGTGCTAGTGATGCGTCATGGTGAGGCTGCATCGGGGTTTCCCGATCAATCGCGCCGATTAACGCCTCGTGGTGAGCTTGAAGCCGAAAAAATGGCCCGCTGGCTGGCCATGCGTATTGAGCAGGGGGAACTATCTTGCCCCACGATTTATGCCAGCCCTTTTGTACGAGCTCAGCAGACCGCTCAGCGGATCTGTGATGCGTTGGGTGTGCCACTGACTACATTGGCGTTTATTACCCCGGAAGATTCACCCAGTGATGTTAGTGAATGGCTGCTTAATCAAGCTGCAGATGCCCCGATGATGCTCGTCAGCCATATGCCGCTGGTGGGTGAGTTGGCGGGTCTGTTAGTAGAAGGCGTGCCGAGCCAGGGGATTGGCTTTCCTACCGCTGCCATTGCAGAGCTGGAGGCTGACGTGTGGGCCGCCGGTTGCGCACAGCTAAAACGCTTTACCCAGCCAAGTCAGTTGTTATAACGCTTCTAGACACAAAAAAGCGGCTGCCGAGGCAGCCGCTATGACATGGATGTCACTCGTCGGTCGATGTTACAGCAATGCGTCCAGCTTCTCTTTTAACAAGCCATTAACTTGCTGCGGATTCGCCGTGCCGCGAGATGCCTTCATGACTTGGCCAACGAAGTAACCAATCATCTTGCCGCGTTTCTCTGGCTCAGAATCACGATATTGGGCAACCTGAGCTGGGCTCTCTGCGATAACCTGGTCAATCATCGCTTCGATCGCGCCAGTATCCGTTACTTGTTTCAAGCCTTTTGCGTCAATGACGGCGTCGGCGCTATCGCCTTGGCCATTCCACAGTGCTTGGAAGACTTGCTTAGCGGCTTTGCCGTTAATGGTGTCATCCAGTACGCGGCTAATCAGCTCGCCGAGCTGTTTTGCGGAAACCGGGCTGTTCTGAATGCTTAGGTTCTCACGGTTAAGTGCACCCGAAAGCTCCCCTTGTACCCAGTTGGCGGCCTGTTTAGCATCGCCGCACACTTGCTGTACTTCTTCGAAAAATTCGGCCATTTCTCGGCTAGCCGACAGTACGTGGGCATCATAGGCCGATAAGCCTAGCTCATTCTGGAAGCGCGCCCGCTTGTCGGCAGGAAGCTCTGGCAACTGGCTGCGAAGGTGATCAAGGTAAGCTTGATCTAACACCACGGGTAACAGATCCGGGCAGGGGAAGTAGCGATAGTCGTTAGCTTCCTCTTTGGTACGCATGCTGCGGGTTTCATCGCGCTCAGGATCAAACAGGCGGGTTTCCTGCACGACCTTGCCGCCGTCTTCGATCAGCTCAATCTGGCGCTCGACCTCATAAGCAATGGCGCGCTCAACAAAGCGGAACGAGTTGACGTTTTTGATTTCCGCACGAGTGCCGAAGGCTTCTTGGCCTTTAGGGCGTACTGAAACGTTAACATCGCAGCGCATTGAACCTTCCGCCATATTGCCGTCGGAAATGCCCAAATAGGTCACAATAGAGTGAATCGCTTTGAGATACGCGGCGGCCTCTTTTGCACTGCGCATATCCGGTTCAGAGACGATTTCCAGTAGCGGTGTGCCCGCCCGGTTAAGGTCGATGCCCGTCATGCCGTGGAAGTCTTCGTGCAGCGACTTGCCAGCGTCTTCTTCAAGATGGGCGTGATGAATACGAATACGCTTGGTCGATTCGTCATCTAGGGTGATTTCGACATCACCTGCGCCGACGATCGGATGATACATCTGGCTGGTTTGGTAGCCCTTGGGCAAATCGGGATAGAAGTAGTTTTTACGGTCGAACACCGATACTTCAGGAATGTCGGCATGTACCGCAAGCCCAAATTGAACGGCCATGGCCACGGCCTGCTCGTTCAGCACAGGCAGAACGCCGGGTAAGCCAAGGTCAACAGCACAGGCTTGAGTGTTCGGTTCTGCACCAAAAGCGGTGGAGGCGCCGGAGAAAATTTTCGAACGAGTTGCGAGCTGAACGTGTACTTCCAGCCCAATCACGGTTTCCCATTGCATTAGGCGTTCTCCTCGGCAAAAGCAGGGCGTTGTAAGTGCCAATCAGTGGCTTGCTGGTACTGGTGAGCCACGTTTAGCAGCTGTGCTTCTGCAAAGTGGGTACCCAGGATCTGCAGACCAACCGGGCGGCCATTAGAAAAGCCTGCAGGAACGCTGATGCCAGGAATGCCGGCTAGGTTAACGGCGATGGTGTAAATGTCCTGTAGATACATAGACACCGGATCTTTCTTAGCGCCAAGATCAAATGCGGGCGTTGGCGATGCTGGCCCCATCAGTACGTCTACGTCTTCAAAAGCGTCCAGGAAGTCCTGTCGAATCAAACGACGCACTTTCTGTGCTTTGGTGTAGTAGGCGTCAAAAAAGCCTTCAGAAAGCGTGTGCGTGCCAATCAGGATGCGCCGCTTCACCTCATCACCGAAGCCTTCCGCACGCGACCGCGTGTAGAGATCAATAAGGTCAGCCGGTGCATCGCAGCGATGCCCGAAGCGCACGCCATCATAGCGGGAGAGATTCGAGGACGCCTCAGCGGGGGCGATAACGTAATAAGCTGGAATCGCATAGTGGGTATGCGGCAGGCTCACTTCGCGTACGGTCGCTCCCAGTGATTCATATACTTTCACTGCCTCGCGGACCGCTTTTTCGACGTCAGCGTCTAAACCATCGCCAAAGTACTCCTTTGGCAGGCCGATTTTGAGGCCAGAAAGCGGTGCGTTGAGCGTTTCTGTGTAGTCGGGCACGCCGCGGGCAACGCTGGTGGAATCACGTACATCATGGCCAGCAATGACATTGAGCAGATGTGCGCAGTCTTCAGCACTTTTCGCCATAGGGCCAGCCTGGTCGAGGCTAGACGCGTAGGCAATAATGCCATAGCGAGAAACGCGGCCATACGTAGGCTTCAAGCCGGTGATGCCGCAAAATGCCGCCGGTTGGCGAATAGAACCGCCGGTATCTGTGCCCATTGCTGCAGGGACAAGGCCTGCCGCTACTGCGGCGGCACTGCCACCTGAGCTGCCGCCAGGAACTGCAGTAAGGTCCCAGGGATTTTTTACCGCACCAAAATAGCTATTTTCGTTGGAAGAGCCCATCGCGAACTCGTCCATGTTGGTTTTACCCAGGCTAATGGTGCCGGCAGCGTTGAGTTTCTCTACCACGGTGGCATTGTAAGGCGCGATAAAGTTATCGAGCATTTTTGAACCGCAGCTGGTCTTCACCCCTTGAGTACAAAAGATATCTTTCAGCGCGAAGGGAATGCCTGCTAGCTTGCCAGCCTTACCTGCAGCACGCGCATTGTCGGCAGCTTCTGCCTGATTAAGTGCTTGCTCGGCGGTGACAGTAATAAAGCTATTGAGCGTGCCATCAGCTTGCTCGATACGCTGTAAAAAGTGTGAAGTCAGCTCTCGGCTGGAAAGCTCACCGCTTTTCAGGGCGGCGGCAAGCTGCGTTACGGTTTTATCATGCATGACCCGGAAGCTCCGTTCGGGGGCGAATAGAAAGAGCAGAAAATAGCGGCCTGTGCGTGGTAATCTGGCTACTCCACCACGCGGGGTACGAGATACAGGCCATTTTCTACTGCCGGAGCACAGCGCTGGAAAGCGTCGCGCTGGTTAGTTTCCGTGACTTCGTCGGCTCGCAGCCGCTGTGTGGCATCCAGCGGGTGCGCAAGCGGCGCAACACCATCGGTGTCCAGGCTTTGTAGCTGATCGACCATGTCCAAAATGCGGCTTAGATCGTCGACAAAACCACTGGCTTGGTCATCGCTAACGGCGAGTCGGGCCAAGTGTGCGGCCCGGCGCACATGAGATTCTTCAAGCGCCATGATCGAATTTTCCTCGCAAACGTGATGGAACATATTCCGCGTTCAGCGGTATACATACGGTCATCTTAAATTCGTCTTGTGTAGCAGACGTAGAAAATAGCCGCAAAAGGTACCACATATTGGCCCTGACGGGCAGTATTAGGCACGACTCGTGCTTGCTGCCAAGGGGTAGCGGTGATACCGTTTGCATCCGCACAGGGTTCCCGGTCTGCACTAGGTAACAACATCCATGTTCAAACGTTTGAGGGGGCTGTTTTCCAGCGATCTGTCGATCGACTTGGGTACGGCCAACACACTGATTTATGTACGCGGTCGTGGCATCGTTCTCGATGAACCGTCCGTAGTCGCTATCCGCCAGTCTGGCAACATGCGCAGCGTGGCATCGGTTGGCACCGACGCCAAACGTATGCTCGGTCGCACGCCAGGCAATATTACCGCCATCCGCCCGATGAAAGATGGTGTTATTGCCGACTTCACCGTGACAGAGCAGATGCTTCAGCACTTTATCCGTAAAGTGCATCAAAGCACCTTCTTAACGCCCAGTCCTCGCGTTTTGGTGTGCGTTCCCTGCATGTCAACGCAGGTTGAACGGCGCGCTATTCGCGAGTCGGCGGAAGGTGCTGGTGCGCGTGAAGTGTTTTTAATCGAAGAGCCGATGGCCGCCGCAATTGGTGCCGGGCTTCCGGTTGAAGAAGCGCAGGGCTCAATGGTGGTTGATATCGGTGGTGGTACTACCGAGATTGCCATTATTTCGCTCAACGGCGTGGTTTATTCAGAATCTATTCGTGTCGGTGGTGACCGCTTTGACGAGGCCATCACTGCGTATGTGCGTCGTCACTACGGCAGCCTGATTGGTGAAGCCACCGCCGAGCGCATTAAAGAAGAGATCGGTTGTGCCTATCCGGGCGGCGAACTGCGCGAAATTGATGTGCGTGGACGTAACCTGGCAGAAGGCATACCGCGTAGTTTCACACTGAACTCCCATGAGATTCTCGAAGCGCTTCAAGAAACCTTGGGTTCTATTGTGGCAGCGGTCAAGAGTGCCCTTGAGCAATCACCACCGGAACTGGCTTCTGATATCGCTGAGCGTGGCTTGGTGCTGACAGGCGGTGGCGCACTGTTGCGTGATCTCGATAAATTGATCGCCGAAGAGACAGGCTTGCCGGTGATTGTGGCTGAAGATCCGCTCACCTGTGTGGCCCGCGGTGGCGGCAAGGCACTGGAAATGATTGATCAGCATACCTTCGAGTTGCTGTCGAGCGACTGATCGTAGCGGTTTATCGCGGGGGATTGCCTATTAAACCGCTATTTTCGCACGCGTCATTGCCAGGGTATCGGCTATTCTTCTGTGTGCTATTGGCAAGCATTTTAATGTTTGCCGATCAGCGATTTACCCGCATGGAAGATGTGCGTGCCCAAATGACGATGATTGTTGCCCCCATTCAGTGGGTCGTTAGCGTGCCTAGCGATCTGCTTAACTGGGGGGCGCTTGCGCTTTCTGACCAGCAAGCGCTCGTCGATGAGAATCGTCGCCTGCGTGAGCAAATTTTGACGCTGTCACATCGTGGTCAGCGGTTGGCGAATCTGACCGCGGAGAATGCCGAATTACGTGATCTTCTGAAGGCAGCTCAGCGTAGAGATATTCCGTACATAACCGCTGAGCTTCTGTCGCTAGATAATGATCCTTTTAGTCATCAGATGGTGGTTGACCGAGGGCATCGAAATGGTGCCTATGTTGGTCAGCCGGTGATTGATGCGTTTGGCTTAGTGGGGCAAGTGACCGCTGTGTCGGCGTACTCAAGTCGCGTTCTGTTGCTGGCTGATGCGAGCCATGCATTGCCCGTTCAGGTGAATCGCAATGGCTTGCGATTCATTGTGCAGGGAGCTGGTCGTTACGGCAGCGTGAAAGTTTTGCATGTGCCTGATACCGCCGACATTCGCGAAGGTGATCTGCTGACCACGTCAGGGTTGGCCGGACGCTTCCCGCCAGGCCATCCCGTTGCTAGGGTCACCGACGTTTACCACGACCCAGGTCAGCCTTTCGCTCAAGTGACCGCAGAGCCCTCTGCTCAGTTGCAGCGTTCACGTCACTTCCTATTGTTGTTCCCGCCGCCCCGTGAAGAGATAGAGGATACTATTTGGGGAGAGGGTATGGATATTTCAGCCGCTGCACTGCACGCTGCCCAGCGTATTGGTTTGCAGCAGGATGCTGCACGAGAGGTGCAGTAATGGCTAAGACGCCAGTCGTATCGCTTATCTTTGTCTGGTTTACGCTTGTCCTTGCATTGTGCTTGCAAGTGATGCCTTTAGCCGAAGGGTGGCAAGTCTACCGTCCTGAGTGGATAGGGCTAATGCTGATTTACTGGTGCATGCGAACGCCGGATAGAGTGGGTGTTTTTCATGGCTTTGTTATCGGCATTCTGATGGATTTGATCGAAGGTACCGCGTTAGGTCAGCATGCTCTGATATTGTCGCTGTTGGCCTTCTTATGCGCCCTGGTTTACCCCCGCTTTCGCGCTTACTCTTTAGTACAGCAGTCTGTTCTCGTGCTGGTCTTATTAGGCTTGGTGCAGTTGATTGAGCAGTGGTTACGCACACTGACGGGGGATTTTTCAATCCATTTGTCTTTTTTGATTCCATCACTGATCAGTGCTGTTCTGTGGCCCTGGTGGTCTACCATGCTTAAAGCGCTCGAACAGCGTTTAGCTAGCGTTTGATAAGCTGCTGGAGTTGCTGTAATGGATAGTTCACGTTCTGCATCGTCGCCTGTGTTATGCCTTGCCTCGGCATCGCCCAGACGTAAGGCGTTGTTAGCATCGATAGGTGTGGCGGTCGAGGTCATGCCAAGTGACGTAGATGAAGTGCCGCTCAAGGGTGAATCTGCGCAAGCTTATGTGGAGCGCTTGGCGATTGCGAAAGCGCAAGCGGCTGTTTCAAGAACAGCCCTTCCTGTGCTCGGTTCAGATACGGCCGTGGTGATTGATGATCAGATATTGGGCAAGCCAATTGATGAGCATGATGCAGCCGTTATGCTTAAGAAGCTGTCAGGGCGTCGTCATAATGTATTAACAGCGGTCGCTGTGGCTGGCCCCAAGGGTGTACTCTCTTGTTGTGTGACAACGGTCGTCAAGATGCGCGTAATCAGTCAGCAGGAAATAGCTGACTATTGGCAAACCGGTGAGCCAGTAGACAAAGCCGGAGGATACGCCATCCAAGGTTTAGCCGCTGTGTTTGTTGAAGAAATTAAGGGCAGCCATTCAGCAGTCGTGGGGCTGCCACTCTATGAAACAACACGCTTGTTGTGCCAGCAAGGGGTGCCAATCTGGTCGGGCTGCTATCAGCAGAGATAACCGCCATTTCGCCGCCTGCTGTGTTGGCAAGGATACTGTGACTCAATAAGGAATTTTGCATGAGCGGTGAAGTCCTCATCAATTTAACGCCAATGGAGACTCGCGTTGCGCTGGTGGAAAATGGTGTCTTACAAGAGGCGCTCATTGAACGCTCACGTAGGCGCGGCATTGTAGGTAATATCTACAAAGGCAAAGTAGTGCGTGTACTGCCTGGTATGCAGGCTGCTTTTGTTGATATTGGCCTTGAGCGCGCGGCGTTTATTCATGCCCATGAGGTAATGCCATCAGGGACGCCTAATGATGAGCAGCAGACTATTGGTCAGTTGCTACATGAAGGTCAGGCGCTTGTCGTTCAGGTTACCAAAGATCCCATTGGCACCAAGGGTGCCAGGCTCACTACCCATCTCTCGATTCCGTCACGTTATCTTGTCTATATGCCTGACTCTCCCCACCATGGCGTGTCTCAGCGCATTGAAGATGAGCGTGAGCGGGAGCGTTTGAAAGCGCTGCTAGATAAGGGAATTGACGAGCAGACCATCGAGGTAACCGGTGGCTTCATCGTGCGCACTGCGGCAGAAGGGGTTGGCGATGAAGAGCTGGCGGGGGACATGTACTTCCTGCTGCGTATTTGGCGCAAAGTCAGTGAGCGTAAAATAACGGCGGCGTCGCCTAGCGTGATCTACGATGACCTACCGTTGTTTATGCGTACATTGCGGGATGTTATGCGCGATGATATTGAAAAAGTGCGCATCGATTCCCGCGAGAATTTTGTCAAACTGGTCGAGTTCGCTGAAGAGTTTATGCCCGATGCGGTAGACCGTATTGAGTATTATCCAGGCGAGCGACCCATCTTTGATTTGTATAGCGTTGAAGATGAAATTCAAAAAGCACTGGGTCGCAAGGTTCAGTTAAAGTCTGGTGGCTATCTGGTTATCGACCCGACGGAAGCGATGACCACGATCGATGTTAATACCGGTGGTTATGTCGGTCATCGTAATCTTGAAGAGACGATTTTTAAAACCAACCTGGAAGCGGCGACTGCGATTGCCCGTCAGCTTAGGCTTCGCAACCTTGGCGGTATCATTATTATCGACTTTATCGATATGGTGGATGTAGAGCATCAACGCCAAGTGTTACGTGTACTTGAAAAAGCGCTAGAGCGTGACCATGCGAAGACGAAGTGCACTGGGGTGACTGAGCTGGGCTTAGTGCAGTTGACCCGTAAACGCACGCGGGAAAGCCTGGAGCAAACCTTGTGCGAAGCTTGCCCAACATGCAGTGGGCGCGGGACGTTGAAAACGCCTGAAACTGTTTGTTACGAGATTTTTCGCGAGATATTGCGCGAAGAGCGTGCCTACAGTGCCGAAACGTATATGGTGCTTGCTTCTCAACCGGTGGTTGACAGACTGTTGGACGAAGAGTCTGCGGCGGTTGCCGACCTGGAAACGTTTATTAATAAAACCATTCGTTTTCAGGTAGAGCAACACTACTCCCAAGAACAGTACGACATCGTACTAATGTAATGATAGCGTTACGTTCATTCTCTCGATGGTGCCTAGTAGCGATCGCCTCGCTACTAGGCGGCCTTGCTGTCTTTCTATTATTGGCGCGCTTATTAATTAGCCAATCCAGTCTGCTAACACCGAAAATAGAAGCGTTATTAGAGGCCCGTGTGGGGGTGCCCGTTACTATCGAGCACCTATCGCTGTCGTTGGCGCGTAACGATCTTGTATTGCAATTGGAGGGCGTGCATTCAGCGACGCCTGACGGGCAGCCATTAGTATCCCTTGAAAGTGCACATTTGCGGCTCGATGGTTGGGCGACATTGAGAAGCATTGCACCCGTGTTTAATGATGCGCGCATCACAGGCCTTGAATTTCATCTATATCAGCAGAGAGACGCTGCTTGGGGTTGGCCGGCACCAGCAGAGCTGCCGATCGTTATGTCTCAGGAGCCTACTGTTGATTTGGCGGCGTTGGACGCCTGGGCAGGGCTTATTCTTCGCCAGCGATTGTGGGTAGATAATACTCGTCTGGTGCTGCATGGAAGTCAGCAGGCCGTCACCTTGCACGCGCCTACCTTACTGCTCAATGGCGATGAGCGGCGGACGCGCTTGGAAGGCGCCGTCACGATCTTAGAATCTCAAAGCGTGGATTCGCAAGGCGTTGGGTCTCAAGAAATGCAGGCTCAAGAAGCCGAAGCACAAGAAGCGCTGCCGGCCATTGCGATGAACGTGGAGATGCAGCCTGGAGATCAGGGTTTCCGTGATTTTTCAGCGGCGCTCCAGTTGGACATGCAACTGGATCATCTAGTGGCACTAGCCGCTGTTTTACGTTCCGATCGCATGCCTTCCCTAGAGCAAATGGGAGGCGAGGTTACGTTGTGGGGACGCTGGCATGCAGGACGCTTAGATGAGGTTCGCTTGGCTGTCGACGTTCCACAGTTGACCCTGCGCCACGAGATTCAATACGCCGTACTGCAAAACATTCAGGCCAATGGCCTTTGGCGGCGAGACGGTGAGGGCGGCGAAGCATGGCTTAGTGGTGATGCTGAAAACGTCGAGTGGGCGCGTCCAGAAGGTGGAAGTGGTGGCCCAGCCTTACCGCGGCATTGGTACTTATCCCACCAGCCTGATCAATGGGAGGTGCGCACCAGCACATTTGAGCTGGCTTCTTTGGCGGCTTGGCGCGACTATATTTTGTTGCCTGAATCACTTACTCGAGTGTTACAAACACTATCACCCCGTGGCCAGGTCCAAGGTTTGCGTTTAGGTCAGCATGAAGGCCATTGGGGGGTTGATGCGGCGTTAACCAATGTGGCGGTGCTGCCTTGGGAGCAAGCGCCAGGAGGTGGCCCGTTAGATGCTTGGGTACAGGCAAGAGACTTTCGCGGTAGGGTAACGTTTAACAGTGCTGGAAGCAGCTCACTTAATTTTCCTGAATTGTTTGAATCACCCATGCTGTTGAGCCATGCCGAGGGCGTGGTGGAGTGGGTGTATGACGGCCCGAGCACGATGATCAGTGGTAGGGATCTACGCCTAGATTGGGATGGTGCCGAGGTGAGTGGGGGTTTTGGTCTGATTGCGGGTGAACAGGGCGGCCAGTTTGGGCTTGATATTGCGTTTGCAAATGTTGATGCGCTTAATTACCCGCTCTCTCAGTGGCTGCCCATTAAAGCTCTTGAGCCTGAACTTCGTGAGTGGCTATTAACCGATATAGGCGGTGTTGTTCCCCATGGCTCGCTCAAGCTTAGCTTTCCCTTTACTGGGGAAGAGGCTGGTTCAGAAAGTCAGTTTGCAGACCAAATTTCCTCTACGTTGGCCCTCTCTGTGACACAAGGGCGATTACCCATCGCGCCTGAGTGGCCCATGCTTGAGGAGATCGAGGGCAGGTTGGTTTGGAAGGATCAAGTGCTGGAGGCGGTTATTCAGCATGCTGAAAGCCAGGGCATTGACGTCTCTGATGGGGTGCTAAAGATGGCTGATGAGACGCTTAATTTGTCGGGAAGTGTCAGCAGTGATAGTGATTCTCTGCTGGCGTTTCTCCAGGCAATGCCTGAGATTGATCTGCCTCTGCTTAACGATGTTCGTGCAGAGGGCCGAGTTGAGGGTGACATCGCTTTATCGTTACCACTGAGCGCACCGGACTCATTGGCGCTGGAGATTAATGCTCGACCAAATATCACAACGCTTGCTTTTCAGCCTGTCGAGATTCCGCTAGAAAATCTTCAGGGGGAGATGACGTGGCAGCAGCACGGTGAAAAAAGCGCTTTGCTCGGGCATGTCTCGGGTCTGTGGTCAGGTAATTCCATAGAAGCGGATATCAATGTTCCGGACGACGGTATTGCCTTGGGTGGGAATATTGATGTCGCCACCTTATTTCAACTGGCCAATATTCCCGCTGAACAAGCTCGCCAGCTGTTTGAAGGGCGTGCTCAGTGGCGTGGGCAGGTCAACCTACAGCCATCACCGTCGATCGTCCTTGAAAGCCGCTTGCTTGGCATTACAAGCAGGTTGCCGCCGCCATTTAGTAAGTCCGCTGAACAGCCATGGCCATGGCGGTTAAGCGCTGACTTCGACAGTGGTCGCTTAACAACACAGTTAGCCGATATCGTTAATGCTCGCGTACAGCTTGATCATGATGAGCTGGCAGGGGTAATTGCTTTGGGCAGTGCTGCCGCACCGAGTGGCTGGCCAACACAGCCAGGTTGGAGCGTTGTCGCGCAGGTTGATGAGTTGCCTCTCGATGACTGGCAGGAGTCGTTGTCACCGTTGATGCAGGCGTCGTCTTCGCCGAATGGCGATAGTGAGGATACGCCAATATCAGTAATGCTGAGTACGCCTTGCGTGCATTTCCGTGATGCGTGTTTTGGTCGCTTAGAAGCGACAGGCAGTATTGAAGGAAAGCGCTTGGCTATGCAGCTAAGCGGTGACCTTGTGTCAGGTCGAGTGACTTATCAGCCCGGTAGCGCGCTGCCGCTTGATATCGCTATCTCGTCGCTGGCAGTAGACCGACTATTTGATATGCCTGCTGCAGCGCATGACAGCAGTGCGCCGACCCCTGGCTCTTGGATGGATGCTGTTGAAACTCAGCACACCACACCAATTGCTATACCAGAATGGCTTAACCAACTGCCGGATGGCAGGCTCAGACTAGCCGATATTGGCGTTGGTGAAGGGCGTTTCGGACCGTTAACCGCTTATTGGCAAAGCCAGGGGCAACGTTTTACTCTTTCCCCGGTCGGACTGACATTAGGGCAGCTCTCTGCCCGCGGAGAACTGGTATGGGAAGGCGACGCTAACAATAGCCATACCCGCGCTGATGTTTCGATACAGGGTGGTGATGTAGGCACTGCGTTAGAGCGTCTAGGCCAACCAGTTGCCATGCGTAGCCGTTCCACGGATGTCGGCGCAGCGCTGACGTGGCCAGGCGCTCCCTGGCAACTTGAATTAAGTCGGGCGGAAGGCGATATTCGAACCGATGTACGTGATGGGCGCTTTGTGACGCTGGAATCTACACCGGCTCGCTTGGTTGGTCTGCTTAATTTTGACAATATACTGCGTCGCTTGCGTTTCGATTTTTCGGACGTGACGGGACAAGGAACTGCGTTTGATCGGGTGCATGGCACGGCAGATGTCGCCGCGGGTCAATTACTGCTGCGCGGTCCACTTTCCATTGAAGCGCCATCTACCACGCTAACCCTGACGGGAAGCGTCAATCTTATACAACGTGAACTTGATCAGCGACTAGGCGTCACACTACCTATTAGCCAGAGCTTGCCTATCGCAGCCATAGCCGTAGGTGCTCCGATTGTAGGTGGCGCTCTTTTTGTAGCGGACCAGCTGTTTGGTAGCGCGTTAGATCAAGCAACCACTATTCACTATCGCGTGCGAGGTCCGTGGACGTCGCCGCAGATCACTCTAGAAGGCCCTTAATGACCGCACATAAGAGCGATGTAAATACCGCTGTTTCCATTTTGTTGACACCGAGTGGCCTGGATTTGGATGCCTTAGATACAGGGCTGTCTTATGCCATGGGGGCTGGTATTGATTATGCCGATCTCTACTTCCAGCGTACTTGGCAAGAGGGGTGGGTGCTGGAAGATGGTGAAGTAAAAGAAGCCAGCTATAACATTGATGGTGGTGTTGGTGTGCGCTCCTTAGCAGGTGAAAAGACAGGCTTTGCCTACTCCAATCAAATTACCGCAGATGCGCTAATGGATACTGGCCGTACAGCAGCGGGCATTGTACGAAGTGGTAAGCAGCTACCTGGGCAGCCGGTAGTGGCAGTCAGTGCTGCCGGTCGTTATGCAGGGCTTGACCCGCTGGCGGGGCTTACCGCTGACGAAAAAGTGGCGATGTTAAAAGAAGCAGACCGCATTGCGCGCGCGGCTGACCCCTGTATTAGCCAAGTGAGTGCCTCATTGTCAGGCACTTATGAAGTGGTATTAGTCCGTGCCAGTGATGGCACCTTGGCGGCAGATATCCGCCCATTAGTCCGTTTTAATGTGAGTGTTATCGCGGCTAAAAACGGTCGGCGAGAGCGAGGTGGTGCTGGGGGCGGCGGTCGTTACTCCATGTCCAGGCTGCGAGATGAAAAAGTAGCGGAACGCTATGCGAAAGAGGCTGTTCGCCAAGCCTTGGTTAACCTCGAAGCAGTCGATGCACCTGCTGGTCAAATGCCTGTTGTTCTCGGTGCTGGCTGGCCAGGTATTTTGCTTCATGAAGCGGTGGGCCACGGGCTTGAAGGCGATTTTAATCGTAAGGGCAGTTCAGCGTTTGCAGGGCAGATGGGGAAACGTGTTGCCGCGAAAGGTGTGACGGTTGTCGACGATGCTACCGTTGCTGACTGCCGTGGTTCGTTAAGCGTGGACGATGAAGGCACGCCAGGGCAATACACGCCGCTGATTGAAGACGGTATTTTAACTGGCTATATGCAAGACAAGCTTAATGCACGGTTAATGAATATGGCACCAACGGGTAATGCGCGGCGTGAATCTTTTGCCCATTTGCCGATGCCACGTATGACTAATACTGTCATGCTGGCAGGCCAGGATGAGCCCGCCGACATTATCAAAAGTGTTAAGCGCGGTATTTATGCGGTCAGTTTTGGTGGTGGTCAGGTCGATATTACATCAGGCAAGTTCGTATTTTCCGCTAGCGAAGCCTACCTCATTGAGGATGGCAAAATTACTGCGCCTGTTAAAGGAGCTACCTTGATTGGCAACGGTCCTGAGGCAATGGGGCGTGTTTCAATGATTGGCCATGATATGGAAATGGATACAGGAATAGGTGTCTGCGGCAAAGAGGGGCAGGGAGTGCCGGTAGGCGTCGGTCAGCCCACCCTTAAGCTGGATGAGCTGACAGTCGGTGGTACTCAGTCTTCGTGACTTGATTGCCATCACTGGGTCTTGATGACTTGGTCTTAATGACTTGGTCCTTATGAACTAGCCTTTATGGCCCAGTCATTGAGACATGCAGGAGTTAGAGTGCCAGCGTATCGCGTAAGTGTTTGAACAGCTTGCGCGAGCTGGTCGGCGGTTTACTTTGCTCACGCTCTTTGCGCGCATTGCGTACTAGTTGTCGTATTGCCTGACGATCAGCGTTAGGGTATTCCGCCATAAATAGATCGACAGCGCTGTCACCTTCTTCGACTAACCGATCGCGCCATTTTTCTAGCCGGTGAAAGGCATGATCGCGCTGCTCTTTTTCCTGCTCGATAGCGTCGAAGACACCCTGTATGGCAGTAAGGTCTTCTTTGCGAATAAGCTTGCCCACATATTGCATATGGCGACGGCGGCCTTCATGGGAGCGGATGCGCGAGGTTTCTTCTATGGCGCGTAACATGTCGTCAGAGAGCGGAAATTTTGCGCGCTCGGCAGGTTTCATCGCGATAAGCGTTTCGCCAAGCGCCTGAAGGGCATGCATTTCCCGCTTGAGCTGAGATTTACTGGGGCGCTCTTCTTGTTCATCAATATCGAAGGGCTCGGGGCGTTGCTTAGGCATACTAGAACTCACTAATTAGTTTCGTTTGCAGCATTATATCAGGCTGCGACCACAACATTGATCCGCCAATGCGATTCAGGCGAAAAGGAGGCCAAAATGGCACAAGCATTTGATGCAGCGGCCCAGCAGGTGCTGTTAACCCAGCGTGCTGAAGAGGCGCTTGCGCTGGCAAAAAAATTAGGCGCAGATGCTGCTGAAGTAGGCGCTAGTGTAGATCAAGGTCTTGGGATAAGCGTGCGTCTTGGTGAAGTAGAAACTGTTGAGCTTTCACGTGATCAAGGAATTGCCATTACGCTATATGTTGGGCAGCGCAAGGGCAGCGCCTCGTCTACCGATGCCAGCAGCGCGTCAATTAAAGCCACGGTAGAGAAGGCCCTGGCAATTGCTCGTTATACGGGTGAGGACCCTGCCGCAGGGTTAGCAGATGCGTCGCTAATGGCAACTGACCTACCTGACCTTAAAGTGCATTATCCCTGGGCGTTGACGACTGACGAAGCAATCGAATTGGCGCTGGCATGTGAGCAAGCTGGGCGTGATGTAGCGGGGATTCATCAGTCGGAAGGTGCTTCGCTATCCAGTGGTGAGGGAGTGCGAGTTTACGCTAACAGCCACGGTTTCCTCGGCACCCAGAAAGGCAGTAGTCATTCACTTTCCTGCATGCTGATTGCACAGGATGAGAAGGGCATGCAACGCGATTACGATTATACCTCGGCTCGTAATCCTACCATGCTTCGAGATCCTGCGGAGGTTGGTCGCGAAGCGGCATCACGCACGCTACGTCGTTTAGGTGCCCAACGGCCGCCGACAGGCACCTTCCCGGTGCTGTTTGACCCGTCGCTTTCCAGCGGCCTGGTAGGTCACTTAATGGGTGCGTTGGCCGGCGGGGCGCTTTATCGCGAATCCTCTTTCTTATGTGATCGTTTAGGTAGCTCGCTATTCCCGAGCTGGTTTGGCTTGGAAGAACGGCCTATGGAGGTCGGAGCGACGGCTAGCTCGCCATTTGATGCTGAGGGCGTTCAGACTCGCAACAATCGCTTTATTGAGCAGGGTAGCGTTGCCAGCTACATGCTGTCTGCTTACAGTGCGCGGCGCTTAGGTATGCAATCGACAGGTAATGCAGGCGGTGCGCGCAATTTACGTTTGTTAGCGCCGCTGACGCCCCGAGATGATTTGCTGAAGCAGATGGGGCGTGGCATTTGGGTGACTGAGCTAATGGGGCAGGGGGTTAACGGCGTGACTGGCGACTATTCGCGAGGCGCTGCAGGCTTCTGGGTAGAAAATGGCGAAATACAGCACCCTATCGAAGAATTCACTATTGCCAGTAATTTGAATAGCATGTTTGCTGGCTTGGTCGCCGTCGGTGATGACATCGATACCCGTGGCAGTATTCACACGGGTAGCTGGCTAATTGATGCAATGACCGTCGCTGGTAACTAACAACTGAGGTAACAGCTCAGTTAACACGTTGGCTGACGCTGTTTTGCTGATGTTATTGGTCTTCGCTGATGTTAGTGGTCTTCGTCAAAACGTGCGTCGAACAGCGCTTCAATCGCCTCTAGTGCTTGTTCGGCGTCATCGCCTTCCGCATGAATTCTAAGTTCAGTGCCGCAAGGGGCGGCCAGCATCAATAACGACATAATGTTGGCCGCGTCTGCCATTTGTTGTTGTTTGTAAACGTGAATGTTGGCCGAAAACTGTTGGCCACACTTGACGAGTTTTGTCGCTGCACGAGCATGAAGGCCGCGCTGATTAGTGAGTGTTAAGGTTCTTTCTGGCACTCTGGTTCCTTTTAGCCGAGTGGGGTCGTGAAGAAAAGGCGTTGCTTATTGCGCGTTTGTTGAAGGCGCGGATGTGGAGGGCTGCTGTTCACTGAGGGTGTACTGCAGGCCTAGCTCACGATGACGGAGTTGAACCTCTCCCGCTTGTTTCACCAGCATTTGCGCCAGTTGTTCCACCATATAGACAGAACGGTGCTGCCCGCCGGTACAGCCAATCGCAATGGTCATATAACTGCGCTGGCTATTTTGGTAAGCGGGTAGCCACTTTTCCAGCCATGTCTGGATATCATTGCGCATTTCTTCTACGACGGGATATCCCTTCAGAAAGTTGATGATATTGGCGTCACGCCCAGTATATTGGCGTAGTGTAGGGTCCCAGTACGGGTTGGGTAGACAGCGCACGTCAAAGACGAGATCTGCGTCAAGTGGGACGCCCCGTTTATAGCCAAATGACTCTAGTGTCAGCGTTAATCTATCTTCACGCTGCTGGGCAACCTGATCCGTTATCCGGCGGCGCAGGTCATGAACCGACAGGCGCGATGTGTCGATCATCAGGTCAGCAAGGTCACGGATGTCGAGCAGAGTTTCTTCTTCTTTATTGATGGCCTCTTCAAGCGTCATGTCACTATCACGCGTCAGAGGGTGGCGACGACGCGTGGCTGAGTATCGCTCAAGAAGAATCCGGGCATCGGTGGTTAGATAGATAACCTGGAAGTGGATGCTTTTCTGACGCAAAGATTCAAGCATTTTTGGCAGTTGCTTTAATGCAGCAGGTAAATTGCGCGCATCGATACTTACCGCTAGTTGGGGGCGTGCCCCTTGCTCACGAAGCTCATCCACCAGGGAGCTGAGTAGCATGGCGGGCAGGTTATCGATGGCGCAGTAGCCAAGATCTTCTAACGCTTGTAAGGCGATAGATTTACCGGACCCTGAACGGCCGCTAATGATCACCAATTGCATAGAGTTTCTCTTGGCATGCCAATAAAAGTGGAGGTAAACGTTGGACAAGTAGGCAGTGTCTAGCGGTGGACCATTTAGCTAACAGGCTGTTCACGAATTTTTGCTGTTATAAGGTCCAATAGCTCACGTTGGCTAGCCGCTCTACGAAGCTGCTGACGTGTGTCAACGCTGTTCATGATGGACGCCACTTGCCCTAATAAGGCTAAGTGCGTGTCGTCCGCCTCTTCGGGTACTAAAAGTACGAAAACAAGGTCGACGGGGTCGCCATCAATAGCATCGAAATCTACAGGCTCAGCTAACTTTAAAAAACCAGCGATAGGCGAGCTGCAGTGAGGGCTACGGGCGTGAGGAATGGCAACGCCGTTGCCTATTCCAGTGCTACCCAAACGCTCACGACCAATCAGGCGGCTGAAGACTTCTTGGCTATCTAGGCTTGGCGTGTTTTGCGCAATAAAGGTGCTGAAAAATTCCAGCACCCTTTTTTTGCTGCCCCCGGGGACGTCATACAGCACGCGCTCCGGGGGAAGTATGGTTTCCAACGTCATTGAGTTAACGCACGCCAGCGCCTTGGGCGCGAGCTTGTGCTTTTTCCTTGTGTTTAACGAGTTGACGGTCAATTTTGTCCGCTAGTGCATCAATCGCAGCATACATATCATTGTCTAATGCTTCTGCATGTAGATCGGCTCCTGCAGCATGCAGAGTGCAGGCAGCTTGCTGACGCTCCTTTTCAACAGATAAGGTTACTTGTACGGTGGTGATGTTGTCATAATGGCGCTCAACGCGTTCCAGCTTCTCATTTACATAGTCACGCAAGGCGTCAGTCAGATCTACGTGATGACCAGTGATATTTACTTGCATTGACGTGCTCCTTATCCATCGGACTGTTCTTCGATTGTAACCCTTTTTGCGCTATTGCAAAGCCCCTAGACAGACTTTGTCTCGTTAGCACTGTTTTATTAGCGTAAACGGCGGCGCTCGCTTGAAGAAGGAATGCCCATTGACTCGCGATATTTGGCCACCGTTCGCCTTGCTACATTAATGCCACCCTCTTCCAATAGCGCCACGAGGCGGCTGTCTGAGAGCGGTTTGCCGGGCGGTTCATCTTGCACCAGTTTTTTGATTCGAGCCCGGATGGCGGTGCTGGAGTGACTGTCGCCGCCGTCCTGACCACTTACTTGGCTGGAAAAGAAGTATTTGAGTTCGAACACACCGCGCGGGGTATGGATATATTTCTGGGTGGTGACCCTGGAAATAGTAGATTCATGCATTTCAACGGCGTCTGCGATATCGGCTAAGATCAGCGGTTTCATGGCTTCTTCGCCGTGTTCCAGAAAGCCTATCTGGCGAGCTATGATTTCTCGGCCCACCCGCAGTAGCGTATCATTTCGACTTGAAAGGCTCTTGATGAGCCAGCGAGCTTCCTGGAGATGCTCTTTTAAAAATTGGTTATCTTGGCTCTTGTCAGCCCGTTTGATGAGGCTTGCGTAGTCAGGTTGAATGCGCAAGCGCGGCAATGCCTCAGGATTTAGCTCCAGGTGCCATCCTTCGTAGTCATGGCGCACGACTAAATCTGGCGTTACATAGCTGTCATCAGTGTCGCCAAAGGCACTTCCTGGGCGAGGATCAAGGCTGCGGATCAAGCGGATGACGTCATCAAGCTGCTCATCATCCAGGCTTAACCGCCGCTTTAGCAAACGCACATCATCTTTACCGAGCGCTTCAAGAAATTGACGCACTAGCCGCTTGGCAGGCATCAGCAGCGGTGTATCTTCGGGTAGGGAAGCGAGCTGCAGCATTAAGCACTCCCGCAGGTCGCGAGCAAAGACACCGGTGGGCTCAAACTGTTGAAGGCGCAGTAAGGTTGTTTCAACTTCACGCTGGCTAAGGCCTTCATGCCCTTGGGCTTTCAATCCTTCGCGAATGTCATTGAGAGGCTGGGTTAGGTAGCCGTTGGCATCCAGTGCATCGATGAGGCTTTCAGCAATGGCATGGTCGCGTGGTGAAAAATCTGTCATGGCGAGTTGCCAAAGTAAGTGGCCATGCAAACTTTGCCCCGCGGCTTGACGCTCAAAGTCAGGCCCCTCGCTGCTGGTGCCATGGCTGCCTAGGTCCTGATAAGTGTCTGACCAGTCACTGTCAGTAGAGAGTTCATTAGGAATGCTTTCGGACCATTCAGCTTCCTGGGGTTCACTAACGGCCTGTTCGCCGAACTCATCTTCCTGCTCAAGCATTGGATTGGCATCAAGTGCTTGCTGAATTTCTTGACGGAGGTCCAGCGTTGATAGCTGTAACAGGGCGATAGCCTGCTGCAGCTGAGGTGTCATGGTCAGCTGTGTACCGATACGCAATTGAAGAGAAGCTTTCATGACCATCTGAGAACCACTCGTTAATCAGAAAGCTCCACCCTAGTGCGAGTTATGGCTTGGTGCAAGTGCAATAAGTATGCCACCACTACTATTTTTTTTGCAGGTGGCTGTTTACAGGCGGAAATCAGCTCCCAAATAAACGTCTCTTACCCGCTGGTTGTTGAGAATTTCCTGAGGGGGGCCGCTGGCGATGATATGACCGTCACCTACAATGTAAGCAATATCGCAAATATCTAGTGTTTCCCTGACGTTATGATCAGTGATCAACACGCCGATATGGCGTTTTTTGAGGGCTCGAATGATCGTTTTAATATCACCCACTGAGATCGGATCAACGCCGGCAAATGGCTCATCAAGCAGAATAAAGGCAGGCTCTGTCGCGAGGGAGCGTGCAATTTCAACACGTCTACGCTCTCCGCCTGAAAGACTCATACCGAAGTTGTCACGAATGTGGGTGATGTGAAAATCTTCCAGTAGCGACTCAAGGCGCTGCTCCCGGGCGCTACGATCGAGTTCTTTACGAGTTTCCAGGATTGCCATTATGTTGTCGGCGACAGAAAGTTTGCGAAAAATAGAGGCTTCCTGAGGCAAGTAGCCAATACCTGCCATTGCACGTTCATGCATGGGGGCATGCGTTAAATCAAGCTCGTCAATGCCAACCTTTCCCGCATCAGACTTTACCAAGCCGACAATCATATAAAACGATGTCGTTTTGCCAGCGCCATTGGGGCCTAGCAGCCCTACCACGCTGCCTTGAGATATCTCTAGGTTAATATCCTTAACGACACGGCGGCGTTTATAGCTTTTGGCTAAGTGGCGAGCATAAAGGGTTTTTATCGGCGCTGATTCTGAAGCTGTGGTTTGAGGTACGGGCTCTGCGTTATTTGTCGCCACTGGACACTCCTATTGTTCCGGCTGAAGAGTCATGCGGATACGTTGTGGTTCACTACCACTAACATCAGAACGCGCCTGAACCACACCTTGGTCGATAAAATACTCTAAGCGTCCACCTTCAAAGCGGTCTGCTTGTTGGGTCAGTTCCGCCTGGTCAATGAGCTCTACCCGGCGCTCGGCAACATGATAAATAATGCGCTTTGCCCAGCCTTCCATTGGGCTAGCTTGGTCTTCGAGCTGGTTGCGTATATAGGCTCGTCCACCGGTTGCAATGGCGCGCGATAGCTCGCCAGCATCGTTACGCTGAATCTCAACGCGATCTCCGCGCAGTTGCATATTGCCCTGCCGAATATCGACGTTGCCTGAATACACAGCAGTGCCTGCGCGTTGATCGAGATCTAAACGGTCAGCCTCTACTTCCACGGGGGCTTGGCTTTGTGCCATGACCGGTAGCGCTGCCGCTGAAATGGGTAGTGCAATGACGAAGAGTGCCGTGCGAATAAGAGCGTTCATCGCGACTCCTACTGAGAACGAGTGGCAGGCGGGTGAACGCCGCGCACGTTATTGGTTAAGCGGATCTGGCTATCATCCAGCCATACATCCATACGTGAAGCGTCGATGCGCTGGGGCGGTTGCTGAAGTATGGTTTCGGCATCGCTCCAAGCATGACGGGTGGTGCCATCATAATGTAATAACTCTGTATTCAGCTGCCAGCCTTCATCAGGTGCAAGTAATTGGGCTGAGCCAGCTAGCGTGAGCACCTGCGTGTCAGTATTTAGGGTGCCGGTCTCCGCCGTCGCTAGCCATTGACGCTCTTCGCTATCGAATAGTGTCGCCCTGGGGGAGAAGACATCTGTCATCGCCGTTTGAGGGGTATGGACTAAGCGTGGCGTCGTCAGCGACTGCTGGATGGCACCGGTGTCACCAAACAGAGTGATTTCTGCATTCTCTAATACATGGCCGGGCTCTTGAGCACGAGCCTCAGCGTCGATTGATTGGTCTTGAGGGCCGCGCGGGTCCAACCATACCAGTATGCCACCTAAGGCAAGCACCATGATGGTTATCCAAATGCGTTTTTTAACCCAAAAGCGCATTACGATTGGCCGTGTAGGTACGTATCTAAAACAGCA
Source organism: Halomonas sp. KG2 (assembly GCA_030440445.1). Taxonomy (NCBI): domain Bacteria; kingdom Pseudomonadati; phylum Pseudomonadota; class Gammaproteobacteria; order Oceanospirillales; family Halomonadaceae; genus Halomonas; species Halomonas sp. KG2. The sequence continues at coordinate 2,658,483 of CP098528.1, read as the reverse complement.
TCCCAATGGCCTTGAGACATCAATAAGGTGTCGCAGATTTCACGTACAGCGCCGTGGCCACCAAGCCGATCGGTGATCCAGTCAGCGTGAGTATGCATATAATCAGGAGCATTAGGGACGGTGATGCCTACGCCAGAACGTTTAATTGGAGCAAGGTCTGGTAGGTCGTCACCACAATAAGCAACCTGCTCAAGCGTGATGTCTAGGCGTTGGCAAAGCGCGCGTAGCGTAGTGAGTTTATCCTCGCACCCTTGATACACATGGGTAATACCCAACGACGCAGCACGTTGGCTGACCATGGGAGAATCACGCCCAGTAATTAAGGCAACATGGATTCCGACGCGTTTCAAAAGTTTGAGGCCGTGGCCATCTTGGGTATGAAACGCTTTGATTTCGATACCGTCAGCTTGAAAATAGAGGCGGCCATCGGTAAGTACGCCGTCAACGTCAATGGCAAGCAATTTTACGCGGCGAATCCGGTCTTGTAGAGCGTCAGGTAGGGCCATGAAGCCTCCGTATTATTAATGTTTGAAAAGATTGATTAAATGACACCGCTAGCAAGTAAGTCATGCATATGTAGCGCGCCAATGGGGCGCTGCTGATCATCCACGACCGCCAGTGCGGTGATTCGACTGTCTTCCATGATGCGTACCGCTTCAGCCGCTAACACATCGGGACCGATACGTTTTCCAGGACGTGTCATAACATCATCAACTAGGACGTCACGTAGGTCATGAAACTGATCCAGCGTTCGGCGTAAGTCACCGTCGGTATAAACGCCGGCAAGGCGTCCTTCGCTATCGATTACGCAGGTAAAGCCCAACCCTTGGCGAGTAATTTCCAAGAGTGCGTCCCGTAGCGGGCTGCCTAATGCTACTTGGGGGAGGCGTGATCCGTTGTGCATTAAATCCTTTACACGCAAAAGTAGGCGTTTGCCGAGGCTTCCACCTGGGTGTGAAAGCGCAAAATCTTCCGCGGTGAAGCCACGTGCTTCTAATAATGCCACGGCTAAGGCATCACCTAAGGCAAGTGCTGCTGTGGTTGAGCTGGTCGGCGCTAAGTCGAGAGGGCAGGCTTCGCGCTCAACGCCGCTATTAAGGTGAGCATCGGCATGTTTAGCTAATGTGGAACCAGGGCGTCCAGTCATACTGACAAGGGGGGTTCCTAAGCGTTTCAACAGCGGAAGCAGCGCGGTGACCTCTGCGGTTTCGCCAGAGTTCGAGAGTGCTAGTACAACATCTGCGCGGGTGATCATGCCGAGATCGCCATGACTGGCTTCACCTGGGTGTACAAAAAAAGCAGGTGTGCCGGTGCTTGCCAACGTTGCGGCCAGCTTGCCCGCAATGTGGCCGGACTTACCCATGCCGGTTACCACTACGCGGCCCTGGCAGGCAAGGATAAGTTCACAGGCGTGGTCAAAGCTCTCATCAAGTTTTGCCTGAAGCCCACCGATTGCGGCCTGCTCAATTTGCAGTGTGCGCAGCGCACTTTCACGCAGTGGGCTAGGTGTCGATAGTGGCTGGCGCATGAGGGCATCTCTTTTCATAAGCGGTCAAAAGTAGGTCGGTAAGAATAACATCTTGGCGCGGTTTGTAGGTAAGGCGCGTATCCTACTCCTCTGCGCGGTTGCAATGAGCGCATCTGTTACTGTGAGTAGCGTTCAGTTACGATGTTCGATAATATTTCGAAAACACTGTTTTTTAAACTGCCTGTGCTTTAAAACTAGCTGTTTTTTTGAATTATTTGTTTTTAACTAACTCATGCGTAGCCAGCATATACTAATGCTGTTGCGGCAAGACGACCATCAAGGCCAGCCAGCCCATGACCGATGCTCCCTTCATCGAAATTGAAGATTTGTACTTCTCGCGGGGTGATCATGATATTTTTCGCGGAATCAATATGACGATTTCGCGTGGCCAGGTAACGGCTATCATGGGGCCAAGCGGTACCGGCAAGACGACCCTTTTAAAGCTAATTGGTGGGCAATTAACGCCTGACCGAGGGCGAGTGCTAATCGACGGTCAAGATGTCCATCGCCTGTCGCGTAAAGCCCTGTTTACGTTGCGTAAGCGCATGGGTATGTTATTTCAGAGCGGCGCACTGTTTTCAGATCTTGATGTATTTGAAAACGTAGCGTTTCCGCTTCGGGTACATACTGACTTGCCTGATCCTATGATACGCGATCTAGTGCTTCTTAAGTTACAGGCAGTGGGTTTGCGCGGGGCTAGGCACTTGTCGCCTGCTGAGCTTTCAGGGGGAATGGCAAGGCGTGTGGCACTGGCACGGGCGGTAGCGCTTGACCCAGAGCTAATCCTTTATGATGAGCCGTTTGTCGGGCAAGACCCCATTTCTATGGGGGTGCTTGTACAGCTAATTAAACGGCTGAATCAGGCACTGTCGCTTACGTCGGTGATCGTTTCGCACGATATCAAAGAGACCCTCAGTATTGCGGATTATTTGTACCTAATTGCCGATGGGCAGGTGGTAGCCTCTGGCACGCCAAGGACCTTAGATACGAACCAAGATCCCCGAGTAAGCCAGTTTATCCATGGTGAGCCAGACGGGCCGGTGCCGTTTCACTATCCCGCTGAGACACTTTACCGCGATATTCTAGGCCAAGCCTCCGCAGGGAAGGTGCGTTAAATGCAATCAAATATTAAACATGCTATTTCGCATGTTGCTCGGCTGGGGCAAAAAGGGTGCGATGCCTTAGAGTCGCTAGGGCGTGCAGGTGTCTTTCTTGCCCAGTCGGCAGTAGGAGTGCCTTCTCGGGAAGGGTGGTCGTTGTGGCTGCGCCAAGTGCACTTTGTCGGTGTACTGTCTCTGGCTATTGTGCTGGTGTCAGGGCTGTTTATAGGCATGGTGCTTGCGCTACAGGGGTATACCATTTTGGTTGACTTTGGGGCAGAGCAGGCGCTTGGCCAGATGGTCGCTCTTTCGCTTCTTCGAGAGCTAGCGCCGGTGGTCGCTGCGCTGTTGTTTGCAGGGCGCGCGGGCTCTGCGTTGACAGCGGAAATTGGTCTGATGAAGGCGACTGAGCAGTTAACCAGTATGGAAATGATTGGCGTTGATCCACTGCGCCGAGTTGTGGCTCCAAGGCTGTGGGCAGGTTTTATTGCGCTTCCTATTCTGACCGTTGGTTTTAGCGTGGTGGGGATTTGGGGGGGGTATCTGGTTGGTGTGGAATGGCTGGGGGTTTTTGAAGGTTCCTACTGGAGCAATATGCAGGCTAGTGTTTCGTTTGTTGATGATATTGGTAATGGAATAATCAAAAGCCTTGTATTTGCAGTGGTTGTCACCTGGATTGCGGTGTTCCAAGGGTATGACTTAGTGCCTACCTCTGAAGGTATTTCACGTGCGACAACACGCACGGTGGTGTATTCATCGCTTGCTGTTTTGGGGCTGGATTTTGTATTGACCGCCGTGATGTTTGGCGGCCTTTAATGGGTGGAGCAATAACATGAAGCGCAGTAAAACCATGGAGTTTGGCGTTGGTCTGTTTATGCTTGCGGGCATTCTGGGGCTTGTTTTTTTGGGCTTGCGCGTAAGCGGCATGACGCTTTCAACATCTTCCGACACGTTTCGTCTTGAGGCCAGTTTTTCCAATATTGGCAGCCTGAAACCACGTGCGCGAGTCACCATGGCCGGTGTTACTGTGGGGCGGGTAGAGGCCATTGAGCTTGATACCGAGTGGTATGATGCACGAGTGGTGTTGAGCCTCGATAGCGACCTTGAAGGTCAGCTTTCGCAAGATACTACCGCGGCTATTTTGACGGCTGGGCTGCTCGGTGAGCAGTATATTGGCCTGAGTGTTGGTGGTGCTCCTGAAGTGCTTGAAGAGGGGGATGTTATTCGAGATACCCAGTCTGCCTTGGTGCTCGAAGAACTTATCCAGCAATTTGTATCCAATATGGTTACTAACTAAGCAGCGTGGGTGCTGTCAGTTGTCATGAGGTGACTTTAATGAAAGATAATAGCGTAATGTTGGCCCGTCGTTGGCTCTTTTTGTTGATGCTGGCGGTTGTTCTGCTGCCTTTTGCTGCCCAGGCTCAGTCGAAATCTCCAGAAGCGTTGGTTCGTGACAATGTCAATGACTTCATGGAGCAGATTAACGGTAGAGAAGATTATTACGCCAATAATCTTGATGAGCTTAAAGCGTTAGTCAACGATAGTCTGAATGGTGTGGCGGATTTTCGTTATATTGGCGCTAGCGTGATGGGAAGCTACTTTCGCAATGCAACGCCAGAGCAGCGTAGTCGGTTCGCCGATGTTTTTCGTCAAACTCTGATCGACACATACACGCGTGGTCTCGTGACCTTTGATTATGATGAGTTGAGAGTGTTGACCGACCAGCGCGGTCAGCGCTATGAAGATCAAGCCAGTGTTGATATGGAAGTTGTTGCCACTAATGGTCAGGTTTACCCCGTTAGCTACAGTCTGCGACTTTCAGATGGTGAGTGGAAAGTGGTCAATGTGATTGTTAATGGCATCAATTTAGGGCTGACCTTCCGTAATCAGTTTGATCAGTCGATGCGCGAACATAACCGAGACTACGATGCCGTCATTCGTAGCTGGTCACCCGAAATTGGTGTCGACGAGCTTGAACAAGGGGGTAGCGCGTGACGACGCTGTTATCTACCTCCCATGTTTCGCTGATTGCGCAGTCTTGCGCGCTGGCGGTTCAGGGTGATCTCAATGTCAATGCAGCGGCCGATGTGGCCGCTGCAGGCGTTAAATGGCTTGAAAGCGCTCGATTAACGGATGTTGTCCTCGATTTCTCAGGCGTTTCAAAGGCAAGTAGCGCGGCGATTAGCGTTCTGTTTGAATGGCTGCGTGCGTGTCACTCGCTAGGCATTGTCGTTACGTCGATTGCATTATCTGCTCCGCTTGAGCGTTTAACGTCGCTCGCTGAGCTCGATGCGCTAATAGGTTCGCCCAACGCTGAAGCGTGAGTGCTCGTCTGGCATCGCCAAGCGTGCCGCTTTTCTTTATCATGTTCCCCCTGTTCCTCTCTAATTCGACGACCCCCTATTTCAACCACCTAGTTCAATGACCCAAAGGAGTTTCCTGTCTTATGCAACCCAACGAGGTAAAAGCACTGCTTGAGTCCCGCATCGATGGATGTGATTTTCATATCCAGGGTGAAGGCTGCAATTTTCAGGTGATCGCGGTTGGCGAAGCTTTTGAAGGTCTTTCTCCTGTAAAGCGTCAGCAACTGGTCTATGCGGCGCTAAATGACGAAATTGCATCCGGCGCTCTGCACGCCATTAGTATCAAAACGTTTACTCCGGCGCAGTGGCAAACTGCACCGGAAAACGCATAGTAGCGGCTTATCTATGGATAAATTAATCATTACCGGCAATGGGTCGGTAGATGGCGAAGTGTGGGTGAGTGGCGCCAAGAATGCGGCGTTGCCAATTTTGTGTGCCAGCCTTTTGGCGGATGGCCCGGTCATTATTGGTAATTTGCCTCATTTGCAGGACATCACTACGACGCTGGAGCTGCTAGGGCGGATGGGCGTTGAGCCGGTGATGGGAGAGAAACTCAGTATCCAGCTTGACGGCTCTCAGGTAACGCAGTGTCATGCTCCCTACGAACTCGTTAAGAAGATGCGCGCCTCCATTCTGGTGTTAGGCCCGTTGTTAGCACATTTCGGTAAGGCAGATGTTTCTCTACCAGGGGGATGCGCAATTGGTTCACGTCCGGTGGACTTGCATATCCGTGGTCTTGAGGCGATGGGCGCAGAGATCCGTGTTGAGGCGGGTTATATTCGTGCCCGAGTTGATGGACGCTTGAAAGGGGCGACTATCTTCTTTGATACAGTGACGGTAACGGGTACTGAAAATCTGCTGATGGCGGCAACGCTCGCAGAGGGCACCACTATTCTTGAAAATGCTGCGCGCGAGCCGGAAATTGTCGATCTCGCCGAGTGTTTGATCAAGATGGGGGCCAATATTCGTGGGCATGGTACTGACACAATCGTGGTTGAGGGCGTTGCGACGCTGCACGGCTGCGAGCACGATGTCATGCCAGATCGTATTGAAACGGGTACTTTCCTGGTGGCTGCTGCCATGACAGGTGGTCGCGTGAAAGTGAAGCGCACCCGTGCTGATATTTTAGAAGCGGTGCTTGCGAAGCTTGAAGAAGCCGGTGCTGAGATTACCAGTGGCGATGATTGGATCGCGTTGGATATGCACGGTAAGCGCCCAAAAGCGGTTAATATTCGCACTGCGCCCTATCCTGCATTCCCTACCGATATGCAGGCCCAGTTTGTGGCGATGAATGCTGTCGCCGAGGGGCATTCCCGGGTAGTGGAAACCATCTTTGAAAACCGCTTTATGCACGTGCAAGAGCTAAACCGGATGGGGGCGAATATTGCCCTTGAAGGTAATACGGCACTGATTGATGGCGTAGAGAAGCTTTCAGGTGCGCCGGTAATGGCTACCGACCTTCGTGCGTCAGCATCATTGGTGATCGCGGCAATGATGGCTGAAGGCGAAACGCTTGTAGATCGTATTTATCATATCGATCGTGGTTATGAGTGCATTGAGGAAAAATTACAGCTGCTGGGTGCGCGCATTCGCCGTATTCCTGGCTAAGCCATGTTATTAACCATTGGCCTGAATAATGAGTAAGCAACTGATTTTGGCCCTTTCAAAAGGGCGTATTCTGGACGAAACGCTGCCGTTGTTGGCGGATGCGGGGATTACCCCGGCAGAAGATTTGGGTAAAAGCCGTAAGCTGTTGTTTGATACTAATTTGCCAGACGTAAAGTTGGTGATTATACGGGCAACCGATGTGCCGACCTATGTGCAGCTGGGTGCCGCAGATGTCGGCATTGCAGGTAAAGATGTTCTGCTTGAACATGGGGCTGAAGGGCTATACGAGCCCCTAGACTTGGATATCGCTCGCTGCAAGCTGATGACTGCTGGTGTGACGGGACAGTTGCCAGCTGAAGCGCGTCGTCGTGTAGCTACTAAGTTTGTTAACGTAGCGAGGCGTTACTATGCGGAGCAGGGTATTCAAGCCGAAGTGATCAAGCTCTATGGGGCGATGGAGCTTGCTCCGCTGATGAATTTGGCCGACGAAATTGTTGATATCGTGGATACCGGCAATACGCTACGCGCCAATGGTATGGAGCCTCGTGAGCTCATTGCCCATATCAGCACCCGCCTAGTGGTTAATAAAGCCGCCATGACCATGAAGCATGATCGTATTAAACCATTGTTAGCCCGCCTAGAAAGTGCGGTTAAAAAGCGCCAGACTCAGCCTATTGAATGACACGAGGTTTACCATGAGCGATAAGTCCACAGCCACCATTGCCCGTCTCTCGACTGTTGATGGGGCATTCCATCAGCATTTAGACGCGCTGCTGGATTGGGAAGGGGTGTCTGATAAGGCAGTACAGGCTCGTGTTGAAGAGATATTGGCAGATGTTAAACGGCGAGGTGATAGTGCGGTGGTTGAGGCAACAAATCGCTTTGACCGCCTGTCAGTCGAAAGTATGGAGCAGCTACGCCTATCTCCTGAGCAACTGAAAAAGGCCTTTGACGGTCTGTCTGCTGAGCAGCGCAATGCGCTGTCAGCCGCCGCTGAGCGTATTAGGCGTTATCATGAGCGCCAGAAGCCAAGCTCGTGGCAATACGAAGAGGCTGATGGAACGGTGCTGGGCCAAAAGGTCACCCCGCTGGATCGCGCAGGTATTTATGTGCCAGGCGGGAAAGCCGCTTATCCTTCATCGGTATTGATGAATGCTATCCCTGCCCATGTGGCTGGTGTGCGCGAGATTGTGATGGTTGTGCCGACTCCGGACGGTGTGCTGAATGATCTCGTGCTGGCAGCTGCGCATCTGGCAGGCGTCGATTATGTGTTCACGATTGGTGGCGCACAGGCGGTCGCGGCGCTTGCTTATGGAACTGAAAGCGTTCCGCGAGTAGATAAAATTGTAGGGCCTGGAAATATCTACGTGGCGACTGCTAAGCGCGCGGTATTTGGTCAAGTTGGTATTGATATGATTGCCGGTCCCTCTGAAATCATGGTGGTGTCTGACGGTCAGACAGACCCGGATTGGTTGGCAATGGACTTATTCTCTCAGGCTGAGCACGATGAGGATGCCCAGGCAATTTTTGTTAGTTGGTATGCTGATCATCTGGATGCCGTTGAAGCTTCAGTAGAGCGATTGTTGCCGACACTTGAGCGGGAAGATATTGCCCGTGCTTCGCTGCAGCGCCGTGGGGCATTAATCCTATGTCAAGATCAGGCCGAAGCCATTGAATTGATCAACCGTATTGCGCCGGAGCACCTTGAGCTTTCAGTCGAGGCGCCTGGCGACTGGCTTGATGACGTGCGTCACGCTGGGGCTATCTTCATGGGGCGGCATACGTCGGAAGCTCTGGGTGACTATTGTGCAGGGCCGAACCATGTGCTGCCCACGTCTGGAACCGCCCGTTTTTCATCGCCACTGGGGGTGTATGATTTCCAGAAACGCTCCTCCATTATTCACTGCTCGCCTGACGGTGCGTCTGAGCTTGGTAAAATAGCCTCTGTACTTGCCCGGGGCGAATCGCTGACGGCCCATGCTCGTTCGGCGGAGTATCGTATTAACGATTGAGTATTGTCTGAAAAAGCCCGTCTGAAAAAAAACGCTGCCTGAACAAGCGTCGATAACCATCAGAGCGACTTACGAGTCGCTCTGATGCTCTCCTGACGTAGCATTAATGGGTACCGGCCGTTCACCTACTTCCAGTGTCATGTCCATACGTTCACCGCTTCGTACGATCGTCAGCGGTAGTTTTGTGCCGGGTGGAATGGAAGCAATCGCGCTCATTGTTACCCGAGCATCCAAAATCACTTGACCGTCAATAGACAGCAAAACATCGCCGGGCTGTAAGCCTGCTTTAGCGGCAGGCCCGTCTTTCACAACGCCAGCGACGATCACGCCTTGAGGAGTTCTTAACCCAAACGATGCGGCCAGCTCGCGGGAGAGTGCTTGTGCTTCTATGCCTAGCCAGCCGCGTATGACGCGACCGCGGGTAACCAGTTCATTCAAGATGCTGTGGGCAAGGTTGGCTGGAATTGCGAAGCCAATCCCTTGTGATCCCCCTGACCGTGAGAAAATAGCCGTATTAATGCCCACTAAAGCGCCGTCAGGGTTGACTAATGCGCCCCCGGAATTGCCTGGATTTATCGCTGCGTCTGTTTGAATGAAGTCCTCGTAGGCATTTAAACCTAAGTGGCTGCGCCCCGTCGCGCTGATAATGCCCATGGTAACGGTTTGCCCCACGCCGAAAGGATTGCCAATAGCAAGTGCTACATCGCCTACGGCTACCTGTTCTGAATCGGCAAGCTCAATTACTGGCAAGTCATCAAGGGTAATGCGTAAAACGGCAAGGTCGCTTTCTGGGTCAGTGCCAATTACCTCAGCAAGTGTTTCCCGGCCATCGCGAAGTGCTACCTGTATTTGATCGGCGCCATTAATGACATGATGATTGGTTAGCACGTAGCCGTCATGGCTGACGATAACGCCAGAGCCCAGGCTCGACAGCATTCGCTGCTGAGTGGTTGCATCGTCGCCGCTGAAGAACTGCTGGAAAAAAGGATCGGACATCAGTGGATGCTGATCGCGTTCAACAATGCGTGATGAATAGATATTAACCACGGCTGGCGCCGCTTGGTTAACAGCGTTGGAGTAGCTTGCAGGCCCTTGGTTGCGGTTGAGCGGTTCTGCTTGGCGAATCTCTGGGGCGGGTCGATTGGCTGCCGACTCTCCGCTAGTAGGCACCAGCGAAGTAGGGGGTTCGACCGTTGCGGGTGGCGTTTGCCGAAACGGATTGGGCAAATACTCTGGGAAAGCAAGTAGCACCAAGGCGGCGAGCAATAGCCCGGTGATAATTGGCCATATATAGGGCAGCACAGAGCGGTGCATGCGAAATTTCCTCAGCGGGTGATAGTCTAAATGGTCGCGAGGTTCGCGATAACGCGAAGCGAGATTTACAATAGTTCCATCGTAACACTTTATTGAGATGTTCCTCACGATAGCTTGTTAATCGGTTAAGGAGTCAGTGTGATCCATCGTGACCAACTAGTTGCTGCATGCGACCATCAATTGCGCTCATCGCAATTTAAAGATTTTACCGTTAACGGCCTTCAGGTGGAGGGGCGTGACACTGTAACGCGGGTGATGTCAGGGGTGACGGCATGTCAGGCGTTATTGGAGGAGGCGGTCGCTTGGCGAGCGGACATGGTGTTAGTACACCATGGCTATTTCTGGAAAAACGAACCGGTGGCCATTACTGGCATGAAGCAGAAGCGAATTAAAATGCTGCTGGATAACGAGATGAGCTTGCTGGCTTATCACTTGCCATTAGATGCGCATGCCGCGTTTGGCAATAATGCCGAGCTGGCCAAGCGTCTGGGGTGGAAGGTCGAGGGATGCATTGATGGTGAGCTTGGCGAAGGACTGTTATGGTCCGGCCGATTGGCTGAGCCGCTAAGCGTTGCAGAGCTGGGCAGTCAATTGGCTGCAGTGCTCCATCGAGAGCCTTTAGTGGTTGAATCGCCTTTAGTTGGCTCTGTGGAACGGGTCGCATGGTGCACCGGAGGCGCTCAAGACATGATTACGGCGGCTTACGATGCAGGCGCGCAAGTTTTCGTGTCTGGGGAAATATCAGAGCGCACGACGCACCTAGCTAGAGAGATGGGTATTCATTACATTGCTGCTGGTCACCATGCTACTGAGCGTTTTGGTGTTCAGGCGCTGGGTGAGTGGTTGGCGAGTGAGTATGATGTAGAGCATCGATTTGTCGATATCGATAATCCCGCCTAGCGCTAACTTGTGCAAGGCATCCGCAGCGGTTTGCTATGCGGATGCTTTGACCTTGTTAGTTATTAATAACGAGGGGGTTGCGGGGCGGGCTCGTCATGTTCTTTCAAGCTGCCTTTTAGGCCAAAGTCCTCGGATAACGTACCGCTTTTGCCATCTGCATAATCACGCGGAGTGTTAACATCACCTTCATCCTCTGTGCTAGGCGTGAGTTTGTTTGTGGAAGGTGTTATGGCCGTTTCCAGTTTCCATTCAGCAGCTTCGCTGTCTATTTGCTGTTCTAGCCGATCAGTTTCCTGGCGAATATTAATGATGTGCTGCTGGATGCCAGTGAGATGGCTTCCCATGCCTTTCTTAAGCTCGGCTATTTGATGTTCACGCTCAAGCAAAGCCTGCTTTAATGTAGCGTGGTCACGTTGGCTTTTGCTGAACAGGCGATAACACGCCAAGCCGATAACAAATCCAATAACGAGACCGATAATCGTAAAAGTGAATGGCGAGCTTGCTTCCACAGTATTCTCCCTAGAGATGATGCACGCCACCAGGCGCATGGCGGGGTTTGGCAAATAGTTTAACAAACAGCTTAACAAAGCGTGACCATTATAGGCGCGTATCCGTCGGTTGGGTCAATCCGCTCATGCGCTCAGTTATTATGCAGCGTATAATATTGTTTTTTTATTTGGGCAGGCTGTGTTCTTACAACGTCACAGTTCCGTTCACGATGTGTGCTGTGGGAGCGAGTTGATGTCATCATTATCTGCACGTCAAGACAGCGAGCAGGCGAGCCGATTAACGCCTTTTGCGCGGTATCAGGAAGACTTAAAGCGTGACGATTTTCAGTACGACCCTGCTCAAGAGCAGGCGGTTAAGCATCTTCAGCGCCTTTATGATGAGCTGCTAGCCATACCTGCTAGTGCTCCTAAAGCCGTCGTTGCTAACAAAGGGTTAAAGGCAAAAGTTGCCGGGCTGCTTGGTAAAAAGGTCAGTGCCGGCGGGCCAGTGCTGCCTGATGTTAAGGGGCTCTACTTTTGGGGAGGTGTGGGGCGTGGGAAAACGTATCTAGTCGATACTTTCTACGAGGCGTTGCCGTTCCCTGAAAAAATGCGCACCCATTTTCATCGTTTTATGCAGCGTGTCCACAATGAGTTGACTCACTATAAGGGCGAGAAGAACCCATTGACGCTGATTGCTGGCAAGTTTGCTGCTGAGGCGCGCGTCATCTGCTTTGATGAGTTTTTTGTCAAAGATATTACCGATGCAATGATCTTGGCAAATTTGCTTGAAGCGCTGTTTGAGCGTGGCGTGGTGTTGGTGGCGACATCAAATATAGTGCCAAATGACCTTTACAAAGATGGGTTGCAGCGCGCACGGTTTGTTCCCGCCATTGAGCTAGTGAATCGTCACTGCGAGGTCGTCAACGTCGATTCTGGTGTTGATTACCGATTGCGTGCCTTAGAGCGGGCTGAGATTTTTCATGCGCCGCTTGATGAAGCGGCTGAGCAAGAGCTAAGCAGAAGCTTCAGAGAAATAGCTGGCCATGAGGGTGAGGAGGGGGCGCCTCTTGAGATTAATCATCGTGTTTTAAAGACGCGCCGACTCCACGACGATGTGGCATGGTTTGAATTTGTCGAACTCTGTGATGGGCCGCGTAGCCAGAATGATTACATTGAGCTTGCCAGAGAATTTCATACGGTTTTGGTATCCAACGTCACTCAGATGAATGCAAAAACAGACGATCAGGCTCGCCGCTTTATTAATATGGTTGACGAGTTTTATGATCGCGGGGTTAAGCTATTGATGTCGGCAGAGGCGCCAGTTGAAGCGCTGTATAGCGATGGAAAGCTGACCTTTGAATTTCAGCGGACGCTGTCGCGTCTGCAGGAAATGCAGTCTAAAGAGTATTTAGCGCTACCCCATAAGCCCTAGTATCGGGTGCGCCGATAAACACGATGCAGGCAACACTAATATCAATAAGAGCGATATCAATAAAAAAGAGTGGCGGTACTTAACTTGCGGCGATACTTGCTGTAGAATGCCGCCTCGCTGCATGTTGCTGGTTTTTTCTGGCAACCAAAAAAAATAGGGATGGTGCTTCATCGCTTACGTAGCGGTGTTAGCTACCCAACACACTTAATCTGGTGATTTTATCCATGAAGACGTTCAGTGCTAAGCCGCAGTCCGTCCAGCGCGACTGGTACGTAGTCGACGCTACGGACAAAACGCTCGGTCGTCTGGCAACCGAGATTGCTCGCCGCCTGCGTGGCAAGCATAAGCCCGAATTTACTCCTCACGTTGATACTGGCGATTACATTGTTGTTATCAACGCTGAAAAAGTCCATGTGACCGGCAACAAGGCGAAGGCTAAAACCTACTACCGCCACACTGGTTACCCGGGCGGTCTGCGCTCTATGACATTCGACAAAATGCTTGATCATGCCCCTGAGCGCATTATTGAGTCTGCCGTTAAAGGTATGTTGCCGAAAGGTCCTTTGGGTCGCGCCATGTACTCAAAATTAAAAGTGTACGCCGGTGCCGAGCATCCGCATGCTGCCCAACAGCCGCTTGAACTGAACATCTGAGGAAATCTTCGCCATGACACAGCAGTATTACGGTACCGGGCGCCGCAAGACTTCCACCGCTCGCGTGTTTATGAAGCCGGGCTCTGGCAAAATTACTGTCAACGATAAAGACCTTGACCTGTATTTTGGTCGTGTAACTGGTCGTATGGTTGTTCGTCAGCCGCTTGAGTTGACTGAAACGCTGAATCAGTTTGACATATTCGTCACTGTTGCTGGCGGTGGTGGTTCCTCTCAAGCAGGTGCCATTCGTCACGGTATTACTCGCGCCCTGATGAACTACAATGAAGACCTGCGTCCAACGTTGCGCGCCGCTGGTTATGTAACCCGCGATGCTCGTCAGGTTGAGCGTAAGAAAGTCGGTCTGCGTAAAGCACGTCGTCGTCCGCAGTTCTCTAAGCGTTAATTTCACGCTATGCGGCAAAAGCGCCCAGGTCAAAGACCTGGGCGCTTTTTATTGGAATATCAAAAAATTATAACGCTTATACCACCATGGTCACGGGCGGTTGTTCTTGTGCAGAGCGCTTTGTTTTTTTAACATAGAGCGTATTTGATATTCGTCGTCGCAAGACGCCTTTGCGGCGGAACGGGTAAGCTGATGGGAGAAACCAGAAATGGCAGATAACGGCGTAAACAAAGGTCGGCGCCGTTTCCTTGTAGGCGCCACCTCCGTTGTGGGGGCGGTGGGCGCTGTCGGGGTTGCGGTCCCCTTTGTGGCTTCTTGGCAGCCTAGTGCCAGGGCAAGAGCGGCAGGTGCGCCTGTTCAAGCTGATATATCGAAGCTTGAGCCTGGGCAGCGTATGACCGTTGAGTGGCGCGGTCGGCCGATTTGGATTATTAATCGTACGCCGGAAATGATCGAGCGAACTGAGGCGTTAGGTGCCGACAGTTTAGCGGATCCTGATTCGGAAGTGCCGCAGCAGCCAGCGTATATCCAAGGTGGTTTGCGCTCTATCAAGCCGGAAATAGGCGTGTTGATTGGTATTTGCACGCACTTGGGCTGTTCGCCCCTGTTCCGACCTGAACCGAATGCCGAAGGGGTGGGGGTGGAGAATTGGCCGGGTGGTTTCTTCTGTCCATGTCATGGTTCTCGCTTTGATTTGGCTGGTCGCGTGTTCAATAACGTACCTGCGCCGATCAACCTTGAGGTTCCACCCTACCGCTTTGAAAATGATGACATTATTGTCGTCGGCGAAGATGAGGAGGCTGCCTGATGGGTAATCCGAATAAAGCCAAGGCGGAAAAGGGCCTCATGCGTTGGGTAGATGATCGCTTCCCTGCCACTCAAATGTGGCAAGAGCATCTTTCCAAATATTACGCGCCTAAAAACTTCAACTTTTGGTATTTCTTTGGCTCGTTAGCGCTGCTGGCGTTGGTTAACCAAATCTTGACCGGGGTTTGGTTAACCATGAGCTTTAACCCCTCTGCTGAAGGTGCATTCGATTCTGTCGAATACATTATGCGTGATGTGGAGTGGGGGTGGCTGATTCGCTATATGCACACCACCGGCGCTTCTGCCTTCTTTCTTGTCGTCTATCTGCATATGTTCCGTGGCCTTTTGTATGGTTCGTACAAGGCGCCTCGCGAATTAGTGTGGGTGTTTGGTATGACGATTTATCTGGTGCTAATGGCAGAAGCCTTTATGGGCTATTTGTTGCCATGGGGTCAGATGTCTTACTGGGGTGCTCAGGTTATTATTTCGCTGTTCTCAGCGATCCCTGGCATTGGCCCTGATCTGGCGCAGTGGGTGCGTGGTGACTTCCTTATTTCAGGTATTACCCTCAACCGTTTCTTTGCACTGCATGTGGTTGCTCTGCCAATTGTTATTTTAGCGCTCGTCGTACTGCATATTATTGCGCTACACGAAGTGGGTTCAAATAACCCTGACGGTATTGATATTAAGCAGAAGAAAGATGAGGCAGGCGTGCCGTTGGATGGGATTCCCTTCCATCCTTACTACACGGTAAAAGACTTGGTGGGTGTTGCGGTCTTCCTGTTTGTTTTCTGTGTAGTGGTGTTCTACTTCCCAGAAGGCGGCGGCTACTTTATTGAAAAGCCAAACTTTGATCAAGCTAACCCGCTGCAAACGCCTGATCACATCGCGCCCGTTTGGTATATGACGCCTTTCTATGCCATTCTTCGCGCAATCACTTTCTCAGTGTTCGGCTTAGACGCTAAGTTCCTCGGTGTTATCTTTATGGGGGCTGCGATTGCAATATTGTTCGTTCTGCCCTGGCTGGATCGTAGTCCGGTGCGTTCAATGCGCTATAAAGGTTGGATGTCGAAAACCATGCTGACGCTGTTTGCTATCAGCTTTGTCATCCTTGGTGTTTTGGGTGTGTTGCCATCGACAGAGGGCAGGACGCTACTAGCCCAGGCCTGCACCGTGATTTATTTCGCCTTCTTTGTCTTGATGCCGTTCTACACCAAGCTGGAGAAGACTAAACCCGTTCCGGAAAGGGTGACTGGCTAATGAAAAAGTATCTTTTTGGACTCCTTTTCGCGTTAGTGCCAGTAACTGCGATGGCTGCCGGTGGTGCGAGTGTTCCACACTCGATGGAGCCTGATCTGCATGATCAAGCCTCGCTGCAAAATGGCATGAAGCTCTATGTTAACTACTGCATGGGCTGCCACTCGCTTCAGTATCAGCGCTTTGCTCGTGCGGCTGACGATTTGGGGATGCCTCAGGATTTGGTTGAAGAAAATCTGATTTTCTCGTCAGATTTGGCCTACAACGACCAAATGCATAATGCCATGAACAGCGGTGATGCGGAGGGTTGGTTCGGTGCGCCGCCTCCGGATCTATCGCTCAAGACGCGTGTGCGTGGAACGGATTGGATCTACTCTTATCTGCTTAGCTTCTACAAAGATCCGAGCCGCCCCACTGGTGTTAACAACACGGTATTTGACCTGGTAGCGATGCCTAATGTGTTGGAGCCTCTACAAGGCGTACAAGAGCTGGTGTGTTCGGAAACGGATCATCCGGTGGCGGGGCAGTCACCCGATCCTTTATCGGGTAAGTACCAGTCTTGTGATGTGCTGCAAGTGACCCAGCCAGGTTCTATGGAACCTGCTGAGTTTGAGGAAGCAGTGTATGATCTTACTAACTTCCTAGCTTATGTGGGCGAACCCTCCAAGCTTCAGGCTCAGGCGCTGGCACCTAAAGTGCTGATCTTCATTTTCATTTTTGGTGTGATTGCCTACTTGCTTAAGCGCGAGTACTGGCGAGATGTTCACTAATAATTAAGTGATGAGCGGCATGTCGGGCGCACGGCGGAAGCCGTGCGCCCTTTGTTTATCTAGTCAGTCGTAATGCAAAGCGGGTTACCATCCCATAAGCTAGCGCTGGCGTGTTATTATCAAAGATTGTTTTGATGCGAGGATGCTTTCATGGGTGTTGTGGCCAAGCGGTCGTCGATGATCTTTTACTCTGGTAATGATGATCATTTTAGTCATCGTGTGCGCATTGTTCTGGCTGAAAAGGGGGTGGCGGTTGATATCGTTGATGTCAGCGATGAGCGTCCACCTGAAGAGTTAGCAGACCTCAACCCGTACAACAGCGTGCCTACGCTGCTAGATCGTGACTTAGTGCTCTATGAGTCTAAGGTCATGATGGAGTATCTGGATGAGCGTTTCCCTCATCCTCCTCTGCTGCCTGTTTATCCGGTGGCGCGGGCGCAAAGCCGTTTGTGGATGCATCGTATTGAGCGCGAGTGGTGCCCAATGCTGGAGCAGATACGCACAGGCGGTAAAAAAGAAGCGGAAAAGGCGCGTAAAGAACTGCGCGAAAGCCTCATTGGGATTTCGCCTATCTTTGAAGATATGCCTTACTTTATGAGTGAGGAGTTTACGCTTGTAGACTGCTGTTTAGCGCCGATTTTATGGCGTTTGCCTGAGCTGAATATTGAGTTGCCTGAGAAGCAGGTAAAGCCTCTGTTGGGCTATATGTCGCGAGTATTCGAACGTGAAGCGTTTAAAGCATCTTTAAACGAGCGTGAGAAAGAGATGCGCGCTTGAATTCATGCTGCCTCTTCTCCTTAATCGGGTAAGGGGCATATTTGTCAGGAGGAGGGAGTCTTATGAAATCGAGCCGTCCCTATCTCGCCCGAGCTCTCTATGAGTGGCTGTTGGATAATGAGTTGACGCCTTATGTGGTGGTTGATGCTACTCAGCCAGGCGTGGAAGTGCCGCGTCAGTTTGTTCAAAATGGACAAATTGTGTTGAATGTAGCGCCGACTGCTGTGCGTGACCTGTTTATGGAAAATCAGGCCATGGGGTTTAACGCTCGCTTTGGTGGCCAGCCTATGCAGGTAATGATTCCTACGCCTGCGCTTATCGCGATCTATGCTCGTGAAAATGGTGCTGGTATGGTGTTTGGGCATGAGCCAGAGCTGGATGCGGCAGAGTTTGATGATGCTGAGTTAGATGGCAACTTTTCAGACGCTTTTGATGAATCGTCTAAGCCTGAGTTAACAGTAACAGAGCCTGTCCCTGAAAAAGAGGGCGACGTTTCTGCGCTGCCATCTAAAAAGGCTAAGAAAAAGCCAACGCTACGCGTGGTTAAGTAGCGTGGTTTTTAGCTAAGTTGTTAACTTGTGCTTATGAGCGACAGTTTTTCTTAGCAAAGCAGTTGGTGAAAAAAAACCTCGTCTCGGTGAAAAGCCGGGGACGAGGTTTTTTTTATGGCGGCGTGCTAATCAATCCATATAGTCAAAGACTTTAACGATTCGTTGAATGCCGCCAACCGCTGATACTGCGTTAGCAATTCGGTTGCCTTCATCTCGAGTTACCATGCCCATCAGATACACCGTCGCGTTTTCTGTGGTGATTTTCAGCTTTGATGAGTCGATGCGGTCATTAGTGGCGAGTTGGCTCATGACATTGGTGGTTAGCCAGGTATCGTTTAGGCGTTGGCTAGCGGGTAGGTTTGCAGCAATGCTGAGTTCGTTGTGTACTTGGTCGACGCCGCGTAGAGAGCTGGCGACTTCACCTGCTTTGTTACGTAGTTCCTCGCTAGGCACTTGCCCTACCAGAAGTAATGAGCCGTTATAGCTATGTGCTCTAATTCGTGCATCTCTTAAGCGGGCGTCTGAGCGCTCCAGCGCACGTGGCGCTTCACGTTCAATGGTTGTGTCAATGGCTTCGACATCACTGCTGCGCTGACCATAGTTGGAAGGGTTAGATGCCGCGTTATTAGCACATCCAGTCAGTAAAATAACGCTTAGTGTCGCAACGGCGATCAGTTTGTATAAAGAATAGCGTAGGGCCATGGCGATGACTCCTTTCAAAATGTAAAGTCAGTAGGTATTAATCTACCCGTTTGATTGTGTCTGTGCAGTTTAATCTGCTCAGTTTAATTTGTTTGGTGCTGACTATTTAGTCGACTCCGCCAAAGAGCTGCTCGTCAATTAAATCACATAAGCAGTGGATGACGAGCAGGTGAACCTCTTGAATGCGTGCAGTGGATGTTGCTGGAACGCGAATCTCACAGTCATCCTGGCCTAGTAGTGACGCCATATCGCCGCCATCTCTGCCAGTTAGCGCGACGACCGTCATGTCGCGGTCATGGGCCGCTTGGATGGCTTGAACGATATTGGCTGAGTTGCCGCTGGTGGAAATGGCTAATAAGACATCACCGGGCTGGCCTAGCGCCCTGATCTGCTTGGAAAACACTTCATTATAACTGTAGTCGTTGGCGATTGAGGTCAGCGTTGAAGTATCGGTTGTCAGTGCTAGTGCGGGTAGGCTGGGGCGCTCACGTTCAAAACGATTCAATAGCTCGGACGAAAAGTGCTGGCTATCGCCTGCGCTGCCGCCATTGCCGCAGGCGAGAACTTTACCTTCGTTAACTAAGCACTGAACCATCATTTGGCTGGCGACTTCGATGAAAGGCGGCAGCACTTCGCTGGCATATGTCTTCGTATCTATGCTGGCGTTAAAGTGATTAAGTATGCGTGATTGAAAGTCCATTAGGGCTTCCTAGGTAAAAGTATCAGTAAGCATCAAAAGCCGCTTTTTCCCACTGGAATTCAAGCGCGGGAGGCGTGCCTGTGATCGCTAGGATATCAAAGCGACACGGACTTGAAACAGCATGCCGAGCGATATAAAGCTTGGCTGCTCGTATTAAGCGGTGGCGCTTCTGTGCAGTGACGGTCTCTAAGGGGTGGCCGTAACGAGTAGTGGTGCGATGTTTGACCTCGATAAAGACCAGGATGTCCTGGTCTTTCATCACAAGATCAAGCTCACCGCCTTTAACGTGATGATTGCTAGTGACAAGCGTTAAGCCATGTTGCTGCAGCCATTGAGCGGCTAATTGCTCAATGGCTGCGCCCCGTGTCCGCGCTGTTTGCGGTGTATTGGGATTCTGATAACTATTGGTCATCGTTCAGTAGGCCAGGGATCAAAATGGGCGAAGGTACGCCATTTTGGAATTTCGCCCACGGTAGTTCTCGAGAAACCCTGCCATCACCTGAAAGGCGAAGCGTACCGGTGCTTCCATTCATGCCGTCAAGGGCTGATAAGTCTGATAGGCGGATGCCAAGTTCGTAAGCGTCCACACCCATTGCCATTAGACGGAACATTGAGGGGTCTGACTCGTTGCGAAGCTCTGCATACGTCGAATAAAAGGGCAGCGCCTCTTCCCCGCCAACTGCTGCGTCAGGGATTTGCCAGGGAATATCGATAAACATTACATCATTTAGGTCTTGATCTAAGCGTGTCTGTAGGCGCCCTTCATGGAGATGGGAGGTGGCATAGATAGGCAGGTTGGGGGCGTAGTAGTAGTCCATGGTGGGTGGCACTTGGCGTGCGTATTCGGGAAGTGCCAGTAAGAATAGTGCATCAATGTTCCCTAGGCGGGCGCGATCGCCGCTGACATTGAGGGCTGTTTTGACTGCGTTAGCTACGGCGCTGCTAGGGTTATAGCGGACGGCATTGGTGATTTCGCCGCCTTGGCGTTGCCACTCATTCCAGAAGGCTTCACCGACGCGCCGTCCCCAGGCGTTGTCGGGCACCATGATAGACATTTGGCGGTGGCCGTCCTGAAAGGCTCGGCGAGCTGCTTGGCGGGCTTCATCTTCAGCAGATAAACCATACTGAAGTAGTTGAGGCGCTTGATTACTTGCGCTGTTGCCATAGTTCAGGGCCAGCGTCGGTAGTGGTACACTATTGCGCTGCTCAAGTTGGGTGACTTGACCTTTGTCAATTGGACCAATCAAAAGTTGAGCGTTCATTTGCTCTGCACGTTGGTAAATTTCATCTAATGAATATTGAGACGCATTGATAAAATTAAGTTGTACATTATCTCCGCGCAGGTCGTGATGACGGCGCATGGCAGAAGCGATAGCGTTAGCCACGCTACTTAGTGGGCCAGATTCTGGTAATGCCACTGCTATGCGGCGTATTTCGACACCCTCTAATTCAGGTATGGATACTTTCGTATATTCAGCTTGATCCAAGGCTTGACGTGCCCACTGCTGCCGTTCTGCAAGGGTTTCTTGTTGGTTTGCTTGCATCGGGAGTTCGTCGTCAAGCACCTGGGTCGCGCGGAGGACCGCGCGGGGATCGTCCATGCCACGAGCAAGTTCAGAGAAAAGCATTGCCCAGCGCACCCGATCCGATTCTGAAAGCATGTTTTCATCAACCGCATCGGCTGCGTCAAAAGCATTTTCGCGTTGTCCTTGTCTGGCGAGGATATTAGCCGCTTCGAGTCGCGTCTTGGCGGCTTGTTCAGGCGCTTGCTGCTCTGCTTGACTAAGTAGTCGGCTAGCATCCTGGGCAGGGACGCGGTCAACCACACTTGGGGATTGCATAGCGCATCCTGTAATCAGAAGCGCCATGAAGGCAGTGGCTAGTAATCCACGTATTGACTGTTTCATGTATCCTTCCTTAGTTTCCATTTGCGCTGCCGTCGCTCAATGAGCGGATAAATTTACCATTGCACAAGCATGGCGCACCGTCAGTGCAGGCTATTAACAAATCGGGAGTCACGATGACACACCAGCATCCGGGTATATTGTACGTGGTTGCAACACCAATTGGGAATTTGGAAGACTTATCGCCACGGGCTGCTCGGGTATTAGCGGAGGTATCACGTATTGCTGCGGAGGATACACGCCACAGCGGTCGCTTGTTAGCGCATTTGGGCATTAATAAGCCGATGCTCTCACTGCATGAGCATAATGAAGCACGGCGAGTCGATACGCTGGATGGTTACTTAATGGCGGGGGAGAATGTTGCCCTAATTAGTGATGCGGGGACGCCGCTTATATGTGATCCGGGGTTCGTGTTGGTAAGAGAGTTGCGATTGCGGGGTAGGCAGGTGGTGCCGCTTCCTGGGCCTTGTGCGCTAGTCAGTGCGCTTTCAGCGGCTGGGTTGCCGACTGATAGGTTTACATTTGGTGGATTTTTGCCATCCAAGCCGAGTGCGCGACGGCAAGCGCTTGAAAAATGGCAGTCTCGAGAAGAAACGCTGGTTTTTTACGAGTCACCTCACCGTATTGAGCACACGCTTGAATCGTTATGTGAGCAAATGCCTGAGCGAGCGGTTGTTCTGGCGCGAGAATTGACCAAAACGTATGAGACTTTTTTGCAGGGCTCGCCTTCCTCATTGCTTGAGCAGCTTAGGCAAGACCCTAACCAAGGTCGTGGAGAATTTGTCGTAATGATTGCTGGGGCGCCGCCCGCTGTTCAAAGCGATGAGCAATCTATTACTGCTGATGAGCTGCTTAAAGCAATGCTAGCAGAGGGTGTTGGCGTCAAGCAGGGGGCAGCCGTTGCTGCAAAAATGCTCGGCGGCCGAAAGCAGGAATGGTACGCAAGATTGCAAGCATTGAAAGGTGGGCATTGAGGCGACGGCGGGGCGCTGGTATGCTTGCCGCCGGAGTTGGCCAGACAGTCGCCGCTAATATGCCAGTAATGGCTGCTTAGGGGAGGAAAGTCCGGGCTCCATAGGGCAGAGTGCCAGGTAACGCCTGGGCGGCGTAAGCCGACGGAAAGTGCAGCAGAGAGTAGACCGCCTAAGCCTTTCGAGGCTGGTAAGGGTGAAAGGGTGCGGTAAGAGCGCACCGCGCGCCTGGCAACAGTGCGTGGCAAGGTAAACCCCACTCGGAGCAAGACCAAATAGGGATCCAATGGCGTGGCCCGCGCTGGATCCGGGTAGGTTGCTTGAGCGCTGTGGTGACGCAGCGCCTAGAGGAATGACTGTCCACGACAGAACCCGGCTTATCGGCCGACTCCCCATTTCCATAAAAGGTGCGCCGTTCGCACCTTTCTTAACACTGTGTGAGATTAACATGCCTTCTCCTGACGCTGACCAGGTCACTTCCCATTTTCGCCACACCAGCGTCTTACTAGAAGGGGCGGTAGATACACTTGTTCATAATCCCGATGGTATTTATTTAGACGGCACGTTTGGGCGAGGCGGGCACTCCCGCGTTATTCTTTCGCGCTTGAGCGAACAAGGTCGTTTAATGGCCATGGATCGTGACCCTCAAGCAATAGCAGCCGCTAAAGATATCGATGATCCTCGTTTCGACATAACGCAGCGAGAGTTCGCTCGGTTAGTTGAGTATGCACAAGAGCAAGGGGTTTACGGAAAGCTTTCAGGTGTATTGCTAGATATTGGTGTTTCTTCCCCGCAGTTAGATGATCCAGAGCGTGGCTTTAGCTTTATGCGCAACGGTCCTCTTGATATGCGTATGGACCCTACCCAAGGAGAGAGTGCAGCCGCGTTTTTAGCCCGGGCTAGCGAAAGTGATATTGCCAATGTGTTTAAAACCTATGGTGAAGAGCGTTACGCAAAGCGCTTGGCGCGTGCTGTTGTTACGCGACGTGTGGAAAAGCCTTTTACGCACACTGTTGACTTGGCCGAGGTATTGAAAGAGGCTCACCCTGCTTGGGAAAAAGGGCGTCACCCAGCGACCAAAGCGTTTCAGGGGCTGCGTATTTATTTAAATGGTGAGCTCGATCAACTGGATGCAGCGCTTGAGGGGGCATTGGAAGTGCTGGCTCCTGGGGGGCATCTGGTTGTGATTAGCTTCCACTCGCTTGAAGATCGTCGTGTAAAACGCTTCATTCGTCACCATGTGCGGGGTGATACGCACTTGCCACGGGGCGTGCCGATTCGCGATGATCAGCTAAATCGCCGTCTTGAAGCCTTGGGTAAAGGAGTACGCCCAAGTGACGAAGAGGTAGACGCTAACCCCCGGGCGCGCAGTGCCGTCATGCGAGCCGCCCGTAAACGAGTGTGATCATGAGCATGGATCGGATAGAGCGTTGGGCGTCAACGCTGCGCACCGAATGGCCTTTCAAGCTACGTTTTCGAGCTTGGCCGGTTATCCTTATTGCGCTGTTCTTAGCGTGTATCGTTACCGGTGGTTTAGTGGTTGCCACCACGCATATGACGCGAGTGCAGTATGCGCAGCTACAGCAGTTAGAGCAGGAAAAAAATCAGCTGCAAACCGAGTGGGGGCAGCTGCTATTGGAAGAGGGGGCGTGGTCTACTCCGGCCCGTGTAGAGCAAATTGCTACGGAACGGCTTGAAATGCGCATTCCCGATGTGAATGATGTCGAGGTGATTCGACCATGAAGCGCGAAAGTCGGGGAGGGATATCCCGTCAAATGCCTATTGCGCCGCCATTAGCTGGCGGGCGCTTTTTATTTATTCTCATTGTTGTAATGGTGGCGTCAGCCATTTTAGTCGGCAGGATTACGCTGCTTCAGGTAATTGATCGCCCGTTTTTACAGAGCCAGGGTGATGCCCGTACGCTGCGCCATGAGGCAATACCCGCACACCGCGGTATGATCACTGATCGTAATGGTGAGCCTCTGGCTGTTTCTACGCCTGTTGTGACACTTTGGGCGAATCCTCAAGAGCTGCCTACCGATGCCATTCAGCGAGTAATGCTGGCCCAAGCGTTAGGCATGTCGCTCGATGACTTTGAATCCCGCGTCTCTCGCTATAGCAGTCGAGAGTTTATGTACCTTCGTCGTCAAATGACGCCGGATGCGGCCCAACGTATATTGGATTTACGTACGCCTGGTGTTTATCAACAGCGTGAATACAAACGTTATTATCCAGCCGGTGAAGTGGCGGCGCAGTTGCTGGGTGTTACCAATGTGGATGATGTGGGGCAAGAGGGGCTGGAGCTCTCTTATCAGCCCTATTTGGCGGGACATCCTGGACAACGCCGAGTCTTAAAGGATCGACGCGGTCGGTTAGTTCGTGAGTTGGGTGTTATTCGTGAAGCGCAACCTGGTGGTGAGTTAACGCTGTCGATTGATCAGCGTATTCAATATATGGCCTACCGTGAGTTGCGTGCTGCTGTCGCTGAGCATGAGGCAGACGGTGGGGTGTTGGTAATGCTCGATGCGCGCACAGGGGAGGTGTTAGCAATGGCTAACTTGCCTTCTTACAACCCGAATAACCGCGCTGGGTTGGATCCGCGAGGGTTACGCAACCAGGCACTGGTTGATGTATTTGAACCTGGGTCTGTTATGAAGCCTTTGGCGATGGCTGCAATACTGGAAAGTGGTGTTGTAGATCGCGATGCTGTCGTTGACACCTCGCCTGGCTGGATGCGCCTGGATCAGTTCACTATCCGGGACTTCCGTAATTATGGCGATTTAGATTTAGCGGGGATTCTAGAAAAATCTTCAAATGTTGGCATGTCTCGTTTAGCGCTGCAGCTAAGTGACACGGCCATTTGGGAAAAATACAATCAGCTAGGCCTTGGTCAGGCACCAGGAACAGGCTTTCCTGGTGAGGCGACGGGCAGTTTGCCAGCGCCAGTTCGCTGGTCTCGAAGTGAGCGAGCGACGCTCTCCTATGGTTACGGTCTCTCTGTTTCAGCCGTTCAATTGGCCAGTGCTTACACAGCGCTCGCCAATAATGGCGTGCGTTTACCGCCCTCGCTGTTGAGGCTTTCCGAGCCTCCTCAAGGGAGTCCTGCTATATCGCCCACAGTGGCCAATGATTTGCTGAATATTTTAGAAGCGTCGGTCGCCGCC
Source organism: Halomonas sp. KG2 (assembly GCA_030440445.1). Classification (NCBI taxonomy): domain Bacteria; kingdom Pseudomonadati; phylum Pseudomonadota; class Gammaproteobacteria; order Oceanospirillales; family Halomonadaceae; genus Halomonas; species Halomonas sp. KG2. The sequence goes on along the minus strand of CP098528.1, from coordinate 2,633,076 downwards.
TATACCGGTGGGCGCCGAGCGCGCGTTGAAGGCTATCGTGTGGGGGGGAAAACAGGCACGGTGCGTAAAATAGGGCAGCAAGGTTATACCACCGATGCTTATCGCAGTGTTTTTGCGGGGATTGCGCCTATTTCCGACCCGCGTATTGTTACCGTCGTTATGATTGATCACCCCCGCGCTGGCCAATTTTATGGTGGCGCAGTAGCTGCTCCGGTGTTCTCTAGCGTGACAGGTAATGCCCTACGTTTGCTGGACGTGCCACCCGATCATGAGGTCGAGTAGCATAAGGAGATTGCATGAGGTTGTCCCCAGAGAGTCTATGGGTAGCGCTAAAGCAGGTTTGGCCTAACGCCGTGTTACCTAAGGAGCTGCCTAAATTGCCAGAGCAGCTTCGCTTAGTGACGGATACGCGTAAGTTGGCGATGGGCGATGTATTTGTGGCTGTCCCTGGTAGTCAGCGTGATGGTTATGAGTTTGTTGATCAAGCATTGGCAGCAGGTGCGTCGCTCGTTTTGGCGCACACGAAAGAAGGGGGTGTTTCACTGGACGGGCAAATACTTTATTTGCCTCATCTGTCTATGCGACTTGGCGAGCTAGGTCGCACACTGTTTTCTGTTCCCAAAGACCTTCAGGTGATTGGGGTGACGGGCACCAATGGGAAAAGCTCTGTTACCCATTACATAGCAGCGTTAAGTGAACTGCTTGGCAAGCCTGCTGGAGTGATCGGAACATTGGGTGTTGGTCGCCTTGGCCAATTGGTCGACACAGGCCTTACTACGCCTGGTTCATTGGCAATGCAAGAAACCTTGGCTGATTTAGCGAATCAAGGCGTCAAGCGTGTGGCGCTTGAAGTTTCTTCACATGCCCTTGAGCAACGCCGTTTAGACGCAGTGAACGTCGCCGCAGGAGTATTCACCAACCTGACACGAGATCACCTTGATTACCATGGCAGTATGGCGGCTTATGCCGCTGCAAAAGCAAAGTTGTTCCGGCGTTCTGAGCTAGTGCTTGCGGTCGTCAATGCAAATGATCCTCTTGCGCGGCTAATGTTGGCAGGCTGTGATAGCCGTGTGCGTGTTTTGGCAGTAGGCGACGATGAAGCAGTGACGCTGCGCGTGATTGGTTGGCATCCCCATGAGCATGGTCAACAGGCTCTTGTTGCTACGCCAGAAGGTGAAAAGACGCTTAATCTTGGTTTGATGGGGCGGTTTAATCTAGACAATGTGCTGTTAGCCATTAGTGTGCTTTATGGGTTGGGCGAGCCTTTAGACCAGTTGTTTGAGTCGGCAACTGAGTTGGGGCCAGTACCTGGGCGTATGGCGTTATACCGCGAGGTTAATGCGCCCAGCGTTGTTATCGACTATGCCCACACGCCGGATGCATTAGCTAATGCTCTCGAAGCGCTGAAAGAGCATTTAGGGAGCACTGGAAAGCTATGGTGCCTGTTCGGTTGTGGTGGTGAGCGTGATACGGGGAAGCGAACAGAAATGGCTGCAGTGGCGGAGCAGCGAGCTGACCGCGTGATCGTTACTGACGATAATCCGCGTACGGAGTCTGCCGAGCAAATTCGTCAACAAATTATTTCGGGGTTTTCTGCTGCGGCTGCCTTTACGGAAATAGGTGATCGTAGTCAGGCGATTTGTCATGCGGTTCAGCAGGCTGATCCCCAGGACGTTATCTTGGTGGCCGGAAAGGGTCATGAGGCCTATCAGCACATCGGTAACGTGCGTCATGACTACCAAGATAGCGAACAAGTGATTAAAGCCTTCAAACTTAGGGCTGCCATGTGATGAACTGGTCGTTAGCTAGTATTGCCTCAGCGCTAAAGCTTTCTGTCCCGCAAGCTTTATGCGAGTTGTCGGTGACGGCGGTAATTACCGATACGCGTCATATTGTGCCGGGGTGTCTGTTTGTAGCTTTGAAGGGGCCGCGTTTTGATGGCCATGATTTTATTGAGCAGGCACTTGAGAAAGGCGCTGCAGCTGCTCTGGTTGAGCGCCCGGTAAGCAGTTTGCTTCCTCAACTGGTATGCGCTGACACGCGTTTAAGCCTTGGCCTGCTGGCGCGGGTGTGGCGTCAGCGCTGCACATTGCCACTGGTGGCTGTCACCGGCAACAGCGGTAAAACAACCGTTAAAGAGATGACGGCCGCGCTACTTTCTCCATTAGGCGGTGTGCTTGCTACCGAGGGCAACTTAAACAATGACATTGGTGCGCCGCTGACGTTGCTGCGTTTAGCAACGCACCATCAGGCAGGTGTGATTGAGCTGGGGGCTAATCATTTGGGCGAAATTGCCTGGACCAGCCAGTTGACCTCTCCTAATGTCGCCATCATTACCAATGTAACAGGCGCTCATGTCGGTGAGTTTGGCGGTATGGGGCAAATTGCCCAAGCCAAAAGCGAAATATTAGCCGGGCTAGTTGAAGATGGTATTGCGGTGCTAAACCGCGATGACGACTACTTTGAATTTTGGTCAGCCTGTGCGGGAAGCAAGAAAGTTGTAAGCTACGGCTTACATGGCGATGCGGACGTTCACGCGTCCGCACTTTCGTGCGACTCTTTGGGGCGGTATGCTTTTACGCTTGTTGAACGTGGCCAAATACTGGGCGACGTGCAGCTGCCCTTGATTGGTAAGCATAATGTGAGTAATGCTTTGGCGGCTGCTACGGCGGCTCTCGCATTAGGCGTTACGCCTGAGCAAGTAGTGATGGGGCTATGCGAATTGTCCTCATTGTCTGGTAGGTTAAGCATCGTGCCCGGCGTGCGCAATACGACGTTGTTAGACGACACGTACAACGCAAATCCTGGTGCTGTGAAAGCGGCGTTGGATGCGTTAGCGAACTTTCCTTCACCGCGCTGGTGCGCGCTTGGCGCAATGGGGGAGCTGGGCAACGAGTCTCATGCCCTACATGCTGAGATCGGTCATTACGCTGCGTCACTGGGTATCGATACATTACTGACGTTTGGTGATGCCGCCCGTTCAGCAAGTGAAGCCTTCGGTCGCGGGCTGCATTTTGACGACCACGAGACGCTAGTGCGTCATGTTATTAATACTCTGCCGCCTAACACCACACTGTTGGTGAAAGGATCGCGTAGTGCAGGCATGGAAAATGTCATTGCTGCGCTACGTGCGGATGAAACAAGGTAAGCGCCGTTCATGTTACTTCACCTGGCGAATTTTCTAGCCCAATATCAGTCTACTTTCCAAGTTTTTAACTATTTAACCTTACGTGTCATTCTCGCAGCGCTAACGGCCCTCATGCTATGCCTGTGGCTTGGACCCTGGGTTATACGCCGGTTAGTGGAAGGCCAAATTGGCCAAGCGATTCGTGATGATGGCCCTCAATCTCATTTGTCTAAAGCAGGTACGCCCACGATGGGTGGGGCAATGATATTGTTGGCTATTGCTATCAGTACGCTGGTCTGGGGCGATTTAACCAATCATTATGTTTGGGTGGTGCTACTGGTCACATTAGGCTTTGGAGCTATTGGCTGGGTCGACGATTATCGCAAGGTTGTGGAAAAGAACCCGCGTGGATTGCCCGCTCGTTGGAAGTATTTCTGGCAGTCCGTGGTGGGTATTGGCGCTGCTTTGGTGCTTTATCTCACGGCCGCTACACCAGCTGAAACTAGCTTATTGATCCCGATGTTTAAAGATGTCGCGTTGCCGCTTGGCGTGTTCTATATCGTGTTGACTTATTTTGTGATCGTTGGCAGCTCTAATGCAGTCAATCTCACGGATGGTCTTGATGGTCTGGCGATCATGCCCACTGTGCTGGTGGCGATGGGCTTGTCCGTATTTGCCTATGCAAGCGGAAATGCTGTGTTTGCCAACTATTTACATATTCCTTTTATTCATGGTACCGGCGAGTTGGCTGTTTTCTGTGCCACTATTGCTGGTGCTGGCCTGGGCTTCTTGTGGTTCAACACTTATCCCGCACAGGTGTTTATGGGCGATGTGGGGGCGCTGGCACTAGGTGCAGCGCTAGGCGTTGTTGCCGTTATTGTGCGCCAAGAAATTGTGCTGTTTATTATGGGCGGTATCTTTGTACTTGAGACGGTCTCGGTGATTCTTCAAGTTGGCTCTTATAAGCTTACCGGTCGGCGTATTTTCCGTATGGCGCCGTTGCATCACCACTACGAGTTGAAAGGTTGGCCAGAGCCACGGGTAATTGTGCGTTTCTGGATTATTACCGTCGTGCTGGTGCTGTTAGGGTTGGCTACGCTTAAAGTTCGATGATTAGCAAAGTAATAGCGGCAGTGTTGCCACTATTAGCGTGATGCACAAAGGAGCCGGTCATCGTGCGAGTCGCAAATGGAATCACCGTTGTTATTGGCCTGGGAATTTCTGGGCAAGCTATTTGTCGGCATTTGGCGCGTCAAGGCGTGTCATTTATGGTGGCAGATACGCGAGCTGAACCTCCTGGGCTACACGCTTTTCAGAGCGAAAACCCCAATGTTGAGATTTATTGTGGTCCGTTAACGGCGCTTGATTTTACAGATGCCTACGAAGTGGTGGTCAGTCCTGGTGTAGATCCTCATTCGCCAGGACTTGATGGCTTGCTAGAGCGTTATAATCCAGCAACGGGGGAGCCCGTACTGGTAGGCGAGGTTGCTTTGTTTGTTCGTGCGGTGAATGCGCCGGTCGCTGCTATTACTGGCTCTAATGCCAAGTCAACCGTTACGACATTACTCGGCGAGATGGCTAGAGTTGCTGGTGTTAAAGCTGCGGTGGGGGGGAATTTGGGCACGGCTGCATTGGATTTATTAGCTGAACACCCTGATGCCGAGCTTTACATCCTTGAACTCTCAAGCTTTCAGCTGGAAACAACGCCTCATTTGGGGGCTAAAGCGGCTGCTTTTTTAAACCTCTGTGAAGATCATTTAGATCGTCATGGAGATATGGTGGGTTACCGTCGCGCTAAGCAGCGTATTTTTCGCGGTGCACAATCAGTCATTGTCAACGCGGATGACGCGCTCACTTGGCCAGAGTCGTCTGTGGATCATGTAGAGCGTTTCACGGCCTTCGCACCCGCAGGTAATGACTGGGGGGTCGTTGAAAAAGACGGCGAGTTAACGCTGTTCCATGGTGATAGTGCTTGGCTTGGCACAGCAGCTCTCAACATGGCAGGGCGGCATAACTATGCTAATGCACTTGCAGCATTGGCAATGGGTAAGGCGTTGGGCTTCGCAAAAGCACCGATGTGCCAAGCATTAACAGCTTTTAAGGGGCTGCCCCATCGTAGTGAAGTAATCGCTCGTATCAATGACGTTATGTGGGTGAATGATTCAAAAGGCACTAACGTTGGCGCTACGCTGGCCGCGATTCAAGGCATTAGCGCATCGCTGACAGGGAAAGTAATATTATTGGCCGGTGGTGTCGGTAAAGGTGCTGATTTTACCCCCTTGGCGATGCCGTTAGCAGAGTGTGCCAAAACTGCGGTGCTATTTGGCGCTGACGCACTCCGTCTTGAAGCCGCTTTGTCATCTGCGGTTCCAGTGCATCTAGTACACGATTTAACTCAAGCGATGGAAGTGGCCTGGGCAATAGCTGAGCCCGGCGACTGTGTATTGCTGTCACCCGCCTGCGCAAGCCTAGATCAGTTTGTCAATTACCAGGCGAGAGGCGATGCCTTTCGGGATTGGGTTGAGCAAAAGCATAAACAGCATAATCACTCAGGAGAGAGGTTATGAGTCGAATGCAGCGTATCCGCGATACTTTGACAACGCGGCATTTACCCTCCGATGTGTGGTTAATCGTCGCCGCCGTGGCGTTAGCTGGACTGGGCTGGGTGATGGTAAGTTCGGCATCGGTAGGTCTGCTTGAAAATACCTATCACTACTCTCGGCAGCATGGCATTTTTCTATTTCTGGCTATATTGGCTTGTTTTTTTATGCTGTGTGTTCCTTTGGAAGCATGGCGGCAAAACGCAGCGCTGATTTTGCTAGTGAGCATCATCATGCTAGTGCTAGTGCTCGTGATTGGTCAGGAAGTTAACGGCAGTAAACGCTGGATTTCACTGCCTGGGCCCTTGCCTAGCCTGCAAGTTTCCGAGCTTGGAAAAATCGGTTTGATTTTTTACATGGCAGCCTTCATGTCCCGCTTTACCTATGATCTGCGCCAACGTGCATTCAGTATGTGGCGACCTTTAGCGGTGCTTGCCGTTCCGGCAGGGCTGCTTTTTCTTGCTCCTGATTTTGGCGGCATGGTGGTATATACCGTTTGCGTTATTGGTATGTTAATGATGAGCGGCGCTTCCCTTACCTTACTATTTGGTAGTGGTGGCGTATTGGCTGTTGGTGCCGTCATGATGGTCGTTATGGAGCCTTACCGATTAGCGCGGTGGACGAGCTTTTTGGACCCATGGGCTGATCAGTTTGCGACGGGCTATCAGCTTACTCAGGCGCTGATTGCTTTCGGTCGTGGGCATGTGACCGGTACTGGTTTAGGGAATAGTGTTCAAAAGCTTCACTACCTGCCTGAGGCTCACACCGACTTTATTTTTGCTGTCATCGCAGAAGAACTTGGCATGATAGGGGCCATTCTCGTTGTACTGCTATTTACTTTGCTCATTACCAGGGCGATGTTGATTGGTCGTCGTGCAGAATTGGCAGGTCATTTATTTGGTGCCTACGTCAGCTATGGCATAGGTTTCGTTATCGCAGCTCAGGCATTTATCAATATGGCGGTAAGCTCGGGGCTGTTGCCAACGAAAGGGCTAACATTGCCGTTGATTAGCTATGGCGGTTCAAGTTTATTGGTAACCGGTATGATGATTGGCTTGTTGTTGCGCGTAGATGCAGAGACGCGTCACCGTCCGCGTCGCGTATCGACACCCTATAAATCACGCCATGAACCTCAGTTACCGTAACTACTCAAGGAGTTGTTTGTGACGACGAACGCACGTCGACGCATTTTAATTATGGCGGGAGGTACCGGAGGTCATGTTATTCCGGCGCTTTCATTAGCACGTTCGCTCAAAGCCCACAATGTCGACGTTGAGTGGCTGGGAAGCCCAAGAGGGATCGAAAATCGCCTAGTACCAGAAGCAGGTATTACGCTTCATACCATCGACATAAGCGGTCTGCGTGGCAACGGAATCACTGGCTGGCTGAAGGCACCGCTGAACCTTTCCCAAGCCGTACTGCAAGCGCGAAAGGTAATTCGCCGCTTCAATCCTGATGTGGTGGTTGGGTTAGGTGGGTTTGCCAGTGGCCCTGGTGGGCTGGCGGCGTGGCTTTCCAGAGTGCCATTAGTGATACATGAACAAAATGCTATTGCTGGGCTGACCAATAAAGTGCTCTCGAAATTGGCGACACGCACTTACGCGGCGTTTGTCGAGGCTTTTGGTGACAAGGCAGAAGTGATTGGCAACCCGGTGCGAGAAGATATTGCTGCACTGGGTGAGCACCCAAGGAGTGCTTCTGAGCTGGCCGTTCGCCCGCTGCGGTTATTAGTTGTTGGTGGCTCGCTAGGGGCGGTCGCATTGAATGAACGTTTACCGCCCGGGTTGGCGGGCTTGCCTCCAGAGCGACGCCCTGATGTTCGCCATCAAGCGGGCAAAGACCGAGATGTGGTGACGGCAAGCGCCTACGTCGAGCATGGAATTGTGGCAGATGTTACTCCTTTTATTGACGATATGGCGGCTGCGTATGAGTGGGCAGATTTAGTCGTTTGCCGTGCCGGAGCGCTAACAGTGGCAGAGCTTGCCGCAGCTGCAAAGCCCGCCTTGCTAGTGCCGTTTCCATTTGCTGTTGATGATCATCAGCGGGTCAATGCTGACGTTTTAGTAAAGGCCGGGGCGGCACTTTGTGTCACACAGTCTGAGCTTACCCCCGAGCGATTAACACACTATTTAGATGAGCTATTAGTCCCGAGCGTTTTGTCAGATATGGCTTCTAAAGCCCGCCAGGCGGCCTACTTAGAGGCGACTGAGCGTCTTACAAAGGGATGTTTAGCGCTGGTTAAACAAGGAGAGACTGCGTGACCAACTCTATTAATAATGCGTTGCACTCAGGTGTCCGTCCAAGCGGCCCTGGTATGCGCCGTATTAAGCGCTTGCACTTTGTTGGCATCGGTGGCGCAGGTATGTGTGGAATCGCTGAAGTGCTCGCAAATCAGGGTTACAGCGTCAGCGGTAGCGATATGAAGGCATCGACTGTTGTTGAGCGCCTTCGACAGTGTGGCGTTAACGTTGCTATCGGTCATGCTGAAGAGAATGTAGTAGGCGCTGACGTCGTGGTTGTCTCCAGCGCCATTGATGCAACAAATCCTGAAATCCGTTGGGCTCATGAGCATCGTGTGCCCGTGGTTAGGCGTGCTGAAATGCTGGCCGAACTAATGCGCTTTCGCCATGGCATCGCTGTCGCGGGAACCCATGGAAAGACGACCACAACCAGTTTGACGGCAACGCTGCTGGCGGAAGGCGGGTTGGACCCCACCTTTGTGATTGGTGGAAAACTCACCAGTGCTGGCGCTAACGCTCGGTTGGGTGAGGGGGATTATCTAGTCGCTGAGGCTGATGAATCGGATGCGTCGTTTCTTCATCTTCAGCCAATGGTCTCTATTGTGACGAACATAGATGCAGACCATATGGCGACCTATGGTGGCGATTTTGAGCGCTTAAAAAGCACATTCATCGAGTTTCTTCATAATTTGCCGTTTTACGGGCTGGCAGTGCTGTGTATTGATGACGCTAATATTCGGTCGATGCGTGATCAGGTGAAGCGCCAGTTTGTCACCTACGGTTTCGATGAAGATGCTGACTACCGCATTGTGGACTTTACTCAGCAAGGCGGTGAAGTCTCGTTCACCGCAGTGCGTCCTGGGGAAGCTGCTCCATTGGCTATTCGGCTAGCAATGCCAGGTCGCCACAATGCGTTAAACGCGATGGCGGCGATTGTTGTAGCAACGGATGCTGGAGTAAGTGACGCTGCTATTCTTCGTGGGTTGGCAAGTTTTGCCGGTGTAGGGCGCCGCTTTCAAGTGCATGGCCATTTCAGCGCCCCCAATGCTGATGGCGATATCATGTTAGTAGATGATTACGGACACCACCCCCGCGAAGTTGACATGGTTATCCAGGCGGTTCGTGCAGGTTGGCCGGAACGTCGATTGGTCATGTTGTACCAGCCGCATCGCTACAGCCGCACCCGCGATCTTTATGAAGATTTCGTTCGTGTGCTTTCTCAAGTAGATACGCTCGTTCTATTGGATGTTTATAGCGCTGGGGAAGCCGTGATTCCAGGCGCGGAGGGTCGCACCCTTGCTGGGTCTATTCGTCAGCGAGGAGAAGTCGATCCATTGTTCGTTGAGCATAAGCAGGAGCTACCTGCACTGTTGAGCAAGCTGCTGCGTCCTGGGGATATTTTTATTACTCAAGGCGCTGGTGATGTGGGCGGTATTTCGCTACGTTTCGCGCATGCCAAATTATCGCTAGATAAGGTAGAGCTATGAGTACAGCAATGTCATTGAATGACCCCTTGGCACGCGTTGTTGTTGTTTATGGTGGTACTTCAGCAGAGCGCGAAGTGTCGCTTAAAAGCGGTGCGGCTGTGCTTGACGCGCTAAAGCGTCAAGGTGTCGATGCCATTGGCTACGATCCAAAAGAAGAGGGTTTGGTAGGGCTAGAACGCCTTGCCCCAACGGCTATTTTTGTGGCTCTTCATGGTCGTGGTGGCGAAGATGGTACGCTGCAGGGAGCGCTAGAGCTTTTAGGGTTGCCTTACACCGGCAGTGGGGTGCTGGCGTCAGCGTTAGCAATGGATAAACAGCGTACGAAGCAGGTTTGGCAAGCCGTAGGCTTACCCACCCCTCAAAGCATCATGCTCAGCGAGACATCTGATTGGTCTATGGTGGTGTCGCAATTAGGTTTACCAATGATGGTAAAGCCTGTTCACGAAGGTTCCACGCTGGGGATTAGTATCGTTAAAAGCCAGGAGGCACTAGAGGCTGCCTATCATGAGGCGGCGAGCTATGACGCCCGTGTCATGGCTGAGCGGTTCGTTGTAGGTGAGGAGTATACCGTTGCTCTGCTTGGTAATGACGTGTTGCCGGCAATTCGTGTCGAAGTCCCAGGCGGTTTTTATGATTATGAAGCGAAATACATTGCTAATACTACTCAGTATCACCTGCCCAGTGGCTTAGCATCTGGTGATGAGCAGGCCTTGGCAGAACTATGCAAGAAAGCATTTGATGCTGTAGGTGGCGAAGGCTGGGGGCGTGTAGATGTGATGCGCGATGCGATGGGCAAGTTTTGGCTGATTGAAGTTAATACAGTGCCAGGAATGACGGATCATAGCTTAGTGCCTCAAGCGGCGGCGCATGCGGGTATAGAGTTTGATCAGTTGGTGTTGCGTATATTGAATACTGCGGTTCAACGCAGCTGCTCATGAAGAAGCGTAATGCGTGGTTAGGCCTCATATTGCTGGCATTGTTACTAGGTGCCGGTGGGCGTGCTTTATGGCTATGGTTAGATAAGCCTATTGAGCGTGTGTCTATTCGTGGCGAGTGGGAATATGTGAGTGCTGATTACCTCCGTACTCAGCTAGCGCCGCTCGTTCAAGAGGCAACTTGGCTCTCGGCAGATTTAGGTGAGCTGCGTAGGCGTGCGTTGAAAATTGGCTGGCTGGATGAAGTTAGAATTTCCAGAGAGTGGCCAAATGCACTTGTATTTGAGCTGGTAGAGCAAACGCCAGTGGCCCGCTGGAACGATGATTTTCTACTTAATCCCAAAGGTGAGTCGTTTGCGTTTGCGCCACTAGGTGTGCCTCAAGGGCTTCCTGATTTGGCTGGGCCGACGGGAAGTGGCGAAGAGGTGCTTACCTATTATCGCCGCTTAACACCTCATTTCCAGGGATTATCGTTGTCACTTTCTCAATTACGCTTAGAGCCCCGTGGTGCATGGCGGCTCCAGTTAAGTAATGGTGCCTGGGTAATGTTAGGAAGACGTCAGCATGAAATCCGACTAGCTCGTTTGTCGGCATCATGGCAGCGTGAGCTTGCTCAGGTTGGTGAGCATATTCGCTATATCGATTTGCGTTACCCTAATGGTGTTGCAGTTGCCTGGCACGGAGAAAGTGACTTTTCAGAAGAAGATGAGTAATAAGCGACTTACAATGTGCAAAAAGTAGGTAAATGTAAGTGGTTGCCAACAGCGAAAAGCCATGAATAGGGTTTAAATCGCACACAAAGGCGATTATCGTAGGCGTGCGCTAGTCGTATTGTCAGTATTGTTTCTATACTATGTTATAGCTGATGCTTTTTTATGGGCTTTTTTATTTAATCATGATCAGCATTTGGCTTGATATTACGGTAGGCGTCAATGTTATTCCGCGTGATTTTGTATCGCCGTTTTAACAATCTTGGCGCAGTTACGACGAACAAGTTTCTTTTAAAATTTTTCTAGGAGATTATCCGACTCATGGCAGGCTCACCCAACGCATCCAATATGGTTGTCGGGCTGGACATTGGAACGTCCAAAGTCGTCGCGATAGTCGGTCAACCCACCGATGACGGCGGGATTGAGATAGCGGGTATCGGCTCTCATCCATCACGCGGCATGAAGCGTGGTGTGGTCATTAATATCGAATCAACAGTGCAATCTATTCAGCGCGCTGTTGAAGAAGCGGAGTTAATGGCTGGCTGTGATATTCATTCTGTCTATGTCGGCGTTGCTGGTAGCCATATCAGTTCAATGAACTCAGATGGTGTGGTTGCTATTAAAGAAAGGGAAGTCACACCATCCGATATCGAGCGCGTTATTGACTCAGCCCGCGCACGTGCAGTCTCGGAAGGGCAGCGTGTATTACATGTATTGCCCCAAGAGTTCTCAATCGATGCTCAAGGTGGTATCCGTGAGCCTTTAGGAATGTCAGGCGTTCGTTTAGAGGCGCAGGTTCACCTTGTGACAGCGGCATTGAATGCCGTTCAAAATATTGAGAAATGTGTTCGGCGATGTGGTCTGGACGTTGACGCAATCATTCTTGAACAGCTAGCTTCTAGTATGGCGGTGCTTACCGAAGACGAGCGAGAATTAGGCGTTTGCATGGTGGATATTGGTGGGGGGACCACTGATATGGCCATTTTCAGTGAAGGTGCCATTCGCCATACTGCCGTTATACCGATAGCGGGCGACCAAGTCACTAATGACATAGCGATGGCATTGCGCACGCCAACGCAGCATGCCGAAGAGATTAAAGTTAAATACGCTTGCGCACTGACACAGTTAGCGGCAAGCGATGAAATGATTAAAGTTCCCAGCGTAGGAGATCGTCCGGCTCGTGATTTGTCGCGACAGGCACTTGCTGAAGTGGTTGAGCCGCGTTACGAGGAACTATTTACGTTGGTGAGAGACGAATTACGCCGTAGTGGCTATGAGGATATGGTGGCTGCTGGTGTGGTGCTCACTGGTGGCACCTCGCGTATGGAAGGGGTTAGCGAATTGGCAGAAGAGATTTTTCATATGCCTGTTCGTATTGCTTGTCCGCAAAATGTCAAAGGGTTGGCTGATGTGGTTCGCAATCCTATTTATGCAACAGGTGTGGGTTTACTGCATTATGCATTGCAAGAAGCGCGACATGGGCAAGGCCTAGAAAGCCACGGTGAAGTCGTTGCTGCACATAAAGGGCGCAACGAAGTCGTCCGGCGTGATATCAAGGAAGGTCAATCGGCGCTGGTAAGAATTAAAGGCTGGTTCAAAGGAAATTTCTGACAGGGCCGCAAGCGCGGTTCAGGAGACGGGGCTTATGTTCGAATTGGTAGATAACGCACCCTCGAGCAGTGCGGTCATCAAAGTGGTCGGTGTTGGCGGTGGCGGTGGCAACGCTGTCAACCACATGGTCGAAAGTAATATCGAAGGCGTTGAGTTTATCTGCGCTAACACCGACGCTCAAGCGCTTAAGCGGGTGTCTGCAAAAACAGTCTTGCAGCTTGGTGGTGAAATTACCAAGGGGCTTGGGGCCGGTGCTAATCCTGAAGTCGGCCGCCAAGCCGCCATGGAAGACCGTGATCGCATCGCTGAGTTATTAACCGGTGCCGATATGGTATTCATCACAGCTGGCATGGGTGGTGGTACAGGTACCGGAGGTGCGCCTGTCGTTGCTCAGGTCGCCAAAGAGTTAGGTATTTTGACGGTTGCCGTGGTAACTCGCCCCTTCCCGTTTGAAGGGCCGAAGCGCATGCGCGCCGCTGAAGAAGGTATGAAAGAGCTTTCTGAGCACGTTGATTCGTTGATCACTATTCCAAACGAAAAACTGCTTTCTGTGCTAGGCAAGAACGCCACGCTGCTAACCGCCTTCAGCGCTGCTAATGATGTGTTGTTGGGAGCCGTTCAAGGTATCGCAGAGTTGATTACCAGCCCAGGCATTATTAACGTCGACTTTGCTGATGTACGCACCGTTATGTCCGAAATGGGCATGGCGATGATGGGCACCGGTGGGGCAACGGGCGAGAATCGAGCTCGCGAAGCGGCTGAAAAAGCCATTCGTAGCCCGCTGCTTGAAGACATTGATCTGCACGGTGCCCGCGGTATTTTGGTTAACATTACTGCCGGTCCCGATTTGTCGATCGGTGAGTTCAATGACGTAGGCGCTACAGTTCAAGAGTTTGCTTCTCAGGAAGCAACCATTGTGGTGGGTACCTCTATCGACATGGAAATGTCCGATGAGCTACGTGTGACCGTGGTGGCTGCTGGGCTGGATGGTAACAAAGGCAAAGTTGCCTCACGTGAGCCAGTGCGTCGATCTGCTGCCGAAGCGTCCTCAGATTATCGCAAGTTGCAACAGCCAACTGTCATGCGTCAGCAGGCAACGGCGCGTAAAGAAGCGCCTGAGCCCGCTGCGAAACCTCGTGCCGAGAAGCGTCGCGCCCCTGATGCAGATGACTATTTGGACATTCCCGCATTCTTGCGCCGTCAGGCAGATTAACTGACGCTATCGGGGTCATTGAAATAGCAAACGAGAGTTTTATTGGTTAAAACGCTCGTTTGCTGTTAAAGTGAACACTGTTTCTTAACTTTCTTTCCCCTAGCGGTACTTGTCGGCACTTTTGCCGGTGACCGCCGTCATTAGAGTTCGACCACTGCCCATGATCAGACAACGCACATTACAAAACGTCATTCGCGCCACCGGAGTGGGTCTGCACTCTGGCAAAAAAGTCCACTTGGCTTTGCGCCCGGCGCCAGCTAATACCGGAATTGTGTTTATCCGGACCGACCTGGAGCCTGTGGTTCACGTGCCGGCTCGTGCCGAATTGGTGGAAGACACCACATTATGTACCGCGCTTTCTTACAGCGGTGTGAAAGTCGCGACGGTCGAACATTTGATGTCGGCATTTGCTGGATTGGGCATTGATAATGCCTATGTCGATGTAAGTGCACCTGAAGTGCCTATCATGGACGGCAGCGCCAGTCCTTTTGTGTTCTTAATTCAGTCAGCGGGCATTTTAGAGCAAGATGCACCTAAGCAATTTATCCGAATTAAGCGCCGTGTTGCCGTTAGTGATGGCGATAAAGAAGCCGTCTTTTTGCCTCATCAAGGGTTTAAAGTCTCCTTTTCAATCGACTTTAATCACCCTGTATTCGAGCAACAAAAACAAACCGCGTTAATCGATTTTTCAACAACGTCGTTTGTGAAAGAGGTTTCTCGTGCACGTACCTTTGGGTTTATGCGCGATTTGGAATTTTTGCGTTCCAATAATCTTGCGCTTGGCGGTAGCTTAGATAATGCCATTGTTGTCGATGATTACCGCATCGTTAACGAAGGTGGATTGCGCTATGACGATGAGTTCGTCAAGCATAAAGTGTTGGATGCTATTGGAGATTTGTACCAACTTGGCCACAGTTTGATTGGCGAGTTCCAGGGTGTTAAATCAGGTCATGCGCTCAATAATCGGTTGTGCCGCGAGTTATTAGCGCAGCCCGACGCCTATGAGATCGTCACCTTTGAAGAAGACAAAGCGGTTGCACCTATCTCTTACTCGGCACCTGCCATGGCATAGATTGAACGCTTGTTGGGCGGGTGAGTGGCATGTGGCAATAGTAAAAGTAAAAAGCACCGCTTTAGCGGTGCTTTTTGCGTATTGACGCTGGCAATAGGTGGCTATGAATATTTGTCATCTGAATGATTAGGTGCATGCGCCGCAAGGCGCTCCAGGGCATTTTTAAGTGAGGGGTTGTCTGTGTCTTTAGCGCATTCGGTTAGCGTTTTTCCTGCATTTTCTGAGAGGGTGCGGGTGTAGCGCTTAGGGCTTTCAATTGGCCGAACGGGCCGCACTTTTAGGGTAAAGCCGGTAACGCTTTCAAACCCTGGCAACTGATGCAGTAGGGTTAGCAATCGCGGCTGTTCATAGCGTAACCACGTTAACCAGCTTGCTTGGCCGCTTATTAACGTCAATCGTCCGTCTCGAAAGCCACCGACGAAAATATGCTCACGCATTGCTTCAGGAAGGTGGGCGCGTAAATGACGCTGAGCCTGATCAATTAAGCGGGACTGTCGCATAAGCTGTCCAGCGCTGCCAGACTTGGTCAGCAGTTGGGTAATGGGCTGTGCGCGGGATCGCTTAACCTTTATACTCATTAACTTGATTCCTGGAACGTTGTTGGCTGCGCCACACTCATGGTTGCCACCAGCGTTTTGTATTGTCTTTTAATTGATAGAGCCTAACACGCTCGGGAGCCAGTCCACAGCATGTCATCAACGCCAGATGTTTTGTCTGCTTCGCCGCGGCGGCAACGCCGAAATGGCCTAGCGCGTTGGTGGCTGGCAGGCCTCTTAGTGAGCTGTTTGTTACCTGCTAGTTTACATCCTTCAGATGCATTTCGTAGTGGTGAACGCGGCGTCATCATCTGTTTTTGGGTACCCGCGATGCTGCGTGCCCAATCTGAATGGATCGCTAAGAAGCGCTGTGCGCTGCGCCGCTGGGTACGAAAAAAAGCGCGTATCTACCCTGTTGTCTTGCACTGTTCCCGCTACTTTCTTCATATCCCACGTCGATTGGTTGCCGCGATTGATGTGCTGACCCCTCGTGGCCCGCCAGCTCAGCTGTCCGTTTACTAAATTTACCCTTATTTGCCTTATATAAAAGGGCGTGCCTCAAGGGGGCGCTCGTGAAGATTTGGAACTTTCATGATTAATAATTTGTTACGTAAAGTCGTTGGCTCTAAAAATGATCGCGACGTTAAACGCATGCAAAAAAGTGTGCTCAGTATTAACGTTTTAGAGCAAGCACTTGAAGGGGTGAGTGACGCTGAGTTGCAGGCAAAAACAGAGCTACTCCGTCAAAAATTAGCAGAAGGCGCGTCTGTTGATAGTTTATTACCTGAAGCGTTTGCCGTCGTACGAGAGGCCAGTAGGCGGGTAATGAAAATGCGCCACTTTGACGTCCAGATGGTCGGTGGCATGACGTTGCACCGTGGCCGTATTGCGGAAATGAAAACCGGTGAGGGTAAAACCCTGGTGGCGACGCTTGCTGTCTATTTAAATGCGCTGCCAAGCAAGGGCGTGCATGTTGTCACCGTTAACGACTACCTTGCTCGCCGTGATGCTGAGTGGATGCGGCCCTTGTATGAGTTTCTTGGGCTATCGGTAGGCGTTATCTTTGCTGGTCAAACGGGTGAAGAGAAACGCCATGCCTATCAGTGTGACATCACTTACGGCACTAACAATGAGTTTGGTTTCGACTACCTGCGCGACAACATGGCATTCTCACTTGAAGATAAAGTGCAGCGTGGTCTGCATTACGCCATCGTCGATGAAGTCGACTCTATTTTAATTGATGAGGCTCGTACGCCGTTAATTATCTCTGGAGCCGTGGATGAAAACACCGATTTATACGGCATTGTAAATCGCCTGGCTCAGCAGTTAGAAGAGGGCGAGGCCTCTGAGGACAGTGATGCGCCAGTCACGGGAGATTTCCTGCTTGATGAAAAGCAAAAGCAGGTAGAGCTTACCGAACAGGGGCATAACAAAGTTGAAGAGCTAATGCGCGCTGAAGGCCTGCTTGGCGAAGGCGAATCGCTGTATGCCGCACAAAACCTAAACTTGCTCCAGCACATGCACTCCGCGCTGCGCGCACGGCATCTTTATCATTTAGACGTTGACTACATTGTGTCTGAAGGCCAGGTCGTCATCGTTGATGAGCATACCGGGCGTACTATGCCAGGACGCCGTTGGTCAGAAGGGCTGCACCAAGCGGTTGAAGCGAAAGAGGGTGTGACGGTTCAGCGAGAGAGTCAGACTCTGGCATCGACTACTTTCCAGAACTATTTCCGTTTGTATGAAAAGCTCGCAGGTATGACCGGCACCGCTGATACCGAAGCGTTCGAATTTCGGCAAATTTATGGCCTGGATGTGGTTGTCATTCCAACGAATCGACCGCTTGCTCGTAAAGATCTGAATGATTTGGTTTATCTGAGTGCGGAAGAGAAATACGAAGCGATTATTAAGGACGTGAGGGCCGAAACCGAGGCAGGGCGCCCCGTGCTCGTCGGTACGGCGTCGATTGAAACCTCAGAGTACCTAGCTCGTCTTATGCGCGAAGCTGGCCTGACGTTTAATTTGTTGAATGCTAAACAGCACCAAAGCGAAGCGGAAATCATCGCTCAGGCAGGTCGCCCTGGTGCCATTACTATTGCAACGAATATGGCGGGACGTGGTACCGATATCGTCTTGGGGGGGAACTGGGAAGCAGAAGCAGCTAAGCTGCAAAATCCCACTCAAGAACAGATTGATGCTCTCAAGGCAGAGTGGCAGAAGCGCCATGACGGTGTTTTAGAAGCGGGTGGTTTGCATGTGATTGGTTCTGAGCGCCATGAGTCCCGTCGTATTGATAACCAGTTGCGTGGTCGTGCGGGACGTCAAGGTGACCCAGGCTCTACACGCTTCTTCCTCTCGTTAGAAGACAGTTTGATGCGCTTGTTTGGTTCTGACCGAGTGAAGCGCTTGATGCTGGCTCTTGGGCTAGAACGCGGTGAGGCGATTGAGCACAAGATGGTGTCTAACGCTGTAGAGCGCGCCCAGAAAAAAGTAGAGGGGCGCAACTTTGATATCCGCAAGCAGTTGCTCGAATACGATGATGTCGCTAACGATCAGCGCCGAGTTATCTACGAACAGCGTAATGAAATTCTTTCCGCTGATGAGGTTTCCGATGCCGTTATCGGTATTCGTGAAGAAGTTATGGAAGATGCCATCAGCGGTTTCGTGCCGCCTCAGAGTTTGGCTGAGCAGTGGGATTTGCCTGGGCTAGAGGCGCATCTTAAAACTGAATTCAATCTTGATGCTCCTGTTACGCAGTGGGCGGCAGAGGATGAGCGCTTCAGTGAAGAGAAACTGCGTGAGCGTTTACAAGCGATGCACCACGAGGCTTATCAGGCCAAAATTGAGGCTGCTGGCGCCACGTTGATTCGCCGTTTTGAAAAGCAAGTAATGCTCCAGGTATTGGATACCCGTTGGAAAGAGCATCTTCAGTCGATGGATCACCTGCGTCGCGGCATTCATTTGCGTGGCTACGCTCAAAAGAATCCTAAGCAGGAGTACAAGCGAGAGTCCTTCGAGTTGTTCCAGCATCTGCTAACGAACATCAAAGCTGACGTTACGCGTATTTTAAGCCACGTTCAGGTTCGCCAGCCTGAAGAGGTTGATGCGTTAGAGCAAAAGCGCCGTGAAGAGTCAGTGCGTGAACGTGCGACAGCAGCAAGTCGCCACGATGACCCTAACGCCCAGCAGGACGATGTTTCACAGGAAGCACCAGGGGCTGATGGTCGTCCGCTGCGTCGTGAAGGACCAAAAGTAGGGCGCAATGATCCGTGCTCATGTGGGTCCGGTAAAAAATATAAGCAGTGCTGCGGAAAACTAAGTTAATCACGCGTGGCGAAACTGAGCGTAAAGGAGAAAAACATGGCGGTGGGAAATCTTGCTTTTCCGGAATTGCCACCCCTTAACGGGGTGCGCCTGGGTAGTGCAATGGCAGGTATTAAAAAGCCGGATCGCCGTGATGTTGTGGTGATTGAGCTACCTGAAACGGCCACGGTAGCTGGGGTTTTTACTCGTAATGCGTTTTGTGCTGCCCCAGTAGTCGTTGCGAAAGCGCACCTTGAAGCGTGTGCAAGCGCTGGGCGTGTGCCTCGCTACTGGTTGGTAAATACTGGCAATGCCAATGCTGGTACTGGCGCATCGGGCTTGCAAGATGCTTATGCCAGCTGTGAGGCGCTTGCTGAGCAAATGGGTGTTGATAAAAGCCAGGTCATGCCCTTTTCAACCGGCGTGATTGGCGAACCTCTGCCCATGACGCGCCTGCTTGCCGGTATACCCCATGCGCTAAATTCCTTAACGGATACTAGCCTTGCTTGGCAGCAAGCGGGTGAGGGAATTCTAACCACGGATACCCGTGCCAAGGGCGCAACGGCAACCGTTTCAATTGGCGATCAGCAGGTCACGATCAACGGTATTACCAAAGGTTCAGGCATGATTAAGCCTAATATGGCGACCATGTTGGGCTTTGTAGTAACGGATGCGGCGATTGCGCAGCCGTTGTTAGCGAGTTTGTTACGTGAAACGGTAGATCACTCCTTTAACTGCATCACTGTCGATAGCGATACATCAACCAACGATGCGTGCATGTTGGCAGCGACAGGTACCGGCGCTCGCATCGAAAATGAAGAGCAGGTGGCCATTTTCCGCAATGCGCTGCAATGCGTCATGACCGAGCTTGCTCAAGCGATTATTCGCGATGGCGAAGGGGCAACTAAGTTTGTGACGCTCCAGGTAGATGAAGCGACCACTCGGCAGGAAGCCTTGGATGTTGCTTTTACCGTTGCTCACTCGCCGCTGGTGAAAACCGCACTCTACGCTTCTGATGCTAACTGGGGGCGTATTTTAGCCGCTGTTGGGCGCGCGCCGGTTGAGGCATTCGATGTTAATCAAGTCGTGATTGATTTGGGTGACGTTCGCTTGGTTGAACAGGGCGGCCGTGCCGACAGTTATACAGAAGCAGCGGGCAGCGCCGTCATGGCGCAGGAAGAGATCATCATTCGCATTAATTTGGGCCGTGGTGAAGAGAGTGCCACTGTGTGGACCTCGGACCTATCTCATGACTATGTGACTATCAACGCGGATTACCGTAGCTGAAGTGCACTGAAAAGTAGCCAAAAACAGTTGCAGTGACGTGCTAATGCAGCGAGATAGCGTCGTCTTTGGTTAAGGCGGCGCGCAAAAAGTGGGTAAAGACGTAATGAGTGTAATGGTAAAACGACGAGTTCATGTCGCGGCGGCTGCAATGATCAGCGCCGATCAGAAGCGGGTGCTGATTGCGCGTCGGC
Organism: Halomonas sp. KG2; assembly: GCA_030440445.1. Classification (NCBI taxonomy): domain Bacteria; kingdom Pseudomonadati; phylum Pseudomonadota; class Gammaproteobacteria; order Oceanospirillales; family Halomonadaceae; genus Halomonas; species Halomonas sp. KG2. Next base: position 2,612,764 of record CP098528.1, on the reverse strand, counting down.
CCTCTAATGTCGATCAAGGCGGCCTATGGGAGTTTCCTGGGGGCAAGCTGGCGCCTTATGAAACAGGGTTGGAAGGTCTCAAGCGAGAGCTTCACGAAGAGCTTGGCGTCGAGATTGTACGGGCCCGGCCACTTATCCGCGTTCATCATGAGTATCCTGATAAGCACATTCTGCTAGATGTTTGGCAAGTCCAAGAGTTTGCAGGTGAGCCGTTTGGCCGCGAGGGGCAGGCTGTGCGCTGGGTGCCTATGGAAGAGTTGGTGAACTATCCTTTCCCTGCCGCTAACTTGCCTATTTTGCGTGCGGTGATGTTGCCCACCGATTATCTGATTACCGGCGAAGAAGCTGACGAAGAGCGTTTCGATAGCTTGTTAGAAAGAGCGCTTAGTGAAGACGGTGTCAGACTAGTACAGCTGCGGGCAAAAAATCTTGATGAAGCGGCATACATTGCTCGTGCTGAGCGCGCCCTGCGCCTTTGCCGTCAGTACGATGCAAAGCTGTTGCTGAATGGCGAGCCTGCATTGCTTGACGCTGTTGATGCTGACGGTATTCATTTAACCAGCGCACGGTTAATGGACCTTGAGCGTCGCCCGATTGCAGAAAATAAATGGCTCTCGGCGTCGACTCACGATCAAAAGCAACTTTCTCAGGCGGCGGTTTTGGGTTGTGATTTTGTCACGCTGTCGCCGTTGCGCACTACGCCTTCTCATCCTGAAGTGGCGCCACTGGGGTGGCATGACTTCCAGCAGCTAGTGGAACGTGCTGGTATGCCGGTGTTTGCACTGGGTGGTATGACACGTTTTGATGCTAACCATGCACGCGCTGTTGGCGCTCAGGGAATTGCGTCTATTCGTGATTTTTGGAAATAAAACCAATCGCCACACGTTATTTTTTTGAACGCTGCGCCTGCTCTCGATGAGAGCAGGCGTCTATGTTTTTACCAGCCTACGTTTTAACCAACTTATGTTTTTATCAGTCGAGATGGGTTATCTAGCGAGTGGGTAATCAATCGCGATAGCGGCGTGTTAAGTCACCGTAAGCATCAATGCGGCGGTCGCGCAAATAAGGCCAAATACGCCGAGTGTTCTCGCTACGCGCCATATCGATGTTGACGACTAGTTGCTGCGTCTCTTCACCTGCATGCGCTAGCATTTCTCCCTGTGGGCCGCATACAAAACTTCCTCCCCAAAACGCAATGCCGTTACCAACGCCAGAGTGGTCGGGTTCAAAGCCGACTCGGTTAGCGACTAGCACGGGCAGCCCGTTAGCGACGCCATGGGAGCGCTGTATAATTGTCCAAGCATCTTTCTGACGGGCTTTTTCAGCGTCATCATCACTTGGATCCCAGCCGATGGCCGTGGGATAGAGAAGCAGCTCTGCACCACTTAGTGCCATTAAGCGTGCCGCTTCCGGGTACCATTGATCCCAACAAACCAGAATACCTAGCCGCCCAACAGAGGTGTCAATAGGCGTGAAGCCTTGGCCACGTCCGTCGTCAACATCGCCAGGGGTAAAGTAAAACTTTTCGTAAAAGGCCGGATCATCCGGGATGTGCATTTTACGGTACTGTCCTACACGTCCTTTTGAGCGGTCATAAACGACGGCTGTATTGTGGTAAAGCCCCGCCGCCCGCTTTTCAAACAACGACCCCACCAGCACAATATTCAGCTCCTTGGCTAGTTCGGCCAGGTGCTGACCAGTAGGGCCGTCTAGTGGTTCAGCCAAATCAAACAGTGCAGGGTCTTCGTACTGGCAAAAGTAGTGCGTGGCATGCAGCTCCTGAAGCAACACTAATTGTGCGCCTTGGCTAGCAACTGAGCGTATGCCTGCTTCGCTGGCAGCAAGACTACGTGCTTTATCTGGCCACGCGGGCTGTTGAACAACACCGACGGTTAAGCTGTTAGACATGATGGCTCCTTAGGATTGACTAAGCGCAGGGGCAAGGGTGCCTTTCGGTAGCTGCATGGTTAAGCAGTGAAGGCTGCCATGCTGGCGAATGACGCTATTACACTCGATAGGAATCAGGGTGTGTTCTGGAAAGGCAATACTCAACGCTTGTAGCGCGACCAGGTCGGCGGGATCGCCGTAAGTGGGCACCAGTACGGCATTATTGATAATTAAAAAATTCGCGTAGGTAGCCGGGAGGCGATGACCATCTTCAGGATCAAAGCAGGCCTGTGGCCACGGCAAGGCAATTAATTGGTAGGGCTCGCCGTTGCGCTGGCGAAACGCCATGAGCTCTTGCTCCATTGCGTTTAGCGCTGGATAGTGAGGATCAGTCGGGTCGTCGCAGCGGACATACGCAATGGTAGAGGGATTGCAAAAGCGCGCGAGCGTATCAACATGACTGTCAGTATCGTCACCTTCAAGATGCCCATTTGCTAACCATAGGACTCTATCGACGCCAAAATCTTCCGCTAACTGGGCTTCAACATCCGTACGCGAAAGCGACGGATTGCGGTTGGGGTTCAGTAAGCAGGCCTCAGTGGTTAGCAGCGTGCCCTCTCCGTCGGTTTCAATTGCGCCGCCTTCTAGCACCATGCTGCGTGGCGCGATGGGGCAGGTCCACACTCCTGCATCGTCCAGCCACTGAGTGAGGCGATTGTCATGCTCGGCAGGAAATTTACCGCCCCAGCCAGTAAACGTGTAATCCAACATGAGTGGCTGCTGCGCTTCGTCCACCACGGTGATCGGCCCATGGTCTCGGGCCCAAGTGTCATCCGTGGGGGCGACAATGAGCATCAGTTGTTGTTGGGCAATGCCATAGGCCTCAAACGTCGCAGCCAAGCGACGCTGAGTGGTGTCATCAGGAACGCTGATTAACACGCGCTGATAGCGTGTCGTGGCAATCACGATACGCTCAAGTGTTGCTTCGATGCGCGATAACAGCGGTGCCCAGTCGCCGTCTGGGCGGGGCCAAGTCAGTTGCAAGCCGTCTTGGGGGGACCACTCGGGCAATAAACGGTAAGTCTTGTTAGCCAACGTCACGAATGCTCTTGGATAGTCGAAAAAATCCTTGCCCTAAAGACAAGCAGAATGGGCGCAATTTAGGGGCTTGTTTAGCAACATGCAAGCGTTACCGTGCTTGAGGGAACGGTAGGCAGACTTGTTACTCTAACGCAGCGTTCGTACATGCACCCATGCTAAAAAAACCGTACCATGGACGCTTATTACTAAGGAATGATGCCATGCTTGATCGTTTGCCTTTTCTGGTGGGGCTGCGCTACGTGCGCGCTAAACGCCGGAACCACTTTATTTCATTTATTTCGCTAACTTCAATGCTGGGGTTAATGCTTGGCGTGGCGGTGCTCATTCTTGTGCTGTCGGTGATGAATGGTTTTGATCACGAGCTCCGTACTCGAATTTTGGGAATGGTGCCTCACACTAAAATTGAATCACAAGCAGGGTTAGTTGAGTGGCAGGCGTTAGCAGAACAGCTTGTTGAGCGGGAGCGAGTCATTGGTGCAGCGCCTTATGTTGAACAGCAAGGTATGTTTTCAGCGGGTGGTAGAAACCAAGGCGCTATGGTGAATGGCATCCACCCAGACTGGGAAGATCAGGTGTCGATTATTGGTGAGCATATGCGCCAAGGTCAGCTTTCTGATCTGGTGCCTGGTGAGTGGCACGTAGTGCTGGGGTCTATGCTGGCACGTCGCTTGGGCGTTGGGGTAGGTGACCGCGTCACGCTACTTGTTCCAGAGGCATCGATTACACCCGCAGGGGTTTTTCCAAGACTCAAGCGGTTCACTGTTAGCGGTATCTTTAGTGTAGGCGCTGATTTAGACGCTAATCTGGCCTATGCCAATATTGAAGATATGCAAACGTTAGCGCGCTTGGGCGACGCGGTGGGTGGCCTACGGCTGGAGCTAGATGACCTGTTCGTGGCTGGCAGTGAAACGCAAGCGATCGTTAACGAACTTGGCGCAGGGTACCGCGGTACGGATTGGACTGCTTCCCATGGCAGTCTATTTCAAGCGATACAGATGGAAAAGCGTATGATTGCATTGCTGCTTACGGTCATCATTGCCGTTGCCGCGTTTAATATAGTGTCTACGCTAGTGATGGTAGTGACCGATAAGCGAGCGGATATTGCCATTTTACGAACCATAGGTGCCACCCCACGTTCGATCATGGGGATTTTTATCGTGCAAGGGCTCACCATCGGTCTGATAGGTATTGCGATTGGCGTTACTGTGGGTGTTCTCCTGGCACTTACTGTCTCTGATTTGATCAGTTGGTTTGAAACAACTTTCGGTATTCAGTTCTTGGATGCCGGGGTTTACTTTATAAGTGACTTGCCCTCACAACTGCAGTGGGGTGATGTGCGCGATATTGTCATCGCTGCCTTTGGTCTGACCTTCCTCTCGACGCTTTATCCCGCTTGGCGGGCTGCTCGGGTTCAGCCTGCCGATGTACTGCGTTATGAATAAGGAAGCAACGATGACCTCAAGTACCCAGCACTCAACCACAGTTATGTTGGAATGTAACAGCCTGACACGGGTATATAGCGAAGGCCCTCAAGATCTTACCGTATTAGATCAGCTTGAGCTTAAGGTACATGCTGGAGAGCGTGTTGCCATTGTAGGGAGTTCAGGCTCGGGTAAAACAACGCTGTTAAACCTGCTAGGAGGGCTTGATCGGCCTAGCGCTGGTAGCGTAGTGATTGCTGGCGAGCCGTTAGCCGGTCTTAACGAAGCGGCACTAGGTCGTTTTCGGAACCGTTATATCGGCTTTGTCTACCAGTTTCATCACTTGCTAGCTGAGTTCACTGCGCTAGAGAACGCCGCGCTGCCGTTAATTATTCGCGGCCAGTCTAAAAAGGCAGCGGAGCAGCGGGCTATGCAGTTGCTCGAACGAGTGGGCATGAAGGCGCGAGCAGATCATAAACCGGGCGAACTTTCGGGAGGGGAGCGTCAGCGGGTGGCCATTGCCCGTGCATTAGTGACAGATCCCCGTCTTGTGCTAATGGATGAGCCAACCGGGAATCTTGATCAAACCACGGCAGGTACCATTTTAGCGCTTATGGATGAATTGGCTAAAGAGAGTGCCTGCGCGTTTGTTATTGTGACTCATGATGTCAGTTTGGCTGCCCATCAGGATCGGGTGTTAAGGCTGGATAGTGGGCGGTTAATTGAGCAGAACAACGACTAATACCCTAGGGGGTTAGTCGTCGAACTCTGATTCAATACAAGCCCGGCGCTGTCGTCTCTTCAGGCGGCGGCGCTTCCAGTGATGGGAAACATGCCAGCGCCAAATTAGCCGTATGACGATATTGGCAATTATGGCTAATAGTAAGGCAGAAATTAACGATCCAAGCATTAGCGGTGGCAGGATGTCGTGCATTTGTTCTGCAATCCAGCGCGTGGATATACGCGATGGCGCCTCTCTCACTGGTGCTTCTAACAGAAACGTGCCAATTCGATAATTAAAATAAAAAATGACCGGCATGGTAAGTGGATTGGTAATCCACACCAATCCTACTGAAAGTGCCAAGTTACAACGGCTAAATCTTGCTCCCAGTGCCGCAACTACCATTTGAAACGGTATAGGCAGCATGGCGCAAAAAAGCCCCACGCTGAATGCGTTTGCAACGCTTCGACGTGTTAAAAGCCATAACCCGGGGTCCGCAATTAACGGCGCAATAAAGCGTAGTGAGCGCTGTCGCCTTAATGTGTCGGGTTTGGGCATGTAGCGCTGCAGGAAACGGCGCGGCATGTCAGGTACTCTTTCAATTGGTACATCCTATTATCCATATAGCAGCGTGCTTCGGCTATGGCGTGGGTATGAATGACCCAGTTCCAAGGAGGGGATATGCAACTAGGCGCTGCACTACCGGCTGCCTTGGCAGTATTGATGGGGGCGCTAGCGGCGTGGATCAGCGGCCCCGAGGCGCGCCTGCAGATTTTGCTGCCAGGCGTGCTTGTGGTGCTGCTTTGCTTGGTTGTATGTCGGCGTAGCCTATTAATTTGGCTGGTTATTTCAAGCTGGGTTTTTATTAGCGTGCAGCAGGAGTGGGGGCACCGTTTGCCTCCTGGGCTCAGTGGAGAGGATGTCACTCTGGAGGCCCGAGTAATCAATGTTCAAACGCAAGCGGAGTCGTCACGAGTGCGCTTGGCAGTGGAATCTTGCCGCTCTCCCGAGGGACTGCCAAGTTGTAGCGCACTGCGTAGCGTGCGAGTAAGTGCCTATGGCAACCAGCGTTACCTCGTTGGTGAGCGCTGGCGGATGACGCTGCGGCTCCGCCCGCCCAGTGGCTTTTCTAACCCAAATACGTTTGATTACCAGCAATGGTTATGGCGTGAAGGCATACATGCGACGGGCTATGTGCGCCAGGAGCCTACGCCCGAACGCCTGTCGGGGGCTGCGCCGACACTTCGTCAGCGAGCAATGGCGACGCTGGCTAGTCAGCCGTTGCAAGAGCGAACCCGGCGCTGGCTTGCGGCGCTGACGCTGGGAGATAGTGAGCAGTTGACCCAAGATGATTGGACCTTACTCAATGCAACGGGTACGACGCATTTAGTGGTCATTTCTGGGTTGCATGTTGGGCTTGTCGCTTCATTTGTGCTGTTGTTGGCACGTTTTACTGCCAGGCTGATAACGCCCACCAATTGGCGCCTGCGTGCTTGGCCCTGGTGGTTAGCAGGGGTGGCGGCTGTGGGTTACGCCATGTTAGCCGGACTAGCACCTCCTGCCATGCGCGCCATGATCATGACGCTGTTAGGCTTGTGGGTGCTTAGCGGACGTCATGCGCCAGGAGCTTGGCAAGCTTGGTGGCTTGCGCTCGGGATAGTGTTAGTGGTTGATCCGCTTGCACTGTGGAGGCCTGGTCTGTGGCTATCGTTTATTGCGGTAGGCTGGTTGATTATTATTTGGCAAGGCCGCCCCCGCCCACAGGGTCTAAAAGGGTGGTGCTGGGCGCTACTGCGTTCTCAACTACTCATTGCACCGCTGATGGCGGCTGCAGTGCTGTTGGCATTTGGAAGAGTAGCCCCTGCGGCCCCGCTGATTAATCTTGTTGCTGTACCTTGGGTAAGCTCCGTTATGGTGCCCAGTGCGCTATTGGGGTGGGTGCTGTCGCCACTGCCTGGAATAGGGCTTTTTGTGTGGTGGTGTTTTGAGCAGGCACTGCAGGTTTTTCATCAGTTACTCGTCATTGCCGTGCAGTGGGCACCGCTTTTGCAGCCACCGTCAATACTGGTGTTTCCGCTGGTAGGTGCACTGTTATTGATGTCGCTGTGTTGGGGGCTTCCCAATGTCCCAGGATGGTTGCGTGTTAGTGCGACATTACTGCTATTAAGCTTTCCGTGGTGGTCTGCGGACGAACAGTTTAACCAAGGTGAGCTGCGTGTCATTGTTTATGATGTCGGGCAAGGCCAACTGATTGAATTACGTAGCGCCAACTATCGATTGCTATACGACACAGGACCTCGTTTTCGCAGTGGGTTTATGCCACTGCAAACTCTTTGGCCCCCAGGCCAATCGTTCGATCACGTCATTGTCAGCCATGCCGATACCGACCATGCGGGAGGAATTGGTGCGCTTTTAAAAGACCATCAAGTAACGCAATGGTGGGTTCCCCGTGGAGAGCTTCTGCCTGTTGCGAGTACAGAGTGTGTTCAAGGGCAGCAGTGGCGACGTGATGGCATTGACTATCAGATACTATGGCCCCCAAAAGGGGAGAACGTGCTCTCCTCAAATGACCGCTCCTGTGTACTTCAAATAAGCGCGGGTGGGCAGCGTTTGTTGATTACCGGTGACGTTGGTAAGGACGTTGAAAGGAGAATCTTAGCGAAAGTTATTACGCCGATTGGCGTGTTAGTGGCTGGGCATCATGGAAGCAATACAAGTTCGGGTGTTCAGTTCGTTCAAGTAAGTCGTCCTCGGCATGTCATTTTTAGTGCTGGGAAAGATAATCCCTTTAACCATCCGGTCGACGCGGTAGTGCGCCGCTTTCGGGAACAACAGAGCTGCTTATGGAGTACCGCCCAGGATGGCGCTCTCGAATTTAGCCTCACAGCGACTCAGCCAATTCAGATCATTCCCATGCGAAAGCAACAGGGCGTTCGTAAGCGGTGTTGATGCGCGTCACCATAAGGTAGAATTCTCGCAACTGCACACTATGGCCGGGAGCGCGTGTGACTGATTCAGGTTGGGTTCTCTACAAGCGATTATTAACTTACGTCAAACCTCACTGGCGCGCATTCGCGTTAGCGATCGTCGGTTTTATTATTTATGCCGCCTCTAGTACGGCACTAGCTGAAATGATGAAGCAGCTGATTGATGGCATTCAAAACCCTGATGCTACCTTTCGTTTACTGCTCCCACTGTTTGTGGTGATTATGTTCGCTTCGCGTGGGTTGGGGACATTTTTAAGCACCTACTTTATGTCTTATGTCGGACGTTATGTGATTCACACGCTGCGCTGCGATGTGTTTGCGCATTTGCTACATTTGCCTGGGCGGTTCTTCGACCACCATTCCAGTGGCCATTTGGTATCTCGAGTAACGTATCACGTAGAGCAGGTCGCAGGTGCTGCCACGAAAGCGGTCACTATTATTCTGCGTGAAGGTCTGTTCGTTATCGGGCTGATCGGTTATCTGTTTTGGACCAACTGGATGCTAACGCTGCTATTTTTGGGCGTAACACCGGTGATTGCTGTTGTGGTGAGCTATGCCAGCAAGCGTTTTAGGCGTATCTCTAAGCGTATTCAGCACTCCATGGGGGACGTTACTCATGTCGCTTCTGAAGCGCTCTCCGGCTATCGCGTCGTGCGCACGCATGGTGCTGAAGAGTATGAAAAACAGCGTTTTGAACGGGTAAGCGAAGAAAATCGCCGTCAGAGTATGAAAGAGGCGATGACGCGTGCTGTGAGTTCACCAGTGATCTTGATGCTGGTAGCGATTTCCATGGCTATTCTGGTTTGGCTTGCCATGGCGCCTGCGCTTATGGAAAACATGACGCCGGGGGAGTTTGTTGCCTTTATTACCGCAGCAGCGCTAATGATCAAGCCGGTGCGCCAGCTCACAGAAGTGAATAGTGAGATTCAAAAAGGCATTGCGGCGGCTTCGGAGCTATTTGGCTTGCTTGATTTGACCCCTGAGCAGGATGAAGGGAAGACAATTCCCCGTCAGCTTACAGGCAGCGTGGTGATTGATAATGTCAGTTTCCGCTACGCTGATGACCAGCCTAATGTATTGCACGATATTAATATTAGTGTTGCCCCTGGTGAGCTAGTGGCGATTGTTGGGCGCTCTGGTAGTGGTAAATCAACATTGGTCAGCCTGCTGCCGCGTTTTTATCGTCCTAGTGAAGGGCGCATTGTGATTGATGGGGTAAATGCCGATGATTATGCGTTGGGCCCTTTGCGTCAGCAAATTGCATTAGTATCGCAACAAGTCACGCTATTTAATGCAACCATTGCTGACAACATCGGCTATGGCGTTACCAACCCAGACCCTGCCGCCATTGAAGCGGCCGCTCAGGCGGCTTACGCCAGTGAGTTTATTGAAAAACTGCCTCAGGGCTATGCCACGGTAGTGGGTGAAAACGGTGTGATGTTATCCGGTGGGCAGCGCCAGCGCTTAGCAATCGCTCGGGCGATTTTTAAAGATGCACCTATTCTTATCTTGGACGAAGCGACATCGGCACTGGATACCGAATCTGAGCGCTATATCCAGAAAGCGCTGGAGCATGTGTGTGAAGGGCGTACCACGCTGGTCATTGCCCACCGTCTATCCACCATCGAACGGGCTGACCGTATTTTAGTGATGGATCAAGGGCGCATTATTGAGCAGGGTACCCACCAAACGTTGTTAGAAGCGGGAGGTGCCTATGCGGCGCTGCATCAGCTTCAGTTTCAGGAGAGTGAATGAGCCTGGAACAACGCTGGCTTAAGGCGGCTTACCAGGGAAGCCGATGGCTAACGCCGCTGTATCCGCTGGGTGATTTATACCGTTATCTTGTGGCGCGCCGTAGCTCTCACTATCACGCTGGTAAAAAGCTAGCTGTTAAAGCATCCGTACCCGTTATCGTGGTGGGTAATATCACCCTTGGTGGAACCGGTAAATCGCCGCTAGTGGCGTGGCTGGTCAACTGGCTGAGGAAGCAGGGGTGGTCGCCAGGTATTATTACCCGTGGTTACGGTGGTAAAGCATCGCACTACCCGTTACGGGTAACCGCAATCACTGACCCTGCGCAAAGCGGCGATGAGCCATTAATGTTGGCGCAACAAACGGGCTGCCCGGTCGTGGCTGATCCGCGCCGTCCACGAGGCGTTCAAGCCCTGGTTGATAGTGGGTGCGACATTATTGTCAGTGATGATGGGTTACAGCATCTGGCGTTAGGACGTGATATTGAATTGGTTGTTGTTGATGGAGCTAGGGGGCTAGGGAATGGGCGCTGCTTACCTGCTGGGCCGCTGAGAGAATCACCCAGTAAATTAGCTCAAGTTGATGCTGTGATTATTAATGGTGAGCAGCGTCGCCCTCTGCCTATAGAGGGAGTGGCGATGCAACTAGCGCCGCTCAGCTGGCGTCGAATGCAGGATGGTCAACGTGTGCCACTCACTCCTCTGCCATTTACGCTACCTGTGAATGCTGTGGCGGGTATTGGCCATCCTGAGCGTTTTTTTAATACGCTGCGTAGTTTAGGGGTGGAGGGCGAGATGCGTCCGCTAGCAGATCATCAGCGTTTTGATGACCAGACTTTCCGTTTTAGTCATCAGCGGCCCGTTGTAATGACCGCCAAAGACGCAGTGAAGTGCCAAGCGTTAGCGCCACCCGATAGCTGGGTGTTAGAGGTAGAAGCCGTGCTTCCGCCAGAGTTTGAACACTGGCTGGCAGCTAAATTGTCAGCGCTTTCTGAAAAGGGATACACCGATGGATAAAGAACTACTGGCAATGCTGGTTTGCCCGCTTTGCAATGGCAAGCTCAAGTATAATCGTGAAGCCCAGGAACTTTGCTGCCACTACGACGGTTTGGCGTATCCTATTCAAGAAGGCATCCCTGTGATGCTTCCCGAAGAGGCGCGCGCGATGGATGCCGATGAAAAGCTACCTATCTCGCCTGGTCGTACCGGAGAGGTGTAATGTCAGTCGCTAAGACCGAATTTATTGCCGTTGTTCCCGCGCGTTTTGGCTCGTCCCGCTTGCCGGGTAAGCCACTGCTGGATATCGCGGGTGAGCCTATGGTTGCCCATGTCTGGCGAAGAGCCTGTCAAAGCCAAGCAAGTCGTGTCGTGGTAGCCACTGACGATCCTCGTATACGTGATGCGATGTTGCCCTACGGTGCGGATGTCGTTATGACTCGCGCGGATCATCCTTCTGGTACCGACCGACTGGCCGAAGTGGCAGAGCAGCTCGGGCTAAGCGACGACACTTTAGTGGTGAATGTGCAAGGCGATGAGCCGCTTATCCCACCGGCCTTAATTGACCAAGTGGCGATGCGTTTGGCCGAAGATCAAGAAGCGGCCATTGCGACGCTTGCTGAGCCTATTACTGATGTTGAAACGTTATTTAACGCTAACGTCGTCAAAGTTGTTCGCTCCTTGCAGGGGCGTGCTCTGTACTTTTCTCGTGCTCCCATTCCTTGGGATCGAGAGCAATTTAAAGTCCAGCCCGCGCTTTTAGCCACCGATGCGTGGTTGCGTCATATTGGTATATACGCCTACCGTGCCAGTTTCCTTGCCGCTTATCGTGAGCTGGCGCCGTCGAGCCTTGAGCAGTTGGAGCAGCTAGAACAGCTGCGTGCGCTACAGCATGGCTATGCCATTCAAGTTGCGCTAGCCAGCACTATCAATCCTCCTGGTGTGGATACGCCGGAAGACTTAGCCAGGGTGAGAGCGCTTCTGGCGAGTGAAAGTGAAGGTGGAAGCGAATGAAGCGCGTCCTATTTGTCTGTTTGGGCAATATTTGTCGTTCGCCAACGGCCGAAGGCGTCTTTTGGCACGCTGTTGAAGAGGCTGGCTTAAGTCGTCATATCAACGTTGACTCTTGTGGTGTGGGTAGCTGGCATGTTGGAAAAGCGCCAGACAGCCGTGCCCAGGCAACTGCTTTGCAGCGTGGTATTGATATTAGTCATTTGCGCGCTCGTCAGCTAAGCGCCAGTGACTTTCTTGAATTCGACTATGTGCTAGGCATGGATCGCGACAACCTCAAGGCAATGCGAGCGCTACAGCCGAGTACCAGTCGTGCCCATGTGGGGCTCTTGCTAGATTTTGCCGATATGCCTGATGCTGAAGTGCCCGACCCTTATTACGGTGGTGATGAGGGCTTTGAACATGTCCTGAATTTAATTGAGGCGGCTTCTACAGGGCTAATTGCCCAGCTGAGAAATGACGGGCTAAGAAATGACAGGTTGTGAAATCACGAGTTGTGAAAGAACTAATAATGATTTGCTTAGTCGTTGCCAGTCAGTCGATTTAACCTCTGCGAACACGCTGCGTTTACCCTGTCAGGCGGAGCGGTATGTTGCCCCTGAAACGCTAAGTGCACTCCAACATGTGGTGCGTGAAGCCGTTGCTAAGCAGTGGCACATTACGCTCTTGGGAGGTGGTAGTAATGTGCTGCTTCCCGCTAAGCTGAAAGGCATTGCGGTTCGGCCTGCTATGCAGCAGTGGTGGTTAGAAAGTTGCGGAGAGTCTGTTGTTGCTCATGTGGGAGCAGGCGTTAATTGGCATTCGTTAGTCATGACGCTAGCGGCTCGCGGCCTGTGGGGTATTGAAAACTTAGCGCTGATTCCTGGTGATTGCGGCGCAGCACCGGTACAGAACATTGGTGCATACGGTGTCGAGCTTAAAGACGTTCTGGTAGGGGTGCAGGTAGTAGAGTTGGCGTCGGGTAGTGTACGTTGGTTAAGCGCCGATGCTTGCCAATTTGGTTACCGAGATAGCATCTTCAAAAAATCGCTAGCGGATAAAGTCGTCATTACTCAGTTGGCGCTTCGGCTATCAAAAACGCCGCTGCCAAGACTGGGTTATGGAGATTTAGCTGCCCGAGTAGCCGCTTCGGCGAATTGCTTGGCGGTGGCTCAAGCAGTGTGTGCTATTCGTCAGGAAAAACTGCCGGACCCTCAGGTGCTCGCAAATGCGGGTAGCTTCTTTAAAAACCCGCTAGTTAACAGCGATCAGTTATCACGCTTATTACAGGCATACCCTAGCATGCCATATTTTCCGCAGGTTAACGGTCAATCCAAACTGGCAGCGGGGTGGTTAATTGATCAATGCGGGCTGAAAGGGATTCAGCAGGGGGCTTTCGGTGTTCACGCGCGGCAGGCCTTGGTGCTTGTGCATTTTGGCGGTGGCGATCGGTGTGAGCTACTGCAGTTTGCAGAGTATATTGCCCACAAGGTCTATGACCAATTTGGTGTTGAGTTAGAGCCTGAGCCTCGCTTGGTACAAGCATAAAAAAAACCCCGCTTAGCGGGGTTTTTAGTGCTAGTGTCGAGTACTAGCGATCACTCATTAGTCGTGTTCTGTGCTTGTTTACGCAGTTCACGAGGATCGTTATGAGCACGACGGCGGCGGCGTGGCTTAGGTGCCTCGTCTTGGGGAGAAGCCGCAGGCGCTTGCTTTGCTTCTTCAGGTGCCACTGTTTCAACGGGGGCCTCTGGTGAAGGCGTTTGAACCTCTTCATTAGTCGCCAATGTAGGCTGCTCTGTGTTTTCTTGAGCAGCAGCGCTGTCATTCGCGGTTTCTGAAGCAGCGCTCGTGTCTGAAGCAGTTGTATTGCTCACTGCGTCGCTGTCTAAAGAAGATGCTTCCGGCTGCTCAGCAAACTCTGGTGAGCTTGCTTCAATGCTAGCTGCTACGCTTTGCGACGGTGTCTGAGTGTTAGCGTCACTGTCGACAGTCTCAGCAGTCTCAGCAGTCTCAGCAGTCTCAGCAGTCTCAGCAGCTTTCGGCGCTTCTGCATGTATGTCGGCGTCTGCGGATGTCTCTTGTGCCGTCTCCTGAGGTGCTTGAGACAACACAGGTTCCTGACGCACAAGTTCTTGAGACACAGGTTTTTGAGACTCAGAAGGTTCTTGAGGCTCAGCAGCTTGAGATACCGACTGCTGGGGCTTGTCGCTCTCTTTTGCAGTTTCTTCATCGCTACGTGAGCTTACTGATTCGCTGTTGGCGGCATCAAGCTCTTTCACGTTTGAAGTACTCTCTTCCTCCAGCTCTACTCCCGCATCAGCTTTCACGATCTCAGACGAACCGCTAGCCGCCTCTTGAGCAGCAGTTGCATCATAAGTTGGCTGTTGAGGTTTGGCCTCAGCGCTTTTCTCTACACGTTCTTCTGCTGCAGGTTCCGCTTTCTCTGCCGCTTGCTGAGGTTGGCGACGCTGGCGCGTAGCCTTGCGTGCTTTCTCCGCCTTTTCGGCAGGGCGCTCAGCCGTTGTTCCATCGGCAGCTGCTGATTCCTCTACAGCTGGTTCAGGCGCTTCAGTGGCTACTTCAACGCTTGGTGTGGCAGCTGTGCTGGCCTCATCTTGCAAAGAGGGGCTGGCCGGCGTTGCTTTACTGCTGTTCACTTCAACAGCAGGCGCTTCTACCGCCGGTGATTCAACAGCAGCTTCAGCAGAAGGAGCGTCTGCAGAAGGAGCTTCAGCCGCTGCGGCTTGCAGTTTCAGCTGTTCCGCTTCGGCTTGAGGATTAACGGCCTGTTTACGCGTGCGGTTGCGCGGATTGTTACGCGTGCGTTTCGGCTTGCCGTCATCCTGTTTGTCGTCCGTTTGTGATGCAGGCTCACGGGCAGCTTCGTTTTTCGGCTTGGCATCACGTGGTTTATCGCGACGATTTTCTGGTTGAGCAGTAGGTTTAGCCGCCTCATCTTTAGATGACTCTTTAGCCGCTAGGTTTGTCTGCTGCTCTTTTTGACGACTGCTCTTTTGATCATTGTCCTGGAGCTTGGCATCGTCTTGCTGAGGGTGGCGTCGACGGTTGCGAGTACGACTAGGACCGCTACGTTTATCGTTGGCATCGTCGTTATTATCAGCGTTGCGCGGTTGGCTAGGCTGCTGGTTACTCGGCTGTTGATTGCTCGATTGCTGCTGGCTGCGCTGCTCGTTTCTGCTGGCACTTTCGCCACGTTCACGGGCAGGCTTTGGCTTGCTTTCGCTGCGCTGTGAGCGATTTTTGCTCGTTCTCTCAGGCTGCTTGCGGGCAACAGGAGCTTCCGGTTCGGGCTGGCTCGTGCTGGTATCTTCACCGCCTAGCAGTTTGGCAAAGCCTCTGATAAAGCGGCCAATCACACTGGGTTGCTCTTCAGTGACGGTGGGAGTCGCTGTAACGGCTTTATCTGCTTTGGCAGCTCTCTCTGCCTTCTCTTCAGTCTGAAGAGAGGCGGGCGCGGGTGCATTATGTACAACGCTTTTAACCGCTGCTTCAGCGCGCATGGCGGGCGGAGTGAAGCTAGGATCGGGTTCTTTACCTACTTCAGTGTCAGTCGAAAGCTCGAAGCTGGATAGCGTCAGGCTTTCATCATCGTCTAGGTGGTCATCACGTAGTCGCTGAACGTCGTAATGCGGCGTATCCATTTCGGGGTTCGGCAGTAGAACTACGCGTACGCCTTGACGTGATTCGATGTCTGCTAGAACGCTGCGCTTTTCATTCAATAAGTAGGTGGCGACAGGTACTGGAAGAATGGCGCGGATTTGTGCGCTGCGCTCTTTCATGGCTTCTTCTTCAATCAGGCGCATGATAGAGAGCGAAAGCGAGCGAACATCACGAATAGTGCCTTGGCCGTTACAGCGCGGACAAACAACGCCGCTGGTTTCGCCTAGCGAGGGGCGCAGCCGTTGACGTGACATTTCCATTAAGCCAAAGCGAGAAATCCGACCAATCTGAACGCGAGCACGATCCAGCTTCAGGGCATCGCGCATGCGATTTTCAACCTCGCGCTGATTGCGCGCAGGGCCCATATCGATAAAGTCGATAACGACGAGGCCGCCGATATCACGCAGGCGCAACTGTCGAGCAATCTCATCGGCTGCTTCAGAGTTGGTTTGTAGCGCGGTTTCTTCAATATCGCTGCCGCGTGTAGCCCGGGCAGAGTTGATATCAATAGATACCAGCGCTTCGGTGTGATCGATAACAATGGAACCACCAGAAGGAAGTTTTACTTCGCGCTGGTAAGCAGTTTCGATTTGCGACTCAATTTGGAAACGCGAGAAAAGCGGAACTTCATCGGCGTAGAGTTTAATTTTCTGCTGGTAAGAGGGCATTACCTGACGAATAAAGCCCAGCGCTTCTGCATGAATCTCGGGGCTGTCAATTAACACCTCGCCAATGTCTTGGCGCAGGTAATCGCGCATGGCGCGGATAATGACATTAGATTCGCGGTAAATCAGGAATGGGGCTGAGCGCTTGCCAGCTTCAGTGGTAATGGACTCCCACACTTGGACGAGGTAATCCAAGTCCCACTGCAGCTCTTCTGGGCTACGGCCGATACCGGCGGTGCGAACGATCAGGCCCATTTTGTCTGGCACTGTCAGTTGGCCCATGGCATCTTTCAGCTGGCTGCGGTCATCACCTTCAATGCGGCGTGAAATACCGCCTGCACGGGGATTGTTCGGCATCAGAACAAGAAAGCGGCCCGCTAAACTAATAAAGGTAGTCAGTGCTGCCCCTTTATTGCCACGCTCTTCTTTATCAACTTGGACGATGACTTCTTGGCCCTCTTTCAGCACCTCTTTGATGCTGGGGCGACCAGAAACATCTTTGATAAAATATTCGCGGGAAATTTCTTTTAGTGGCAGGAAACCATGGCGTTCGGCGCCAAAATCAACAAAAGCGGCTTCAAGGGAAGGTTCTACCCGGGTGATTTTACCCCGATAAATATTGGCTTTCTTCTGTTCTCGAGCGCCAGATTCGATGTCTAAATCGTAAAGGCGTTGCCCGTCTACCAGCGCAACCCGCAGCTCTTCTGGCTGGGTTGCGTTAATCAGCATCCGTTTCATATTGTCTCACATAGCATTGCGAGCCGACGAGCCGTCTAGGCGTGGCGTAGACGAATCGCTGGGTGCTGCGTGCTTGTGCTCGGCGCATTGCTATGCTGACGCATTAAGCCGGGAAGGCAATCATGCCGACCCGGCCGAAAGGGCGTTGAGTACGTGGCGGAGGCAGAACATGTTTCGGTGGCTGTCACGTCCATCCGGCTCTGCTGACACCGCCAACACCTAGCATTCATCGATTCGTCAACGCCGGTCATCGGCACAGCGTTGAACTTGGCGCCCCAAGTCAAGCGTCACCTTGTGACGAACAGGATAGGCTGCTTGGGGCGTGACGTTTGTTAATTCAATTGCCTGCCATTGCGGGCGAAGCAAAAGTGTCTCTGCCGTCAAAAAGCATGCGACAGAGTAACTGTATATCCAGTACGTAAGGCGTGTGGGTAATGCGTACACTACGCCATTTTGCCTGTGCTCTGGCCTGCGTGTTTGTCGGGCAGGCGCTTGGCAAGCGTGGTAGTGCTCCCGTTACGACGTGTCTGTTTACGGGTAAGCCACACTTGGCCGCTGAACGTTTTGGAATATAACAGTAAAGACAACTACCAGCAATTGACGCAATGCGCATTGGTCTACGCTAGAATGCCGTTTTTAGCCTGTCGCTATTAGATCACACCAGGAGTGAGCGTTAATGTCCGAAGGGCGGGAAGTACAGTGGGTGGATATCGCCCCGGAACAAGCAGGTCAGCGAATCGATAATTTTCTGATGACGCGTTTAAAAGGTGCTCCTCGTGCATTGATTTATCGCATTGTGCGGAAAGGCGAAGTAAGGGTTAATAAAAAACGCGTCAAAGTAGATTATCGACTTCAAGCGGGTGATCTAGTGCGTGTGCCGCCACTGCGATTAGCACCGAGAGAAGCGGTTAAAGAGGTGAGTGACAACTTACGTGATTTATTAATTGGTAGCGTCATTATGGAAGGACCCGATTGGATGGTGATTAACAAACCATCCGGATTGGCAGTCCATGGAGGAAGTGGCGTTAAAATTGGCCTCATTGAAGCGCTTCGGCAAGTGCGCGATGACCTTACTTTTTTAGAGCTTGTCCACCGATTGGATCGTGATACATCGGGCTGTTTACTGTTGGCAAAATCTCGTGATGCGCTCGTCACACTCAACGAATCGCTGAAAAAACATGCAATGGACAAACGCTACTTAGCGTTAGTGAGTGGTCGTTGGCCTGCTCGGAAGAGCTATGTGAGTGCTCGCTTAGACCGCTTTGATGCGGGTAACGGTGAAAGGCGAGTGCGGGTAGATCCAAATGGCAAGGTTTCACGGACTCACTTTTCGGTAGTGGAAACCTTTGAAAAGGTCACGCTGATAGAGGCGGAGCCTGTGACTGGCCGCACTCATCAGATTCGTGTCCATGCGGCTCATGCTGGTCACGCCTTACTGGGCGACGATAAATACGGTACCCGCGAGAGTAATCATATGGCGCAGCGCCTTGGTTTGGGGCGTCTATTTCTTCATGCCCGTGCATTAACGTTTCCTGAGCCTGGCAATGGTCGACCCGTTACGGTGAAAGCACCGCTGCCTGAAGCATTGGAAGAAGCGTTAAAACGCGCTCGTAAATAAGGAAGCGAAATGCGCTATGAGCTAATTATCTTTGATTGGGATGGCACATTGATGAACTCCGTGCCGAAAATTGTCGCCTGCATGCAGGCAGCTGCTTCTGATGCCGAGTGGAATGAGTTAGACGTTAGTGCTATCGAGAATATTATTGGCTTGGGCCTGCCTGAGGCGATAGCGACGTTATGTCCTGGTATTGAAGCGGTTCAGGCCGAGCGCTTGCGTCAACGCTATGCCTACCATTTCGTTCATGGTGATTCGACACCCATGCCTTTTTTTGAAGGCGTTAAAGAGCAAGTTGCTCGTCTGCGTGAGCGTCCTTATCAGCGTTTGGCGGTGGCGACGGGAAAGAGTCGTCGTGGTCTAGATCGGGTTTTTGCCGAAACAGAGTCAGGTGGTTGGTTTAATGCCAGCCGAACAGCAGATGAAACGCGCTCTAAGCCTCATCCGCAGATGCTCCTTGAGCTGCTCGAAGAGCTAAAGGTTCCCGTTGAGCGCGCTGTGATGGTGGGTGATACCGAGTATGACCTTGAAATGGCAAGGTCTATTAATATGGATCGTGTGGGCGTTACTTACGGTGTGCATACCCCCGCTCGGTTAGCGGCTAGTCAGCCTGTGTGGCTGGCGGATGATGTAGATAGCCTGTTCGACTGGCTTCACGGTTAGCGGCGTTAGCAACCCCTGTGGATAGTGGTTGTACGATCAAGCGAACACTAGGAATCGTATATGAGTGATGAGCAGCAGCGCGATGGAAGTGATAATGGTGGTGGCTCTCAGGCGGGTGATGATTTTTCTGGCCAGGAGAGTGGTGACCGTTGGACTGATGGGCCGGAGGTTGTCCAGCAGGCCAAAAAGCAACCGCTACCGGGAGCGGAGAGTGATGATGCCGAAACACTGCGCGAACGCCAGCGATTAGCGCAGTTGGAAATGATGGACCGCTGGGTTGGCGGTGTTTTAACGGAGCAACGCAGAACCCGGCGCTGGAAGCTGTTCTTTCGTTTGATGTTGCTAGCGATTGTATTGATACCGTTAACAGCAATGCTATACCGCGTGTTTCTCGCTGAGCCAACGGCCTCATTGCCCACCGAGAGCCACGTAGCACTGGTGGAAGTGCATGGTGTGATTGCCAGTGATGCACCAGCAAATGCTGAACGCATCATTAAGGGGTTGGATCGCGCATGGTCATCAGAGAGCGCTGCTGCTGTTGTGTTGCACATTGATAGTCCTGGTGGAAGCCCTGTGCAATCGCAGCGTATTTACGACGAAATTATGCGGCTGCGTGATCAGGGCGACAAGCCCATTATTGCCGTGATAGAGGATATTGGTGCGAGCGGCGCTTACTACGTTGCTTCAGCTGCCGATAGCATCGTGGCGTCCCGTGCAAGCTTGGTTGGCTCTATTGGTGTTATCTATGCTGGCTTTGGCTTCCAGGAAGCGATCAACCAGATTGGTGTAGAGCGTCGCGTAATGACTGCCGGTGAAAACAAAGCCTTTTTGGATCCTTTTCAGCCACTTGATGAAGAGGCTGCTGATTTCTGGCAGGGCGTTCTGACTCAAACCCATGAGCAGTTTATAGACGATGTGAAGGCAGGGCGTGGTGATCGTTTGAGTAACAGCCCTGAGATTTTCTCAGGGCTTATCTGGAGCGGTGAGCAAGCGTTAGAGCTAGGGTTGATAGATGAGCTGGCCAGTCTTGAGCAAGTAGCTCGTGAGCAGGCAGGCGAGGCTGAATGGGAGAACTATACGCCCAGCTTAGACCCCTTCGAGCGTTTGACACGCCGCTTTACTCAAACAGCTGCCGAAGTGCTGGGGCTTCAGCATGCGCATGCTCCTTTGCGCTTTCAGGCTCAGTAACGACTAAGCGTCGCCGAGTGGGTTCATACCTGCTTGGCGAAGCATGTCGCATAGTGCGATGAGTGGGAGCCCTATGAGTGCGTTTGGGTCTCGGCCTTCGAGTTTTTCAAACAAGCTAATCCCCAGTCCTTCCATGCGGAAGCTGCCAGCGCTGTCTAAAGGTTGCTCAAGGGCAACATATCGTGCAATTTCTTGCTGGCTCAGTGAGCGAAAAACCACCTCAAACGGCTCGATATGGACGTGATGCCGTTGGTGGCGGGTATCAACTAATGCTAAGCCCGTCAAAAAAGTCACTTTTTGGCCAGAAAAGCGCGCCAGATTCTCCCGAGCGCGCTCTTCTGTATGAGGTTTGCCGAGAATGTCACCCTCAAACAGAGCTATTTGATCAGAGCCAATGATGCAATGATTGGGGAAGCGCTCAGCAACGGCGTTGGCTTTGCTGAGTGCCAGGCGGTGCACTAAGGCGTTGGGCGTCTCATTAGGATAGGGTGTTTCGTCGATGTCTGGAGAGCAGCACTGATAGGGCAGTAATAGCTTGTCCAGTAGCGCTTGGCGGAAGCGAGAGCTTGATGCAAGGACAAGTGGCGCGTTATTGGTTTGAGGCACAGTGTTCTCCTTAATAGGTCTGGTTGAGCATTAATCGGCGTTCAAAGGAGTGTAACGAAACCTTGGTAGCCTGCCTATTTACGTGGTTTTGGGAGATAATCTCATAAGAATTGTACCGACAGCTTTGACAGCGGGGGGGCGAGTGCCTATCATTGCGCGCCTATGTTGACCTCACAAATCCCCAGCCGGGTTGAGCCTTATAAGCTTGCAGCCCGCCGCGAACGACTAGAAGGCATTGTGGCGCTGAACAAGCTGCCACGCCTAGCTGAAGAAGCAGGTGACCAAACCGGCGACTGTCATGTCGTACTCGAGTTTGGCGTTGATGCCCAAGGCCGTCGCGAAATTCGTGGCCATTTGCAAGCGACCCTGGCGTTGCCTTGTCGCCGTTGTCTAGTGCCGCTAAGCCAAGACGTTTCCAGTGATTTCTTATTAGGAATGATTGCAGACGAAGCTTTGGCTGCCGAGCTACCTGCTAGTCATGAGCCGGTGCTGGTGGAAAATGAACAGCTGGACTTGCTGACGGTAATAGAGGATGAACTTATCCTTAGCTTGCCGCAGGTGGTCTATCACGATGAGACCGAATGCCATGTCTCGGCGGAGCAGCTGGTCAGCAAGACCGAAGGCACGGCGGAAGACTCCGCTCCGGCCAAGAACCCTTTCGCAGTGCTTAATGCTTTGAAAAGCAGTGGCGCTTTGAAAGGCAAAAGTAAGCATCACTTACCTTAATTACCTTGGAGTAAACACCCATGGCAGTTCAACAGAACCGTAAAACTCGTTCCAAGCGCGGTATGCGTCGTAGCCACGATGCGCTGAGCGCACCGACTCTGTCTCAGGACAAAGAAACCGGTACTACTCACCTGCGTCACCACGTTTCTCCCGACGGTTTCTACCGCGGTCGTAAAGTGGTCGAAGTTTAAGCCTTAGCGCTTTTATGAGCGGCAAAACAGGGTGGGTGCTGTGTGCGCCTAGCGATTGATGTAATGGGGGGTGACCAAGGCCCCCGTGCCATTATCGAAGGCTCCGCAAGGGCGGTTGTTGAACGCCCCGACCTAGCATTAACTCTGTTTGGTCCGCGTCAGCAGATTGATGCTGAACTTTCGCGTTTGCCGCAGCCTTTGGCTGCGGCAACGTCACGTTTGGTGGCAGTCGATGCTCCAGAAAGTGTTTCTCAAGCGGCAACTGCTGCCTGGGCAATGCGCCGCGGAAATGCTACCAGCATGGCGTGTATGCTGCGCAGTCTGTCTTCAGGTGAAGCAGTTGCAGGCGTGAGTGCGGGAAATACCGGAGCTTTGGTCGCTTTGGCGAGGCGCGAGCTTGGAATGTTGCCTGGTATCTCAAGGCCGGCAATCAGCACCGCAATCCCCGCGCGTGGAGGGCGACGCTGTTATTTGCTTGATTTAGGGGCAAATGTAGATTCGCCTGCATCCAGGCTGTTTGATTTTGCCATGATGGGTGCCGCCATGGCTCAGTGTATGGATCGCATCAAACGGCCTCGTGTTGCCTTGTTGAATGTGGGGTCTGAAGCCACGAAAGGAAGTGCGAGTGTGCGCGAAGCGGATCGTTTGCTGCGTGAAAGTGCCAGCGATTTAAGCTTTGATTACCTTGGTTATGCCGAGGGTGGGGATATTTTTCAGGGTGATCTTGACGTCGTGGTTTGCGATGGCTTTGTTGGTAATGTCACGTTGAAAGCCAGTGAAGGCTTGACTCGTATGTTGGTGGAACGTGTACAAATGGCGTTTGAATCACGCCTGAGTGGGCGTTTGGCAAGTATACTGGCCAAGCCTGTACTGAAGAGGCTGAAGCGGGAGCTAGACCCTGTACGTTATAATGGGGCCAGCCTCTTGGGGTTGCAGGGTATTGTGGTGAAAAGCCACGGCAGCACCCAAGCGGATGGTTTTTATTATGCTATTCAGCGTGCATTGCAAGAAGTGGAGCATGATTTGCCTGTACGAATTGCAGCACGCTGGTCGCGTTCTTGAGCGCTATCAGCGCAGTAGATAATAAGACGTTATATATTTTTGCGGGCTATTGGTGGTAGCAGAATGTGCCAAAAACTGTTTTAGCAACGGCGCCAATAGCACGCTTATCGCTCAACTGAGCAAATGCCTACAAGAGCAAAGGTGAACGACATGTCTCAACCCCTTGCCCTCATTTTTCCCGGGCAAGGCTCTCAGCAGCTTGGAATGTTGCGAGAGCTAGCCGAGCGCTACAGTGTGGTGGGAACTACATTTGAGGAAGCGTCAGACGCTCTGGGCTACGATTTGTGGAAAGTCGTCCAGGAAGGTCCAGAAGAAGCGTTGAATGCGACGGCATGCACTCAGCCGGCACTACTTGCCTCCAGCGTAGCTATCTGGCGTATCTGGCAAGAGCTGGAAGGGCCTCGCCCAAGTGTCATGGCCGGCCATAGTCTTGGTGAATATAGTGCTATGGTTTGCGCTGGAGTGATGGGGTTCGCTGAAGGCGTGCGCCTTGTTCGCCTGCGTGGTGAAGCCATGCAGGAAGCTGTCCCTGCAGGAGAAGGGGGTATGGCGGCGATCCTTGGGCTTGACGATAGCGCAGTTGAAGCGGCCTGTGCCCAAGCGGCTGAAGGAGAAGTAGTATCTGCCGTTAATTACAACTCGCCTGGGCAGGTGGTTATCGCAGGTGGCAAAAATGCCGTGGAGCGTGCTATCGCAGCCTGCCAGGAAGCGGGCGCCAAGCGAGCGCTTTCACTGCCGGTGTCAGTGCCTTCCCATTGTGCGTTAATGCGGCCAGCTGCTGAGCGACTTTCCGACGCTATGCAAAAAATTGAGCTGCGTGCCCCTCGTTATGCGGTTATCCAAAACGTCGATGCGCAAGCCCATGCTGATATTGAGACATTGCGTACGCGCCTAATCGAACAGTTGTATCAGCCCGTTCGTTGGTCATCTTGCGTTGAAGCAATGGTCGAGCAAGGTGCTAATGTGTTCATTGAATGTGGGCCTGGTAAAGTGCTTACCGGATTGAATAAGCGCATTGTGCGTAGTGCCAAAGGGTTGGCGGTAAATGATCCTGATAGCTTGGATTCAGCCCTTGAGTTAGCACGTGAGGCGTCGGCGGGTGGTGCGTGAAAAATGGTGCGTGTTAAGTCGCTATTTTCCGCTACCCTTGCTTAGTTAGGTTGAAGGAAGAACGTTATGACTCAAGAACGAAGAGTTGCACTGGTCACTGGTGCTAGCCGAGGTATTGGGCGAGCCATTGCTCATGAGCTTGGGCGTCAAGGACGTATTGTGGTGGGAACTGCCACTAGCGAATCTGGCGCTGAAAAAATTGATGCTGATCTAAAAGAGCATGGTATTGAAGGTGCCGGTATGTGCCTTAATGTTACTGATCAGCAGAGTATTGATCAGGTGCTCAAAACAATTGGCGAACGTTTTGGTGCGCCCACGATTTTGGTCAATAATGCCGGTATTACCCGTGACAATTTGTTAATGCGCATGAAAGAGGATGAGTGGGACTCCGTGATGGATACCAATCTCAAATCTGTTTATCGCGTTAGCAAGGCGTGTCTGCGTGGTATGACAAAGGCACGCTTTGGGCGTATCGTGTCGATAAGTTCGGTAGTGGCAACGATGGGTAACCTAGGCCAAACTAACTACGCCGCCGCCAAAGCGGGAATGGAAGGTTTTAGTCGTGCTTTAGCGCGTGAAGTCGCTTCCCGTGCAATTACGGTTAATGCGGTTGCGCCTGGGTTTATTGCAACGGATATGACTGAAGCGTTGCCTGAAGCGCAGCATGAAATGCTGCTCAAGCAAATTCCTCTTTCGCGTTTAGGCGGGCCTGAGGAAATTGCCGCTGCCGTTGGATTTTTGACAAGTGATGCTGCAGGTTATATCACTGGCGAAACGCTACACGTTAACGGCGGCATGAATATGCGTTGATGGCCTTAGGTTTGGCGGTTGCGTCAGCTTAAGGGCGTCTATAAACTACCCCGCAGCTTTTGGCTTGCGGTTTCCAAATGGCTGGTTATCAAAAACGGCTAATGTGAACGACTGGAGTACGTTGATGAGTACTATTGAAGAGCGCGTTAAGAAAGTTGTGGCAGAGCGCCTGAACGTTAAAGAAGAAGATATCCAGAACAGCTCTTCTTTTACTGAAGACCTGGGTGCTGATTCTCTTGACACCGTTGAGCTGGTGATGGCGCTTGAAGAGGAATTTGATACTGAAATTCCTGACGAAGAAGCTGAAAAAATCACCACGGTTCAAGAAGCTATCGACTACGTAAACGCCCATCAGTAAGGGTTGAGTCGAAGCAGTGAGCCAGGGTGGGGTGCTTACCCACCCGTATAAAAAGCCGTCCTGAGTAGGGGCGGCTTTTTTGCTTTGTTGTCACAATGAATATAACGTTCAATCTCCGTTATACTAGTCACCAAATCTCTGCAGCAAATGACCCAGATGGGTCGTGTCACCATGGATGCCTGGAGGAAAGCTAATGGCGCGAAGAAGGGTAGTGGTAACTGGGTTAGGCCTGGTGACCCCAGTGGGTAACAGTGTTAATGAGTCGTGGGCAAATATTGTCGCCGGCAAAAGTGGCATAGCGCCGATTGAGCACTTTGATACAAGTGGCTTCAACACGCGTTTTGGAGGATCGGTTAAAAATTTCGATATTAGCCCCTATCTGAATCCTAAAGACGCACGCAAGATGGATTTGTTTATCCAGTACGGCATGGCGGCGGGAGCCCAGGCCGTTCAGGACTCAGGGCTTGAATGTACCGAAGAGAATGCTGAGCGCATTGGGGTGGCTATCGGTTCAGGCATTGGTGGTTTGCCGATGATTGAACATAACCATAATGCGCTGAATAAGGGCGGCGCACGCCGCGTCTCGCCGTTTTTTGTGCCAGGTTCAATCATTAATATGATTTCTGGCAACATGGCGATTCAGCACGGCTTCAAAGGCCCGAATATCGCGATCACTACAGCGTGTACAACGGGTACCCATAATATTGGCTACAGTGCTCGCACGATTGCATACGGCGACGCCGATGTAATGATCTGTGGTGGTGCGGAAATGGCCACTACCCCATTAGGGTTGGGCGGATTTTCGGCCGCGCGAGCGCTCTCTACCCGCAATGAAGACCCTCAGGCGGCGAGTCGTCCATGGGATGCTGATCGTGACGGCTTCGTGCTGTCAGACGGTGCGGGTGTGCTTGTTTTGGAAGAGTACGAGCACGCTAAAGCGCGTGGTGCCAACATCTACGCAGAGCTTGCAGGCTTTGGTATGAGTGATGATGCCTACCATATGACGGCGCCGCCGGAAGATGGGCGTGGTGCTGCACTCTCCATGAGCAATGCCATTAAAGATGCGGGTATTGATCCAGCGGATGTGCATTATATTAACGCGCATGGCACGTCTACCGCAGCGGGTGATTTAGCAGAAAGCCGGGCGATTGAAAAAGTGCTTGGTAGCGCAGCTCAGCAGGTTGCCGTGAGCTCTACCAAATCAATGATTGGCCACCTATTAGGTGCTGCAGGAGCGGTTGAAGCGGTATTTAGTATTCTGGCTATTCGAGACCAGATTGCGCCGCCGACCATTAACCTGGATAACCCACAGGAAGGCTGTAATCTTGATTACGTGCCGCACGCCGCGCGGGAGATGCCCATTGAAATAGCGCTCTCAAACTCGTTTGGGTTCGGTGGTACCAACGGCTCACTGCTGTTTAAAAAGGTATAACACGCAATGCCAATGCCCCAGGTGCCGTTTGACGACCGAGGGCTTGCGTATGGTGACGGAGTATTTGAAACAGTGCTGCTGCGCGCTGGTGTCCCTGTGCTATGGGATTATCATTACGCGCGCTTACGGCTGGGCTGTCAGCGTTTGAATATTCCGTTGCCCTCCATGGAGCAGTTGGTCGCCACCTGGCAATCTCCGTCTAACGCCGAGCTTGAAATACTCAAACTAATCCTAACCCGAGGAAGTGGTGGGAGAGGGTATGCAACGCCGGATAGCTCTCAACCTCGCTTGCTTAGCCGTAGAATGCCTTTTGTGGTAAATGCTGACCGTTGGCATGAGGGAGTTAACGTACGGATTTGTCAGTTGCGTTTGGGGCATCAGCCGCTTTTAGCAGGCATTAAACACCTTAATCGATTGGAAAATGTGCTAGCGCGCCAGGAGTGGAATGATCCCGACATCGCCGAGGGGTTGCTTGGAGATGCTGATGGCTGGCTGGTAGAAGCCACCAGTATGAATGTCTTTTGGCAGCAAGCGGGAGTGCTCTTCACACCGCCATTATCGCAGTGTGGCGTGGCGGGTACGCTGCGAGCCGCATTATTGGATCATGGCGTCGTACAGGAAGCCCCTATTGCGCTGAACGCTATCCATGAAGTTGAGCGTCTTTGGGTGGCTAACTCGGTACAAGGTGTATGGCCAGTGAATAAGCTGTTAAGTGAAACAGGTGTAGTCCTGAAGTCCTGGCCGCTGACAGGCCAAGATAGGCTGCAAGCAATAGGCCATGACTTACTTGGCTATTCGCCGACATCCCGTTAGGCAGAATTTTATCAACATTATTGAGGTGTCATGGTGAAACGGTTTTTAGCTGCCGTAGGTGTCGTGGTCGTGATTGGATTCGCAGCCGTTGTGGGCGGCTATGCATACTGGCAGCAGCGCTTATCGGCATCGGTCACACTTGAGGAGCCCGCGCTTTACCAGGTTCCTGCGGGTGCTGGGTTCAATCAGGTCGTTCGAGAGCTGGAAAGCCAGGGTTTTATTGAAGATGCTTGGGCATTTCAATTATTGGCGCGTGTTGAGCCTGAGCGTGTACCACGCTTACGGGTGGGGGAGTATCAGCTAACCCCAGGCATGAGCGGTCTTGAACTGATTGCCCTATTGGGCAGCAATAACGTTGTCACTTATCCGTTAACGATTCCCGAAGGGTGGACGTTCCGCCAGATGCGCGAGCTGTTGGACAGTGCGCCAAAACTTGAAAATCAGACGGCAGAGTTAAGTGACGACGAAATTATGTCGTTGCTGGATCGAGAGGATACCTTTCCTGAAGGCTGGTTTTTCCCTGATACCTACCGCTACCACCTGGGTATGAGTGACGTTGATATTCTACGTCAGGCACTTTCCCGCATGGAGCAGATTCTAGCAGAAGTCTGGGACGGGCGTGATGATGACCTGACCATTGAGACACCTTATGAAGCACTCATTATGGCATCGCTCATTGAGCGTGAAACAGGCGCGCCGGAAGAGCGTCGGGAGATCGCAGGTGTCTTCAAGCGTCGTATGGAACAGGGAATGCGTTTGCAAACAGATCCCACGGTCATTTATGGCATGGGCGAACGCTATGAAGGGAGGATCACACGTGCTGATTTACGTGAGGCGACTCCCTATAACACCTATGTGATTGATGGCATGCCGCCAACGCCGATTGCCTTACCCGGGCGCGCCTCCCTTGAGGCGGCTGTGAATCCGCTGCCTGGAGAAACGCTTTACTTCGTCTCGCGCGGTGACGGTACCCACCATTTTTCACGTACGTTACGTGAGCACAATAATGCGGTTAATCGCTATATTCGCAATCGCTAATTAGGTTGAGTCATTGTTTAAGTGCGATGTGTTTTTTTCGAATTTACTTAGTAAGGGGCTTCAATGAGCAAGCGCGGACGCTTCATCACCCTTGAGGGTGGTGAGGGAGTCGGAAAATCTACTAACGTGGCGTTTGTAGAGACATGGCTACAAGAGCGCGGGATAGAGGTTGTGCGAACCCGTGAGCCCGGGGGGACGCCACGCGCTGAAGCGATTCGAGGATTGCTGCTTGATCCCTCTTTCGATGAGCCCTTGCACAGCGATGCCGAATTGCTATTAATGTTTGCCGCGCGAGCCCAGCATTTAGCGCAAAAAATAGTGCCAGCCCTTGAACGCGGTGCTTGGGTGATCTGTGATCGTTTTACCGACGCTACCTTTGCTTACCAGGGCGGTGGCCGCGGTATTGAGACAGGTCGGATTGCTCAACTGGAACAGTTCGTGCAAAAAGGTCTCTCCCCAGATCTAACCCTGTTACTAGATATGTCACCCGAGGCTGCGAAAGAGCGTCTTGAAGGGCGTTTAAGAGACCAGCAAACGCAGCGTGATCGCTTTGAGCAAGAGCAAGTAACCTTTTTCGAAGCAGTGCGGCGGGCTTACTTAGCGCGCGCTGCCGCTGCCCCCCAGCGCTTCGCAATTGTTGATGCCGGGCAAGCGCTTGATCAAGTACAGGCGTCTCTAGCTCAAGCGCTAGAAGAGCGAGTGGCGTTATGGCAATAACGGGAGTGCTGCCTTGGCATCAGTCTACGTGGCAGCAGTTGATTCGTCTCGCCAATGAGGGGCGGCTGCCGCATGCGCTGTTAATCAGCGGTGCTCACGGAGTTGGCAAGCAGCAGTTGGCGGAAGCGTTGATTGCTCGAACGTTATGCGCACAACCTGGCGAGCTAGCCTGCGGCCACTGTCATAGCTGTGCCATGCTGGCTTCGGGCTACCACCCCGACTTGATGCGCATTTCTCCAGAAGAGGGTAAGCGTCAGATTCGCATTGACCCCATACGTGATGTAAACCGCTTTGTTTCGCAAACCGCGCAGCAGGGAGGTTATCGTGTGATTGTGATCTCCCCCGCGGAAGCAATGAATATTGCAGCGGCAAACGCACTGCTCAAAAGCCTTGAAGAGCCCGGCGATAAAACGCTATTTATTCTGCTGTCAGACGTGCCTTCGAGAACGCTACCCACGATTCGCTCCCGCTGTCAGCAGTGGCCATTAGCCAGTGTCCCCTTTGAGGATTGCCAAGGCTGGTTGACTGAAAAACTTGGCAGCGACGAAGCACATTTTTGGTGGCGAGTGTCGGGTGGTTTGCCGCTGCTTGCTGTGGAGTTGGCAACGCCTGAGGAGCGCGCACTTCGCCATCAAATTCATGATAGTTTCGAGCAGTTAGTGCGTGGTGCTGAGCCTGTTTCAGAGGCTGCTAGGCTTGATCGTCAGGCCATTGATGCCATCTTGTGGTACGGTATTGCTTGGCTTGAAGACTTGATCCGGCTGGGTTTGTCTGGCGAAACCTCGGTGCTGCATAACCCTGATTTAGAGCCGTTATATCGTCAAGCGATGAAGAATGGACGGGTGCAGGATTGGTTCCGATTACTGGATTATGCTCGAGAACAGCGCCGTTTATTCGCAGTCGGCGCTAACCCGAACCCTCAGCTAGTGCTTGAAGCGTGGCTGGTACGCTGGTCGGCGCTGTTACGCTCCTAGGGCTGTTGCTAAATAGGGTTGTTGCCAAGGAGGCTGTTATGACGGTTCAAAAAGCACTTTCTTTGACAATGCCGGATATACCGACGTTACTTTCCGCGTATATGCCTTTTCTAGATAGAGGCGGTATTTTTGTCCCGACTAAAGCGCTTTATCGACTTGGACAGCAGGTTTATCTATTGCTGACCCTGCCAGGAGAGAGTGAACGTCTTTCTATCTCCGGCCATGTTGTTTGGGTTTCTCCTGAGGGCGTGAGTGGACAGCGAATGCCAGGTATTGGGGTGCATTTCAGTCAGCAGGACTACTCAGTACGTGATCGCATTGAAACGTTGTTGGCCGGCCAGTTAGATAAAGCTCCTCCGTCCTTTACGCTTTGATAGCCGCTAGTTAGCACCGCAATAACACTGAACAAAACCTGCCCTTCACCTGTTTACGAGAATTTAAGAGAGCTGCATGTTTGTTGATTCCCACTGCCATTTAGACCGTTTATCTGAGCTAACCCACGACGGTGATATTGCCGCAACGCTGGCGGCTGCTCGTGCTGCTAATGTGAGCCAGTTCTTAGCTGTTGCGGTGACGCTTGAGGAGATGCCGGGGTTGGCGGCAATCGCTCGTGAGCACCACGACGTGGTTATTTCGGCGGGACTGCATCCGCTTCATCAGGCTCCGAAAGAGCCAAGCGTAAGCGATATTGTTGATGCTGCTGAGCAGTACGGTGCCGTCGCCATCGGTGAAACAGGGTTGGATTATCACTATCAGGACAGCGTGCCTGTAGAGGTTCAGAGCGAGCGGTTTAAGCGCCATTTAATTGCAGCCAATGAGCTAGAGCTGCCGGTAATTATTCATACCCGTGAAGCGAAAGAAGACACGTTAGCGTTGCTGCGTGAGCACACGAATCCTGAGGTAGGCGGCGTATTACACTGCTTTACTGAAGGTTTAGACATGGCGCGTGAAGCTGTGCGGCTTGGGTTCTATATCTCGCTATCGGGTATTATTACCTTCCGCAATGCTGCGTCGCTTAGAGAGCTGGCCAGAAAACTGCCGCTTGACCGGCTGCTGATTGAAACCGATAGCCCTTATTTGGCGCCTGTTCCTTATCGTGGCAAGCCCAACGAACCCGCTTGGGTGGTTGAGGTGGCAGAGTGTATCGCTAAAGAACGCGGGATCAGCGTTGATGAAGTGGCGATGCAAACCACCGCCAATTTTTATCATCTGTTCCGCGCTGCCGTGCCCGATGCCCCTGATAACGTAAAGGAAGCGTTGGCGCAGTCCGGTTTAGTGGTATAAGTGGCTGTAAGCACAGCTTGGGAGGTAAGCGATGAATATTGATCGGCTTATGCAGCAATTTAACGGTTCGGCGACGATTCCCCCCGTTGATCAGTGGCAGCCAGCACTTAGTGGCGATATTGATATCGTTATTCAGGCTGATGGCACGTGGCTGCATGAAGGAAAGCCGTTTGAGCGCCTTGCCATACCACGGTTGTTAGCGAGCCTATTACGCCGCGATGCCGATGGCTATTGCCTGGTAACGCCTGTTGAGCGTTGGCGTGTCACCGTGGTTGACTGCCCGTTCGTGGCGGTAGAAGCAGATTTTCACGATGATGCCTGGTGGCTGACGACCCAATTCGATGACGTTGTGCGTGTGGATGCAGAGCATCTGCTTAGTCTCTCCAAAACGCCTGAGGGTGTCCTTGCCCCTGAGTGTGCCGTGCGCTTTGGGCTAGCGGCTCGTTTGCATCGCAATGTGTATTATCGATTGGTAGAGCAGGCCACGCTGAGCGAGGCAGACGACGGCGAATGCCAATGCCGACTCTACAGCGCAGGATCTTGGTATGTCTTAGGTCAGTTTAATGCCAATGATGCGATGCCAGGCGAGGTGACGTGAAGTTAACCGCTGAACAGCAAGCCGTTGTCCAGCATCGCGAGGGGCATGCCCGCGTAGCTGCTGTTGCAGGGGCGGGTAAGACCACCACCATGGCGGCAAGGGTGCTCCACCTGTTGGCGTCTGGTGTATCGCCGAAGCGTATGCTGGTGCTGATGTTTAACCGCTCAGCCCGAGACGATTTTCAACGCCGCCTGATCAGCATGGCGCCTCAAGGGCAGCCATTGCCAGATGTGCGCACCTTTCACTCTCTTGGTCATCGGTTGACGCAGAGTCTGTGTCGCTGGGGGGCGCTTGCGCCGAGACGCCTGCTGTCTGCTGATTGGCAGCTAGAGCGCCTGTTACGTCAGGCGAGCTTGAATGTGCTTCACGATGCCGTTGAGCGTCGCGATGCCGTTGAGCGTCGCGATGCGGCTATCGAAGGCGACCGATTAGAAGCGCTTGCTCACTTCTGTGGGCTGGTAAAAGCGGAAATGCTATCGGCTGATGTACTTTACAAGCGTCTCAATTACGAGCCGGATACTGACTACTTTCCCAGCGCATTTGATGAAGCTGAACGGCTGTTGCACGTTGAAGGCGTCATGACCTACGCTGACTTGCTCTATCGGCCCCTGCAAGTGTTAGAAGCCGAACAGACCTTGCGCAGTCGTGTGGAAGGTTTTCTTGATCATGTGATCATTGATGAATACCAGGATATTAATACTGCCCAGCAGCGGTTGCTGGCGGTGTTGGCGGGCTCCAGCGCCAATGTGATGGCGGTAGGTGATGCGAATCAGTGCATCTACGAATGGCGGGGCGCACGCCCTGACACCATGCTGGAAAACTTTACCGCCACGTTTGGCAGCGCCACAAACTACCCGCTCTCTATCACGTTTCGTCATGGCCACGCGCTGGCGCTGACCGCAAACCATGCCATCATGGCTAATCAGCGCCGACCAGACCAGCTCTGTTTGGCGGATGCTAATAATCCTGAGACCCATATATCTGTCGGCCAGGGCAGCCGACTGCTGCTCGATGCCTTAGTCGATTGGCAAGCGCAGGGGCGCGCGTTGAGCGATGTTAGTCTGCTGGTGCGTAGTTGGGCGCTTTCGGTGCCATTTCAGTTGGCGTTACTGCAGGCAGGTATTCCATTTCGTCTTCAACGAGAAGATCGTTTCGTTTTCCGACTCCCTCTCGTGCAGGCATTGGCTGGCTATTTGAAACTGTCTCGCCAGCCAGAGCTGCTGCACGATCCAGAGCAACTCTTGCTTTTGCTCTCTCAGCCAACGCCTTTTGTTGCCCGTGAGCGGCTTCAGCAGCTTGCCTATCAGCTGGCCGGCACCCAGCGCTGGCCTGAACGCCACGAGCCGGTACTAACCTCTCTAAAGCCGCTGCAGCGCCGCACGCTTAAAAAACGCTGGGCGCTGCTATGTGAGCTGCCCAAATTAAGTGGTTGGCCGCCTGCAAAGCTGCTGAGTCATGTGGTGGAAACGATCGAAGCGGAAAAAACCTTAAAGCGAGCAGCGGCAAGACGCGATAAGGGCGAAGAGGACGTTCGTCTATTGGATGTGCTTATCGAGCAGGCCGATAGCGTGAAAGATCCAGATGCGTTTATCGAACTGCTCGAGCGTCCAGTGGAGAACCAGGCTGGCGGTGTTCTGATTAGCACGGTTCACGGAGCGAAAGGTCTGGAGTGGCCGTTGGTCGCCGTTGCCGGGGTGAATGAAGAGGACTTTCCGCACTACAGTCGAGACAATCCGCTCAATGATGAGAGGTTAGAAGAAGAGCGACGACTGTTTTACGTGGCGATTACACGGGCTCAAGAGCAACTGCTGGTGCTGCATGATGGGGGTGTTCATCGGCCTAGTCGCTTTATTGCGGAAAGCGCCTGGCAGGATAGTTTGCGGGTAGCGTCATGTTTGTCGCGCCAAGATACACCCGCCACGGCTGTGCAGGTAACATCGCCGAGCTTGGTGAAGCGCTATCTTGAGCGCTTAGGGCGAACGGATATTGAGCTGGCAGCGCCGCAGATCAATGAGGCAGCGGCAAGTTATCAGGCTGATGCACACTTTTACCCAGGACAACGCTTGATACATGCCGTGTTTGGAGAAGGTGAGGTGGCCTCGGTAGAAGGTAACCCCTCCGATCCTGTCATCGATGTGCGCTTTGTACAGGCTGGTCGGCGCCGTCTCATTGCTCGACGCGCGCCGATTGAGTGCCTAGAGCCACCGGCGCAGCCAGCGTAACTGACCGCGCCGAATGTCTCTGTGGTGCGAATTACATAGTCGGATGGTTACATATTGGGATAGTTGGGCCCGCCGCCGCCTTCTGGTGCTACCCAGGTAATATTTTGGGCAGGGTCTTTAATATCGCAGGTTTTGCAGTGCACGCAGTTCTGGAAGTTGATCTGGAAGCGTGGCTTGCCTTGATCATCTTCCACCACTTCATAAACCCCCGCAGGGCAGTAGCGTTGGGCCGGTTCTGCATAGGTTGGCAGGTTGTCGCGAATCGGCAGCTCTGGATCTGCTAGGCGCAGATGGCAGGGCTGGTCTTCTTCGTGGTTGGTGTTGGACAAAAAGACGGAAGTCGATTTATCAAACGACAATTTGCCATCGGGCTTCGGATAAGTGATTTTTTCGAACTCAGCAGCAGGCTTCAGCACGCCGTGGTCGGTGGTGGTGTCATGAACATTGGGTAGCTTATTGCCCAGCAGTTGATTGACGAAGTTGTAAGCACCGCCGCCTACCGTGCCATATTTATGCATAGCAGGGCCAAAGCTTGCGCTCTCTTTCAGCTCTTCATAGGCCCAGCTAGCTTGCCATTTCTCAGTGAAGCTAGCCAGCTCCTGAGCACCTTCATCACCCCCCTTAATGGCTTCAAAGACACTTTCTGCAGCGACCATGCCAGATTTCATCGCTGTGTGTAGACCTTTGATTTTGGCAAAGTTCAGCGTGCCCGCATCGCAGCCAATCAACAGGCCACCCGGGAACGTCATTTTCGGTAGGCAGTTAAAGCCGCCTTTGGTAATGGCGCGCGCACCATAGGCAACCCGTTTGCCGCCTTCTAAATATTGGCTAAGCACCGGGTGATGCTTCATACGCTGGAATTCATCAAAAGGTGACAGCCAGGGGTTCTTATAACCAAGATCCATAATGAGGCCAACGACGACCTGCTGATTTTCCGCGTGGTAAAGGAACCAGCCACCGTGAGTGTCTTTTTCAAGCGGCCAGCCCGAGCCGTGAAGCACAAGCCCAGGTTCATGTTTGTCGGCGGGAACATCCCACAGTTCTTTCAAGCCAATCCCGTAGTGCTGTGGGTCACGGCCAGCATCTAGTGAGAACTCTTTGATTAACCGTTTACCCAAGTGGCCGCGGGCACCTTCGGCAAATAGTGTGTATTTCGCGCGCAGCTCCATGCCTGGCATATGGCCATCTTTGGGAGTGCCATCTGCGCCAACACCCATATCACCAATGAGGATGCCGCGTACTGCATCATCTTCGATAATTACGTCCTGGGCAGCAAAACCAGGGAATATTTCCACCCCAAGAGACTCGGCTTGCTCTGCCAGCCAGCGGCATAGGTTGCCTGCGCTAATCACATAGCGATTAAGCTCGCCGCCAGTGTTATGCATGCTTTTTGGCACTAGCGCATTAGGGATTTTTTGCGCTTTTTGAGCATCTTTTAATAGATAAACATCGTCACGAACGGCAGGTGTGTTAAGCGGTGCGCCACGCTCTTCCCAATCAGGAAATAGCTCTGCCAGTGCGCGGGGCTCAAAGACAGCACCAGAAAGGATATGGGCGCCGACTTCGGAGCCTTTTTCGACGACACAAACCGTCAACTCTTGTTCCGCTTGATTTGCCTGTTGCATTAGACGGCAAGCGGAAGCTAGACCAGAGGGGCCAGCCCCGACAATGACTACATCGAAGTCCATGACATCGCGTTCAACATTTTCCACCCGGCTTCTCCTTATTCTCAATTCTCATAAGTGCCACTATTTA
This sequence comes from Halomonas sp. KG2, assembly GCA_030440445.1. NCBI lineage: Bacteria > Pseudomonadati > Pseudomonadota > Gammaproteobacteria > Oceanospirillales > Halomonadaceae > Halomonas > Halomonas sp. KG2. The sequence continues at coordinate 2,576,661 of CP098528.1, read as the reverse complement.
CAAAAACTAGCCTGTACAAACGTCAAATGAGCGTTATGAGAACTAGCTTATAAAAAGATGGCCTTAATTTTAAACGGTCGTTTGCTTCTGGTTATGCTCCATGATAGGCATAATACCCCTGTAAGGTCACCCCTACGATGGCAAAAGCACCATTTATCCATGGAGTTTGCGTCGCTGCTACGACCAAGGCCGTAGTTAATCAGTGTTGTCGCTAGTCACTAGGTTGTGGCAAATTGATAGGGTTTTTCATTTACAGACCTATCAAACGCTTGCATGAATTTTTTAAGGTGGCGTATTTAAATACACGTCGCCCCTATTTTAGAAGCATCAGTTGGTACGATGCTGAGACAAGCTAACGGCTTCCATCACAAGCCAAGCGAGGAATCTATGAAAGTACTCGTCGCGGTTAAACGCGTCATCGACTATAACGTCAAAATCCGCGTGAAAGCGGACAACTCTGACGTTGATCTTACCAACGTCAAAATGGCGATGAACCCCTTCTGCGAAATTGCCGTAGAAGAAGCGGTGCGCCTCAAAGAGAAAGGTGTTGCGACAGAAGTCGTGGCCGTTACCGTTGGCCCCAAGGCGGCTCAAGAGCAGTTGCGCACCGCGCTAGCGCTTGGGGCGGACCGTGCTATTCATATTGAAACCGACGAGCGCGTTGAGTCGCTTGCGGTGGCTAAGTTGCTAGCTAAGGTTGTTGACGAAGAGCAACCTGGCTTAGTGATTCTTGGTAAGCAGGCTATCGATACCGACAACAATCAAACGGGGCAAATGCTGGCCGCGTTGACCAATCTACCCCAAGGTACGTTTGCCTCTGAGGTTGCTGTTGACGGTGACAAGGTGAATGTTACTCGCGAGATCGATGGTGGTCTGCAAACCGTAGCGCTTTCTCTGCCCGCTATCGTTACCACCGATTTGCGTTTGAACGAGCCGCGTTACGCGAAGCTGCCCGACATCATGAAGGCCAAGAAGAAGCCGCTGGATACCAAAACGCCCGCTGATTACGGGGTTGAAGTGGCCTCCAAGGTTAGCCTGCTCAAAGTGGAGTCCCCGGCAGAGCGCAAAGGTGGTGTTAAAGTCGCCTCGGTAGATGAATTGATCGACAAACTGAAAAACGAAGCCAAAGTGCTTTAATAGGAGCTGATCTCATGAGCATTCTGGTACTTGCCGACCTTCATGAAGGTCAGTTAGCGGGCGCAACCGCTCACGTAGTTGCTGCTGCCAAGGCGATTGGTGGTGACATTGACGTGCTGGTGGCCGGTGAAGGCGTTCAAGCGGCGGCTGATGCTGCTGCAAAGCTTGAAGGCGTCAATAAAGTTCGCGTTGCCGATAACGCTGTTTACGCCCATCAGCTTGCCGAGCCAATGGGTGCGCTATTGGTTGAATTGGCTGGCGACTATACCCACGTGTTGGCTAGCGCCTCTACCACTGGCAAAAACGTACTGCCGCGCTTGGCTGCCTTAAAAGATGTTAGCCAGCTGTCTGACGTGATTGGCGTTGAAAGTGCTGATACTTTCCTGCGTCCAATTTATGCGGGCAACGCCATCGCCACAGTAAAAAGCGACGACGCACTGAAAGTGATGACCGTGCGTACCACTGCGTTTGATGCGGTCGAGAGCACGGGTAGCGCCTCTGTAGAAGCGGTAGACGTAGTGGTCGAAAATGGTCAGTCTAGCTTTGTTAAGCAAGAGCTGGCGCAGTCCGACCGCCCAGAACTTGGCGGTGCTAAAGTTGTGGTGTCTGGTGGTCGTGGTATGGGCAACGGCGAAAACTTTAAGCTGCTTGACGGCATCGCTGACAAGCTGGGTGCTGCCATTGGTGCATCGCGAGCGGCCGTAGATGCTGGGTTTGTGCCCAATGATATGCAGGTCGGCCAAACCGGTAAGATTGTGGCCCCTGAGCTGTATATTGCCGTGGGTATTTCTGGTGCTATTCAGCACTTGGCGGGCATGAAAGACTCCAAAGTCATTGTTGCGATCAACAAAGACGAAGAAGCGCCAATCTTCCAAGTCGCCGATTACGGCTTGGTGGGCGATCTCTTCGAGGTTCTGCCGGAGCTTGAAAGCAAGCTATAAGCCACTGAATCTAAACTGGCTAAAAGCCGACTTCACCAGAAGTCGGCTTTTTTATTGGCGATGAATTCGATAAACTGCCAATAGTTGACTATGGTACTGGGGTATAAAATGTATCGGTTATCAATAATCGCTACTCACGGTGATTAATTATAGCCGTGATGGTTGAAAAAGGTGGGGTAAGACCACACTTAGTTATGTGAGCGTAACAAAAGCCACTTAAGGAGAAGTTAGCATGGCACATACACTTCCAGAATTACCGTACGCTTATGACGCGCTTGAGCCGCATATCGATGCGATGACGATGGAGATTCATCACTCTCGTCACCACAATACTTACGTTACTAATCTAAATGCAGCTCTTGAAGGCACGGGCCTTGAAGACGTGCCGGTTGAAGAGCTGGTTGCCAATCTTGATCGTGTACCTGAAGAGAAGCGTCAAGCCGTTATTAATAACGGCGGCGGCCATGCCAACCACTCTATGTTCTGGCAAATGATGTCACCTAATGGCGGCGGCCAGCCCCAGGGTGATGTAGCAAAAGCGATTGAAGCCGAACTAGGCGGTCTTGATGCGTTCAAGGAAGCGTTCAAGAAGGCTGCGCTGGGTCGCTTTGGTAGTGGCTGGGCATGGCTCTCCGTGACACCTGAGAAAAAGCTGGTCGTTGAAAATACCCTGAACCAAGACAGCCCGCTAATGCATGGCAACACGCCGGTATTGGTTCTGGATGTTTGGGAGCACGCATACTACCTGAAGTTCCAAAACAAGCGCCCTGATTACGTAGAAGCCTTTTTTAACGTAGTCAATTGGGAAGATGTTGAGCGTCGTTATCAGGCGGCTATCGCCTAAACTCACGCGCTGTGAGAAAGGCGCCAAGCTAGTTGGCGCCTTGGAAAAAAACCGCTTCCATTGGGAAGCGGTTTTTTTTGTTTTTGGGAGAAGGTTCAGCTGTTTCTGAGACAGCTCTTGTGATGACCCGAATGAGGGCTATGGAGAGCGTTCCTGGGGTGGTTCGGGGAAAGGCGTTTTAGGCGGCTATTGAGAGGCTGCTGGGTATGATATTGGGTACGAGCTGTCAATAACCTGTGGATGAAAAATACCATATATGCTTGAGTTGATTTTCTCATGGTCTATATATAGTATGCGTTGTGTCTTCCAGAGAGGGCGAGCACAAGATGTGCTCTACCCGAAAAACACCGCTATGAAAAGGGAAAAATAGCCATGGATATCCAAATTTATAGCAAGCCTGCTTGTGTTCAATGCACTGCTACCTACCGTGCGCTGGATAAGCAGGGCCTAGAATATACCGTTATCGATATCACTGCTGAAAGCGGTGCCCAAGAGGAAGTAGAAGCGCTGGGTTATCGCCAGTTACCTGTCGTGGTTGCAGGCGAGGATCATTGGTCTGGTTTTCGTCCTGACCGCATTCAAGCGCTAGCGTAAAACATCGCTATGCAAAACGCTGGTGTGGAAGCTGGGCGCAATCGTTCATTAGTTTATTTTTCCACTAAGTCAGGCAATACCCACCGTTTTATACAAAAGCTTGGCTTAAGCGCCCAGCGGCTGCCACTAAACCGTGAAGAACCAACGCCACGCGTTGAGCAGCCCTACATATTAGTGACGCCTACCTATGGTGGCGGCTATGCCGAAGGGGCAGTGCCGGGGCAGGTGATTCGGTTTTTAAATGATGAGCACAATCGGCACCTCCTAAGAGGTGTTATTGCCGCTGGTAATACGAATTTTGGTGAGGCATACGGATTGGCAGGGCGAATTATTGCTCAAAAGTGCCAAGTGCCGCTGCTTTATCGATTTGAACTGTTTGGCACTGACGACGATGTCGCCAAGGTCCGCAAAGGAGTAGAAGAGTTTTGGAAACGTCAAGCTCAGTCTCTAGCAACGTAGCCGCTAACAATGTCGCTACAAAAAACTCGGCAGAAACAAAACGGCCTACTGCGGGGGTGTCCGAGGCGCGTACCCTGGATTACCATGCGCTGAACGCGATGTTGAATCTATACGGTGCCAACGGTGAATTGCAGCTCGATAAAGATCGCGAAGCCGCCCGCCAGTATTTCCTGCAGCACGTTAATCAAAACACCGTGTTCTTCCACTCGTTGGAAGAGAAGCTCGATTACCTAGTGGAAGAGCAGTACTACGAGGCAGAAATGCTGGCCCAGTACAGCTTTGCCTTTATTAAGGCGCTGTTTGAGCAGGCATACGCCTATAAATTCCGTTTCCCGAGCTTCTTGGGCGCTTTCAAGTATTACACCAGCTACACGCTGAAAACGTTCGACGGTAAGCGTTACCTTGAGCGCTATGAAGACCGTGTCTGCATGGTGGCGCTGACCCTGGCGCGTGGCGATGAGGCGTTGGCCAAGTCACTGGTTGATGAAATTATTAGCGGCCGTTTTCAGCCAGCTACGCCGACTTTCCTGAACTGCGGTAAACAGCAGCGCGGTGAGCTGGTTTCCTGCTTCCTGCTACGTATTGAAGATAACATGGAGTCGATTGGTCGCTCGATTAACTCCGCGTTGCAGCTCTCTAAGCGCGGCGGCGGTGTTGCCTTCTTGTTGACTAATATCCGCGAGTCCGGCGCACCCATTAAGCGTATCGAGAACCAGTCCTCGGGTATTATCCCGATTATGAAACTGCTGGAAGATGCCTTCTCCTACGCTAACCAGTTAGGTGCGCGCCAGGGCGCAGGTGCGGTTTATTTAAATGCTCACCACCCGGATATTCTGAGTTTTCTCGACACTAAGCGTGAAAATGCCGATGAAAAAATCCGCATTAAAACGCTGTCGCTGGGCGTAACGATCCCGGACATTACCTTTGAGCTGGCCAAGCGCAACGACGATATGTACCTGTTCTCGCCCTACGATGTTGAGCGGGTTTATGGCGTGCCGTTTGGGGATATCAGCGTGACCGAGAAGTATCATGAAATGGTCGCGGATGCGCGTATTCGTAAGCACAAGATCAATGCGCGTGCATTCTTCCAAACCCTGGCCGAGCTACAGTTCGAATCAGGCTATCCGTACATCATGTTTGAAGATACGGTTAACCGTGCGAACCCGATTGCTGGTCGTATCAATATGAGCAACCTTTGCTCTGAAATTCTCCAGGTGAATACGCCCACCGAATACGATGACGATCTTGGCTATCGTCAGGTCGGTCAGGACATCTCCTGTAATCTGGGGTCGATGAACATCGCTAAAGTGATGGACTCAGGTGATATTGGCACCAGCGTTGAGATTGCCATTCGTGGTTTGACCGCGGTTTCTGAGATGAGCAACCTGCGCAGCGTACCTTCCATTGCTGAAGGTAACGCCAAGTCTCGCGCCATTGGCCTCGGGCAAATGAACCTGCACGGTTTCCTGGCGCGCGAACACATTTATTATGGTTCGGAAGAGGGCTTGGACTTTACCAATCTCTACTTCTACTGCGTGGCATTCCATGCGATTCGTGCGTCTAACCAGCTGGCGATCGAACACAGCGAAGCCTTTGCAGGGTTTGAAGACTCCACCTACGCATCGGGCGCTTTCTTTGATAAGTACACCGATCAAGCGTGGCTGCCGAAAACTGAGAAAGTGCGTCATTTGTTCGAGCGTAGTGGTATTGCACTACCTACCCAGGAAGAGTGGCAGGCGCTAAAGGCATCGGTAATGGCGCACGGGCTGTATAACCGTAACCTGCAGGCGGTGCCGCCAACGGGTTCTATCTCATATATCAACCACTCCACCTCGAGTATTCACCCGGTGGCAGCGAGAATTGAGATCCGTAAAGAAGGCAAGCTGGGGCGTGTTTATTATCCGGCGCCATTCTTGAATGAGGCGAACTTCGATTATTTCCAGGATGCTTATGAAATTGGTCCTGAGAAAATTATCGATACCTATGCTGAAGCGTCTAAACACGTTGATCAGGGGCTGTCGTTGACGCTGTTCTTCCCTGATACCGCCACCACGCGGGATATCAACAAAGCGCAAATTTACGCGTGGCGTAAGGGCATCAAGACGCTTTACTACATCCGTTTACGCCAGAGCGCGCTTGAAGGTACGGAAGTAGAAGGCTGCGTCTCCTGCTCGCTGTAATCGTATATCGCTTTTATTAGATCATGTTGGTGAGAGAATTCTGATGACCACTATGCAACGCTTATCGCGGGTCGATGCGATCAACTGGAACCGCCTTCAGGACGATAAAGACCTGGAAGTGTGGAACCGCCTGACCAGCAATTTCTGGCTGCCGGAAAAAGTGCCGCTCTCCAACGATATTCAATCGTGGAACACCCTGACGCAGCAGGAAAAACAGCTGACGATTCGTGTGTTCACTGGCCTGACGCTGCTCGATACGATCCAGAGCAGCGTGGGAGCGCCGGTATTAATGGAAGATGCGCGCACACCCCATGAAGAGGCGGTTTATACCAATATTGCCTTTATGGAGTCGGTGCATGCGCGCTCTTACAGCTCGATTTTCTCAACACTGTGCGCGACGCGGGATGTAGATGATGCGTTTCGCTGGAGTGAAGAAAACCCGACGCTGCAGGCGAAGTCTGAATTGATCCTTGAGCGTTACCGCTCCGACGATCCGTTAATGCGCAAAGTGGCTAGCGTCTTCCTTGAGTCATTTCTGTTCTACTCGGGTTTCTACCTGCCGATGTACTGGTCGAGCCACGCCAAGCTGACTAACACGGCTGATCTGATTCGTTTGATCATTCGTGATGAAGCTGTGCACGGCTACTACATTGGCTACAAGTTCCAGCAAGCGCTGGCAGAAGCCACGCCCGAGCGCCAGCAAGAAGTGAAAGACTACGCTTATGAGCTGCTGCTAGAACTTTACGACAATGAAGTGCGCTACACCGAATCGCTCTATGATGAGGTGGGCTTAACGGAAGACGTGAAGAAATTCCTTCACTACAACGCCAATAAGGCACTGATGAACCTCGGGTTTGAACCGTTGTTCCCCAGCAGCGTCACCGACGTCGACCCAACGATTATGGCCGCACTTTCGCCGAGTGCGGATGAAAACCACGACTTTTTCTCCGGTTCTGGTTCTTCCTACGTGATTGGTAAGGCTGTTGCCACCGAAGACGACGACTGGGCGTTTTAAGCTTATCGTCGGCGGCTTTTCAACGCTGTTGATAGTTTGATGAGGCAAGGAGGGGGCAGTGCTGGGCAATACCGAAAAGACGCAGAACCTGCTGAAAATAGCAGCGGCAGTCGTGAGTGACCCTTCGGGGCGTTTGCTATTAGTACGCAAGCAGGGCACGCGCTTTTTTATGCAGCCAGGCGGTAAAATTGAGCCAGGAGAGGAGGCCATAGCGGCGCTCTGCCGTGAGTTGGAGGAAGAAGTTGGCTTACGTATAGCAAGTGATCAGCTACTTCCTTTGGGCATGCAGCGTGCTTTAGCAGCCAATGAGCCAGACACCGTGATTGAAGCGCAGTTGTTCAGTCTGGTGATTGATCAGCCTGTCAATGCTGGGGCGGAGATTGCTGAAACGATTTGGGTAACCCGCGAAGAGGCATTAAAGCTGCCGTTGGCGCCGTTGACCAAGCAGCATGTTGTGGTTGCTGCTTAGAAACGCTTTTCCTGTGTTTTTACTGAATCTGTGTTTTTGCTGAACCTATATCTTTACTGAACCTATATCTTTACTGAAGGGCGCCACTTGGCGCCCTTTTTTATGGTGGAGTGACGGTCTGCAACGAAACACTATTGAATGCTAATGATAAATATTGTCATTTATTCTATTAGTGTTAGGCTATGCACTGCTTAAACGAAACGCAAATCGTTCATTATACCTAATGAGTTTCTAGCGCGCCGTTAATGGCGACGTGCTAATCAGTAACGGAGACGTAACGTGCTGAAAAGGCCTTTCTTTGCCTTGCATGGAGGCTGGCTTGCCGGAGTGCTGGTCAGCGGTACGCTAATGGCAAGTGATGAGACAGTCGATCAAGCGGCCCAGAGTGTCGAGGCCCAGCAAGCGCAGTCCGCACTTCAGCAGCAAATTGATGAGGCTGATGACGTCACGCGTTCAGCGATTGAAGAGCTGCGCCGCCTAGAGCGGGAAACCCGCCAGATGGAAGCATCCAATGCTGCTTTAAGTGGTCGTCTGGCCCGTGAAGCCGAGCGCCAGCAGCGCCTTGGTCAGGCGCTCGATACGTTAAGCGACACGCGCGCAGCGCTGCCTGCTGTTGAGCAGGATATGACAGAGCAGCTAATCAGTTGGATCGAGTCTGACCTGCCGTTTCTGAAAACCGAGCGTTTGGCGCGTGTTCAACCCACTGAGCAGCAACCGTCAGAGAGTGCGGCACGCATTGCTAATTTGCTGGAAGCTTGGCGTGCTGAGTTGGCGTATGGCCGTGAAGTGGATAGCTGGCGTGGTCGTTTACAATTAGCAGAAGGTAATCCGCGTGAAGTGGACTATTTGCGCATTGGCCGAATCGGCTTTTATTACCTAACCCCTGATGGTCGAGAAGGGGGGATGTGGGATAAGGCGAGCGGTGAGTGGCAGGCGCTTGATGAAAGCGCTCGCCGCGAGGTGCGTAACGGTCTACGTATTGCTGACGATCAGCGCACGCCAGAGCTGCTGCGTTTACCGCTTTCTATTAGTGCCAATGACCACGCAGGGGGCCAGCAATGAGTCTGTTAACACGCCAGCGAGGCGCGCGCAGAAGCATAATCTGTTTTGCATTACTGGCAAGCCTTCTGGGCGGCAGTATGGCAATGGCGCAAACTGACAGCGTTGGTTCGTTACGTGAAGCTCGCGAAGCCGCTGAGGCGCGTGACCAAGCGCGCTTGCAGTCGTTCCTTGAAGATCAAGAGGCACTGGATGAAGCGCTAGCAGAGGCGCGGGCTGAGCATCAAGCTGCAGAAGAACAGCAAGTCGCATTAGCCGCGCAACAGCAGGAACAAGCGCAACAGGCTCAAGCGCTGGCCGCGCGCCAGGAAGAGCAGGGCGAAGCGCTCACCTCGCTACTGGCGGATCTGTCACGGCACAGCGAAGAGGTGCGTAACGAACTAGGCGGTGATAGCTGGTTAACGCTGGATGCTGATGCGTTACCACCGCGTCTCAATGAGATCGAGGTGCTGGAGCGTCAACAAATCGAAACTGTCGTGGATAGTTTGGCGATGCTAACGCTGAGCACTGGGCGTGCCGAGCGACTTGAATTACCGGTGGCCGATGCCAGTGGCGAGATTGAATCGAGAAGCGTTGTGCGCTTGGGTGATTTTGCAGCGTTTACTGACACAGCGTTGCTCAGCAAAGGCCAGGATGATAGTGGCTTGGCGGAAGTGCCGCATACTCCTGCTGAAATCAGCGATGTGCTGGCGGCCTATCATCAAGGTCAAAGCCGTGTATTTGCCATTGATCCTACCCAAGGTAGCGTGCTGCAAGCTCTCGCTCAGCAGCCAAGTCTTTGGGAGCGATTCCAGCAGGGCGGTTATGTCGGTTACGTCGTGGTAGCGCTGGGTGGCTTTGGTCTATTAGTGGCATTGGCTCAGTACCTTTACCTGGTCGTCGTCAGTGCACGGCTGCACCGTCAGCGTAAAGCGCTGGATCAACCGAATGCTAATAACCCGCTGGGTCGCGTGCTCCAGCGTTTCCAGGAAATGGATAAGCACCAAACACCGGAAGCACTGGAAGCGAGGTTGGATGAGGCGGTGTTGGCTGAACTACCGCGTATCGAGCGTGGCCAGCCGATTGTTAAGCTGTTGGCAGCCGTTGCGCCGCTACTGGGTCTGCTGGGTACCGTGACCGGCATGATTGTCACCTTCCAGGCGATTACCGTATTCGGTACCGGCGACCCGCAGCTAATGGCGGGTGGTATCAGTCAGGCGCTGGTAACAACGGTGCTGGGGCTTGTGACAGCCGTGCCGCTACTATTTGCTCAGACAGCCTTGGCGAGTCGGAGTCGCTTGATTACCCAGGCCATTGAAGGTGAAGCAAGTGCCACCTTAGCTGACCATCTTGAAGCGCAGTCGACGGCTAATGCGCAAGCGGTGACCTAATATGCCCACGTTACCTCTTTGGCTTGAGCCCGTTGAGCGGCTGCTTGATGCCGGTGGTGCCGTTTTAGTGGTGCTGGCATTCGTTGCCGTGTTGGTGTTTGGGATGGCAATTGAGCGCTGGTGGTATTACCGCTTTAGTTGGCGGCGTGCCCGTCGCCAACTGATTCGACGCTGGGCGGCACGCAATGATCACCGTAGCTGGAGTGCACGCACGCTACGCAATGTCTGGACAGAGGCACTGGTTGCTAAGCTACGCCGCCCGCTGCCATGGATCAAACTGCTTGTGGCGCTATGCCCACTGTTAGGCTTGTTGGGTACTGTCACCGGTATGATTACCGTGTTCGATAGCCTTTCTCTTAGTGATACTCATCAGGCGCGGGCCATGGCCGACGGTGTTGCCCGTGCCACGCTGCCCACGCTAACCGGCATGGCGATTGCTGTGGTGGGGTTGCTGTTTATTAGTCGTTTAGAGCACGTGATTCGTCGCGAAGACCAGCGGTTACACGACCGCTTAGCCCGTGCCTTGGAGGAGAATGATGCGTAGACGCCGTTCCATAGACACCACGGCTGATAGTAATGAAGTTAACCTAACGCCGATGCTGGACGTTGTCTTTATCATGCTGATCTTCTTTATTGTGACGACCAGCTTCATTAAAGAGAGCGGTGTTGAGATTGAACGCCCCGAAGCGGCAGCGGCAAGCCCGCGGCCCGATGCACAGGTACTGATTGCTGTGACGCCGGAGGGGGCTGTTTGGGTCGATGGTAAACCAGTTGATGTGCATCGTATTGGCCAGCAGGTCGCCGATATGTTGAGTGATGATGGCTCCGTTGTTATCCAGGCCGACCGGGAATCCACGACTGGCTTGCTAATTGAAGTGATGGATCGTCTTAAACAGGCAGGTGTTGATCAGATTGCCGTGGCAGCGAGCCGGAGTGCACCATGATTCGTCATGTTCTCTCGATACTGGGCGGCATTGCCTTAGCCGTTGGCTTGTTTTGGATGTTAGCGCTACTGGTAACGCCCCCGGAGCGCTCGCCTGAGACGCCGATCATGACTATGTCGATGACCATGATAGAAGCGCCAGAGATGGCGCCAGAGCAGGAGGCGCCGCCGCCTGCGCCTTCAGAGGCAGCGCCAGTAACACCGCCGCCGATGCCTATGCCAGCGCCGGCACCTATCGCTGAGAGTGCGATTGCGCTACCTGAGGTAGAGCTTCCTGACGAGCCAGTGGAGCCGGTTGAGTTGGAGAGTGAGTTACCAGAGTTGACTGAAATTACTCCCGAACCGACCCCGCAGCCCGCGCCGAAGCCCTCTCCACGACCGGCACCGCAACCTGACCCTGCACCACAGCCAGCAGAAACGGCGGCGCCTTCTCCTGCGCCTTCGACAGCGCAGCGAGAGGCCGCGCCAGTGGCAGAACCCGCGCCATCGAATGAGCCTGTTAGTGTCGGGCAAGTTGCCCCGACCAGTCGCGTGAATCCTTCTTATCCGCCGCGCGCTCAGCGGCGGGGCATGGAGGGCTTTGTTGAGGTGGAGTTTGTTATTCGCCGAGATGGTAGTGTCGATAACGGCACGATTCGCGTGACGCGGGCACAGCCGAGGCGAGTGTTTGAAGACGCTGCCCGTGAAGCGATCGCGCGCTGGCAGTTCGAACCCGGCCAGCAGCTTCGCCGCGCCACGCAGCGCATTGAGTTCCAGTTGAGATAGCCCGTTGAGTTAGTCCGTTGGAATAGTTCGTTGAAAGGGTTTGTTGGAATGGTTCGTTGAGTCAGTCCATTGAAAATGCCAGTCGAGGAAAGAGTATGCAGCGTTGGGTGGGAATCGTCGTATTAAGCGCGCTAAGCGTCATGGCGCACGCGAACGAACCGCTGCCGGGTGACATTGTTCGCGATCTTAATGGGTTACAAAGCCAATTAGCTGAGCAGCCCAGCGGCGAGGCTGATAGCGATGTGCTCGAGCGTATTACGAGTCATGCGCGATCCCAGGCAGCGCGTCTCGCTGGCGGCAATCGTGCGGACCAGTGGGCAAGTGCGCTCTATCATCAGCTCGCCGCGAGTGCGTTGGTGCGTCAAGGTGATCACATTGCAGCTGCTGATGAGTTAGCCAGCGCACGGCAGCGCCCTAGCGTGCCAAACAGCCAAATTCTGCGCTGGCTGCGTGATGAGGCGTCGCTGCGTCGCGCGGGTAACCAGCGTACTGAAGCCATCACGCTATATGAGCAGTGGCTCACTCAATCCCAGGGCAGTCCTCACTACGATGAATCAGCATGGCGACTGATTCGCTTATTGGCGGAAGTGGAGCGCTGGGATGACGCCGCTGAATGGCTGTTCCCGCTACTGCAAAAAGGTGGATTGACTGACGCACAGCAGGCACTAACCACGGTGGTGTTACGCAATGCGGGACAAAACGAGCAAGCTCTCGGTTGGCTAGTGGGTGATTTGAATGCGCAGAGCGATCCTGATGCTTGGCGTCAGGCGGCAGGGCTTGCCCAGCAAGCAGGCCAGGCGGGCGTGGCGGCTGGCGTGTGGGAGATGGCGTGGCAGCTGGGGAAGTTCACCACGATTGAAGATCGCTTAACGTTAATTCGTCTGCATTTGGCGGGTGGTACGCCAGCTAGGGCAGGTGAGCACTTGGAAACGGCTATTCAAGAAGGTGTGTTGGCGCGTGATGAAGAAACGTTACGGCTGCTGGCGGGGGCGTGGCAGCAGGCTAGGCATGTTGATAAGGCGTTAAGCGCTTGGAAGGCACTTGCTGACAACACTCAGCAAGCGGAAGACTGGCGGCAGTATGGGCAGCTGGCTTACCGCTGGGGGCAAGATGATCAGGCTGAGGAAGCCCTTATCAAGGCGGCGAATCTTGGTGACGATCAGGCGGAGCAGTGGTTGGCGAATTTTGAGGAGTGAAGTGACAAGCCCACAGTAGACGCCCCTCGAATAACCTAAGGGGCGTACGCGCGTTTGGCTTGTTTGCGCTTAGTCTGTCTGGGAGAGTGTCAGCGCAAAATCGCTCCAGGTAGGAGCGTGATCGGAAGGCCGCTCCATGCCGCGCAGTTCATAATCAATGCCTGCGCCGGTGACGCATTCGGCAAGCGGTTTAGACACCAGAATGTAGTCAATGCGCAGGCCGCGTTTTGGCTCACGGTCAAAGCCTTTCGAGCGATAGTCAAACCAGCTGAACCACTCACTATTATCTGGGTGACACAGCCGATAGCTGTCGCTAAGGCCCCACGCTTTTATCCCTTCAAGCCATTCTCGCTCGATAGGCTGAAAGCTGGCTTTGCCCTCGCGCAACCAGCGTTTGCGGCTTGGTTCGCCAATGCCAATATCCTGATCTTCCGGCGATATGTTGAAATCCCCCATGATCGCCAGCTGTTCTTCAGGATGGTGCTGGTTGTGTAGCAGGCTTGCCAACTGCCGATAGAAGCGCGCTTTGTGCGGGAATTTAGTGGGGTGTTCAATGTTTTCACCCTGGGGGAAGTAGCCATTCCAAACAGTGACTGTTTCACCATTGTCGGCTAGTAACCGCACGCCAATCATCCGGCGTTGGGCTTCTTCCTCATCGTCAGGGAAGCCATAAAATACCGCTTGGGGTTTTTGCCGACACATTAAGGCAACCCCGTAGTGGCCTTTTTGACCGTAATAAAAAACGTGATAGCCCATGGCTTCAACATCAGCCAGAGGAAACTCGCTGTCTTGTACTTTGGTTTCCTGTAGGCCAATGACGTCTGGCTGCTGCGTATCAATCAGCGCTTGAAGCTGATGAAGCCGTGCCCGAATGCCATTGATATTAAACGAGACCAAACGCATTACGAACGATCTCCTGAAGGGTTGTCTCCTTCTTTATCAGGATGGATGGCAATATTCTGTCCGTCTTGCTGGCGTGCCAGTTTACGCACGGCTTGAAGCTTGCGTTGTTGCTGCTTCTTAGCCACAAAGCGGCGTGAAGGAGCCACTTGGTCAGGGTTGTCATGGCGCCATTTTTTGTAATCTTTGCGGCGACCAGTGCGGATAGTTACCTTATCCGCTAGCGAACGAGTTTTTTTCTTACGCGTCATGTCGCGCTCCTTGGGTTAATTTATGCCTCATTCTAACAGGCAAGCGCACTCCTTCGACAGCAGGACGCGCTCTTATCGCCAACCCCTGGTACAATGCGCACTTCGTGATGCCTAACATCCACAGCAATGGACAGATACACAGCCTATGAGCGAGTCGGAACAGACCACAGCATCGGCCCAGAACCGCAAGCCTAAACGCCGCCGTCGGAAGCCGCGTCGTCGTCAATCGAACTGGGATCTTCGTCAGTTTCAGGTGCCCGCCGTTGCCGGCAAGTGGCGCTTCCATGACTTTGATTTGCCGCTGCCTTTAATGCGTGCCATTCATGCCCAAGGGTTTGAATACTGCACGCCTATTCAGTCAGAGGCACTGCGTCACACGTTGCTGGGTGGCGATATTGTCGGTAAGGCGCAGACAGGTACCGGAAAAACCGCCGCCTTTTTGATCTCGGTAATGGCTTATTTTCTGGAAGAGCCGACCCCTGATGGCCAAAAGCAAGGCGCACCCCGTGCGTTAATTATTGCGCCTACCCGGGAGCTGGCGCTGCAAATTGAAAAAGATGCTAAAGCGCTTGCTCGCTTCACGCAGCTCAATGTGGCCAGTGTTGTCGGCGGCATGGACTATCAAAAGCAGCGCGACAGTTTGGGTAAGAAGATCGATATCCTGGTGGCAACACCCGGTCGCTTGCTGGATTTCCATCAGAAGCGCGATATTGACCTCTCCGAAGTTGAGGTGTTGGTATTGGATGAAGCGGATCGCATGCTTTCCATGGGCTTTATTCCCGATGTGAAGCGCATCATTCGCTATACGCCTAAAAAAGAGGAGCGCCAGACGTTTCTGTTCTCGGCAACCTTTACCGATGATATCTTGAACCTAGCGAGTCAATGGACGCTCGATCCTGCTCATGTAGAGATTGAAGTCACCGTTGAGAACCAGGCAGATATCGATCAGCGCGTTTATTTAGTATCTGATGATGACAAGCAGCGACTGTTGGTGAACCTGCTGACGCAGGAGAGCTTCGAGCGCGTGATGGTGTTTGGTAATCGTCGTGATCTCGTGCGCAAGCTAGATGATTTGCTGAAAAAAGCAGGCGTTAGTGTCGCTATGCTATCTGGCGATGTGCCGCAAAATCAGCGCATCAAAACCTTGGAAAGCTTCCGTGAGGGAGAAATCCAGGTGCTGGTAGCAACTGATGTCGCAGGGCGTGGTATTCATATTGAAGATGTTAGCCACGTGATCAACTACACACTGCCGGAAGATCCAGAAGATTACGTTCATCGCATTGGACGTACCGGTCGTGCGGGTGCCAAAGGCGTCTCGATTAGCTTTGTTGGCGAAGAAGATGCGTTCTCGCTACCAGAGATTGAGCGCTACATTAACGGTAAGCTGCCCTGCGAACATCCGCCGGAAGGCATGCTGTAACGCGCATGCTCGATAATGCGCTGAAAAGCGATATTCAAGACGCCTATCGTCGCGTGGTGGAAAAGCTTGAGCTGACACCACGCTACGGACAGCGTCTGATGATCGCAGAAATCGCCCGTACACTAGGTGGCATTGAGCAGGATAGCGAAGGCAAGCGCACAAACGATAATCATGTATGTGTGCTGGAAGCGGGTACCGGAACCGGTAAAACGCTTGCCTATCTGATTGCCGCATTGCCGATTGCTAAGGCGCAGGGAAAGCGACTGATTGTTTCCACCGCGACGGTGGCGCTGCAGGAGCAGGTGCTTAATCAGGACTTGCCTTCGCTTGCCAGTCATAGCGGTATTGCCTTTCGTTACGCCTTGGCAAAAGGGCGCGGCAGGTACGTGTGTGTTGCGCGCCTTGATCAGGCGTTAGAAGGCTCTGAGCCAAACCCGACACTGTCGCTGTTTGAGCAGTCACTTCAATCCCACAGTAGTGACTTTTCCTTATTAGCCACGGATCTTGCCGAAGCTTACGGAAAAGGTGAATGGGCAGGTGATCGCGATACGTGGTCGGCGTCGATCGACGACGGTCATTGGCGACAGCTTACGGTGGATCATCGTCAGTGCACCGGGCGTCGTTGTGGCCATTTCGGTGCCTGCGCCTTTTTCCGTTCCCGGCGTGATCTGGAAGATGCCGATATAATTGTGGCCAACCATGACTTGGTTCTTGCTGACCTGGCGCTGGGTGGTGGGGCGATTCTACCCGATCCCGCTGACTGCATTTTTGTCTTTGATGAAGGCCATCATCTGCCGGATAAGGCGCTTTCCCACTTTGCCCATCGCTTTGCGGTGCATGGCTGCCTGCGTTGGTTAAAAACACTGAAAAGCAGTCTAACCGATCTGCATCAAGGATTAGCAGTTCAGCCGACGATTGCGCGTTTGCTCGCTGGGCTACCTGAGCTGCTGCATAGCTTAGAGCCCGCTTTGGGCGATGTGTTTAGCATGGGGCACCAACTGGCGGGGCGGGAAAACGGCTTGTCGGATGAAGAAGCTAATCATCAACTTCGTTTTGAAAAAGGCCAGGTACCAGAAGCGCTTCGCGAACAAGCTCAGCAACTGCTGGTTATGTTCGCCACGCTGTCACGCAGCCTGGAGAGCATTAGCGATATCCTGCGCGAAAGTCTCGATCCCGATAAGCAAACAGGGTTGGATAGGGATCAAGCCGACACGTGGTTACCGCTGATTGCACTGCTGCATGGGCGTTCGCTTGATGCCCATTCACTATGGCAAGCGTTCAGTGAACAGGATGCTGCCAATGCGCCGCCCAGTGCTCGTTGGATTACGCTTAGTCGTGTGGCGGGAGAACCGGAAATTGAGTTTTCGGCAAGCCCCGTATCCGCGGCGCATACCCTCGCGAAACATTTGTGGGGGCGCTGCCATGGCGCGGTAGTAACGTCAGCAACACTTACCGCGCTGGGGCGTTTTGAGCGAATCCAAGAGCGCGCTGGGCTAGCAAACCGCTATCGCTATCAGGCGTTGCCGAGCCCCTTTGATTACGCCAATGCCATTCTGCGCGTACCTAAGGAGGCGACCGATCCCAGTGATCGAGATTCCCATGAGAGCGCCATTGTTAATTTCGTGACCCAACTGGGAGACGACGAAGCTGCGCTGGTGCTGTTTTCTTCTCGGGCGCAATTGCGAGCAGTGGAAAAAGCCTTGCCGGCGGCGGCTAAGGGGCGCGTGTTAGCGCAGGATGCGTTACCCAAGCATGAATTGCTTGAGCGTCATCGCGCGGCTGTCGATGATGGCAATGGGAGCATCATTTTTGGCTTGGCCAGTTTTGCTGAAGGTATCGACTTACCTGGCGACTACCTCACCCATGTGGTGATTACCCGGCTGCCATTTGCAGTGCCAGATGATCCTGTGGGAGCTACGCTTGCTGAATGGATTGAAAGCCAGGGCGGTAACCCGTTTATGCGGATTAGCGTTCCAGATGCGTCAATCAAGCTAGTGCAGGCCTGTGGGCGATTGATCCGTAAGGAGAGCGACCGCGGTGTCATCACGCTGTTGGACCGCCGGGTGATTACGCGTCGATATGGCCAAGCGTTGCTAGATGCACTGCCGCCGTTCAAACGAGAAATCATGCCGTAATAAAAGGTAGCCATAAAAAACGCCCCGCTAAGGCGAATTACCTTGCGGGGCGCTTATGGTTGCTAGCCGTTTTTTACTGTGCGATGCGCTGGGCGAGCACTGGCGCAAGCTTGTCGTTCATGCGGGTAAAGGTTTCAACCGTTGTATCCCAATCAATGCAGGCGTCGGTGATGGAAACGCCATAGGTTAGCTGGCTAAGATCGGCAGGAACTTTCTGGTTGCCCCAGCCAATGTTTGACTCGACCATCAGACCAATAATGGACCTGTTGCCTTCGAGGATTTGGTTGGTGACGTTTTCGAGCACCAGCGGCTGTAGGCCAGCATCTTTATTAGAGTTGGCGTGAGAGCAATCGATCATAATGTTGGCTGAAAGATCAGCTTTTTTAAGCTCTTTTTCTGCCAATGCAACGCTGACGCTATCGTAATTTGGCTTGCCATTACCACCGCGTAATACGACGTGGCCGTAAGCGTTACCCCGTGTACGGATAATGGCAACTTGACCTGCGTTGTTGATACCCAGGAAATTATGCGGGCTGGCAACAGACTGCAGGGCATTAATAGCGACGTCGAGGCTGCCGTCGGTGCCGTTTTTGAAGCCGACTGGGCAGGAGAGTCCTGATGCCATTTCACGATGGGTTTGCGATTCGGTGGTGCGTGCACCGATCGCAGACCAGCTAATGCAGTCTTGCATATACTGGGGGGAGATCGGGTCTAACGCTTCCGTTGCAAGCGGCAGGCCAAGCTCAGCCAGATCGACAAGTAGCTTGCGCGCGATATGGAGGCCTTCATCAATTTCGAAAGAGTCGTTAAGATGAGGGTCGTTTATCAGCCCTTTCCAGCCTACTGTGGTACGGGGTTTTTCGAAATAGACGCGCATGACAATGAACAGGCTGTCGCTCACTTGGTCTGCCAATTTACGCAGGCGACGGGCATAGTCCAGTGCGGCATCGACATCATGGATGGAGCATGGACCTACAACGACGAGAAGTCGGTGATCTTTACCATCGAGGATGTTTTGGATGGTATGGCGACCCTCAATAACACAGCGTTCCGCAGCTTCTGTTAGCGGAATAGTCTCTTTAAGGGCTTCGGGGGTGGTGAGAACATCCTGTGCAAGGACGTTAAGGTTACTAACCTGCTGATCTGACATCGTGCTACCTGTGCGTGCGCTATGGACTAAAAAGTGGCTCTACTATGGCGTGTCAGGCAGGTAAAAATCAATTGTTACGGAACTTGATCTAGACGAAAAGTGTCACGGTCAAGATTTTGTGGGAGCTGTGGATCAAGTTGAGAGGAATGAGGGGGAGTGTGTGTAAGCGCTTGATGCCCCGCTAAGAACGCGCAACACTAAGTACCACTGAATACTTTTTTACACTGAATGTAGTAGGCGAAGCATTCATTATTATCTGTCATCATTAAGATTAACCAATGCCCAAGGGACACTATGCTGCTTGCTGTGAAGGCCCACATGAAAGGGCGAAGAGAAATAGCGCTCGGCGTGCGTCGCACGAGCGGGAGGGGGGTGTGAATGGGCACTCGTGAAACAGACCAGCAGTTGGTTGAACGTGCCCAAAAAGGTGATACACGCGCTTTCGATCTACTGGTCAAAAAATACCAGCACAAAATTATTGGATTGATCGGACGTTATGTTCACGATCACTCCGAAGTACAAGACGTGGCGCAAGAAGCCTTTATTAAAGCGTATCGAGCGCTGGGGAAATTTCGCTCGGAAAGTGCGTTTTATACATGGATGTACCGTATCGCGATTAACACTGCCAAAAATCATTTAGTCTCTCGGGGGCGCAGGCCGCCCGGCAGTGATCTGGATATTGTCGATGCTGAAATGGTTGACCAGAGCGGACGGTTGGCTGACGCTGAGTCGCCAGAGGCATCGATTGCTCGGGATCAGTTGGAAGCAGCCGTTTACGAAGCCATCGAAAATCTGCCAGATGATTTACGCACAGCGATCACGCTGCGTGAACTGGATGGTCTTGCGTATGAGGATATTGCCCAAGTGATGCAATGCCCCGTAGGCACCGTGCGTTCGCGTATTTTTCGCGCCCGTGAGGCGGTTGATGAGCATATACGCCCATTGGTGACAACGGCCCGGAACAGTCGTGATGAGTAAGGGGCCGAATAGGGGTAGGTTTAGGGCGCTAAATTCACATTTGATTACGTTTTTAGATTTTTTGTGAACTGTCTGGAAAGTGAAGCGTCATAGAACCTGACGATCTTAGTTGGGTCGAGTAAGCGCCAAGTGAACGTTCAATGTTCAGTAGTCAAATAGTTTAATCTGCTGATAATTAAGCGTTTAGGAATTGGCGATTTGAAACGAGGTCTTGGCCTGTGGAGTGGCTGTGGTGGTACACACTGGGTAGCAGTGTCGCCGCAGCGCTTCTAATAACACAGTGTGAGGGTGTGAAGTATGAGTCATAACACACGGGAGTCGCTTTCAGCATTGATGGATAGCGAAAGTGATGAGCTTGAATTGCGCCGAGTGTTGAAGTCATTGCCTGACGATTCTGATGCGGCGGAGACATGGCGGCGCTACCATTTGGCGCGCAGCATGATGCAGCGTGAAAGAAATGTTGATGTGAGCATTGATCTTTCTGCTGGCATTATGGATCGATTGCGCGATGAACCTGCTCCAGCCCTTGAAGACGACACCGTGGTTATTCCCACTCGTTCTGGTGGACTTTCCTTTGCCCGTGGTGCCGGGGTAGCGGCTGCCGTTTCACTGATGGTTATTACCGGGGTGCAGTTCTTTAACAACGGCAATACAACGTCTGGTAGCGCGCAGAATGCAGGCGATAGCATTGCTGCCCAGTCCGGCAGTGGTGTGCAGGTTCAGCCTGTTAATCTTGCAGCTTCTCAACCCGCTTCCATGACGCCATCAGAAATGCCGATGTTTGAACAAACGCCGTTTCGTGTGAATGGTCAGTCTGGACAAGGCGGCTTTATGAATGTCAGCGACGCTGGGTTCTCAACACCCCATGCGCCCCAGGGAGATATGGCCCAGCAGACACTGGCTATTGATGCTGATCAGATTCGCCTGCTTAAGACGTACCTTGAACAGCACGCGCAAGGTGCTGCCGGTGGAAGTGGTGATAGCTGGATGCCATTAATGCGCTCTTCTTCAGTAACGGAGCCTTTAGGACAACGTTAATATTAGGTGCGTTGGCCAACTTTTTTAACCAAGTGAGGGCCCGCGTGGCTGGAAACGTGATAGGTAAATATCTTTACGGGAGAGGTAGAGGTAGGCTTGCAGTGGGCCTGTGCGTATTGAGCACCTGTTTACTGCCTCTCCATTTGAAAGCTGATAGCTACCCATCGCTTTCCTGCGCAGATGCTCCTAGCCAAGCCCCTTTCACTACTGCTCATGAGTGGCTAGTGGCTAGTGTCTATGCTGGGCATTGCTTTGAATTTCAAGCGCGTGCGGTTTCTATTGATGCGATAGGGGTTAGAACACTGGCGCTCTCCCATCGCATTCGAGATGGCGTTCGCCAACAAGTTGTGCAGCATCTGGATGGCCCGTCCGTTAGCGTTGAACGCCGTTCTATCGCTGGGCATTTAGCTTGGTTTCCATCTGGTGAGTCTGACTCAGTATCTGCACCAGAAGCATGGGCAGAGCATGTCGCCGAGTACTATGACATAACGCTTCAGGATAAAACACGAGTAGCCGAGCGTGATGCTGTAGAGCTTCGCTTTTCGCCTATCGATAGTCAGCGATATCAACATACTTGGTGGATCGATCAAGCGACTGGGCTATTGCTTAAGCATGTGCTTAGCGATGCTCAAGGCCGTGTCCTTGAAACCTTCCAGGTCACCCAGCTTCACTCTCCTACCGCCTATAGTGGTGAAGTGCCCAGACCCAGCGATGAGCAGATGCTTGATCAGCCTTGGCAAGTAACTTGGCTGCCTGAAGGATTTGTCGAGCAGCCATTGGAGCCAGGGCAGCAAAGTGGCCAGCGTGTGTATAGCGACGGGTTGGCGGCGGTGAGCGTGTTTGTGTCGCCCGCCAGTCAGCCAGCGTTGGAGCAAGGTCTTCATCGAGTCGGTGTATCTAACGCTGCTGTGTCGTTGATTGATGTCGGAGATCAGAACTGGCAACTAGTGGGCATCGGCGAGCTGCCCGTTGAATTGTTGCAGCGCATTGTTCAGTCAGTGCAATTTGAATAACCAGGTACATCGTTGTGAACACTACAGATTGCAATGCTATCGTACGCTCAGGCACCGTCATTGCTCACTCTGGAGCAGGAATAGTGGTCGATGTGTCGAGCAGTGTCGCTTGTCAGCAGTGTGCTGAAGGGCGTGGATGTGGCGCAGGGTTGTTAGCTCGCCGTCAACCACGCACCGTCATTGATCCGGGCGGTTTGCCCTCGCAATATTCAAGCCTTTATCCAATAGGTAGCTCAGTTTCGTTCACCGTTACTAAAAGTGATGTAAATATTCTGGCGCTGCTCGTTTATGCATTACCTCTCCTATTTGCCATCATCACTTCTGGTACGGCGTCAGGAATGGGGGCGAGTGATGGGGTTTGTGCGATGCTATTTTTTAGTACCTTAATTGGCGCTGTCGTCATCCTAAAATATCTACTGCGCGGACGAGTGGAACGCTTCCGCCCGCGTCTGGTCAGTTAATACTCCTGTAACTCGCTGAGAGTTGCACTCCCTTGTGTTTAGTACGTGGTTAGTACTTTTGCTTGATTAGGAGCTGTTGCATGAAGCGCTTGGTTTTTCCTTCCGCACTTTGGTTGTGCTTTATTGTATTTTTGTTCGTTGGGCAAAATGCCCACGCGCAGAACTTGCCAGACTTTACCAAATTGGTAGAAGACGCTGCCCCTGGTGTGGTCAATATCTCTACTAGCAGGACGATTCAGCGTAGTTCTGGGCCTTCTATTCAAGGGTTCGGTGGCCAGGATATCCCTGAAATATTCCGCCACTTTTTTGGCGATAGTTTTCCTACGCCTCCCCCTAGTCGAGGGCCAAACCGCAGTGAAGAGCGCCAGTCACTTGGTTCTGGTTTCGTCATTAGTGCGGATGGTTACGTGCTGACGAACGCTCACGTGGTTCAAGATGCTGATGAAATTCTGGTGCGATTAAACGATCGTCGAGAACTCACCGCAGAGCTGGTGGGTAGCGATACGCAAACAGATGTTGCGCTACTGAAGGTGGATGCCAACAATTTACCAGTGCTTGATCTGGGCGACTCCGATGAATTAAAAGTCGGTGAGTGGGTGGCTGCCATAGGCTCACCCTTTGGTTTTGACCATTCTGTATCTGCTGGCATTGTGAGTGCTATTAACCGCACGCTGCCTCGTGATGTTTATGTACCCTTTATCCAAACCGACGTTGCCATTAATCCAGGTAATTCCGGTGGCCCCTTATTTAACCTTGAGGGGGAAGTGGTCGGCATTAACTCACAAATACTGACGCGTAGCGGTGGCTTCATGGGGCTCTCTTTTGCTATTCCCATTAATGTCGCCATGGATGTGGCTGACCAGCTACGTGAAGACGGACATGTGAATCGTGGGTGGTTGGGCGTAATGATTCAGCCTGTGTCTCGTGATCTTGCTGAGTCGTTTGGCATGGAGGAAGCCATTGGCGCGCTGATTGCTGACCTAGATCCGGATGGGCCCGCGGCGCAAGGTGGTCTTCAAGCAGGGGATGTCATTATTGCCGTGAACGGTGAAGAGGTTGATCGTTCCAGCACGTTACCGCGTCTGATTGGTCGCGTTGCTCCTGGCAGTGATGTGGATTTAACACTGATGCGAGATGGTGAAGAGGTGACTGAAACGCTTGAACTGGGTAGCTGGCCTGATTCAGAAGCTGGTCATAGCGATAGTTCGAGCAGCAATAATCAGGTTCGTCTGGGTGTGGCCGTGGTAGAAGTTGATGAGGCAACCCGTGAGCGCCTAAATATTGGTGGTGGCGTGGAAGTGCGTCAGGTTGACCCCGACAGTGTTGCCTCGCAAGCGGGGCTGCGTGTGGGCGATATATTGGTCAGCATTGACCATCGTAGCGTTGCTTCGGCAGATGAGCTGTTGAGAATTGTTGAAGAACTGCCAGATGATCGTGCAATTCCATTGCGCTTGTATCGAGATGGACGCTCGCTATTTGTGGCATTACGTCTAGAGTAATCCACTGATTGTCTCTCCAGTCCGGCGGTTCTCGCCGGACTGCTGTTCCTATCCCGCGCATATCGCTACAATAGCGCTTATCTTTTTGACGAACATTGGCAAAGTAGTCGTGCAGGCAATCTTTATTGCCTGCGCATATTGGCTCTATAAAGCCAGCTACACCTTGCACACCCATAAGGCAGAACACACTCGATGTCTCAAGACGTTTCCAGCGGAAAGCTCAAGCACATACGCAACTTCTCCATCATTGCGCATATTGATCATGGTAAATCGACGCTATCAGATCGTTTGATTCAGACCTGCGGCGGTTTGACCGAGCGAGAGCTTAAGGAGCAAGTGCTCGACTCCATGGATATTGAGCGCGAGCGTGGTATTACCATCAAGGCGCAGTCCGTCACGCTTGACTACACGGCTGCAGACGGTGAAGTCTATCAACTCAACTTCATTGACACGCCTGGACACGTGGACTTCTCTTATGAGGTGTCGCGTTCTCTTTACGCCTGTGAAGGGGCGCTGTTGGTGGTAGACGCCGCACAAGGTGTGGAGGCTCAATCGGTTGCCAACTGCTACACCGCAATTGAACAGGGCTTGGAAGTACTCCCAGTACTTAACAAGATTGATTTGCCCCAGGCTGACCCTGATCGTGTCGCACAGGAAGTCGAAGAGATTATCGGTTTGGATGCCACCGATGCCTGCCAAGTGTCGGCTAAAAGCGGTATCGGTATCGACGCCTTATTAGAGCGGTTAGTGCGGGATATTCCGCCTCCTAAGGGTGATCCAGAAGCCCCCTTACAAGCGCTTATTATCGACTCTTGGTTCGATAACTATCTTGGGGTTGTCTCGCTAGTGCGCTTATTCGACGGAACATTGCGCAAAGGCGACAAAATCCGCATCAAGTCCACAGGGCGTGACTGGGGGGCGACCGAAGTAGGGATCTTTACACCGCTTCGCAAAGAGACCAATATTTTGCGTGCTGGTGAAGTAGGCTTTATTGTCGCTGGCATCAAGGAGATCCACGGAGCACCGGTGGGCGATACAATCACCCACACCAAAACCCCTGATGTTCCCCGCTTGCCTGGTTTCCAAAAAGTGAAGCCGCAGGTATATGCAGGTATGTTCCCGGTTAGTGCCGATGACTACGAAGACTTTCGGGATGCGCTTGAGAAGCTTGCGCTCAATGATGCTTCGCTTGAGTATGAGCCGGAAAACTCGGATGCATTGGGCTTTGGTTTCCGCGTCGGCTTCCTGGGTACGCTGCACATGGAGATCATTCAAGAGCGCTTAGAGCGTGAATATGATCTTGATCTGCTGACCACAGCGCCGACGGTGGTGTATGAGCTCGCCATGAAAAACGGCGAGATTCAATACGTATCGAACCCCTCGAAATTGCCTGATATGGCAGACGTTGATGAGATGCGTGAACCCATCGTGCGCGCCAGTATTCTGGTTCCTCAGGAGTATGTTGGTAACGTGATTGCTGAGTGTGAGCAGCGCCGCGGTACGCAATTAGATATGCAGTTCCTGGGTAATCAGATCCAGTTAACCTATGAGCTGCCCATGTCAGAAGTGGTCATGGATTTCTTTGATCGTTTGAAGTCTATTTCTCGTGGTTATGCATCACTTGAGTACAACTTCGAACGTTTTGAAGCGGCTAAGTTGGTTCGCCTGGACGTGCTGATCAACGGCGATAAAGTTGACGCACTTGCTGTCATTATCCACCGTGACCATGCGCATAACCGTGGTCGCCTGCTAGTGGAAAAAATGAAAGAGCTGATTCCGCGGCAAATGTTTGATGTGGCTATTCAGGCCGCTATTGGTGGCCAGGTTGTCGCGCGCTCAACAGTCAAAGCGCTGCGTAAAAACGTGACGGCCAAATGTTACGGCGGTGATGTAAGCCGTAAGAAGAAACTATTGGAAAAACAGAAGGCCGGTAAGAAACGGATGAAACAGGTGGGGCGTGTTGAAATTCCCCAGGATGCCTTCCTTGCTGTGCTCAAGGTAAACGACTAGGGATACTTACCCCACATGGATTTTTCATTATTACTGGTGATTGCCGTTGCACTTTCTGGGGCAATATATTTGCTGGATGTGCTTTGGCTTAGACCTAAGCGGCGTGAGCGATTAGCCGCTGCTGAAGCAGCTACCACGCAAGGCCTGGATGAAACGACTCGAGAGACGTTGCTCAAAGAGCCATGGCCGATTGACTACTCTCGCTCATTTTTTCCAGTTCTGCTGGTGGTGTTGGTCGTACGTAGTTTTATTATTGAGCCGTTTCAAATTCCATCTGGATCAATGAAGCCGACGCTTGAAGTGGGTGACTTTATCTTGGTGAATAAGTTTGCCTACGGCCTGCGATTACCGGTGCTGCACAGCCGTTTTTTAGAGGTTGATGATCCTGAGCGCGGGGACGTGATGGTGTTCCGCTTTCCAGAGGAGCCGTCGGTCAACTTTATTAAACGTGTGGTTGGTTTGCCGGGCGACCGTATTCGCTATGAAGGAAAACAGCTGTATGTTAACGGTGAGCCAGTTACTAAAGCATTGATTGAAGAAGGCCCCGAACTTTCGCCGCAACAGCTATTATTGGAAGAGCAATTAGGTAGCGTTAGCCACTATATATATAATAACCCCCGTGATCCTGGGCCCCAGATGCGTGAAGTGGTTGTTCCGGATGGGCACTATTTCACGATGGGCGATAACCGTGACCACTCCAACGATAGCCGTTATTGGGGGTTTGTTCCTGAAGATAATATTGTTGGAAGAGCGTTTGCCGTTTGGATGCATTGGGACGGTGGTTTGCCTAGCTTTACCAGTGTACGGCGTATTGAATGAAAAATAGTTTAGAAATTGTTAATGCTGTCATATTAGTTAACGTCAACGACGTAGGAGCACTGTGAGTAATTCCTTAATCGCTTTTTGCCGACGAATCGGCCATACCTTCGGTGACCCTACGCTGATGGAACTGGCCATGACCCATCGTAGCTACGGTGGTCGTAACAATGAGCGCCTGGAATTTCTGGGTGACTCTATCGTCAATTTTGTAATCGCTGAGGCGCTTTTCCAACGTTTCCCTCAGGCTAGGGAAGGACAGTTATCACGCCTTAGAGCGCGTTTAGTAAAAGGTCAGACATTGGCTGAGTTGGCTCGAGAAATGGAGTTCGGCGAATGCTTACGGCTTGGCTCTGGAGAAATGAAGAGCGGCGGGCATCGCCGCGAATCCATTTTGGCTGATGCAGTAGAAGCTGTGATTGGCGCTATTTATTTAGATGCGGGCATGGATGTCGTTCGTCAACGTGTGCTGGCATGGTACGCCGAGCGGCTTGAAAATATTTCGCTACAAGATACCCAGAAAGATCCCAAAACACGTTTGCAAGAATTTTTGCAATCGCGTCAAGCAGCGTTGCCACGCTATGAAGTAGTCTCTGTAAAGGGGGAGGCGCATGCCCAGACCTTTACCGTGGAGTGCTACATTGATTTGCTAACCGAGCATACCACTGGTAAAGGTCCCAGCCGCCGCCATGCTGAGCAACAGGCGGCTGAAGAAGCGCTATTCCACCTTGAAAAAACACCTGGAGACAAGTCATGAGTCAAACCTGCGGCTTCGTGGCCATCGTTGGACGGCCCAACGTAGGCAAATCAACCCTCATGAACCGGATTCTAGGGCAAAAGATCTCTATTACTTCGCGTCGTCCTCAAACCACGCGGCATCAGGTAATGGGTATTAAGACTGTCGAAGAGACGCAGTTCATCTATGTTGATACGCCTGGCATGCACATCATGTCAAAAGACCGTAATAAAGCGATCAACCGCTTTATGAATCAAGCGGCAACACAAGCGTTACGTGATGTTGACTGCGTAGTGTTTATTATTGACCGCACCCGTTGGACGGATGAAGACCAAGCCGTGCTAAAGCGGCTTGAGCACGTGAAAGCACCGGTGATTCTAGCCGTCAACAAGGTAGATCGCTTAAACGATAAAGGTGACTTGCTACCCTGGTTAGCTGAAGTAGGTGCACGCCGTGAGTTTGCTGCGGTTGTACCAATTTCTGCCAAGCATGGCACTCAAGTTGATACGCTCGAACAGGAAGTTGCCAAATACTTGCCAGAGAGCGTTCACTTTTTCCCGGAAGATCAAATCACTGACAAGAGCTTGCGCTTCATGGCGGCTGAGTTGGTGCGTGAGAAAGTCATGCGTCAGTTGGGTGACGAACTGCCGTATCAAATGACCGTGGAAATCGAAGAGTTCCGGGAAACCGAGCGTGTGACCCATATCAGTGCCTTAATCCTGGTCGAACGTCAGGGGCAAAAGGTTATCTTGATCGGTGAGAATGGCGAGCGTATTAAAAGCATTGGCCGCGAAGCCCGCCTAGATATGGAGCGTGCCTTGGGTACCAAGGTAATGCTCAATCTATGGGTGAAAGTGAAGCGCGGCTGGTCTGATGATGAGCGGGCATTAAAGAGTTTGGGTTACGATCTCGATTGAGTGCTTCCATGTCGGCAGAGCCAGCGTTTTTACTGCATCGCAGGCCTTACCGTGAAACCAGCGCGCTGGTGGATTTGTTAACCCTTAACCATGGCCGTATCCGCGCCGTTGCCCATGGAGGGCAGCGGCCAGGTTCTAAGTCGCGTCAACGGCTGCAACCCTTTACTCCTTTGTTTGTGTCGTGGCGCGGCGAGCGTGAGCTAAAGCGATTAACGCTGATGGAGTCGCGTGGCCAGACGGCATTGCTAGCCGGAGAAGGGTTGCTCTGCGGTTTATATGCCAATGAAATAGCCACGCGTCTACTGCCTTTGGAGCTTGCAGCGCCAGAGGTTTTTGCATTTTATAGCGCGCTGTTAGAGGCATTGCCAACACCGGCGGATCGCGCCTTGGCGCTGCGACGCTTTGAATGGGCGCTGTTGGAGACGCTAGAGGCAACACCGCGTTTTTGTACCTGCGATGGCGCTGCGCTTGATCCTCAAGCGCGTTATCGGTTTGATGCGGCAAGTCGTTCTTTTATACCTGCTGAGCAGGGCATAGAAGGCCGCACGCTGCGCTATATTGATCAAGGCGATTGGCAGCCCGCTGGCTTAGCTAGTGCATTAAAAGCGGTAATGCGGGCAGCGCTTGCGCCTCATTTAGGCGCGACTGCTTTACGTTCCCGAGAACTAATGCTTGATTTGGCCCGCCGCCGACAGCGCTAGGTGGGCATTTTGATATCACTTATTGGAGACACGCGATGCATCCTCCGAGGATTTTATTAGGCGTTAACATCGATCACATTGCGACGCTACGCCAAGCGCGTGGTACTCGTTATCCTGATCCAGTTCAAGCGGCGCTGTTAGCGGAAGAAGCGGGCGCTGACGGCATCACGGTTCACCTGCGTGAAGATCGTCGTCATATTCAGCCTAGAGACGTTCGCCTGTTGGCAGAAATGCTCAATACACGCATGAATTTAGAGATGGCTGTCACTGAAGAAATGCTAGTGCTGGCTGAGGAAGTACGCCCGGCACACGTGTGTTTAGTACCAGAAAAGCGTGAAGAGCTAACCACCGAAGGTGGCTTGGACGTTGTGGGTGGTTTTGATCTTATTGCCAATGCCTGTGAGCGCTTAAGCGCAGCCGGTTGCGACGTGTCTTTGTTTATCGATCCTGATAACGCGCAAATTGATGCTGCCATTCGTGCAGGGGCACCAACGATTGAGCTGCATACAGGTGCCTATGCAGAAGCAAAACCTGGCAGTGAGGCTGCTATTGCTGAATATGAGCGCCTGAGTGCAGCGGCCATTCACGCTGTTTCTGCTGGCTTAGTGGTTAATGCTGGGCATGGCTTGCATTACCACAACGTTGAGGCGATTGCTGCGCTACCGGGTGTTAATGAGCTCAATATTGGTCACGCCATTATTGCCCGAGCTCTTTTTGTCGGGTTGAAGGACGCCATTCAAGAAATGAAACGCTTGATCATTGCTGGTCAGGAAGCTGGATTAATGGCGGCGTTAGATGCTCATGAGCATGAGCATGAACATGAGCACGAACACAAGCATGACGGTTGCTGTAGCCACTAAGATGATTGTCGGAATTGGGTCGGATATCGCCCGTGTCGAGCGCTTTGCTAAGGCAGTAAAACGTCATGGGCCACGCTTTGCCCAGCGAATTTTAGGCCCTGAAGAGCAGGCTGTGTGGCAGACAAAAGGTCAGCCCGCTAGCTATTTGGCTAAGCGTTTTGCAGCGAAAGAAGCGTATGTTAAAGCGCTAGGGCTTGGCCTGAGAAGCGGTATGCAATGGGGCGATATTCAGATCCTCAATGATTCGCTGGGCAAGCCAAGCCTGCAGCTAAGTGGTGAGGCGCTTCGTCTATTTCAAGCTAGCGGCGCCTCGGCGACTCATATAACGCTCAGTGATGAAGCAGATTACGCGGTAGCATTTGTGGTACTTGAATGCTAGTACTTGAGCGCTAACGGGCTAGCGCTGATTTAACGTGCTCCGCTGCTCCCTGAGGCGTTTGATGGCGGTATACAGCTTATCAAGTAAATTTTCAGCCTGTTCCAAGCCCCCGGTGCGTAACCGTGTCTCCAGGGTTTCTACTGTTAGCGCGAGCTCGGGTGCTCCGCAGTAACGACTGGCCCCATTGAGCGCATGAACATGATCCAGCAAGACCGTCAGGTTGTTTTCTTCGAAAGCGCTGCGAATGTGCTGTTCGCATTCACTTAGGCTATCGATCAGGCGCTTTAGCTGCTGTTTGGCGAACTCGGGGTTGCCGCCTGCAAGGCGCGTGCCGAGCTCAAGGTCAATGACGGATAACGAGGTGGGGGTATATCCAAGAGCAGGGGTTTTTGGGGGCGTCTGTAACAGCGGACTGGTTGGCAGCGTAATGCCCAAGAAGCGTTGAAACTGCTGTTGCAGCTGAGTTTCATTGATAGGCTTCACCAATACGTCGTCTAAACCCTCCACAAGCCACTGCTGACGTTCATCGCTTAGCACGTGTGCGGTCACGGCAATAATTGGACAGCGCGCCCAGCTATTATTAATGCGCCGCAAAGCCTGGGTGGTTTGAACACCGTCCATATCAGGCATACGAATATCCATTAGCACCATGTCTGCTTCGTTCTGACGCGCGTAATCCAACGCTTCCTGGCCGCTGGCAGCCAATACAATGTTGATATGCTCATTTTCGAGCATGGCCTTTAACAGTTCGCGGTTGGGCGCATTATCGTCAACGATCAGAACTGTGAATGTTGACGAGGGAAGTGCTTTAATCGTTTGTGCGCTGGCAGAAATAGTGGCTGTAACAGGTTCCAATAGTTGTTTGAACGTGGCAATCAATTGAGTTCTGGTAAATGGTTTGCACAGCATGTCCCCCCCATTAGGAAGCTCCCAGTGAGGCAGTTCAAAGCTAGTGGCGTTTGCGAGGATGAGTGTTGGGCAGGGCGCTTGAGCAATCACGGACTGCCAATACGTCTTTCGCTCACCGATGAAGTCATCATGATCTAGGCTCAGCAGTAGCAGTTGCTCGTTGCCAGATTCAATGAAAGAGACGGCAGTTGCGCCCCAGCGTTCCATTAAGTGTTCCAACACATTGCGAGTGGGTAGATGGGGCTCATGTAAACGAATAATTGAGCCGTCGAGTGAGAGTTCCTGTGGCCGTTCCTTGGTCATGTCGGCAAGTAGTGGCAACGTAAATGAGAAGGTTGCGCCTTCTCCAGGCTCGCTATCGACTGAAATCTCTCCACCCATTCGTTGAACTAATTGCCTGCAAATCGTTAGCCCTAAACCACTGCCGCCAAACTGTCTGGAGTGACTAGGATCTGCCTGGGAAAAGGCGCTAAATAGCTGCTTTTGTTGTTGTTCACTCAAGCCAATGCCTGTGTCACTAACGCTAATACGCAGCACAA
This sequence comes from Halomonas sp. KG2, assembly GCA_030440445.1. NCBI lineage: Bacteria > Pseudomonadati > Pseudomonadota > Gammaproteobacteria > Oceanospirillales > Halomonadaceae > Halomonas > Halomonas sp. KG2. The sequence goes on along the minus strand of CP098528.1, from coordinate 2,544,977 downwards.
CATGCTGGCCCTCCTGGCTGTCCAGCATGACACGAATGATGACTTCTCCCTTCTGAGTAAATTTCAGGGCATTGCTAGTCAAATTATTGAGGACTTGATGGATGCGTAGCGGGTCGCCGCAGAGCGCTGACGGCACGTCGTCATAAACCATCGCCACTAAATGCAGTCGTTTGCGTTGAGCTTCAGGCGCATGAAGGCCAACAACTTCATCCATCAGCGACACAAGATCGATATCGACTTCTTCTAACGTCAGCCGGTCGGCTTCTAGTTTCGAGAAGTCCAGCACATCATTGACTAGCATCAACAGGTTATCGCACGCACGGTGCACATGTTCTAGCCATTCTTTCTGCCGAGCGTCGAGAGAGGAGCGGCCTAATAAACGGCAAAAACCAATGATGCCATTTAAAGGGGTGCGGATTTCGTGGCTCATATTAGCCAGAAATTCGGACTTCACTGCATTCGCGCGTAGTGCGCTTCGATGAGCAAGATCGAGTTTGATATTTTGCTCTTCAATCGTCTCCATGGACTCTTGCAGTTCACTGGTCGCTTGCTCGATTTGGCTTTGCATATCATGCTGAGCTTGCCGAAAATGCTCCGCTAGCCCATTGATATGCTCTGCCAGTTGCCGAAACTCGGTAGGGCGGGCTGCCGCCATATAAGGCCGGTAGTCCCCCCGGGATAGGCGGTAAAGCGCTTGGTTCGCTTCTTCAACTGGGCGAGTAGCGTAGCGGCTGATCGCAAACGCGACTAAAAAAAGCAGCAGCCCAAGCAGCATGCCGCCTAAGCTGAGGCTAGCAATGAGCTTATAGCGCTCCAGTTTAAGCGTGCGTATGTCCATTTCGGCTTCGAGCCAGCCAGTATTAGCGAGATTAAATGGTTGGCCGTAAGACGTGGTTAAAGGTACCTGTAAACGCCAAATAGCTTCATCCATGGTGAGTGTCGTAGCATTGGGGGCATTTAGGCGAGGGGGTGGAGGTATCGAATGTCCCAGTACCAATAAGCGACTCCCTTGCTCGTCGAAAAGCGTCACCGCACGTAACCCTTTGTGCTCCAGAAGCTGTCTGGCAATGGCTTCCAAACGAGGCAAGTCGCCATCTACCATGGCGTTACCCAGGCTTGGTGCCAGTAATTCACCAGCGCTAACTAAACGCTCTTCTAACATGTCACGGCCGGTGGTCTCGCTTTGCACCACCAGCAATAGTGCCATGACGGCATAGACAAGAAGCGGAAATCCGAGTAACGCAAAGAGTAAGCGCGTGTTTAAAGACATGAGAGAAGCTCGTTGATTCAATGAGGTTGCCTGTCAAGCTAACGGCAGCACCGATATAATGCAGCATAATGGTGATGATAAGGAATGTACGATGAATTATCCGACGCTCGAAGATGTGGTTGGCAATACGCCACTGGTTCGTTTAAAGCGCATAACGGCAGGGCGTAATAACACGCTTCTAGCCAAGCTAGAAGGCAATAACCCTGCTGGTTCGGTGAAAGATCGCCCGGCACTCTCTATGTTAAGTGAAGCTGAAGCACGGGGCGATATTGTTCCAGGCGATACGCTGGTGGAAGCAACCTCGGGTAATACAGGTATTGCCTTGGCCATGGCCGCTGCGATCAAAGGCTACAAAATGACGCTAATCATGCCTGAAAACGCTTCTGAAGAGCGTAAGCAGGCGATGGCGGCTTACGGTGCCACATTGGTGTCAGCGAGCAAAGAAGGCGGGATGGAAGAGGCGCGAGATATTGCCGATGCGATGATTGCAAGAGGCGAAGGTAAGCCGCTAAATCAATTTGCCAATCCAGATAACCCGCTTGCGCACTATCGCACAACGGGGCCTGAAGTGTGGCAGCAAACCGGCGGTGAAGTGACGCATTTTGTCAGTTCAATGGGGACCACGGGCACCATCATGGGGGTGTCTCGCTATCTTAAGGAACAAAACCCAGCGATCCAAATTGTCGGTTTACAACCGGCGGATGGTGCGAGCATACCGGGGATTCGTCGTTGGCCAAAAGAGTACCTGCCGTCGATTTTTGAAGCACCAAGGGTTGATATTACCCTTGATATCGCTCAGCAAGAAGCAGAAGCCCACATGCGCCGCCTGGCCCGTGAAGAAGGTATTTTTGCCGGGGTGTCGTCAGGTGGCAGCTTGGCTGGAGCACTGCGTATCGCAGAACAAACTGAGAACGCGGTCATTGTCTTCATCGTTTGTGACCGAGGTGATCGCTACCTTTCCACAGGCTTATTTGCCCCGGAGTTATAGATGGCCATGTTGGGTAAGCGGCGGCCATCTCGCCCCGCCTCGGGACACTCAGGGCTAGTTCGCCAACCAAGCCGTAAAACTGAGTCAAAAGATGATACCTCGACAACGCTGGTGGTTGAACGTTTAGCTCATGATGGCCGTGGTGTAGCGCATAATGTCGAGGGAAAAACAGTCTTTATTGACCAAGCGCTTCCCGGTGAACATGTCGATGTAGCGATACACGTGACGCGTAAGCGGTATGACGAAGCGCATATAAAAAACCGGCTCACCTCTTCAGAACAGCGGGTTGAGCCTCCCTGCACTTACTTTGGGCAGTGTGGAGGCTGTGATTTACAGCATCTTAATCTTACTGCGCAACGCCAGCATAAGCGCGACGTTGTCACCGAGCTAATGGCGCGTCAGGGCCTGACGCTAGGTCCTATTGCTGCGTTAGATGGGAGTAGCGAGCACTACCGACGTCGCGCACGTTTGGGTGTCAGGGTAGATGGTCAGGGTAATGTTCTCCTGGGGTTTCGAGCGCCCAACAGCCACCGATTAGTGGATATTGAGCAGTGCCATGTGCTGGTGCCAGCGCTGAACAAATTGATTCTTCCGTTACGGCAACTGCTGGCAACATTAGCCTCGCCCCGTCTTGTTGGCCATGTCGAACTACTGGCGACCGATGAGGCGACAGTCGTGCTTGTGCGTCAGTTAAAAGCCCATGATCAAGATAGGGCTCGCTGGCAGCAGTTTGCGGAACAGCAGCAGGTCTCGCTCGGCACTTGGTTAGGGCGGGAGACGCCTGTTTTGCACTGGAATGGTGCGCAGGGTGATGCTACACCCGTTCTACAAGAAGTGCTTAATCTTGATGAACTCGGAATTCAAAGAGCGAGTTCACCCACAAGTGAACACTGTTTGTCAGGTGATAAAGCATCCAGCCTAGTGACGTTACGTTTCTCACCAGGCGACTTTTTACAGGTAAATGCTGAGGTAAACCAAAAGATGGTAGCCCAGGTGGTAGCATGGCTAAAGCCAGCGCCAGGGCAACAGCTCATAGATCTCTTTGCTGGGATTGGTAATTTCAGTTTGCCGTTAGCCGCCGCAGGAGCCAAGGTACTTGCTGTAGAAGGCAACCCTGCGATGGTCGAACGAATTACCGCTAACGCTAATGTTAACCTACTGGATGTGCATGCCCAGCAAGCAGACTTAAGCGACGCCAAAAAGGTGCAAATGCTATTGAGCGAGCATCAGCAAATTGATGCGGTTGTGCTGGATCCGCCGCGCAGCGGTGCAGAAGCAGTTTGCCAAGTATTAGGTAATTACAATGTACCCCGGGTGGCCTATATTTCTTGTGACCCGGCAACGCTTGCTCGCGATGCGGCACACCTTGTGCATGCAGGTTATCGCGTCAAGCAAGTAGCAGTGGCCGATATGTTTTTACACACTGCTCACCTGGAAACGCTGATGCTATTTGAATACGAGGGCTAGCCTGCCCATTGCATCAAGCCTCGGTGACGGAAAATGGCTAGCCGTCACCCTGAAAGGATGAATGATTGTCATGGTGAAAGTGCGTGAAGACCAGCCGCTTACCGAAAGCGGAAAGGTGGACATACAGCAGTGGTTAGCGCGCCTTCAAGAGGATGTGCGCCTACGCGACCCCGAACGACTATTGCAAGCATGCGAGCTTGCTGAACAGTTGGAACGAGAGGCGCCGCAAACCCACCGTGTGTGGCTCTCGCCAGGTTCAAGTTTTCGAATGGGGCTGGAGATGGCCGACATTCTGGCCGAGCTCAAGCTTGATCAAGCAACCCTTGAGGCTGCCGTGCTGTATCGCGCGGTTCGCGAAGGGCTGCTGAGTATAGACGCTGTTACCAAACGGTTTGGCGAAGAAGTCGCTAAGCTGATTGACGGCGTTTTGCAAATGGCAGCCATTAGCTACCCACTAGCGCCCAACCATGGTATGAGCCAGCATAACCAGCAGGAAAACCTGCGCAAAATGCTGGTTAACATGGTCGGGGATGTACGCGTTGCACTGATCAAAATTGCTGAACGCACCTGCGCCTTGCGCCAAGTAAAAGATGCGCCCCGTGAAAAGTGCTTACAAGTTGCGCGTGAAGTGGCTGATATTTATGCGCCGCTGGCTCATCGACTTGGGATAGGTCAAATCAAGTGGGAACTTGAAGACCTATCGTTTCGCTATCTGCATGAAGATGAGTACAAAGCGATTGCTAAGCTATTAGCTGAAAAGCGCTTAGATCGTGATCGCTATATTCATGACGTGGTGGAAACCATCAAGAGCTTGATGGAAGCCCAGAATATTCATCACTACGATGTCGATGGGCGAGCCAAGCACATTTACTCAATCTGGCGCAAAATGAAGCGCAAACGGATTGATTTTTCCCAGGTGCACGACGTGCGCGCAGTGCGCATCTTGGTACCTGATGTAGCCGATTGCTATACCGTACTCGGAATTGTTCACTCTCGTTGGCACCATGTGCCCAACGAATTTGATGACTATATCGCCAACCCGAAGAAAAACGGCTACCAGTCGCTGCATACCGCGGTGATGGGGCCAGAAAATAAGGTGCTGGAAATCCAGATTCGCACCTTTGCTATGCATGACGAAGCAGAATTAGGCGTGTGCGCACACTGGCGGTATAAAGGGCATGATACCAACGCCAAAAGCCGTAGTTATGAAGAAAAGATTGCCTGGTTGCGCCAAGTGCTTGAGTGGCAGGATGAAGTGGGTGGCTTTGGCGACCTGCGTGAAGGTCTTTCAAGCGACGTTGCGCCAGACCGCATCTATGTGTTCACCCCCGATGGTCATGTTATTGACCTGCCGCGTATTGCAACGCCTATCGACTTCGCTTATCGCGTGCATACTGAAATTGGTCACCGCTGCCGTGGTGCCAAGATTAATGGTCGGATAGTACCGCTTACCTATAAGTTAAAAACCGGCCAGCAAGTCGAGATTTTAACGGCCACCAAAGGCGGCCCCAGCCGCGACTGGTTAAACCCCAGTTTGGGCTATGTGCGCACCTCACGCGCGCGGGCGAAGATTCAGGCATGGTTTAAGTACCAAGCACGAGACCAGAACCTAGACGAAGGGCGGGCGCTATTCGAGCGAGAGATGCGCCGTTTGGATGTTGAAGGGCTTGATCTTGCTAAGCTTGCCGGTGCCGTTAACTACCAAAACGCCGATGATATGTATGCGGCGCTTGGCGCGGGCGACCTGCGTATCGGTCAAGTGCTTCATCAAGCCCAGCAGTTGTTTGGTGAAACGGACGACCAAGAGCAGTTAGATCGGCTGCTGGCGAAGCCACGCCGTCAGCCAAGCAAAGCGACTAAAAGCGACATTACCGTGCTGGGGGTCGGTAACTTAAAAACCAGCATGGCGAATTGCTGTCGGCCAGTGCCAGGCGAACCGATTGTTGGCTTTATTACTCAAGGTCGCGGGGTCACCGTCCATCGTCAGGACTGCAGCAACATCCTTCAATTGCGCATGGAAGAGCCCCAGCGCATTATCGAAGTAGAGTGGGGCGAACGTGCCCATACTCGTTATCCCGTCACTATTGAAATTCAAGCCTGGGATCGCTCTGGCTTACTACGCGACGTGACCGGACTACTCGGCAACGAGAAGGTCAATGTGTTAGCAGTGAATACACTGACAGATACCGACGAGGGTATCGCGCGACTGCGCATCACGCTGGAAGTTGACGGTCTTGAAGCGCTAGGCCGATTGTTTTCGCGTATCCAGCAGTTGCCCAACGTGACGGAAGTGCGTCGCCTGCGCAATGCCGACCCAGAGAAAAACGTCCGAAGAGGAGGCGCCTGATGCGTTACAGCGTAGAGGATCTACTGACATTGATGTCGGTACTTCGCAATGCGGAACTGGGGTGTCCTTGGGATATTAAGCAGGATTGGGACAGCATTGTGCCCCATACGCTGGAAGAAGCTTACGAAGTGGCTGACGCTATTGAACGACGTGCTTTTGATGAATTGCCCGGCGAGTTGGGTGACCTGCTGTTCCAAGTAGTCTATTACGCCCAGTTTGGTGCTGAAGAGCAGCGCTTCGACTTTCACGATATCGTTGATACATTGACCGCAAAGATGTTGCGCCGTCATCCGCATGTATTTCCTGATGGCACGCTAGCATCACGGCGCCCACCTGGAGTGAGTGCCGAGGACGTACAAACTCAGCACGTTAATTCACGCTGGGAAGCGCTTAAGGCCGATGAGCGTGCTGAGCGTTCGCAGCAAAGCACGCCCTCTGTACTTGACGATGTGCCACGTACGCTACCTGCGCTCAGTCGTGCTGCTAAACTCTCGAAGCGTGCCGCCAGGGTCGGGTTCGACTGGCCGGATGCCAGCGGTGTGCTGGACAAAATCAGAGAAGAGCTCGCTGAAGTTGAAGAAGCCCTTGCCGAGGGTAATCGCCAGCACGCTCAAGAAGAAGTCGGTGACTTACTGTTTGCAGTGACGAATTTAGCTCGCACACTGGGTGCCGACCCCGAACAGTGTTTGCGTACCACAAATAGCAAATTTGAGCGCCGCTTTCGCTACGTAGAGCGCGAGCTTGCCGCTGATGCGCGTCCGTTAACCGACGCCTCGCTGGATGAAATGGAAACCCATTGGCAAGCCGCTAAAGCACAAGAAAAAACGCTTACCCCTTAACAACTGATTTTTAACAACTGACTTTTAACAACTAATGCGACCCCGTAAGGAGGCCATGCCAATGAGTCACGACCTACACGAATCGCTACGAGATAACGTACGTATTCTCGGTGATAGCCTGGGCCGTACGATTGCCGATGATTTAGGCCAGTCGTTTGTTGATAAAATTGAAACAATTCGTGCCCATGCCAAGCAGGGACGTCAGGGCGATTCATTGCAGCAGCGTGAGCTTATTGAGTATCTACGCCAGTTGCCCGAACGCGACCTGCTGCCTGTGACGCGCGCGTTTAACCAGTTTTTGAACCTTGCCAATATTGCTGAGCAGCACTATCGGGCACGCTTTCGCCGGGTGGAAGACTACAAGCCAGGCTCCCAGCCAGTACTGGGTGAGCTGCTAAGCCGTGCACAGCAGGCGGGTAATTCGCCCCGTAAGCTAGTAGAAACCCTGGCCAGTATGCGCGTTGAACTAGTGCTGACTGCCCACCCCACAGAAGTAATTCGCCGCACGTTGATTCAGAAATATGATGCTATCGACGAGTGCCTAACCGCGATTGAAAGCTCTGAAGACTACCCAGAGCGTGGAACCCGCGCCCAGGGGCGCCTGGAAGAGTTGATCAGTCAGGCGTGGCATACCGATGAGATTCGTCATGAGCGGCCAACCCCCGTTGATGAGGCCAAATGGGGTTTCGCGGTTATCGAAAACTCCTTATGGCAGGCGGTTCCAGACTTCCATCGCGATTTAGATAATTTATTACTCGATACTGCCGGAGAGCGCTTGCCGTTGGATGCTGCGCCCATTCGCTACGCTTCCTGGATGGGCGGTGACCGCGATGGCAATCCCAATGTCACCGCGCGGGTGACGCGAGAGGTGCTGTTATTGGGCCGATGGATGGCCGCCGATCTCTATTTGCGCGATCTTGAGCAGCTGAAAACCGAGCTTTCAATGTGGAAAGCCAACAGCGCTTTGAAGGCAGAGGTAGGAGAAGTTGCTGAGCCTTACCGTGAGCTACTCAAGCGTCTGCTGAATAAAATGGAAGCCACACGCGACTGGGCAAAAGCAGAGCTGGATGGCCGCAACTATGACGGCGGACCAATTATTGAAACCCGCGACCAGCTCTATGCGCCGCTGCTGGCATGTTACCGCTCGCTGTGTGATGTCGGGCTGGACACTATTGCTAACGGTGCGCTGCTTGATACCTTGCGCCGCGTGGCGGTGTTCGGCGTCACGCTGACCAAACTTGACTTGCGCCAGGAGGCCAGTCGCCATGCCCAGGTAATGGAAGAGCTCACCAGTGCACTAGGCTTGGGGCACTACCAGGACTGGAACGAAGCACAGCGCCAAGAGTTCCTGCTCGCAGAGCTTGAATCAAGTCGGCCGCTGATCCCACGCCGTTGGGAGTGCTCGGCAGAATCCCGCGAAGTGCTCGATACCTTTAAAGTGATCGCTCAAGAGCATGCTGAAGCGTTGGGTACTTATATTATCTCCATGGCTGCCGAGCCTTCGGACGTATTAACCGTTGCGCTATTGATGAAAGAGGTGGGTGGCCAAGTCACGCTGCCCATTGCGCCGCTGTTTGAAACCCTGAACGACCTTGACCATGCGGGCGATGTCATTGACCAATTGCTGGCGCTACCGGGTTACCGCGCTCTGGCGAAAGACCGTCAAGAGGTCATGATTGGCTATTCAGACTCGGCTAAAGACGCCGGGCAGCTTGCTGCTGCCTGGGCGCAGTACCGTGCTCAAGAGTCGTTAGTCGATGTATGTGACAAACATGGCGTAGATTTGACACTTTTCCATGGCCGGGGTGGCACTGTTGGCCGTGGCGGCGGCCCTGCGCATGCGGCGATTCTCTCCCAGCCGCCGGGCTCGGTGAATGGCAGCCTACGGGTGACCGAGCAAGGTGAGATGATTCGCTTTAAGTTTGGTCAGCCAGATATCGCGCTGCGCTCTATGGAAATTTACGCTTGCGCGGTCATGGAAGCGACGCTATTGCCACCGCCCGCACCTGAGCCTCAGTGGCGTGAAGAGATGGACCAACTGGCCAAAGTGGCCCATGCCGCCTATGTGGGCGTAGTGCGTGAAGACCCCGATTTTGTCCCGTATTTCCGTGCTGTCACGCCGGAAGGAGCGCTGGGCAGGCTGCCGCTCGGCTCTCGGCCAACCAAGCGTCGCCAGGATGGTGGCGTCGAAACCTTACGAGCGATTCCGTGGATTTTTGCCTGGACACAGATTCGCTTGATGCTACCCGCTTGGTTGGGCAGTGGTGAGGCGTTCTCGCGACGCCTAGAGCAGCCAGGTGGCCGGGAAGTGTTGCAAGAAATGCGCAGCCAGTGGCCGTTCTTTGGCACCTATCTCGATATGTTAGAGATGCTGCTGGCCAAAGCGGACGTAGCGATTGCAGCCTACTATGAACATCGCTTAGTCGATGAGCCTTCGCTGAAAGCGCTGGGCAAGAAGCTACGTGAGCGTTTTGAACGGCTTGAAAACGTCGTGCTGGATATCCTTCAGCAAGAGAAGCTGCTTGAAAACACCCCACTTATTCGCCAAGCAATTGATGTGCGCAATCCTTACATCGACCCGCTTCATGGCTTGCAAGCGGAGCTTCTGCAGCGTAATCGGGACGCCGATGGTGCCATTAGCGCAGACCTCTCACGTGCGCTCATGGTGACCATGGCAGGTATTGCAGCAGGGTTACGCAATACAGGCTAACAAAGAGTGCGCCGCCACTGCGTGTGGCGGCGTGGTCATCACCTTACTAGGAATTGGGGGGCGCGATGATACAGGATGCTCAGTCAGTACTGTCGTTTTGGTTCAATGAATTGACGCCAGAGCAGTGGTTTAAAAAAGACACATCGATGGATCAGCAGATTACCCAGCGGTTTGGCTCATTGCTGACCAAAGCGGCCGCCTGTGAGTGTTATGAGTGGCGCAGTACCGCCCAGGGTAGGCTGGCTGAAATTATTGTGTTGGACCAGTTTTCTCGCAATATCTACCGTGACCACCCGCAAGCCTTCGCCAGTGACGCGTTAGCCTTAGCGCTTGCACAGGAAGCGGTTGCTTTAGCGGTGGATAACGAACTGGCTCCCGTCGAGCGTAGTTTTTTATACATGCCTTATATGCACAGTGAGTCTGCCGCTATTCATGAGGTGGCAATGCAGCTGTTTGATCAGCCTGGGTTAGAGAACAATCTGGATTTCGAGATTCGCCACAAAGCGATCATTGACCGCTTTGATCGTTATCCTCACCGTAACGACGTGTTGGGCCGGGTATCTACGCCAGCCGAAATTGAGTTTCTTAAACAGCCTGGCTCCGGCTTCTAGATGGGCTTTTACCGTTAGTTTTTGAATTTGCTTAATCACTTCACCACACTTTTGCCTATGGCGTTTTATGTCGTTACGAAAATCTACCCGCATCAATAAATACATCAGCGAAAGCGGTTTGTGTTCTCGCCGAGAGGCGGACCGCTATGTTGAACAAGGCAACGTTTGGATTAATGGGCGTCGGGCAACGACAGGCGACCAAGTGGTACCGGGTGATCTGGTTAAGGTCAACGGTCAAGAGATTGAGCCTCAGGAAGAAGAAGATTTGGTGCTGATTGCGCTGAATAAGCCGGTGGGAATAGTCAGTACCACCGAGTCCAGCGAAAAAGACAATATTGTTGAATTCGTGAAACACGGCACGCGCATCTTTCCCATCGGGCGTCTGGATAAAGACTCCCAGGGACTGATCTTTCTAACCAATAATGGCGACCTGGTTAATAAAATCCTGCGCGCTAATAATAATCATGAAAAAGAGTATGTGGTGACGGTCAATAAGCCGATTACCGATGAATTTGTTGCCGGCATGCAAAAGGGTGTGCCGATCCTTGGGCAGGTGACTAAAAAGTGTAAAGTGACCAAAACGTCGACGTTTGTGTTCACTATTACGCTGGTGCAAGGGTTGAACCGCCAGATTCGCCGTATGTGCGAGTACTTTGGCTACGAGGTCACCCAGCTTGTTCGCACCCGGATAATGAATGTTTCCCTGCAAGGGTTGGCTCTGGGCGATTGGCGGGATCTAACCCCTAAAGAGATTGATACGATTGTCGCGCTGACAGAACGCTCTGAGGCAGTGCCTGAAAAGCGCCAGACAGCACGGCCTGATTACAATTCAGGGGCAGGCGCTAACAAACCGAAAAAAACAGCCACCAAGGAGCGGCAGAAACAGGGACGGCAGAAACCGGCTAAGCCGGGTGCTAAAACGGTTGGCAATAAACCGCCGCCCAAGGGTAAAAGAACCGCCAGCGGTAAAGTGAGAACTGGCCCAAAAGCCAGTGCTTCGGGTAAACCGCAGCCCAGGGGCAAAACCGCTGGCGCAGGAAAAAACGGTAAGGCAGGGGCCAGGCCGGTGGGTAAAGGTCGTGTTGGTCGCCCGAAAGGGAAGCGTTAGAGAGTAGGGCGGGCAGCTCTGAGTGCCCGCCGTTAGTCGCTGAGTTATCTCAACACTAAGTTATCTCAACGCTAAGCCTGATGGGTCAGGCAAATAAGAAGTTAGCAATGAGTTCTTTGCCACCTTCTGTGGCAAACGATTCGGGGTGGAACTGAATGCCGTGAATGGGGTAGTCACGGTGCTTTACGCCCATTAATTCAAACTCACCCACTGCTTGCCAGTGGCTGCGTTGTTCAAACTTGTCAGCACCTAGCGCGCCCACTGTTGCGGTCACTTCCAGGCAGTCGGGCAGGGTGAACGCGTCGGCAATCAATGAGTGATAGCGCATCACCTCAAGCTGGTCGGGTACGCCATTAAATACCGAGTGATTGTTGTGATTGATCGGACTGATTTTGCCGTGCATCGGCAGAGGCGCTTTTACCACCTTGCCGCCAAAAACGTGAACAATGCCCTGCATGCCCAGGCACACGCCCAACAGTGGTGTGGTTTTGCCGAGCTTCTCGATGACGTCGGCGCAGACGCCAAAGTAACGCGGATCATCCGGCGAGCCTGGGCCCGGCGAGATAATAATCCGATCAGGCGCCATGGCTTCTATCGCTTTGAAGTCGATTTGATTGTTGCGCTTAACAATAATCTCGAAATGAGGCAGTTCGCCGCGGTTCTTCTCGGTGGTTAAAATCTCACCAATAAACTGATACAAGTTATAGGTGAAGGAGTCGTAGTTATCGATAATTAGCACCTTCATGCTTGGCTCTCCATGTCCATATCCGCGCTCATAAAGGGAGCAAGGGCTTTGCGGGTGCCTGCAAATTTGCGGCGTATTTCCTCGTATTCATCTTCGGCGTTGCTATCAAACACGTTGCCGCCACAAGTTTGTACGTAAGCGCTTTCACCGTTTACAAAGACGGTACGAATGGGAATCGCGAAGGTGCAGTCGCCGTTAAATGAGAATTGGCCAACCGCACCGCCGTAAGGGCCGCGACCGTCAATTTCCAAGTCATCGATAATTTTCATTGCTTCAATTTTTGGCGCACCCGTCAGCGTACCCGCAGGGAAGTTGCTGGCAAGCGATGTAAACATATCTTCGCCTTCGGCAATAATGCCAACAATTTCACTAGAGATATGTTGCACGTGGCTAAAGCGTTTGATGTCCATCAGGCTACGTACTTTCACCGTGCCAAATTGCGCCACTCGGCCAATATCGTTGCGGTGCAGGTCCACAATCATATTGTGCTCGGCAATCTCTTTGGGGTCGTTGAGTAGCGCGCGAGCTAGCTGCGTATCTTCTTGCGGGGTTTTGCCACGTGTAGTGGTGCCTGCCAGTGGGAAGGTCTCCATCTCGCCTTGGCGAAGCCTGAATAGAAGCTCGGGGCTTGCGCCAATCAGCTTCTGCTCGCCAAATTTCACGTAATACATCTGTGGCGATGGGTTAATGGTGCGCAGCTGATCGTAGAGCGCTAACGTATCGCCTTTAATGCTAAAGCGCTTTTTAAAGCCGACTTCGCACTGGAAAACCTTACCGTCGATGATGTCCTGTTTCACCTTGGCCACTGCTTCGGCGTGCTCTTCGCGGCTCATGGTGTCGCCCAGCGCAGTAATATGCAGCTCGCCTGAGGAGATATCATCAGCGTCGATCAAGGTTTGCAGGAACGCGTACCGGCTGTTGTCGTAATAAAAATAGGTGACTTCCCCGGTCATTTTGTCGAGGATCAAACCGTCTTTATAAAGGCCAAATCGAAACGTGTCGAAATCGTCGCTAGCTTTCAACGATAACGAAGGCTCAAAGTATTGCATGGCGTCATAACCAAGATAACCACTTAGTCCACCCGCATACTTACGAGAAATAATATTCTGCGGAATCAGGCTGCGCAGCAGCTCATAAGGGTTATCGCTTGGATAGTGGTTTGCATTACCGTCACGATCTTCAATAGTTAACGTGCCGCCATTGGCGTAAAGCGTGTACTCAGGGTCAAAGCCAATAATCGAGTGGCGCGCCATATGGCTATCTTCGCCCAGGGATTCCAGCATGTAGCAGGTATCAAATTGGCGTTCAATTTTTTGAAACAGAGCAAAAAAATCACAGTCCGCCGCCAGGGTGACGTAGTGAGGCTTGCGCGACAGCGTAAAAGGCTGTGGGCCTGATGAAGCAGGCGTAGTCATCGTCATGATTAATCGGTCCGTGAAGTGGGTGACGGTAGTGATGAAGGTAACGTTGAAGAGGGTAACGTGGTTAAAGCGCGCGAACCGCGGGATACCGTGGCAATACCGACGCCCAGGATTTCAGCGATTTTGCGATGGGGGACTCCTTCACGCAAAAGCTTAAAAATCTGTAGGCGTTTGCAGATTTCTTGGTACTCTGCGGGCGTTAACAAGCTGGCTAGTGCCTCGTCCATTGCTTCTGGCGAATCAATGGCAAGTAAATAGCGTACTAAATCAGCCTGATGGTCATCATCAAATGACATAAAGTGAGTTCACCGTATTGCCACAAAAGTAAGGAAATAAGTTGCTGTACTAGCGTACTAGTACGGTATCCTATTGCGCAATGAAGTCAAGACCTTCGTGTTAATTTGAGGAAGCCCGATGACCGACTATTTTATTCAAGCGTTTATCTATCTCATTGCAGCGGTAATCGCTGTCCCCCTTGCCAAGCGGTTTGGACTTGGTTCGGTGCTCGGTTATTTGGTCGCTGGGGTGGTGATAGGACCCATGCTGGGATTGGTCGGTCAGGAAACCACTACGATTCAGCACTTCGCCGAGTTTGGTGTGGTGATGATGCTGTTTTTAGTCGGTATGGAGCTCGACCCAAAAGGGTTGTGGGCCATGCGGGTAAGCTTGATAGGGATGGGTGGTTTACAGGTGCTGATAACAGCCGCTGCAGGTACCGCTGTTGCTTGGTGGCTGGGACTTGCTTGGCAAACATCCTTGGCCGTCGGTTTAATTTTCGCGCTTTCCTCAACGGCGATTGTGCTGCAAACCCTAAACGAAAAAGGACTCACGAAAACTGAAGGCGGGCGCAACGCGTTTTCGGTGCTGCTATTTCAAGACATCGCGGTGATCCTGATGTTGGCGTTGATCCCACTGTTGGCGCTTCCCGAACTAATGCAAGAAGGTGGTAGTTATGCTGAGCATAGTAGCCTAAGTCTTGTCGAGGGTATGCCTGGATGGCTCCACGGGCTGGTGGTGGTTGGGGCTATCGGAGTCGTCATTATTAGTGGGCATTATCTTGGGCCGATGCTGTTTCGCTACGTGGTTTCCTCTGGCTTGAGAGAGGTGTTTACAGCTGCCGCCTTAATGCTGGTCATTGGCATTGCTGCGTTGATGGGGGTTGTCAATTTATCTCCAGCGCTTGGCGCGTTTCTAGCCGGTATCGTACTCGCTAACAGCGAATTCAAGCACGAAATCGAGGCCAACATCGAACCGTTTAAAGGGCTTTTGCTCGGACTGTTTTTTATCACGGTTGGGGCTGGCATCGACTTTCAGGTATTCGCGTCGCAGTGGCCAACCGTATTGCTATTAGTGCTTGGCGTTATTGTCGTAAAGGGCACTATCCTGTTCGGGTTAGCTATGTTGTTCCGGGTTCGTAATAGCAATGGCTGGTTGTTTACGTTAAGCCTTGCGCAGGCAGGGGAATTTGGCTTTGTGCTGTTAACTTACAGCGTGCAGAGCAACGTTATTCCTGTTGATGTGTCGCAATTACTTTCGCTTGTTGTTGCGTTTTCCATGTTTGCAACCCCGCTGTTATTTATTGTCTACGACCGCTTAGTGCTACCGCGTTACCAAGCAGCTAAAAACGCTACGCGGGATGCCGATAAGATCGAAGAGCAAGCGCCAGTGATTATCGCCGGTGTCGGTCGTTTTGGGCAGATTGTATGTCGTTTGTTGCGCGCCAATGACATTCCCATCGTGGCTTTGGACCTCGAAATTGAGCAAATTGAGCTCCTTCGCCATATTCGGATTAAAAGCTACTTTGGCGATGCCAGTCGTTCAGATCTTCTAGAAACCGCGGGTGTTGCGAATGCGCGAGTGATGGTGGTAGCGATTGATGATCGCGATCGCGCTGTTGATATGGTGAAGCACGTTAAGCATTACTATCCCAACGTTTGGGTATTGGCGCGTGCCTTTGACCGTGGCCATGGGTATCAGCTTCGCGAAGCAGGGGCTGACGATGTAACCAGAGAGGTTTATCACTCTGCGCTAGAGCTGGGCGGCCATACCTTAACGGCTATGGGGGTACACCCAATGCGTGCCAAGCAGATGATCGACTCGTTTGAGCAACACGAAAATGCCCATGAAGATGAGCTGTTTGAAGCCTGGAAAGAGATTGAGGAGGGGATTAGCTTTAGCCCGCGTTACGGCGAACTGTTTATGAAACTGGAGGAAGCGCTGAGTCGGTCAATGCGGCACGGCTGGGATGAGTCAAATCAAGCTGAAGAGCCCGTATGGACGCCGCCTGAACAGGCATCCGAAGAAAACCGCTAAAACGGTAAGTGCAGGGAAGCGCTCAACATATTGAGGTGGCTGAGGGTAGGTGCGTCGATGCGTTCATACTCAACCCTGCTTACCAGGCGATTAATGGTCATGGTGGCGCCAAAGCCTTGCAGGAAGGCGGTGCCGCCGTCGTCGGCCAGTGGCTGATCGGTTTCGCCACGCCACTCGGTGAGGCCAGACT
Source organism: Halomonas sp. KG2 (assembly GCA_030440445.1). Classification (NCBI taxonomy): domain Bacteria; kingdom Pseudomonadati; phylum Pseudomonadota; class Gammaproteobacteria; order Oceanospirillales; family Halomonadaceae; genus Halomonas; species Halomonas sp. KG2. Next base: position 2,528,968 of record CP098528.1, on the reverse strand, counting down.
TAGCGTAAATACTAAAGGCACCCATTCGTACGCCTGCGACGATCGCTCCGCCTAAGCTGAGAGTATCCATGATGAGGGGGTCAGCACTGGAGGTGATGGGAACTTCTTCACTTTCGCGGTAGGCAATTTCAGCACCAATATCCAGCTGTGGTAATTGCCATGGGCTAAAACCTGCCGAAAAGCGGAAGCCTGTTGTGTAGCTATCGAGGCTGCTTAAGTCACTGCCTTCTAAAACGACACCGTTGCGCAGAGCCATAAACTCGCTGTTGGGAGACGCATAGGCGAGGTCGGTATCTCCGCTGCTGGCTAAACAGCCCATTAATGGCAGCATGGAGCCAGCAAAACTACAAAACAGGGTGCTTGCCAAGCGTTTCATTGGCGTTCCTCGTGTCCCTGGCTAAGGAAGTTATCTTAATCAGCCTAGCAACGGGCGCTGATTTCTACCACATTAATTGCGTTATTTGATAAGTTTTCTAGCAGATTTTTACCCATTTTCAAAAAGCGCTCGCCAAATACCCATTGGGGTGAGAGCACCGCGACGGTGTTAGTTTGCTCTTTTTGGCGCTGCCGCTGACGCCACTCAAGCGCAGTGCTGCTCCAATCTTCACTGTGCCGAAGCTGAAAGCCATTGGCTGCCAGCAAGTCCGTCAGTTCTGTCATCGAAAGCAAGTGTGAATGCTCTGGCGATGCTGCCCAAGGAACCGGGTAGCGCAATTCGGCAAGGTTTTTACCACTAACGACTTCATGCATGACAAGTTTGCCACCTGGGCGGAGCACGCGTCGGCTTTCGGCAATAACGCGGGCGGGGTCGGGCATGTTCATCAGGCTGTGCTGAAATAGTACGGCATCAAACGTGCGCTCAGGAAAAGGCAGTGCGCAGGCATCTCCGGTAACCCAGCTAAGCGACGGATTTGTCGGAGAAGCCGCTAAGTTAGTCAGTGCCTGATTAAGTACGTTAAAGCGGTGAGTGATATCTAAACCGGTAAGTTGAAAACCAAGCGCTGCGCCTTGGCGCATTAATCCGCCTAAGCCTGAGCCTATATCAAGCACCTTTGTATGTTGTGAAGGATCAAGTAGGTTAAGCAACTTTTTAGAGGCGGCAATGCCACCGATATGTAGCTGGTCTAGCGGGGCAAGTTGGTGAAGTGTTGGGCCATCAGGGTAGTGGGTGCGAATTTGGCTAAGGATAGCGCCATCGCGTAACCCTTGGTGGTAGTGCTTGGCTAGCCGCTGCTGTGTGGACATGTCGGTGTCTCAATGTCAAACAAAAATCAACGCCGACCATGGGCCGGCGTTGATTAAAGGGTTATTTTTGATCCTCAAGCCCAAGCTCTTGGATAGAAATTTCGCGCATTTTAAATTTCTGAATTTTACCGGTTACCGTCATCGGAAACTCATCAACAAATTTAAAGTAGCGGGGAATCTTAAAGTGAGTGATTTTGCCTTTGCAGTACTCGCGCAGGTCTTCTCCAGTGACGTCTCCTGCGCTGCTATTGAGCTTCACCCAAGCAATTAACTCTTCGCCATACTTCTTATCCGGAACACCGGTGACCTGTACTTCTGAAATCGCAGGGTGGGCGTATAAAAACTCCTCGATCTCTTTAGGGTATACGTTCTCACCGCCGCGAATCACCATATCTTTAATGCGGCCAACGATCTGGATGTAGCCTTCCTCGTCCATCGTGGCAAGGTCGCCTGTGTGCATCCAGCCGGCTTCGTCAATGGCTTCAGCCGTGGCTTTGTCATTGTTCCAGTACTTGAGCATCACACTGTAGCCACGGGTGCAGAGCTCACCAATTTCACCACGGGGCAGAATGCCGCCGTTGCCAGGATCGACGATCTTACTTTCCAGGTGGGGTTGGGTACGGCCAACGGTAGAAACGCGCTTATCAATGGTGTCGTTAGCGCCGGTTTGGGTGGAAACCGGGCTGGTTTCTGTCATGCCGTAGGCGATCTGTACGCCTTTCATGTTCATCTTTTCGATGACCTGCTTCATGATTTCTGCAGGACAAATAGAACCCGCCATAATGCCGGTGCGCAGCGTGGAAAAATCAGTCGTGGCAAAGTCGGGGTGCTCTAGTTCGGCGATGAACATCGTGGGTACGCCGTAAAGCGCGGTGGATTTTTGCTCGTGTACCGCTTTTAGCACTTTGCCGGGCTCGAACCCTTCATCTGGATAAATCATCGCCGCGCCATGGGTCATGCAGCCCAGGTTACCCATCACCATGCCGAAGCAGTGGTAGAGCGGTACGGGAATGACCAAGCGGTCTTCGCTGGTAAAGCCCATGCTTTCGGCAACAAAGAAGCCATTGTTGAGGATGTTATGGTGAGAGAGCGTCGCGCCTTTCGGAAAGCCTGTTGTGCCCGAGGTGTACTGAATATTGATCGGGTCATCAAACTGTAGCGTGGCCTGCAGGTCATCAACATCCGTCTGGCTGATCTTGTTGGCTTCGTTAATGAAGTCTTCCCAGCGCCACATGCCACTATGCTTGTCAGTGCTCAGATTAATGATGCACTCAAGATCAGGCAGCTTTTGCGATTTTAGCTGACCCTCTGCGCTGCTATTTAGCTCGGGCGCGAGTTCAAACAGCATGGCGGTGTAATCAGAGCTTTTGAATTGATTGGCAGTGACTAAAAAACGCGCACCGGATTGATTCAACGCGTAGTCCAGCTCATGGGTGCGATAAGAGGGGTTAATGTTGACTAAAATTGCACCGATCTTGGCGGTGGCAAACTGGGTTAGGGTCCATTCGCAGCAGTTAGGTGCCCAGATGGCAACCCGGTCGCCTTTTTTAACGCCAATGGCCAGCAACGCACGGGCGCAGCGGTTAACTTCTTCCTGAAGCTGGCGGTAGCTCCAGTGAATGTTCTGATGAAGAGCGATTAGCGCGTCGTTATCGGCATACTGTGCGGCGATTTGATCAAATTTATCACCAATGGTCATGCCCAGCAGCGGCTTGTCTGCGGTGCTGCTGGTATAGCTAGGTAGGGTGTGTGCAGGTGATGCCATGGATGTCTCTCCGAACTGTTTTTTTTGTCTCAACGGGAAGAAAGCAGTTGGCTTCTATAGTTATGATTAACTAACCGTGCTTTTGGCCAACGCGACTTTAGAGCTGGGCTTGCGACCAAGCTGCTGAGTGATCCAGACGCCCGTCTCAATCACTGCCTGGAGGTCGATGCCGGTGTTAATGCCCAGCCCCTCCAGCAGGTAAAGTACGTCTTCTGTGGCCACATTGCCGGACGCACCTTTGGCATAAGGGCAGCCGCCAAGCCCTGCAGTCGCGGCGTCAATCACGCTCACGCCTTCTTCCATTACGGCATATAAGTTAGCTAGCGCCATGCCATAGGTGTCATGGAAATGGGCCGCTAAATACTCGATGGGCACCTGCTGGCGGGCAGCCTCAATCATTCGCTTGGCGGCTAGTGGCGTGCCCACGCCGATGGTGTCACCCAGAGAGATTTCATAGCAGCCCATCTCATAAAGTGCGCTAGCGACCTCGGCAACTTTTTGCGGAGAAATAGCCCCTTCATAGGGGCAGCCCAGCACGCAGGACACATAGCCACGTACCCGCACACCTGCTTCATTGGCACGCGCCAGCACTGGCTCAAAGCGTGTCAGCGACTCAGCAATCGAGCAGTTGATGTTTTTCTGAGAAAACGCCTCAGAAGCGGCGCCAAATACCGCGACTTCTTCAACGCCCGCTGCCAGTGCGCCTTCCAGGCCTTTCAGATTAGGCGTTAACGCCGAATAAACCACGCCGGGTTTGCGGGCAATACCGCGCATTACCTCGCTGGCATCGCCCATTTGTGGCACCCATTTTGGCGAGACAAAGCTGGCGGCCTCAATATGGGTAAGGCCAGCATTCGCCAGCCGTTCGATCAGTTCGATTTTGGTAGCGGTGGGCACCAGGGTGCCCGGTTCGTTTTGCAAGCCATCGCGGGGGGCCATTTCAAACAGCTTAATAGATGTCGGCAGTGCCATCGGTTAGCTCCTATTCGCTGGGGGCAAAGTCGAGTAGCACGTCACCTTGACTCACGGTATCGCCCGACTGGAAGTGGAACGTCTCCACGCTACCATCGGCAGGCGCAGTCATGGTGTGCTCCATCTTCATCGCTTCCATGACCATCAACGGCATGCCTTTCTCTACCGCCGCGCCAGGCTCTACCAGCAGCGCGACAACGGTGCCATTCATGGGGGCGGTGAGGGTTGATTCCGCTTCATGGTGACCGTGGTCAATGGCATCAATGCGTCGCCAGAAGAGGCGTGTTTCGCCACTGGGTTCAGCCATCACTACGATATGACCATCGCGGCGTGCCTGTAGACGGCGGCGGTGGCCGTTTAGCGTGACGGCTACCGCATCACCTGTCAGCGATTGTAGGCTAGCGGTCAACGTTTGATCGCCGATGGTCAAGTTCCACAGCGATTCGCCGCTTTCGCGTTTACCTTCAACAATCACCACCGCTGCGTCGCTGTCGGCTGCCTGGGCGCTTGCCGGGTCACACAGCGCAATACGAATGGTATGAGGAGCATTCAAGCGGAAACCGTCATGGCGATCCCACGGAGAGTCGCTCTCGCACTCTTTGGCCAGTTGGTTTAAACCGATCAGCGCGGCGCTGGCGTAAGCCTCGGTAGAGTAGCTGCGCGGCGCAAACAGGGTGGCTTCATTGCGTTCGATAAAACGCGTGTCGAGCTCGACGATTTTAAAGCCTGGGTGATTTGCCAAGCGCTGCAGGAAAGCGCGGTTAGTCACCACGCCCTGCACATCCAACGCCGCCAGGGCGCGGTTGAGAGTGGCTAGTGCTGCATCCCGGTCAGCGCCGTGAACAATCAGTTTGGCCAGCATGGGGTCGTAGTGCATGGAAACAACATCACCACTTTCTACGCCGCTGTCTAAACGCACCTGATCGCTATCTAAGTCGGCACCTTCTAAATCCAGTGCGAAGCGAGTTAATAAACCGGTGGCCGGCAGGAAGTCTTGCTCTGGGTCTTCAGCATACAGGCGCGCTTCAAAACTATGGCCGGTGATGGTGAGCTCGTCTTGTGTGCAGGGGAGCGGTTCACCCATCGCAACGCGCAGCTGCCATTCGACCAAATCCTGGCCGGTAATCATTTCAGTAACAGGGTGCTCAACCTGCAGGCGGGTGTTCATCTCCATAAAGTAGAACGAGCCGTCGGCGTCGAGCAGGAACTCCACAGTACCTGCGCCCACATAGCCAATTTCTTTGGCCGCGCGAACGGCAGCGTCGCCCATCGCACTGCGCAGTTCAGGCGTCATGCCTGGGGCTGGCGCTTCTTCTATGACTTTCTGATGGCGGCGCTGAACGCTGCAATCCCGCTCGAATAGGTAGACGCCGTTGCCGTAGCGGTCGCAGAATACCTGTACTTCGACATGACGAGGCTGCACCAGGTATTTCTCAATCAGCATGCGGTCGTCGCCGAAAGCGGCGCTGGATTCGCGCCGACAGCCATCCAGCGCTGCTTTAAATCCTTCGCCGCTTTCCACCACGCGCATGCCTTTACCACCGCCACCGGCGCTGGCTTTCAACATCACCGGATAACCGATTTTGTCGGCTTCGCTGCGCAGCAGTGCATCATCCTGATCGTCACCATGATAGCCAGGTACCAGCGGCACGCCTGCATTGGCCATACGTGCTTTCGCGGCAGATTTATCGCCCATCGCGGCAATCGCCGACGCAGGGGGGCCAACAAAGATGATGCCCGCTTGCTCAAGGGCTTTAACAAACCCACCGTTTTCCGAAAGAAAGCCGTAGCCGGGATGAATGGCACCAGTACCGGTGCGTTTGGCGGCATCGATAACCGCATCAACATTAAGGTAGCTTTCGCGGGCGGCGGCAGGGCCTAAGCGAACGGCTTCATCAGCCTCGCGTACATGGCGAGCCGTGGCATCGGCATCTGAATAAACGGCAACCGTTTTCAGCCCCATGCGGCGGGCGGTGCGCATTACGCGACAGGCAATTTCACCGCGGTTGGCCACTAGCAACGTGTCGAATTTAGTAAGGTCAAGCGTCATGAGCGTGGCTCCGCAGCAGTGTTGTGTTCTTGAAGGCCAGACGGTTGTGTCCAGGCAGGGCGGCGCTTTTCAAAAAAGCTCGCTAAGCCCTCTTGACCCTCTTGGCTCACCCGCAGTTTGGAGATCACCTGGCAGGTGTGTTCTCGGGTGGCGTCACTGCCGGGTGCTTGAGCCACGCTTGCCAGCAGTGCTTTGGTTGCCCGTTGGGCTTGGGGAGAGCCACCCAGCAGGGTGTCGAGCATGGCGTCTACGGCGCTATCCAAGGCATCGTGTTCCACCACTTGGTGAACCAAGCCGAGCGCCATCGCCGTTGGCGCGTCCATCACTTCAGCAGTGAGTGCGTAACGGCGCATTTGGCGTTCGCCAAGCGCGCGCTGAACATAGGGGCTAATCACCGCGGGCGATAGGCCAATTTTGACTTCCGATAGGCAGAATTTAGCTTTATCTGAAGCGACGACCAGATCGCAACAGGCGGCTAGACCCACCGCGCCACCAAAGGCCGCCCCCTGAACTCGGCAAACGGTAGGGCACGGCAGGGTGTCTAACCCAAACATAAGCGCCGACAGTTTGCGTGAGTCCGCTAGGTTGTCTTCCAAACCGTAATCGACCATGCGCTTCATCCAGTTGAGATCAGCGCCCGCAGAGAAACTTTTACCTTCAGAGCCAAGCACCACCACCCGAACGTCACCGGCGTTGGCCAGCGCGTGCAATTCGTCTAAATGGGCGTTTAGTTCAGCGATCAGGCTGTCGTCAAAGGCGTTATGCACCTCTGGGCGGTTTAACGTCAGGCGCGCCACGCCTTCTTCGATCAGTAGCGTTGAGTAAGCCATAGTGTTCGCCCTTACATCCGGAACACGCCGAAGCGTGTCTCTTCGACGTCAGCATTCATTGCAGCGGCCAGCGAAAGCCCTAAGACATCGCGAGTTTGAAGTGGATCAATGACGCCGTCATCCCATAGGCGGGCGCTAGCATAGTAGGGGTGACCCTGGTGCTCGTACTGGTCGCGAGTGGGCTGCTTAAAGGCTTCTTCTTCCTCTTTGGTCCACTCGCGGCCCTCGCGCTCATACTGCTCACGTTTAACCTGAGAGAGCACGCCTGCTGCCTGCTCGCCGCCCATTACCGAAATACGCGCATTGGGCCACATGAACAGCAGGTTAGGGTCATAGGCGCGACCACACATTCCGTAGTTACCTGCGCCAAAACTGCCGCCAATCAAAACGGTGAACTTGGGTACTTTGGCGCAGGCGACGGCAGTCACTAACTTCGCACCGTGCTTAGCGATGCCTTCATGCTCGTACTTAGAGCCGACCATGAAGCCAGTAATGTTTTGCAGGAACACCAGCGGAATCTTGCGCTGGGCGCAAAGCTCAATAAAGTGTGCACCTTTTACCGCGCTCTCTGAAAACAGCACGCCGTTGTTGGCCACAATGCCCACCGGATAGCCGTGGATATGCGCAAAGCCGGTTACCAAGGTGTCGCCGTAGTAGCGCTTGAACTCGTCAAAGTCAGAACCATCAACAATGCGACCAATCACTTCGCGAACGTCGTAAGGCTTCTTAAGGTCGGTGCCAACAATGCCGTACAGTTCGCTGGGGTCGAGTTTGGGAGGTTGGGGCGCTTGCATGGCTAATTTGCCGCGCTTTTGCCAATTTAAACGGGACACACAAGCACGCGCCAACTGCAGGGCATGGGCATCATTTTCAGCGTAGTGATCGGCTACGCCGCTGATTTTGGCGTGCACATCGGCACCGCCCAGGTCTTCAGCACTAATGTTTTCGCCCGTGGCCGCCTTCACTAGCGGTGGGCCGCCCAGGAAAATCGTGCCCTGTTCTTTAACGATGATTGATTCATCCGCCATGGCGGGTACATACGCACCGCCAGCTGTGCAGGAGCCCATGACCACCGCTATTTGCGGGATGCCCTCTGCCGACATCGTGGCTTGGTTATAGAAAATGCGCCCGAAGTGATCGCGGTCGGGGAACACTTCATCCTGGCGGGGCAGGAAAGCGCCGCCGGAATCGACTAAATAGATGCACGGTAAACGGTGCTTGCGGGCGATTTCTTGGGCGCGCAGGTGCTTTTTCACCGTTAGCGGGAAATACGTACCGCCTTTTACCGTGGCATCGTTGGCCACAATCACGCACTCAACGCCAGATACCCGGCCAATGCCCGTTACCACGCCTGCCGCAGGTACGTCGCTATCGTAAACGTGATGGGCAGCCAGGGCGGAAAACTCTAAAAATGGCGAGCCTTCGTCAATTAAGTGATCGATACGGTCACGCACAAATAGCTTGCCGCGGCTCTCGTGGCGTTCACGCGCCTTGGGGCCGCCGCCTTGGGCGACGGCAGCGGTCAATTCTCGTAGCTTGGAAACTTCCCCCAGCATGGACGCTGCATTGCTTTGAAAGACATCGCTGCGGGGATTGATCTGTGTAGAGAGTGTGCTCATGGCGCGGCCCTTACTTTGTTTCGGTGAAGAGTTCGCGGCCAATCAGCATCCGGCGAATTTCGCTGGTGCCCGCGCCAATTTCATACAGTTTGGCATCGCGCAGAAGGCGACCGGTAGGGTACTCGTTGATATAGCCGTTGCCGCCGAGCAGCTGAATGGCATCTAGGGCAACTTGGGTGGCTTTCTCTGCGCAGTAAAGAATCACGCCCGCTGCGTCTTTACGCGAGGTCTGGCCGCGGTCGCAGGCTCCGGCAACGGCGTATAAGTAGGCGCGACAAGCGTTCAGCGTGGTGTACATATCCGCCACTTTGCCTTGTACCAACTGGAACTCGCCAATTGACTGGTTGAACTGCTTGCGCTCGTGGATATAGGGCATCACCACATCCATAGCGGCCTGCATAATACCAATAGGGCCAGCAGCCAGTACGGTGCGCTCGTAATCCAAGCCACTCATGAGCACGCGAACCCCTCTACCGACCTCGCCCAGTACGTTTTCAACCGGTACTTTGCAGTCTTGGAAAACCAGTTCGCAGGTGTTAGAGCCGCGCATGCCCAGCTTGTCGAGCTTCTGTGCCGTAGTGAAGCCAGGCATGCCTTTTTCAATAATGAACGCTGTAATGCCTTTAGAGCCTGCGTCTGGATCAGTTTTGGCGTACACCACCAGTACGTCGGCGTCAGGGCCATTGGTGATCCACATCTTGTTGCCGTTAAGGATGTAATGATCACCATCCAGCTTGGCACGTAGCTGCATTGACACGACGTCAGACCCTGCACCTGGCTCTGACATTGCCAGTGCGCCTACGTGGTCGCCGCTGATCAGCTTGGGCAGGTATTTCTCTTTTTGTGCAGCGCTGGCGTTGATCTTTAGCTGATTGACGCACAGGTTCGAGTGCGCGCCATAGGAGAGGGCGACGGAGGCGCTTGCCCGGGAAATTTCTTCCATCGCAATACAGTGGGCAAGATAGCCCATACCACTACCGCCATCTTCTTCAGATACGGTAATCCCCAACAGACCCATGTCGCCAAACTTCTTCCACAGATCATTTGGGAATTCGTTGTTGCGGTCGATTTCAGCAGCGCGCGGGGCAATTTCGCTAGCGGCAAAGGCATTGACCTGCTCGCGCAGCATGTTCAGTTCATCGTCGAGGCCGAAATTGAGTTCTGAATAGTGTGAAAACATGGTCAATCACCTTGTCATTGTTAAAGGGAGCTTTTCGTCGTTAAAGAAGGTTTTTCATTGAGTTCTTCAAGGGCCTGGCGGCAGCGAATTTCAGCGCTTTCAAGTTCCAGCTGCACCATCGTGATGTCTTTCATTTGTTGTTCTAGAGCCGATTTACGCTCGCTGATTTTGCTTAGCATCAAATGCAGCTGCTTTTCGCTGCCGCTGCGGGTCTCATCCCACAACTCAAAAAGTTCGCGAATTTCTGCTAAGGAAAAGCCGAGTCGTTTACCGCGTAGCGTTAATTTCAGGCGCACGCGATCTTTGCTGCTGTAGATGCGTGTTTGACCACGGCGAGCAGGGTGGAGTAACTCCTGATCTTCATAAAAGCGGATGCTTCGAGTGGTAACGTCGAACTCGCTGGCCAGTTCACTGATCGTGTAGGTTTTGCTCATGATCATTGTTCTCGTCGATAGGGGGATGTCCCTATGGAACACTGACCATGAGGCTAAAACAAGTTTACGTTAACGTAAAGCAGTAGTTGTGCTTGTGTGATTTCCTTGATTTTTCGTTAATCAATTGAAAAATAACTATTTTTATTATTAACGTGAAGAAACGTTAAAGAAGCGTAGACCAAAGTTGTAATTGTAATACCCCTCAAGTGATTGCTAGTTTGCACCTACACCTTACGTTCAGGTAAGGGTGTGTTGCCGGCTAACGAGTTTTACTTGATGAAGCGGTTGGTGAAACGTCAGCACCCAACACCCGGATACAAGAACACCCGAACACAAGAACAAAAAGAGGCTTACCACTCCATGCGTGAAGACGATGTTCTTAATGGGCCAGTGCTCGAAACGCGAGGACTGACCAAAGAATTCCGCGGTTTTACCGCCGTGGATGACGTTAATCTTCAAGTTCAAGAAGGGCATATTCACGCCCTGATTGGCCCCAACGGTGCTGGAAAGACCACCGTTTTTAACTTGCTAACCAAGTTTCTGCCGCCTACACGTGGAGAAATCCTTTATCGCGGTAAGCCCATTACCAGCAAAAAATCCAATGAGATTGCGCAGCTGGGTCTCGTGCGCTCATTTCAAATTTCAGCGGTGTTTGCGCACATGACGGCGCTGGAAAACGTCCGAGTAGCGCTACAGCGTCAATTAGGCACATCGTTTCACTTCTGGAAATCAGAAAAGTCGCTAGATCACCTTAATGAGCGTGCGCTAGAGCTGCTTGATGAGGTCGGCCTGCGTGAATACGCCGATACATTAACGGTAGAAATGCCTTACGGCCGTAAGCGCGCCCTGGAAGTTGCCACCACGCTGGCGCTTGACCCTAAGATGATGCTGTTGGATGAGCCGACTCAGGGGATGGGGGCAGAGGACGTTGATCGTATCGTCGAGCTGATTAAGCGTGTTTCGAAAGGGCGCACCGTCTTAATGGTGGAGCACAATTTGAGCGTAGTAAGCAGGCTTTGTGACCGTATTACGGTATTAGCCCGCGGCGCGGTGTTGGCCGAAGGTAATTATGACGAGGTTTCCCGCAATCCATTAGTGCGCGAGGCTTATATGGGCAGTGAAGCTGCTGAAGAGGAGGCTGCCGTATGAATACTGCCGAAGCCTATGAAGCCAACGAGCTAGCCGATTCCCAAACGCTAGAAATGTTGAGAGTGCAAGACTTGCACGCTTTCTATGGTGAGTCACACATTCTTCACGGCGTGAACTTTGATGTTAAGCGTGGGGAGTTGGTTACGCTGCTGGGTCGCAACGGCGCGGGACGTAGTACTACCCTGAAGTCCATTATGAATATGGTCGGGCGTCGCACCGGCTCGATTGTGATTAATGGCAACGAAACGCTGAATATGAAGGCGCACCATATTCCAAGGCTTGGGATTGGTTACTGCCCCGAAGAGCGCGGTATTTTTGCCAGCCTAGATGTGCACGAAAATTTATTGCTTCCGCCCACGGTTCGCTCTGGCGGAATGAGCCTAGATGAAATCTACGGCATGTTTCCTAACCTTTACGAGCGCCGCAGAAGCCAGGGGACGCGGCTTTCTGGTGGTGAGCAGCAGATGCTTGCCATGGCACGCATTCTACGCACCGGCGCGCGGCTTTTGCTGCTCGATGAAATTACCGAAGGCTTAGCCCCCGTTATTGTGCAAAAACTTGGCGAAGTGCTTATTCAACTGAAAGAGCGCGGTATGACTATTGTTCTGGTGGAGCAGAACTTCCGTTTTGCAGCGCCGCTGGCAGATCGTCATTTTGTAATGGATCACGGTCAGATTGTTGAAGAGATTAGCGCTGAGCAGCTTCCGTCACGTCGAGACCATCTCAACACCATGCTGGGGGTATAACGCCAATCTAGATCATAAACACAGCATCAGCTTCGCAGTAGGTGCACTACAACACTAAACGCTCTATAAGCATTTTATTCGTACGTCGTAACACAACAACAAAGGCCTCAAGGGCCAGGAGACGAACATGACCTTTATGAAAAAAACGCTGACCGCCAGCATCGCCGTTGCCGCCGCTTCTACTATGGCAGTCTCAACCGCTCACGCCGAAATTAGCGATAATGAGGTACGCATTGGTTATTTGGCAGATATGTCAGGGACTTATCGTGACTTAGCTGGCCCAGGCGGCGAAACAGCCATGGAAATGGCGGTTGCTGATTTTGGTGGCAGTGTTAACGGCTCGCCCATTGTGATTTTTAGTGCTGATGATCGTAACAGTGCCGACGTCGGTGCTAACACGGTGCGTGAGTGGATCGACCAGCGTAACGTCGACATGGTGGGTGGCCTAGTGGCGTCCTCGGTGTCTATTGCGGTCACTAAAGTGCTGGAAGAAAACAATGGCCTGGGCATTGTGTCGGGTTCTGCGGCATCAAGCATTACCAATGAGCACTGCACGCCCAACCACATTCACTGGGTTTACGATACTTATCCACTAGCAAACGGTACTGCAAAAGCAGTTGTAGAGCAGGGCGGCGACAGCTGGTTCTTGTTAACTGCTGATTATGCGTTTGGCCATGCGCTGGAAGCTGATGTGACCAACGTGGTTGAAGCCAATGGCGGCGAGATTGTTGGCGGCGTACGCCACCCGTTCCCGACAAGCGACTTCTCCTCGTACATCCTTCAGGCCCAAGGGTCTGGCGCGAAGATTGTAGGTTTGGCTAACGCCGGTGCTGACACCGTGAACGCGATCACCACCGCTAGCCAGTTCGGTCTCACGCAGAGTGGCCAGCAACTAGCAGGCCTGCTGATCTTCCTCAACGATGTACACGCGCTAGGTCTGGAATCCACCCAAGGACTGCTGCTAACGACGGGCTGGTACTGGAACATGGATGAAGAGGCGCGCGCTTGGTCAGATCGTTATTTTGAAGAAGTTGGTCGTATGCCCACCATGGTTCAGGCGGGTATCTACTCAAGCACCATGCACTACCTGAAAGCCGTAGAAGCCGCGGGAACCGACGATCCTGAAGTTGTACGCGCCCAGATGGCTGATATGCCCATTGAGGACTTCTTTGCGCGTAACGGCTCCATTCGTGAAGATGGCCGCATGATTCATGACATGTACCTTGCCCAAGTGAAAACACCGGAAGAGTCTACCGGTGAGTGGGATCTGTATGAAATCCTCAGCACCATTCCTGCCGATGAAGCCTACCGTCCGCTCTCTGATAGCCAGTGCAAACTGGTTCAAAACTAAGTCGAATAACAACCGCAAGTGACGTTAGAACTGGTTGGTGGCAGCTTGCCACCAACCGCTTGACGGCGAGGAGAGTCATACAATGACGATGATATTCGGCGTGCCATTGGCCGTTTTCATGGGCCAGTTAACGCTTGGGCTTGTGAATGGCGCCTTTTACGCACTGCTCAGTTTGGGCCTGGCGGTCATCTTCGGCCTACTGAAGATCGTCAACTTTGCCCATGGGGCGCAATACATGCTGGGAGCCTTCGCCGCACTGTTAGGCTTTCGCTATTTAGGCATCAACTATTGGCTGGCGCTGTTTCTGGTGCCACTGGTGGTGGGTGGTTTCGGCATGCTAATGGAGCGCTTCTTACTGCGTCGCATTGCCCATTTAGACCATCTTTATGGACTGTTGCTCACCTTCGGGTTGGCGCTAATTTTTGAAGGCACGCTGGTTAATTTCTTTGGCGTTTCGGGTGCGCGGTACGCGACTCCGGAGGCACTGCAGGGCGGCCTGAATCTAGGCTTCATGTTCCTGCCTACCTATCGTGCCTGGGTGCTGGTAGCGGCACTGGCCATGTGTTTATTTACCTGGTTTATGATTGAGCGCACCCGCTTGGGGGCCTATCTGCGTGCAGGTACTGAAAACTCCCAACTGATGCAAGCGTTTGGGGTAAACGTACCGCTATTGATCACGCTTACTTATGGCTTTGGCGTAGCGCTAGCCGCTTTTGCGGGGGTGTTGGCAGCGCCGTTATATCCTGTGTCCCCGACCATGGGGTCAAGCCTGCTGATTGTGGTGTTCGCGGTGGTCGTTATTGGGGGTATGGGATCTATTCTAGGTGCGATTCTTACTGGCCTGGGAATGGGGATCATCGAAGGCTTAACCAAAGTGTATTACCCCGAAGCCTCCAATACCGTGATCTTCTTGGTGATGATATTGGTGCTCATGTTACGCCCCGCTGGGCTGTTCGGTAAGGAGGCATAACCATGGCAGACTCTCAAGCACTCAATGCGCCATCAGCCGTAAAAGAGCGACAGAAGCGGGCCAAAATGCGCCGTAACATGTTTTATATAGCGCTCTTGGCCATCGGGTTAGTTGCGCCTTTTTTGGCCTATCCCGTTTTTCTAATGAAAATTCTTTGCTTCGCGCTTTTTGCCTGCGCCTTTAATTTGCTGCTGGGCTATGCGGGATTACTCTCGTTCGGGCACGCGGCATTTTTAGCCACCGGTGGTTATGTGACTGGCTACTTGTTGGCAAGCTATCCAGGGCTAACGCCAGAGGTGGGGATTATTGCGGGCACCTTAATGGCAACCCTGTTAGGGCTGTTGTTTGGGGTGCTTTCGATCCGGCGTCAGGGCATTTACTTTGCCATGGTGACGTTGGCACTGGCTCAACTGATGTTTTTCGTCTTTGTTCAGTCATCGTTTACCGGTGGTGAGGATGGCCTGCATGGTGTGCCACGCGGTGACTTGTTTGGCGTGATCAGTCTAAGCAGTAACTTGGCGATGTATTACTTCGTTTTTGCCATCTTCATAGTTGGCTTTGCGCTGATCCAACGCACCGTGCATTCTCCCTTTGGCCAGGTGCTTAAAGCGATTCGTGAAAATGAGCCGCGCGCTATTTCGCTGGGCTACAACGTTGATGCTTACAAGCTGTTGGCGTTTGTACTCTCTGCGGCGCTGGCCGGGTTGGCGGGCTCTACCAAAACCGTCGTGTTTCAGTTGGCGTCGTTAACCGATGCGCACTGGCACATGTCGGGTGAAGTTATCCTAATGACGCTGCTGGGTGGGGTAGGCACACTGCTTGGCCCTCTTATGGGCGCGGGCATTGTGGTTAGCCTGCAGCACATTTTGGCGCAGTCGCCGTTGGGAAACTGGGTAAGCGTTATTCTGGGGATTATCTTTGTTGTCTGCGTACTTAGCTTCCGCAGCGGCATTGTGGGCGAGCTCACCAAAATGTATCGCAAAAATTTCAAATAACCGGTTCTGTCCGATGATTGGGTGCCCTAGGGCACCCTTTTTTCTGCCCAAATCACGTTTCTACGCCAAAGGTAGTGAGGTAAGCCGGTTGCACCTGTCAGGTTAAGAATATAAGTTAACGTAAACGTCAACGTGCCTGTAAAGACAATTGCCAATAACGCCAACGGCTAATAAAGATAATAGCAAACGCCAAGCTGCCCAACCTGCTCACAGGCTGTTCAGCGACGCATGCTGCGGAGATTCGCCATGAATTTTGAGTTAAGTGAAGACCAGGTCGCCTTTGCCGATATGGCCCGGGCATTCGCCCAGAACGAGTTAGAACCCAACGCTGCGCAGTGGGATGCCGAAGCCTTCTTTCCTGTCGATGTTATCCGCAAAGCGGGGGAGTTAGGTTTTTGTTCACTTTACGCGCCAGAACGCGTTGGCGGGCTGGGCCTTTCCCGTCTGGATGCCAGCATTATTTTTGAACAGCTTTCCATGGGCTGCACCTCAACCACCGCCTATCTCACCATTCATAACATGGTGACCTGGATGCTGGCTGACTTCGGCACCTCCGAAGCAGTGGAACAGTGGGGCGAAAAGCTCGCCACCGGCGAGTTACTGGGTTCTTACTGCTTAACTGAACCCAATGCAGGCTCTGATGCAGCCTCGCTTAAAACCACCGCCAAGCGTGATGGCGATGACTACGTACTCAACGGTAGCAAGATGTTTATCTCTGGCGCCGGCAGCACCGACTTTTTGGTGGTGATGGCGCGTACCGGCGGTGAAGGTCCCAGCGGCGTTTCTGCCTTTGCGGTTGATGCCAAAGCAAGCGGCATTAGTTACGGCCGTAAAGAAGACAAAATGGGTTGGAACAGTCAGCCAACCCGCATGATTACCTTTGAAGATGTGCGCGTTCCCGCTAACCACCTGTTAGGCAACGAAGGCGATGGCTTTAAAATTGCCATGAAAGGCTTGGATGGCGGACGTATCAACATCGCTACCTGCTCAATCGGCACTGCCCAGCAGGCGATCAATAAAGCCCGTGAATATATGCTGGAGCGTAAGCAGTTTGGTAAGCGTTTGGCAGACTTCCAGGCGCTTCAGTTCCGCATGGCGGATATGGTTACTGAGCTTGTTGCGGCTCGCCAGTTAGTGCGTATGGCAGCCACAAAGCTGGATGCTGGCCATCCCGATGCCACTACCTATTGCGCCATGGCTAAGCGCTTTGCGACTGATGTCGGCTTCAAAGTGTGTGATGAAGCGCTGCAGCTCTATGGTGGCAACGGCTACATTAAAGAGTATCCGATGGAGCGCTATGTGCGTGATTCTCGTGTACACCGTATTTTGGAAGGAACTAACGAAATCATGCGGCTGATTATTTCCCGTCGCGTGCTCTCTGATGGTGCCTCTGAGCTTTAGCCAACCACAAGGACAATGGAATGAGTAGCGTACTGTTTGCTGAACACGCCACCCAAGATGGCCATGTTATTGGCGAGATCACGCTTAACGCCGAACGTTCGCTGAATGCTCTGACGTTAGAGATGATTGAAGAGATTTTGCCGCGCTTGAACGCGTGGCAAACCGACGAGCGAGTTGTTGCGGTTCTGCTGGACAGCGCCGGTGAAAAAGCCTTTTGCGCAGGGGGCGATGTCGTCAATCTGTATAAAGCGATTAAAGGTGACGGCGAACCAGACTTTCCTGAGCGTTTCTTTGAACACGAGTACCGCCTGGACTACCTGCTTCACACCTATCCCAAACCGGTCATTTGCTGGGGCAGCGGTATTGTGATGGGTGGGGGAATGGGGTTGCTTAGCGGAAGCAGCCACCGAATTGTGACAGAAACCTCTCGGCTGGCGATGCCAGAAGTGACGATTGGCCTTTACCCGGACGTTGGCGCTAGCTGGTTTTTAAACCGTCTGCCGAATGGCACCGGACGCTTTTTAGCCATGACCGGCAGCCAAATTAACGCGCCAGATGCCGTTCATCTCGGCCTTGCCGATCGTGCGATTGCTAGCCATTACCGCGCAGACCTAGCTCAAAAACTGATGGACGCCACCTGGGGGGAAGGAAAGCAAACTGACGCCCATGGTGTGGTCAACCGAGTGCTGCGCGAATTTGAACAAGCCTCTCAAGAGGTGTTTGCCGAGCTGGAATCGCCGGTTCACAAATCCGCCGCATTGATTCGTGAACTAATGGATCACGATACGGTTGAGCAAACCGTGGATGCCGTGTTAGCGGTTCGCAGTGACGACAAATGGTTCAGCAAAGCGCAGAAAACGCTTTCCCACGGCAGCCCCGTATCAGTGAAGCTGATTGATGAGCAGCTAAAGCGCGCCAAGCATATGTCGTTGGCTGAGGTGTTCCAGTTTGAGCTGGCGCTTTCAGTGCAGTGTTGCCGCCATCAGGAATTCCCCGAAGGCGTACGTGCGCTGTTGGTCGATAAAGACGGTAAGCCTGCCTGGAAATACCCAGATGTCGCGTCCGTCGAACAAGCTTTTATCGATGAGCTGCTGGCTTCGCCGTGGCAAACGAGCCCTCTGGCGGATCTTCACTAAGCTATTTCTTCAAACCATTTTCCCAACCCAATTCACCGTCAATTTTCTAACAAGGACAATAAAGATGACCACTGTCGCGTTTATCGGTTTAGGCAATATGGGCGGCCCTATGGCGGCCAACTTGGCGAAAGCGGGCTTTAACGTTCGCGCGTTCGACCTTTCTGAACAAGCGCTGGAAACCGCGAAATCCCAAGGCTGTGAAGTAGCAGTCTCTGCAAAAGCAGCGGCCACCGATGCAGACTTTATTATTTCCATGCTGCCCGCAGGCAAGCACGTGCGTGGGCTGTATGTGGATGGCGACGAGCCGCTGTTTGATGTCATCAAAAAGAGCGCTCTGGTGATTGATTGCTCGACCATCGATGCGGATACCGCCCGCAGCGTTGCTGCCGCTGGCGCTGAAAAAGGCGTTGGTTTTGTCGACGCGCCTGTGTCTGGCGGGGTAGGCGGCGCGCAGGCCGGCACATTGAGCTTTATTGTGGGCGGTAGCGCGGCACAATTTGAACAGGCCAAGCCCGTACTAGAAGTGATGGGTAAGAATATCTTCCACGCTGGCGACCACGGTGCAGGCCAAGTGGCCAAAGTGTGCAACAACATGCTGCTTTCCATCCTGATGGCGGGCACCTGCGAAGCGATCAACATGGGCGTAAAAAATGGCCTGGATCCAGCGGTGCTTTCCGAAATCATGAAACAAAGCTCGGGGGGGAACTGGGCGCTAAACGTTTACAACCCGTACCCCGGCGTGATGGAAAATGCCCCCGCTTCGAAGGGCTATCAAGGCGGCTTCCAGGTAGACCTGATGATTAAAGATCTGGGCCTCGCTATGGATGTTAGCCAGCAAAGCGCCTCACCGGTGCCCATGGGGTCTGCCGCACGCTCGCTATTCACCCTGCATAAAGCCGGCGGCAACGGCAAACTCGACTTCTCCAGCCTGCTGCAGTTTTATCAAGATAAGGAGTGAGGGTACGGCGTGAATGGAAAATGGTGAGGAGCAAGGGGTGGTGTCGCGCGTGGTAGCGAGTTTTGCGCGGAACGAGCAACACTAGGCACCCGTGAGCGGGCGGCATAGCCGCCCCTTGCCACTTGCTTCAAAGGCGGGCACACTCATTTTCTTCACTATTCTCAGATGTATGCCCAGAAAAAGGACTGCCATGATTACGCTTTGGGGCCGCAATAACTCCACGAACGTCAAAAAAGTGCGCTGGGTGCTCGAAGAGCTCGGTTTGGCGTTTGAACAAATTCCGGCAGGAATGCAGCACGGGGTCAACAATACCTCAGCGTACTTGGCCATGAATCCCAATGGGCTAGTGCCGCTACTCAAAGACGACGCGACCGATAGCGTGTTATGGGAATCCAACACCATTATCCGCTACTTGGCCGCGCAGTATGGCCAAGGCAGCTTATGGGTAGATGATCCCGCCAAGCGCGCCCAGGCAGAGAAATGGATGGACTGGGCGAACAATACGCTTTCGCCCAAGCACCGCGTTATTTTGCAGGGGTTCGTAAGAACACCGCCGGAAGAGCGGGATAACGCCGCTATTGATGCCGGAATGCTAGCCTGTGAAAGGTCATTCGAGCTGTTAGATAACGCGCTGGCAAACCAAAGCCAACCCTGGTTTTCCGGCGATGAGTTCGGCCTCGGCGACATTGCCCTAGCGCCGTTTATCTATAATTTATGGAACATTGGGTTAACCTGGCAGCGGCGCCCCAGTCTGGAGCGCTGGTACCAACAGCTCGCAGAACGCCCCGCCTTTCAGAACGTAGTGATGATCCCTGTAACCTGATCTAGAAAGTGCTCTCCCGCCATCAGGGAGAGCGCTTTAGCGCGCGACAATTTGCTAAATGGCTAAATACACGGGCTGTATCGTGCATTTATGCGATGGAGCATACGGGTTTTGTAGTGCGTGGTAAGCGAAGCGCACCCGCAATGGCAGCCCGGCGCAGCGGTTTTAAGTGGAACAGCACAGCCCTGGCAGCGCAGTAAATAAGGGCAATTTAATATTGTGGGAGGGCGCTTTAGTGGGCGATGATTCAGCCACCAAATGTTCCCTAAAACTCCGCCTCCAATTTAGCCAATTCGCTATTAAGTTCCTTCAACACCCCATATGGCAAGCCATGGCGCTCGGCGTTATCAATCAACGGCCCTAAAATTGCCCCGCGCTCGGTGGGGCGCTTGGCCTCAACATCCTGCAACATCGAGGCCTTATTGTTAGCGGTGTTCTCCACCACCTGCCACACCAGTGCCAACCACGCGTCTTCACCTTCGCTACCATTCGGTGATGCAATGTTTTCCTGGTTTAAAATCGCCGCGACCTCTTTTACCACCGCTTCCACGCGGCCTGCATAAGCGTTACCGCGCAGCTCACCATTGCGCACGCCATTAAGCGCGACCAATGGGTTGATCGCCGCATTCACCGCCAGCTTCTGCCACAAACGCTGGCGTATATCACCGACCGCCGTTGCGGCAAAACCTGCCTCACTCAATAGCGCCGCTAACGCCTCCGCCAACCCCGCGTGCTGATTATCTAAATCACCGATAAACGTAGGCCCGCGCCCCGCGTGAACTACGCCATCATCCCCAGTGAGATAAGCACCCTGAGTCGTGGTCGCGCACAGCACTGGCCCCGGCCACGTTTGTGTAATACGCGGCTGTGCTAAAAAGCCGTTCTGCCACAGCACCAGCGGGGTCGTGGGCGAAACCCTATCGGCAATACTGGCAAGTGCCGCCTCGGCGGCCATGGCTTTGGTGGTGATATGTACAAACCCAGGCGCGGGCAGTGGATGAGAAGTCAGCTCTGCAGCCGTAAAGCTCGCCAGCCGCTGAATTCGCTCTTCACCTTCAGGGAGGGTTAGGCGCTGTTGTTCAGGCAGCGCACGTCGGCCAATCAAAGTAGTGTCAGTCAAGGGGGAAAGCGAATGCGCCAACAGGCGACCAATGGCCCCAGGGCCAAGTATCCAATGGGAAGTCATCGTTGATTTTTAGCCATTAGCAGCAGTGTAGCCGCCAAGCTTACCGTGTTCAGCACTAGGAAATGAAGGTGAAGTGATCAGCGACTGCATGGTCACCGAGAGATCCCCGCATTAAAGCAGCCCATATCGCGCCGATGCAGTTGACCTAACTAACCTGGTTCACTGCATCGGCTTTTTTTGTATAAGTGATAGCAGCGGAAAGGTGTGTTATCAGCCAATAGACTCTAGACGTGGTAGAAAACTGCAATGCGCGGCTAATGACTAATGACGAGGCTAAGGTTTATCTGATAGCGTTAAGCCTAAGAAGATTTTGTTTGAGTAATTGGGCCGCGTTACAGAGAAGAGAGGAGCACGTTTGAAATGGTGCATGTGATGTCGGTTTTACGGCCTTGAGAGGCTCATCGAGTCAAGGTGTCATGCTGGTTCAGCAGTGTTATGCAGCCGGCACGATAATCTATGTTATACAGCCTATTTATACTTAATTTTTTCTTTATTTCAATGAGCTAGGTCGTAAATGATAGGCGGTATAACCTGAATGAGCGCGCCGCCGGGTTTATTGAGGTTATGTAGCGGGATGTATAATCACTGTTGGGCGTCATAGGGGGAGAATTAGATGCCAGCAATGTACGACAAGCCTGTCCGAATTCTCATGCAGGAGATGATCCCCGCCCTTGGGCTCTCTCCAGGCGATACATTCACCAGGGAACAAGCTGTCCAATGGTTCTCTGAAAATTATCCAAAGATTAAACAGGGCACCGTCGCTGCACACTTGGTCCGTCTCTCGACCAATGTGCCGACCAGACTGCAATACAGCGTTCGGCCCGACGGATCGGATGATCACTTCTTCAAGATCGATAGCAGCACTTTTCGCCTATACGAACCAGGAAGAGACCCAACTCCGATCTCAGAATCCACCCCAGCCCCTGAAGAGCCAGCTGAAGCCACTTCAGAGGGAACGGGTCAGTTTGCTTATGAGCACGACCTTCGAGATTTCCTTGCGAGGAATCTTCAACTTATTGAGCCAGGCCTTACTCTGTACACCGATGAAGGCATCACTGGTGTGGAATTTCCAGTCGGCGGTCGTTTCATCGATCTACTAGCTATTGACTCATCTGGGAATTACGTCGTGATCGAGCTCAAGGTATCGAAGGGCTATGATCGAGTAGTCGGCCAGCTCCTTCGCTACATGAACTGGATCAAGATCAATCAAGCTGACGAAGGCCAGAGGGTCAGAGGCGTGATCGTCGCAAAGAACATTAGTGAAGACCTTCGGCTTGCCTGTGCGGGGTTGCCAGATGTTGCATTGGCGGAATACGAATTGGCAGTATCCATTAAGCCAATTGCCGGGCTGAAGGTATGACGCCCAACAAAGTGTTGCAGCGGACATTTGAACCGCTGCCCATTTTTGCTGACGCAAAAACAGGCATCGCCTCAAATGCCGCTGAACACAGGCGTTAGTTGTCCTGGAGAAATCGGTACATGCATAAAGTAGAGAAAGAAATTAAAGCCATATTTGGTCGAGCTGACCTAGGCATCTGGGCGGAGGGGCAAGTTAAATGCGATATGTCAGGTGGATCTGTAGGCTACACAGGCAGCATTAAATCCGGACTGCTAAAGAAAACTAAAAGTGATATCACTGAAACATTAAACAGGCTAGATCTAGAGTATGGCGAAGATTTTGGCAGCAAACTTTTCGAGCTTCGAGAAGAGTCAAAAAGAGAAAGTTACGGCCCTATCTACCGGTGCAATATTAATGTAAAGGGCAAAAATATTGGGTTTGAGTATTTCTGGGAAGGCGCGCCGTTTCAGTCCCTGTCTGAAGTCGAGCCAGGCATTAACGGAAGTCTACCTAACTTTATTTACGAAAGGATGTTCACGAAAGAATTAATAGCCCATGTGAATAAATGGGAATTAGACACCGCTATATTTATGTTCGTGCCAGCTCAAAAGCAGCGGAATGAAGTAATACCAGAAGACCTCTTAGATATGTACGCATTAGTTGATTGGCAGGCTGATACCGACAATGGTGGGCTGAATCAGTACTTTGCGAGAGAGATTGACTACTTTGGTTGTTTTGATAGGGAGGAACTTTATCCAAGGGTTTTACGGGCCATTAAAAAAGTGAATCATCAAATTGGCGAAAACCTTTTTTCTGAGGCAATGGCTCTCTTTTCACACTTTTACGAACGGGTAGATCGTGCAAGGGAAGCAATGGATATTGTGGCAGTTGAAAAGCAAGAGGAAAGCGATATTAATGATAGGTATTTTAAAATGTACGATGATCTTGAATTAAAGAGGTGTGATTTTGTCAAACAACACTCAGAGCTTTTTGCAGTCAGCAACTAACAAACGGCGGCAGGCGGACTAATTTACGCTCCTTCGTCGCTACAATTGGCCCGCTGCACCGGGCGTTATAGCCCATATTGAGGAGGTGGTATGTCGTTCGAAGAATTAAGGTCTGAAGTGCACGAGACTTACATGGAAAACTATGTTGCTGGGTTTAAGAATAACAACGTTACGCTAATCGATAAGATGGTCAAGTATCCAATCGCATACATTAAAAATGGCACGGTGACGATGTGTGATTCCTATCCTATAGACCCCAAAAGCCTTAAAGAGGAAAAAGGTTGGGATCATTCTGTCGAGTGGAAGTTTGAGGTTACAGCTGTCAACGATAGTGAAGCCCATGCAGTTGCCTCTGCTGTTAGATGCAGAATAGATGGTTCTAGAATTGAGAGTGTTCATGGATTTTATGCTTTTACAAAAACAATCGATGGATGGAAGATATACGCCGTTGCGGATACAACATTCTAGCCATAATAATTCGCAGCAGTACGCGGCTGATGGCCGCCGGATGCTCCTGACGTCGCGCCGCTGTGCTTTGCGTTATGTGAAAGACGACTATTCAGCTAAGAGTATATATGGGTACAGCTACGAAATTTTTAATATTATATTTAATTCCAGTGATTTCCTTTGCTGGTACTGTTGGTGCCTATATATTTGTTTATGGAGAGAGTGTTGATCATCCTCTAATAGATGTTGCCTTGGCGTTAGTTGTATTAGGTTTTCTGTTTTCATCGATTATCAGTGTTAAGCTAATCTCTCATTTTTTAAGTAGTAATATAAATTACTTGGGTGTTTTTTTACTGTAGTGGGTTGGCTGTTAGAGCTTTTCCCAGTAAGTGTGTATATGTTATTGCTTGTGCAGTGAGTGCAACCAATAATACAGATATAACAAGACGCTTAAGGCACATTTCCAACGCATGGCATTTTTAGTTTGAATTGGATTTAGTATTTACGGCACAATGGGTTAAGTTTAGCGGTGGCGTTGTTCGCTATTTAACGCGACGTTAGCAATACTGAGGATCAGGCATGGCTGTAGGCATTAAGGTTGGGAGCATTACAGATGAAATTGGCACCTCAGACTTTTTCCATGCCTTTTTCAGCACTGTAAGCTTTAACCTCGAAAAGGGATGGGGAAGTCGTTTCCCTCTTCTTCTCACTAACCTATATCAAGGTGGACTTGATGCGGCGTTCGCTGAAAATGCTCTAGCCGAGTTAGCGCAGGTTAAAGAGGAGTTGTCCGCATTCTCTCCAGAGCAGGTGGTTTGGGATATCGAAGATCTTTCAAAGCAACCGCCGTGGGGTTCTGACATTTCACAGGACATCACGTCACTGGCCAACTATTTTGTGGCGTCTACAGGTCGTGATCTCATAGAAATTTTATTAGAAGCGCTAGATGAAGCTGCCAAGAGCAAAAGGCCAACTGCTATTGTTCATTGCTAACAAGGTGCTGCTATCGGGCAAATTTCCGCAGAGCGCGGCGCTATGTGTTGTTATAGTTAGGGGAAGTCCACCCCGCTTTTCGCTCCCCCTCGATCATTCGCTCCAAGCGGTCAGCTTAGTTCAGGTGTTAGTCCTACTATAGGATTTGAAAGCTGAGCAAGATGAAGACTGGTGGACTAATGCTCATTCAAACATTCATCTCGAAAGCGTCCATGACAACATGGCGTTCCCACAGAACTGCTTGCCCATAGGGTCGAATTCTAAAGTGCAGTGCTACTCAATCTGGGGTGACGTCTGCGGTAAGGGCGATCCGGAGTAGTGAAATTACTTAGCCACTGCAGCAACAATGGATATTTCCACCAGTAATTCAGGGCTAGCCATTTTTGCCTCTACACAGGCACGTGCAGGCGCACACCCTTCGGGTACCCAGGTGTCCCACACTTGGTTCATTGCCTCGAAAAGAGCCATATCTTTCAAATACAATGTAGCAGAGAGCATGTGATGCTTATTGCTACCAACGGATTCAAGAAGGGCATCGACTTTGGCGAGCATTGTTTCGGTCTGGCCGATAATATTGGCGCGACGGTCTTCTGCTACCTGACCACATAAGTAGACAGTGTCGTGGTGTACAACTGCTCGGCTCATACGGGTGCCGGTTTCGTAGCGTAAAAGTGACATTTTGGGACTCCAAGAAAAATTGAAAAAGTAGTCAGTCTGCAATGTCTGCAATGTCTGCAAGCTCACCGATTGTCAAGGGCTTAATTGGTGGGCGAAGGTGATAGTAGCCAACAGCATCGACAGGTTGATTAGTGCGCTCAGCGAGCACCTGAGAAACCGTCAGACCGCATAGGCGACCCTGGCAAGGCCCCATGCCAGCTCGGCAGAAAGCTTTGGCTTGGTTGGGTCCTTGGCAACCAGCGTCTGCGATGTGGCGCAGTTCACCTGCAGTGATTTCCTCGCAGCGACAGACAATAGTGTCATCTTCAGGAATAAGAAAAGTTCGGGCAGGTTGATAAAGCACATCCAGGAAAGGCCGTATGGCTTGGTGCGGTCTCAAGCGCCGCCGAAGGGGCGCCGCTCGTGTATCGCGCGCACTTTCCTCCAACTGCCCTAATTGATTGGCAATCTGCAATACTGAAATTCGTCCAGCTTCCTCAGCTGCCTGAGCACCGGCAATACCGCTTGAGTCACCTGCCACAAAGATGCCTGCCCTAGAGGTTTCACCCCAGAGGTCGACCTGGGGATGCCAGCAAAGCTGTTGCTCGTGCCAGTGGTGTTCAAGCTCTAACGCTCTTGTTAACTGCACATTGGGTACGACGCCTTGGTGGACCAGAAGTGAGCGACAATGTAACTCTTGATCAATCCCTTTGCGGCGATAGTACACCTTGCCTAAATGATCATCGTTACCTAGTTCGGCTCTAAGGCTTTCTACTCCAGTAATATATGGAATCCCCGAGCGCTTGAGTGAGCTCAGCAAGCCAACTCCTTTAAGAAGCAACTTGGGGTTACGCAGCGCACCAGGGATAAACCGTGCTGCATGAAGGTAGTTTGCGCGGGGGGTGGTATCCAGTACCGCTTCGATAGCAACACCTGCATTAGACAACTGGCTAGCTATCAACAGCAAAAGAGGGCCACTGCCAGCCAGCACCAGAGGTGCCGGTGGCACCAGGGCGCTACTCTTGAGCAGTACTTGAGCGGCGCCGCAGGTCATGACACCCGGAAGCGTCCAGCCCGTAAACGGCACTGGCCGCTCCTGGGCGCCAGTCGCAATCAGTAATCTACGGGCACGGATCTGTCGGCTACGGCCATGATAGGAAACATTTAGCGTTAGATTTTCCTCGACATCCCATACCGAGGTGCTAGGAAGGTAGTCGATGTGTGATGCCTGCATGGCTTCTAGTAGGAGCCGGCCCTTGTAGTAGTCGCTACCAAGTACCCCCTTGTCAGCTAACGGTGCTCGCTCGATAGCTCTGTAGATTTGCCCGCCGGCTTCTTCTTGCTCATCGATCAAAACGGTGGCTAGCCCAAGTTGTCCCGCTTCAGCTGCAGCGGCCATTCCAGCTGGGCCTGCACCTATGATTGCAAGGTCATAGCAGTACTCGGCCATACTACGTTTATTCATGTTGCTGCCTCCTGCGGGAGAGCATGGATATCGCGGGCACCGAGTTGGCGGCGAATCTGCATCCCATCGCGAACTTTCACCATGCAGCCCTGCTGATTGGACACGCCATCTATATCCAGCAGGCATTCGAAGCATACGCCCATGAGGCAGTAGGGGGCTCGTGGGCTGCCGCTTGTCGGCGTCGTGCGAGACGGCACCAAACCCGCCATTAACACGACTGAGGCGGCGGTATCATGACTGTCTACTTTGATTGCCTGATCCTCTAAAAAGACTGTCACTGACTCACCTATACGCGTGGGCAAGCGTTCAAAGTGTGAAACGTTCGGCATGGAATACCTCAAAAGAAGAGTCGTATAGACCGCTGGCAATCGAGTCAGCCAGCGGACCTTCATGAAAGGCCGTCAAGGTGACGCCGCTGTGGCAAGTAACAAGGTGCGCACCAGGATAAGCCGTCGACGATTGATAGATTGGATAGCCATCCTGTGTCATGACGCGCAATGCGCCCCAAGCGCGAACCAGTTTCACATCGCGTAGCAAAGGGAACAGCCTGATTGCACGGTGGGCTATCTTTGCCATGACCTTGGTAGTAGTTCCACTGTCGAAGCCCACGTCTTCTTTGGAGTCACCGATCTGGAGGGTACCCTCGCCAGTCTGGCGAACATGCCCGGTTGGATAGTTAAGGAAGGGGCGAACCCGTTCGCCCACGAGCACTTGTCCACGGTTGGGCAACAATGGTGCAGACAGGCCAACTTGGGGAGCCAGCTCACGATTACCTAGGCCGGCACACAGCACAACCCGAGCACACTCCCAGTCACCAGCACGCCCACGGATACGAAATCCTGCGGGGCGGGGGACAATAGTTTCCACCCGTCCAGTATTGTCAATGATGCCCCCTTGCATCTTGAAACGTTTCGTCATGGCACGCAGCAGCAGCAGTGGGTTTACGTGGCCATCTTCCGGGCACCAAGTGGCACCAGCCACTGTGTCTCCTACTTCTGGAATTTTTTCCCGAGCCTGCTTCAGATCCATTGTTTCGTAGGGGTAGTCTCCGCCTGCCGCTTCGCGCATTTTTTCCAGCATGCGTGTGCGGTCCTCAAGCTCTTGTTCTGTCAGGCAGAGGTACAATCCTCCACGCTGCTGAAGCTGAACATCGACTCCGGTGTAGTCCTCAATAGCTGCAGCGAAGGTGGGCCATAGCCGTGCGGATAGCCGAGTGATATCGGCATATTCCGGCAAGGTATCTCCTTTACCCTGTACCCACACCAAGCCAAAATTACCTCTTGAGGCACGCAACGCCACGTCACCTTCGTCGAGCACCGCGACATGCAATCCGTTGCGCTGCAAACCTAATGCGATTGCCATGCCAACCAGGCCGCCACCTATCACGCAGACGTCGGCGATACGCGCTCCTGGCGTCACTGTTTCTTTCATGGTGAATCCTTGCGTCGTTCCGGGTAACTCGGTGAGCCCGGCCGAGTGGCCGAGCTAGGAAGCGTATCAACGACCAGCGCGATCCAGCACATCGTTAGCCCATTCGCTACCGATATCGTCGAGAATTACGGGCCATACTGTCTCGCGAACGATTTCCGCATGCTCGGCGATCTGCTCGTCCGACGTTGAGACAATGGTGGCACCCGCTTCTTCAAGAAGCTGCTCGTTACGATCCTGATCCGCCTCGGCCTTTTCCCAGCGATTTCTCTCGAAGCGCTCTGCTGCTGCGCTTAAGGCTTCTTGCTGATCTTCAGCCAAGCTTTCGTAGGCGGGTTGGCTAATCAATAGGTACCACATCTCGAAATGTGTGTTGAGCGGTAAGTAATACTGCGTAACATCTCGGAAAGAGGCGTAATAGCCCTCGGCTCCCGAGCCCATGATGCCGTCGACCACGCCAGTTTGGATGGCGGTAAAGGCGTCTGAAAAAGGTAAGGGAGAGCCGATATACCCGATGTTATCTGCCATCAGCTGGAAAGATTTCATCGGTGGCACACGCAGTCGGGCGCCTTTGTCAGCGGTAGGGTCGTTGGCATTATCCACTTCACTATTTAGTGCCACCCCACCGAAATAGACTGGCCATGCTCCTAGAACATGAATGCCCTGATCTGAGTAAAGTTCTTCGACAGTCTCACGCAAAGGAGCGCCAGCTGTGAACGTCTCTTCAGCGTCTTCCCAGTTCTGCACAAGATAAGGCAAGTAGGCTAACTGGAAGCGACGATCAACTTCCGATGACGGAGGCTGAATAGCCATATCCACCGAGCCGATGCTAAGACCTTCCTGCACCGTGGTGTAGTCGCCGAGAGCACTGGCAGGAAACAACCGGATACTAATTGCTCCATTGGTGGCTTCTGCTACGTCTGCTGCGAATGTGCGCGCATCATTATCGATGGCGGTTCCTTCGGGGCGTACATGCGATAACATCAGGTTGGCAGCTTCAGCCATCGTGCTTGCTGAAACCGATAAGGCGATAGCAGCCGTCAGAAACTTAATTGAAGGCATTTTCATTGTTTTCTCCACTTTTTTATTGCAGGTATCGTGCTCGATTTATTGGAATTGATCAGTAACCGAACAGGCTGGGTAGATATTCGGACAGGTCAGGCCAGGCTGAAACAAGTACCACCACTGGCAGATAACCAAACAGGATCAGTGTCATGGCGGGTTTGACTACTTCGGTGAACTTCACCTTGCCAATGCGGGCGCCGAGATAAAGGATGCTTGCGTAGGGTGGGGTTACGCCGCCCATGGCGGTGTTGACACCCATGATGGCAGCAAACTGAATGGGACTGACTCCCAAGGCTTCCATCAGAGGAAGTAGCAAAGGACCGGTCAGGATAATAGCGGTGATATCGTTGACTACCATGCCGATGCCGAAAAGCATCAGATTGATAAGCAGTAATAAAAGGAACTTGTTGTCAGTAACCGCGAAGATCATCTCGACCAAGGCTTGGGGAATACCTTCCCGTACAAACAGCTGACTGAGTATCAAGCTGAACAGGATCATGATCAGGATGGCACCAATGGAGGTAGCGGACTCCTTGCCTGACTCAAGCAGCGTCTTCCAGGTTAGGCCACGATAGATCATGAAACCTACTGGTACGGCGTAAATAACAGCAACTGCAGCGGCCTCGGTAGGCGTCATGATGCCACCGTAAATACCACCTAGAATTATCACTGGCATTAGTAGTGCTGGTAGTGCATGAAACGTGCGTCGACCGGCATCACGAATTCGCTTGTCGAATGCCATTGGTTCGTCAAGCACCAGATCGAATTTGCGCGACATAAACATGTTGACAGCACAGAACAGAAACATGATCAGGAGGCCTGGGCCTAACGTTGCCAGGAAGCTTGCTAAGATAGATGTGTCCGTAACCCATCCATAGACAATCATTGTGACGCTGGGAGGAATCAGTAAGCCCAGAATCGAGGAGTTTGCAATCAGCGCTGTCGCGTAGGCTCGGGGATATCCTTTGCGCTCCATTTCAGGAATGAGAATGGGGCCAATAGCCGCAATTCCCGTTAGACCGCTTCCGGAAATAGCGCCAATGATGGCGCAACTAATTGTTGCCATTACACCCAAGCCGCCACGAACCCGTCCCACGAAGATGTTGACGAACCTGAGAAGACTGGAGGCAATGCCACTAACGCTCATCAATGTTCCAGCAAAGACGAAGAGTGGGATTGCCAGGAGTATCGGGTTGGTGAGCTGGCTGAATCCCCACATCATCATACCGCGCATTGTCGACTCGCCGATCATGGTCATGACCATGAGAGCCGCACCGAAGCAGTAGGGTAGGGGGACTCCTAGGGTCAGCAACACGATCAGCACAGCAAATGCAAGAAGTGCTATCTCAATCATGATTTTTATCCTTGTTATTATCGGCCAAAACCTTGAATTCCTGAACTTCAGCAGTTTCGGGATAATTGGGGTCACTAGGGGGATGGTCGGGCTTTTGGCGAATACCAAATAGGTAGCCGAGATTGCGCAGCAAGTGCCACAGAGTAAAAATAACCATTAGAACGAGACCGATTATTAGTGCGGACTCATAAATAATGGTTGGTATATAAAGGGTTGGAGTGCTTTTGCCTACCCGAGAGGCATAGCTGATGTAATCC
Organism: Halomonas sp. KG2; assembly: GCA_030440445.1. Classification (NCBI taxonomy): domain Bacteria; kingdom Pseudomonadati; phylum Pseudomonadota; class Gammaproteobacteria; order Oceanospirillales; family Halomonadaceae; genus Halomonas; species Halomonas sp. KG2. The sequence goes on along the minus strand of CP098528.1, from coordinate 2,498,146 downwards.
CATGCCCAAGTAGTCAGCCAAATCGAGATAATCACGCTGAGCGCATCGGAAAAAGCCTGCAGATAACTTTTAGCACGATCAGTTTTCAAAAAAATATCTAGCACATTAGCTCTAATCTGAGTGTCTTCACGTGACGCATTGACACTGCCGAGCATATAAAGCCAAAGAGTAGGAATCAGCGTGGCTTCTTCAAGACCCATTACCGGCATCTCAAGCAGGTAACGAGTAATAACCTGAATAAACTGGCTACCTGCTACCAAAATGATAAGAAAAGTTAAGGTATAGCGAAAAAATCGTTCCATAGGGCCTTCTCGCGTGTTTTGTTTGTTTGCTAGGGCCGTAAAGCAGCTTCATCGACATCTTGGCTTTCGTGACGTATAACATCCAATCGTTTGTTTGTATTTATTGATAACATTATGTTGTTAACTATTTCGGAAATTGAACATGCCAAAGTTGACTTATCGGCAGATCGAAGCCTTTCGAGCAGTCATGATCAGTGGAACAACTAGGGGAGCAGCAGATATCCTTTATGTCTCCCAACCTGCAGTAAGCCGCTTGTTAACTGACTTCGAGGAGACTATTGGGGTTAAGATGTTTGAACGGCATCGGCGCAGGCTGGTTCCTACGCCGGAAGCGCGCTTCTTCTACGAGGAAGTGGAACGGGCCTTCGTCTCACTTGAAAAGCTATCTCGAGCTGCTGAAGAGCTGAGGGAGTTCCATCTGGGATCGCTGCGTATCGCTTCCATGCCTGCTGTGTCGCTGGAGTTTCTGCCAGCTTTGACCGACCAGTTCTGTCGACTACATCCCGGCGTGTCAGTCACCTTGCAGGTGCGCAGTACCCAGCAAGTAGCTGATCTAGTGGCCAGTCAGCACTTCGACCTAGGGGTAATCTCAGGCATAGAACTTAACGACCCGAGTATCGAAGCAAGCGTTCTCGCGGATAGCCGCTTGGTCTGTGTTCTACCGTCTGGGCATCGGCTAGCCGATCACAAGGATATTCGGCCGCGAGACCTTGAGGGCGAAATTTTTGTCTCACTAGGCTCAGAGCAGAGTATCCGCCACAAGATTGATAGTGTCTTCGAACACGAGAACGTCAGCCGACAACTAATGATCGAAACACAACTAGGGTTCGGTGCCTGCGCCTTCGTCCTGGCTGGCAGCGGTGTCTCATTAGTTGATCCTATTACTGCTTGGCACTATCAGCGCTTAGGTCTAATCGTAAAGCGTTTCGAGCCAAGAATTCCATATCGTTACAGTTTGATTTTACCTAAACAGAGAGGGCAGTCCGGCCTTACCAAGTCCTTTCTAGAACTGCTGAATAGCTCGCTGATAAAACTAGAAAAAGAAACTGGTGGTCTTTTTGAGAGACAGTGAGTTAATTTTTTATAGCGGGGTTGTGGTTCTCTCAAGATGGAAAACATTAGAAAGCTCCATCTAATCGGCTTTTGGCTTTTTCTACTTTGCCGAGTATAACCAGCAAGAGGGCTTTAGTCGTATCTATGAGGTCTGAAAACGCTCGAAAAAGCATTAAAAATTTAATCCCCTAGCTACTTATATAGCTTTTTCCTGTAAGACTGCTCTTGGCCGAAGACCAACATTACCAGTACCGCTAATGTCGGTTTTGATTATAGCCTTCTACATCCCACTCACCCTCATCACCTCTCGTTATCGCCTGCGTCTGATTTCCATTAGCGTGAGCCAGTCGCGGGTGTGGATGATGCCGGTGTAGACTCGTTCGCAGGCGAGAAGGGGGCTAGCTACAGATATCCAATGCCGTCAACATTTTGTGCGGGAAAGTATTTTATTGAGTCGAACGAATAAAGGCGTCAGCTGCAGGAGATAAATGGCGGTAACCCAACACGAGATCGAAGTGAGCTTCCGAACCCGGTAGCGAACGATAGCTGATACGGTCTGCCTGAAAGCCACTCATGCTTTCGGGAACAACGGAGACGCCGCTTCCTACGGCTACCAGAGACAGCACCGCATGCATCCCATATGCCTCTTGCGCCACTCTAGGAACAAAGCCTGCATTGGCGCAAAGGCGGATAACCTGCAGGTGAAAGCCACGCCCCTCCACCATTGGCCATAGAATGAAAGGTTCGTCAGAGAGGTCAGCAAGCGTCAGCGTTGGCCGACGACAGAGAGGATGACCTTTCGGGATAGCCATGCACAAGTGGTCACTATCGAAGCGTGTTTGCTCGATATCGTCAGCCTTGGCAAGCGGTGGAATCAAAACGCCCAGGTCGAGTGTTTCGTCGCGTAACGCATCAACCTGTGCGGCCGTCGTGAGCTCGCGTAGCTCAAGACGAACTTCTGGATGATTTGTCCGAAATTCACGAATGACATCAGGCAGTCGCCCATAAAGCGAACTTCCCACATAGCCTAGGCGTACTAAACCTGATCTGCCTGCTGCAACATCTTGCGTCGCGGTGACCGCTTGCTCTGCTCGTCGAAGTGTCTCGTAGGCTTCCTCAAGGAATCGCCTGCCCGCAGGGGTTAAGCCAAGCACACGTTTTCCGCGTTCTATAAGAGTGACATTGATATCGCCCTCCAGCTTGCGGATCGCACTGGTAAGCGGGGGTTGCGACATGTTCAAGCGCGCAGCAGCTCGGTGAAAGTGTAACTCTTCCGCCACTGCCACAAACTGCGCCATGGCGCGTAAGGTGATGCGCGTTTTGGTGTCATTCGTCATGCTGCAACTCCGAATAGGCCATTAGTGACTTAACAGATCAGCTATTTATTTAGCGCCGTAATATTAAAAATATATCAAAAGATCATATTATTAGTATTTTATATATTGAATTTCCCCTTTCATACTTTTGCCTCGTATCCACAGAAAGCAAGGAGTATGAAATGGTGCGCTTTGATGGGCAGGTGGTGCTGATTACCGGAGCAGGTCGTGGGCTGGGTTTAGCATATGCCCGGTGTGTTGCACGCCTTGGGGCAACGGTGCTGCTGCAGGATAATGGTGCCAATTCTGCGGGGCATGGAACCGATCCGCAGGTGGCGGAGCAAGCCGCCGAGCAACTCCGGTTGGAAGGTCTGGATGCAAGAGCCGTCTTGGTGGATATTGGGTCACGTGAAGGCTGCCATGCACTCGTACGCAGTGTTCTGATGACCAACGGACGATTGGATGCGCTGATTCATAATGCAGGGTGGGTCGCCTACAACAACATTGACGCTATAGAGGAGAGCGCCTTCGACCACATGATGGCCGTCGCCGCCAAGGCGCCGCTTTGGCTCGCACAGGCAGCTTGGCCTGCGATGAAAACAGCGGGCTATGGCCGTATCGTCATGACTACGTCTTGTCGGGCACTCTTTCCGCAGTATGTTCAGAGCGGGCTTGCTTCCTACGCAGCTGCCAAGCTGGCGGTAGTGGGAATCATGAATGTGCTGACTGCCGAAGGCCAACAGGATGGGATTATCGTCAATGTGGTTTCCCCCGTTGCCAAGACACGCATGTGGGGAGTCGAGGGGGAGCCAGACGAACTGCGCCCCTCTGATGTTGCGCCAGGCGTGGCATATCTTGCCTCTTCACAATGCGCAGAGGGTGGCTGGATACTGCGTGCCGCGAACGGTCAGTTTCATGCCACCAAAGCACTGGAAGCAGAGGGAGTTGACTATCCGCGTGATCTGCGTGCAGTTGGTGCCTCGACAGCGGATGAGGTAGCGGCGAACTGGGTACTGATAGCTGTTCCTAGCATAGAGCCCCGTTCATGAGCGAGGTGGCCTTTGCCAGTCAAGCCGTGCTGGGAGAGTCGCCGGTCTGGAGCGCTTCCACTAATCGGCTGCTATGGGTAGATGCCCTGGGTGCCTCACTCAATCTATTCGATCCAATAACGGGCCAAAATGATGTCTATGCGATGCCCAGCCCGTTGGGCTTTGTCGCGGAGACATCGGCTGGCCAGTGGATCGTCGGCATCGGTTGCCATGTTGAGCGAGTCAGTAGGTCAGGTGATCGGCAGAGAATAGCGACCGCGCTGCATGGCAAAGTAGGATATCGGTTTAATGATGCTACCCTCGACCCGTTCGGTCGCCTGTGGGTGGGCCTGATGAATGAAGCGCTAAAAGAGGATTCGGGCTATCTCTATCGGCTTGACCCTGATGGCGCGTGGTACACGGTCGATTCGGGATTCACGCTCATTAATGGCATTGACTGGAGCCGTGATAGGAGCACGCTCTACGTGACTGACTCCCGCAAGGGTGTCATCTACGCCTATGATCACGACCCCTTATCCGGCGAGGTTAAAAATCGGCGCCCCCTGATCCTTATTAACCCTCATCAAGGCAAACCGGATGGGCTAACGGTGGATAGAGAGGGATGCCTACTCAGTGTTCTTTTTGATGGCGCTGCTATCGCCCGGATATCTCCAGAGGGGTATATTGCCAGTACGATTGCGCTCCCCGTCCCGCGCCCAACCAGCTGTGCCTTTGATGTAACGGGCCAACACCTCTACGTTACCTCTGCACGGCTTGGTTTATCCAAAAGCGAAATAGCAAGAGCGCCCGCCTCTGGGGCGCTGCTTCGAATTGACTATCAACAGGTGACGGGATGAATTGTCGACTAACCTTCATTAAATAATAGGGAGGTCGCAGGTACGCGTTGGCCAAAAGCGCATCGCGCATCGTCTGCCCCTCATTAAAGCGATTATGAGCACTGTTCAAAAATTACCCGGCTGCTCCATGATAACGAGGACGGTATCAAGCAGCGCTAGTTTATCGGTCCTCACGTCAATGTATGCTGCAGCTATGGCGCTGGCAAATTTGTGGAACCTTAGCTGGCTGGAACGCTGCAGCGAGACTAACTGTGAAAGCCAAGAGTATTCAGCTCAGTTTGGTGCAGTACCACCCTAGCCAAGATGCATTAAACGGTAGCGTAGAGGCGATGAATGACCTAGGTCATGAAGTGTCCACTATCGACTAAAAACCTAAGTGCTCAAAGTGGGCTAAATATAATTTAACTGCTAGGATCGAAGCAGTAGAGCGACAAAAGCCGCAGGGAATAATCTAATGCCAAATGTTCCATGTATTGAGCTTCACCCTAATAGCCAACGCGTGCAGGCGCATGTTGATGTTACGCTAATCGCCGACCCTGCCAATGCGGTGACTTTTTTCGCTGGGTGAGCGCTAGGTATCGCCTGAAGCTACAAGCAGCCGATTGAATGCATAGAGGCGATAGCAGGGAAGGTGACCTTTTATAAGGAAGTGATTGAATGACTGTTTTCGACCCAAAGCGGACTTTAGGAAAATATCTGCCAAGATTGTCATGGCTATCCCTTCTTTAACAAAAAGTATGTTTAAGAGAATGGTGTTCCTTCTAAATAGAGAATTTTGTTTGTAACTGTTTATGATAGGAAAGGCGACGTAGAAGGTAGTTAGCTCATGAAGAGTAAAATAATTAAATATGATTTTAGGGGAAAAAATGCTCCTGACTGACAACGAAACAAAGGTTGATCTTCTTAATAATGAAGCAATAGCTAGTACTATCATAGAATTGCTCCAATCGCGACCTAATCACCCTATAACCATTGGCGTCCATGGAGATTGGGGGGCTGGTAAGTCCAGTGTGCTAGAAATGGTTGAGTCAGGCCTAGATGGTAATGACGAAGTATTGTGTCTCAAGTTCAATGGTTGGAGATTTCAGGGCTTTGAAGATGCCAAAATCGCACTAATCGAAGGCATAGTATCAGGGTTAATTAAGAAGCGTCCTGCATTAACAAAAGCTGCAGGTGCTGTTAAAGAAGTATTCCAATGTATTGATTGGTTAAAACTTGCAAAGCGGGCTGGCGGTCTTGCAGTTACTACTTTTACCGGAATTCCATCGAAGGATCAAATCCAGTCTCTAGTAGGCTCGCTCGAATCTATGGTAGGTGCTCCTGGAGAGCTAGCGACAAAAGAGAACCTTTTGACAGCTATCGAAGAGACTAAAGGTGTCTTAAAGCCCGGTGAGATAAAGAATGTCCCTGAAGAGGTAGAAGCGTTTCGGAAAGCTTTTGATGACCTGCTTAAGGAAGCAGGAATTAAGCAACTTATTGTCCTAGTTGATGATCTTGATCGCTGTCTACCCGATACAGCCATTGAGACCCTTGAGGCTATTAGGCTGTTTGTGTTCACCTCACGGACTGCGTTTGTTGTCGCAGCTGACGAAGCTATGATCGAATACGCAGTGCGCAAGCACTTTCCTGATTTGCCGGATAGCACTGGCCCGAGAGATTATGCTCGTAATTACCTAGAGAAGCTCATTCAGGTACCGATCCGCATCCCTGCTCTGGGTGAAACAGAAACACGTATCTACGTGACGTTATTATTGGTTGGCGTCGACCTTGGAGAAACAGACGCTGGTTATGCAAAACTGATTGACGCGGCCAGGGAGCAGTTAAAGCGCCCTTGGGTGAGTAGTGGATTGGATGGGGCAATCATTCGAAATGCGTTGGGTGACAGTGCTAAAAAAGCAAACAACGCTCTTATCCTAAGCGATCAGATTGGTCCTATCCTCGCCAGTGGAACCAAGGGAAATCCGCGACAAATAAAACGCTTTCTCAACACGTTGCTGTTGCGGGAGCGCACGGCAATCGCCAGAGGCTTTGGTGAGGATATCAAGCTTCCCATTCTAGCAAAGCTAATGCTAGCCGAACGGTTTATACCCAAACTGTTCGAGCAGATTGCTTATGTCTCTGCAACTCACCCAAAGGGCCAATGTGAAGACCTTGGATTACTCGAAGAAAGTTTAAAAACTGTGGCTACAGATGAGAAGCCCATTGATGATAAAGGTGCAGAAGATTTTCAAGAAATATCGCCACAGCCTGAAACAGCAGTGCTTGCTGAGTGGAAAGCCAGTGAGGTAGTAAGAGAGTGGGCACTTTTAAAACCAGCTTTAGCGGGAGTCGATATCCGGCCTTATCTTTTCGTGACCAAGGATAAGAAGGATTACTTCGGTCCAGTATCGGTTTTGGGTCATTTGTCTGCTGTGGTAGATAAGCTTTTTGGTGGAAAGATGGTTGTACAGGGTTTTGAGGCAGAGCTTAAACAGCTTGCCCAGCCTGAGGCAGATAAGGTGTTCGAGGCAGTGCGTGGCAGGATTGTGAGTGCTGGGGAATTCAGTACAAAGCCTGAAGGTATTGACGGTCTTATTGTACTTGTAAAAGCTCAGCCTGGCTTGCAGGGCCCTCTGTTGGATTTTCTGGAATCGTTACCCAAGGATAAATGTGGCCCCTGGGTTGTCGGTGGATGGCAAGGTGCAATCAAAGACCAGGGGCCTAATGCACGTTTAACAGCTCTGTTAGGTAACTGGAGTAAAGTTACTAACAATAAATTCTTGAAAGCAGCGGCTGAGAGGGCGCTCAGTCAACCAAAAGGAAGTCGTTGATGGGTACTTCAACAGCATATGGTGGACCAGGGGGTGGTACCCCTTTAATTCCTTCTTGGTTGGGTGATCCTGAAACAGGATCTGAGCCTGACGTAGATCAAAACGGACCACCTGCACCGGATTTAGTTAATCCACCTACCCCTCCTGATAAACCTCCAATTTCGAAGGCTGCAGATCCTCAGCGCTTTTCCGGTGCTCGTAGCAACTTCACGAGGTTTGCAGTATCTGGTGGTAATGATCGAGCCAGTCTTGGTCGTGCGGTTTCTCGGTATGTTTCCACATCCTCAGGAGGCGCTCGTCAAGCTGCACAGCGCATGGGGGCTTCACGAGGAGCAGGAGCGCGACTTCTTGGATTCCTAGCAGATGCTAATGCTAGGGGGATGCGGGAGGCGTTGCTGGAGCTCAATTTAGGCTCCATGGCTGGACGTCCGATATCAGAAGTTTTCGTTGCTTTGGCAGATCACATTTGTCCAGGGGCGGGCACTGTTGATGAAGGAATAGCACGTGAAGCATATATTGAGACGATTATTGACCTGGCTGGCGAAGGCCTAGCGGATCTAGATGCTTTTACGTCCGAGCAAATGGATACGGTTTTTGAGCTTTATGCCACACATGCGATCGAAGCACGAATTTGCAATGATATTGGCACTAAAGTTGTCACAATGCCATCAAATGCACGAGTCGCGCATCAAGTTGAAAAGCAGTTGCGCGACTTTATTCGCGGAGCAGTAAGTGATGCACTTATCAGAACGCAGGAGAGTGCGCCAAACATGGCTCAGAATCATGTTTTGACTTTTGTTGACTCTGTATACGAATCTGCTTTTTCGATTTTACAGTCTCTGGGTGATGCGGAGGCTGACCAATGAAACGACAATTACTAGCAGGCCGGTTCGGAGAAGATGACAAGTTAGATGTTCCCGTGGGAAGGGATGAGCAGAGAACTTACTTACAATTCGTTGCAGGAGAAAAATCGCTAGATCACGGTATCGGAAGCGCTTTATCAAGCCTGACGAAACTTGGTATCTATCCCACTGAAATAGGACTGGATTTGTTGGTTTTGGCTGCACATGTTCATGCTGCTGATACTCGAATTTCACGCGAACAACAATCACAAGATTCTTGGACTCGGGAAATTCGCCTCGTAGTGCCAGTGAGTGACCCGGACAGATGGGGTGCTGCTACGTCAGTACTAAAAAATATGTTGGACTTTTTGACTGGTGACCGATGGGAGTTTGGTTTTAGAAAACGTCCATCTCGTTTCCAGTCTATTGTAGAGCAGCAAGGAACAGATCTTTTTTCTCATCCTTTTGATGCGCTAAGCCTATTTTCTGGGGGGCTTGATAGCCTGATTGGAGCGATTGATTTATTGGAAAACGGGAGCACACCGTTATTGATCAGCCATTCTGGCGACGGTGCTTCAAGTGATGCTCAGAATAAACTGGTTTCAGGCCTGAATGAACGTTACAAAAAGGTTTCTTTTGATCGCTTACGAGTGGGGATGACCTTTAAGCAGGATTTGATAAAAGGAGTTAGTTCGGAGGACAGCACAAGAGGACGATCTTTTTTATTCTTTGCGTTGGGAGTTTTTGCAGGAACAGGTTTTGGACGGCACTTTACACTTCGTGTCCCTGAGAATGGGCTTATTGCACTAAACGTACCCTTAGACCCTTTGCGACTTGGCTCTAACAGTACACGAACAACTCACCCTTACTACATGTCTCGCTGGAATGACTTTCTAAAAATAATGAATGTAAATGGAGAGGTACGGAATCCTTATTGGGATAAAACGAAGGGAGAAATGGCTTCATGCTGTCAAAACACTAGTTTACTTAAACAGCTAGCTGAGAACTCATTGTCGTGCTCCTCTCCTACGAAAGGTCGTTGGCAGGGTCTTGGAATTGAACATTGTGGCTATTGTCTTCCTTGTATAATTCGACGAGCCTCATTGGAATCTGCGTTTGGCCCTAAAAATGATGGTACTCAATACACTATACTTGATTTGGAAGCGCAAGCGCTGGATACCCGCAAAGCAGAGGGAGTGCAGATTAGGTCATTTCAGTACGCGATTGAGAGGTTAAAAAAACGGCCACAACTTGCAAATCTATTGATTCATAAACCTGGTTCGCTCGCTGATGAAGCAGACAATTTAGATGAACTTGCTAATGTTTATCGCCGCGGACTTGCAGAAGTCAGCCAATTCATCTCTGGTGTACAAACTAGGCCGAAATAATGGTTGAAAGTAATATAGCTAAAAAGGGGTTAGTGGACTTCCATTGCCATCTTGACCTTTATCCAGATCATGAGAAGGCCGTTCTACAAGCGGAATTAGCTGGGATATTCACTCTTTCGGTCACAACAACACCACGAGCTTGGCCTCGTAATAATGAGTTGGCAAAGAAGACAAAGCACGTACGTGCAGCGCTAGGGTTGCATCCTCAATTAGTAGCTGAGCACGAAGCTGAAATAGCGATTTGGGATAGTCTTCTCGCTGAAACTCGATACATTGGTGAAGTGGGCCTTGATGCAGGCCCACGTTTTTACAAGTCGATGGATGCTCAAAAGAGAGTTTTTCGACATGTATTAAAGCGATGTGCGGAAGCAGGAGACAAGATCCTTTCCATCCATAGTATAAGAACATCTAAATTGGTTCTGGACTATGTGGAGGAGTTCTTGCCTGCTGGAAAAGGAAAAGTTGTCCTTCACTGGTTCTCAGGCACAAAAAAAGAAGTGCAGCGAGCAGTTAAGCTGGGTTGCTATTTTTCAGTTAACTCAACGATGTTAGCAAGCGAGCGAAATCTTCCTATAATTATGGAAATACCTATGGAGAGGATGCTAACCGAAACTGATGGCCCTTTTACGGAGTCATTTGGTAGGCCATCAGTACCGTCCGATGTAGCTTATGCAATAGATTCTATTAGTCGTTTGCGTAAAAAGCAGCCGACTGAACTTGCTTCGATTGTTCGCACCAATCTGAAGGAGCTTCTAACAGAGACATGAGCTGTAAATACCTTCATCAACCTCATGAATTTTTGGTTCATGAAATTAGTTATTAAAGTCCGCTCTTGGCCGGGCAACGACGGCCCGAAATAGGCCGTCGTTTACACTCATCAAACTTCTGTCTGTTCTGCCATTTCCAACGCGTCATCTACCTCTATCCCTAGATACCTGACGGTGCTTTCAGGCTTCGTATGACCCAGGAGCAGTTGCACTGCCCTCAAGTTTTTCGTGGCGACGGTATATCAGCGAAGCTTTCGTACGACGCATCGTGTGCGTGCCATAAATTGATGCATCTAGACCTATTTCGGTAACCCAAGCTTTGACAATACGGGCATATTGGCGCGTTGAGAGATGCTTTGCGCTATTGATTCGGCTGGGAAATAAGAAGTCTTCGTTTCGGAGCTGAGCCAGCTGTATCCAGTCAATAATAGCGATGCGCGTTTGCTCGGTTATTTCGAACTGGACAGGTCGATGCGTTTTTTGCTGCATCACGATCGCTCGTGGGGATATACACGCACCACGAGCTATATCCCGTACTCGTAAATTGACGAGGTCGCAGCCTCGTAATTTGCTATCGATGGCTAAATTGAAGAGGGCGAGGTCTCTCGTCTTTTTGGCAAGCTGTAGACGAACACGGATGGCCCAGATATCTCGAAGACGCAGAGGCGCTTTCTGATCAACCAACTGGCCTTTATTCCAAGGTGTAGGTGTACAGGAGATTTCAGTCAAAACGTTCATGGAATGTTCCCCCCTCTGTCAGCCTAGTTGTCCGGTTGGCGATATCGCCTAAACTCAGTCCAGAGGGAGCGGTATGGAATTCATGTGCCACGTTATTCTGAAGAGCGTAAAGCCGCCATCCTGAAAAAGTTATTGCCGCCCCACAATCGCAGTGTGGCGTCGGTAGCAACGGAAGAAGGCATCTCCAACGCGACGCTGTATAGTTGGTTAAAACAGTGTCGAGAAAAAGGAGTGCCTGTGCCGGGTTACACCCAAGGCGACAACGAATGGTCACCTGACGCCAAGCTAGCCGTTGTCATCGAAACCGCGACGATGTCAGAAACAGAGCTTGGCGCTTACTGTCGTGAAAAAGGCCTTTATCCCGAGCAAATCCAGCAATGGAAAGCCGCTTGTCTCGAAGGAGCTGGTCGGCAAGAAGAGCAGGCAAAAGCAGCGCAGAAACAGCGCAAAGAAGACCGAAAGACCATCAAGCAGCTCAAAGCGGAAGTACGGCGCAAAGACAAGGTGCTGGCAGAAACAACGTCGTTGCTGGTGCTTTCAAAAAAGCTCGAAGCCTTGTACGGCGAGGATCCGGACAGCGGCGAGGACGACTAACGCCTCTAAAGGAACGTGCAAGGCTCATCGCGCTATTTGACGAAGCGGTTATGGGTGGCGCGTCCCGTTATCAAGCGGCTGCCGTGATCGGCATAAGCGAACGCACACTGAAGCGGTGGCGATCTGAGCGCGGCGCTATTGTCGAGGATCAGCGTCCACATGCAGGGCAACACAGGCAGCCGCATCAGCTGACGCATGAGGAAGAGCAAGCCATTTTGAACACGTGCCATCGCCCCGAGTATCAGAGCTTGCCGCCGTCTCAAATCGTTCCTTTATTGGCCGACGAAGGCGTCTATCTGGCCTCCGAATCGTCGTTTTATCGGGTCTTGAAAAAGCATCATCAGCAGCACCATCGTGGCCGTATGAAACCACGTCGTTCAGTCCCCGAGCCGACTAGCTTTACGGCTACAGGGCCAAACCAGGTCTGGAGCTGGGACATCAGTTATTGTGCCTCCGTTGTGCGAGGTCAGCACTGGTATCTTTACCTGATCATGGATATCTACAGCCGCAAAATCATTGCTTGGGAAGTCCACGACACGGAATCGGGCGAGTTGGCTAAACAGCTTTTGGAACGTGCCTTGCTGCGAGAAGGTTGCTGGCATCAGCCGCCAGTACTGCACTCTGATAACGGAGCACCGATGACCTCCTATACGCTCAAAGCGAGGCTAACAGAGCTGGGCATGTTGATGTCTTACAGTCGGCCGAGAGTAAGCAATGATAACCCTTACTCGGAAGCGCTGTTCCGTACCGTCAAATACTGTCCAGCGTGGCCCACCAAGGGCTTCGCATCGCTGGGCGCGGTACGAGAATGGATGCTAGCGTTCGAGCGGGCTTACAACGAACAGCACCTGCACAGTGGCATCCAGTATGTCACGCCAGCGGACCGTCATCGCGGCGTAGACCAAGAGCGCCTGGAACGCCGGAACGCGGTATACCAACGTGCGAAGCAGCGACATCCGCAACGCTGGTCGGGCCACACTCGAAACTGGGAAGTCACCGGCCCAGTCTCGCTTAACCCGGGAAAAATGCACGAAATCGAGCGTAATCAACAGGCTGCTTAAGCGCAGCCATTTGGACAACTGGGTTGAAAATCACCGGTTCCTCCATCGGGTGGAGGTCAAAGGATGGCTCAATTCACGCTCGTCATGTGCTAAGGTTAATTTAAACTCGGTGGTCGACCCAAAGCTAACATGCAGGAAACTGCAGGAATGCGAATTTTGGATATATAGCGTAGATTCAGTTAGTAGGTTTGTGGTTTAAAGGGCTCGCGAGAGCCTTGGTTGGCTGCATTTTTCAAAAACGTGCCGGCAAGTTGATCCAATGATAGAACGTGCCGTCTAACACGCTATTCGCCACCAGAAAGGGTGATTCCAATGTTAGTTTTGAATTCATCGGTTGCAGGAACAACATGGTGCGGTGAGGCAAAGTCTATTATCGGCCCTCTTGTGATGAAGCAAGAAGAAGGTGGCGGCGGGCCGTCTCACAAAGAACTATTGCAGTGGTCACAAGACGCTGTGTTCGAGTCGTTCCGAAAATGGACCAACGAGAATAAACCAAGACCTTACAAGTATATAGCCCTTATTCTCAATGCCAAAACTACAGGACTGGAGTCGACACTTCAGGCCTACACACAGGCACAGCTTGCCTGGCTGGATGTGGAGTCGGGGCCAGATATCCTCATCCTCCACAGCGATAGTCCATCAAACGAAGATGAAGCGTCAATCGACCTCATTCGAAAGACAGCACGCTGGGTGGAGTATCTCCACATTCCTCGTACTTCGCTTCCGTGCCTGTTTATCATGCCCCACTCTGCATTTTCATGCATCAAGGAGAAGCGCAATAGCCTGATTTACTCTCTGGCTGAGCCTCGCGCTCATTGGCATGGCTCAGATGAGGACTACATTACATACACACTTCGTGCTCTATTTGATTCCGTTGATGCGGTTGCTACGGATACTGCGAGGCCAACCAGGGATCTTGAAAGAGAATTCACGAAACGCCTGCGAGGAGCCATTGCTCCCCCCTGGATTAAGAAAGCGATGAATACTGTGAACCTTCCGTTTGTAGGGCACCTACTCAAGCTGTTGTCGATGATGGGATGATGCACACAGGCGAGCAAGTGGCTGCAGGCGGACGCGCTATCGCGCGCCTGTGAACCCTGACGTTAGGCAGATCGAGAAACGAGGAAATAATGGCGTCACCTGTCCTATAGAGAAAGACCTATTAGATACGATCAGCGCAATAGCTACGCTGGTTACGCCGTTCTTGCTGCTTGGTCGAGGTGGACTTGGTTGGGTAATCAAAAGCAAGGTTCAGGCATCGCAAGCGAAAGTGGTGCCAAGAGACGCAAGAATTTGAAGCTTAAGCAGGCACATCCAAATTAGGACGTTTACGTGTTCTCAGATGAAGACCATTATTATGAAAAGCTCGGGTACAAGCGAGTTGGCTCAGTCTTTCAACTGTAAATTGGCTAACATGACCAAGCACGGCGATGGATTTTTCCTTGCGGCTTCGCCTACACCGCAACGCTGAGCGTGTTGATGTCTTTATATCAGCACTAACTAAAAGACTGCTTATGGCCGTAAGCAGCCCATATATGCTCCAAACAGAATTAGCAGTGATTGATATTATCCAATGATAAGCTTTTCTTTTAGCGGGTTGCACCTAGGGGCACTGGTATACGCAACGGTATACTTTTCGAGTTTGCATATAAAATCTTTTAGATTTATATGTTTGCTTATAGTTTTGGACTTGCCAGGAGCCCAACCCTACCCCAAAAAACGCTCAAGAAACCCCAAAAACCGATGATCATTGGCATAGGCAATATGCATACGCATAGACGATGCATCCGGCCCATTAGGGCGTAGTGAAAAGATACTGCCGGGCGCGATGAAAATACCTTCGTCCGAGGCTATTTTGGCAAGTTGCATCGCGTCGATATTATTCGGCAGGCGCGCCCATAAGTAATAACCTTCACCAGGCCCCTCTATATTCTCAAGTCCCACTTCTTTCAATGCAGTAATGGTACTGGCACTGGCCTTGGTAATACGTTCGCGAAGCTGTACCAGGTGACGGCGGTAACGGCCGTGGGCAATCATGTCGTGAATCAGGCGCTCGCTGAAGGTGGAGCTGTTAACGACAGTCACCATTTTGATATCGGTAAGTGCATTAACCAGCCCAGGGTTGGCCGCCAAGTAACCCGAGCGAATGCCGGTGGAAAGCGTCTTGGAAAACGTACCGACGTAAATCACGCGACTCAGGTCATCCAGTGCTGCCAAGTGAGCGCTTCCTCGGTGGAGTAGATCTGCGAAGGCGTCGTCTTCTACCAGAATCAGGTTGTAGCGTTCTGCGAGTGTCAGTAGCCGATACAGCTGGTTAAGTGAAAGGGTAGAGCCCGTCGGGTTATGGGCATTAGGCTGGAGAAAGAAAACATTGGGGCGATATTGAATAATCTTGCGCTCCAGGTCATCTAGGTCCAGCCCATCGTGGCTGCGCGAAACGCCAATCAGCTTGGCCTTGGCCAGGCGCAGCTTGCCAAACAGCGGGTAATAGCCGGGCGTTTCCACCAGGACGCGGTCGCCCGGGGCGATTAGGTGGCGAATAATCAGATCGAAGGCATGATTGGCGCCGAAGGTCAGCAATACCTGTTCATGAGAAGCGTGAATGGAGCGTCCGGCCAGTACCCTGGCAATCGTTTCACGCAGTGGGAGATACCCTTGAGGAGCACCGTACTCGATATCATCATTGCCGATAGACGTTAATCGCTTGGCTTGCCGCGCAAGCGCCGCGCCGCCCATCCAGCTGGCGGGCGCTCGGCCGTCGCCTACCCGTACCTGAAAGTTACCTACCAACTGCTCCCTCAGAAGCGAGACGCTATCGACGGCTTCCTTTAGCTCGTAGGTCTTTTCCCGCGCTTCAAGCGCGGGTGGCTGCGTAACAAAAAAGCCTGCCCCTTGGCGGGCGCGCAACCTGCCCAGCGCAATCAACTGATCATAAGCATCCACAATGGTGTTTTTTGACACTCCATGCTGCCGGGCAGCTTCGCGTATAGAAGCGAGCCTAGCCCCTGGGGCAAGGCGGCCTTCGTTGATAGCCTTGAGAATGGTGTCGGCCACGTGCCTGGATTTCGACATGATCCGTATCTTCCGCAAAACGGGTTAAGCCCGGTGAAATCAGTGTACCTGCCTTTTGATGGGTACAGTACTTCGTGCAATCTCGCCAACTGTACCTATCAGTACTCAGCAAGTTTACCCATCATGTGCTCCATTAAAAAAGACACATCCATAATAAATTCAAGGAGACACGCTATGTCTGAACAGAAGAATCGGTTTCTCAATGTGTGGGATGACTCGGTGAGTGGGAGAGATCTTCTGCTGTCACTGTATATTTCGACGCCGTTAACACTAGGCGGCTATCTGCTTGCTCCAGCGCAGCCTCCGCTTCCTCTTATTCTTGGGTTGAGCGGCGCTATTCTGGGCTTCTTCATCAATGCGCTGCTGTTTCGCCCTAAACGGCAGCTGCAAACCGGTGAGGATAAGTAGTCATGGATCCCGTCTTATTACTTCAAATGTTGGCGGCTGCGATCATTGCCGTCATCGTTTATACCGCGATTGGTGTTGCACCGGGTACCGATGAAACCGCCGTACTGGCTCCGGTAACGCTGGCTCTGGTGGTCGCGGGCATACCGCTTCCCGTGGTGCTGGCTTTCTTTATGGCGGCCATTGTTGCTAAGAAGCTGACCGACTCCATTCCCGTTTCGGTAGCCGGTATACCGGGAGGGGTGATGTCGGCACCTATGGTTGAGCACGCACTGATCTTGAAGCGTGAAGGTCATGCCACCCTGGCGATTCGTAAAATGGCGTCCGGTTCGGTCATCGGTACGCTGGTGGCGATCCCCATTAGTCTGTTTCTGGCTTTTCTATTGACACCCCTAGCCGATTTGCTTGGCCAGTATGCCAGCCAGATATTCTTTGGCGGGGCCGTATTTCTTGCTCTGATGAGCAAGGAGAAAGTCATCAGCCTGATCAGTATTGTGCTACTGGCTGCATTGATTCAGGGCTTGCGGCACCTGTATTGGGGGATGGGCGTCATTCCAGAAGGGCAGACTGTATTCATCTCGTTCTTCTTGGGCATCACCATTGGCCCGATGATGTTTAATCTGGCACAGCTCACGGTCAACAGTGAGCGCCATAAAATGGCGGAGTCTGAGCCTAAGCAGATCCAGATCTACGGTAACGATGAGAAAGGGCAGCTACCCAATCCGTTTCGCATTCTGACGCGTCAGGAAACCGCCTCGGCCGCAGCTAGCTCTGTCCTGGGTTCGGTCACATTCTTCATGAGCCCAGTCGGCATCACGATCTTTCTGGGCGAAGTAATGTCGAGCTGGGTGAAAGGTACGGTCAATAAGGCTAGTCGCGCGCTATCTTCAATGGATGCCGTCACCAACGCCTCTTACATCGCGGGCATCTTGATTCCCTTAGCGGCACTAGGCATACCGATGAGCCCGATGGCGATTGGCCCGGGCAACGCCTTCTTCAACGCACCGCCGGTACTGACGCTCGAGCAGAATGCTCACCACTTGATGAGTTTTTCTGAAATTACCATCGCAAGCATTTTGGGTGCCGGTGTCGCTTTGCTGATTACCTACCCGATTGCGGTTCGGTACGCGCGGCGTATCTGCATCTTTGTGTTCAAGCACATTCCTCACGAAGCGTTCCTGGCGATGTTCTTCTCGCTGGTCATGCTGCTTGCCTATATGGATGCCGGAGTAATGGGCATTTTGGGCGTGATGGTGCTGGCACTGATGGCAGGTCTACTCAACCGTTGGGGCGTCAACTATGGCGTGCAGTTCATGACGCTTTATGCCGCACCGTGGCTTTTAGGGCTAATCGCTTAATCCGTTTGGATCCATGCCTGACGCATATGCTGACTCTTGGTAAATCGTACACGTCAGGCACATTTACTTATTCAACCTCAATTGATCAGAGGCATTATTCATGGCACA
This sequence comes from Halomonas sp. KG2, assembly GCA_030440445.1. Classification (NCBI taxonomy): domain Bacteria; kingdom Pseudomonadati; phylum Pseudomonadota; class Gammaproteobacteria; order Oceanospirillales; family Halomonadaceae; genus Halomonas; species Halomonas sp. KG2. The sequence goes on along the minus strand of CP098528.1, from coordinate 2,480,447 downwards.
CAGCACATCCCGCATTCCTGGTTTTTATCAGCTTACTCCCAGCGAGCGGCTTGAGAAAGTCATCGAAATAGCTGAGCTCGGCAGCGAGGTTCGCACGCATTTCTCTGATACGGGCAATATCTCGTCGGCCACTGCCGATGCCATGATCGAAAACGTCATTGGTACGCTGAACCTGCCAATCGGCGTTGCCACCAATTTGATTATTGATGACGAGGAACAGCTGGTACCCATGGCGACCGAAGAGTCTTCCGTGGTCGCCGCCGTGTGTAATGCGGCCAGGCAGTGTCGCGCATTGGGCGGGTTTCATACCGATACGTCAGAACCCATCATGATTGCGCAGGTACAGTTGCTGGATGTGCCTAACCCCGAGTTTGCACGCCTTCGGCTGCTTTCCGAATTCGAACAGGTAAAAAGCATTTGTGATGCAACCGACCCAGTACTGCTCCAGCACGGTGGGGGTTTCCGTGACCTGGAAGTGCGCGTTCTCAACAACATGCTGATCGTTCATCTGCTGGTGGATGTGCGTGACGCCATGGGTGCCAATGCTGTCAACTCGATGGCGGAAGCTGTCGCGCCTTCTCTAGCGGAGTGGAGCGGTGGTCGCAGCTGTCTGCGTATTCTGTCCAACCTCGCTGATCGGCGTATTGCTCGCGCACGTGCTACCTGGAAACTTGAAGATCTTGGCGGGGAGTCGGTACGTGACGGTATGCTCAACGCGTATCGCTTCGCAGACCAGGACCCTTACCGGGCAGCTACCCACAACAAAGGCATCATGAATGGAGTTAGCGCTGTCGTGCTGTCAACGGGCAACGATACCCGCGCGGTAGAAGCGGGTGCTCATGCCTACGCCGCTCGCACGGGGCGTTACCGTTCCTTGACACATTGGGAAGCCGATAGTGAAGGGAACCTGACTGGTACCTTAGAAATGCCTATGCCGGTAGGCTTGGTAGGCGGCGCTACTCGATCGCACCCTAGTGCTCGGCACTGTCTTGATATTCTGGGCGTTAAAACAGCGGATCGCTTGGCACGTATTATTGTCGCGGTGGGTTTGGCGCAGAATTTTGCCGCCATTAAGGCGCTGGCGACCACCGGCATTCAGAAGGGCCATATGGCACTGCATGCTAAAAATATTGCGGTAATGGCCGGGGCCGAGAACGATGAAGTTGATCGTATCGCAGCGCTGCTTGTGGATGGCGGTAAGGTGCGTGTGGATATCGCCCAGCAACTGCTTGAACAGCTGCGTAACGGCTAAGGAGACAACATGGCCTTGCCATCCTCTGTGCGCCTGGTCGAGGTCGGTCCGCGCGACGGTTTGCAAAATGAACAGGCGTTTGTGCCTACTCACCTGAAGCTTGCGTTTATCAAGCGCCTGGTGGAGGCGGGTTGTGCAAATATCGAGGCGGCGAGCTTTGTGTCGCCTAGCTGGGTGTCGCAAATGGCCGACCATCGGGAAATAATGCAGGGCGTTGAGCGACGCCCTGGCGTTGTCTATTCAGCCTTGACACCTAATCTGAAAGGCCTTGAAGCAGCGATTGAGTGCGATGTTGACGAAGTCGCCGTATTTGGCGCAGCAAGTGAAGCCTTTTCTCACAAGAACATAAACTGCTCTATCGCCGAGTCGCTCGAGCGTTTTGAGCAGGTGGTAGAGCATGCGCGCCAGGCCGGGCTACGTGTACGGGGATATATTTCCTGCGTGCTTGGCTGCCCTTATGAGGGGGAGATCGCGCCTTTACAGGTGGCGCGAGTTGCCAAGGCGCTATACCAGATGGGCTGCTATGAGGTATCACTGGGCGATACGATCGGCACCGGAACGCCATCAAAAGCCAAACATATGTTGGCGGCTGTTGCCGCTCAGGTGCCAATAAATAACCTGGCCGCCCACTGTCATGATACCTACGGCCAAGCACTTGCGAATCTCTATGCGATGCTGGAAGAGGGCCTAAGCGTTATTGATAGTTCCGTCGCCGGTTTGGGGGGCTGCCCCTATGCCAAAGGAGCTTCTGGCAATGTGCCAAGCGAAGATGTGGTGTATATGCTTGAGGGTTTGGGAATCGAGTCAGGCATTGATTTAAACGCGCTGGCAAGAACGGGGGATTGGATCACAAAAGTGATCAACGTACCCAATCGGTCACGCGCTGGCAGCGCCTTGATGGTGGCAGGGGGATAGCGTATTCAACCTGACTTTCGACATATTAGAAGCAGGTCATCATTTCTGGCTGCCATGCCAAGAAAGTCCGAACGTTGACTATAATGAATGAATATCAGCGGGTTTTGCGCTGCTAATAATCACTGTTCAACGAATCACTGTTCAACGTAACAATGCAAAGGGAGAAGCACATGGCTCGTTATGGCATGTTGATTTTGATAGGGATGGCACTGGCGGGATGTTCGACCCTAGGTACTACTGATGGTGCTAACCAGGCGCAGCAGGTTGCCGTCAATTACTGTGAGCAGGAAGGCGGCGAGGTGCGATCGCGCCAGGAAGCGGGCAAGACTCGTCAGTATTGCCACCTTTTAGAAGGACGGGTGGTAGAAGTCAATCTGCTTTATCAGACGGAAGGTTTGCGCGTTCACTAAGCGAGGTGCGGCGTATGCGTTGTCGTACCGGCGCTTGCCTAGTGTTTTAACTATTCTTGATTCAGTGCGTTGACAACAGTTGTGTTGGAGACGATGGACAGCAACGGTAGCTGGAAGAGGCACTTGCGCGTGAGCTCGAAGCGGCTGGCCACAGTATAGATTGGAACACGGTTATGCGCGCTTGATACGCTATCGGCTACGATTGAAGGGCCGCTGCAACGGCCTCGAAATGCACTTTGTCAGGTTCCTTTCTGACAACCTTTAAATCGCGTGTACCGGGACTGGTTTTGCGCTGCCACTACAAACCAGCCCGTAATGCGGGCGTTATAAATCGCTACATCAGTGATACCTAAAAGACCGCTTCTGGCCGATAACGACGGCTTGGCCTAAACCGTCGTTTGACGAATCCATGGGATAGCGCTGAAAACGCGACGAGACTTGAAGGTGGCTCTTGTCAGTTAACCCAAAAATTTATGAACGCGGTTAACGGCAGAGCGGGGCAATGCTAGCCAGAAACAACTCAGGAGTTGCCGCCAAAAGTTTTACGCCAGTCGCGTGGGCTGACTTGATGATGTTGCCTAAAATGTTGACGGAAAGACGTTGCCGTATGAAAGCCAACTCGTTCCGCAATCGCTTCCACCGACAGGGAGGTGGTTTCCAGTAGCTCGCGCCCGCGCCGTAGGCGCTCGTTGACAAGCCACTCCACCACCGTCATTCCGGTTGCTTTTTGAAAGTGGCGCGTGAAGGTGCGTCTGCTCATGGAGGTTCGAGCCGCTAGCTCATCGATGCGATGCGAGCCGACTAGGTTTTCTCTCAAATAATCCAATAAGCGATTGATATGGGCGTCTTGAGTGGAAATGGCAACGGGTTGCTCAATGAACTGCGCCTGCCCACCTTCGCGGTGCGGGGGAACCACCATAATACGGGCAATCTTGTTGGCAATCGTTGCGCCGTAATACTCGCGCACCAGGAATAAGCAGCAATCTAGGCCTGCCGCCGTGCCTGCGGACGTCACTAAACGATCCTCCTCCACATAAAGCGCATTGGTGTCCAGCTTGACTCTTGGGAATCGGTCACTAAAGTCCTGCTCGGCGACCCAGTGAGTTGATGCCCGCCTGCCGTCGAGCAGTCCAGCGTACGCCAGTGCATACGTGCCGTAACAAAGCCCCACCACATGAGTGCCCCGTTCATGGCAGCGGACAAGCGCCTCGGCCAGCTCAGGCGGTGGCGGTTCATCCAGGTCATGCCAGCCAGGGACCACGGCTATATCCACGTTATCCAAGAGCGTTAAGCCGCCGTTGGGCTTTATTGTCATCACCTCATCACTCTCTGGCGAGTCTTCCCAAGCTGCAACGATGGACAGATCGAAGAGTGAGCGATCAGGAAAGGCCATGCCGAACACCGTATAGGGCACCGAGAAATGAAAAGGAGTGATACGGGGATGGAGAATTAAACCTACGCGTGGTAAGGACATGGGTAATTCCTTAGCTGTTCTTAACTTAGCCTTACCATAGTGGCCCAAAACTTTCGAACACTGACTTTCAGGCCAATTTTTTTGACGGTCGCCTCTCTCTACACTGTTGTCTACCAATCCAGCAGCGTATTGAAGGAAGTCATTAGATGCCTATCAAAACCTTATCCAGTTCTCCTGTCCTCACAACAGGGCTCATTACCGGTAACTCCTTGGCGGATTCAAACGCTCAGGGGGCGACGCAAAAGCTGCAGCAGATTCGCAATGCAACAGTGAAGGTTAGCTATGGGGACACCACCTTTTTGGTGGACCCGATGCTGGCTGAGCAGGGCACTTATCCTGGCTTTGAAAATACCTACCGTAGCGAGTTACGCAACCCGCTGGAGGGGCTGCCTATGCCCGTTGAGGAGATAATCGACGGTGTCGATGCCATTATCGTTACTCACACACACCTCGATCACTGGGACGATGCTGCCCAGCAGCTGTTGCCCAAAGACCTGCCGCTATTTACACAGAATGCCACCGATGCTGAGCTGATACGCTCTCAGGGATTCAATGATGTGCGCATTTTGGACGGTAAAGTTGAATTTGGTGGAGTGACACTGCATAAAACGGGCGGCCAACACGGCTCTGACACCCTCTATGCAGTTCCTGAACTGGCCCAATTGCTCGGTGAGGTGATGGGGGTGGTTTTCGAAGCCCCCGAGCACAAAACTACCTACTTGGTGGGTGACACCATCTGGCGCGATGAAGTTGAGCAGACGCTGGCGCGTTATAATCCCGAGGTGATTGTCGTGAATGCCGGCGCCGCAGAGATCACAGGCTTCTCAGGTGACCCAATCATCATGGGGAAGCAAGATACGCTGCGTATGCATCAGGCAGCCCCTAATGCGGCGATCATCGCGGTGCATATGGGCGCGGTGAACCATATGACATTAAGCCGTGAAGAGTTGTCTGATTACGTGCGAGAAGTTGGGATCCAGGATCGCGTGTCTATCCCCGCTGATGGCCAAATTATTGCCTTTTAATGCCATGGGTCGCCTTTGATGGCGGCCTGTTTCTGTGTATTAATGTCTTAACGCTGGCTTGCTGCCTTCATTCCCTAAGCACCCACACACCATGCAGCCCATCCCTTAAATGAAAAATTTCAACATCAAACTAGTAACCCCAGAAGATTGGGCGCTGTATAAGTCCGTTAGGCTGGAATCACTCAAGGATTCCCCTGACTCATTTGGCGCTACTTACGAGCAGGAATCTGTATTGTCGGATGCTGATTGGCGGGTGCGCTTAGATCTTAGCGCGCGGGGGCTTGTGGCTTTTCCGTTAGTGGCCGAGCAGGGTGGCCGGGCGATGGGGCTTGCTTGGGGAGTGATACATGCACCAGAGGTGGAAACCGCTCACATCTACCAAATGTGGGTTTCGCCTGCGGCAAGAGGGCAAGGCATCGCCAAGGCGCTTCTGGGTAAAATTAAAACCTGGGCGATAGATAAAGAGTGTGAGCGTCTCGCGCTTGACGTTACAATCAGTAATGAGGCGGCAGTTGATTTGTATCGGTCGTCTGGATTTATGGCAATGGGGCAGCCGGTGCCGCTTAGGAAGGACTCTTCTCTTATGATGCAGGCAATGCTGATGGCGTTACGCGGCGCTGGTTAAGTAACCGCTTAAGCCTATTTCGGACGCAGACTATGCGCCCGAAATAGGCTTGTTACTAATCAGCTTGGTGTGCTCTTAGCTCACTACAACAGCGCTATCGCCAACCTGCTGTTTAACTTTCTCTACGATATACGCGCCAATGGGAATGGCAGACGTCGCCGCAGGCGAGGGTGCGTTACACACGTTGACAGTACGTGGCGTGTTGACGAACAGGAAGTCGTCGACCAGCTTGCCATCGTTGGACACCGCTTGGGCACGCACGCCAGCCGGGTAAGGCTCAAGATCAGCAAGCGTTAAGCTTGGGCAGTACTTACGCACTTGCTGCAGGTAGCCTTTTTTATAGATTGAGTTCTTAAACTCGGAAAGCCCAGGACGCAGGTTGTCTTTCAGCACCTGGCGGATGCCGCGGTGGCGCAGCATGGCTAGCGTGTCGGATAGCGACACATCGGTTTTTCGGTAGCCTTCACGTTTCCAAGCCAGCACAGCGTTAGGGCCGACCGTCACGCTGCCGTCGATCATGCGTGTCAGGTGAACACCAAGAAACGGCATCGAAGGGTCTGGAATCGGGTAGATCAGGTGATTAACAATTTGATTGTGCTGTGCAGGCAGTCGGAAGTACTCGCCGCGGAACGGACAGATCGTAAAGTCTGGCTCGATACCCAGCATACGTACCACGCGGTCTGCCATCAGGCCAGAGCAGGACACCATGTAGCGGGTAGAGAAATCCCCCTGGCTGGTAGATACCACCACCTCATTGGGGAGCTCACTTAAGCCGGTGACTGACGTGGTGTAGCGGATTTCACCGCCAGCGGCTTCAAATTCGCGGCCCATGGCGGCAGCCACTTCAGCGTAATTGACGATACCGCTGGAAGGAACAAAGATACCACCGACGCCGGTGATGTTAGGCTCACGTTCTTGCAGTTCTTCTGCCGTCAGCCAATACCGTTCCAAGCCATTAGCCTCTGTACGCTCCCATAGTGCTTTCATACGCTGGAGTTCGAGGTCATTCGTGGCGACCAGCAGCTTGCCGCATTCGTCGTAGGCAATGCTATGTTCGTCACAAAACGCCTTGGTGGCGAGGTTACCCTCTAAACAAAAACGCGCCTTTAAACTGCCTGGCGTGTAGTAAACTCCTGCATGAATCACGCCACTGTTGTGGCCTGTTTGATGGCGGGCAGGGCCATCCTCTTTCTCAACCAGCAGCATCTTCTTGTCAGGATAGGCGCGGATCAGCTGCATGGCAGTCGACAGCCCAAGAATGCCGCCCCCGATAATAATGTAGTCGTACATAGGCGTCTCGGTAGCCAAGGGAAAATGGCCACCGTCATGGCGGTGGCCAGCTTATTCTAAATGATTATACCTGACGCGGCTGACGTAGTGTTTTGGCATGGGTGAAATAGCCACGCTGACGCATCAACTCACGACGCAGGTCAGGGTGCGGGGTGAAGCGATCGCGCCCATGTAGCCAGAAGTGATTGTTAATCAAAAGGAAGCTGCCAGTAGCGACCGGAACCGATAGCTGATGTTGGCTACCTTCCAGCGAATCAGACAGATCAGCTAGCCAATTGCCTTCTTCAAAGTCCTTCGGCTGAACGAACTGGTCAATGTAGGCCATGATCGGGCGACCCTCGGTGTCCACATCGAACACGGGGTGGTAGATATCGCGATCAACATTCTTGCTCGGTGGCGCGGTCCAGCGCATGTTACGACGCGCCAGTGGGTGAGAGTAGAAACTGTCTAACCCTTCCCAGTCATCAAGGTGCAACAGTAACGAGTTGCCGCCTTGCATGTTCTGTTCGTCAACTTTCATCATCAACACGTAGTCGGTGTCCTGCTCCACGAACGTACCGTCGTTATGCAGCTCCATCACGCGGTGTGGCTGACGTAGGTAACTGTCTGAGTTATCGACGTTCTTGACCACAAAACGCGCATAGTACTGGCCGCTCATAGCGTCGTAGTTAGAGCGCCCCATCAGGTGAGCCACTGCCGTGGCAAATATCACCATATCATCAGCTTGCTCAACCTGATCCAGCCCCTCTGGTGTCACCAGAAATGCCCCGGTATCCCGATCCACCATGGTCTCAATCAACACCGGCTGAAGGGTGTTCTTACACAGGTCATCAAGAATCTTGGCCACTCGAAAACGCAGGAAAGACTTATATTCCAGTGCCTGAACCGGCCATTCCGACACGGCGTCAAGAAACGCTTTCACTGTTTCCTTAGGGAAGCTCAGTTGCAGTAAACGGTCCGACTGCGGTGAGCGGCCAAGGGTGAAACCATGATGCTGCTGTGCGGGGATAGTGGCTGGAGCGTTCATTGGACGCCTCTCTTTAGCAAAAGGGTGAAAAAGAACTGAATCAAACAGAGAACCTACGCTTAAAAAATATCTACATTTTTATATTTCGTCAACGTTTTGTGTTTATTTAGTTAAAAATAGTGTGAGAACGACCATCAGGGGCGCTCATATCGTCAAAGTAATGAGGGGCTCAGGGGGACTAATGGGGGACTCCAGCCTATTGCGGCTTATGCTAACTTAGCCATTATCACGTCTAAGGTGCTGTCCCGATGTCTATCGAAATTTGGTTTGCCTTTGCGCTTGCATCCGTGGCCTTGCTCGCTATTCCTGGGCCGACGATTTTGACGGTTGTCAGCTACTCCATCGCCCAAGGTCGACGCGCTAATATTCCACTTGTCGCCGCGGTTGCCCTGGGCGATTCCACGGCGCTGGTTTTTTCGCTACTTGGCTTGGGAGCTGTTTTGGCCGCTTCGGCGTTTTGGTTCACCGTTATCAAATGGATCGGCGGTTTATATCTGCTCTATATGGGGATAAAGCTGTTGCGTGCCGGGATATCGTCAGTTCAGCCGGTAACACCTGCGGTATCAGGGGCGCGTTGGAAGCTGTTCACCAATACCTATTTGGTAACGGCACTGAACCCCAAGGGCATCATCTTCTTCGTCGCCTTTTTGCCGCAATTTGTTAGCCCTGGTGCTAATGCGGGGCAGCAGTTGTGGATTTTGGCGGTCACCTTTGTGGTGTTAGCGACACTCAATGCCACGCTTTACGCGGTGTTTGCCTCATCCGTGCGCAAAATGCTTGCCTCACGCCGCGCCCAGCGCCGTTTCAATATTGTGGGCGGAACGCTACTTTCTTCAGCGGGTGTTTGGGCACTGCTGGCTAAGCGGCCTGCGTAATAGGCGGTTGGTGGTTTTAGAAAGTGTCAGCACGTTCACTCAATGATAAAGCGTGCCGTCTAGCACCTGTTAGGCATTCGAGGAAAAGACCGTGTCAGACCTAATGACTACCGAAGTTCGTGAATCTGTAGAGCGAAGCGTGCTCTGTTGGTTAGCCACAAGTGACGAAAACGGGCAGCCGAATGTGTCGCCCAAGGAAGTCTTTGCTGTGGCGGATGGCGAGAATATAGTGATCGCAAATATTGCCTCACCTCGCTCAGCGAAGAATGTCAGGACAAATCAGAAGGTTTGCCTTAGTTTTGTTGATGTTTTTGTCCAAAAAGGCTTCAAGATCATTGGCATGGCAACTGAACTGAAGCCGTCAGAACCGGAGTATTCTCGCTGGGTTGGTCCACTTCTCCCGATGGCTGGCGATCGCTATCCAATACACAGTGTCTTCGTTGTAAGAGCTAGCGCTGTAGAGCCAATAGTTGCGCCTAGCTACCGGCTTTATCCCTCAGAGGCTACTGAAGAGTCTCAAGTTCAGTCCGCGCTTCGCACTTACGGAGTTACCCTGGATAAAGATGCCTAACCAAGCCATCAAATTCGCACCCTTCGGTCGCTGGACATCGTCTCACTGGCCGTTTATGGCGGGCGTTAGCTGTGATTGCTGCGCTAGCAAAGTGATACTATAGTGTCACTTTGGTCTGGATCAGGGTGAGCCCATGAAAGTTGAACTTGTTACAAATCTTAAGCGCCAAGCCACAAAAATCTTGGCAGACCTGCATCTTTCGAAAGAGCCGGTACTGATCACTGAACATGGCAAGCCATCCGCATACCTTGTCGATGTGCAAGATTTCGAGTTTATGCAGCGCCGACTAGAGCTGCTTGAGGGGCTTTCGCGGGGAGAGCGCGCTGTACTTGAGGGAAGAACGTACAGCCAACGTGAGGCCAGGGAGAAAATGAGTAAATGGCTGAAGTAATTTGGACAGAGCCTGCTCTTCAAGAACTGGATGCCATCGCTGAGTACATTGCTCTGGATAATCCTGCTGCCGCAAGCCATCTGGTCCAAAACGTTTTCGATAAGACCGAGCGTTTGGAAAACTTCCCCCAATCCGGACGGATTCCTCCTGAGCTCCCCAATTCGGTATACAGGGAGATAGTGGTTCCACCCTGTCGCATTTTTTATCGTGAGGATGAGAAACAGATTCTGGTCCTTCATGTTATGCGAGAGGAGCGGCAGCTCCGTGCATACATGCTTGGGAATAGCTAACCAGGCGAGTTACTAGAATACTGTTGTCTTCGCTGCGTCAACGTCATCGGTGAGCTTTCGATCAATCTGGCGAAGTGCATTATGTGCGTTAAGCTAAAAACGTTAGGTTTCTAAGTTAGGTGGGCATGATGTTTTACCACCTTCTGAGCCTGATCAGTCGGCTCTCGTTTTAAAGCTGTTTAGATTGCTAAGGGGGTAAGTGTGGTCGAATCATTACGCGAGTTGCTAACTGAGTTAGAGCAATTTGGCCAGGAAAACGATGCTGCCATTGCTGATCGTCTGCGTCGTATGTTGAATATCACTCGTGATACGGGGGAGTTTCTTTCAGTACTTACCCAAGCCACGGACGCAAAAAGAGTGCTGGAGATTGGTACCTCTAATGGCTATTCCACCTTGTGGTTTGCCCAGGCAGCTCAAAAGATTGGTGGGCACGTCACGACAGTAGAACTTGCCGAATACAAGTTCGATCTGGCAGCCAAGAATTTTGAGCGCTCGGGTCTTTCTAACTACATTACATCGCTGCAATGTGAAGCTGGCAAGTTGCTGGAAAGCGTGGAGGATTCTTCGTTCGATCTGCTCTTTCTTGACTCTAATCGTTCTGAGTATGTGCCGTGGTGGCCGCATATTAAGCGGGTCTTGAGAGGTGGTGGGCTTCTGGTGGTGGATAATGCCACTTCCCATGCTGATGAAATGGCGGCTTTTATAGAACTGGTGTCGGCAGACCCAGATTTCGCCACGTGCACTGTGCCAGTCGGCAATGGTCAATTTATGGCAACGCGGGCCGCATGATATTTGAACCATTGAGCATAGCCAATTGAGTTAATAAATAAACGTTTATACTAAATGTCGTTAATTTCTTGGAAAGATCATCATGAGTCCAGCTGTTCAGGCTAAGTTTGAAACCTATCCGATAAGCGCTCGGCGACAGCTTGAGCGTGTGCGGCAACTTATTCTGACAAGAGCGGCTGAAGATGCGTTGGGCGAAGTTGAAGAAGTGCTCAAATGGGGAGAGGCGAGTTACCTTGTCAAAGGAGGCACGACCATTCGCATCGATTGGAAAGCGAAAGACCCAGATGCGATTAAGGTATTTTTTCACTGCCAAACGCGTTTGATTGAAACGTTCAAAGAGAGATATCCCAGTGAATTTGAGTATGAAGGCAAGCGCGCTATTGTGATCCCTTTGGGCATGAATATTGAGCAATCCCCATTAGGGCATTGCATCGAGTTGGCACTGAAGTATCACAGGCTTAAGCATTTGCCTCTTCTCGGTGTGTAGCTGTTGAGTAGAACGCATTAAATACATTTAGTACGGTCGTCAGGCGCTTGTCTTTCGCGCAGTTTATGGCGAGCGTTGAGGCAAGTACGACGATGATTGAAATTGAACGTCCGCAAGCGCTGGCGCGCCTACGTCGCGTTGCCCTGGCTGCGCAAGGATTGCTGCAAGTTCAGCCGTTCGGGCGCGGTTTGGCTGGAACCCGTTCCGCAATTAATCACCTGGGTTATGTTCAGATCGACACCATATCCGTGGTCGAGCGAGCCCATCACCATGTGGTTCACTCGCGAGTGCCTGGGTTCAAACCAGATATGATTCATCAGTTGTTGATCAATAGAGACATCTTTGAATATTGGGCCCATGCGGCTGCTTTTTTACCCATCGACGATTTTCGCTTTTCGTTACCCTACAAACACACCATCAAAAGTGGCCAAACGCACTGGTTCAGAAACCCTGACAAAAAGCTAATGAGTGAGCTATTGGCTCGCATAGAATCAGATGGCCCGCTGCGCTCTCGAGACCTGGAAAACACGACGACGAAACGCTCAGGCTGGTGGGACTGGAAACCTGCCAAAAAGGCGCTGGAACAGCTGTATATGCAGGGCGACCTTATGGTCAGCGACCGCGAAGGTTTTCAAAAAACCTACGATCTAACCGAGCGGGTACTTCCATCTCATATCAATACGCAAATGCCCAGCGTGGCAGCGTTTGCGACGCACATGGTCGACCAGCAATTACGCTGTCATGGGTTTGCATCACTCAAAGGTTTTACCTATCTACGGCGTAGCTCTGAGCTGCGCAATGCAGTGAAAAATCTGGTAAACGAACGGTTGGCGCAGGGAACGTTAGAAAGCGTAAAAGTAAGCAGTGGTGAGGTTTTTATAGTGGAAGCAGGGGCGCTTGAACGCCCGTTGCCTAGATTGAAAAATCGGCTGCTGATTCTTTCCCCGTTCGATAATAGTGTTATTCAGCGCGAACGGCTTAAGGCGCTTTTTCAATATGATTATCAATTGGAATGTTATGTGCCTGAAGCCAAACGTCAGTATGGCTATTTTTGCCTGCCGCTACTTTATCGCGACGCCTTTATTGGGCGTATGGATTGTAAAGCCCATCGAAAAAGCCGTCATTTAGAGATCAGGTTCTTACATTTCGAACCACATACGTTTGATGAGGGGCTCGTCGTAACGGATTTTGTGGATGCCATCACCCAGTTTTGTCATTTCCAGCAGTGTGATACTGTGTCGTTGACTAATGTCCACCCCGACCATCTAACCCAGCATTTGCGCAGTGCGCTTCAAGCCCTGGGGTAAGGTGAGGATCACGTAGATTACTATGTCTCAACAAACGCTACTATTACGCTTGGCAGATTTGATTTTAATTCTCCACGTTTTGTTTGTGGCCTTTGTTGTTGTCGGCCTGCTAGCCATCTACGCAGGGTATTTTCTGCGATGGCAGTGGGTGCGGCATCGAACATTCCGGGTCATTCATTTATGTGCCATTGGTTATGTGGTCGTGCAGGCGTGGTTTGGGATCGTTTGCCCATTAACCACGTGGGAAATGGCGCTACGGGCCAAGGCTGGGGCGGGCACTTATACGGGCTCTTTTATTCAATACTGGTTGCAGAGCCTGCTCTATTTCACTATGCCTGAATGGGTATTTATCTTGGTTTATACCCTGTTTGGTTGCTTGGTGCTGGCTAGCTGGTTTGTCGTGCGGCCAAATCACACTTCCGTTAGTTTTTTCAGATCCTGATATCTTCGAACTCGGCTAACCAAGCGCTATGCATTGGTGTGGCCTGCTGCGCTAATGGCCGGGAAGCTTGTCGCTCAATGTTTGATAATATATGATTCGTATATGTTTCATATTCGTTTTGTATGTTTTGAGAGGGCGCTATGGGGATCGTGAAAATTAATGATCAGCTACACGAAGACGTGCGCAAGGCTAGTTCGGTGATGGTGCGTTCCATCAATGCCCAGGCTGAATATTGGATAAAAGTAGGGATGCTCGCGGAGGCCAATCCGAGTATGACCTTCTCTGAAATTATGCGTGACCAAATGCAGCAAGCCGATGTCGATTTAAGGAAGGTGATTGGTGGCTAAGGTAACGCTGAAAAGTGCAGAGGAACTGCGCGTAATGCGCGAGGCTGGGCGGCTACTCGCATCAGTTTTCAGTTATCTCGATAAACAAATAGTGCCCGGTATCTCCACGATGGATATTAACCATTGGGCCGAGCGCTATATCGTTGACCATTTACAGGCTCGCCCTGCCAGCAAGGGCCAGTATGGCTATCAGTATGTGTTGAACGCGTCAGTCAACCATGTAGTTTGTCATGGCATTCCATCTGAAACGCAAAAACTTAAGTCTGGCGATATCGTTAATGTCGATATTACCTTAGAGAAGGGCGGATTTATCGCAGATTCAAGCAAGATGTACCTTCTTGGAGATGTAAAGCCCTATGCCAAGCGACTGGTCGATAAAACCTACGAGTCCATGTGGCAAGGGATACAAGCGGTTAAGCCTGGCGCAACGTTAGGCGATGTAGGTTACGCGATTCAGCAATATGCTGAAAAACAGGGCTACTCTATCGTTCGTGAGTATTGTGGGCATGGAATTGGCCGAGAAATGCACGAAGAGCCCCAGGTGTTGCACTATGGGAAGAAGGGCAAAGGGCTGGTTTTACAAGAGGGCATGGTATTTACCATAGAACCGATGGTTAACCAGGGGAAAGCCAAGATAAAAACCAAGAGAGATGGTTGGACAGTGGTTACCAGTGACAAGAAGTTGTCTGCACAGTGGGAGCACACGATTGCGGTCACTTCATCCGGTTTCGAAGTGTTAACACTTCGCGATGATGAAATCATCCCTACAGCCATTAGCCAATAACTGTTCACCATTCACCACCGTATTTCATCCTCTCAAATCCCTTCTGGCGAAGCATGTCAGGTGCGTTAAGCTGAAAACCTAGGTGCTATTAGGTACGCATATCTTGGAGAAATCTCATGACAAGCTTCGCAAAGAACACTATTTGCCTTTGGTACGATGGTCGCGGAAGAGGCTGCACGCTTTTACGCTGACACCTTTCCCGATTCGTTCGTCAAGGCTGTTCATTATGCACCGGGAGACTTTCCGTCGGGTAAACAAGGGGATGTATTAACCGTCGAGTTTTCTGTGATGGGCATTCCGTGCCTTGGGCTCAACGGTGGACCTGCGATCACACACAATGAGTCGTTCTCTTTTCAAGTCTCAACGAATGATCAAGCCGAAACGGATTACTATTGGCATGCCATTGTTAGCAACGGTGGTGAAGAAAGTGCCTGTGGCTGGTGTAAGGACAAATGGGGCATATCTTGGCAGATAACACCGGCGGTACTAATGAACGCGATTGCCAATCCCGACCCTGCCACCGCGAAGCGTGCCTTTGATGCAATGATGCAAATGAGAAAAATCAACATTGCTGAGATTGAGGCGGCGCTTAAGGGGTGATGAGTTTGCAAGGTCGATCGAATGGCTGGCAGCACGTTTGTAGTGCGGCCAAACGTCCGCTTTCGTTAATACGCGTCTGACGCTCAACTGCTATTATTTTTCCGCTAGCACTTTCCGCAAATATTTTCCGCTAACTACAGCTAACGCTAAGGATGGACCCAGATGCTGACACTCATCATTGTTTTGGTAGTCGTCGCCGTGATCGCGTTTTACGTTATTGGAATCTACAACCGGCTTGTTTCGTTGAAAAATCGCTTTGAGAACGCCTTTGCCCAGATTGAGGTACAGCTTAAGCGGCGGCATGATCTAATTCCCAACTTGGTAGAGACCGCCAAAGGCTATCTGAGTCATGAGCGGGAAACGCTGCAGTCGGTCATTGAGGCTCGCAATACGGCAGTGGCCGGCCTTAAAGCAGCAGCGGCGAACCCTGGTAGCGCCAAGGCGATTGCTGACCTTGGTGGTGCTGAAGGTGCGCTAACTCAAGCGATGGGACGGCTCAATGTCGTCATGGAAGCTTACCCAGACCTAAAAGCGTCGCAAAATATGATGCAGTTGTCAGAAGAGCTCACCAGCACGGAAAACAAGGTGGCTTTTGCGCGTCAGTCATTTAACGATGCGGTAATGCACTACAACACTTATCGGCAGAGCTTCCCCCCAGTGGCAGTGGCTGGCATGTTTGGGCATGGCCAGGATGCCTCATTGCTAGAATTTGAAGATAGCGCCCAGATCCAGGTGGCACCCAAAGTGTCGTTCTAAGCTACTGCGCAGGAGCCAGGATTAGATGGATTTTTTCACTGCTCAGGAACACGCTCGGCGCAAAACCTGGCATCTGGTTGTCTTGCTGGCACTAGCAGTGCTGGCGCTGATTGCCGTGACGACATTGGTCGTTGCCATTGCCTTGCAGTTGATGCGCGGCGCAGAGCAAACCAGCCTTTCGGCGCAGGGAGTGTGGTCCGCGTTTTCATTCCAGCTAGTGGCTGGTGTGGCTGCCGGGGTGCTGGCTGTTGTGGTGCTGGGTGGTCTATTCAAACAACGTCAACTAAGCGGTGGTGGCAGGGCGGTGGCCGAAGCGCTGGGTGGGCGTGAGATTAATCTAACGACCCGCGACCCCGATGAACGCCGCATTCTCAATGTCGTTGAAGAAATGGCCATTGCATCGGGCACGCAGGTGCCTTCCGTTTATATCGTAGAGGAAGAGGGCATCAATGCTTTCGCGGCAGGGTACCAAACCAGCGATGCGGTGATCGGTATTACCCGTGGCACCATCCGCAACCTGACACGGGAAGAGTTACAGGGGGTGATCGCGCATGAGTTTAGTCATATTTTGTACGGCGATATGCGACTAAACATACGCTTGGTTAGTATCCTCCACGGTATTCTGCTGATAGGGCTATTGGGCGGTACTTTGCTACGTAGCATGCGTTATCGGCGTGCTGGGAACAGTAAACGTAACAACTCAGCGGTGGTAATTTTAGGGTTGGGAGCGGCGCTAATGGTGGTCGGCTATGCCGGCACCTTTTTTGGCAATCTGATTAAGTCTGCGGTTAGCCGTCAGCGCGAATATCTGGCGGATGCTTCCGCCGTACAGTTCACTCGTAACCCCTATGGCATTGGTAATGCGCTGGTCAAAATTAGCGCGCATAGCCAAGGCTCTTACCTGAAAGCGCCACAGACAGCCGAATTCAGCCACCTGTTTTTCGGCCAGGGCATCAAGCTGGGGTTTACTCGTATGATGGCGACCCACCCGCCACTAAAAGAGCGTATTCAGCGGGTAATGCCAGACTGGGATGGCCGCTTCGAGGTTCGCTGGCCCCCGCAGCAAATTGATCATGACGCTCCTGGTTCAGTAGATAATGAAGATGATAGTGAAGATGGCAGAGAAGACCGTTCTGCTGCGACGCTAAGCAGAGGGACGTTGGCTGCTGTATTAACCGCAGCTTCTGCTCAAACGGCCATTAACGCCATCGGTAAGCCCAGCCGACACCACCTGGCGCAAGCCAGGGCAACGCTAAATGCGCTGCCAGAACGAATCAAAGCCGCAGCCCATGAACCCTATACCGCCCGTGCGTTAATTTATGCACTACTGCTAAGCGATGAACCGTCAGTTCGTGAGCAGCAGTTAGAGGCATTACAACAAATTGCCTTGCCAGATGTTTATCGAGCGCTGATGGATATTGGCCCTGAGGTATTGAGGCTGGATATCGAGTTACGTCTACCGCTGATTGAGCTGGCACTACCAGCCTTAAAGTTGCTTTCCGTTGATCAGGCTCAGCACTTTCGCCTCTGTATGGAGCGGTTGATCAACGTAGATGGCCACGTCAGCTTGTTTGAATGGGCGCTGTATCAGCTGCTGTTGAACAATCTGGGCGAAAAGTACAGCGGGCTCTCTCATCTGAAACTTGGTGATTTACAGCGAGAGTGCCAGCGCCTACTCAGTGTGCTGGCAGCAGCTGGTCAGGATAACCCTGAAGAGATTAGCGCAGCGCTTAACGCAGCGGAAAGCGAGCTGCCGTTTGCCTTATCTGCCCCAGACGAAGTAAATGATATGCGGGCATTAAGCTTGGCTGTGGAGCGTTTACGGCGCTTAAAGCCGTTGCAAAAGCCCGTTCTTCTGCAAGCCATGGCGCGCTGCATTGAGCATAGCGGGCATATTCGCCCAGCCGAAGCTGAGTTGTTTCGGGTAATAGCAGATATTCTCGACTGCCCGATGCCGCCACTGTTATCAAATGAGACATAGACTGCTATCAGATAAGACATGGTTAGCCCCGTGGGATATCCGAGTATGCCTAGGATATTGCAATGTTGTGCAGGTATTACTAAGAGCGTGGGTTATTAAACCCTGAATTCAGTAGCAGAGTGTGTGCTTAAAACCGAAACGGAGGCCAATATGAAGTCTATAACAACGTCGCTGATGTTTGTGGGTGCTCAAGCCGGTAAAGCAGAAGAGGCCATTAAGCTGTATACATCTGTGTTTGCCAACTCGAAGATTATTGATATCCAGCATCATGAAACCAGAGAGCATGAACCCGCCGGGACGGTTAAGGTTGCGTGGTTCACAATCAATGAAACCACCTTCATGGCAATGGATAGCCATTTTGACCATCAGTTTAGTTTTACCCCGTCTATTTCCTTGTACGTTGAGTGCGAGTCAGAACGTGAAATAGAAGAAGCATTTCGAACCTTGGCAGAAGGCGGGACTGATTTGATGCCGTTGGCTAATTATGGTTTTAGCGAGAAGTTTGGTTGGCTGAACGATAAGTATGGTGTTTCTTGGCAGCTTAACCTTTCGAACCAGCATGGGTAGGCGATGTGGTCGCAAGGTTGGTATGACTCGGCTGCTAATAAAGAGATTCGCCCCATGCGCACCCATCATACTGAAGGTGATGTGCTTTTAGTTCAGGGCGTACCAGAAGGGCATAAAGGTGCGGATATCTTGGGTTAGCGATCTCCGCACCAAACAATACCGACATGTTAAGGGGGGCGGGATTAAGCTCCTCTACTTAGGCTGGTTCGGGAATGGGAGCGTCCCGGAAGGCCACCTGCAATTCCTCAACCAGAGCTTCGACCTTGCCTAACGCCTCATTCACCGAGTCTGCCAGCAGTTCGCCACCAACCTCCTGGCCTTCGATAGCGATGTAGTGGACACGGGTAATGCCAATAAAGCCAAGCGCTGTGGCTAGATTTGGTTCCAAATGATTCATATGAGCCATCTTACCGCCTGGGTCAAAGCCTATTCCACCCCTGGCAGTGAGAACGACAGCATGCCTTTTTCGGTCTGCGAGCTTGGGGATGTAGGGTTCGATCCGGTTAGTTTCATCGATATCGACGGTTCGACCGGGCCGCACGACTTGGTCAATCCACGCTTTCAGGGCAGCAGGCATACCGAAGTTGTAGAGCGGCGTTCCAATCACCACAATATCAGCGGCAATTAATTCATCAATCAGTTGATCGCTCTCTGTCAGTGTCTCCTCCATCCAGCTTTCTCGACGCTCTGCGGGGGTGAAGGCAGACGCAATCCAATCATGGCTAATAATAGATGGCGGGTTTTGGCCTATGTCGCGATAGGTGAGCGTGTCTTGCGGTCGGCCAAATTGCCACTGACTGACAAACTGATAGGTCAAATGGCGGCTATGAGAGCCGTGATTATCTTTTCCAGCAATACCGAGCCGGGCGCTAGCGTCTATGTGCAGTATATGTGCCATGGTAATAGCCTCCTAATCTGAGATGAACTCATCTATGATTAACAACGGGCTCAGCTTAGTCTGGCCATGTCAGCCTAAACAAACGATCTTTTCTTGCCGCTATAGATGAGGAAAACTCATTCATGAGCCATCGCCGATTACCCTCTCTTTCGTCGCTTCGCGCTTTTGAAGCGGCTGCCCGCCATGAAAGCGCCAAACAGGCCGCACAAGAGCTGTCGGTCACCGCTACCGCCATTAGTCATCAGGTTCGGGGGCTTGAAGAGGCGCTGGGTGTCCCTCTCTTTCTGCGTAAGCCGCGTCAGTTGGAGCTGACCGCTCAGGGCCGTGAGCTGCAGCAAGTGTTGGAAACAGCATTTGATAGCATCAGCAGTGTTGTCGAGCGATTAAGCGCGGTACCTGTTCGCCAAACCATTACGCTGTCTACAACGCCTGCTATTGCAGTGCGCTGGTTACTACCTTGGGTATGTATGCTGCGCGACGCCCATCCCGATATTGATCTGCGTATCCACGCGACACATGAGCCGGTTGCTCTGGACGGGGTGACGGCGGACCTTGCCGTTCGTTATGGCGATGGCCGTTGGCCTGGGTTGGTAGCAGAGAAACTCTTGGATAACACCTTTATCCCAGCGTGTAGTCCCTACCTAGGCTTGAACGATATAGCGCAGCTACCTGGGCACTCGCTTATCCATTTCCGCAACCCAGGGGCGGTGTCTTCGCCACTGGATTGGAGCGTTTGGCAGAAATTGGCAAAAGTTCCTGGGCTGGATGTGAGTGCCGGGTTGGTATTTTCTGATGAAACCCACGTTATTTCGGCCGCCGTTGGTGCGCAGGGTGTGGCGCTGATGAGCCGCCAGTTGATTCAGGATGAGTTGGAGGAGGGGCGCTTGGTGCAACCCTTCGGCCCGGAATTTGAAGGCAAGCCGTTCTTTCTGGTCTACCCAGAAAGCCGACGGCATGATCCGACGGTTCTGGCTATTCGCGATTGGGTGTTGGCAGTGCCGGGTGGGCTGTGTACGTTATCGCGCTGAGATAATGGAATAATTTTTATACCGTTATCTTGCCTGTAATAACTACAAATAACGCTAAGCTGCCTGCTCGCTGTTCAACACAAGTTAAGCGCTGCGCATTGATTAAATGCTCATCAGCTCATCTTCTTCCTGGCCCCGGTACTTTTCCTTTTCGAATAACTTTTTCTTGGCTTGGCTGAGCGTTTTGCCGGGCCTCCGGCTTCACCTTGAGCGGTCTGTAGGCTGTGTCTCAGCTTGGCGGCATCGCTGTGGGTGAGCAGGCCACGTAGATCATCCAGGAGTGCTTGCTGAAACGCGCCGGGGTCATCCTGCTGTTCTGAGATCGCCCGAAGCCGCTGCTCCCACAGGGCGGTGCGTTCTGGCGTGCTTACGGCGCTGGGCAAGGCGGCAATCAGCGCACAGCCAAGCTTGGTGGCACGCAGGGCTTTTTGCTGGCGCACCAAGTAGCCACGCTGCACCAGCGTTTCAATAATACCTGCGCGGGTTGCTTCGGTGCCAAGGCCATCGGTGTCACGCAGCGTGCGGCGCACGTTGGGGTCATCCACGTAGCGGCCAATGTTCATCATCGCTTTAATCAAGCTGGCATCGGTGAACGGTTCCGGCGGGCGGGTTTCTTTCTCCTCAACGCCTGCGCCAAGCGCTTGGCAGGCTTCCCCCTGGGTAAGCGGCGGTAGCGGCGGGGTTTCGTCGCGGGTGGTGAAGAGTGGCTTCCAACCATGATCAAGAATGCTCTGGCCACGGGCACGAAACGCTTCATCAAGCAGGGTGAACTCTGCTTTCACCTCAAAGGTGCGCAGCAGCCGATAAAACTGCGCCATCACATTACGCACAATCAACCGAAATACATGGCCTTCAGTGGCGGAAAGTTGGCTAAAGTCCGCAGGCTTGCCGGTAGGCGCTAGGGCATGGTGTGCGCCTACCTGTTTGTCGTTCCAGGCTTTTGAGCGCAGGGTAAAGTCAGCACCGCCCAGCCATTGACGCAGCGTATCATCGTTCTGGCAGGCGCTGCTTAAGCTACCCTGGGCCAGCGCTAGATGCTCTTCGGGCAGGTAGCGGCAGTCGGAGCGGGGGTAGGTAATTAACTTGTGCTGTTCATACAGCCGCTGGCAAATATCCAGCACCATCTGTGCGGAGAGCCCGTGGCGACGCGCGGCGTCTACTTGTAACGCGGAAAGCGAATAGGGTAGCGGCGGCGCTTGGCGCTTTTCCTGTTGATCGAGCGTGGTCAGGGTGCCCCGTGCGCTGGGAAGTTGTGCTGCTAAGGCATCTGCGGGGGTGCGATCGATCAGCCGCCCTTGTTCATCTAAAGGCTGGTGCGCTTTGGGTGCCCACCAGGCGCGCAGCTGGCCTTGAGCCACCTGCAAATCAACCCATAGCGGGTAAAACGGGTGAGGCTTGAAATCACGAATAGCATTGTCGCGGCGCACGATCAACCCGAGTACCGGTGTTTGCACACGGCCAACGGAAAGCACGCCGTCATGTCCCGCTTGGCGGCCGGTGAGTGTCCAGGCACGGGTTAAGTTAATGCCGTAAAGCCAGTCAGCACGCGAGCGCGCCTGGGCCGCTTGAAACAGCGGCTGGTATTCGGCGTTGGAGCGCAGCTTGGCAAGCGCACGGCTCACGGCGGGTTTGTTAAGGTCACTGATCAGCAGCCTCTGAACGGGGCCGCGATACTTCATGTACTCAATCACTTCCTGCACCAGTAGCTGGCCTTCACGGTCTGGATCGCCGGCGTGCACAACGCTAGTGGCCTGCTTAATCAACTTGCGAATCACTGCCAGTTGCCCTCGCGCCTTGGGGCGCGGCATCAGTTTCCACTGCTGCGGCACAATGGGTAGCCGGTCTAGTCGCCACTGTTTATCGGCAGGGTCGTAGGCTTCGGGCGGAGCTTGTTCTAGCAAGTGGCCTAGGCACCAAGTGACGGTGGTATCGCCGCAGACCATAGCGCCATCCTGGCGTTTTGAGCTGCCGGGCAGCGCGTCGGCTATGGCCCGTGCAAGGCTGGGTTTCTCGGCGATAATCAAGCGCATACAGTGTCTTGCCCTGTCTGATAACAACAAGCTGCCATCTTAGCAGAACCCGTAGCAGGTTAGCGTCTAGCTTGTGTGTTAGGTGACTAGTGAGTTGTTTTGTAAATGGATGAATTTATTATTGTGTATAGTTTTTGTATAAAATTAACGAATTGAGTAAGCTGTCAAAAAGCAATTAATGAGGCGGTTTCCATGCGCGAGCGCGGTAGAACACGACGTTTATTGGGGCTGGGTGCCCGCACGGGCGGGGCGTTGCTGAAAACTCGTCTAGGTGGTCAAGCGGATTGGCGGGCGCTGGGTGAAGCGCTGTTTGAAGGGCTTTCGGAGCTGAAAGGTCCGGCCATGAAGCTGGCGCAAATTATGTCCCAGTGGGATGACCTGCTGCCCCCAGACCTGGCTAATGAGCTTGCTCGCTTGCAGCGTCAAGCAGAGCCAATGCCTTGGCCGCGTATCCGTGAAGCGTTGGTGCTGCAATACGGTGATATTGACCAGTACTTTAGCGATATAGAAGAGCGTCCGTTTGCCAGCGCTTCCATGGGGCAGGTGCATAAAGCGGTCACCCATGCAGGTGAAACCGTGGTGCTGAAAGTGCAGTACCCAGGGCTTGCGGATGTGTTGGAAAGCGATCTTAAGCAGGTCAAACGGATCATGAGCTTGGGTCGCTGGTTTAAAGTGCCTCAAGCGCGTTTGGATGCGCTGTTTGAAGAGTTGGCGGCGGGGCTGCGTGAAGAGTTGGATTATCACGCCGAAGCACGGGCGCTGGCTCGCTATCGCGAGCGGTATCAGGATAACCCTCAGTTGGTCATCCCCGAGCCACTGTTTGAGTTATCTGGCCAGCATGTCCTGGCTATGCGCTTTGTAGACGGTACACCGCTACGGGATTTAGAAAGCACCGATGATGGCACTTGTCAAAAAGTGGCCGTGGCGTTGGCTGATTGGATTACCGAGGAGCTGTTTACCTACGGTGAGTTGCATGCCGACCCACACGCCGGTAACTTCGCGGCGGATGCTGAAGGTCGCCTGATCATCTACGATTTTGGTGCAGTAATTCCTGTGCCCGAAGCGCGTCTAAAAGCCATGATGCAGCTATTAGATGCCACCCTGGCGCAAGATCCGATGGCAATGGATGATGCGTTAATGAAAATGGGCGGCCGCCAGGGGCAGGGCGCGCCGCTGGCGCTTTATCGAGAGTCCGCTGAGTGCGTATCACCACTATTCTGCCCTGGTGAGCAGGACTTCAGCGATGTGCGGGTACACCGCCGCCTGCGCGAGCTAACGCCAAAAGTGTGGGCTGCCATGGATCGCTTGCAACCGCCTGCGGATACTTTGCTGCTCTCCCGGGCGCTGAATGGGCACTATTGGAACTTAGTACGTCTTAAGGCACGTCTCGATATGCATACCCGTACTGAGCCGCTGCTAGCCTGGGCGCGTAGTCGCTAACTAATTGCCGCTGCGGGAGCGCCGCCTGTCATGCTAGACTATTGCGCTTTTCAATCGCGTTTTGAAGACAGTGGAGACGGCAATGCTGGCGGTATGGGTCGATCAACTGCTGGGATTTGCCTCTGGGGCACTCTCGGCAATTAGGAAGCAGGAACACTACCCCGATTTTATGACCTGGGTACGTGACGAAGGCGCAGATTCGTTTAATGGCGATGTGGCAACTGCCCAGGCGCTTGCGCCTATTTTATGGTCGCAAACGCCGCTAGAGCGGCTTGATTTTGCGAACGAACCGTTGGCCACCCCAGGGCGCAACGAACCTTGCTGGTGTGATTCAGGGCGTAAATTCAAACAGTGCTGCTACCGCGTTGACTTCCCTACGGATATTCCTGAGCAGATGATGTGGATGCTTTCCCTGCGTGAGTGGAAAGGCGCTACGCTGAAAGCGGCGCTGGAAAGCCAGCAAGCACCTGCCCAGGCGTTATTAGAAGCCGGATTAATTGCTGCTGAAAGCGGTCAAACCGGTCGTTCAATGCAGATTCTTGAGTCGCTGTTCGACGGCAGTGATTGGTCGCGACTGCCGGAGCAGGCCGAGCCTGCGTTTGAAATTCTGTTAGATATCTATCAAGAGCGCGGCTTTACCCGCAAGCGTGCTGACCTGCTTGATGACGTTATGGAGCGCGGCCCGCTGTTTTTGCGCGGCGTGGCGCTTGAGCGGTTGTGCCTCATGCACCTGGATAACGACGACTTAGACAGCGCCCGCGCTGCGTTCGTGAAAGCCCAGCAGGCGCTACCGGATTCACCGACGCTAGCCTACATTGAAGCCATGTTGCTGCTGCATGAAGGTCATGAGGAAGAGGCCAAAGAGCGAGCTAACTTCTGGTACCGCCGTTTGGTTCGCCAGGGCGACTTGGATGAAGAGCAGCTCGAATTCCTGGCAGCGCTGGCTGAAAATCCTGGTGCCACCTTGGCCGACCAGTTATTGAGCGCCGAAGAAGATATGGCGACGCCGCTGGTATCGCTACAGGCGCTGTTGGCGGCACTCCCTATCGCACCGAAGCTTACCATTGAGCAAGATGCCGATTCCGGTAGGTTGCACTACACCACTACTGCTCGTGAAGAAACCCTGTTTGCGGCTTGGCACGAACAGTTTCAGGTCATGGTCGATGAAGAGGTCGCTTTGGGCTTTCGCGATGACCCCTGGGGCAACGCGATAGAGTGGATGTCTGAGCTATGTGCCCACCCTGAATGGTTGGATGCGCCCCAGGTGGTGCAAGATTTAACGTTAGCACTGACCAGCCGCTTTGGTAGCCTGCCGTGGATGGCACCGAGCCTGCTGGAGCCGCTAGCGCTGCGCCTTTCTCGCTGGCTCGAACAGGCCCGTGCAGCCGGTGACGGCAGCCTGTGTTGGGATGATGCCGATAACGCCATGCTACTGCGCACCGGCCTTGCGCTGGTGGTGGGTATGGAGCGCGGAGCGCGCCAGCACTCCCGAGAGTTGGCTGAAGAACTGCTAGCCATAGACCAGGAAGATAGCCTTGGCTTAAGAGAGTTGGTACTTGACCAATTGCTGCGTGATGACCGCAATGAAGAAGCGCTAGCGCTCACTGATGAGCCCCAAAAAGATGATGGTTCTTTAGAGTTGGGGCTATTAATGGGCCGTACGCTGGCGCTGTATCGATTGGAAAAGCACGATGCCGCGGAAGCTGCATTGGCGGATGTGATCGCCCATAATCGCCATGCGATTGAGCTGTTATGTGCCGAGAACCCGCGTCCTTCAATGCCTCACGCGGATGGGCAAGTTGATCCTGGCTCCCGTGCGGAAGCGTGGCAGTATCGTACCTTGATGCGTGACCAGTGGCGCACCACGCCAGGCGCGCTGGCGTGGTTGGCGGACCACCGATAGCTTTATTTTGCTTCTGCAATCACTGGGGTAGGCACCAGCTGCTTATCTCGGCTGATCCAGATAGCTAGCAGAATGGCGGGTAAACCGAGCAGGGTGGCCACTACGAAGAAGGTGGCGTATCCCTGAGCCGTGACGACTAGCCCGCCGAAACCGCTCAGAAACTTCCCTGGTAACGTCATCAGCGACGAAAACAGTGCGTATTGAGTGGCGGTATAAGCCCTCGACGTTAAACTGGAAAGAAACGCAATAAAGACGGCGCTGGCTAAGCCATTGGCAAGATTATCGCCAATAATGGTGACGACCAGCATGGGGAGTTGGTTGCCTATCAACGCTAACGCGGCAAACAGCAGGTTAGTCACCATGACAAAGCCTGCGCCAATGATCAGCAGTGGCCCAATACCGTAGCGAGCAACCAGCAAGCCGCCAAGAATGCCTCCCGTAATACTCATGGCAATACCAAAAATATTGGTCACGTTGGCGATAGTGGCCAGCGAAAAGCCTAAATCGATGTAGAGCGGATTTGCCATAGAGGCCATGGCAAGGTCGCTAATCCGGAACACCGCGATAAACACTAAAATGCCCAACGCCTTCACCCCATAGCGGCGGAAGAAGTCGGTGAAAGGGCACACAATGGCACCAATCACCCAAGCACCTAGACGTCGTAAAACTTTCGGTTGGCCACGGCTGGCACGAATGAAGGCGCGTACCTTGGGTTCGTGAATGAGCTG
Organism: Halomonas sp. KG2; assembly: GCA_030440445.1. Lineage (NCBI taxonomy): Bacteria > Pseudomonadati > Pseudomonadota > Gammaproteobacteria > Oceanospirillales > Halomonadaceae > Halomonas > Halomonas sp. KG2. Next base: position 2,454,215 of record CP098528.1, on the reverse strand, counting down.
AACCGTCAGCGATGCACGCTTTGGTTCTGGGCGAATGAGTACGGTGAGCACGCCAATGCCCACAAGCGCTGCCATGCAGAGGTACGCTGCGCTCCAGGAAATCGCTGATGCTACATACAGCGCTCCTGCACCTGCCGCTAACAGCCCCCCGCGGTAACCGATAATGTAAGTAGAGGCCATCGCTGCTTGTACATCGTCATCGGCGGATTCGATGCGATACGCGTCAATAGCAATATCCTGGGTGGCCGAGCCAAAGGCGACCAGCAGTGCAAAGGCGGCTACCCAGCCTAGGTTGCCTACTGGACTGACTCCCGCTAAGCCAATCAACCCTGCCGCAATCATCCCCTGGGCAAGCAGCATCCAGCCACGCCGCTGGCCAAACGTGCGGGTCAAGATCGGTAGGGCAAGTCGGTCAACGATAGGCGCCCAAAAAAACTTGATTGAGTAGAGCATGCCAATCCAAGCGAAGAAGCCAATGGCGGCCACTTCAACGCCGTCACTGCGTAGCCATGCAGACAGAGTCGAGAACACCAGCAAAAAAGGTAAGCCTGCTGAAAAGCCTAGAAACAACATGGTGATAACAGGTGCACGACAGTAAATACCTAGCGCATCCAACCAGCTGCGCTGGGGAGTAGGGGTGGGCATATTGGTTAACACTCCAGGAAAGAAAACGTCTGCATCGAGGCCCGCTAAAAACCGCTCAGTGGTAGACTAGGCCTGATATCCATGACAAAGCCGATAGCTTACCGGAGAGGAGTTTTCAATGTCGATTACAGCCCATCAAGTAGTTACTTTACACTACGTGTTAAGCGATGTGCTTAGCGATGGCAGTACCCGCGTGCTAGATGACTCCAACGCACGTGATAAGCCCTTAGAGTACCTTCATGGACACGATAATATTTTGCCCGGTTTAGAGAGTGCCCTGGAAGATAAAGCCGCTGGAGATGTGCTGCGTGTCACGCTTGCGCCTGCTGATGCCTACGGCATCCGTAATGAAGACTTGGTGCAACAGGTGAGTCGTGCCTCATTTGGCAGCGCAGCGCTTGAACCCGGTAGCCGTTTCCAAACAGAAGGTGAAGCAGGCCCGCAAATTGTCACAGTGATGAGTATTGATGGGGACATGGTAACGGTCGATACAAATCATCCGCTGGCAGGCCATACGCTTCGCTATCAAGTCAACGTGCTGGATGTGCGCGAAGCAACCCGTGCAGAGCTGGCGAAAGGCCACCCTCTACCGCCGGGAACCGAACACAGCAAAGTAGAAGACCGAAAAGTGCTTTAGCGGTTAGTTTTGAGCGCTAAAAAATGACCCATATCAAGTTCCTGATGGGCCGCAAATAACCCCGCTGAAAAGCTTGACCCAGGTCAGCTTCCTGCCGTTATTAACGCACTAGGATGGCGTCATACATCACGGCAGGAGGGGATCACCATGTATTGGGATGATGCTGTTATTTTCGGTCTAGTTACTGTCGCGTTAATGATTGCTTTTATGATTGGTTGGGTAGGTTTTATTGTACGCGACCACCTCCGTAAGGATGAACGTAAAAAGCATTAACGCCGTTGTGGTGACCGTCGTCAGGGGAGGGAGCTTGCTTTTAACAGCGAGCTTCCTGTTGCCGGCCCAGTTGGGTCGGCTTTTTTATTAATTAAAACTATGTTTTCGAGTATTCGCATTAATCGTCTGGTAAAGTACCTAGTTGTACAATAAGGCATTGTACCGCAAGGAAGCCATTTGCCATGAATGCTGCTAGTTCAATCGTTGCCATACGCTGTTGCGCTCATCATTATCCCAAAGCTAGTGTTGCCTGTATTCTTCTATTACTTAGCTGGCTATCAGTGCCGGTCTATGCTCAAGCATTAAGCGTCATTAATGGTGAAAAAAACACTGCACTCTCTCTTAATGAGTTGCGTCAACAATCTACGATTACCTCGCCAGTATTTGATCCTTTTCAAGGCGGAGAAGTAGAGATGCATGGGCTTGAATTCCGTCGCTTCCTCATTAATCAGTTTGGCGAAGTTCCTCCCGCATTGCACTTTACGACATGGGATGATTACGAAGTGACGTTAGGTGGCTGGGATGATCCTAAGTGGTTAATGGTCACGGCAGAGAGTGGTGAGCCACTGACATTGCGTTCGCGGGGGCCATTGCGGCTGGTTGATCTGGCTTATAATGATCAGCGTGATATCAAGAGCCTGCGTGAATTCAACGACTGGATATGGATGATTCGAAGTATTGAGGCCCGCTGGTGATCATTGAGCCGCCGCCTTCTCCACCTGCTGTGCCACTGCCAGTACCCGCTCCTTTCGCTAGGAAGCGCCGCTATGTAACGTGGTTATCATTGAGCCTCATGAGTTTTATGGCATTGATGGTGGTGATTGTTTATGAGTCGCGCTGGGTATATCCCGAAATACAGGCTTACTTCAGCCAAACAGGCAATTTGACAGGGCAGCAATTGGCTACCAGGTCTCGGGCATATTTACAGCTCGCCCAACAACATTTGTTAGGCGAACAGCCCTTTGACGATGAACAGCGACAAACGGTTAGGCTTAATCTCGATCTTGCCTACGGGCTAATTGATGTCGAGGTCTATCGTCAAAGGTACAGCTGTACCCAGCCGAGTTTACAAACCCTCAATTTACTAACAGAGCGCCTTACAGAAACTACCGTGACACCGTTTGATGCCGCAGCTGAACTGTTGGGCCCCATTGATTGTTTAACGAGCATTGAGATGAACCAGCTCGACCTGCGTGGTATGGCAATTAATGAGTTTTCCGAAAGCACCCGACGATATAATCAGATTCTCACCTATTCGAGCATGGTTATTTTTGCACTAGGGCTGCTGTTTTGGGTAATGCATGAGCGTCAGTTGCGGCGTACAGAGCGCGCTACTAAGCAAACCATAGCCTGGATGCAGCACGCGATGCGTGATCCGCTGACGGGGATAGGTAACCGCAGTGCGCTGCATCAGGATGTCGCTACCAAAGAAGGAGCTGCGCTTGCTTTGATCTTGGTCGATATCGACTTCTTTAAGCAGTACAACGATTCACTGGGGCATCCAGAGGGTGATCAACTGTTACGGCGCCTAGCCAGTCTGTTGAAATATGTACTGGGAGCAGAGGCAAAACTGTACCGATTAGGGGGTGATGAGTTTGCCGCAGTATTGCCTTGTGATGATGACGCGTTATTGATTGGCTACTGTGATCAATTAACGTCTGTTTTAGAGCAGGCTGATTTCAAACACCCCGCGCATCCGCACAATGAAAGGGTCACCTTGAGTATTGGGGCAGTGTGCTTTACCGCAGGGGATGCCACCTTTCCAAGTGCCTATAAAGCTGCTGATAAGGCGCTTTACCGAGTAAAGAGCGCAGGCCGTAATGGTTGGCAAATTACTGCAGCTGCATAATGTTTCCACAAAACGCTGAGTGTAGTTAAAAAAAGTAAATAATGGGAAAGTGACGCTCAGCCGGTGGTTTGCTGTGTGCTTCGAGGCTAGGATTGTTTTTAAAACAGTGTTTCATAACCTTTCTAGCGATTAATCCGGAGTGCTGATATGAGCAATGAAGCCGATTCCCTGCTGAATAAACGGCGTTCACGACGTCAAGTGCTAGCAAGTTTAGGCCTTGGTGCCGCTGCACTTTACGTGGCCCCGACGCTGTTTTCCATGGGGCAAGCTGAAGCGCGTGAACATTCCCGTTCACGTTACTCGCGGCCCAGCTATTCGAGGCCCCGTTATTCAAGACATAGCTATTCAAGACATAGCTATTCAAGACATGGCCATTCAAGACCCCATTATTCTAAACCCAGGCATTCACGTCCTTACTACGCTCGGCCACAACGCTCTCGTTGGGATGGAGACGCTGTGATTGAGATTCGCATAAGCCGCTTATTACCTCGCTGGTAAGGGAGAGGTGCTGTGTCTACCACCTCGATAGCTGTCGATTATGCGCTGGAAAATGTTGGCCCGTGCATACGCTTGATTGATGCAGAGCAGCTACTGCCAGTGATTCATCAAGCCATGCCAGGTTGGCGGCTAACGCCCTGTGGGCTTCAGCAGCACGCACCCTCTATTTGTGTTTGGCGGCATCCTAATGGTTACTGGCAAGAAGCACCGGCTCTGCCGGAAGGTATGTTATTAGATACGCCAGCAGGAACCGCATGTAGTGTGATTGCTGATTTAGCAGGGGCTTATCTGCGCCATCATCCTGAGCATATTGGGCTTCACTGTGGGGCGGTAGAGGTTAATCAACAGCTATTCATATTCCCAAATAGCCATCGAGCGGGAAAAAGCACGCTCACGGCAGCGTTTGCCGCGGCTGGTTATCGGGTGTTCGGCGATGATGTGCTGGCACTCACTCGCTGTGGTGAAGGGGTAGCACTGGGCGTTGCACCTAGATTGCGCTTGCCGTTGCCGGAGACGCTTGCACCGGAGTTCCATCAGTTTGTTGCCAACCACCTAGGGCCTCATGACGATCGCTATGGTTACCTGGCGTTAGACGAGCAACAGCTGGCATCGCATGGGATGCGTTGTCCGTTAGGCGCCGTACTGCTTATTGAGCGTGATGAATCGCTCAGTGAGCCACAGCTGGTTCGTCTGCAGCCGGGAGATGGATTATGGCAGTTGTTGCAGCAAAATTTCGCTGAGCATGAGTCGGATAAAACGTTGATTGAGCGCTTTTTGCCACTCTTAAAAGGGTTGCCGTGTTTTTTAATCCGTTACCGAGATGCTTATGAAGCGGCAACGTGGCTGGCAGCTGAGATAGATAACAATGGGTTGCTTGACGGTGCTGTGGCGATGAATCCGTGTAGTCGTCAAACGGAGTCGGAGGCGTTGAAGCAGAGCCAGGGGCTGGCAGCAAACGACACGCGCAGGTGGCAAATCAGCCCGGTGGCGCATGAGTTCCCTCTGGGTGAAGAGCTGTTCGTCATTGCTAAAGAGGGCGGCGAAATTCATCGTTTGAATGTGACGAGTAGAGCCGTGTGGGCACTGCTGCAGCATGAGGCTCTATGCCAAGATGAAATTATTGATACCTTGATGGCTTTTTTTGTTGGCGCTAGCAGGCAAAGTATCAAGCGAGATATCTGCCAGTTATTGGGTCAATTAGTCAGCTTGGGATTAGTTCAGCCTGTCACCGACTAGCGTCAATCATCACGCTATGTTTTAGCAGCGCTGTTATTGTTGAGTTTGGCACTGGCGAGGCAACCTAACTGATGATGCCTGCCAGTGTCTCTTTTATTGGCCACGACGCGGTTCTAGTGCTGCGTGGCTGACGTGGCCGTTATAAACGGTTATGCGCTGATCAGTCCTGCTTTTTCGCGTAGGAAATCAACAATTGTGTCAGCCGGAACCATGGTCGCTTCGCTGTCTCGGCGGCCTTTGTATTCCAGCTCGCCGTTATCCAAACCGCGATCACCAATCACTAAGCGGTGGGGCACTCCCATAAGCTCCAGGTCAGCAAACTTGACGCCGGGACGCGTGTCGCGGTCATCAAGCAACACGTCTAAGCCAGCCGCTGTTAGCGCTTGATAGAGACGCTCGGACTCTTCGCGCACACGTTGTGATTTGTGGGCATTCATCGGCACCAGCGCTACTTGGAACGGTGCAATAGCGTTTGGCCAGATAATGCCTGAATCATCGTGATTTTGCTCAATGGCAGCAGCGACCACGCGGGTAACGCCGATACCATAGCAGCCCATCCACGGATGGCTGGTTTTGCCGTTGTCGCCCAGAACCGTCGCGTTCATTGCTTCGGAGTACTTTTGCCCAAGCTGGAAAACGTGGCCTACTTCAATACCACGCTTGATAGACAGCGTACCTTTGCCGTCTGGCGAAGGGTCGCCTTCGACAACGTTACGTAGATCGGCAACTTGGGGCAGCACCACGTCACGCTCCCAGTTAATGCCGAAGTAGTGCTTGCCATCGATGTTGGCGCCCGCACCAAAGTCACTCATAAGTGCCACGCTGTGATCAATAATGATCGGCATGTTTAGGCCAACGGGGCCAAGTGAGCCTGGGCCAGCGCCAACCACGGCGCGGATCTCTTCTTCGTTCGCCATGGTAAGTGGAGCGGCTACCTGGGGCAGGTTTTCAGCTTTGACTTCATTCAGCTCATGGTCACCACGGATCAGCAGGGCAATCAAACCACCTTCAGCGGCATGCACCATCAGTGTCTTGATGGTTTTCTCAATTGGAAGGCCATGCTGCTCTACCAGGGCGGCAATTGTCTTAGCGTTGGGCGTATCGACCAGGTGCATCTCTTCGCTGGGGGCTGCACGCTCGGCGTTGCTGCCTAGCGGCGCGGGCAGAGCCTCAGCTTTTTCCATATTAGCGGCGTAATCGGAGGCGTTGGAGAACACGATATCATCTTCGCCTGATTCCGCCAGCACGTGGAATTCGTGAGAACCCGTGCCGCCAATCGAGCCGTTATCAGCAATCACAGGACGGAAATCGAGACCCAGGCGGGTGAAGATGCGTGTATAGGCATCATACATCGTCTGGTAAGTCTCTTTGAGGGAGGCTTCGTCCAGGTGGAAGGAGTAAGCATCCTTCATAATGAATTCGCGAGAACGCATCACCCCAAAGCGCGGGCGAATCTCGTCACGGAACTTGGTTTGGATTTGGTAAAAATTAACCGGCAGCTGCTTGTAGCTGGCAATCTCTTTGCGCACCAAATCGGTAATGACTTCTTCGTGGGTCGGGCCTACGCAGTAGTCACGCTCGTGGCGATCTTTCAGGCGTAGTAGCTCCGGACCGTACTGCTCCCAGCGGCCCGACTCTTGCCATAGGTCTGCTGGTTGCACGGCAGGCATCAATACTTCCTGAGCGCCGGCACGGTTCATCTCTTCGCGGACAATGGCTTCAACCTTACGCAGCGTGCGCAGGCCAAGAGGCAGCCACGTATAGAGGCCAGAGGTAAGACGACGGATCATACCGGCGCGCAGCATTAACTGGTGGCTGATGACTTCAGCGTCGGCCGGGGTTTCTTTTAATGTCGCAATCAATAATTGGCTGGCGCGCATGGGCGTGAGCATTCCTTGTTGGTAGGGGTGATGCTTAATCGTTTAGTAATGTAGCGCTTAAACTAGCGTTGAATGCGGCATTGTACGGCTAAGCGAGTATGGCGGCAAAACCCTACGTTAACAGCTTGGCGTGTGCTGGTAAGCAAATGTGTTAAACTTGCCCAGTTTTGTGGCTCGATAGCAGTGGGCAAACAACCGCATCTTTTTCAGCTATCGGTACGTTAGGACTTTGAGGGAACCTTCATGCAGCAAGCTGTACGCCGTTGGTTAACGGGGGCCATTGTTGGTGTCTCCATTGTAACGTTAAGTGGTTGTGGGACGCTTTTTCATCCTGAACGTAAAGGACAATTAAGCGGTAATATTGACCCAGTGGTGGCTGTCGCCAATGGTGTTGGACTGCTGTTTTTTATTGTGCCGGGGGTTATCGCGTATGCCGTGGATTTCTCTAATGGCACTATTTACTTACCAAGTGCGAGCAGTGCGTCGGTAGATATTCACCACTTAGACGACGCTATGGACGTAGCTTCGCTGGAAAAGCTGCTGTCAGATAAAGCGGGACAGCCGGTTAGCTTGGAAAACGAATTATTGATGATGGAAGAAGTGGCCAGCCTGGATGAAGCGTTAGCCATGGTGCGGATGTCGGGCGTATTGGATGAAGAACGCCTCGCTACGATGTAATGCGTAATGGCCTCATACGCAGAGACAGATAGTGCTGAGAAGAGATAATAAAATGCCCCCAGTGGTGAGTGTTCTGGGGACATTTTTTATCGTCTTGTCATTACATCAATAACATACCGCTAATGCTTTGGAGCCTTGGTCAGCTTTAGTACCACCAAGCCCGCCACAAGCCCCCAGAATGCGCCGCCGATACCTAACAACGTGATGCCAGAGCCGGTTAGTAAAAAGGTAACAATGGCGGCATCTCGTTGCCCGCTATTTTCAAATGCATTCGCTAACCCACCGCTTAATGTGCCCAGTAATGCTATCCCTGCCAGCGACATCACTAGGACGCTGGGAAGGGCATTGAAGATACCGGTAACCGTCCCCCCAAAGATGCCCATCGCGATATAGAACACGCCCGCTGCAACGCCTGCGGTATAGCGTTTAAGAGGGTTCGCATGGGCGTCAGGCCCTATGCATACCGCGGCGCTAATGGCCGCCATATTGAATGCATAGCCACCAAAAGGGGCAAGTAACAGCGTTGCCCCCCCTGTCCAACTAATGAGCGGCGAACTGTTTGGCTGATAGCCTGCTGCGCGTAGCACGGCTACCCCAGGTAAATTTTGAGTTGCCATGGTAATGACAAACAGGGGGATGCCAATGCTGATCAGCGTTGTCAGCGAAAAGGTAGGCGCAGTGAAAACAGGTACGGTAGGCGCTAACGGAATGCTGTGTACGTTAAGTTGACCCTGCCAAAGGGCAATAGCAATGCCGATTAACAGCACGCCAGGCACTGCGAGCGTTGGCCATAGGCGCCGACCTGCTACCCAAGCGGCTAACATGGCCAGTGGTAGCAGCCATTGGCTTTCCATCACGTTAAACAGCTCTAGGCCAAAGCGCAGCAGAATACCTGCCAGTAGAGCTGAGGCGATTGCGCTGGGGATATAGCGCATCAAGCGCTCGAATAAACCTGTTACCCCGCAGAGCGTAATGAGCAGCGCGGAGAAGAGGAAGGCACCGATGGCTTCATCAAGTGGAATGCCAGGAAGATTAGTCGCCAAAAACGCCGCACCTGGCGTTGACCACGCTGTCAATAAAGGCATGCGGTAGCGCAGCGATAGTCCTATCGAGGTAATGCCCATGCCTATGCCCAGCGCCCACAGCCAAGAGCTGATTTGCGCAGTACTGGCGCCCGCCGCGGCTGCCGCCTGGAAAATGATTGCCGCTGAGCTTGTGTAGCCAATGGTGACCGCAACGAAGCCTGCAGTGACGGCCGAGAGGCTAATGTCTCGCCAGAAAGGGGTTTTATGGCTTCCTGTGGGCTGTAGGGTAGGTGGCGCCTCCATAGTGTTACCTCATACGTTGAGTGGCGTGCGCTATAACGCACAATGCTGCAAGACTATCACTGTGCGTTATAGCGCACAATATGGGCGTCACCGGTGTTCATCGCTGACCGGATAGGTAAACTACGACACTAAATTCTATGGAGAACCGCATAGTGAGTGACCCTCATACCATTGCCGAACACATTGCGGGAACCGTTAAAAAGCTACGTAAAGATCGTGGTTGGAGCCTAGATCGCGCGGCGGGTGAAACGGGTGTGAGTAAAGCCATGTTGGGACAGATAGAGCGTGGTGAGTCTAGCCCTACCATCTCAACGCTGTGGAAGATCGCGAGTGGTTTTCGAGTGTCGTTTTCAACCCTGTTTGATGGTGACAAGCCTGCGTTAGGCGAACTTCATAGAGATGGCTGGGAGTTCGTTTGGGGCGATGATAGCGCTGGGATGCAAGCGCGGCTGCTGTTCCCTTACGACCCGCTGCTGGGCTTTGAAATGTTTATGATTGAGCTAGCGCCAGGGGCGATCAGTGAGTCGTCACCCCACGCCAGCGGTGTGGTAGAACACATCGTCGTTGTTGAGGGCGAGATGGAGTTGCGCATTGACGAGCGCTGGCAAACGCTGCGAGTAGGCGAGGGGCTGCGTTTTTTTGCCGACCGCCCCCACGCCATGCGTAACAGCGCTACGACGCGGCTACGTTTTCACGATGTGATTCACTATTTGCCAGGCGCTGCTTCAGGCACTTGAGTACGTAACCAGTTGATTTCATCAGCCCAAATGCCGGGTTCGACGGTTTCAAGAATCATCGGTATGTCATGAATGCGTTCGTCTCGCATGATCGTAGTGAACGCATCCAGGCCGATATTGCCTTTACCCAGGCTATGGTGGCGGTCGACACGGCTGGCGAAGGCACTCTTAGCATCGTTTAAATGCATGCCGCGTAAATACTCAAAGCCGACCACCTTGCCGAGCTCATTCAACGTTGTTTTGGTGGCCTCGGTGGTACGTAGGTCATACCCGGCGGCGAAGGCGTGACAGGTATCAATACAAACGCCAACACGGGTTTTATCATCGACCTGGGCAATAATTTCCGCTAAATGCTCGAAGCGCCAGCCAAGGTTAGTGCCTTGCCCGGCGGTGTTTTCAATTACCGCCGTGACACCCTGTGAGGCTAGCAAAGCCTCGTTGATGGAGTCTGCAATGCGTTTCAAACAGTCGGTTTCGCTGATTTTGTTCAGATGACTGCCAGGGTGGAAGTTTAATAACGTGAGACCTAGTTGCTCACAACGCTGCATTTCGTCTAAAAACGCAGCACGTGATTTTTCAAGCCCAGCGGTTTCCGGATGGCCTAGGTTAATCAGGTAACTGTCGTGGGGTAAAATTTGTTCTGGGCCAAACCCGTGGGTTTTGCAGGCCTGTTTAAACGCCGCAATGGCCTCGTCGGTCAGCGGTTTACCTTTCCACTGCCGCTGATTTTTGGTGAACAGAGCAAAGCCATTTGCGCCAATTTCTACCGCACGGAGCACTGCTTGATCCGCGCCACCCGCGGCGCTTACGTGGGCACCAAGATAGTGCATAGTTTTCCTTAGGTAGAGTAGTGAGTATTGGCGAATTTAACCGTGTCGACGTCGATTATTCAAATAGCGTTGAAATGCTTCAGGCTCATCAGTAATCGCGCTGGCTACTCCCCAGCCCCAGCGACTTTCAAAAGCGCTGGGGTCGTTGGCGGTATAGCATAAAATTTCATAACCATCTCGGCGCATGGCAGCAGCCTGAGTGTGTTTTAAGCGCGGCCAATGAGGGTGGATACTAAAGGCGTCGATAGCTTGACACTGGTCACGCCAGGTTGGAGGTGTACTGCCAAATAGTACGCCCAGTGCGAGGGCTTCTTTGGGTGCGATACTGCGACATCGCGCTAACGCTCGGGCATCAAATGAGGACACAATCAGCCGTTCGGCGGGCAGTGTTGCTAATACGATTGGTAAGACGGTATCTACCAAGGCGATGGGGTCACGGCCTTTGTTTACTTTGATCTCTAAATTCACCCCCATATTGAGTTCGTTCAACAGCGCCAGCATGGCCTCTAGACTGGCCATCTTTTCACCTACAAACGCATCGCCAAACCAACTGCCGACGTCAAGCTGTTGCGCACGCTGCCACGTCAGGCTAGCAAGGTCGCCACGGCTATCGGAGCAGCGGCTAATATTGCTATCGTGCCAGATGACAGGGGTCCCATCGCCCAATAGTTGAACGTCTAACTCCACCCAAGTCGTGCCCGCTTGATGCGCGGCACGCACTGCCGTTAGGGTGTTTTCAGGTGCGGCGGCGGAGTATCCGCGGTGGGCTATAAGGGTAGGCAAACAGATTGCTGGGTGCGTCATAGTCTGTCCGTTTTAGAGGAATCAATAAACATTGCTATTAACACTTTTCAGATAGTCTAGCATGGCTGCATGACAGCGATATGTCCTGTATGGCTGGCTAATCGCTTGATTTGAGGCGCATAACGCGGTTGGATAGCCAGCTAATGTGTGTCCAATAATTAACAGTGGGAGTGTGCCCAAATGTCTAAACGTATTCAGTTTTCCAAAACGGGTGATTCAGATGTGTTGGAGTGGGTCGACACAGCGCCTAGGGCACCCGGCAGCGGTGAAGTGCGTATTGCTAATAAAGCGGTGGGCCTGAATTTTATTGATATCTACTTTCGTACAGGGCTCTATCCTGCGCCATCTATGCCTTCTGGATTAGGCACTGAAGGTGCAGGGGTTGTCGACGCAGTGGGTGAAGGCGTTACCCATCTAAAAGAGGGTGACCGGGTAGCGTATGCACAAGGGCCATTGGGTGCTTATGCAGAGATGCATACCTTGCCAGCGGCCAAGGTAATTAAGCTGCCAGACTTTATTGATTTTGAAACCGCTGCGGCCAGTATGCTGAAAGGGCTAACCGTGCAGTATCTGCTGCGTCAAACTTATGAGCTAAAGGGCGGTGAGACCATTCTTTTTCATGCCGCTGCTGGAGGCGTTGGCTCGATTGCCTGCCAGTGGGCTAAAGCGCTAGGCGTCAAGCTGATTGGAACGGTTAGCTCAAAAGAGAAAGCAGACTTGGCGATGGCCAACGGGGCATGGGCAACGATCAACTACAGCGAAGAGAATGTGGTAGAGCGGGTGCGTGAGCTAACCAATGGCGAAATGTGCGATGTGGTTTATGACTCAGTAGGAAAAGATACCTGGGAAATGTCGTTAGACTGCCTAAAGCCTCGCTCGCTAATGGTCAGCTTTGGTAATGCGTCTGGCCCCGTAGACGGGGTGAATATAGGTATTCTGAACCAAAAAGGCGCGCTGTTTGTCACCCGCCCAAGTTTGAACGGCTATGCTGACACCCGTGAACGCTTTGAAATGATGTGCGATGACTTTTTTGGCATGATCAAAAGCGGCAAACTTCGTATTGACGTAGCAAACCGCTACCCGCTTAAAGACGCAGGAAAGGCTCAAGATGCCCTGCAAAGCCGTCAAACAACTGGCTCGACCGTGCTAATCCCTTAATACGCTTGCGCTCTTGGCTAAACGACCGCTCTTCGCAGCCACTCTTTGCGCCACTTTTTGCAACACTCAGTGAGCTGGGTGGCTTAGTGGTTCTTTAACCACTTTTTATGAATGCCTGGCCACGCCAGGCATTTTATTGCTCCAACGTTCTTTTGTTGCTCTGCGCTGCTAGGGCTATACGGTCGTATAGTCATCATCTAATGTGTTGTTAGTGAGTTGGCGCATCAGCTGAGCGTACCCACACAAGGAGAGGGACACCGCATGACAATGGAAAGCATTGGGCTTGCGCCTAGCACGTTGATTTTTATCATTTTGGGATTAACGCTTGCCGCTTTTATGTGGGGTCGATTTCGCTATGATCTCGTTGCGCTTGCGGCGTTGCTCGGCTCGGTAATGCTTGGGCTTGTGCCTACCGATGAGGCTTTTAAAGGCTTTGGGCATCCAGCCGTGATTACGGTGGCCGCGGTATTGGTCATCAGTCGAGGGTTTGAGCGCTCGGGTGTTGTCGATATCATCGCCAATCAAGTGCTCAAAGTAGGTGAACGGCTGCTACTGCAGTTACTGGTATTAGTGGGTACGGTCGTGGTGCTTTCTGGGGTGATGAATAACGTAGGGGCACTGGCGTTACTGTTGCCCGTTGCCATGCGGCTTGCTCGAGAGCACAACACATCCCCATCGCTGTTATTAATGCCGTTGGCGTTTGGTTCATTGCTGGGAGGCTTAACCACGCTGATTGGCACGCCACCTAACATTATTATTGCCACATACAGGGGTAATATCACCGGTGAAAACTTCGGCATGTTCAGCTTTACCCCGGTGGGGGTTGCTGTTGCGTTAGTCGGTCTGGTGTTTATTGTGCTTGTGGGCTGGCGCTTAACGCCTAAGCGCAGTGGGCAGGCTTCAACCGAAGAAATGTTTGATACTGCTAATTATTTGGTTGAGCTAAAGGTCTCAGAAGAGTCAAAGGCTAATGGTCTGACACTCCAGCAACTACATGATGAGTTAGAGGAGGCTATTCCGGTTCTTGCCGTGGTACGAGAAGATGATCGCCGCGCCGGGTACTCATTTCACGGGGTGCTTCGGGAAGGGGATATTTTGCTGCTGGAAGCAGGGCCTGATGAACTCAAGCTGCTGGAAGACAAAGTAGGGCTGAGCGCGATTGCGGAACCCGAGAAAGATGAGCAAGACAGTGATGAGGCCGATAGCGAAAATGGAGATTCACAACCGTCGGATGAGCGCCAGCCTGTCGATACGGAAGGTCTGCAGCTGATTGAGGCGGTGGTGCGTAACGATTCGATGATGGTCAATCGAAGCGTACGCCAGCTGCGGTTAAACCAGCAGTTCGGGCTGCATTTAGTGGCGGTGGCCCGGGATGGAGGGCGTTTAAAGCAACGTCTTCGGGACATTCGTTTTCAAACCGGTGATGTACTGCTGTTACAAGGCAGTGAAAACGAAATCGCCGATAGCTTAGCGACCCTTGGCTGTTTGCCGCTGGCTAACCGTGAGCTTCACTTAGGGCAACCGCGAAAATTGGCGCTGTCGATCGGTATTTTTGCCCTCGCCATTCTTGCGATGCTGTTTGATCTGCTTCCTGCGGCTGTTGCCATGAGTAGCGCGGCGTTGATATCACTGCTGATAGGAGTGCTGCCGCTGAGAGAAGGTTATCAAGCCATTGATGGACCCGTTATTGTTCTCCTGGCGGCCATGCTACCGGTTGGGGAAGCGCTTGAAACGAGCGGTGGCGCTGAAATTATTGCTGATGCACTACTACGATTTGGCGTTGAGTGGCCCATCACTATTTCATTGGCCGGGCTATTTATTCTCTCGATGTTACTGTCCAACGTGGTCAATAACGCCGCAGCCGCGTTGTTGATGGCGCCTATTGCCGCCAGTCTTGCGAGTGGTTTTGATGTATCACTCGATCCCTTTCTAATGGTGGTGGCTGTCAGCGCCTCATGCGCCTTTCTAACACCGATAGGCCACCAGTCCAATACGCTAGTGTTAGGCCCGGGTGGTTACCAGTTCGGTGATTATTGGAAGCTTGGCCTTCCGCTTTCGTTAGTGGTGATGGTGGTCGCTATTCCTGCCATTTTATGGGTCTGGCCGCTCTAGTGGAGCAGGTATTTGGCGAAAAAATGAGGGCTTAATGTTCGTATTATTAAATTTCGAAAATTTGCTACTCTATAGCTCATAGAGAATAGCGCTTAAACACTAATAAATAACGAATAGGCCGAGCTTATGAACCAACAGTTTCGCCAAGATGCTATCGTCGAGCTAGTCCGCCAGCATGGCTATATGAGCATTGAGCAACTGACCGATCACTTCGCAGTGACGCCACAAACCATTCGGCGTGATTTAAATACGCTAGCAAACGAAGGGCGGGTTCGTCGTGTTCATGGCGGTGCAGGAATAGAGTCGAGCACTGTTAACACCGCCTACAGCACGCGTAAAACGCTACATTTAGAAGAGAAAGAGCGGATTGCTCACTGTTTAGCGCAGCAAATTCCTCATCACTCTTCACTGTTTATTAATATCGGTACCAGTAACGAGATGATCGCCCAAGCGTTGCTTGAACACCAGGGCTTAGAAATCATTACCAATAACCTGAACGTGGCCGCCATTCTTCAGCACAAAGAAGACTTCACGGTGATTATTGCTGGCGGGCAAGTTCGCTCTCGCGATGGCGGTATTATCGGCGAAGCCACTATCGATTTTATCAATCAATTTAAAGTGGATTACGGAATCATCGGGATTAGCGGTATTGATGAAGATGGCTCGCTCCTTGAATTTGATTACCAGGAAGTCCGTGTTGCTCAAGCGATTATTGCCAATTCGCGACGCATTTATCTCGCCGCAGATTACTCAAAATTTCATCGAAATCCGGTGGTGCGCCAAGGGAATATTTCCCAGCTCGATGCTCTGTTCACTGATCGGAAGCCTCCTGAATCGATTCTGCAGCTGTTATCGCAGCACGGTGTCGCGTTGCATATCGCTTAAGCATGATGCGTAAGCTAAGGCAGAGCACGGCCACCGGCGAGTTTAAGAGCGAAGGAGAGTAGTTTCATACTTGAGCATTTGGGGCGGCTAGAGTAGCCTTGGATGATAATAAAGCGAAACAAAACACACAAAACCGAAAGAACCTACAACAAAGTGAACGTGATATGTCCTCCTTTATTCTCGCCATCGATCAAGGTACGACCAGCTCGCGCGCCATTTTATTTGACCGCCAAGGCCAAATAGAGGCGGTTGCCCAACAGGAATTTCCTCAGCACTTCCCTCAAGATGGGTGGATAGAGCATGATCCCGAAAATATTTGGGAGACTGTCCTCGCCACCTGTCGTGAGGTATTAGAAAAGGCGAATGTTTCGCCAGAGCAGATTGATGGAATTGGCATTACTAACCAACGTGAAACCACGGTGGTGTGGGATAGAGAGACGGGTAAGCCGCTCTATAACGCGATTGTCTGGCAGGATCGACGTACCTCTGAACTTTGTCAAACACTCCGTGACCAAGGGCATACAGAGGCAGTACAAGCGAAAACAGGCCTCTTAATAGACCCTTATTTTTCTGCCACCAAGCTCGCCTGGATACTCGATAATGTAGCAGGAGCCCGCGAGCGTGCGCAGCGTGGTGAGCTACTCTTTGGCACTATCGATACCTTTTTGATTTGGCGATTAACGAATGGCAAGCAACATGTCACTGATGCCACCAACGCATCACGAACAGCCATTTTTAATATCCATAATCAAACATGGGACGATGAGCTGTTAGCGTTGTTTAACGTTCCTGCCAACATGCTGCCCGAAGTAAAAGACTCCAGCGATGATTTTGGCACCACTGACGCGGACTGGTTAGGGGCGTCTATTCCTATTGCGGGTGTGGCAGGGGATCAGCAGGCCGCGCTAGTGGGGCAAGCGTGCTTTCAGCCAGGAATGGGTAAAAGCACCTATGGCACCGGCTGTTTTATGATCGTTAACACTGGGGATACACCGTCGGTATCACGAAATCGCCTGCTAACCACCATTGGCTACCGAATTAATGGCAAGCCGACCTATGCGATGGAGGGCAGTATTTTCGTTGCTGGGGCGACTGTACAGTGGCTACGCGATGGGTTGAACCTGTTTGCGGATGCGTCAGAAACAGAAGCGCTTGCTAAAGAAACCCGCAGCGGACATAGCGTTTACTTGGTACCGGCCTTTACTGGCTTGGGTGCGCCCCATTGGGACCCTAAAGCGCGAGGGGCGATTTTTGGCCTCACTCGGGATACCGGTATTGCCGAAATCGTTGCGGCGGGGCTCCAGGCGGTGTGTTACCAGACCCGTGACCTTCAGCACTGTATGAATGACGACATGGAAGCTACGCCTGGCAACCTACGGGTCGATGGTGGCATGGTGAAAAACAGCTGGGTGATGCAGTTTTTAGCCGATATGCTCGATGTCCAGGTAGATAGACCGACTATTCTTGAAACGACAGCGCTTGGAGCTGCTTATTTGGCAGGCCTACGTTTGGGTTGGTATGACACGCTTGAAGAAATTGAGCAGCTCTGGCGTTGCGAAAAGAGCTTTACCCCTAAAATGCCAGAATCGACTCGGGAGGCGTTGTACCAGGGTTGGCTAGACGCTGTGAATCGCGTGCGTTGTAATTAACAACCGTTTATTGGCTACTTCAATAGGCAAAAGCCGCTATCGATGATAGCGGCTTTTTAATGTTGTTGATGGTTAATCAGTGAGTGTTCTGTGGCTCTGCTTGTGCAACGAAAGGCTGTGAGGTGTCACGATTTTCAGCAAAGTAGGTAGCAAAGCGCTCTTCTGCTTGGTCTCCGAATAGGACACGACAAGCTTCTTTCAGCCCCTTAGAGTGGCGCAGCTGTTCATGGTGAACAACTAGTGAGACTTTGGCTCTTCGGCGCAGGAAGTCCTCCAGTTGCGTAATCATTTCGTGGTCTCGGGCATGCTCTAGTTCGCAGCGAATATATTCGGTACCTTCAATGAGAATATCGGCTTCCGCTGGATCCTGACGGATTTTTTCTAGCATTTGCATGGCCTGTTCTGCATAACGCCGCCACAGCCGGGAAGAGAGCGGCTCGGTAGACGTTGGTGCGGTCATAGCATCTAGATTCATCCGTTTAGCTTGGTCCATAAACTGCTGTTTAACAGGCTCTGGCGGCTCGCCGTACCAGCGATAGTTGATATCGCTGAGATTGACACCTAGGCGGACCACTTCTTCTGCGATTTCATCACCTACATTCAAGCAGTCGGTTAATTTACCCCCAAAAATACTAATGTGGGCGCTATCCGCATTGGTATCGATGACATGTTTACGCGATAGCTGGAGAAAATCGCGATCGCCGTCACCCTGATCTGCTTTGATAGCCAGGGGCCGAACACCGCAGCGTGTTGAAATAATATCGTCTTGGCTAAGCGGCTTTTCTAACGTTAGGCGCTTATTGATATTTTCCAATACAAACTCAATATCTTCAGCGGTGACATCCACCTCTGGATGTTCCATATGTGTATCAGTCGTGCCGATGCAGGTGCGATTCCCCATGGGAATGACAAAAAACAGTCGCCCATCGTCGGCAAAAAACGCCAGTACCCGTTTAGTTTCCGTCAATTGCGGAACGATCAGATGAATGCCTTTTGAGTAAAGATGTTGATGGGTGGTTTTCTCGCCGGTAAGTGCGTTGTGCTGGTCTACCCAGGGGCCAGCCGCATTAATTAATACTTTGGAACGGATATTGAATGTGCTGCCATCCATGACATTGCGCGCTTTCGTTACCCAGTGCTGACCTTCGCGTTCAGCACCAAGCGACTCAACATAATTAGCTGCAATTGCCCCATAGTTAAGCGAATGGCGAACAAAATTAAATACAAATCGGGCATCGTTATCGTGTAAGTAGGCATCTGAGTATTCAAACCCACCGACTGAGCCTTCGATATCAATAATGGGTTCTTCTTGCTTAATGTTCTTGGGAGACAGTAAGCGGGGCAGCTTAGTAAACCCGTTTCCCATTAGCCAGTAGAGCCAGGTGCCTGCCCACAAATACCAGGGTGAATGGCGGAAACCTTTGCTGATGGTAGTCAGAAAGCGAATTTCCTGAACGGTAGATGGGTAACTTTTAATCAAGTGATTACGGCTTTTGCACAGTTTGCGTACTAATGCGAAATCCTTGCTCTCCATATACTTAATGCCTCCCCAAACTAAGTTGGAGGAGTGCATACTGGTGCTTCCCGCAAAATCACCGCGGTCTATTAAGGCGACTTTAGCGCCTTTGCCTGCAAGCGCGGCTGCCGTTGCTGCGCCGTTAATGCCGCCACCGATGATTAGTGCGTCAAAGTCGTCAGTGTGCAATTTCTCGATATTCCGGTTACGCAGTTTCATAGCGGTTCCAATTAACAAAGAAAAAGCCCCGTGTTTAGGTAGCGGTTTCAACATGACAACAAAGCAATAAGCCTATGTAGACCAGCGAGCCCTGCTGTTATTTGCTCGCCGCTGATGAAACCTAGTTTTTGAGCCTTAATAGGGCGGGCCGAAGCCCGCCCCAACTGGATTAGCGGGTACCCGCTTCCATCCAGGCTTCCATCATTTCATCGTAAGGAACGGTTGTTCCTTGCGGCATTTCATCATCAAGCTTTTGCTTAGGAGAGCCTTCTTGATCCAGCCAGTATTGCGGGTCGCGCTCTTCGTTAAGCGCTGGGGCGTAGCTATCGAAGACGTTTGCGCGAGCTAAGCGGTACATGGTGTTATCCATATCTGCCGCCAGCTTATCCAAGCCCTCTTGAGGGGTAACTTCGCCACTCATTACCGGTGCTAGGTTTTGCCACCATAGCGGAGCCATACGCGGATAATCCGGTACGTTGGTGCCCGTAGGCGTCCAGTTGGATTCGTTGGGGCTGCGGTAGAACTCAACCAAACCGCCAAGCTTAGGTGCCATTTCGGTCATCTGCTCAGAGAAAATGTCAGATTCACGAATCGGCGTTAGACCAGCTATCAGTTTTTCAAGAGAGGTCGTTTTGGCTACCGTAAACTGGGCAAATAGCCAAGCAGCGGTTCGACGGTCTTCGGGTGTGGAGTCAAAGAACGTCCATGCGCCTACATCCTGATAACCCACTTTCATGCCTTCTTCCCAGTAAGGGCCGGTAGGGGAAGGTGCCATGCGCCAAAGTGGGTTGCCTTCATCGTCGGTCACAGCCACGGCAGGATCGGTCATGTCTGCTGTGAAGGCGGTGTACCAGAAAATTTGCTGAGCAATATGGCCTTGAGCAGGCACAGGACCCGCTTCCCCAAAGGTCATGCCCTGTGCTTCAGGCGGTGCGAAGTCACGTAGCCAATCAACGGCTTTTTGCATGGCAAAGACAGACGCTGGCGAGTTGGTTGCACCGCCACGACTAACGCTGGCACCTACCGGCTGACTATCTTCGTTAACGCGAATGCCCCAGTCATCGACGGGATTACCTGATGGCACGCCCGGACTACCCATGCCGGCCATTGAGAGCCAGGAGTCGTGGAAGCGCCAGCCAAGCGACGGATCACGGCGGCCGTAGTCCATGTGGCCATAGACGGTAGTGCCGTCGAGTTCACCAACATGTTCGGTAAAGAACTCGGCAATATCTTGATAAGCCGTCCAGTTGGTGGGTACCCCAAGATCATAACCATAGATTTCACGGAACTGAGCTTGCAGGTCTTCGCGCTGGAACCAGTCATAACGGAACCAGTAAAGGTTGGCGAACTGCTGGGTGGGTAGTTGGTATAGGCTGCCATCGGGGCCGGTGCCGTACTGCAAGCCAATGAAGTCGTCTAGGTCCAGCGTTGGAAGTGTGTAGTCAGCCCATTCGTTTTCCATCGCTTCGGTAAGGTTGATGGTGGTGCCGTAACGAATGTGCGTGCCGATAGCGTCGGTGTCATTAACAAAACCGTCGTAGATGCTGTTACCTGACTGCATCTGATTTTGCATCGTATCAACGACGTCGCCTTCGCCGATAATATTGTGAGTAAGGTTGATACCGGTTAACTCACTGAATGCTTCTGCCAGCACTTCACTTTCATAGACGTGAGTGGTCAAGCCTTCTGCGACAGTTTGAATATCCATACCGCGGAAAGGCTCGGCTGCTTTTGCAAACCAAAGCAGTTCTTCGATTTGCTCTTCACGACTCAAGGTAGAGTTTTGGAAGTGTTCATCGACCAAACGCTCCGCGATTGCCCGCGCATCGTGATCGTCGGCCATCAGTGTCCCCGATGCGAGCATGAGGCTGGCGGCGAGGGTAGTAAGTTTGAACTTGTTGTTGCGCATGTTGACCTCGTTTTGTTGTGCTCTTCCCTGATCTCTTGAGCGTCCTTGATACTGCCGTACTTAACGCCAGGGTTTTCCTGGAATTGCTGATTGGCTAACCCCAGCGCATTAACACCAGCAGCCATACCGCTGAAAGTGCTAGTGCAATCCAAATTGAAAGCGACGTGAACCCAATGAAGCCCAAGTGAATAAACGCGGCAGACAGCAAGCCGATAAACAGCCGATCACCGCGGGTGGTGCTAATAGGTAAAAATCCCTTTCTTTCAATGCTTGGCGAGCGTAGTTCCCAAATCGTCATGCCAGCGAGCATGGCCGCAATGGAAGAAAAGAAAATAGCCGTCGGTAAAGTCCATACCATCCAGGACATAAGGTTTCCTCCTACTCAGGTGCGGCCCAGGGCAAAGCCCTTGGCGATATGGTTGCGTACGAAGTAAACCACCAGAATGCCGGGAACAATGGTCAACATACCGGCGGCCGCGAGTGTGCCCCAGTCGATACCTGATGCCGTTGAGGTTCTGGTCATGATCATGCCGATCGGCTGAGCGTCTGTAGACGTCAGTGTGCGTGCCAGCAGCAGTTCAACCCAGGAAAACATGAACAGGAAGAAAAGCACCACGCCAATGCCGGAGCTGATCATGGGAATGAAGATCTTGATGAAAAACTTGGGAAAGCTGTAGCCGTCGATATAGGCAGTTTCGTCGATTTCCTTAGGCACGCTGCTCATAAAGCCTTCCAGAATCCAGATGGCCAGCGGAATGTTGAATAGGCAGTGAGCTAGCGCGACGGCGATGTGCGTATCAAATAAGCCGACCGAGTAATAAAGCTGGAAGTAGGGCAGCAAAAATACCGCGGGTGGCGCCATCAAGTTGGTTAATAGCCAGAAGAACAGGTGCTTATCACCGATGAACTTGTAACGGCTGAAGGCATAGGCGGCCGGAAGTGCCACTAACATGGTGATGATCATATTCATCACCACATACATGATGGAGTTGACGTACCCCATGTACCAGCTTGGGTTAGTGAAGATGCCGATGTAGTTGTCAAAGGTCAGGTTTTGTGGCCACAGCGTCATCGACCCGAGGATCTCGCTGTTAGTCTGCAGCGACATATTGAGCAGCCAATAAAGGGGCAGTATCAGCAGCACGATATAGGTGCCAAGCAGAAGCCGCTTTCTCAGCCGAGAGCGTGAGTGGCGCTTGCGTCGCTCGGCTGCTGGTACCTTACTGAAAATAGTGTTGTATTTTTCACCCTGCTGGGTGTTTTCAAGTTGGTAAGACATCTCACGCGCCTCCCTGTGAATTCTTGTCTTTCTGCAGATGCATGATGGTGGTATAGAACACCCAACTGACTAGCAGAATGACGAGGAAGTAAATGATCGAGAAGGCGGCAGAAGGCCCCAGATCCTGCTGGCCGATAGCCATGGTGGCAAGCGATTGGGTTAGGAAGGTGGTTGAGCTACCAGGCCCACCTCCGGTTAACACAAAGGGCTCGGCGTAGATCATGAAGGAGTGCATGAAGCGCAGCAGTACGGCGATGACCAGAACGTTGGTTAGCTTCGGTAGCTGAATATAGCGAAACACTGCCCATTTAGAGGCACGGTCAATCCTGGCCGCTTGATAGTAGGCTTCAGGAATAGAGCGCAGCCCGCTATAGCAGAGCATTGCGACAAGCGGTGTCCAGTGCCAAACATCCATTAAAATAATGGTTGCCCAGGCGTCACCGGCATTACGGGTAATATTGTAATTAATGCCCAGCTCGCGCAGCCCCCAGCCCATTAGCCCAATATCGCCACGGGTAAAGATTTGCCAGATACTGCCGACGACGTTCCAAGGAATTAGCAGGGGTAGGGTAATCAGAATTAGTACGGCGGACGCCTGCCAGCCCTGTTTTGGCATAATCAGCGCTATTCCTATCCCCAGTGGGATCTGGATAGCCAGAATAATCAATGAAAACAGTATCTGTCGACCAAATGCAGCTTGCAGCTCCGAATCGTTGAGCATAGTGCGAAACCACTCGGTGCCGGTAAAGAAGCTGGCGTTGGGACCTAGCACATCCTGTACCGAGTAGTTGACCACTGTCATCAAGGGGATAATGGCGGAAAATGCCACGAGCACTAACATGGGTAGAACTAATAGCCAAGCGCGGTTGTTATAGACTTTATTATTCATGAGGTAACCTCCACCCGATATTCGTCCACAAACAGCCCTAACTGATCGTGGTCAAAGGTGAGATAAATATCGTCTCCGAATTCAGGATGACCTTCCGGCAAGCGTGCCTTGAACGCCTGACCACCCAACTCAAAGGTAACAATTGAATAGGTGCCTAGATCTTGCACCTGTCGTTTACGAGCGGGCAGGGCACCTTCACGTTTGCTGGCATGCACGGTTACAAACTCGGGGCGAATGCCGATTTTTATATTCGAACTTTTGGTGTTGGCAATGGCGTCAACAAACGTCTGCGGTATGGGGAGCGGTATATCAGCAAAGATGACTTCCCCCCCATGGTGGTGTACATCCAGAATGTTCATACCAGGGCTGCCGATAAAATAGCCAACAAAGGTATGCGCGGGGGTTTCAAAGAGTTCTTGAGGAGTGCCGAACTGAACCACCTGGCCTTCATACATCACGGCGATTTTGTCGGCAAACGTTGCCGCTTCCAGCTGGTCATGGGTGACGTAAATCATGGTGATATTGAAGCGCTGGTGAATCTCCTTCAGCTTGCGGCGTAATTTCCACTTGAGCTGTGGGTCGATAACCGTTAACGGCTCGTCAAACAGAATTGCCGAGACATCATCGCGCACCAAGCCGCGCCCCATTGAAACTTTCTGCTTCTCATCGGCGGTCAGCCCTTTGGCTTTACGCTTTAGCAGTGGGGTTAACTCCAGAATCTCCGCGACTTCCTCTACCTTTGGCGTGATGCGGTGGCCTGGAATGTTGATGTTACGCAATGGAAAGGCGAGGTTATCAAACACCGTCATGGTGTCGTAAATCACCGGGAACTGAAAAACCTGAGCGATGTTACGCTCCTCAGGCGGCAACTCGTTAACTCGCTGGCCATCAAACAGCACATCCCCTTCGGAGGGTTCGAGCAGCCCGGAAATAATGT
Organism: Halomonas sp. KG2; assembly: GCA_030440445.1. NCBI lineage: Bacteria > Pseudomonadati > Pseudomonadota > Gammaproteobacteria > Oceanospirillales > Halomonadaceae > Halomonas > Halomonas sp. KG2. The sequence continues at coordinate 2,430,267 of CP098528.1, read as the reverse complement.
TCAGCAGAGTAGATTTGCCACACCCCGATGGCCCCAGCAGGGCATAAGCGCCGCCTTGGTGCCAGATATGTTCCATCTGGCGAATCGCGTAATCTTCAGGTGATTTCGGGTTGGCGCTATAAGTATGCGCGAGAGCCTTTAGTATGATCTCAGCCATGCTGATTCACTCCCCGTGTTTCCGGCGTATGAACAATAGAACCCTGCTGATCGAAGACAAACAGCTTGTGGGTAGGGAAGTAGATCTTTATGCGCTGATTGACTTTAGGTGTATGGATGCCAAGCAAATGGAGTACTAAAGAGAATAAGTTGTGCCGCACGTGGAGGAAGGTTTCCGAACCGCTGATTTCAGCCACTTCAACTTCAACTTCAAGCTCTAGATCATCCGCTGCATTCGGCTGTAGGCTGACGTGAGAGGCACGGACTCCAAATCGGTATGCTCCTGCAGGTAGATTGCGTAGCGCCAAATCGCAGGGGAAATGGATATCCTGGTCGAAGGTGATTTCATTGGCAGTAAGATGCCCAGGCACAATATTGATCGGCGGTTCTGAAAACATCTCAGCGCTTAGGATGCCGTTAGGCTCGCGATAAATTTGCTCGGTTGGGCCATATTGCAGCAGCTTGCCTTCATGCAATACGGCAGTGTTGCCGCCTAACGCTAGCGCTTCGTTGGGCTCGGTGGTGGCATAAACGGCAATGCAGTTACGCGCCTTGAATAGCCCGCGAAGTTCATCGCGCAACGCTTCACGCAGTTTGTAGTCAAGATTGACCAACGGTTCATCAAACAGGATCAGGTCCGCATCCTTAACCAAAGCGCGGCCCATGGCGGTACGCTGCTGTTGCCCACCAGAAAGCTCAAGCGGCAAGCGGTCCAACAAGTGGTCAATCCCCAGCATGGCAGCCGTTTCGCGCACACGCTTGTCGATTTCCTGCTTGGATGCCTTAGCCAGTTTAAGTGGTGACGCTATATTGTCGTAAACGTTAAGGCTTGGGTAATTGATGAATTGCTGATACACCATGGAGACATTGCGCTTACGGACGGATACGCCTGTGACATCCTTGCCATCCATGTAGATTCGCCCCCGGGTAGGTTGCTCCAAACCCGCCATTAATCGCATGAGCGTTGTTTTACCTGCCAGGGTTCGTCCTAGCAGCACATTAAAAGAACCCGGCTCCAGCTCGAGGTTCACCCCACTGATATGGGATTCACCACCGACGATGTGGTCGATATTTTGCAGATGTAAGGACATGCCGATCTCGCTAACGTCATTGTTATAGATAAATGTTATTGGTAGAGGTCTTGCGTTGATCGCTATTGATGAAAGTGAAGCAATACACGCTTATTCGAGATGTTAGCCTTGGCTGTTTGCACTTTATTGTCAGCCAACCATAAAGCGGACTTCCATTCACTTTATTTTCAATAACGAAAGGCTAGTTGATCATTTGCGAACTTGCAACGACTTTTGTAGCGGTTTGTATTCGCTTTTAGGCGTATATCGTCGCTTCTTCGGTGGTAGGGAGTACTGCATGACGGTTGTTTTGGTGAGAAATTGGCATTAAAGCGAGGTGTTTAGAGGGGAAAAGCAGCCGCTGAGTGAGATAAGCGAATGTTCGTTTGTTTCGTTTTTGAAAATATAGGTAAAAAAACCGGCCTGGAGAGGCCGGTTAGGATCGCTAGTTAAAGCGAGAAAGGACTACTTAACGGTGGTTTCTGCTTGCTGCGGTGTGGCCACAGGCGCTGCATTGTGATTAATCAACGTCGATTTATCATTGGCAAACGCGTCATAGGCGAAATCATCAACCGTCAGCATCTCGAGTACTTCTGCCTCGAAAGTGCGCATAAACTGTGCGTCGTCTTCTTGGATAATGCCTTTGTCCAGTGCGGCCTCAATGCGTGCTTCAGGGTGTAGTGCCGTTTGTGGCAGCTCACCTTTGGCATAGGCTTTGTTCACCGTGCGATAGAGAGTTTCGGCACGGTCATAATCCACCAGCAGCGCGTTGTAGCGCGCAAGCGGGTTAGACTCTGCGCCATCATCTTTATCCCAGGTATTGGAAAGTAGCTTGCTGCGCAGGGCGCTATGTGTGGATACGCGCTGTGCGATATCGCGAGCCAAGTCGTCATGCGGTTTATTCCAACGGCGGCCGGTCGGCATGATGATAACTTTCAATACCTTGCCTAGCGCGCGGTTCGGTAGGTTATCGAAAATTTCAACGAATGCCTCTTCGGCACGGTTTAGCAGGAACCGCAGGCTATAGTGTAGCAGCGCTTCTTCACCCTCTACTTGGTCACCGGTGTGCCACTGTTTCAGTACCATGGAAGCTAGATACAGATTAGACAGAACATCACCCAAACGTGCTGAGAGCATTTCGCGCTTCTTGAGTTCAGAGCCAAGGCTGGCCATGGCGGCGTCGGCACATAGGCCAAAGCCTGCTGAAATGCGTGCAATATCCTGGGCGTAGATAGCCGCAGGGCCGCTAAAGGGTACATTTGCTTTGCCCAGGCCAAACCCAAGCGTAAAGGCACGAGCAGCATTGCCGAAAATCAGCCCTGCGTGGCCAAAGAAGGCTTTGTCGAAGGCTTTAACGTCGTTGGCATCTTTAGCGGCTAGCTCGTCCAGTACATAGGGATGGCAGCGAATCGCACCTTGACCAAAGATCATCAGGTTGCGGGTCATAATGTTGGCGCCTTCCACGGTGATGGCCACCGGGTTAGCACTGTAGCCAATGCCCAGGTAGTTGCGTGGGCCAAGGGTAACGGCTTTACCACCGTGGACATCCATTGCGTCGCTAAGCAGCACGCGCTGGAACTCGGTTAGCTGGCTCTTCAAAATTGCTGAAGGTACCGCAGGTTTTTCGCCATGGTCGATCAGGTTGGCGGTTTGGTAGACCGTAGCAGCAGAGATGTAAGCCAGCGAGGCCATGCGTGCTAACGGCTCCTGTACGCCTTCCATTTCAGCGACGGGTACGTTGAACTGACGGCGTACGCGGGTAAAACCACCGCTCCAGCCTAGCGCGTAGCGGGTGGTGCCGGTCGCGCCAGAAGGCAAGGTAATGCAACGTCCAATCGAGAGGCACTCGACCAGCATGCGCCAGCCTTGGCCGATCATGTCTGGGCCACCAATAATGGTATCCAGCGGCACAAACACGTCGTTACCTTTAATCGGGCCGTTCATAAACGGGCTGCCGATAGGGTGGTGACGGCGACCGATGTCCATGCCCTGAGTATCCCGGGGGACTAGTGCAAGGGTAATACCGCGGTCTTCTTCGTCACCGAGCAATTTTTCTGGATCGAAAAGACGGAAGGCTAGGCCTACCACGGTGGCGATGGGAGCCAGGGTAATCCAGCGTTTTTCAAAGTTAAGGCGTAAGCCAAGCACTTCTTCGCCATTGATAACTTGCTTACAGACAACGCCTGTATCCGGTAACGACGTGGCATCAGAGCCAGCACGCGGGCCGGTTAGGCCGAAGCAGGGGATTTCGCGGCCATCAGCAAGGCGGGGCAAGTAGTGATCTTTCTGTTGCTGAGTGCCGTATTTAAGCAGCAGTTCGCCTGGGCCGAGTGAGTTCGGTACGCCAACGGTGACCATCAGCGTCTCATTGGCGGAGAGCTTCTGCAGTACCATGGACTGGGCTTTAGCTGAGAATCCGAGGCCGCCGTACTCCTTCGGAATAATCATGCCGAAGAAGCCTTCTTTCTTTAGATAATCCCACAGTTGTTGGGGGAGGTCAGCGCGTTCTTGGGCGATATCCCAGGCGTTACACATGCCTGCTGCTTTTGCACACTGGTTATCCAAGAATGCTTGTTCTGCCTCGCTCAGGCCGTCGTCTTTATAGTTAAGTAAAGACTCCCATTGGGGGTTGCCTGAGAAGAGCTCGCCATCCCAGGAGACGCTGCCCGCTTCTAATGCCGTGCGCTCCGTATCGGACACTTTCGGCGCTACCTTTTTGAAGGTGGCGAAAATGCGCGGCGTCAGCCACTTGCTGCGTAATACGGGTAGACCAGCAATGGCAACGGCGGCAGCCGCAATCAATAGCAGCGTGCCAATAACGCTCGCGCCAAGCACTAAGCCTACTAAGCCCAGTACGCCAAGCAGGGCGAGTGCTGGCGTAGCGCCTGCTTCGCGGCGCATCACCACGAGCAAGCCTGCAACGGCAAGCACAATGAGTAGTAAGGTGAGCATGGATGTTTCTCCGTGGGTGGTTAATTGTAGACGTATTTAAACGTATGTTTGAATATTGTCAGAGTCACCTATATCAGTGCAAGCATTTCACTCTTATACATTCGCTATAGTCTCTTTACTGTAGCGTAAATAGGCCATAAAAAAACGCCATGGCGAGTGGCCATGGCGTTTAGCGTGTTGCATACAGGTGTGAGTGAGCTACGAAGCCTGTTTAGCGGGTGCGCCGTGAGCGACGTAATAATCCACCTTGGCGCGTGGCAAAGATTCACGTCCACGGATGCGGTCAGCAATTTTCTCCGCCAGCATAATAGTCGGCGCGTTTAGGTTGCCGGTAGGGATCACCGGGAACAGCGAGGCATCGACGACGCGCAGGCCTTCGAGCCCATGTACACGGCCTTGGCTATCGGTCACTGCCATCTCACCTTCGCCCATGCGGCAACTGCCACACGGGTGATAAGCCGTTTCAGCGTGTTGCTTGACGAAGTTGTCGAGTTCTTCATCACTTTGTACGCTAGGGCCAGGTGAAATTTCACGGCCACGGTACTTATCAAACGCTGGTTGCGCGATGATATCGCGGGTTAAGCGAATCGCATCGCGGAACTCTTGCCAATCTTTCTCTTTGGCCATGTAGTTAAACAAGATGCTGGGTGCCGCGTGTGGGTCTTTCGAGGTTAAGCGAATTCGTCCACGGCTTTCCGAACGCATCGAGCCAACGTGAGCCTGGAAGCCATGTGCCTGGACGGCGCTTTTACCGTTGTAACTGATCGCGATGGGCAGGAAGTGGTACTGCAGGTTTGGCCACTCTTCCGCATCATTGCTACGAATAAATCCGCAGGATTCAAACTGGTTGCTGGCGCCAACGCCAGTGCCTTTAAATAACCACTCGGCACCAATTTTCGGCTGGTTGTACCATTTCAGCGCCGGATACAGCGAAATAGGCTCTTTGCATTCGTACTGAATGTACATCTCAAGGTGGTCCTGGAGATTCTCGCCTACGCCGGGTAGCTCATGGACGACTGAAATGCCTAATTCCCGAAGCCATTCGGGGTTGCCTACGCCAGAGCGCTGAAGAATCTGTGGTGAGGCAATGGCACCGCCACACAACAGCACTTCCCGGCGAGCGCGGGCCTTGTGTGGCTGACCTTTCTGCTCGTAACGCACGCCAACGGCACGTTTGCCGTCAAATTCAATCACATCGGTGACTGCGTGGGTTTCAATGGTTAGGTTGCTGCGCTGCTTGGCAGTGTCCAGGTAACCGCGTGCAGTCGACGCACGGCGCCCCTTGGGTGTGACGAAACGGTCCATAGGGCCAAAGCCCTCTTGCTGGTAGCCGTTAACATCCTCGGTTTCAGGGTAGCCAGCCTGTTTCCCCGCTTCGATAAATGTGCGGTAAAGCGGATTATTGCCAGCTTTCGGCGTGGTCACGCTGACCGGGCCGTCGCCGCCGTGGTAATCATTAGAGCCAATATCGCGGGTTTCGCACTTTTTGAAATAGGGCAGGCAGCTGAGGTAATCCCACTCTTCCAAGCCGGGTTGCTTGGCCCAGTTATCGTAATCCAGGGCGTTGCCACGGATATAGCACATGCCGTTGATCAGTGAAGAGCCGCCCAGGCCTTTGCCACGGCCACACTCCATACGGCGGCCATCCATATACGGTTCGGGATCGGTTTCAAATGCCCAGTTGTAGCGTTTGCCTTGTAGCGGGTAGGCCAGTGCGGCAGGCATTTGGGTGCGAAAATCGAAACGGTAATCGGGGCCGCCTGCTTCAAGCAGCAAAACGCTGACGTCACTGTCTTCGGTGAGGCGGGTAGCCAGTACATTGCCGGCCGAGCCTGCACCGATAATGATGTAATCAAATTCGCGTGATTGAGACATGCTTTTACCTTGGAGGAGCCGAATGATGGGTAATGAGCCGGTAGGTATAAAAGGGGTACTTATCTTCGATATACCTACCGGGAGCGTTCATTACTTCGATTAGAACACCGACTCAAATGGCCCCATCTCGATCTGTACCGACTTGGTCTGGGTGTAGTGATTGAGCGTCTCGACGCCGTTCTCGCGGCCAATGCCCGACTCTTTGTAACCACCTACCGGCATTTCAGAAGGTGACTCGCCCCAGGTGTTGATCCAGCAAATGCCGGCTTCCAACTGATGAATAACCCGGTGAGCACGGTTTAGGCTTTCGCTGAACACACCCGCCGCTAGACCGTATTTGGTGTCATTGGCGCGACGAATAACGTCGTCTTCGTCTTCAAAGGCAAGTACGGACATTACTGGGCCAAAAATCTCTTCTCTTACGATGCGCATATCGTCAGTGCAATCGGTAAAGATGGTGGGGGCTGCCCAGGCACCCTTCGACCAATCACCGCTATTCCACGCATCGCCACCTGCCAATACTCGCGCGCCTTGCTCTTTACCCAAGGCAATATAGGAAAGCACTTTTTGCTGATGTTCAAAGCTTACTAGCGGGCCGAAGTTAACGCTGGGGTCCATCGGGTCACCCGCTTTGATACGCTGAACGCGTTCAACCAGCTTCGCCTCAAAGGCATCTTTCACGCTGTGCTCCACGAACACGCGAGTGCCATTAGTGCAGATTTGTCCGCTGGAGTAGAAGTTGGCCATCATGGCGGCATCGGCGGCACGATCTAAATCAGCATCGGCAAACACGATCAGCGGAGATTTACCGCCTAGTTCCATAGTGACATCTTTCAGCGTAGAGCCACCCGCAGCAGCCATCACTTTTTTGCCCGTGCCGACTTCGCCAGTAAACGATACCTTGGCGATACCTGGGTGCTCAGTCAGCATTGCGCCAACGCGGCCATCGCCTTGAACGACATTGAAAACACCGTTAGGTAGGCCTGCCTCAGTGAAAATTTCAGCCAGTTTGATAGCGGATAGCGGTGTAACTTCACTGGGTTTGAAGACAATGGCGTTGCCCGCTGCCAACGCAGGTGCGGCTTTCCAGCAGGCGATTTGAATGGGGTAGTTCCAGGCGCCAATGGCACCAATGACGCCGAGTGGCTCGCGACGGGTATACACAAAGGAGCTATCACGCAGCGGAATCTGGCTGCCTTCGATAGCGGGGGCAAGGCCTGCGTAGTACTCCAAGGCATCGGCACCCGTCACAATATCGACACTGGCGGTTTCGCTAATAGGCTTGCCGGTATTTTGAGTTTCTAACTCGGCAAGCTCATCGTTTCGTTCTCTTAACAGTGCAACAGCGCGCAGCAGAACACGTGAGCGCTCCATGCCCGTCATCGAAGCCCATTGACGCTGTCCGCGTTGAGCGGCTTCTACAGCGCTATCGACATCAGCTTGGCTTGCCTGGCCAATCGTGGCAAGCAGGCTGCCATCGTAGGGGTTTGAAACGGTAAATGTCTCGCCTGAAGAGGCGTCTACCGGACGACCATCAATATAAAGTGGCTGAATATCTTGAGCGGCCATGTTGGTCTCCTTACTGTGTTTCTGCAGTGGATGCGCGTTGCTGGCATCCATGATGAATAAGCAATTGGTCGAGATAGGTGTGCGCAAGATGTCGCGCTTCAGCGGCGTCGAGCCCTTCTGGTGTAAGTGCACCACGCAGCCATAGACCATCAATCATCGCGGCTAGCCCGCGGGCGGCATTGCGAGCGTCTGCGCGGGGCATTACACGCTGGAATTGATGACATAAGTTGGCGTACAAACGGCGATCATTGACATTCTGCAGCCGCTGAAGCACGGGCTTATGCATGCTGCTAGCCCAAAAGGCGAGCCATGTTTTGGCGGCGGGGCCGGTCACCTGGGTGCGATCAAAGTTACCTTCGATGATGGCGCCAATATGCGCGCGGGGGGAGTCGTCTTCTAACGCACGGCGGCGTGCTGCAACGGCATCACTAAGATCGGTCAAGATCTGCCGCATTGTTGCTTCCAGCAGGCCATCCTTGCCGCCAAAATAGTGACTAATAATGCCCGCTGAAACGCCAGCATGACGGGCAATTCGCATGACGGTTGCTTCTGCTAAACCAACTTCGTCAATGGCCGCCATGGTAGCCTTAATTAACTGCTGGCGGCGTATCGGTTCCATTCCCACCTTAGGCACAGCTATCTCCTACTGACGTTGAATGCCCATTGGCTCCTGTCCTTGAAAACCAGGAGTAGGCATGATTACCTGAGCATGATGACATTTTTTTATTGAACGTTCAATCAATAAAAGCCTGCGTTGTTTTCTCGTCTCTACGACTATTACGTATAGGGCGTGTTCATATAAAACCGATAATGGGGAAGATCAATATGAAACGGACATACACCCGAAGCCTAAGTACATTACTGCTGACTGCCTGTTTGCCGGCAGCTGCCTATGCTAATGAGTGTAGTAGTGTTCGCTTTGCAGAAGTGGGCTGGACTGACATTACAGCAACGACAGCACTGGCCAGTGAAGTACTGGAAGCACTTGGCTATGAAACGCGTGTCGATACTGTCTCGGTGCCGATTGCTTATGCGGGCATGGGTAATAATGATTTTGACGTCTTCTTAGGCAACTGGATGCCGTCGATGGCCTCTATCAGCGACCCCTATGTCGAGCGCGGCGAGGTTGAGCGCTTAGTGGTCAACCTTGAGGGAGCTAAGTACACCCTGGCAGTGCCCCAATATGTCTATGATGCGGGCGTGACCTCCGTGAATGATCTGGCAGAGCATGCTGATCAGTTTGAGCAGCGTTTACACGGCATTGAAGCTGGCAATGATGGTAACGAGCTGATTGAGCAAATGATTGATGATAACGCCTATGGGCTAGGTGATTGGCAAGTCGTCGATTCGAGTGAGGCGGGTATGCTGGCTGAGCTTCGCGCGAGGGTACCCAATGAGAAATGGATGGTGTTTTTAGGCTGGGAACCGCATCCAATGAATACTAATTTTGATATGGCGTATTTATCTGATGCTGGCGACTATTTTGGCCCCAACCTGGGGGGCGCAACCGTACATACCAATACTCGTGCGGGGTTTGTTGAAGCGTGCCCTAATGTCGGTGAATTGCTGAAAAATATGACATTCACCCTGGAGATGGAAAACCAACTGATGAGTGCCATTATGGACGATGGGGTAGACCCGCGAGAGGCAGCACGCAGTTACCTCAATGAAAACGATGATGTGTTAGCAGCATGGCTCGAAGGAGTGACTACCCGAGCTGGCGAAGAAGCACTGCCAGCAGTCCAAGCAGCCTTATAAGCACACTATTCACTTAACAGGGTAGTTGAATGAAAGGCAGGTCGTTTTTGGCTTGCCTTTCATAGTTAAGATAGGCATAATCTGCACCCGTTGATGAGGGAAAGGCTACGTAGCTCAGCTGGTTAGAGCACATCACTCATAATGATGGGGTCCCCTGTTCAAATCAGGGCGTAGCCACCACATCAGCATCAGTACACTCACCTAGAAGTAACAGAGTGTGCCGTTATGGTGGCCCCTTAGGTCCTCCCGCAACGCTAAACTGCAAACCCCGCCAGGCCCGGAAGGGAGCAACGGTAGTGGTGGCTGCGTGTGCCGGGATGTGGCTTTTGGGGCCGCCTCCATTTCTACCTAAGCAATCTAAAGAGCTTAAAAATTTCGCCTTCTGAGCCTGAGTGATACAGAATTGTTGTACAAATGAGTTCACTTTACCTATTAAAATCTCGCCATGTCATTTACTATTTTCGTTTAGTTATTCCTGCCTCGCTTCGGGTAGCCATTGGAAAGACGGAATTAAGACGACCCCTCAAAATCAGAAACTTTATTTAAAGGCCGCTAGGTTGCTGCTGGAAGAAACTCAAGAGCTATTGGTAGGGCACAGAGAAGTGTGTATCGCCCCTGATTCTGCCCCTATAGACGCTTCTTGACCCGTCGTAAAACCTTCTGATGCTCACAGCCTGTCCCTACGCTATCCCAATTCTTTGAGTCGTCTCGTCAATTTCATCTAGTCCAAGGTGTTGGCTTAAAGGCGCTAGACGACAAAGACACCGTTATTCGTCTGCTGCCGTTGATCTGCCAATATATGAGGGTTGATTGCTACTCTATAGACGATGCCAAACTAATCCGAGAGTAATCTTTACAACTACCTCCTTTAGCGCTTAATCATCTATGACAGGCTTTTCAAGTTTTTTCAAAAAAAGAATTAATTGTTAATATTTGTAAAATAAAGAAGATATTTCAGAATGTAATACCTATAGTCTTACAAAAATATCTTCTTGAAATGCTATCTGTAGTGCTTTGATTGTTTAAGGTAACCGATTTCTATCTTCAACTATTGCGTATTGAAAGTTGCTTCTGGAAATAATTGCATCTATGCTTCTCTCAATTAAGATTTCTAAATGCCTTTGAAAATATATTATTTTTTCTATTGTGTTTTCATCATATGGTTCACCATGTACAAGCTTATTTCTTAGGCTGGATAAAGACTCAACTTTATTAGAGGATAAGGGGGTCAAGCCGTCAGTGTTTATTTTATAGTTGGAAATAAAATCATTATAGGCTACTTCCAAGGATTTTCTATGTAATCCATTTAATTTATTATAAATTTCAGAACGTTCTTTTCTTTTTTCATCTGGTTCGTTTTCTGTATAATAATTTTTTATTGCTTTTTTAATTTTTCCCTTTAAAGAGTTCCATTTGGCCCCTTTGGGAATTATAAACTCTTTTCCATCTGTTCTGCTATGGCTAAGTATTAAGCTTTCAATGCATGTGAATGCTTGTAGATAATTCATTTCGATAGAGTTGCTACTTGGGGTGACGAGGTGGTTAAATGCTAGCTTTAGTGAATGATCGAAACTTGGTTTTTTGAGCTTGTTATAAGCTTTTGAAATAAAAGAAGGTAAATCATTGTGGTTCCTGCGTTCAGAAGTTACTGTCCCTCGATCGTTAAGGTCAGGCATAACACGATCGCCCCGATGGCGTGTAACATGCCAATCAGTTGATATAACTTCCCACATGTAACAAACAGTATGTTTACTGGTTGCATAAGAAGCTATTAAAAGAATATCATCAATCAGTCTGCATAGCTCTTCCCCTTTTTCTTCCAGGCTTGCTATGGGGTTGGTTTTGATCTCAATAAAATGAGCTATTTCTTGAGTGATTTTTCCACCAAAAATATTAGATCTATAGTAAAAGTCAAACTCTAATATTAAGTTATTTGCTTCAATAACCAGTTTTTTATTAGGCTCAATGTTAACAATTCCACGCTCATCAAAGGAGTAGATGATATCTCTGTTTAAAAAGCTGTTTTTCGTAATATGAAAGCGAAATATTAATTCATTTATACTGATGTTAGAATGTTTTATCTTGTTTTTGATAGTTATTTTTAATGGTTTTGTTTTTACAAAGTTTTCTCCTGGAAAGCCATTGCTTGAGTTTTCACCAAGCATCATATTTTCTGCTTCTATTATTAAGTGAGGCTCTCCCTCTTTATCAAATATATTCTTGCCGATAAGCTTGCTTGATCCGAGGTTACAAGCAACTTGATGATAATTGATGCTTTCAGGATATAGTTCGATGCATGGTTGATCATATTGACTTTCGCCGTATATTAGCTTGGTTGGTATGGCTTTCGAGCTGATGCCGTTTTTTAATAAAGTTGCCTCAAATCTTAGGCTGTTTTTTAATGTCATTTTTAACTCCTTTTTTGTTTGGATACTTATTAAGTTTAGCATGTGAAACGCTGTTATTTTAGTTTCTAGATATTTATTTTGTTTTATTCATAACTTATGCTTCGAGTCTCTATAGATGCCAAAAGAAAAGTGCTTTTTGTGATTTTTATGAGTTGATGTGATTAATTGCTATATTTATAATAAATGATTAATTTTAGTTTTCAATCTCTATTTATGGACATGGTGTAGACTTATGTTTGACGTATTCTATTAGGTATGGCTCAACGAAAAAAGTCAGTTTGGAACCTATCAGTATGTCCTTTATTCGTGCCTCAACCGAAGACCAAAATGCTAGCCGTGCGAGGGAGATTTTAGAAGCTTTTACACACGATAACAAAGGTAGCGTCTTGGTACATCGAGAATGCTAGTGGCACCACGTCTGACCGTACAGAACTGGCACGATTGATGATGCGCAAGCAGGGGACATACTTCTAATTGGACAGGTTGATTGCCTTACACGCCTCACAAAAGCCGATTGGGACAAGCTGAAAGCTGCTATACGTGGCGTCGGTCTACGTGTGATCAGCCTTGATCTGCCAATTAGCCATGTAGCTATGACCGTAAACACCAGCGATGATTTCACAGGGCGAATGCTTGACGCTTTATCCATGCTAATGGATATGCTTGCCGCTGTTGATCGCAAGGATTATGACGACAGACGTAGAAGACAAGTCGAACGAATTGATAAGGCAAAGGCTCAAGGTGTTTACAGGGGACGGCCAGTAGACGAGGAGCTACATAGAAAGATTAAAGAACTACGTGAGATGGGCTTTAGGATTAGGAAAACGGCTGCTATGGCTGGCCGTGGGGCGTCTGCTGTGCTGCGTGCTTTGAAATGAAATTCGTGGCTGTGCACGTAACTGATAAGGAGATATGAATTTTAGAAAAAATTACATAGAAAAGTAAGCACTAGCATAGGGATGCCATATGCCAGTGCCCTATGCTTTCACTAAGCAAAAACTCAAAGTCTGCTTGTGTGCTTGTCCGTGCTCATATCGTATTTGGGAGAGGGCGCTTGAAATTTTTGATATGAGTCTAGTGGTAGACGATAGGCTTTTAGAATTCTTTGCTGACGGTTTCCCCCTCTGTCAGCCTAGTTGTCCGGTTGGCGATATCGCCTAAACTCAGTCCAGAGGGAGCGGTATGGAATTCATGTGCCACGTTATTCTGAAGAGCGTAAAGCCGCCATCCTGAAAAAGTTATTGCCGCCCCACAATCGCAGTGTGGCGTCGGTAGCAACGGAAGAAGGCATCTCCAACGCGACGCTGTATAGTTGGTTAAAACAGTGTCGAGAAAAAGGAGTGCCTGTGCCGGGTTACACCCAAGGCGACAACGAATGGTCACCTGACGCCAAGCTAGCCGTTGTCATCGAAACCGCGACGATGTCAGAAACAGAGCTTGGCGCTTACTGTCGTGAAAAAGGCCTTTATCCCGAGCAAATCCAGCAATGGAAAGCCGCTTGTCTCGAAGGAGCTGGTCGGCAAGAAGAGCAGGCAAAAGCAGCGCAGAAACAGCGCAAAGAAGACCGAAAGACCATCAAGCAGCTCAAAGCGGAAGTACGGCGCAAAGACAAGGTGCTGGCAGAAACAACGTCGTTGCTGGTGCTTTCAAAAAAGCTCGAAGCCTTGTACGGCGAGGATCCGGACAGCGGCGAGGACGACTAACGCCTCTAAAGGAACGTGCAAGGCTCATCGCGCTATTTGACGAAGCGGTTATGGGTGGCGCGTCCCGTTATCAAGCGGCTGCCGTGATCGGCATAAGCGAACGCACACTGAAGCGGTGGCGATCTGAGCGCGGCGCTATTGTCGAGGATCAGCGTCCACATGCAGGGCAACACAGGCAGCCGCATCAGCTGACGCATGAGGAAGAGCAAGCCATTTTGAACACGTGCCATCGCCCCGAGTATCAGAGCTTGCCGCCGTCTCAAATCGTTCCTTTATTGGCCGACGAAGGCGTCTATCTGGCCTCCGAATCGTCGTTTTATCGGGTCTTGAAAAAGCATCATCAGCAGCACCATCGTGGCCGTATGAAACCACGTCGTTCAGTCCCCGAGCCGACTAGCTTTACGGCTACAGGGCCAAACCAGGTCTGGAGCTGGGACATCAGTTATTGTGCCTCCGTTGTGCGAGGTCAGCACTGGTATCTTTACCTGATCATGGATATCTACAGCCGCAAAATCATTGCTTGGGAAGTCCACGACACGGAATCGGGCGAGTTGGCTAAACAGCTTTTGGAACGTGCCTTGCTGCGAGAAGGTTGCTGGCATCAGCCGCCAGTACTGCACTCTGATAACGGAGCACCGATGACCTCCTATACGCTCAAAGCGAGGCTAACAGAGCTGGGCATGTTGATGTCTTACAGTCGGCCGAGAGTAAGCAATGATAACCCTTACTCGGAAGCGCTGTTCCGTACCGTCAAATACTGTCCAGCGTGGCCCACCAAGGGCTTCGCATCGCTGGGCGCGGTACGAGAATGGATGCTAGCGTTCGAGCGGGCTTACAACGAACAGCACCTGCACAGTGGCATCCAGTATGTCACGCCAGCGGACCGTCATCGCGGCGTAGACCAAGAGCGCCTGGAACGCCGGAACGCGGTATACCAACGTGCGAAGCAGCGACATCCGCAACGCTGGTCGGGCCACACTCGAAACTGGGAAGTCACCGGCCCAGTCTCGCTTAACCCGGGAAAAATGCACGAAATCGAGCGTAATCAACAGGCTGCTTAAGCGCAGCCATTTGGACAACTGGGTTGAAAATCACCGGTTTCAAAGGCATCAATTTTGGGACCAGATTGGTGATACAAAATGGATATTTTTAGGCACAATCTGGGCAGTTTGTTGGGAAGTAATCGCTAACTAGTGAAGGCTTTAATTTCTATATAAATCAATTGCTAGGGCGCGCGGAAAGCGACTCGGTAGTGGTGGCTGCGTGTGCCGGGATGTGGCTTTTGGGGCCGCCTCCATTTCTAGTGCTGATTTTTACCTGAAATCACTGGTATAGATTATTTCTTGGTAACATTGCTATAGAAATAGTGATGCCATTCATGGAAGTAATGCCCATCGTTCCCGCGTCAAAAATCGCTGCAAACTTGTTAGCGCAAAAAGGCTATTAGCGTACTGATTGTTGTCGTCGTAGTTTGATACTGGTTTTTATTTTAAGTATTCAGATGCTGTTGTGTTTTTCGAAACGCAGTCTGGACGCTTTCTATATTGCTACAAAGCTATATCCCTCACTATATGCCTGATTTTCTGTTAGTTAATTTGTCGGGCATCGCTGCTATGCTGTTATTTATATAAGGTACTCGCTGAAGCCATGAGCGCACTGGCAGAGGTATGTAATCGATGTCATATGAAATAACGCTTAAGCATATATATGTGCCGATGGGTGAGCACGACGGCACTCGAGTGTTGGTTGATCGTTTATACCCTAACGGGTTGTCTTCAAGTTTCCTGGCACTGAATGAATGGTACCCGGAGATAGCACCTGCATCTCAACTATACCGTCAGTATCGTCAGCAAAAAATCAGTAAATCCCTCTTTCTTGAGCGATACAGACGTGAGCTGAAGGCGTGCCCTGATAAGCTACTGCCTTTAATGAGATTCGCACGAGTGGGGCGAGTGACCCTACTCACTGCCGCTCGTCAAATTGACGATTCCCACCTTTCGGTAATAAAAGAACTGACGCTATTAGCGCTTGCAGAGGAAGACGCGAGTGATCGTGAATTTTGCTCCTCTCCCTGCCTGGCACACACGTTACCCACTTCCCAGCGTTAGGCCGTTTGGTTACACGCCTTCAAATGGCAATAGCTTAGTAAGCCCAGATAACAGCAAATAAAATACCCCATCCCAGAGCACTGGCAGCCATAATTGTGTAAGTGGCTGAGATAGTAGCAACATCAACTTCTTGCTGCGTACAGAGTGCTTGTAAGCCGTGGTAAATCAAGCTGCAAGAGATGCCCAGCCCGCTAAGTATAACCACGACATTAAAAAATAAGTTGGGTACCAAGAGTGCCAACGACGAGGCAAATAAAGGCAGTGGTGCAAGCCCGGCAAGTAAATAGGCATCTTGATAGCTAATAGATAGCTCTTCAGTTCCATTGACTACAGCGTAGATTACCCACCCGATAACGAAAAAACTCACTATCTCTGCAAGGAAAATAATGGTGGTGATAAAACGCCACTCTCGGTCAGCAAACCCCGTCATAAATGTATCGCCGTAATGGGTGCCCGCATAATAGAGCAGTACTGGCGGCAAGAGTGACATGGGTAAAACTACCCGCCACGCTAGTAAAGAAATAGAGGGGCGGGAAGCCTGTAACTCTTTCCAGCCTTCACGATGGTTAAATGGTAATTTGAGAAATGTGAGTGCTCTCATTCCAGGTCTCCTTGGAGGTGTCATCTCAATGGATATTTATATCATGGTGTGATATTTTTTATTTTAAAGGCGTGATAAATTAGCAAGTAAGCGATAGTTGAATACGTGGTTAAGAGAATTGGAATATGAATAAAAAACAAATGCTTGATAAGAACGACTTTGAGCGGTTATCACAGTTCCGTTACCGATTACGTTGTTTTCTTCGCCATAGTGAAGATATCTGTCGCCGCTATGGGCTGACGCCATTGCAGTATCAACTATTGCTACATCTTCGTGGTTTCCATGGCAGAGATTGGGCAACGGTGGGAGAACTTGCTGAGCGGCTTCAATCAAAACATCATGGAGTGGTGGCGCTAGTCGACCGCTGTGAGCAACTGTCGCTGGTTGTGCGGCGGCAAGGGCGTGAGGATCGCCGCCAAATAGAAGTGCATTTATTGGAAGAGGGCGTGAATCGGGTAACGCAGATTGCTGAAGCTCATCAACCTGAATTGCGTCATTTGCAGGAAGATGCGCCATTTCCTGGCTGGAATAAGTCCACTTAATGCAGAACTTAGAAGGCTTAATATAGCCAGTATGCATTCCGTACCCTTGTCAGAAATGATAGGGGCGATCGCCGTGTATAGCTCTTAAGAGTGCTGTATGGCATTTCGGTTAGATGTCGACCAATAGAGGCACTGTCCGAATCCAATCGACGCGAACAGTGCCGTGATGCTACAGATGATGCTAACGTTTAGTGCTTGGCACTCTGTAAAGCCTGTTCTTCGATGTCTCTATCAACAGAAGAGACGTAGTACTCGTCATCGAAAGCGCCTTCCGGCTCCTTGAGCCACACCAAGCAGATTATCCAACTGATAAAGGCGCCTGTCGCGATGATGTAGAAGAACTGCGATGGTGTGACGAACGTGAAGATGGTGAGGTAAACCACCGCGCCAACATTACCGTAGGCGCCGGCCATACCGGATATCTGCCCAGTGATGCGGCGCTTGATGGAGGGAATGATACCGAAGGTTGCCCCCTCAGCCCCTTGCACGAAAATCGAGGTGCCAATGGTCACCGCAATGGCCAGAATGAGCGGCCAACTCGAATTGAGCATGGCCATCAGCAAGAACCCAACGCTAATGCCAAACATGTAGCACAGCATCACAAAACGCCGGTTACCCATGCGGTCGGAAACCATGCCGCCCATGGGGCGCGCCACCAAGTTGACGAACGCGAATGACGCAGCGATCAGGCCAGCCGTAGCGGCATTTAGCCCCCAAGTCTCCTCAAAGAACATGGGCAGCATCGACACTACGGCCAGTTCAGCGCCAAAGTTGGCAAAATAGGTGCTGTTAAGCGCTGCTACGCTGTTGAATGAGTACTTATCATCTTCCGGTACGCCCTTGCGCAGGATCGGTAGGTTGACTCTCAGGATCTGAACAATTTGATAGATGACGATCGTGATAATGGCTAGATAAGCGATGGTCGCACCGGTAACTGATAAATAGCCCATATACTGGATGCGCCAGACCAGGATGGCGAGTACGCCAACCAGTGGGATCGTCCAGATGATCAGCTTGATCATATCGCCCCAAGAGCTCACTTCCATGGCGGCGGATTTGCGTGGCTTACGGTGCGCCTGGGCATCCGGGCCATCGGTAATCGCGAACCAGTAGTAAATACCGTAAGCGGCCATAACAATAGCGCTCTGGGCGATGGCCCAGCGCCAGCCATCGGCGCCGCCGTACATGCTCAGGGCGATGGTCGGCAGCGACATGGCCGCGACGGCGGAGCCGAAGTTACCCCAGCCAGCGTAGAAGCCTTCGGCGAAGCCGATGTCCTTGGGCTTGAACCACAGCGCCGTCATGTGGATACCGACCACGAAGCTGGCGCCAATCGAACTCAGTATCAGGCGTGCTACGAGCAACTGCGTCATGCTGTTACCGAAAGCAAACGCCAGCGCCGGTAGCGACATCGTTACCATGAGCACCGAGAACACCCGTCGCGGGCCGAACCGATCCAGTGCCATGCCAACGATGATGCGCGCGGGAATCGTTAAGGCGACGTTGCAGATGGCGAACAGCTTGAGATCATCCGTGGTCAGCCAGTTGACGCTCTTGAGCATGCTCGACGCGAGCGGCGCCATGTTGAACCACACGTAAAAGGTAATAAAGAAGGCAATCCAGGTCAGGTGCAAGGCCCGAATCTCAGGGCTGCGAAACTTGAATACAGCGGAAACTTTCATGGTCGTATCGTCCTGTGTCCCAAAGGTGGTTTGTACCAAAAGGAGGGGTAGGGGCTGCTCAAGGGCTGGGTAGAATCAATAAGGGGCACTCGGCGCGCCGGGCCAGGAACGAGCTGACGCTGCCAAACGTCATGTAGTCGAGTTCATCAACAAAATAAGTCAACGACTTAGCGATGATGCCGCCGTCCGGCTGATGGCTATGGCGGGCAATGACCAGTAGGTCTGGCGAGAGTTTGCGAGTGGCCTGAAGCAGCATCTTGCGTGCATCTCCCTCGGCGAGAAGCTGCTCGGCTTGGAAGCCCTCACCGATAGCGAACGCCACACCCTCTTGAAGGTGCTGTTTAACCTCATCGTGCTCCTGCTGAAAAAGCGCCTCGTTGTTATCGGTAGCGTCGAGCGGGTTCTCCACCACGCCGACCAGTACCAGCAGAGGTTGGTTACAGCGGAACATGTTGACGACCTGAGCGAGAGCCAACTTGGCGTTTCGCGAACCGTCATAGGCGATCATGATTTTCATGGTGTCCTCCCGCAGTGGAGTAGGGGATCAAGACCCGAAGCTTGGCTCCGGGCGTAAACAAGCAAGCCATATTTAGGACGTAGCTCATGGGTTCTTAACGTAGGCACTCTTGCGTAGATAGAACCACCAGTTGATGACCAGGCAGATGGTGTAGAAGACCGCAAAGCCATACATGGCAAGTTCTGGTGTGCCGGCTTGGATTTGCTCGCCCATTACCCGCGGGGCGATGAAGGCGCCATAGGCCGCAACGGCAGAGGTCCAGCCAAGAACCGGGCCTTTCTGCTGTTGGTCGAAAATCACCCCGATGCTGCGGAAGGTAGAGCCGTTGCCGATACCACTGGCAGCGAATAACACGATGAATAGCAGCAGGAATAGCCAAAAGAATTGATTAGGATCGGTGGCGTTATAGGCCTGCATCATCACGTAGCCGGTGGCGATAGAGGCGACCACCATGATCGCAGAGATTATTTGGGTAACGATGGAGCCGCCCACTTTGTCGGAGATCCATCCGCCCAATGGGCGGATCAGCGCACCCACGAACGGGCCTATCCAAGCCCAGGTCAAAGCGCTGGGCGCCTCTGGGTTGGCCACGCGAATCAGCGTGCCATCGGCAGTGGCTTCCATCATGTTGCCGAAGATGACGTTGATAGAGAGCGGCAGGGCTGCAGAGAAGCCGATAAAGGAGCCGAAGGTCAGAATGTAGAGGATGGTCATTGACCAAGTGTGCTTATTGGAAAATATTGCGAACTGCTTCTGGATATTGGGCTTGATATCGCCAGGAATCAGGCGCAACAACACCAGGGTTAGAACAATGGTTAGCGGCAAGGCAATCCACATATTAAGCCAGCCTAGCGCCAACATGCCGATAATCGCGGTCACCATACCGACGCCGTAGAGGCCCAATATTTTGCTGAAAGCAGCAAGCGAAGAACCAGGGTTGGGCGTAATAGTGCGGAGATTATTCATGCCGAACCAACCGGCGAACGCTAATGGGATCAGAAATACAAGCCAGATAAAGCCAGCATTCTGGATCCAGGTATCGGTACCTGCTTCGATTCGGCCAATCAACGTACCGCTAGCGCTTTGCAATTCCATCGGCGAACCGGCTATAGCGCCGAAAATGCCGACGGTCATTACCAGTGGGATGACAATCTGCATGGTAGTGACGCCGAAATTGCCGAGGCCTGCATTCATGCCCAGGGCGTAACCTTGCTGTTTGCTGGGATAAAAAGTTGAAATGTTGCTCATTGAACAAGCAAAGTTACCGCCACCGATACCGGAAAGTAGCGCCAACGCCTGGAATACCCACAACGGCGTGCCTGGGTTCATCAAGGCGATACCAGTGCCGGCAGCGGGGATCATCAATAGCGCGGTGGTCAGGAAGATAGTGTTACGCCCGCCAGCGATGCGGATCATAAACGATGCTGGGATGCGTAGTGTGGCACCTGCTAGACCGGCAAGCGCTGTTAGCGAAAATAGCTGGTTAACCGTGAACGAAAAACCCAGGTTCTGCATCTGGGTGGTAATCATTCCCCACATCATCCAGACAGCGAATCCCATCAGCAGGCTGGGGATGGATATCCATAGATTGCGGTTGGCGATGTGCTTGCCTTCCTGTTCCCAGAATTGGGCGTCTTCGACATCCCACTTCTCAATGTCGGCATTTCTCTTGCTCATGGCGATTTCCCCTTGGCATCGAACCTTTCTGCATGTAGCAGTTAGACAGCAAGATACGCTGGAGAATGAAGTTGGGAAATAGGTGGAAATGACATGAAAAACAGCGACATACCTCTTGAGAGGTAGTCGCTGAAAAGCCTGGATTGATTGATTTTAAAGAGAAAAAATCGACAGGGGGTAAAGGCGGGTCAGAGCAAAAGTACTCTGGGAGTCTTTAGAGGTAACCACACAGAATCGGCTAGCGATCGATACCTTCCTGGACTGCCCAGACGGCGGCTTCGACACGCGAGCGTAAGTTGAGCTTTTTGAGCAGATGCTTGACGTGAACCTTGACCGTGCCTTCGGTGATATCCAGCTTGCGCGCGATGAGCTTGTTGGAGAGTCCGCCAGCAAGCTGTTGCAGAATTTCGCGTTCACGCTGGGTTAGACTATGAATATCCGGAGTGGTGGGGGCATTGCGCTGATTACGCAGGGCTTCAGCGAGTAGGGCGGTTAGGCTTTCGCTGATGACCATGCGTCCCAAAGCAGCTTGACGCAGCTGGCGCACCATATCTTCAGGCTCCATATCTTTTAACAGGTAACCGTCGGCACCGTTGCGCAGCGCCGCGACCACATCATCCTCATGGTCGGAAACAGTGAACATCACCACACGGCCGCTATAGTTGGCTTCCCGCAAGCGGCGCAAGGCTTCTAAGCCATTGACGCCTGGCATGTTTAAATCCAGTAACACCAAGTCAGGCTCCCGTTCGAGAGCCAGTGCAATGCCCTCTTCAGGAGCGCCTATCTCGGCAATCAGTTCAAGATCATCCTCTAGTTCAAGCAACTGAGCGACGCCACGCCGTAGTAGCGGGTGGTCATCAATAATCATCAGCGTGGCGGGTGTATCGTTGGCAGTGGTCAGTGTCATTAAGGAGCCCCTGTACCTAAGTGAGAGTCTGAGGCAGCCGTCACAGGCTGCTGCTGAATTAAGCGAGCGGTCAACGGGGTGAAGGCTATCTCAATGCTAGCTCCCCCAGTGGGGCGATTGGTGATATTCAGCTCCCCGTTCAGGGTAGTCGTTCGGTCGCGAATGATCACCAAGCCGTAGTGCATAGGTGGCGAACTATCGTCTTCCAGGCCGATACCATCATCCTCAATACGCACTAGCAGGCGAGCATCAGCGAAATGCACAGTGACCGCAGCCCAGTGGGCCTGGGCGTGCTTGTGGGTATTGGCCAGCGCCTCGCGAATGATCTGCAGCACGTGAATTTCTTCATTGGGATTAAGCAGGTAAGGCGGCACATCGTAGTCAAGCTCAACGGTTATCTCCATGCGCTGGCTAAACTCTTCGACGGTTTGACGCAAGGCAGATTGCAGCCCTGGCCCCTCTAGCTTGAGCCGGAAGGTGGTCAGCAGCTCACGTAGTTGACGATAGGCACTGTTTAAACCGGTACGCAGCTCGTCGAATACTTCAGCCTGCATCTCACGCGTGGCATCTTTTTGCTGCATACGTTCGAGTCGCGCAACCTGCATCTTTAGATAAGAGAGCGATTGGGCTAGCGAGTCGTGAAGTTCGCGGGCAATGATGGTCCGCTCGTTGATCAGCGTGACGTGCTGCTGTTCTTCGATACGCCGCTGCAGGTACACCGCCGTGGCCAACTGGTCGGCTAACATGGTGAGCAGCCGGCGGGTGCTGTCGTTGAGCCGCTCCTGGTGATACCACACTTCCAGGGTACCAAGCAGCGTGTCACCGACGCTGATCGGTAGCAGTAAACATTGGGACTGGTTATTGGACACCATCTCCAAGGGGCGAGGATCAATCAGGCAGGCGTGGCACTCCTGGTCACGGCAATACTCTGGTCGGGTACGTGAGTGGGTTTCCAAAACCGGCATTTCCCGTTGGTCGAAAGGATCGTTTAGGGAAAGCCGAATTGGCCCGATATCAAGCAGCTTTTCTAGTTCGCGCAGCATAGGTGCTGCGCTAGAGCAAAGGTCGTTACCGCCGCCATAAAGCGAACGGCTAGCATCATGCATTACTCGCAGCGCCTGATTGCTGCGCTCAAGTTCCTGTTTCTTGCGCGATACCTTGTCTTCCAAAGCGGCGTAGCTGGTTGCCAGCTCGGCTGACATCTTATTAAAGGTGTGGCCTAGCAAAGCCAGCTCGTCACTGCCGCGTAGTTCTGAACGCGGCTTGAAATTACGCTGCGCCGCCTCGCGGGCAAGTACCATCAGCTGGCGTAGCGGTACTACCAAGTTATGGCGAACATCGTAAAGGGCTATCGAAACCACGATAGTGATGAGTGCCAGAAAAAGCAGTTGCATCATCCCCAATAGCCGCACCTTGGCCTCGGTGCTCTGCTCCAGATAGGTCACTAGCACTTCAATGTCACTGACCATCGCAACGATCATCATCTCTAGCGTATCGAGATCAAGGGTCGTGGCAGCGGCTGGAGCCTCAAGTGCCGGACGAAGCGAGTGCTGCCAGTAGTTTTGAAGTTTTTCCAGCTGACGGCGGCGCTCATGACGATCATCAAGGGGAATCGTTTGTTGTAGCGTTGTGCCATGCAAACGCTGATCGAAGCGTAAAATGAGTCTTTCGAGCTGCTCCTCGCTTGTCTTCTCTGGAGCATACTCCAGGCGTTGCAAGGCTCCCATAATCTGATAGGCATTCATGCGTAATGAGCCAGCGACATTAATCGCGGCAGCATCGCCTCGGCTGCTGTTAGACATTGCCATGGTCAGAGTAATACTGATAAAGGCCATCCCGCTAATGGCAAGCAAGGACGCAATAATGCGAGCAACCAAGGAGCGCTGAAGTAATTTCATGGCATTTCCGATAGCGCGGAAGAGGTAAGGGAGTGTGGCACTGTCTGCATTTCGATACGAGGGCTATTCCTTTGGGGTTAGCCAGTCTACCTCCGATGCCTTTTGACCTACGCCCAGTATTTACCGACAATTCTGGCACGTCTTCCGATGTCTTTATACCCTCGCTGGGAAACGCCATGCCATCATCTGTGCCGCCTCCCACGTTGGAGACATCAATACAGCCAGTGAATGGCTATCAGTTGCTGGTAGCCATGCTGCTAATGCCGTTAGCAAGCGCTTTAGCGGTGGCGAGCTGGACACTTTATGGCCTGCTCGCAAAGCAGCCTGTCTATGTGTTGGTACCGTTGATGAGTGGTGTGCTGTTGGCGTGTCCAGCCTGGTATATCGCCAAACGGGGCGACACCTGCCGCTTGATGCAGTGGCTATTATTGGGGCTAGCGTTGGCGCTGGGCGGATTTGGGATGGCTAGCCAGCCGTGGGAGTTTTTGTTGGTGGGGGCTGGGCTTGGGCTGGGAGGGGCGGTGATTACCACCGGCATCGCCCACGCAAAAGGCTGGATGCCAGGCCGTTGGGTGTGTCTTTGTATTGCCCTTTTTCTGGCGTTAGCGGCAGGCGTCGGGCTTTCCCTGCGCATAGCACCTTTGGTTGTCCAAGCCTATGGTTGGCGCGCGGCGCCACTTAGCCTGCTGATCCCTCTGTTTATGGTAATGATGCTGCTGTGGCTTTTCGTAGCGTCACCCGAGTAATACCGCCTATTGGTCTGACTTGTTCATTCTTTCCGACTGATTCTTAACTACTAGCGATAAGGCTCATTTTATGACCAGCGATTTTATGACTATAGCGACGTTTGCCGATTTACTGCGGGAAGCACGTAAACAACCTAAGCCACAGCGCCTGCTATTTGTGTTCGTGCGCGCAGAGCTGCCCGATTTCCCCGATGCTGAACAGCGCCGTCGCTTCGAACAGGGTGAAGGGGGGGTGTTGGTGCCGGTGGTCTGCGTAGATAAGTCGACGCAGGAATTGACCAGTATGGCGGCGTTGGTCGAGGAGTCACGCCGTACCGAGATCGAATGGGATCTAGTTTTCACCGCTGCCATGGACGACCCAAAAGATGACGCCGAGGTTGAACGGCAACTCCAGCGTATGATGGAATCGCTGCAAATGGGTAATATCACCGCCTATCTTGCCTTCGATCATCATGGCGATGCGGTTAACGTCGGCTAGGGACGGTTACCATGGAGCACTATTTCCTCATCAAGCACCTGCACATGACGGCCGCTGCGCTGAGCATCACACTCTTCGTAGTGCGCGCCTGGTGGTCGGTGCAGGAAAGCCCGCGACTCAACGCCCGTTGGGTCAAGGTATTGCCCCATCTTATTGATACGGCTTTGTTGGGGCTGGGGGTGACTTTGATGGTATTGCTTTCCATATGGCCCTGGCAGCTTCCCTGGCTTGGCGCCAAGCTATTAGCACTGCTGGCCTATATCGGTATTGGTGCCATTGCGATTAAGCGTGGGGCCACGCCAGCAGTGCGAGCCCTAGCCGCGGTAGTGGCGGTGGCCATCTTTGCCTATATGGTGGGGGCTGCTATTCATCACAGCCCGCTATCCTGGTTAGCCTGAAGCGCGGTCACTTTGGCTGCTTACGGCTTTCTTTAGTGAACGCTATAACTCCTCTAGGCATAGGTCGGGCCGATTATTTCAACATGTTCAAGTATTGGCGCAGTACCTCGGCATTGTTATGACACTCTTCCTTAGAAGCAAACACCAGAGTCACTCGCTCTTTCCTGGCGCGTTGTGCAAGGTCACGAAGCGTCTCGCGATAGGACGTTAACTCTTTGAGATAGCGTCGGCGAAAGTCATTCCAATCGAGTGAGCCAGTATGAAACGCTTTGCGAAGCTCGCTGCTCGGTGCAATTTCCTTACGCCACTCATCGATTTTGGCTTCCTCCTTGGACACCCCGCGTGGCCAGATACCATCGACCAGAACACGATAACCATCCTTGTTGTGCGGTGAGTCGTAGGCACGCTTTAATTCGATACTCATCGTTACCTCGTTAGTCACTGTGTCGCTCTCTAAACCTAGCGAGTTAGCAGCCTCCGCTCTACCTGACGCTTAATAGGCCCACACAATAGCCATCAGTAGACCCCATGCCAGCATTCCGGCGGCCATAACGGTGTAAGTTACAGACATCGTTGTGACGTCATTTGCTGAGCGTTTACACAGAGCCTGCAACCCGTGGTAGACCAAACTGCAAGAGATACCCAGTGCTACTAGCACTACCAGGGTATTAAACAGCAAGCTAGGGATCAGCAGAGCGAGCGCGGCAGACCAAAGTGGTAAAGGTGCTAGGGCTGCCACCAGATAAGCGTCGTGGTAGCTAATTGAGAGATCACGATCGCTATTGACCACCGCGTGAATTAGCCAGCCCATCACGAAGAAGGTGAGCAGTTCAGCCAAGAACAGAATGGTAGTGATGAAGCGCCACTGTCGGTCAGCAAAGCCTGGAGCAAAGATATCTCCGTAGTGTGTGCCCGCGTAATAGAGCATCACCGGGGGGAGTAACGACATGGGCAGTACGACGCACCATGCCAGAGTGGCGATTGAAGGATGGCGTTGCTGGAGGTCTTTCCATCCCGCTAAATGGGTAAAGGGCAATTGAATGATGCTTAGAGGGGTCATTGTGTTAGCCTCGCCGCCGGTTGAGATCGTAGCTGATAATTAAAATATCATGTTGTGATGTTATTTAAGGAGTAGGACTTACTGGCGGTTCTGTCAAGGTAGTTCCGCTTTCATCTAACGAGAGGATCGCAGTTGGCTGAGGTTAATAAGCGGCCTCAGGTAGAGGCCGAGGCCGCTCATTATTAAGCTGCGTCGAGTGGGCGTGAGGGACCAAAGTGCTCAAAGTGTCGACGATCTTCATCAACCCCCAGTTCGGACAAAGCGCTGTTAATCGCTGCCATAAATCCTTGAGGGCCGACGAAATAGCAGCGTGCCTTAAGATCAGGCAGGTAGTGAGCTAATAAGCTGCGGTCGATACGTCCAATATGTTCGGCTTCGTTGCCGCGCTCATGAATACGGACAGCCTTAAGGCGTTGAGGATACTCGCTCTTCAGTGCGTCTAATTCACCTTTAAAGGCCTGATGTTCGGCATCCAGGGCAGCGTGTAGATAGATGACTTGCCGCCCAAGGGACAAGGCATGTCTTGCCATGGGGAGCAGGGGCGTTTGGCCAACGCCGCCGCTGGCAAGCAACAGAGGCTCGTCGCCTTCAATCAGCGTGAGATCGCCTGCTGGCGGTAACAGTTCTAAGGTATCGCCTGGTTGTAAGGCATCGTGGAAGTGGCGGCTGACTTGGCCCTGTTCTTCGCGTTTGATCGAGATCCGGTAGCTCCGGCCATTCGGTGTGTCCGAAAGGCTGTAATGCCGATAGACCCGTTCGCCGTTAATGGTCAAACGTACGCCGATATACTGACCTGGCTCATGGTCAGCCACACGACCACCATCCTCGGGTTCAAGGATAAACGATCGAATTAAAGCACTTTCCTGCTGGGTACTGGCAATCTTGAAACGGCGTGTGCCACGCCATCCGCCAGGGCGCTGTTCAAACTCGCGATAGCGCTGATCTTCTAGGTCGATCAACAGGGCGGCAAGTTCGTTATACAGAGCGCCCCAGGCATCGGCTATTTCTGGTGTCACGGCATCACCGAGTACTTCGCCAATGGCGGCCAGCAAACACTCACCGACAATAGGGTACTGCTCAGGAAGAATGCCTAGTGAGACGTGTTTGCTGACCACAACATCAAGAGTTGCACGCGCCTGAGCTGGGTTACCACGTAGTTGAACATAGGCCAACACAGCGTTGGCCAGTGCGCGGGGCTGACCACC
This sequence comes from Halomonas sp. KG2, assembly GCA_030440445.1. Taxonomy (NCBI): domain Bacteria; kingdom Pseudomonadati; phylum Pseudomonadota; class Gammaproteobacteria; order Oceanospirillales; family Halomonadaceae; genus Halomonas; species Halomonas sp. KG2. The sequence continues at coordinate 2,402,957 of CP098528.1, read as the reverse complement.
GCTTTGCTGGTGTACCTCATTAAATAGCGGCTTAACCTCTGGATAGCGGGTGAACATCAGTGGATAGAAGCGTTGGGTAATCGCATTCAGGTGTTCGGCCACGATGGGGGCTGTCGCGTTAATCAGCTTTTCCTGCTCATGTGTTAGCACTGTTACTACCTCGACACTTTAAGATGTATTAGAAATGCATCTTAAATCCACAGGTCTTTAAATGCTAGCTATAAGATGTATTTTTGATACATGTCATAGTCTTTGTTGATGGCTAGGCGCACACTGCTATTTCCAAGTAAATTAGTCGGGATTACGCCATGCCAACGACCACCTCATCCCAGCCTGCTTCTAAGCTTGAGCATTTACCCTTAATGCGCTTGGCTTTTAGGCCTTTTTTTCTGTTGGCCGCGCTGTTTAGTGTGGCGTCCCTCTTGGTGTGGTTGGCCTTCTGGCACGGCACTATTTTGCTGCGACCTTATGGCGGCCTGGTGTTCTGGCATCAGCATGAAATGTTGTTTGGTTTTGCCGCGGCGGTGGTAGCGGGATTTTTACTAACCGCTGTGCGTAATTGGACAGGGTTGCCGAGTTTAAACGGTGGGCCGCTACTGGGTCTGGTGGTGCTATGGCTATTGGGTAGGGGGCTGATGGCTTTTCCTATGGATTTGCCAGAATGGCTGCTGCTGGTGGTTGACCTAGCGTTTCTGCCAATTGTCGCTATGGTTATGGCGCGTCTAGTTATCACCGCAAAGCGTTGGCGCAACTTGATCTTTGTACCTGTGCTGTTGCTGTTTGCCACGGCTAATTTGGCGATGCACTTGGGAGTCATGCAAGGTGATGCCGACCTGATCCGCCAAGCGGCCTACTTAGCCGTGCTGTTAATTACCCTGATGATGACCGTCATTGGCGGGCGTGTGATTGCCATGTTTACTGCCAATCGTTTGAGCCGCACCAAGCCTGAACCGATTGCTTTACTCGAAAGAGTGACGCTGGTTAGCACGGCTGGCGTCGTCGTGCTGCAGCTTGTCATCATGCTTGGTGTTGCCATGCCTGCTTCATTAATGGCTGGGGTGATGCTCTTAGCGGCGTTGGCTAATAGTGTTCGTATGGCGCGCTGGGGTGGGCTGCACAGTTGGCGCGAGCCTTTACTTTGGGGGCTCCACGGTAGCTACGCCTGCATTCCACTAGGGCTTATCATGTGGGGCTTGGCACTGATGGGGCTGATGCGCGTTGAGATTGCCGTACATGCCCTGACCATTGGTGGTATGGGCACCATGATGCTGGCCATGATGGCCAGGGTTGCGCTAGGCCATACGGGCCGCCCCATACGCACATTGCCTGGTATTGGTGTGGCGTTGGGCTTAATGCTAATAGCCGCCTTAGTGCGCTCACCCGTCCTGGCGTTATTTCCCCAGATTACCCACTGGACCTATACGCTGAGCATCATCTTCTGGTGCTTGGCCTACGCAATATTTCTCGCGCACTATACTTGGCCGTTGATGCAGGCGCGAGTCGACGGGCAGGATGGTTAGGGAGCGCTATGCGCTGACGGTAGGAATGCGCATAAGTTGCGCCAGTTGAGATTGTTGACTGCCCAGCAGGTCGGCCAATGTGTAGTGGTCGAGTACACTTAGAAATGCTGATAGTGCATCATTAAGTATCGGTTGAAGGCGACATGCCGGTGTAATGATGCAGGCGTTGTCGCTATGAAAGCACTCCACTAATGCCATGTCATGCTCCATCTCGCGTACTAGCTCGCCTAACCCAATGGTTGCGGGGTCCCGTGTCAGTAGTAAGCCGCCATTCTTGCCACGAATGGCGGTAACGTAGTTCTTTTGACTTAGCTCTTGAACGATTTTCATCAAATGATTGCGTGAGATATTAAAGGTCTCGGCAATCTCGTGAATGGTAGAGCGCTCCTCTCCCTTGGTAGCAAGAAAGATCAAGACGCGTATCGAATAATCAGTGAATCGGGTGAGGTGCATGGAGTGTGTTTTGCTCCGAGAGTAATCCAGCTATAAAAAGCATGTTGTATGAATGTTCAGTGAGTTGCAATGTAAACGTAGTTGAAGGCCTGCGAGCATATTCCACTCCGCTACAGCAAGCATTCAAGCACGGTTTAATTTTAACAGTGCCAACCGTCTATTCCTTTACGTTGGCCGCTCTATCACCTTGGGGGTAGATAGGGTGTATATGGAGGTAATCACGCAGTAATTCGCTTGTCGATCACGCAGAATCCACTCCATGGAGCCCGCCTGGCGGGTACGCAAATTTCCGAGGAGCCTGGAGATCGACCATGAGTCACTTCATAGATCGGCTGAATTTCTTTCGCAAGTCCCGCGAGCCTTTTGCCAACGAACACGGTGAACTACGCAGTGAATCACGCCAGTGGGAAGATAGCTATCGTGCCCGCTGGCAACACGACAAGGTAGTGCGTAGCACCCACGGGGTGAACTGCACCGGCTCCTGTAGCTGGAAGATCTACGTTAAGAACGGTTTAGTTACCTGGGAAACCCAGCAGACAGATTACCCCCGTACCCGTCCCGACCTGCCTAATCATGAACCGCGTGGCTGCCCCCGTGGTGCCAGCTACTCCTGGTATCTGTACAGCGCCAACCGCCTGAAGTATCCATTAGTGCGCAAACCGCTGCTGGCGCTATGGCGCGAAGCGCTAAGGGATAACCCAGACCCGGTCGACGCCTGGGCGTCTATTGTTGAAGACTCCGCCAAAACCAAACAGTACAAGCGTGCTCGCGGCATGGGCGGCTTCGTTCGCGGTAACTGGGACGAGCTTAACGAGTTAGTCGCTGCCTCTAACGTTTACACCGCCAAGCAGTACGGCCCCGACCGGATCATTGGCTTTTCGCCGATTCCCGCCATGTCGATGGTTAGTTACGCCGCGGGTAGCCGCTACCTGTCGCTGATTGGCGGCGTCTGCATGAGCTTCTACGACTGGTATTGTGATTTGCCGCCGGCCTCGCCAATGACCTGGGGCGAACAGACCGACGTACCTGAATCCGCTGACTGGTACAACTCCGGCTACATTATTGCCTGGGGCTCCAACGTGCCCCAAACGCGTACCCCGGACGCCCACTTCTTTACCGAAGTACGTTACAAGGGCACCAAGACAGTTTCGATCACCCCGGATTATGCCGAGGTTTCCAAACTCACCGATGAATGGTTGTCCGCCAAGCAGGGCACCGATGCTGCTCTGGCGATGGCCATGGGCCACGTCATTCTCAAAGAGTTTCACCTCGATAACCCGAGTGCTTACTTCACGGACTATGTGCGCCGCTATACCGACATGCCGTTCCTGGTGGAACTGGAAGCGCGTGAAGATGGCAGCTTCGCACCGGGTCGCCAACTGCGAGCCAGTGATTTTGATGCTGCCCTGGGCCAGGAAAACAACCCTGAGTGGAAAACCGTCGCCTGGGACGAAATCCGTGACCAGTTGGTGGTGCCTCGCGGTTCCATCGGCTTCCGCTGGGGCGAAACTGGCGATGAAGTGGGCAAGTGGAACCTGGAGTCACTGGACGCTGAAGGCACTGACATCAAGCCGTTACTCAGTTTGGCCAACCACCACGATAGCGTCGCTCGCGTGGTGTTCCCTTACTTCGGTGGTATCGAGCACGAGCACTTTGAGCACGTCAAAGGGGCCGGTGTCGGCGCGGCTGACGACCTACTGTTCCACAATTTGCCTGCCAAACGGCTTAAGAGAGCCGATGGCAGCGACATGCTGGCGGTCACCGTTTTTGATCTGATGTGTGCCAACTACGGTATCGACCGTGGCTTTGTCGGCGACGGCGAAGATGATGGCGCGACTTCGTTTGATCAGATTCGCCCCTATACCCCGGCGTGGCAGGAGAGAATCACCGGTGTCCCAGCAGAGCAGTGCACCCGCATTGCCCGTGAATTTGCCGACAACGCCCATAAAACCAACGGCCGTAGCATGATCATCGTGGGTGCCGGTATGAACCACTGGTACCACATGGATATGAACTACCGCGGCCTGATCAACATGCTGGTCATGTGCGGCTGTATCGGTCAAAGCGGTGGCGGCTGGGCCCACTATGTTGGCCAGGAAAAACTGCGTCCGCAGACTGGCTGGACGCCTTTGGCTTTTGGCCTCGACTGGCAGCGCCCGCCGCGCCACATGAACTCTACTTCCTTCTTCTATAGTCACTCCTCTCAGTGGCGCTACGAGAAGCTTGAGATTAAAGAAATTCTTTCACCGCTGGCCAAGGCCGAGGATTACCCCGGCAGCCTGATCGACTTTAACGTGCGCGCTGAGCGTATGGGTTGGCTGCCGTCAGCGCCTCAACTGGACACTAACCCGCTGCTCCTAGCGAAAAAAGCCGAAGCCGCGGGTATGTCGACAGCCGATTATGCCGTTCAGCAGCTCAAGAGCGGTGAACTGCGCTTTGCCGCGGAAGACCCGGACGCGCCAGAGAACTTCCCGCGCAATATGTTCATCTGGCGCTCCAATCTGCTGGGCAGCTCCGGTAAGGGCCATGAGTACATGCTCAAGTACCTGCTGGGTACTCGCCACGGTATTCAGGGTAAAGACCTGGGCGATTTCGGCGGCCAGAAGCCCGAAGAAGTGGTATGGCGTGATGAGGCGCCGGAAGGCAAGCTCGACCTGCTGGTGACGCTGGATTTCCGCATGTCCACCACTTGCCTCTACTCGGATATCGTGCTGCCTACGGCAACCTGGTATGAGAAGGACGACCTTAACACTTCTGACATGCACCCCTTTATTCACCCCTTGACTGCCGCCACCGACCCGGCTTGGGAATCGCGCAGTGACTGGGATATTTATAAGGGTATTGCCAAAGCATTCTCCAAGGTGTGTGTCGGTCACCTGGGCGAAGAGACCGACCTGGTCACGCTGCCGATGCAGCACGACTCGCCAGGAGAATTGGCCCAGCCGGCGGTGATGGATTGGAAGAAGGGTGAATGCGCGCCGATTCCCGGCAAGACCATGCCGTCGCTGATTGAGGTCAAGCGCAACTATCCCGAAACCTATGAGCGCTTCACCTCTGTAGGGCCGCTGCTGGAAAGCATCGGTAACGGCGGCAAGGGCATCGCTTGGAACACCGATGCGGAAGTCGAGCTGCTGGGCAAACTCAACCATCGCAAGTTGAATGGCCCGCATAAAGGGCGCCCGTTGATCGACAGCGCTATCGATGCCGCCGAGATGATTCTGACTTTGGCACCGGAAACCAACGGCGCCGTGGCAGTAAAAGCCTGGGATGCACTCTCCAAAATTACCGGGCGTGACCACACCCATCTGGCGAGGCCCAAGCATGAAGAAAAAATTCGCTTCCGCGATATCGTCGCTCAGCCGCGCAAGATTATCTCCAGCCCGACCTGGTCTGGCCTGGAGGATGAGCATGTCTCCTATAACGCCGGTTACACCAACGTTCACGAGCTGATTCCGTGGCGCACCGTGAGTGGTCGTCAGCAGTTCTATCAGGATCATGCCTGGATGCGCGCGTTCGGCGAAAGCCTGCTGGTCTATCGTCCGCCCATCGATACCAAGGCAGCCAAAGGCTTCCAGCTTCCCGCCGACAACGGCTTCAAGAGCAAGGCGCTGAACTTCCTCACGCCGCACCAGAAGTGGGGCATCCACTCCACTTACTCGGACAACCTGCTGATGTTGACGCTCAACCGAGGCGGCCCGGTGGTGTGGCTCTCCGAGGCGGACGCGGCAGAGATCGAGATTGAGGACAACGACTGGATCGAGGTCTACAACGCCAACGGCTCGATTGCCGCGCGGGCAGTGGTCAGCCAGCGGGTCAAGGCGGGCATGGTGATGATGTACCACGCCCAGGAGCGCAACGTGAACGTCCCTGGCTCTGAGGTCACCGGCACGCGGGGCGGTATTCACAACTCGGTCACCCGTGTCTGCCCCAAGCCAACCCATATGATCGGCGGCTACGCGCAGCTCTCTTACAGTTTTAATTATTACGGCACCGTCGGCTCAAATCGCGATGAGTTCGTGTTAGTGCGCAAGATGAAACACGTTGACTGGCTGGATGGTGAAGGCAATGACAGTGTTCAGGAGAACGTGGCTCTTAAGAACAGTACTAGGGAGGCCGTGAAATGAAGATTCGTTCCCAGGTAGGCATGGTTCTCAACCTTGATAAGTGTATCGGTTGCCACACCTGTTCGGTGACCTGCAAAAATGTCTGGACCAGTCGCGAAGGTATGGAGTACGCCTGGTTCAACAATGTCGAGACCAAGCCCGGTATCGGCTATCCCAAGGAGTGGGAGAACCAGGCCAAGTGGAAGGGCGGTTGGATGCGCCGTAACGACGGTCGGATTGAGCCGCGTATTGGTGGCAAATGGCGGGTGCTGGCGAATATCTTCGCCAATCCCGACCTGCCCGAAATGGATGACTACTATGAGCCGTTCACGTTCGACTACCAACACTTGCATACCGCTAAGATCGGCGAGCACCAGCCGGTAGCGCGCCCTCGCTCGCTGATTTCCGGTCAGCGTATGAAAAAGATCGAATGGGGCCCCAACTGGGAAGAGATTCTTGGCACCGAGTTCGCCAAGCGGCGCAAAGACGCCAACTTCGACAAGGTGCAGGCCGATATTTACGGCCAGTTCGAAAACACCTTCATGATGTATCTGCCGCGCCTGTGCGAACACTGCTTGAACCCTACCTGTGTGGCGTCCTGCCCCAGTGGTGCTATCTACAAGCGGGAAGAGGACGGCATCGTTCTAATCGACCAGGATAAGTGCCGTGGCTGGCGGATGTGTATCTCCGGCTGTCCCTACAAGAAGATCTACTACAACTGGAAAAGCGGTAAGTCCGAGAAGTGTATCTTCTGTTACCCACGTATCGAGGCCGGTCAGCCGACCATCTGCTCCGAGACCTGTGTGGGCCGCATTCGCTATCTCGGTGTACTGCTGTATGACGCTGATCGTATCGAGGAAGTGGCAAGCTCCCCGGATGAGCGTGACCTCTACCACCGCCAGTGCGAGATTTTCCTAGATCCCAACGATCCGGAAGTGATTGCCCAGGCCAAGCGAGATGGCATCCAGGATAACGTCATCAAGGCCGCCCAGGCCTCACCGGTCTACAAGATGGCTATCGACTGGGGGCTGGCACTGCCGCTGCACCCGGAATACCGCACGCTGCCGATGGTGTGGTACGTGCCGCCGCTGTCGCCGATTCAGTCCGCCGCTGAGGCGGGGCATGTGGAGTTTGACGGCATCCTGCCCAAGATCGAATCACTGCGTATCCCGGTGAAGTACCTGGCTAACCTGTTGACCGCAGGCGAAGAGGAGCCCGTGGTATTGGCACTCAAGCGCTTAATGGCGATGCGTGTCTACATGCGCGGCAAGCACGTGGATGGAGCCCCCAACGCCGACGTGCTCGATGCCGTGGGGCTGAGCGTGGCTCAAGTAGAGGAGATGTACCGCTACCTGGCCATTGCCAACTACGAGGATCGTTTTGTGATCCCCACCAGCCATCGGGAAATGGCCACCGAAGCCTTCCCTGAGCGCGGAGGATGCGGTTTTACCTTTGGTGATGGTTGCCACGGTGAGAGCCAGCCCAACCTGTTCAATGGCCGTAAGCAGACCAGCATGTTGGTGAAACCGGTAGAGGTCTTCGACCCGCAGCCACAACTTGAGGAGTCTCGTCATGACTGAAGCCGCTACCCAATCGCCGACCCCGGTAGAGTCGACGTTCGAACCGCCACAGGGGATGCGTAGCCTACGCGTACTGGCCCGCCTGCTCGATTACCCGATAGAGGAACTGCAGGATGCCAGCGGCGAGCTCATCGAAATTCTCAATGCCGAGCGCCGCCTTGGGGCGGCTCTCAAGTCGTCGCTAATGGAGTGGTGTCAGCGTCTCCAAGAGGGCGACCTGCTTGAGCTGCAGGCCGAGTACGTCGCCATGTTCGATAAGGGGCGGGCTACGTCGCTGCTGCTATTTGAGCACGTTCACGGTGAATCACGTGACCGTGGTCAGGCCATGGTGGATCTTATGGCTGAGTACAGCGCGGCCGGCTTTGAGCTGTATGCCCGTGAACTGCCCGATCATCTACCGGTATTTCTTGAATACCTTTCAATGTGCGACGAAGCCGAGATAGGCCGCTGGCTGGGCGAAATACGCCATATTCTAGCGCTGCTGACGGCACGGCTGGAGGAGCGGGGAGCGGATCACGCCCTGGTGCCACTGTCACTATTGGCGTTAATCGGCGCCGAAGGAGATGTTGAGGAGCATCGGCCCCAGGTCAAAAAAGAAGCGCCGGACAACACCCCCGAAGCCTTGGACGCCGTATGGGAAGAAGAAGCGGTGCGTTTCTCAGCGACCTCTGACGAAGACTGTGCGCTGCAGTCTGCTGAAGGTCGCCGCTTGGCTGAGCGCAAACACACCGTTCAGAGCCAGCCGGTACGCATTATGCCTGCTCCGTCTTTAAATGCCTCTTCCGCTCCTTCCGTCGATCGTTAATAGGAGAATCACCATGTATGACGCGATTGCGCATTACTTAACCCACCTGATCTACGGTTACTACCCCTATCTGGCTGGCACGGTGTTTCTGCTTGGCAGCCTGCTCCGTTTTGATCATGGTCAGTACACCTGGAAGACCGGTTCTAGCCAGATGCTCTCTTCAAAGCATATGCGCCTGGCCAGCAACTTGTTTCATATCGGTATTATCGTGATTTTCTTTGGCCATCTGGTGGGCATGCTCACACCGCACTGGGTTTATGAGCCGTTCCTGCACGCCGGTACTAAACAGCTAGTGGCTATCGTGGTGGGCGGTATTGCCGGTGCCATGTGCGTGGTGGGCGGCGCCATGTTGCTCTATCGTCGTCTGGCCAACCCGCGCGTAAAGGCGTCGTCGAGCATGATGGATACCTTGATCCTGGGCTTGATCGTCTTACAGGCGTGCCTAGGTATGGTGACCATCATCTTCTCGTTGGGCCATATGGACGGCGAGATGATGCTAACGCTCTCCAGCTGGGCGCAGTCGATTGTGTTCTTCAGCGGCGGTGCGGCGGATTACATGCAGGAAGTGTCGTGGATCTACAAACTGCATATCTTTATCGGCTTAACCATCATCCTGTTGTTCCCCTTTACCCGCTTGGTGCATGTGTGGAGCGCGCCGTTTGGCTATGTGACCCGGCGTTATCAGCTTGTCCGCCGCCGCAGCTAAAAACTAGCTAGTGCTCGGCCAGGCCTAGAGGAGAAATAACATGCAGATGATTGATATCGAACAGTTACCTGGGGGCGTTGCTGCGCCTCCGGTACGTGTCGGCGACACCCCTATCGATGAAGCAACGATTGCGTTGGAAATGCAGTATCACCCCGCCGAAACGGCGGAAGAGGCCCAGCTTCAGGCCGCCCGTGCGTTGGTGGTCAGAGAGCTGCTTCGCCAGCGTGCTAGCGTCCTGGGCCTACTATCGACACAGGACGTTAGCCAGGCACAGGAAGATGCGGCGATTGCTGCCTTGCTCGAACAGGAGCTTGAGGTGCCCGAACCGGGGGACGCAGATTGCCAGCGCTTTTTTGACACCCACCGCGAGCGCTTCAGCGAACCGGTGCAGTTACGCGTTCGGCATATTCTGCTTGCGGCCGCACCCGATGACTCCCTGGGGCGCGACGACGCTTACCAGCTTGGCGAAAAGCTACTCGAACAGCTTAATCAGATACCCGAACGGTTTGCCGAATTTGCTCAACACCACTCCGCGTGCCCTTCAAAAGAGCTGGATGGTGATTTGGGTTGGCTAGTGTCGGGGCAAACCGTTCCAGAGTTGGACCGCGCTTTGCAGCACCTGCCCCCAGGCCTCCATGAGCGTCCCTTGGCGTCCCGCTATGGCTGGCACGTGGTCAGTATTGACGAACGAAAAGAAGGCCGGGCGTTACCTTTCGATCAAGTGATTGACCGGGTGCGCCATAGCCTACGGGAACAGGCAACTCGACGTGCGCTGCGTCACTATTTGCTGATGTTAGAGAGCGAAATAGGCGTCGAGGGAATTGTTCTGGATGACGATGCTGGCGGCAGCTTGATGCAATAGCTTGAAGCAATAGAAAAGCTAATAGGAGAGGCTTGATGTCCCATGTTCCTGTAGATGCTCTTTTCATTCCGCTTGGCATCGCGGTGTTAACCGTTTCCGATACGCGTGGATTCGATCAAGATGGCAGTGGTGACTTACTCGCCGCGCATCTTATTGAAAGCGGCCATAACCTAATGGAGCGGCGCATCGTGCCTGATGATATCTATCAGGTTCGCGCTGTGGTGTCGGAATGGATTGCGCGTAACGAAATTCAGACGATCCTGGTGAATGGCGGTACGGGCTTCACTGCTCGCGATACCACACCTGAGGCGCTAGTTCCTCTTTTTGACAAAGCAATTGAGGGGTATGGCGAGCTGTTTCGCTACTACTCTCTGCAAACGATTGGCACGTCGGCTATTCAATCTCGGGCGGTGGCGGGGGTTGCCAACCAGACACTGTTGTTTGCGATGCCCGGTTCGCCCAAAGCATGTGAATTGGCGTGGGAAAAAATCATCTCATTGCAACTGGACTCCCGCACGCGGCCCTGCAACTTTGTAGCAATGGTGTTGCCTTCTGCTCCTGCCTGTAGCGGACGTCAAGTAGAAACAACCTCTCATGTTTCGGAGTGCTTATGAACTGTCAATGCGCAGACATAGTCACGCCCGGGTTGTTAGGCTTATTTGATGCACGCCAACGAGTTATCGACGCAGCCACGCCGATTAATGGCGTAGAAAATGTCTCCCTTGAACAGTCGGCGGGGCGAGTGCTGGCAGAAACGGTAGTGGCACCTATCGATATGCCAGGTGTGGACAATAGCGCTATGGATGGTTACGCGCTGTGTCTGGCTGATTACCAAGCGGCACCTCGCGGTGCAGGCCTACCCATTCTCCAGCGCGTGCCAGCTGGCGCAGGTGTCATGCTGCTACCCGAAGGGGGCTGCGCGCGTATTTTTACCGGCGCGCCGGTACCCATAGGGGCGGATATTGTGGTGCCTCAAGAGCGGGTAACCCTCGAAAAGCGCGGGCATATACACCTCGATGGTAGCTTGGTGCTAGGCGCTAATATTCGCCGTCAAGGCGAGGAGACCCGCATGGGAACCCCGCTACTCGCTGCGGGTAAGTTTCTTGACGCAGCGTCGATTGCGCTTCTGGCAAGCCACGGGATCAATATCGTTGCCGTCAAGCGGCGCCTACGGGTGGCATTGCTCTCAACCGGCGATGAGCTGATTGCCCCAGGCACGGTGCGATCTCCCGGACAAGTATACGACAGCAATCGCGCCATGCTTAACGTACTGCTCGCACAAGCGCAGTGCGATGTAGTGGATCTGGGTGTCATCGCTGATTCGCCGCAGTCATTGCACCAGGCCTTTGAGCACGCACAAACCATTGCAGATGTGGTGATATGCACCGGTGGCGTTTCGGTAGGCGAGGAGGATCACGTTCGTCCGGTGATCGAGCAACGCGGTGGGCTACATTTTCATGGTGTTGCGATGAAACCCGGAAAGCCCTTCGCGTTCGGTTATCTAGGCGCGGAGCCTTCCACTTGCACACCTTTATTGGCGCTGCCGGGTAATCCCGTGGCCTCCCTGGTGGGCTGGCAACTGCTGGCGCTGCCGTTTATTCATGCTATGCAGGGTCGACACTTAGCTTCGCTACAGTGTTTTCCAGTAACAGCGGGCTTCTCTCAGCGTGGGCCCAAAGGGCGCTGCGAGCTATTACGGGTAGTGTTGGATTGGTCACAGGGGAGTCCCTTGGCGCAGTTAGCGGGCGGACAGGGCTCGCATATGCTTGGTGCGGCTAGCCAAGCTGATGGTTATTTAATGATTAACCCCGAAATCGATGTGGCAGAAGGGGAGGCGTATCACTACTACCCCATCAATCAGTTCGCCGCTTGAATCACTTTTCAGTCGTGACCACTGACCTCGTTAGTTTTTTTATAGGAGAGGGTATGTCTTCACATCACAAACCCCGCGCACTGATTTATGCTTGTTCCGGCTGTTCTGATGTTGCGCAACTTGCCAATAGTGTTGCCCTGCGACTTGACCATGCAGGAGAGGCAGAAATGTCGTGCATTGCCGGTGTCGGTGGTGGTGTGCCCGGCTTGGTGCGCATTGCCCGCTCTGGGCGGCCTATCGTAGCCATTGATGGGTGCCAGATGCACTGTGCCAGCCACTGTCTCGCCAACGCGGATGTGATACTCACAGAGCACGTAAAGCTATATGAAAACGGCCTGCGCAAGCGGCGGGGTCAGTTTTATGATGAGCAAACAATCACCGAAGTGACCGCAGAGGTAAAGGAACTCATTGCTCGGCTGCCCGTTAATGCCAGTTCCCAAGGGGAGCCCGTAGAATGAGTGCGCTAGTCGATGGGTTTGGCCGTACGGTGCGTTACCTGCGCATATCGGTAACGGATCGTTGTGACTTTCGCTGTGTGTATTGCATGGCCGAGGAGATGACCTTCCTGCCTCGAGCCCAATTGCTGACCCTTGAGGAAATAGCCACCCTTTCGCAGGCATTCGTCGAGCTGGGCGTGGAAAAAATCCGTCTAACTGGCGGTGAGCCGCTGGTACGCCAGGGCGTGCTAACGTTAGTGCAAAAACTCGCTGAATTGGAGGGCCTGCGCGAGCTAGCGATGACCACCAATGGTTCAGGGCTGGTCAAACATGCCGCTGCTTTGCGGCAAGGCGGGCTACATCGGCTCAATATTAGCCTTGACTCGCTCAAGCCTGGGCGCTTTAAAGCATTAACTCGAACAGGTGACTTAAACCAAGTGATCGCGGGTATCCGTGCTGCACGTCGCGCCGGTTTTCAGTCGATTAAGCTCAACGCCGTATTGCTTAAGGGGCGTAATGACGACGAAATTATCGACTTGGTGAACTTTGCCCGGGATGAACAAGTCGATATCAGCTTTATCGAGGAGATGCCGTTAGGCGCTATCAGTGAGCATAACCGTGGTGAAACCTTTCTTTCCACCGATGCGGTACGCGAGACCATCGAAAACCATTACCAACTCCTACCCACTACCGAGAGCACCCTAGGGCCATCCCGTTATTATCGCATGGCGGATAGCCAGTCGCGGATTGGCTTTATCTCTCCCCATAGCCACAATTTCTGTGCTGCTTGTAATCGTGTTCGAGTGACAGCAGAAGGGCGGCTACTCCTCTGCTTGGGCAATGAGCACTCGGTAGATTTACGCGCCGTCATGCGACGTTATCCGGGGGAGATCCAGCGCCTAAAAGCAGCCATTGTGGGGGCGATGACGAAAAAGCCTGAGCGGCACCACTTTACGACCGATGGCGAGGTTCAGGTTTTGCGATTTATGAATGTAACTGGCGGTTAGTGCAGCGTCGCCGAAAGCAGTTTTCACTCCTGGATTCATAGAATAACCGCAGCACTTTGGACACCACGGTGGAGGCAGGAGGGTCAGCGCCGGTACCCTTCTCGGCTCACCGACCAAAGTGAAGCAGAGCATGGGATACCGACAGCTGACCCAGACCCAACGATACCAGATCCACGCCCGCTATGACTTGGGCGTGAGCCAGCGTCAAATCGGCAGAGAGCTAGGAATCCACAGCAGCACGGTCAGCCGTGAGCTGCGTCGTAACGCCACTTCTGGTGGCTACGACCCCGAGCAGGCCCAGTCCCTCAGTGATCACCGCCGCCGCACCGCCTGGAAGTGGACGAAGCGCTTGCCCAGCCTGATCACCGCCGTTGCCGACCGGCTGCGAGAGGAGTGGAGTCCGGAGCAGATCAGCGGCTTCATGGCACCGTTGGCCGGCATAGGCGTCAGTCACCAGTGGATCTACTCCTTGATCTGGGATGACAGAGCGCAAGGTGGCGATCTATGGCGGCACCTCCGCCAACCGAAGCGTCGCAGCAAGCATCGGGCTCAGGCCAAGAGCGCTGGGCTTGGCAAGATCCCCAGCCGCGTGGGCATTGAGCATCGCCCGGCAGAGGTCGATGCCAGGCTCGTCATCGGGCACTGGGAAGGCGACACCGTCATTCAGGGGCATAAGCAATCGGGGCTGGTGACGCTGGTAGAGCGCCGTAGCGGCTATCTGCTGGCGGCGAGGTTGCCCAGGGTCTCAGCGGAGCTGACGCAAGCGGCCATGATCCGGCTGTTGAAGCCTCGCCGGGGTGCTGTGAAGACCATCACCCTAGACAACGGCTCGGAGTTCGCCGGCCACATAGCCGTAGGCAAGGCGGTGACCGCAAAGACCTACTTTTGCGATCCCTACTGCTCTGGCCAGCGTGGGAGCAACGAGAATACCAATGGCTTGATACGGCAGTACTTCCCCAAGGGAACAGACTTCCGCCAGGTCACCGATGCCGAGCTGCGCAAGGTGGTCGAGAAACTAAACGACCGCCCTCGAAAGCGACTCGGTTACCGGACACCGGCACAGGTGTTTCTGGGGGAGTACTCAGGAGCCCTGGACACAGCAGGTGCTGCACTTATTGCTTGAATTCAGGGGTGACAATGAATGGGGAGTGCGTGCGAACGAAAAAGGAATTCCTGTTGAATACGCTCAGGAGGTTATTGTTAACCATCCTGCACGCTCAAATGTAAAGGATATTCTTAAAAAACGAAGACGAGTGATGGGGGGGCAGTTGAGTAAAATGAAAAAAAATTCGAAGAGAAGTTTTATTATAATTTTAGCTAAAGGCTATTTTCCCCCAATAAAAGCGCTAAAGTTGTTTTTAGAAAAAGAGTTGACTTTTTCAGAGAGGTTTTTGGCTTATCTATTGTGTTATTATTTTAAATCTTATTCAGCAACGTACAGGTTGGCGCTACTCCTCGGCTTGGCTAAGCCAGAAAGATCTTAGCGTGAAGTTGGGTGAGTGCTGAGTGGTGAGTGGTGAGTGGTGAGTGGTGAGTGGTTGGTATGTGGTATGCCCCCATTTTTGTAGACACTTGGGCTTAACTGTTCGCAGCATAGGCGCTGGGAGTGAGACCTCCTAGCGCCATGTGCCTTCTCATTTTTGGATAGAACTCATCAATATAGTATCGGACCTCATCGCCCATATCGCTTCGTTCTATAGTGCCTAGCGGCTTTGTCCATTCCTTCTTGAGCAAGGCAAAAAAGCTTTCTGCACAGGCATTATCCCAACAATTTCCTCGGCGAGACATGCTTATTGTGACCTCACGGCCGTTAAGCCACGCCATCACCTCTTCGCTGCGATACTGTGTGCCTTGGTCAGAATGAAAAAGCAATTCCTTTCCGACCGGCTGAGAATGCTTCCAGGCTGACTCCAGCGCGTTTAACACCAGCTGTGAACTGTTGACTGCCCCCTGCGCATAACCAACGATTTGACGGGTACCAAGGTCCATGACCGCCACCAGATAGAGCCATCCTTCCTTACAGCGAATCTGGGTAATATCCGAGACCCAAACCTTGTTCGGCTCGCCAACTGAAAATCGCCGATTCAGTAAGTTAGGCAAAACGGGTAATGTCGACACAGCGCGCCGATACCCGGGTTTCAAGGCGGTACAGGAACGATAGCCTGCTTCTTGAAGGAGGCGTTGAACCTGATTCTTCCCGCAGCGGTACCCTTCATCTTGAGCTTCAATCCATAGCTTCCGATAACCGGGCACACTGTTCATTTTCTTGGCACGCTCTAGCAAAAAAGACGTGATGCTTTGATGGCGCTTTTGCATTTTTCCAGGACACCGTTGGCGACCTTTCCATCGGTAGTAACCTGAGCGAGAGACACCGAGTACTTCACAAGTTATTGAGAGCGGCCACCGCAACTGGCGATGGATCTCAATAAAAGCAAATTTTACTTGCCGTGCTTGATAAAGTACTCGTCCGCCTTTTTTAAAATTTCAGTCTCCAGCTGGGATCTTCTTAGCTGCTTTTTTAATCTCTTGATTTCATTTTCAAGCTCCTGAACGCTTTTTTCAGGGCCATCATTGGCAATTTTCTTGTCAGACGATGTGTGATCCATGGTCAACTCCTTGCGCCAACGACTTAATGTATTTGGATGTATACATAGTTTGGCAGCAAGCGTTGTCTGCGTCTGCGGTGAAGAGAGTGACGTTTGCACGGCTTCACGTTTAAACTCATCGGAATACCTGGGGCTACGCTTATATTTCATAACACCTTCTCTCTGAAAAAGGTGTCTACTTTTTCAGGGGCATTCCAGGTAGTCGAGTATTGTTTTTATAAATGCCTCGCCGAATATTTTTTAATATTCGGCGAGGCATTTTTTTTTACTTAATATTTTTTAGGGGATAGCAGACAGGCAATTGTCTTCATCAGTAGGTACCTGATAAGTCTAAGGTTACGCATTGAGGTGAATGGTTCTTTGAACTAAATTGTATTTGTAGATATTATATGTACAATATTGTCTTTGCAGACACAGGTTTTTGATTTAGTATTTATGAATAGGAAGGTGCAGAAAAGTGCGAGGTGCTTATGCAAACAGCCAGCAATGTTATTCAGGACAAGGCCGCCGCTGCGGCTGGTTTGAAAGCCGCTGTGCGTATTTTGGATAAATGGCGGGCGACAGGTGAGCAGGGCGAATCTATTCTACGCGTCTCCCACAGCAGCTATGCCCGCGCGCGGCGGGGAGATTTGGCTGAGATCAAGTTAGACAGTGATCAATTGGCACGAATCAGTTATTTGCTCAATATTCATGCGGCACTACGAATGCTGTTTGAAAACCCTGATAATGTTTACGGGTTCGTCTCCATGGAAAATCACAATCCTTACTTTAACGGGCGTACGCCGCTTGAGGTGATTGGTACTGGGGATTTCGCAGCACTTTATGAAACCTTCAAGCGTATTGATAGCTTACGAGGTGCACAGTGGTAGAGTCGGCGGGAATAAGCGAAGGTTCACTGCCCCTGTGTAAATCGAAAGAGGTAGTAGGGTATCGCTTAGTCAACAGTAAATTTCCTCCCATTGGGCTGTTTGACGATGTTGCGAGCCTTGATGAGTTTGAAGCGCTTTATGCCCTACAGGCGCTGACGAATCCAAGGCTGCGTAACGAGGCTGGCGATTTAGGGCTCATTCCTCACAACCAGATTCCCTTTGGGATCCGAGGATGCTCTTATGCGACAGCGCCTTTTACCCACGTTAATCCGGAAGGTTCTCGCTTTAGCGACGGCAGCTTTGGTGTGCTTTACATTGCGGATGAACTACCAACGGCCATCCGTGAAGTGAGACACCATCAGGAAATCTATTGGAAAAACGTACCATCGTTACATTTTGAACGGTTTATCTTCCGTGGGCTTAAGTGCCTATTTAATGAACAAGCCTGTCGTGATGGCTTGGCGCTTCAGCCATCCCATGCCATTTATGATGCCGACGATTATCGAGCAGCGCGCACGTTAGGCAGAGAGCTTCGGAAAGAGCAACGTACCGGTTTGCGTTACCATTCTGTTCGGCAACCAGGTGCCACTTGCTGGGCGTTAATGACGCCGCAGTTCGTCCAGGATATTATCCAGACCACTCATATTGAGATGATCTGGAACGGGCAAATAGCCCAAGTGAATCGCCTCTCAGCGGTACCCATCAAGTGAAGTCAGTAGGGTAATTATGTTCGCTGTTGCTCGGTGAAGCGCTGCATGATCGTGAGTGTTTTATCACTAACATGATGCTCCATGCCTTCTGCATCAATACGCGCTGTACTGTCATCAACGCCAAGGGCGCGCAAAAAATGCAACACTACATCGTGACGCGTCCGGGAAATTTCGGCCATTTTTTGACCTTCTTCGGTCAAGAAGAGCGAGCGATAGGGCTTGCTTGTCACTAGGCCCAATTCATTCAGGCGGCGAATCATTTTAGATACAGTAGCTTGGCTAACGGCCATTCGAGTAGCGATGTCCGCTGCGCGCGCTTCTCCGCGGTGGCGTAATAAGTCGCCGATTAACTCGACATAATCTTCGATCAGTTCCGTTTCGTGGGCATTACGCACCGTCTCATATTGCTGTGCATGCTGTTCCACGGGCGGTAGCGCATCTCCATCTTGGCCGTATGCGGTAGGAGAGTGTTGCTGTTGGTATTCACTCATTGGCAAAATTTATCAAGGTTAGTGGAAACGTTAATTAGTGATGGTAGCGCATTTTTTTAGATAATTGTTAGCCATGGCTAAACTGTTTGCATACAGCTTTTTTGCTGAGCTAAAGCTGTACTTATTGGGATCCTAGCACAGGAGAAAGAAATAATGATCAAGCAGTATGGCTGGTTAATCATTGTGCTAGTAGCGCCTTGCCGCTTTTTCCTGGCCCTGTTGTTTTCACTTAGGCACGGCACGTTAAGGCGCTGATGGCGCTATCCTAAGATCGCTACTGCCGATAACGCTTAAGAGGGCGATTGGAGGCTTTCCCATGCCTTTTCTGCGATGCCAATCCCAGCCCCGGTCATTAATAAGTAGGTTTGGTCGACACCGGCCTCATGCAATGGGGCTGCTTCATCCTGAAAGTGTATGCCCGCAAGCAGCTGTCCAGTAAAGCCTGCTTTACGCAGCTCGCGAGTGGCAATTAATTTACTTTCAAGCTCTGGGGTGGCCAACGTGACTGCCACCAGCTTTGAAATATCTAATTGATGCCAAAATCCCACGTCTTCTATATCACCATAGTAGACGTGGCGTTTGTGCTGCGATTTATTAGGATCAGAATCAATACCCGCAACTGACACCCCCTTGTCGTTAAAAAAGTCGTAGGCAGCACTACCTGTGCGTCCCATGCCAAGTATTAATACGGTAGCACTACCGATGTTAACGGGTTGTTCATCTGGATGGCGTGTATCACGCTCAAAGCGTGTTAACGACCTTTCCCAGCGGTCGAAAAGTCCATGAGCCAAGCGGTTCAGAGGTGCCGAAATGACAAAAGATAATGCGACAGCGATGGCGAGCGGTACCAGCCACTCTTCTAAAATACTAGAGGCAACGATTAGGCCAAATTCACTGTAGGCAGTTAGGCTTAAACCTCCCAGAAAGGCGTTACGCGCCCGGATACGGAATGCGATCAGCAGCGCAAAAAATAGTAGCCCTTTTAAGGGCAGTGCTAAGGCGAGAACTCCGGCAAAAATCAAGGCATTGGTGTCGGGTAGCCCAGCCATTCCTATTTGTAAGAAAAAGCTGATTAGGAGCATTTCCTTTATGCCCCATAGCGCCTTTGAAAGCTCCTGAGCGCGCGGGTGTTTGGCAAGCAATAGTCCCATGACTAAGGCACCTACCTCTGAGCTTAACCCGACGGCTTCGAATCCCATTCCACCGATAGCAATTGCTAGCACAGCGCCTAGCAGTACCAACAGCTCATCGTGTTGGGCAATGCTCATTAACCAATAAAGAAGGGGTCTAAGTAGTGGTAGTAAAAATACCAGTAGTGCCCACGGGCTGGGGCTCTGGCCACTATAAAAGCTGAGTACTGCAATGGCGACCAAGTCTTGAATAATCAAAATGCCGATGGCAATTCGGCCATGGAGAGCGCGCAATTCTCGCTTAGCCTCAAGTACCTTAGCGGCAAGAACGGTGCTTGAAAATGAGAGGGCTATGGCAAGCAATATTGCCTTATCCATAGATAGTGATAAAAACACGACGAAGCCAACCGTAAAAAATAAGCAGGTAATGGCTAGGTGTATAAATGCGCTTCCAAGCACGACGGGCTCAGCAAGGCTCTTCACGTTAAGTTTTAGGCCAATGGTAAAGAGCAGCAATAGAACGCCTAAGTGGGCAAGATGTTCTAGTAAGGGACCTGCCTCGCTGGGCAGGCCAACGCTAGGGCCGAAGGCGTTGAGTGCAAACCCGGCGGCCAAAAAGCCCACCAAGGGCGGTAAGCTAAGCTGACGGGCAATAATCCCGAAGACAAGAGCAAACGATAAAATAAGCACTTCAAACATGCTGAATCCTTAACATAAAGGTGGTTTGGTTATCTTCCCACCCGCCAATGTTTTTGCATTTCAATAAAGGTGAACGATGCCGACCAAGTGATCAGGACAAAGCCTGTTAACGCCAGCGTTCCGTATAGGAATCGAACGGGGCCCGTTGCGTAAATATCCCCATAACCGACTGTGGTATAGGTGACGGCAGAAAAGAATATATAGTCTAATAGATTAAAGCTGTCATAACCTCGCAGGGCGCCAATATTGTTGAGCTCCGTTAGCCACCATCCGGTCATACCAAACAGCCAAATTTCGGCAACGTGCGTCAATAAAACACCGAATGCCATACCAAGGATACGCTGGCGATGAGGCTTATGTGATTGTTCAATTTGCCGTGAGATAAGCCATAGTGATTCGTAGTGAAGCAGCACCGCTAGTACGACAGCGATGAACGTCGTTATTACGACGACCAAATGTTCGGGGTATGGAATGGTCAAGTAGTAAGAATCCCAACGTTGCTATGAGAAAATGTTCAGCACAAGCGGCTGCCAAATAACAGCAGCGAGCCATCTAAAGAGTGCCAGCCCCACCAGGCAAGCGCCACTCCGCCCAGCAGTAGCGTTGCTAATACTATCAACAGTGCAAACGCTGTTAGTGGCTTCATGAGGCCACCTGAGGAGCGATGTTGCGTGCCAGTGGTTTTTCGCTAATAAACCAGTGCAGACCAGCGGCGACCAGTGAAAGCACAATGGCAATCTTCCAGACAGTGTCATAATGGCCAGTGAGATCATAAAGATATCCGCCAAGCCAGACACCCATAAATGATCCTAACTGGTGAAATAAGAATACAATGCCGCCGAGCATGGATAAATGGCGAACACCAAATACAGACGCCACAATGCCGTTGGTTAATGGCACGGTTGAAAGCCATAGTAGGCCCATGGCGATACCAAATAAGTAAGCGCTGGTAGAGGTCAGCGGTAGCATCACAAAAGCGGTAATTATCGCGCCGCGAATTAAGTATAACCAGCTAAGTAGGCGTGGTTTTGACCAAATTCCTCCCATCCATCCTGCCGTGTAGGTGCCCACAATGTTGAACAAACCAACCAGTGCCAACACAGTGGTGCCCACCTGAATGGCCAAACCGTTATCGAATAAATAACCAGGTAGATGGACAGCAATAAAGACAACTTGGAAGCCGCAGACGAAAAAGCCGAGGCACAGTAGCCAAAAGCCTTTCTGGCCGACCGCCTCATTGAGTGCATCGCGTAAGCTTAAATCGCCCAGTGCGCTGGGGCTTGGGCGGTCTTTTAGCATCGCTCCCAGGGGAATCATCAGCGCAGCAATGGCACCCATCGCTAGAAGAGCTGCTGACCAGCCAAGCCACTCAATTAACCCCAGTGTGCCGGGTAACATCGCAAACTGCCCAAAAGAGCCAGCGGCACTGACAATACCCATCGCCATACTGCGTTTCTCGGGGGCTACTGCGCGTCCCACTGCGCCCAAAATTACTGAAAATGTAGTGCCGGACAGCCCTAAACCAATGAGGAAGCCAGCGCTTAGTGTCATGCCTAACGCGCTGGTGGAAAGGCTCATAAAGCACAGTCCAGCCACATATAAAATGGCCCCGATGACAATAATTCTCGCCGCTCCGAAACGATCAGCCAGCGCACCGGTGAAAGGCTGAGAGAGCCCCCAAATTAGGTTTTGAACCGCAAGGGCAAAGGCAAACACGCCGCGCCCCCAGCCGAAATCGCTGCTCATCGGCTCAAGGAAAAGCCCAAAACCATGTCGAAGTCCCATTGCCGTGGAAATAACCACGCTTGCTAGCACGATAAGGAGTAGTGTGCGATGTCGCGTCAATGCCATTTTACGTCCCTCGTTATGTAGTTAGTTAACGCGTTAACTAACTATCTCACGGGTCAGATTTTTTTAGAAGCTATCAACTGTCGGGTGAATTAGCAGTGTCAGTAATAAGCTGAGGGCGGCATACTAGGTAGTATGTTGCAAAGCAGCAAGTTGGCTTTGACTAAAGTCGTAAGCTTGTGTCACACGTGATCCACGTTTATGAGCGACGCTTAAACGACATACAAAATGCTTACGTTAGGATAGGTAAGTGTGGGGGATATCGATGAACCTTTTCATTTGTCGGTATGGGCTCATTTTTCATAATTGATTAGTAGGAGGCCAGTGGTGCTGAATCCTTTTTCCATGCAAGGCAAGGTCGGGATTGTTGCGGGCCTTGCTAATCAAGACTCTGATGCTGGAGCATCACTGACGGGTTTAACCCACTACGTAGATGCAGGCCACCATATTCGCTTCTAACGTATGGGTGATTAAGGAAGTTTTCTAGTTTAAGGAAGTGGTTTAAAGGAGTCACTTGATGTCGGCCAATGACGCTAATGATCTAATTGAAAATCGCACCTATGACGAAATAACGGTCGGGGATGAAGCCCACCTAGAAAAACGCCTGACCATGGAGGACATCAAACTGTTTGCTGTGATGTCAGGTGACATTAATCCGTCACACGTCGACAGCGACTTTGCTAAGGGCAGTCGTTTTCAGGAAGTCATTGCTCATGGCATGTGGGGCGGCGCGCTGATATCCACTGTGCTGGGAACGCAGCTGCCTGGGCCGGGCACGGTCTATCTTACACAGTCGTTGCAGTTTAAGGCACCCGTAAGGCTGGGGGATGTACTGCGAGTATCCGTGCGGGCTATCGAAAAAGACGATCAGCGTCATAGGATTACCTTTGCTTGCCGTTGCGAAAATCAACGCGGAGATACGGTCATTGAAGGTGAAGCTAGCGTATTGGCACCGATTAAAAAAATCCAACGGCCTCGCGCGTTGTTGCCCAAAGTGCGTTTAACCGAGCGTGGCAGGTTGCATGAGATTCTAACCGCTGCCGATCATCCAGAGCCAATGCCCACTGCCGTTGTTCATCCGGTAGATCAAAGCGCCATTTGTGGAGCGGTTGAATCAGCGGCGCAAGGTTTAATTATTCCTGTGCTAGTCGGGCCCAAAGGGAAAATACAGCTCGCCGCCGAAAAAGCCGAGGTGGATATCAGTGCATTCGAACTGGTGGATGTTCCCCACAGCCACGCGGCTGCTGAACAAGCGGTGGCACTAGCACGTCAGGGCCACGTAGGTGCGTTGATGAAAGGCGCGCTACACACCGATGAGCTTTTACATGAAGTGCTTAAGCGTGACACAGGATTGCGTACCGAGCGGTGCCTTAGTCATGTGATGGCCTTTGATGTGCCAACCTACCCGCGACCCTTATTGATCACGGATGCGGCAATCAATATCTATCCTAAGCTGGCTGAAAAGCGCGATATTGTTCAAAACGCGATTGAGTTAGCTCATGCATTGGGTAACGACAATCCCCGTGTGGCGATCCTTTCTGCTGTTGAGACCGTCAACCCCAAAATCACTTCTACGATTGATGCGGCGGCCCTGTGTAAGATGGCTGAGCGCGGCCAGATTAGTGGTGGCACCTTGGATGGTCCGCTGGCTTTCGATAATGCCGTCTCAGAAGCGGCGGCAAGAACCAAAGGTATTGTTTCGCCAGTGGCAGGGCGCGCCGACATCCTACTCGCGCCAGATCTTGAAGCGGCCAATATGTTGATGAAGCAACTGACTCACCTGGCGGATGCGACGGGGGCGGGCGTTGTCGTAGGCGCTAGGGTACCGATCATGCTGACAAGCCGCGCGGATGATGCATTGACGCGCATGGCATCCAGTGCATTAGCGTTACTACTCGCTGACTATCAGCGTCGGAGCCTACTAGGCAGCCCTTCAGGAGTATAACCATGCAGGAAATACTGGTGCTGAATAGTGGTTCCTCCAGCGTCAAGTTTGCGCTTTATCATATCAATGATGAAGACGCTGCCGGCGGAACTCAGGAGGCGTTGACGGTCGCCTACAGCGGCCATTTTTCGGGCTTGGCAACGACGCAATGTCGCGTGTCGTTAGCGCATCGCGAACCTGGGCAGCCCCCGCATCGCTATGGTTTGCAAACGCTGGAAGCGCTAGGGCTAACCCCGGCAATAAACCATGAAGAGGCCATTACAAAGTTGATGGCATGGCTTGAGCAGCGTGAGGATAAAGGTACTCTGGTTGCCATTGGGCATCGCGTTGTTCATGGTGGCCAAAACCACTTTGAAGCGACTAAGTTAAGCGCTAACGACGTGATCGAGTTGGAAAAATTTTCAAGCTTAGCGCCGCTGCACCAGCCCCATGGACTTGCGCCTATCAAACTACTGATGGCACGTCTGCCAGACGTACCACAGATCGCATGTTTCGATACCGCGTTTCATGCTCATCAGCCCTGGGTGGCTCGGCAGTTTGCTTTGCCGCGGGAACTGACGGCCAAGGGGGTGATACGTTATGGCTTCCACGGCCTTTCCTACGATTATATTCAGCGCACGCTACCCAATGTGTTGCCAGATGATGCACCCCGTTCACGGGTGGTGGTGGCGCATTTGGGTAACGGTGCCAGTATGTGTGCTATCCGCGATGGCGTCAGCGTAGCCTCAAGCATGGGCTTTACTGCGCTTGATGGATTGCCGATGGGGACACGCTCCGGTGCTTTAGATCCAGGGTTGGTGCTTCACTTAATTGGTCATGAAGCAATGAGTGTTGAGGACGTATCAACGCTTTTATACAAACGTTCAGGACTGCTCGGTGTCTCCGGAATAAGTAGCGATATGCGCGAGCTGCTTGCAAGTGATGCCCCTGAAGCCGAAGAGGCTGTTGAGCTTTACTGCTATCGCGCCGCGCGGGAAATCGCCAGTTTAGCTGGCGCGCTGGGCGGGCTTGATCAATTGATATTCACCGCCGGTATTGGTGAGCATGCAGCACCGGTGCGTGCACGTATTGTGGCGCAGTGTGAGTGGTTGGGCATGCAACTTGATGAAAAAGCCAATAAGCGTGATGC
The DNA here is from genome assembly GCA_030440445.1 of Halomonas sp. KG2. NCBI lineage: Bacteria > Pseudomonadati > Pseudomonadota > Gammaproteobacteria > Oceanospirillales > Halomonadaceae > Halomonas > Halomonas sp. KG2. The sequence continues at coordinate 2,378,184 of CP098528.1, read as the reverse complement.
CTGTTGCATCTCTTCACCGAGTAGCCGTGTGGGCGTTTGGGTCATTCCAACCGATGAAGAGCGAGTAATCGCCAGTGATTGCCTAGCGCTTCTCAATAGGACGGATCAAGCAGCGTGTTAATTCTGCCACCTGATGCCAGGAAGATTACTTGAGCCACTGACCGTAGAGATGGTTGAGTGTTGTCATTGTTGTGGTGATTGCTACTGTCATTACCGCTACCGAGAAACCACTGATCTGATAGAATCCCCAGTTTTTGTAAGCTCACTCACTTATCTAACTGGGAATCTTAATGAACGCGGTAATTCTTGCTGTGCTAGTCATGGTGGCGCTTTCGCTTGCTCGGGTATCCGTAGTGTTTGCACTGGTTGTAGGCGCGCTGGTTGGGGGCTTAGTTGGCGGCCTGTCACTGGATGAAACGCTCAGTGCATTCAATGATGGTGTTGGTGGAGGCGCGCAAGTAGCCCTTGCTTATGCCACGCTTGGGGCCTTTGCGGTGGCTATTTCCCGTTCAGGGCTTCCAGATATGCTGGCCAATCGCCTGATTACGATGTTGGGAAAAGAAGCGACTGCGGCACATCAAGCACGGGTAAAGGTGTTTTTGCTCGTCGCAGTGCTCTTAGTGGCTATTTCATCACAAAACGCCATTCCGGTGCATATAGCGTTTATCCCGGTGCTGATTCCGCCGTTGTTGGTGGTAATGAATCGCCTCCAGCTTGACCGCCGCGCGGTGGCGTGTGCGCTCACCTTTGGGTTAACCGCCCCGTATATGCTGCTACCTGTTGGTTTTGGCGCGATCTTTTTGAATGATATTCTGCTGGCAAATTTAAATAGCGCTGGCGAGTCACTGGGCTTGGAAATTACCCGGGGCATGGTGCCGATGGCAATGGCTATTCCGGTAGGAGGAATGGCCATTGGCTTACTCGTGGCACTGTTCTTCAGCTACCGCGGGCAGCGCGAATATACTAATAAAGACCTAGTAGCGACTAATGCCCACCAAGGTCACTCGCCTGCAAAGCCTCATACATTTGGGCTGGTGATGTCGGGCGTGGCTATTGTGGCTGCGTTAGGTTTACAGCTATATACCGGCTCTATGATTATTGGTGGGCTAGTGGGGATTGCTTTGCTTTCGCTGGGCGGCATTTTTAAGTGGCGTGAAGCAGACGATCTATTTACCAGCGGTATGCGTATGATGGCGTTGATCGGCTTCATCATGATTTCAGCGGCTGGCTTTGCAGAAGTAATGAAGGCGACAGGGGATATCGAGTCGCTAGTGACAGGTGCGTTTGAACTGTTTGGTGATAACCGCGGTTTAGCGGCGTTTGTTATGCTGCTGGTAGGCTTGTTTATTACCCTGGGAATTGGCTCATCGTTTTCAACCATTCCCATTATCGCAGCGATTTTTGTACCGCTGGCGGTGCAGTTCGGTTTCTCGCCAATGGCGACGGTTGTGCTGGTTGGTACCGCGGCTGCACTGGGCGATGCTGGCTCGCCAGCGTCTGATTCAACGCTGGGGCCAACCTCGGGTCTAAATGTTGATGGACAGCATGATCATATGTGGGACAGCGTGGTGCCTACCTTCCTGCACTACAATATACCGCTGATTGCTTTTGGGTGGTTGGCAGCGATGTCGCTTTAAATTTTTTCACGCAAACCAACAAGCAGACTAAGAAGGGCAGCCATGAGCTGCCCTTTATTATACGAAAACCATCATCATTGCCCAGGTAGGTGCGTCTCGAAAGCGCTGAGCAGGCCGCGGAGTAAGGAGAGTTCCTTGCGGCTAGGCTGAGAGCGGGAGAACAGCGCCTGAAGCTGTTCTTCAGTGCGGGCATGGGGCTGGGTAAGAAAGCCACTCTGCTGCATCAGACGTCCAAGGTGCTCCTGGAAGTGCACAAACTGCTCACGGCTGGGAGGCGTGGCTTCAAGTGGCCGTTGGTAGATGAAGTGACTATCATCGCGCTTCCGCCAAGCACGGTGTACTTCATAGGCTAAAATCTGCACGGCCTGCGATAGATTTAAAATACCGTATTCAGGGTTGGCAGGTATGCTGACTTGGTGTGTGCAGCAACGTATTTCGTCGTTAGTGAGACCTGAGCGCTCACGCCCGAATACCAGTGCAACTGGCGCTTGTGCGGCGTTCTCAATCACCTGCAGCGCCATGTCATCAGGTTCATCGAAATGCGGCAGCGGTAGGCTACGGAGCCTTGCGCTCGCACCCACCACCTGTACGCAATCACTAACCGCTTCTTCAAGGCTGCTTACACAACGGGCATTTTCAAGCACATCTGTTGCACCTGCTGCCATGCGAGTTGCTTCGTCATCTGGGAATGCGCGCGGATTAACCAATAAGAGCTCGGATAAGCCCATGGTTTTCATCGCGCGAGCGGTAGCGCCAATGTTGCCTGGGTGGAAGGTTTGCACTAGTACGATGCGAATATTGGAGAGCACGGTAATGAAGACCTACAGCTGCCGGATAAAGGCGCTGATGGTAGCATGATTTTAACGACCGTTAGAGGTAAAGGGGGCATTGTCAAATAAAAGAACCCCGCCATGGCGGGGTTCTTAGCGACGTTAAACGTCAGAGCGATAGGCTCAGGGGTGCATTACATCATTCCGCTCATGCCACCCATTCCGCCCATGCCACCCATGTCCGGAGCAGCATCTTGCTCTTCAGGGTCGTCAGCGATCATGCACTCAGTAGTGATCATCAGACCAGCAACAGAACCAGCGGACTGCAGTGCAGTGCGGGTTACTTTAGCCGGGTCCAGAACACCCATTTCGAACAGGTCGCCGTACTCACCTGTTTGCGCGTTATAGCCGAAGTTACCTTCACCATCTTTCACGCTGTTGATAACAACAGCGGCTTCTTCACCGGCGTTGGTAACAATCTGACGCAGCGGAGACTGCATAGCGCGCAGCGCCATGTTGATACCGTGGTTCTGGTCTTCGTTGTCGCCAGTCAGGCCTTGTACTTTAGCCATGACGCGAACCAGTGCAGTACCGCCACCAGGTACAACGCCTTCTTCTACTGCGGCGCGGGTTGAGTGCAGTGCATCTTCAACACGAGCTTTCTTCTCTTTCATTTCTACTTCGGTAGCCGCACCGACGCGAATAACAGCAACACCGCCTGCCAGTTTGGCAACGCGCTCTTGCAGCTTCTCTTTGTCGTAATCAGAAGAGGTTTCTTCGATTTGAGCACGGATCTGGTTAACGCGTGCTTCGATGTCATTTTCAACGCCAGCGCCATCAATGATGGTGGTGTTTTCTTTAGACATCGTCATGCGCTTAGCGGTACCCAGGTGATCCAGGTTCGCTTGCTCAAGCGTTAGGCCAACTTCTTCAGAAATCACGGTGCCGTTAGTCAGGATAGCGATATCCTGCAGCATCGCTTTGCGGCGATCGCCGAAGCCAGGTGCTTTAGCGGCAGCAACTTTAACGATGCCGCGCATATTGTTCACAACCAGCGTTGCTAGCGCTTCGCCTTCGATATCTTCAGCGATAATCGCGAGCGGTTTACCTTGCTTAGCAACCGCTTCCAGCACCGGCAGTAATTCGCGGATGTTGGAGATTTTCTTGTCTACGAGCAGGATGTAAGGGTCTTCCAGCTCGACAGCCATGGTGTCTTGGTTGGTAACGAAGTAGGGCGAGAGGTAGCCGCGATCAAACTGCATACCTTCAACAACTTCCAGCTCGTCTTCGAAGCCACGGCCTTCATCAACGGTGATGACGCCTTCTTTACCAACTTTTTCCATCGCTTCAGCGATGATCTCGCCAATGCGCTTGTCGCCGTTAGCAGAGATTGTGCCTACCTGAGCAATCGACTTGGTGTCGGTGCAAGGAACAGACATTGCCTGAATCTCTTTAACAGCCGCGCTAACCGCTTGGTCGATACCGCGCTTAAGATCCATCGGGTTCATGCCCGCAGTAACGCCTTTCAAGCCTTCTGCAACAATTGCTTGAGCCAGAACCGTTGCCGTAGTGGTGCCGTCGCCTGCAGCGTCAGACGTTTTGGAAGCAACTTCCTTAACCATCTGAGCGCCCATGTTCTCGAACTTGTCTTTCAGTTCGATCTCTTTGGCAACCGATACACCATCTTTAGTAACGGTCGGTGCGCCGAAGGACTTGTCCAGTACCACGTTACGGCCTTTCGGACCGAGGGTAACTTTTACTGCGTTGGCCAGAACGTCAACGCCACGTGCCATGCGTTTGCGGGCATCATCGGAGAACTTAACTTGCTTAGCTGCCATGTTCGTTATTTCCTAAACATTGAAATTTAAAAGGAAAAGTAAGTAGTCGAGGCGAGATTTAGCCTTCGACGACTGCCAAGATATCGGCTTCGCTCATGATCAGAACTTCTTCGCCGTTGATTTTCTGTTTCTCAACGCCGAAACCGTCTTTGAAAATCACCGAGTCGCCAACTTTAACGTCCAACGGGCGAACGTCACCGTTGTCGAGAATGCGACCATTACCAACCGCCAGGACTTCACCGCGAGTGGGTTTTTCCTGGGCGTTGCCCGGAAGCACGATGCCGCCAGCGGTTTTCTGCTCTTCTTCCACGCGACGAACAACGACGCGATCGTGCAAAGGACGGATATTCATGCTCACGTTCTCCTGAGTATCGTCAAAGCCCATAAGGGCAGTTAGCTAAATGAGATTTCCGAGGGCCTCTTGCCCGCGAAAAGTGAAGGTAAGTCACCTTCATGTTAATGGCGAAAGCTAGTGCATCCGCCGAACTTGTGTGCTGACTCAAAAGTGGGGGCTGCTCGTAGCCTTTCAAGGGGCAAGTGATAAAAAAATGTGGTTTTTTGACATTCTTCTTCGATGAGCCTTCAGCGCCGCCTTGCTGTTTCATCGCGGCTAATGAATTCACCTTCAATCGGCCCTTCTTGACTGCTTGAGCGTGATGTATGGGCCTGTTCGTAGCTTGCCTGCTGCTGTTGGTCAGCAGTGCTTTTTAAGCCTAGCCAAGTGAGGGCTTTAAATAATAACTGGCGAGCGTTAGGCAGCAGACAGGCGATGCCTAGCGCGTCAGAGAGAAAGCCAGGGGCCAAAAGTAGGGCACCACCGAAAATCAGTGCGGCCCCGGTAAACAGTTCTTGAGAGGGAATTTCACCCACTTGCATGCGCTGTCGCGCGCGCGCCAGAGTGGAAACACCCTCTTTGCGAATGAGGTGTAGACCAATGAAGCCAGTGCCCAGTATTAGAAGTAGGGTGGTTAATAAACCAATTTGGCTACCGATCGAAAACAGTAGTACAAAATCAACTAACGTAAACAGCGATATAAAAAGAAGAATGGGCATGACAGACTCCATAACAAACGTAATTCGTCAATATGGTGGCAGAAATCACGAAAACAAGCAGCCAACGTTCGGTTAGCTTGCTTACGTATGTGTTCTAATGCTCGATATTTCGCTCAATAACTTCTATGCTGCGATGCACAATGGTGCCATTTTACGAGGCGAGATAGGTGGCGCTTAGCAAGCAATTTAAAGTATCGGTCTTTATAAGTATCGGTCTAAGGAGAATCAGGTGAATCTGACAAATAAAGTGATCGCGATTACCGGGGGAGCCCGCGGTCTGGGTTTTGCTATGGCGGAGCGGCTAGGTAATCAAGGTGCCCGGTTAGCGCTTTTGGATATGAGTGCAGAGGCATTGGATGAGGCAGTATCGGTGTTAGCGTCTCAAGATATTCAAGCGCACGCCTTCGTGACAAATGTGGCCGATGAGCAGTCAGTGCAGCAGGCATTTGCTGACATTGCGGCCCGCATGGGGCCGGTAAGCGGTTGTATTAATAATGCAGGGATCACTGACGATGGCTTGCTGATCAAAGCAAAAGAAGGGGTAGTTGAAAAACGCATGTCGCTATCCGCTTGGCAGAAAGTGCTTGATGTTAATTTAACCGGCGTTTTCCTGTGCGGGCGGGAGGCGGCAACGCAGATGGTAGAAGCTGGGCACCAGGGCGTTATTGTCAATATTTCAAGCATCTCCCGAGCCGGAAATATGGGGCAAAGTAATTACGCTGCTGCCAAAGCTGGTGTACATGCGTTGACCGTTGCTTGGGGCAAAGAGCTTGCCCGTTACGGTATTCGTACTGGAACCGTGGCACCAGGGTTTGTTGGGACCGACATGACAGCTTCCATGCGTCCCGATATGTTGGAAAGAATCTCTTCCAGTGTGCCTCTTAAGCGGTTGGGTAATCCTGATGACATCGCGAAAAGCGTCGCTTTCATTTTTGAAAATGATTACTTCACGGCGCGAATTATCGAGTGTGACGGTGGCTTGCGGCTTTAAATCACTAAATATCAGCTATTGCCAATAACGGTTGCGGCTAGTATCGCTGTTAACGGTGACAACTCACTAATAGGCCATTGGCAGAACTGCTAATGGCCTATCGTGTGTCCGCGGTGGGGCACTAATGGCTAGAAGTGGAAGTGATCGCGCTGAAGCTCGCGCTGGAAGTACATTTCTACCCGTAATGTCATCGCCCAGCGGGGGTCGTAGCTAACCTCTCGCTGAAAATGCAGTTCTGGAATGACATCTGCAAACAGTATTCCTTTATGGATATCTCTACGGTAGCGGGTTTGCAGGTAGTAGTTTGTCATTCGTGGGCTAGACACGCTTTCACCAATGGCGATAGCTGAGTAGCGAAGTGCGCTACGGCTGTTTAAGCGCTGGTTGAGCTGCACTACCTCGCTGTACTCAAGCGTGTCCTCTTCCTCACGCCACTGCACGTTGGTAATAAATCGCAGGTGGCGATTGGTGGATAATGGGCGGCCAAGATCCCACTCGGTGCGTGCTGAATAACCTGAGTTGTTAAACCAGGATAGTCGATTAAATGATTCTAGCTGCCAGGGGCTATCCTTTAAGTCCCACAGGCGTTCGCTGGTAAAACGGACATAGGGGTCAAGAGGCAGGCGAAGGCGAACGCCAGCGCCAAAGCGGTTGCTCCAGTGCTCACGTTTGTCTCTGCTTTCTAACCAGTCAAGGCCGAATGTTGATGTTCTACGATCGCGCTGGTCGTTATAGAGCCGCCCAGAGCCTTGTTCAGCCAGCGTGCCTTGTGATTCTTCTGGATCACTTTCAATGATTAAGCGAAGGCGGTCTTCTGTCGTGGGAAGATCGATGCGATAACGCACACTAATATCACCGTTAGTGCCTTCGCCTTCCATCCAGTCGATTTCCTGGCCAAGGCGGAGATAAGATCTGTTGTCGGCAGAAGCGGATTGATCACCACCAAAAAAAGAGTCAATGTTTCTCGACGTGTTGTCTACCCAGTTGCCAATGCTTGCGCGAAATGGCTCAACGCGTGTTTCAGCCCACTCGGGTAGGTCGCTGTCGCTATCTTCCTCGGTAGCATAGGTTTCGGCAGAATAGGTGTTTGGCGACAGTGCGCAAAATACGCCAAGGAAAAAGACAGCGAGCACTGGTTTCATCGAAGAGATCCTGGAAGCGATAAGGTTGTTAGCTGCTAACCTAACTCAAAAACAGACTGAGGTCAGCTAATCGGTTTATGCAGGATCGTAAAACAAAAAAATTCGGTTAGCATAAAGCTACCGAATTTTTCGAAGGTAAAGACCTTTAAATTGGTGCGGATGGGGAGACTCGAACTTTCTCTGTACCACACCAATTCAGATAGTTACCTTAACATTCTGACTTAAAGCTGACTACCCCCGAACATCTCGACTGCGCGAAGGCCCAGCTCGGGGGAGGTGTTGGGTATCCATTGTGCGTAGGTGCGGGCGGTGAACACCACGTCTCGGTGCCCCATCTGCTTGCTAACCCAAGCTAGCGGCTCGCCTGCTGATAGCATCATTGAACCGAAAGTGTGCCGCGTCTGGTAGAGCGTTCTGTAGCGAACACCTGAGCGAATCACAACCGGGCGCCAAAGCTTTTCCCTTATATCGTTGTCGCCGCTGAGTGGCTTTTGGCTGCGCGGCCACAAGAAGATGCGGCCACTGGGGTGAAGCCTGGTGTATTGCATTTGTGCTTTGAGCGCCTGGGCCGCCGGAGGTAGCAGGGCGACGGTGCGTCTGCCTGCAGTTGTTTTTGTGTCTTCTGCTTCTCCTTTAGCGGCCGCCGTGATGGATTTGTTTACGGTGATTTCCATCCTATGCCAATCAATGTCTCCCCATTCCAGCGCGATGTACTCACTCGGTCTAAGGCCGGTCCAGAATGCGAATTGGAACAGTGGGCGTATATTGTCTCGCGCTGCAGCTAGGATCGCCGCTTGCTCTTCACGTGTGAAAGGATCAGGGCCTTTCTTTGGCCCTGGTGCTTCTTTCAAGCGGTAGTTCCATCCGTGGAGAGGGTTTGAATCGAGAAGTTCGTCATTGACGGCATCGTCTAGCGCCGACCGCAGAACCATCACGATATTGGCCAGGCGCTTGTTGCCGCAACTAAGCGAGGCTACCCACGTGCGCACTTGGGGGCGTGTGACTTCGGCAAGTAGAAACTTGCCGAACTGAGGGATCAATTGCCGCTCAATAATAGTGGTGTAGGTTTTGATCGTTGAGGCCTTGTGAGTGGGCCGCTTTAGATTGAGCCACTGCCGCAGGTAAGTATCAAGCCGATCCTGGCGCATGAACTTGCGTGCATTCTTGCTGCGGGGGAAGGTAACTTGGTAATCAAACGTGTCGGCGTCGATCGATGAAATAACCGCGGCGCGATGGCGCGCCGCTTTCTTCATGTTAGCGGTGGTGGGCTCGAGCTTGAGCCGTTCGCGGCAGCGGGTGCCCTGGTAGTAGAAGTCGATTTCGATACTGCTGGTCGAAGCGATCCGGACCCCTTCGTAACTGCTCCCTTTGTTACCCATCGTGCATACCCTTCTAATGACATTAATATCCGACCGTCCGGCGCTTTAAAGAACTGATCACCCAGTCGCCAATCACCACGCTTGATCTTTGATCTAATGGCAAACTCGCTGTAGCCGGTGAGCTCGCTGAAACGCTCAATCGTGACGTGATCAATCGGTAGCATTGCCGCCTCCTAATAGTGTGCATTCAGCGGGTGCGCCTTGGCTTGGCATCGTTTTGGACTTAATGCCAACGGGCTGTAGGTCGTAGATCCAGACCGGTGGGTTGGCCTGCCATGAGTCAGGGCCGTTGATGGATTCCCAAAGCTCTTTGAATGCATCCGTGGGGTCTTGCCAATTTCTAGGGTCAGGCTTGCTGTTAAAGGCGCTGTAGTAGTATTCGCCTCGCCAGTGGTGAATCTTAAATATTCCTTCTCCGATTGCATCGCTATCTAATGGGTGCTGGCCTTCCATGTCGTTGAGTCTTTCCAGTCTGACGCTTATCACATCAAACACTAGGCGGGCTGCCCAGCGTGGCATGAACATTGAAGGTCGCCATGGGAAGCTAGGTGCCCCATCGAAATCGAAGTTCTCGCGGTATACGCAGGCTTCATAGTCGTCATCAGGATTAATCGTTTGAACGATGCCAACGCTTCGGCGATAGGCTGGCTCTGGTACAAACGCATGGGCTTCTTTAACCCAAATCCGATCACCTGGCTGGACACGTGAGTAAATCCGGTGGGTAGTAGCTTCCGCGCAAGTGGCTTTTAGGTACGGGCCTGGGTTGCCTGCAGGCGATGGGCCGTTGTCGATCGACGCGTTGGCGAGGTCGAACCCTGCAGCCTCCCACCGCTTTTTGCTAATGCCGTTGCCGTCGACCAGGGAGTTGTGAGCATCGACGGTGCGGCGGGTTTGGTTTTTGCGCCCCCCGAGGAAGGCTTGCACCATGGCCGTGCTGAATAGTTTGCCGTGTTCTTTCATTGGGTGCCCCCGTTTGCTTGGTAGTCCTGCAGAGCATCGCCTTCTTCCTTAACAGCTGTGGTTGTTCTGTCGGGTTCCCTGTCGCCTTTCGAGCACATTTCTGAAAGCTCATCGAAGGTACCCTTTAAAGTTTTATTGTCCGCCTTATTTAAAAACTCGCAAAGCCCGTTCAAGCCTAGCGGTTTGATTAGTCTGCCATTTTCCAGATCTTCATAGGCTGTATAGAACAGAGTCTCAAATGAACCGCTTCTAATGCCGACAAGTTTATCCAAAAAACGAAGCAATCTTTGTTCGTGACTCCCTTCATATGATGCTAAAAGGCACCAAATTGGCGATTCAACTTCGATATTCTGTCCAAATAGAGTTTTCCATATTTCAAGTAACTCACGAGTACCGCTTTCACGGAAGTGAGTATGGTCACGCTCGGATTCATCAAAATAAATGTCGAATAAATCAAATAGGTCGGTATCTTCAACAATAGCTTCGCGATACTCTTTTTGAAGTTCATCCAGCGTCATACCCCACCTCCAGCATCTCTTCTAATCTGATTGCCCACCAGGATAGCGACGTTGGCGGCTTGCTCTCTGGGATGGTCGCCGAACTTGTTCCAATCAATGGGGCCGTTACGTAGCTCTTCTGACACTCGCAGGCAGCCTTGCTGTTGCTGGTCAACGCAAAGAGCCTTGAGGCTCTCTGCGGGCATTTCATCAATTGCTATCTGAATTGCTTCGGCCTTGAGCGCCCGGGCTTTCCACTTCTCCCTACGCTCTTTCAGCTTTTCGATAGCAATGAGAATTTCAAGGTTGCCGTTGAGCTGGTCTTCTCCTCGGACGCCAGCGGCTTTGCCTACCCCAACTAATGCCATGATCACTGAAGCAAATAGCCGTTCCCATCGCTGGGATTCTTCAAAGGCCGCTTTCGCGGCCTGCTCGGAGTCTTGAAACGTGATACGCCATGTTTCATAGCTCATAACAGACGCTCCTTGGGTGGGTTATCGCCAAGAAATTCCAGCTTGTCTACCGTGGCGTTAAATGCCTTGGCCAGGCGTTTGCGGCGTCCGCATGTGATGTGGTCGGCTAGGTGGTTGCCGCAATCTAGGTGGTCATAGGCAGTTGCATATGAGATATAGAGGCGGCGTGCTCTGGCTCTAAGCTGCCTGATTCGAATGGCGTTCAGCATCATCATCCCCGGCCCCCTTGGCCGTAGGCCTTGAGTGCTTCGGTTAAAGCTTCATGCTCGCCGAACTGGCGGATGTTGCCGTGCAGGTCGCCAGCAGACATCCAGAGCCAATCGTGGTCGCCTTCGGCATAGATGATCTCAATGCGGGCCGCTTCAGTGCCGCGCATTTGGCGAACCTTGTTAAATTCTACCAGTTTGAATTGTGGGTATTGTGGGCTCGTCAGGGGCTGCTGCTGTGGGTTGCTCATGCGGCTTTCTCCTCAGCCGCTGCTTTTTCGGCGGCGCGGTCTAAGCGTTCGACTTCTGCGAGGATTAGGGCGCCTGCTTTCACTAGGTCGCGGCGCGGGTTAAGGCTGGGCTTCCACCATTTGCTATCCATGTTGCTGGGCAGCCAGGTAGGCTCGTTCGCTCCCAAGATTCCATGGGCGACGATTGCCGCGTGGTGTGCGTAGCTGCACGCGAGTGAGGCCAGTTCACCTTTAGTCCATTGATCATCTTGATCTAGGGTGAATCCTTCAGCGTGGATCTGACGATTGCGCTCATTAGAGAGTTCAAAAAGTACCTCGATAGGGGGATCAATCTGATCATCCTCAAAGCGGGTATCTGACCAGAGCAATGCCATGGCAAAATCAGATTTGGGGCGGACTGAGATAATAGTGATATCACCGTCTTCATTTACAAAGCGGCCAATCTCAGCAAAGCCGTAAGTTGGGGTGTAGGTAATATTGTCCAGATAAGCTTTGGTCTGGTTTTCAAATATTGCCCAAGCCTCTGGCTCTTCTTGCGGGCAAGGTGGGTCTTCAAAGTGCAGGTGAACTTCAAAGCCGAACGGCTCTAATACTTCTTTAACGTCATGCTCTTCAAATAGCGGGTGCGCGAGTAGTTTATGCGTTTGCATTGGTTTGCTCTCCGGTGGTGGAACCCCGCCGCCCGTGGTGGGTGGCGGCGGGGTGGTCGTGCGGTTGCTGCTTAACGGGTTGGTGGTTACTTGCTGAATGAGCCCAGTAATAAGGTGGCGTTTTCTTCCAACTCATCGGCCAGAACTTGCTTAAACTCTTTTGCCATTTCTTCCTGAGCAGTTTCCAGCCCGATGATTCGCAGCTTCAGCTTGGGCTTGATGTCATCGGTGAGGATCGAGACGCGCACCTCAAACGTGCGGTAGGCCAGGCCTTCGTAGGGTATGCAGTGGAAGCGGATGATATCCGGCGTGGCGGCTCCAGCGCTGGCATCTAGGGCGTCCATGCCTGAACGCTTGGTGTTCCAGTCGCCTTCTTCATGGCTGCGTTCTTGCGTTGCTTTGATCTCGATCTTGCGCACGGCGTTGGCGAGCTGTTTAGCGGTTAGGTCTTCGCCGTTGCTATCGATCCCGGTGATGCAGTGGTGCCAGTCTTCAATCCAGTGCGCCAATTCCTTTTGGGCAAAGCTTGTGCCGTTGGCTGAAAGGCAGGCTTCAAACGCGCCGGTTTTCTCTAGGCGTAGGCTAGCGGTGTGGTCTCCATGGCCTGGTGTTGCTGGGTTGCCGAGGTCAAAGAAGGACTTAGCGCGCATGGCGTCGATGTCAACGAATACACGGGCTTCATCTTCGGCGTTTACGTAGTTCGCGTAGTCTTCAATCGAGCTTGTTGCAAAGGCGCCACGGAAGCGGGTAGGTGCTTCCATGAACGGCTCTAGCGATTGCAGCTTGTAGCCTTCAGGCACTAGCAGGGTGGGTTCAAACGTGCCTGGGTTGCCGATAGTCGCGGCGTGAACGAGGGCTTCAATCTTTTCGATGGCTTGGTGGTCCATGGTCATTCCTTTTGCATTGGTTTGCGTTGGTGGGGTGAGTGCGTTGGTTAGGCGCGGTTACTAAAAAAAGTCAGGCTTTGCGACTGATCGCGTTAATGCCATAAAGCCTTGCTGCAGGTTGGTGCGGGCGATGTTCACCCAGCGCATGTCAATTGCGTGGCCTCCAGTATCAGCATTCAAGCTTTCAAGCTTGCCAATAAGCTGGCCGACTTCTTCAGCCTTGGTTTTAACCTCGTTCATGAGGTCTATCTCTTCCTGGCTCAGCTCGCGATAGCCTTTGATCTTGCGGTGTTGGTTATCCATATTGTTTTACCTATATGTAGCTAGTGGGTTAGGCGCGTTGGGTAGAAGATTGCTCGTTAAACTCAAACTTTCCCTGGTTCTCTGGGAACAGGGTGAGCTTGCCGCCGCGCCCTACATACAGCGGTGTTTTAGTGGTGTTCTCCTCAGAGCGCTTGCCTTTGGCAGTGGGTACCACATAGCTGAGCTTGTGGGCGCAATCGACCTGCGAGCTGTCCGCGATCTGCTTCAGGCTGAACTTGATTGTGACGTCAGCGGCTTTGCCATGAGCGACGCAACCAGCAGCGGCATCGCTAAGGGCTCGGGCTAGCTTTTCGCGGAAGATGCCGGCGTCTAAGTCGTCTAGCAGGGCGTTGATGTCGGTTGAGGTGGGTTCGTTAGCCATGATTGGTTTCCTCTTTCGTGGTGGTAGTGGCCGTTAGGCCTGGTTTTCGGCGCTGCATTGGCAGCGTCGCGAAACGGGTTATAGGTCAGCTGTCGTTGGCGGCTTCACGCTGGATGCGGATGCTTAGGCGATTTGCGATGTAGAGCAGGCCGCGTTCTGTGACCAGCGTTTTGCCGTAGGGTCGCTCGGTGCCTAGTCCTGGGTTTTCATAGACTTTTAGCTCAACGACTAAGCGGCCGGTGCTTGTGTGCGGGCGAGTGGCGACGTTGTGGGCGTCTAGCATGCCGAGCTCGCGTAAGCGCTTGCATAGAGTATTTCGGCCGGTGCCCATAAGCGCTGCAGCTTCTTGTAACGTGTAACGGTGACCTAGCACGCGGGCGGGCTGTGGGTGTTGGGGGGCGTTCATGCGGCGTCTCCTGTAGGTGGGGTTAGGAAACCTTCAAGTACTCGGGCCATGGCCTGCAGCTCTTGCAGCGCGTGAGCGCCCGTCAATGAGCAGCGACCCGGCAGGTGTACCTTTATGGTGGTGAGCGCTTTGAAGTTGCGCTGCTCTATCTCGCTAAACAGAAGGACATGGGTGCTGAACTCGTGAACTTGACCAGAGTATTCCGTGCTTACTGCATAAGTGCCTTGCAGGCTGATCGTGATCGCCAGACCTTGGATGTAGGCCATGGCATCGCGGTGTGCTTGCGTTAGCACCGGGGCGGGGAGTTGGGTGATGGTGTTCATGCGGCCACCTCCTGCTTAAACCATCCTTTAGCGATGAAAGCCTCGCGAACGGCTTGGATGATCAGTTTCAAGCGGCGGGCTTCCCTGCTCGGTTTTTCGGGTACTGAGTGGTACCACTCCTCGCCAAGCAAGTCAGATATAAGCTCAATATCAATAGAGTCCATCGCATGTATTTCATTAACTGTCATGCCTTCGTGACGCTCTATTTCTTCGACCTTGTCCCAGGTTTCGCGAGCTTCAGTGCTGCTCATATCACCATCTTTGCGCTGTTCAATAACTGCAGTTTTCAGCTTATCGATAAGCGCTTCAAAATCGATGCATTCCATGTTGCTACTAGCGCGAGCGAATTTACCTAGTAGGTAGCCATCATCGCAGCGAGCAAAGAACTCAGCCGCGCTATAGCCGTCCCACATACCTCCCCAGGCATGCGACCACGCATCACCAAAGCTCTCGATAGTGATGCGGCCAACTTTTGGTGCAATGTCTTCGATAAATACGTTGATGCTGTCGAGGTTATCTAGGCCGCGAATAGTCAGCTGCGTTGCAGTCGATTCAGTGATATTCATGCAGCACCACCTTGCGGTGCGCGCTGGTAGCGGGCCGCTTCTTCTGGGGTGAGCAGATAGATAGTGCGGGATTGTTTGCCAGTCAGGCGAGCAGCAACGCGCCCGGTGACGTGTTGCATGGCCGCGATGGCGATATGGCTGTTACCTGCGGCCGGGTGCATGATCACCCGGCATGGTTGGGCATTGGTTTGCATTGTCATATTCCGTTGGTGGGGCGGATATGACAACGAGTTTTGTACACCAAAACGGATTTGTCAACCGTTAAGGTTAATAATCTCAGAGGTTATATTTTCCGGCAGAAGTGAATTATAGCTTTTTGACCAAGTAAAGCCCCTTGCCAACCACTTCCCATGTATCGCCCATCTTCATGTATTGAGGCTCCCACTTTGGGTTTTTTGCGCATAGGTAGTAGTCGCCATCTTCATAGCGTATTTCCTTAAATGTTCCACGATCAGTCTGGGTGCAGCGGGCATATACCACATCACCAGATATCCATTCAGCATCAGGGTCAATAACAATGCGGTCTCTTGGGTGGAAATCGGGCAGCATTGATACACCGTCCAGTATCAATACGAAAGAATTTTTGCTGCAGTTGCCTGGGGCGGGTACATATTCTTCGATGTCAGCTTCCTCGAATGACTCCTTGAGGGCGCCTGCTGTGGCCATCCCAATAACAGGCAGCATATGCCCAACGGGGTGGAGCACACTGGCATCATCAGGATTGTATTCTGCGTGACTATCTCTAACGCCGTAAACGAGGTTCCTTACGTCATCAAGATAATTGTCAGGGAGGTTTAGCTTTTCTTCGATATGGCGTGCAAGTCGTTCTCCAATATTCTTGCTGGGATTTTTGCCCGCAAAGCTGCTGCACTGGCTGGGGTGTCTATCCAGTGCGTCAGATAATTTTTGCAGATTCATATGACGCTGCTCCATCACTTTGTGAAGAAGCTTCAATCGCAAGTCGTGTATATTCATGAGGTTATTCTTAGTCATAACCTCAAAGGTTGCGATAACCATTAAGGTGTTGCTTTTATAATCTCTAGGTGTCATTCTTAATGCCATGACTTATCGGAGATAACGCTATGCAGCTTCGTGATTACCTTAAGCAGCAAGATGAAGCCCAACTTGAGCAGTTTGCAGAGCGGGTTGGCACATCCACTAAGTACCTCAGGGCGCATGTGATCAGTGGCAGCCGAGGTGCTTCACTGAAATTTATGCGTGCGCTGGCCCGTGGCAGTGAAGGTTCTGTTTCACTGTCAGAAGTATTGCAGCACTACGGTGTTAGCAAGGAAGAATTAGAGGCCGCCTAACCGAAGGTTAGAGGTGCTGGATAAGCTGCTCGAAAGCAACTTACCCAGCGGGTGCCAACGAGGGTCTGCCCACCACAGACTGATCCCTCGCTGGACTTGTCGCAACGCAAGAGAGCAAACCAATAAAGCCCCTTGCGCTACAGTTCCTATCATACACCACTGAGGAGCTGTTGCGCATGGCATGCGAACGGGAGTAATGCCATGTCTAAGATCTGGCCCACCTCGCGGGAGCGCGCTGAGCGCGAAATCCTGCCCCTCAATTTATCGATGTATCACGCCGCGCGAGATTATCCCGGCGGCGGCAAAGCCATTGCGGCTATTTACGGCCTGCCTGCGACCACGCTGCAGCATCGTTTAAACCCTAACGCTGATAACCACAAACTGTCGATCGACGATCTGGAGCATGTGCTGGAAGCGACCCGCGACCCGCGCATTTTGGATTCGCTGCTGGCCTTAGTGCCGAGGGCGCATTGGTTTGAGTACCAGGAAGCGACGAACGACTGCAGCGAGCAGCAGTTGCTTAACTCGGTGGCGAACCTATCTAGCCAAGTGTCTGAGCTGCTGACGCGTATCAGTGAGCATCGCCGCGATGGTGTTTATCGCGACCATGAGAAAGCCGAACTGGAAAAGCTGAAAGGGCAGTTGTTTGGCGCGGTGCAGGCGCTGCTAGTGAGCGCTCAACGGTTTGATGGGGAGAACCATGGATAAGGCCGATATCGCTAACGACTACATCGAGTGGCGTACTGAGCAGGCGCTGAAGGCTCGCCAGCAAGCGGCGGTGCCTGCTGGCGTAACTGAGGTTACGGAGTGCGAAGACTGCGGCGAGGAGATCCCCGCCGCCCTCCGTGAACGTCTGCCTGGTGTGGTTACGTGTGTACCTTGCCAGACAAGAAGGGAGAAGCGGTGATGTTAGCTACAAAAGCGAAGGAATTTATTCCACCGGGTCAGCCGCTTCACTTGGTCACTGTCATCGAGGTTCAGTTGAAGGGATGTATCAATTTCAGCCACCAGGCGAAGGCCTTCAATAAGACCGATGTCTTCGCCATGCAGCTTGATGAGCTTATCGTCGAGCTCTTCATCAGTGAGTCGACGCATTTGGCTCCACAGTTCCGTGTACATTTTACGACTTACCGCCGCGTGTACTTTTGCCTCGGCGGGCTTATAAACGATCTGCAGAATGGTGGTAATGGTGAGCAGCACGCCAGCCACGCTGGCCAAGATGGGGCTCGCATTAAAAATAGAGCCTGCGGCACTGCTAAGGCCAATCAGCGTGACAAGTGTCAATGCCAAGTCGGCATTTCGTGCGAGATTTCGGTAGCGGCTGAGAAGGCAAATGGACGATCTAATTTCCCATTCCATATCGTCGCGCGTACGTGGAATGCTTTGTTCTGTATCCATATTGCCTCCTCGGGCTTTTTGCTATTGCCCCGGACCTTTGGCTGGCGGGCGCTTGGAGGTGGGTACCTGCGCTTTGCCACGGTCAGGATTATATGGCGGGGTGTATGCCGGTTGTGGCAGATCACGACGATCAGTTGTCATGGGCACTCCTTGGTTTGTGTAGTGGGCTTGGTGTTCGCAACTCAAAGCTTACTTCATGACCATTATGAGTGCCCACCCTTAAATGGTTGCGTTGCTGGGGAGGTGTTCCATGCAGCGTGATCTTCTAACTCTTGATGAGCTGCGTTTGGCGTTGACTCATATCCCTGCAGATGACCGTGAAACCTGGGTCAATATCGGCAATGCCGTCAAAACCGAATACGGTGATGACGGCTTTTTTGCCTGGGATGAATGGAGTCAAGGTGGTGCTAGCTACAACGCCAAGGATGCTAAGAGTGTATGGCGTAGCCTGCAACCAGGGCATGTGAGCTTGGGTACCATCATTAAGCTAGCAACCGCGAACGGCTGGAAGCGTGAGCGTAAGGAGATGAGCGCTGCCGATCGTAAGCGGATGAAGGCTGAGCAGGAAGAGCGCCGTAAGGCTCGACAGGCTGAGATCGAAGCCGACGAAAAGCGCCGGGATGCAATGCGTGATGCTGTTGCCGCCGCCTGTCGGCAGTTCATCAAGCAGCATTGCCATCGAGAGGGTAGCTCACCCTATCTAGATACCAAACAAGTAGGAGCTTTCGGTGTTTGGTTTCCTCGATGTTCAGTGGTGATTAGTATTGATAATGAGGCTATGCGTGCTGAGGTATGGCCTGGTCGTGAGGTGAAGCGTTTTTTTGAACATCTGCCTAACCCTCGGCCTGACCATATTTCTTTTTTACGGATTCAAGTAGGTGATGTGGTCGTTCCGTTAAGAGATGTGAACGGCACCGTGGTATCGATTCAAGTGATTAAGCCTAAAGGTACCAAGCTTTTTCCAAAGCATGGCCGTACGTCGGGTACATGGCACCGCATTGGCGATGCCAGCAATGCGCCAGTAGTTGCGGTGGCTGAGGGTTACGCGACGGCGGCTAGTATCCACATGGCTACTGGCTGGCCAGTGGCGGTGGCGATGAATGCTGGCAACATGCGTCGAGTAGTGCCACTGCTGGGCCAAATGCACTCGCAAGCGCGCGTGGTGATATGCGGTGATGATGATCCGGAGGTGGAGGGCAACCCCGGTCGAAAGAAGGCCGAGGAAGTGGCGCGAGCCATGCGCGTTGTGGCGGTCTTCCCTCACTTTAAAGGGGAGGCGGCTTAATGATCGATTGGAATGATCTGCACGTTGCTGAGGGCTTGGATGCCGTGAGACAGCAGCTGTTTGCTGCTGTTGAGGCGGCGAATGATAGCGCACTATACCCTACCGAAAGCCTTGCGGCAGGCGAGGTTGAACTCCCTGTGGGGCGCAAGCCTGAGGATGGGGTACAAGCCGATCCAGTCGATCTTATGGATCGTTTGCGCTTTACAGAAAAAGGAGCCATCAAGCCGGAGTTATCTAATGCGTACGAGATTTTTAAACACCATCCAGACTGGAAGGGAATGTTAGCCTTTAATGAATTCACGCGTGAGGTTGATAAGCTGAGAGCCCCGCCTTTCCCCAATGGCGAAGCCGGTGCTTGGCGAGATGCTGATGCTGGTCACGCGCTTGTCTGGTTGCAGCAAAAGATGGGTATGGGTATGGGGCATGTGCCAACGGCTGACAAAGCGGCAATGACAGTGGCTGATGAGTATCGCTATCACCCCGTGCGAAATTTTCTTGAGCAGTTGCCCTCATGGGATGGCGTTGATCGTTTAACGGGACTGATGCCCAGTGTGTTCGGTTCGGATGCCACTGAGTACACGGCGCACCTAGGAAAAGCAATGCTGGTGTCGGCAGTAGCGCGCATTATTGACCCTGGCTGCAAAGTTGATGAAATGGTAATTCTTGAGGGCGGGCAAGGGTTGGGTAAATCAACGTGTATCCGGCAATTGTTCGGTGCGCAGTGGTACGTTGAGTTATCTGAAGCGCCTGATAACAAAGATTTCTTCCTGACCATTCAAGGCGCATGGGCCGTAGAGATCGGCGAGCTGCAGTCGTTTTCAAAGGCCAACATTACAATGGTCAAGATGGCGATAACGCGCCGTGACGACAAGTTCCGGCCGCCTTATGCGGTTAGGCCAATCTCTCATCCTAGACAATGCATCTTTATCGGCACCACCAACGCTACCGAATATTTGATTGATTCGACCGGTGCCCGGCGCTTTTTACCTGTGGCTTGCCGTAAGGCTGATGTGGGGTATATCGAGCAATGGCGGGTTCAGCTATGGGCAGAGGCATTTAAGCGATATCGAGATGGCTTTAAATGGTGGGATGTGCCAAAAGGGGAAGCTGAACAGGAGCAGGATCAGCGATACCTAGAAGATCCATGGGAGGAGCGTATCTGCGACTACTTGGATGGGAGGGCGCAAGCCAATGCGTACCCAGTTTGGCGAAGCGGCCAAGCAAGGTCTGAGGCGATAAACAAGGTGACCACCCGAGAGCTGATGGAGAACGCGCTCAGGCTTGATGTAGGCCGCCAGGGCATGCAGGAGCAGAGACGGGTGGGCAATATCATGCGCCATCTTGGCTGGCTGAAGCAAAAACAGCAGCGCTCCTCATTGACTGGCCAGCGCATTCGTCCCTATTTGCGGCCAGGTGCCGATCCAGAAGTGGAGAAATAACGATGATCTGTCACAGGTTTAAGCGAGTGTCACAAGTATTGTCACAGGTCTGCATTATAAAAAGTGCTTATGATTCAGTCGTGTCACAGGTGTCACAGGTGTCACAGGTATTTCGCGCACGTATACGCGCACGCGGGCGCGCACATTTATATTTACTTCCTTGTGTGACACCTGTGACAAGTGTGACATCTTTGTTTTAAAAGAACTTTTTCTGTCACAGGTCTAAATAGATACCTGTGACACCTGTGACAGCCTTAAAAACGAAGAGGATTTTCCATGCAAACCATAGATGCTGACTTCAATACACTTATGCGACAGGCGCCACAGACGGCCTATACCTACCTAGTCGATTGCAGTCGTTACCTTGATGAGCATTTCGGCGAGGGCTATGCAGAGAAGCACCCTGAGCTGTTGGCGGCAATGATTCGGGCGAGCGCTCAAGACTTTCATACGTCCTGTGTTTGTTCCGTTATGCAGGATCAAGAGGTCGCTTTGCGGGAATCGCTAGATGAAGTTTCTGATTCGCTCGATAAAGCCGTTGCTGCAATCGGCTCGTTCAACAAGTAGGCACAAGGTAAGGGTTAGATAATGAATGAACTCGATAGGCAAGATAAGTTAGAGCGGCAAGCCCTCCAGAAGCAATCGGCTGAAGCGGTTGAGGCGTACCTAGTGGCCGCTATTGATATCGCGGATCGCCATCTAGACCCGGCTTTCTTCGAAAAGAACCCGGCATTGTTAGGGGATTTGGTTAAGGCGATGGCAATCCAGCATCAGGCTGATGTGATGGCTCAAGTCAGATAAGTAGAACCACGGCTACCCACCAGGCCGAAGACAGGAGCAAACCAATGCTGAAAGAGATCGACGATTTGTTGCACCACTGGGCCGATCAGCTGAAAGGGCGGGGAATGCGTCAATGCACACCGCTGGGCCGCCTTGCTGAATTTGGCGGTGTGATGCCCACCAGCAGCCCTCGCGGCTCGAAGGATTTGATGGGCCTAGGTGATATGGATGATGCTGCATGGGAAGTCCAACAGTCCGTCAACGGTCTGAGCGATGAGCTTCAGGTGTTGGCCCACGAGCATTACCTGTGGAATGGCTACAACGATGCGAAGGCGGCACGTCTCGGACTTGCTGAGCGCACATACTACGATCGCCTCCACAAGCTGCACATCGAGATCAGAGCCCAGCTGCGTAACCGTAGTAAGCGAACAAAAAGACGTTAATCATTAAGTTTTTCGATGCTTGCCCAACCATGCCTAACGCTGTAATTGGATTTATCGTTTGGCATTAAAAACGGCTTGATGCCACCGCAGTCAAGGGCCACCATTCAGCTACTGTCTAGTAGATGCGCCTAAGTCACGAAGCCCTAGCAACCCGCTGGGGCTTTTTGTTCGGCGCTAGTAGACAACCAGTGCTCCCGTCCGTGGTGGGCGGTGCCTCGTATCGGTTATCCGGTGCGGGGCATTTTATTTTAGGAGGTAGGCCAATGGGCATGCGGTGGATTGATCACGTTAACGCGGTGCCCCAACGGCCACCCCAACGCAACACAGTGATGCTTTCAGCAGGGCATAGCGACACGGTGCCGGGGATCGTTGCCAACGGCTATAAAGAGGCCGATATCGTTCAGCTGTTCCGCGATGACGTTAGCGTGCGGTTAGCTAGCCTGGGTATACGCCATGTGTTAGACGGTGAACCCGGCGAAAACCTGCCGTTGCGCCAGGCTGTTCGAATTGCTCAAGGCTGTGACATTTCGATTGAGTTTCACACCAACGGTGGAGGCCCTGGTGCAACGGGTGTTGAGACGTTATCCCGCGCTCATAACAAGCCGCTGGGTGCTCAGCTCTGCCGTGTGACCGCTGACCTGTTGGGCATCGCTAACCGTGGCGCCAAGCCCGAGGATGCTGGGTACCACGAACGGCTGGCGTTCGTGAGTGGCGGCGGTGGCCTTATCTTTGAGTTGTTCTTCTTATCCAACGCTAACGACCTGTACCAGTTCAAACAGCATTACGACGAGTTCGTTGATGCGGTGGCAGGCGTGATCGCGGACGCGGCGCGGGCGGCGTGACATTCATTCAATAAAGAGTCTTCTCATGCCGGGACGTGACCCTAACTTATGGCAGGCGTTGCTTGCGTATGTCGCCACCGCTTGGCCTCAGCTTTACGCGGCGGGTCTGGCGTTCTTAGTGGGCATGTTGCGCAGCCTGCACGCGGGCAACAGAGTCAGCAAGAGCTGGCTAGAGGCCATGCTTTGCGGCTGCTTAACCCTGGCGGCTTTCCCAGTGCTTCACTACTTCGGCCTTCCGGTTGATTTAGCAGCTGCCCTTGGCGCGGTAGTGGCGTTCAAGGGAACGGAGTGGTTTGGCAATCGAGCGGATGAGCTCTATGAGAAGATCATCGGGCGGTGGCTGAAATGATTAAGCGCATCTTAGGCAACTTGTCTGGCTGGATGGTCGCTGGACTGTTGGGCATCACGATCTTTGCTGGCATGCAGGCGCGGCAGTATGCGTTGCAACTATCGGCAACCGAAACGCGATTAGCTCGGGCACACGATCAGGTGGAGATACTGCAGGAACATCAGCGCTGGCAGCGTGAGCAGATCAACACACTGAGTGCGGTGCTATCAGCACGTGATGAGCAACTGCAACGTGACACTGAGCTAGTAGACATGATGCGGCAGACGGCCCAGCAACTGGAGAGAGACGATGCAACGACTAGTGATTGGGCTGGGCAGCCTCTGCCTACTGCTGTTGGCCAGTGGGTGCGTGACCTCCCCGAAGCCGGTGACGATTCCCGTGGTGGTGACGCCGGAGTTGCCGCCACACCTGGTGACGCCACTGAGTGAACCTCAGCGTCGTGTGTCGCATAACCGCGACCTACTACAGTTGCTAGCTGACTATGAATCACTGCGCCGCCGTGCCAATGCTGACCGTGCATCTGTCTATCAGCTGTTGCTTAAGCCGGGTTCGGTAGGTGAGCAATAACCGTGGGTCCTTCTGGCTAGGTAGCGCGGTATACGGGGGACGATAGCCGCGGAATTCGTGCAGCTAAAAAGTGTGCATGGCTTCCTTACTTTTAATCTGATCAATAGGTTAGCAGCATGACGTCAGTTGAGTTGATCAACGTTTGTCAGCTGGCGTTGCTTAACTGGCACGCTGCTGGCTTGCCCGCATCGTTAAACAAGCGGGCGTTATCTGAGCTGCTTGAAGTCTCCGAAAGGACGCTGACTGACTGGCAGCAAAAAGGCTTGCCGGTGGCGGTGTCCGCTGGCCGTGGTGCCAGCAACGAGTATTCACCGGCTGAGGTTTTGGCCTGGCTAATGGTTCGTGCAAATGACACTACCCGCGAGTCTGCCAAAGATCGCCTTGACCGTTTGCGCGGTGACCAGCTCGAACGCGAGATGCTTAAAGAAGATGACGTTCTAGTCATGCCCGAAGACTTGGATGTTGAGTATGACGCGTTGGTGGAAGCTGCCCGCGCTGAGCTGTTGTTTAACATGCCCGATGCGTTGGCTGCTGAGCTAACGGCGATTTTGGGCGAAGAGGTGGATGTGTCTGTGATCCGCCGCCATATCGAAGATGCGTTAAGCACATTGAGTAACTATGAATCCAGCAGCCAACTTGAACCGGAAGATGCGGAGAGCGCTGAAGCGTAACGCTGCGCGATGGGCAAACAAGTTGGCAAAAAAGTGGGCCCCGCCAGAACGTATTGGCACTATGGATTGGGCAAACAAACACCGCTGGATGAGTGAAGTTGAAACAGCCAGGCCGGGTAAATATAGCATTCACGTTACGCCGGCACTGGCATTGCCCGGTGGCCCGCTGGAAGCGATCGACGATCCCAACGTTGAAGAGGTGTGCTGTCAGAAATCGGCACAGGTCGCGTGGACATCTGGCGTTTTAGGTAACGCCCTTGGCCGCTGGATCGACATTGACCCTTCTCCGATCATCGGCCTGTTCCCAAAAGACGGTGCCGCTAAAGAGTACGTAGCGGAAAAGTTTGAGCCGATGGTGGAAGCGACACCACGGCTGCGTAACAAGATAGACCTACGTTCGCGGAAGCTGCAGCAACGCCAACAATTCAAGCGCTTCCCGGGCGGCTTCCTGAAGTTGGTGGGTTCCAATTCGCCATCGTCGGTGAAGTCGACGCCCAGCCCCCGCGGCTTTGTCGAAGAACCTGACGACTGCAACCTGAACCTTAAGGGGCAGGGTGATTCGATCCTGCTGCTCAAAGAGCGTGGCAAAACCTACGGCCGTGGTCGTAAGAAGTACATCATCGGTGGAACGCCCACCATCGCGGGTATCTCTTCTATCGAAGCGGAAATGCAGTTAAGCGACAAGCGCCGCTGCCTGGTGCCGTGCCATCACTGTGGTGAATCGCACGAACTGAGTTTCGATAACTTGGTATGCCCGACGACGGCTGAACAGCCGCATCCCATTTATGGCGCATTCCGGCCAGAGCAAACCGTTTACGCCTGCCCACATTGTGGTAGCGAGTGGAACGATCGGGATAAGAACGCCAACCTGCGTAAAGGGAAATGGGTAGCCACCGCTGAGTTTCGCGGCGTGGCTGGCTACTACATGAATGAGTTGCTAAGCACCTTTCCCGATTCGCGCTTTGCAAAGCTGATGGAAAAGTGGCTTTCAGCACAGCACAACGCTGAGCAGGGCGATTTTAGCGACCTAATCGTATTCACCAACAGTTCAATGGGCCTGGCGTATCAGTTCAAAGGTGATGCACCGGAAGTGGATGAGCTGAAAGACCGGGCTGAAGAGTATGCAGAGAAAACCATCCCCCGTGGTGGCTTGCTGCTCACGGCTGGTATCGATGTGCAACACGACCGCCTAGCGGTGGTAATACGCGCCTGGGGCCGTGGCGAAGAGAGCTGGCTGATCTACTGGGGCGAGCTCTACGGCAACACGATGGATAAAGCCGATCCGGTATATGAAGAGCTAGACAAGCTCATGACCACCGGCTTTGAACATGAGAGTGGTGCATCGCTTCGGGTTTCTGCAGTGGGTATCGATAGCTCAGACGGCCACACCAGTGATGCTATTTATCACTACGTGCGAGCACGTCAGCGGCACGGCGTCATGGCCGTTAAAGGTGCCTCGCTGAATAGCGAGAACAAAGAGATCTTCAGCCGGCCCAAGACATCGGATGACACGAACAGCAAAAACACCAAGGCCGATAAGTACGGCCTGCGCCCGTTCATCGTCGGTACCCATAAAGCTAAGGATCTGATTGACGCCCGCATACGTCTTAAGGGCACTGGCCCCGGTCGAATGCACTGGTACCAAGATGTTCGCCCCGACTACTGGGAACAGCTGACAGCGGAAGTAAAAGCACCGCATCCGAGAAACCCACGTAAACGCGTATGGCAGAAGAAAGCAGGCAAGCCAAACGAAGCGCTGGATTGCGAAGTGTACGCCCTACACGCGGCGCGTAGCTGTCGTACTCACGTGTTAAAGGCAAGCGACTGGGACCGTCTCGAAGTCACGCTAACCCAAACAACCCTGTTTGAATCACCGGCAGCGATACACTCACCGCAAGCTACAGGCAAGCGGCGTGGACGCCGCGTCACACGGAAGAGCAGCTTATGAGCACCGAGACCTATGCCGAACGCCTCATTAAAGTACGTGAAGCGATCGATAAACTGCTAACCGGCTCACAGTCATGGAGCTTCAACGGTAGGCAATATACGCGAGCTAATATTTTCACCCTTGAACGTATGGAGCGTCATTACGCAAAAATGGCGGCTCTTGAGAAGCGAGCAGCATCGGGCCGTGGGCGAAACCGCATTCGCTATGTGGGGTTTTAAGCCATGGGCATTTTTCCAAATCTAGGCAGCGCCCGGGCGAAGCTAGCAGAGACTCAAGCCCAGCAAGCGCTAGAGGAGATTCAACGCCTAAAGAAAACCCAGCCGAGCAGCCAAGCAAACGTGGGCAGCGAGACCCGACACCGCGGTGCCAGCCGTATGATACGTAGCATGTTGAGCTGGATCCCCGGATTGGGTAGCCCACGGCAGGATACGCCGACCAGCGAACGGGAAACGCTGATTGCCCGGTCACGGGATGCCTATCGCAACCATATGTTGGGTCGCGCCGCCATTAGCCGTGCCGCTACCAACGTAGTGGGAATGGGGTTAACCGTTCGCCCGAATGTAGACGGCAAGGTACTAGGACTGGATGACGACGCCACCGACGCCCTCAATGATCAACTGGCACGCGGCTTCGCCCTTTGGGCGCAGGATCCAAATGAATGCGATGCGGAAGCCACGATGGACTTCTACATGCAGCAACGGCTGGCCTTCGTCAGTGCGCTGGCTAGCGGCGATGTGTTTGGCTTCACGCCGTTTGATAAGCGGGTAGGTGGGCTGTTTGGTCTAAAGCTGCAGCTAGTGGAAGCAGAGCGGGTAGGTAATCCCTTCAACGTCTTAAACACGGAACGCGAGCAAGACGGCATTCGTGTGGATCGGCTAGGTAGACCGACCCATGTACGGCTATGCAGCGGTTATCCAAACGATCATCTAACTCGCCATGACTGGGAGTGGGTACCTGTGTTCGGCGCTGAAACTGGCCGCCGGCGGATACTGCAGTTAATGAACGAAAAGGACCGCCCCAGCCAAGTGCGTGGCGTTCCTTACCTGGCACCGATCCTGGAGGCACTGCAGAAATTAGAACGCTTCAGCCAGGCAGAGCTAACCGCCGCTGTGATCAGCGCGATGTTCACGGTGGCCATTACTCATCAAAACGGAGAAGAAGAGCAGGGAATTGGCGGCGCAGCCACAATGTGGGATGAGCAGAGCAACGATCCCAATAAACCAGCGCGTCCAGTGGTGCAGAGTAACCGCGATCATGAACCGGAAGGGGACAACCTGACGTTAGGCGAAGGCGCAGTCTGGGATTTGGAAGATGGCGCCACACCGGTACCGATTAGTTCCAACCGGCCAAACCCTGAGTTTGATCCGTTCTTCATGGCCGTCGTGAAACAGATTGGCGCAGCACTAGAGCAGCCTGCTGAAGTCATTTTAATGCACTTCTCTACTAGCTACACCGCAGCTCGTGCGGCGTTCAACCAGCTGTTCAAGTTCGTAAAACAACGCCGTCACCATTTGACCGTGCAGTGGTGCCAGCCGATTTATGAGCTGGTCATTGATGAAATGGTGGCCAATGGCATGATCACGTTGCCTGGGTACCGAGACCCGGCCAAGCGCCGTGCCTATGTTCGCTCGCTTTGGATTGGTGAGCCGTTAGGGTCGCTCAACGAACTGATTGACGCCCGTGCCGCGACGGAGCGCATCGCCAACGGCACCAGTAACGAACATCTGGAAACGATGGCGCTGCACGGCGAGGACTGGGAAGACGTTCACAAAGACCGTGCCCGCGAGATCCAGCGTAAAAACGTGGATGGGGTGCCGCTCTATATCGGCGGTAAAGTTCATGAAGATGATGCTAAGCCTGAGCCACAGCACACCGCCTAAGCCCTGCCAATGAGCAGGGCTTTCCTTTTGGAGTATGACTATGAGAACCGCACTGGAACTAGCGGCGGGTCGCCCGTGGCTGATCACCAGCGAAGCGCTCGATACCGTGATGGCGGTGGCTGATCGTCAGGGCGATGTAGAAGCACTGGAAACACGACTAGGCCGCTCACTGGATAACACCCGCAGCGTTACTGTGCGCGATGGCGTGGCGGTGATTCCGGTGACCGGGCCTATCTTCCGCTACGCCAACCTGTTCACCGAAATCAGCGGGGCCACCAGTACCCAAGTGTTGGCGACTGACTTTCAGACCGCTTTCGACGACCCGGCTATCAAAGCGATCATTCCGGTGTTTGATACACCAGGTGGGGAAGCTACCGGCATCAATGAGCTGGGCGACCTGATTTACAACATGCGGGGCCGCAAGCCGGTGGTTGCCTACGTTAGCGGCATGGCCGCCAGTGCGGGCTACTGGATAGCCAGCGCCGCTGATGAAGTCGTGGTGGATGATACCGCACAGCTTGGCAGCGTAGGCGTGGTGCTGAGCCTGCGTAAGCGCGAAGACCGCCCCGGTGAGAAAAGCTACGAAATCGTATCCAGCAACGCGCCCAACAAGCGGCCCGACCTAGAGACTGAAGCGGGCATGGCGCAGCTGCAGGCGCGAACTGATGAGCTGGCCAGCGTGTTTCTCTACAAGGTGGCCCGCAACCGTGGTATCCCCCGTGAAGAGGTCAACGACCGTTTCCGCCAGGGCGGTATCGCCACTGGTGCGCTGGCGATCGAAGCGGGCATGGCGGATCGTCTTGGCTCGCTTGAATCCCTTATTGCCGAACTGGCCGGTTCCTCTGCCAGTAACCAACCCAGGAGCATCACTATGACCACCGTGAAAAGCACGGCAGAGCTGCAGGCAGCGATCGAGGCCGGTACCGACCCGAAGACAATTCAAATCGCCGCGGCTGAAACCGTCGATACCGACAAGCTGCGTACTGAAGCGGCTGAAGCTGAACGCCAGCGCTGTATCGGCATTCAGGCGTTGGCAATGCCCGGCTTTGAAAAGGAAGTCGCTGCGGCCCTGGCCAATGGCGACAGCGTAGAAGCCACCGGCTTAGCGCTGTTCAAGGCAGCCACAGACCGTGGCATTAGCCTACAGAGCATTAAGGGCGACAGCACTGAAGCTGGTACCACCACGCCGCCTAAGGATGGCGATGCTGCCGAAACTGAGCGCGCCCAGGCGGTGGACGCCATTTCCAAGCGCTGGGCTAAGTAAGCCCGCGGATAACCCTTTACTGATAGGAGCAAGCCCATGCCTGGCATGACGCAAACAGCCCACCGGCACCGTCAGCTGGTTGGCGGTGAATTCCCGATCCGATTCGCAACAGTGATGATTGCAGCGGGTGAAGTGCTCGAACAGGGCAGTGTACTTGGTGAAGTCACTGCCGACGAAGAGTACAAGCTGAGCGCGTCCGCCGCCGCTGATGGCAGTGAAGCGCCCAGCGTAGTCCTCTGGGAAGACGTAGACGCAACCGATGGCCCGGTGCCTGCGGAAGTAATGCTGACCGGAGACCTACGCTCAGCGGCGCTAACGCTTGGCGAAGGCCACACAATCGAGTCCGTGCGCAAAGCGCTGCGGCGCTGGTCGTTGTTCGTTCACTAAGCAAGCGCTTAGCGAAACCCTTTTACTTTAATCCGGGAGAACCCCATGGACCTATTTGAACTCCGCACGATGCTAGCGGCGGTAGAGCGTATGCCGCGCCCGCGTCGATTCCTGACGACGACCTTCTTTGGTGCTGAGCCGATTGTGGCGACTACCCAGCATATCGATATCGATATCATTAAGGGCAATCGCCGCATGGCACCGTTTGTGCTGCCCAATCGCCCCGGTAGCGTTGTCAATCGCCCCGGCTCGGTAATGCGTAGCTATAAGCCTGCTTACGTGAAGCCGAAAATGCCGACGCGTGCAGGAAACTTGCTAACCCGCCAAGCAGGTGAACATATCTACTCGGCGCGTACTCCACTGGAGCGTGCGGGTGATCAGCTAGGCCGCGATATGCAGGATCTGGATGATCGTATCAGCCGCCGTGAAGAGTGGATGATTGCGCGGGCGCTTACTACTGGCCAAGTGCATGTCATCGGTGATGGCGTTAATGACATCATTGACTATCAGATGGATGCCGAAAACCTGGTGACCGAAGCCACGCTTTGGACAGCAGCTGGTGCCGATCCCATTGCTGACCTACGCAAGTACAAGCGTCGTGTCTCGAAGAAAAGTGGCCGTACCGCCAATGCCTGTGTAATGAGCGCGGAAGCGGCGGATGCTTTTCTGGATAGCGAAGAGGTATTGAAAAAGCTTAATACCCGCCGTGTTGATATGGGCATTATTAAGCCTGACCAGCTGCCGGATGGTGTCACCTACCTGGGTTACATCAATGATCCGGGCCTTGATCTGTACTCCTATGACGAATGGTTCACGCCCGACTCGGATAGTGAAGAAGATGAAAGCCTCCTGGACGATGAGCCGATGATTCCTGCCGGCGGTTTGATCGTGGGTACCACTTCGAGCCGCAACTCCATGCTGTATGGGGCTATCGAAGATGTGGAAGCCATCGAGGGCGGTCTGTTTGATGTCGATCGCTACCCGAAAAGCTGGACTGAAAAAGATCCCGGTGTTCGCTGGCTGATGATGCAGTCCGCACCGATCCCCGGCTTCCACGAACCTGACGCCTTCGTCTACGCCAAGGTCGTCTAACTCACCCCGCCTAATGGCGGGGTGAGTTGTTTCTGGGCAGTCAATTCTAGATAAGCAGCGGAGGTTGTCATGGCAGCTAAACAGTATGTGGTAGTACGTGGGCAGATCGAAAAGGGCAAAGAGGTGTTAGCCAAACAAGGCGAGCCCTACAAACCCCAAAATGCCGCCGAAGAGAAACGCCTGCTGGATGCAGGCGTGATCGCTGAATTGGGTGCCCCTGCCAAGGGCAAGGGCAAGGGCACCAGTAAAGCCAAGCGCTCATCTACCCCGCCAGAAAATCCAACAGGCGGTACCGGTGATGACGAAAACAGCAAAGGCGAGGGCACCGGTACCGGAGAAGGTTCTGGCGGCGGTTCTGGTGATGAGTAATGAGCGCCTTTGATGATGAAGTACGCAGCGATATGACCAGCATCTTTCAAGATGCTGGTTTTCTCGCTGACTATCAGATTACGGGTGGCGCGGTGCTCTTAGGCAAGCTGGTGGTGCTGGATCGTAACTGGGAACCCTACAGCGACGATCAGCAACTAGCAGGGCGCATCAACACGATCAGCGTAATGGTTGCCGATGTGCCTTCCAGTAATCAAGGCGACACTATACAAGCGCCCGGCAAAACATGGATTGTGGAGGAAGTGCTTGAGGATGACGGCCATGTACGGCGCCTTTGGGTGACGTAGGAGGAGGTTATGCCGAATCTACAGTTTGATATACGCCAGCTGCAGGCGCTGCGTAATCGCTACGACCCTAAAATTGTCGATAAGGCACTTGACCGAAGTGTCAACGGATCGACACGCAAAGCGGCCACGTTTATCAGTCGCTACACGCGGGATATTTACGACATTAGCGCCGGTGACATTCGTCGCCGTATGCAGATACAGCGCGTTAACCGTGATGCATCTCGGGCGATTCTCTACACCGGGCGCCGCTTGCCACTTGCGCAGTTCAAACCGCGTGGGCGTTGGGTGCCGGTGAGCAGTGGCCGAAAGGTGCAGTCTGGCCCCCGTAAAGGTCGGGTTGCCCGCCGTCGTGGCGTGACGGTGCGTATCCGCAAGGATAACGGCAGGCAGCTAGTACAAGGCGGCTGGCACGCCAAAGGGCATATTCTGCGACGTCGAGACAAGGCAGATAACCAGAGTGATCCGCTCATGCGGTTTGGGCCGTCAATCCCTGAAATGGTCGGCAATCAACGTGTTATGGATGCCGCACAAGACATGGTGCGAGACGACCTGCCCCGGCAATTTAGCCAGCAAATGGACTACCTGCTAAGCCGTGAGGCCGCGAAAAAATGAACCAATACGACATTATCGATCCACTGATTGAACGCATACAGGAGCTATGCCCTGAGCTATCCAGCGTGGAAGAGGCGTGGTTTCACACGCCATTAGACGACTACAACGGACAGCTGCCCATGGCATGCCCCTACCTGGTTGCAGAGGCTGCCACCGGCGACGCGGAAACCCTGCGCCCCCGCCAGCGGGTAAAGCTGCGCTACGGCGTGTGGCTGGTCGCGCGTAAAGATGATTTCCGGCAGCAGAAGCAAGAGCTTTACGACGCCTTATTTGGCTATCAAGCCGGTCCGCGCCACGACCCATTGCAGTTTCACAGCGGCAAAGTTGAGGACATTAAAGGCAGCATCGTGTGGTGGATCTCTTACTGGGAGACCGACACCCACATGATCAGCACCCCCGCCTAATCCAGGAGTTAACCCCATGCCCATTAGATCCGGTGGAAGCTACGTGCTTCGCGGAGGCGAGCCCGTGCTTGTCGATCATAGCGGTGGTACCAGTGCCGACAAACCCACCCCGCCCGCTGCCGTAGAAACCAGCAGCGCCGCCAAAAAACAGAAGGAAAAAGCTGATGATGCGCACAAAGCTGAGAATGCTGTTAGTCGCACCTGAGACCACTTATGGGGCGGGCGCTAACATTGAAGACGCAGTGATGCTGATTACCAGCGAGTTGGATAGTAACCCGTATGAAGGTGACCGCATTACCCGTGAGCGAATGCAGCCAACGTTCGGTGCTAATCAGGAGATTAACGCCGCACCCTACAGCACCATCACCACCACTATCCCGCTGGCAGGATCTGGTACACCAGGTACTCCACCCAATTTCCACCAATTGCTACGCTCATGTGGGCTAAGTGAGGAAATTGAAGAGAACATCAGTGTCACCTATCAACCTGTAACCAATAGCCAAGAAAGCTGCTGTGTCTGGTTTGTGGAAGAAGGGCAGGTGCAAGAAATGCCCGGTGTGCGCGGTAACGTAGAGCTGAATCTAACCGCCAAGCAAGATCCTACTCAGCAATACACGCTGACTGGCATGTATAAAAAAGTTGCCCAACTTGGCACGCAAATCGAAAAACAGATTACGGATATTGCTGAAGAGCTGGTGGTGAACAAGCAAAACACCCCAGTCCGTAATGTTCACGGCTATGCTGGGTGCTTACAGTCGTTGTCGCTCAACATGGGCAACGAAGTGGTACACCGCAACCTAATTGGTTGCGAAACGGTGAAAATCATCGGCCGCGAAAGCAAAGGGCAGGTGGAAATTGAAGCACCTAATATTGCCACGAAAGACTACTTTGCGGCGATTGAGAGCCATAACGGCGTGACAAAAGATGAAGTGAAGATTGGTCACGGTACCAAGCCTGGCAATATCGTCACCCTCACTGGCCCTAAAGTGCAGCTCTCTACGTTATCGCGTAGCGATTCTAACGGCATCGTTCACTACACCATGGATACAATTTATACGCGTAACCAAGGCGATGACGAGTTCACGCTGGTGTTCACTTAAAGGATCCTTCCATGTCATTTGTTGTTAAAAAATACGCTACGCATCGGGTACCGGTAGAGATCCACGTGCCCGATGAAGAGCAGCCCAGCACGATCCACGCGACTTGGAAGCTGCTGCCCTTTAGTGATTACCGAGAAACATCTAAGCAGCTCAATTTGGGCAAGATGGACGATAGTGCCCTGGTAGAGCGTGATCTGATCAGCATGGATGATTTGAAAGATGACAAAGGTAAGCCGCTAGAATTTACTCCCGACTTGCTGGAAGGGTTGATGGAGCTAACGTTTTTCCGCCGCGCCTTGATTAACAGTTGGGTAACCGCTCAGGAGTGCGGCCCAGAGGCCCGCGCAAAAAACTAGCCGCCCTTGGCCGCCACTGGGCAGGAGGCGGCCAAGGGGGTTCCTCATCGCTGGAGAGTGACGCGGCTGCCTTTGGAATTGCCCTAGCCACGGTGGAGCGTTACATGGAGCCGGATGAGGTAGAAATATGGCCCGA
This sequence comes from Halomonas sp. KG2, assembly GCA_030440445.1. Classification (NCBI taxonomy): domain Bacteria; kingdom Pseudomonadati; phylum Pseudomonadota; class Gammaproteobacteria; order Oceanospirillales; family Halomonadaceae; genus Halomonas; species Halomonas sp. KG2. The sequence continues at coordinate 2,344,533 of CP098528.1, read as the reverse complement.
GCATCTGCTCGCGTGGGAGGTGTACAGCACGTGTGATAACCAGTGGCGGGTAATTACCGGCATTGGCGGTGTTCATTACCAGGGATTAGATTTGTCCAGCGTTACCACGGCCATGGAGCTGTGCGGCGTAGAAGATCGGCGTGCCTGCATTGCCCAGGTGCGAGTGATTGAGAGCGGGGCACGTGAGGTATTGAATAGATAACATTATTAAGCCCCTGGCCTGATAGCAGAAGCTAGCAGACCAAGGGACCATGTTAGATGCTGTTGCTTAAGTGCCTATGCAAGCTGTTCTCAAGTTCGCCAGTACTAACGCATCTATCGGCACGCATTGTCTGAGGTATATTGTTCAGCACATCGCGAATCATAAAGGTACCGCTTCCAAACACATTAGGCTGAACATTGGCGCCACTGCTGGTTTCCCTGACTAGCACATTAATATTGGCTACCACTGTTTGATCAAACATTACATGCATGTCACCAGGGCTAATTACGCCACAATCAACCTGTGTATAGCTAGATCCTAGGCTGTAGTCTGAGCCGATAATTCCTGAATCTTTCTCAATATTTTTAATAGGAATATTGTTGATGGCGAACCAATCAACGGTTGCTTCCCAAACTTTATCAAAATCAGCATTGTAGATCTGAGAGTAGTTTTTCTCTTGGTCAGAGGGAGGCTGATATGAGGGCCCAGCACAGCCTGCTAAGAGCATTGCTGAAACAGCTGTCAATATGACTTTGTTTCTCATTTATGTTCCCTTTTTTAAGTTAAGTGCGCTTTGCGTTGCCAATAATGAATTATTTGATTAGTGAAATCTAGAAAGTTATTAGAAAGCCGACGTAAAAATCGGCATAACTTTGAAGCTAATAATCCAGCACGCTTAAGCGTGTTTTTTTATGCCCGTTATTTGAGGTATTTCTATGTCGCGCGAAATGCAGACCCGGTTTGTAATTAATGGCGACGCCAGCGGAGGCATTCGCGTCATGCGTCAAATGCGTGATGAAGTCACGGGTTTGGGCAAAGAGCTGGATAATAGCGGCCAGCGCTCTCAGAAATTCGGTGAAGACGTTCAAGACACTAGCCATCAAATTGCGTTTCTAAAGAACACAGCACTAAGCGCTGGTGTGGCGTTGGCGAGTATGTTCACCGCGCGCAATGTTATTGGTACCGCTGATGAGTACTCGCAAATGGCGTCCCGAATTCGGCTGGTGACTGAATCGACGCTCGAGTACGACATGGTGCAGCAGCGAATGATGCAGACCGCCCGCAACACCTACAAGCCACTGATGGATATTTCAGAGCTGTTCGTCAATACCGTGCGGCCTCTGAAAGAAGTTGGTTTTGCCACGCGGGATGTGCTGGATCTAACCGAAGCACTTTCGGCGGGGATGGTTATTAGCGGTACCAAAACGCAAGACTCGACCTCACTGATCGACCAGTTCGGCAAGGCGATGATCGCCGGCAAGTTGCAGGGCGACGCCTACAACGCGGTGATTCAGAACGCGCCGCGCTTGCAGCAAGCGCTGGCGGAAGGGCTGGGGGTAACCACGCGTGAGCTAAACGAAATGGCTACTGCCGGGAAGTTGACGGCAAACGTTGTGATGCCCGCCTTGACCGGTCAGGTGGCGACCATGGTCGAGGAACTGGAGCGCATGCCCACCTCGGTTGAAGATGCCAGGGTGGTGTTTAATAACGCATGGATGCAGTACATCGGCCAAGCGAACGAAGCGCATTCAGCCACCGGCGTGTTAGCGGCGGGCATTGAATTAGCTGCCGATAACATCGAAACCCTGGCGGAAGTAGGCATGGCGGCGGGCGTTATTATAGCGGGCCGTGGCGTGCAAGCGTTGGGGTCGTACACCGCTGCAGTTGGCCGCCGTGCTGAAAGTGAGCGCATGGCGGCAGCAGAAACCCTGCGCCGTATGGAACAAGACCGTGCTGCCGTGACCCAAGCACAGCGCCGTGAAGCGGCAGAGCGTGCCCAGGCAGTGCAGGAAGCACAGCGCGCTCAGCAGAGTGCCCGGCATACCCTTGAGGCTGCGCGGCAGGATTTGCAGCGAGTGCAATCTACTCAGCAAATGATGTCAGCAGAGCGCGCTCTAGAAACTCAGCGTTTGCAAGCGCAGATTAGTGATGTAGGGCGTCAGCGCTCGTTAACCCGGTTAGCCGAAATACGCCGCACTGAGCAAGCCTTAACAGTACAGCAGCGTGCTGCACAATTAGCGCTTAATACCGCAGTGGCAGGGGAAGCATCTGCAACCCGCTTAGCCACGCTCTCTAAGATTGAGTATCAGCGCGCCACTGCTACGGCCACCGCCGCCACGTTGTCGCAAACGGCAGCAGCCCGTGCATCGTCGCTTGCTCATACGTCGATGGCGTTAGCAGTACGCGGTGCCCATGGGGCCATGGCATTAATGGGTGGCCCTGCTGGTGTTCTTATGCTGGGCGCTTATGCGGTGTATCGCTTATCAACCAATATGAGCGAGGCGAGCCGCACCGCTAAAGAAATCCGCGATAGCATTGTTGATTTACGCACCGAGACGGAACAGGCCACTGAGGCGTTTGATGGCTTAGCATTATCACAGCGGAATTTGACGATGCAGGGGCTTGAGGACGAGATTAACCAGCAGCAGCAAGTCATGGCGCGCGCACTGCAGCAAATAGACCGTATGTCGCAATCTGTGGGCGGGCCTAACCAGCGTGAAGGTCTGCAGGTCATGCGGACGGCGCTGAAAGAGGTTAGCGAGGGTATCCGCGAGGCCGGAACGCTTGCAGAGCTTTTTGAACAACAATTCCCGTTAGTGGCCACCGAATCTCATGCCAGCGTTATTCGCAATCTGGAGGTCGAATATGACGACGCAAACCAAACGCTTCAGGGCTTGATTGGCAGGCAAAGGGATCTAAAGCCCGCATTAGATGACGCTACCAGCAGCATCGACGCCCAGACAAGGGCGATGGAAGGCAACCGATCAGCGGCGAACGATTATCTCAAGCGGATGAATGAATCCATTGCCCAGATGATGGACCCGAGCAATGAAGGCCAAGCGCGGCGCTGGATTTCTGCGCAGGACGGCGGCATCCCGCCAGAGCTGGCCGAGTCCATTGTGCAAGGGGCCATCTTTCAGGATGAGTACCGCGCATCAGTAGAGCGCCGCCGCAAAGCAGAGCAGGAAGCCAACGCAGCAGCCCGCAAGGGCGAGCAAATGGCAGCGGCAGCACTGCGCGAACGGCAGCGAGAAATTGAGCGTGTGCAGGGGCTTTATGATGGTCAACTGGAAACACTGCAACGTGATATAGCCCTGCATGGTGAAATTGGTGAAGTTGCCAAGCTGCGCTATGAACTTGAGCGCGGCAATCTTCGTGAACTCAATCAAACGCAGGCAGACAACCTGCTGCAGTTGCGTGAAGAACTTTCGCTGCTGGAGCGTCGCTCATCGCTGATTAATACCTACGTGCCCGATCTTGAGCGCCTGAAAACGCTGCAGCGCGACTCGATGGCGATTGAGATGCTAGATCCTGGCCTCGGCAACCTCGCTGCAAAACAGCTAGAACGCGAGCTGGGCAACGTTGCCACGCGTGGCCTGCAGGTGCCAACATCGCTAGACGCGTCAGTTTCCGGCCCGTTTGGTGAAGCCGATCGCTTAGATCGGGAGATGGAGCGCTATCGCGAGCAGTACCAGCAACGGCTGGAACTGCTGCGAGAGTTTACCAACGAAGAGTACGGCGTAAAGCAACAGGCTCAAGCGGCGCTGGCTGAGCTAGAACGGCGAAACATTGAAACGGTAGAGCAGTACGAAAGGCAAAGCCGCCAAGCCCGTTTGGCGGGCAACGCTAGTATGTATGGCGATCTTGCTGGGTTGGCTAAGGTGTTTGCGGGTGAGCAGTCGTCAATTTATCGCGGCCTGTTTGCTGCCCATAAAGCGTACTCGATGGCTAGCACCATGGTGTCTAGCTACCAAGCGATTGCACAAGCGTGGGCAAGCGCGCCTTTTCCAGCGAACATTCCTATCGTTGCAAAAACCGTGCTGGAAACGGGCGCATTGTCGTCGATGTTAAGCGCGATACAGCCTACAGGCATGTCGCACGCGGGCGTCGATCGCATACCCAAAGAGGGCACCTGGCTGCTGGACCAAGGCCAGCGTGTGATGATGAGCCAGCAAGCGGACGAGCTAGATCGTTTCTTAGCTAGTGAAAAACGCGCCGCGAATGACTCAAACGGTGGCCGCTCTAACGTGCAAATTGATGTCGAAGTCATCAACCAGGGCCAGCCCGTGCAGGCCACTGCGACAGTGGAGCGCGTGAGCGATGACCGCTTTAAAGTACGCGTACTGCAGACGATGCGCGAAGACCTCGCCAGCGGTGCCAGCAATTCCTACGCCGAGCAGGTAGCTAATACCTACGGCATGAAACGAGGGGCTAGGTAATGCCAGAAATGCCAGTTTACCCACCCCAGCTACCACCGCCGGATGACTCTTTTGATGCGCAGCACCACGACCCCATTCTACGCACCCCACTGGGCAACGGACGTACCCGAGATGAGCGCCAAATGGGCACGGTGCCCACGAATCTAACGGTAAGATTTCTGTTTGAGTACCCAGAATTCCAGCTGTTCGAAGGCTGGTTTCGCTGGGAGATACATGACGGGGTGCTGCCGTTTCGCGGGCCGATGAAGACCAGTTTAGGGATTCATAGAGATCTTGAGATGAAAATGCGCATGTACTCGCATCGCTCCAAGGGCGGGCTATGGATCGTCACCGCGCCGGTGAAAATCCTCAAGCGGCAGACCATTAGCGAGCTAGATACGCAATACCCCGACGAGATCCTTTATAGCGATGTGTTTGATAGAACCATGAACAAGCACTGGCCGAAAGCCTAGCCCCAAATTAGCACCACCCCATTTCCAAAGCCCGCACGGCGGGCTTTTTTTGTGCCTGGAGATCTATTTATGTCGACACCCCCATTTGACCCCGCGTCTGAACCGCTGGGCAGCTCTCACCCATTAATTCGAGACATCAATACTAAAAATCTCGATATAGCTGTGAATACGAAAGAGCTGAGCAAGTGGATCAACCGATTTGGCGAAGAGTCGCCAACGCTTTGGTTGTTAACGCAGCTTCAGGAAGCAGCTAACGCGATTGTGGGTGGTGGCGAGGATATTACTCAGGCGTGGCTTAGCGCGATAAGTAACGAAGTCTTAGATCGTATTGCAGATAACCCTTTGGCTTATACCTCAACCCTAGCCAACGGTGATTCTAGTCAGCGTCCACCGCTAACGTACTCGGGGAGTTTTGAATTTCTCAGGTCTAACGCGGTGACAGGGAGCGCATATTCCATTCAAGCGCCCAATATACTTGCTATTCGCAAGTTAACGAGCGTGCGCTCCAGTCTGGCATTTGAGATCAGGGTTTTATCGGGGGTTTCTTCTGGTGAGCTAAATGATGATTTTTTTATAGGTATTGCTTGGTTTGATAAAGATAAGTTGAGACTTTCCGAAACTCCATCTACTGAGTATTACAGAGGCCCGCTTTCTGCAGACTCGCAACGTTTTCGTTTTACGGTGCAAAATGAAGTAGGAGACATCGAATTTCCTTCTGGCGCTGTTTATATGCTGCCCTATATTGGAACTGATTCGACGACTGGGAGGTTCTGGGGGTCTGAGCTGACCATAACTGACATAACCGAGTCGATAGCTATTAGAGAGTCTGCGGGCGCTGAATATAAAGGATATGTGGGTAATAATCCTGCGAATTATGTTTTCGACGTCCATGCTGCATTCCCAAGAAGTGCTAGTTCAGTGCAGGCACAGTCAGGCAGCCTTGGGCAGCGATTGTCGATTATTGCGGCTACCTCCCGTAGTTGTTTGGGGCTTGCTAATCTAATTCCCGTCTCAAAGCGGGGTGAGTTTCTCTACGACATTAATTACAGCGCTTCTATATTGCAGTTCGAGCCGCCAGCAGATGGCAATATAGAAGTTGCGGTGGCGTGGTTTGATCAAGATCGAAACTACATCAGTGAGGCTGTAGGTCTTAGTTTTGCAGTCAGCGGCACACTCCAAGCGATGGCTGACAATGTTGTTCGTAGCCATCGTTTCGATATGCCGGCGGGGGCAACCTATGCACGCCCATTTCTGCGACTAACTGGTACAACGGGCATTATTGCGGTCCTTAAGCTTTTCGCCACGCCTCACATTAGTAGCGAATATCACGGACCGTCGATTGGTAGCCTACCTGCTAAGCTATTACGCAACGCTGCAAATGTTAACGTCTATGACCCCGTCGACGACAACAGCGTCCACCTCAGCGGCAATAATACCGTCGAGTCAATAAACGACAGCATCTCGGCGCGCCCGCTAGAGGCTTTAGGCGGTATCTTCAGTAAGCCGGTTCGGTCAGTCATTAAAGGCTATCCGTGCATCACGTCCATCGGGGTCGACGAGAACGTCCGCATGACCGTTGGCGGCGGGGTGACGTATGGGCCCGGGACAATGGTGTTCGCGACGTATGCGGACAGCGCTTTCAGTACGCTGCGCTCCCTGGTGCACGGCGGCCTGGGTGAAGATGATCCCGAATCGGGCAGTCGCTTGCGCATCAACGCAAACGCGATACGCGACAGTAACGGCAACTGGCTGTCCCGCCCTGGACGCTTGGGTATCGCTATTGATGGTGTTGTGGACGGTGCTTCAGGTACGGGCGATCCCCTTGCGGCGAACGCACCCCAAGACGCTTGGGGTGTTTTTAGCCTCGTGCTTAAGGAAGCGCCAGAAAAATCCGAGTTCTGGTGTAACGGGTTGCTTGTCGACACTTTCACTATGCCTTCGGGGCTGACGCGTTCCCGTCGGACAGACTTATTTAAAGGCGCCTCTTTTGACGCGGGAGGTGTAGCTTTCGGGAGAATGTGCTTCACCGACCATATCGTCAGTGATGACGAGCGCATGCAGCTCGAAAAATGGGCTGCTGAGCCGATCCGAAAACCCCTGGTGGTTCACCGCAAGTTAGAAAAGCCGGTGCTGCAGGCGACATCTGTTTGCGCCATGCGTGTTAAAGACAGAGCTATCCTTTTCGAGCAAAACCCTTATGCTCGACAGAACATTGCGTCTATGACAAAAGTTTTTACGGCGCTGATTGCCGATCAATGGGTGCTTGATTTCAATGCCGAACTTGCCGCACCTATTGATGTAGAAGGTGCGGGTCTACAAGTCGGGGATGTTATGTCGGTGCAGGACGCCGTTTCATTAATGCTGATACCATCCAATAACGCCTGCTCTACTGCAGTAGGGCGCAGGGTTGGACAGATAATCCAAGAAACAGAAGGCGTGCAAGACGGTGAGTCAGCTGACTTTCGTGGCTACCGGGAAATGGAAAGGATAGGCCGTGATTTAGGAATGGTCAGGCCCCAGTTCGATGGCTTTATAGCCGGTACGCTAGAAGGCACTCAGGTCTGCTCGCTCGATGTATGTCGTGCGATGTGTCTAGTCAACTCTAGCCAACGGCTCATGAGCATCATGAGGCAGTCGCGCCACACTGCAACTATCGTTGACGGTCCAGAACCACGGACTATCGATTACGTGACGTCGATTGAATTCAATTCATTCAACGCTAACAGACTCCACAACGTGCTTGCTGCAAAGACCGGAACCACCGGAATCACGGGACAGTCATTGACGCTACTAGCAGAGATGCCTGGGGGGGATATTGTCGCTTTCACAATCGTAGGCAGTACGACTGATCCAGATCGCTACGAGCAGTTAAAACTTGTAATGGATTACGTAGAGCAGACCTATTACTAGTAATCAGCTACGCCCGAACCACCGCCATTGAGCGGTTTTTTTGTGCCTGAAAAAAAGGTGATGTATGGAAATCACTATTAATCAGTGGCTCGTAAAGCAAGGACACGACCCCGCGCAAGCGGGGTTGTTTGTTTATACAGGTCGGCTTTTAATCCCACGTGCGATCTGGGGCAGCGCATTAGTTGCTCATGATGCGCGGCTGACGGTGATGCACGAATGAATGACGTACTCGCACAGCTACTCAGCGGCCACGACCCTACGATTTATCGTATCCCCGCGCTAGAGCTGACGTGTGCGCCGTGGCCATCGGCTATCCGCAATATACCTGGCTGGGATGATCTGTTGTTGGGGCATGAGGATGGCCAGCAGCACCACTATCTAGGATCTGCGTTGGATCTCGCACTGCCTGCACGCAACGACAGCGGTCAGCAAAATCTAGGGTTTGCGCTGGGTGGCGTAAACGCAGATGCAGAGGAGTTAGTCGACATGGCGCTAGACGCTAACGCGATTATCTATCTCACGCTGCGCATGTACGTCTCTAACGATCTCTCTGCCCCGGCGCGGCGCCCGCTGCGCATGATTGTTGATGAGCCAGTGTTCCAGCCGGATGGCACTCTACAGGTGCGCTGCCGTCACCGTGACCTGCTGTTCCGGCGCTTTTTGCTGGGCCGCTTCACAGCCCAAAAATACCCCGGCGTGGCGTTGTTCACGTAAGGATTTTTTTATGCTCGATAAGTACCGGAGTGCCCGCTATAAAGGCGGCGGGCGGGGTGAGCGCGTGGGCGGCATCCGTATGTTTGATTGCTATGGGTTAGTGCGAGCGGTGCGTGCAGAGCAGTACGGATTGCCCACACTGCCCACCTACGCGGGCGTACCCACTGACAACCCCCGGCGGGTAAATGTCGCGCTGCGCGAGGTGCGGCAGGGGCTACAGCCGTGCGGCGTGCAGGCGGGCGCCATGGTGCTGTGCTGGACGGGAGAGTTGGCGTTGCATTGTGGCGTTGTCGTCCCGCTAAACGGTCTTCTGGGCGTGCTGGAGTGCACTGTTGATGCGGGCGTACGCTGGCAGTCTGTGCGCTCTTTCGCCTGCAAATTTACAACCGTGGAGTATTTTACGTGAGCGAGATCCACCTATATCCGTCGCTGATACGCGAGCTAAATTGCGTGCCCACGCAGCCCATACGCACAAAAACCGTTGATAGTGGCTCGCTATATGACTTTCTAGCGGATGCGCTGCCCGCGTATGCCGAAAATCCTGATTTTACGCCGTGGGAAATTGAGCTAGAAGGTCAGCGCGGGGAGGTTGTGCCCCCGTCTGATTATGCAGGGGTGATGCTCGATAGCGTGCTCGTCGTGCATATCTATGCAAACCCTCAGCGGCGTGCTATTGGCTCGATTTTTAGCGCCGTCGTTGATCTATTTAGCAGTGTATTCAGCTGGTTAATGCCGTCGATCCCAACGCCCAACGCTAACGGCGGCATTGATCAAGGCTCGCAAATCAACGACCCCAACACGACGATTAACCGCCCGCGCCTTAACGGGGTTATCAACCAAATCGCTGGGCAAGTGAAGTTGGCGCCGTACTACCTGGCTCCTCCCCACACGTACTTTATCGACCCGCGTACTAAAGCGGTGGACATCCTGCTTTGCGTCACGTGGGGGCCGTGCCTACTGCCTTCATCCCAAATACGCATTGGTGAAACTCCGATCAACGCGCTTGGTACTGACGTCAACTGGCAGGCGTTTATGCCCGGTGAGGATATAAGCACGCATCGTGCGCACGAGCTGTGGTACACCGCCCCCGAAGTTGGCGCAGCGGGCAACGGTCAGGCGGGGTTAAAGCTCAAAAGCACAGTCGATATAACGACAGAACTAACGGCGTCTTATATAGATGTTAGCGACGACACCATTACCGTGCCTGCTGATGCTGACATACCGACGGACTGGGCTCAGGACCTACTGCTAAACATCTCTATACAGAGGCAGATAGTAGCATCATCGCCAACATCGCCGGATGTGCGCGCTATTTACAACGGTAGTTTTAGCGATCTAGGGCTGTCTGTAGGCGACAGCATTGTAATGACAGACAGCGTGTTAGCAGGTGAATACATAGTGCACAGCGTGAGTTCGACAGAGTTAACGCTTAGCTATCCCGATCTATCACCTGTGACCAGCCCAACGGGCGGCACTTATTTGGTGTCTATCGATAGACTCGGCGCGCGCTATCGAATCGTTACTACCACTGCAGATTCGATCATGGTCGAAAAGTTACTAGCAGACGGCAACCTAGACACGGCATGGCAGGGATGGACAAACGCACGCTATCACAACAACTGGCGCGTGCGAGTTGATGACATCTATTCTGAAGGTCAATGGCTAGGCCCATTCAATGCGCAAAAATCCGGCACGCTGATCAACCGCTTACAGGCGATTGTGCTAATGCCGCGCGGCCTCGGCAAAGCAGAGACTGATTATGTGCGATGGCGTAAGCGGAGCGTCGAACTTGAGTGGCGCGAGATCGGTGCAGGCGAGTGGGTTTCGGTGCCATACGAGATGGAGGAAGGGACGCGGGATCAGCTAGGTTTTACGATTGATGTTGAGCTGCCTCAGCCCATGGCCGTGGAGTGCCGCTTACGCAGATCAGAACCGGAGCTAACAGACATTCAAAGTATGGATGAAATGCACTGGACGCAGCTCAGCTCACGGCTCGCTGAGTCCCCGACGCAGTACGATGACATTACTGTGCTAGCAATGACGATTGTTGGCAGTGACGCGATAGCATCGCAGAGCGAAAACCGCATTACGTGCGTGCCCACGGCGATACTCAAACGCATGGATGGCACCGTAGGGCCGACCCGCTCAGCGATTGATTTTGTTCGTAATGCGGCGAATCAGTCCGGGATCTCAGACGACGAGATCAACATGGAGGCCATGCAGCGTATAGACGATATAACTGCGCTGAGGGGCGATGCATACGACTATAACAACAATAGCGATGACACCGTAAAAGCGGTAATGGAGCGTGCTCTAGCAGCAATATGGACCCAATTAACGTGGGACGAGGTGCTAACCCCAGTACGCGATGAGCCGCGTACTGATCTGGGTCACATGTACAGCCCGCAGAACATGCGCGCTGATGCCCTGCTGACAAAAACCATTCGGGCAGTCATGCCGGACGACTACGACGCGGTTGACGTTGAGTATGAGAGCGCTATCACGGGCGTTGTCGAAACGGTAGAGTGCCGCGTTTCCGAAGACCCGCCGACGCGGGTAGAGACCATTCGCGTTGAGGGCGTGAGAGACAAAACACGGGCGTGGCGGCACGGCATGCGCCGCTTAATGCGTCACTTGTATGTGCGCAAAGGGTACACGTGGGGCACTACGACGGACTTGCTAAACAGCAACATAGGCGATTACCTGCCAGTAGTGGGGCCGATCCCCAACAGGGCGAAATCAGCGCTGATAGAGCATGTTCAGGTAGCTGATGATGGCGTACATATGCTGGTAAATGAGGCGCTTAACTGGGGCGGCATCCAGCAGCATGTTATTTACTGGCGCAATCCAGAGGGTGAGTCGTCAAAAGCGTATGAGGTCACGCGAGGGGAGAGCGACTATCACGTAATTGCGTTAATGGGTGACGACCCGGTGCCCGTTGTTGATCCAACAAAAGAGCCGCCCCATTTGCTGTTTGGTCGGGTTGAGTACGTGATAGCGCAAAGCTACACGCCGTCAGGCATGAGTAATATTAATGCGACGGCGGATGGCTACGACGAGCGACTGTATCAGTATGATGATGCTGTGCCTTAAAGTATTTATCATTTTTTGGTTATTGGATGTGATAAGTTTGACATGTACTATTATAAATAGAGTTTTATTCTCGTTTTAGTACTGCGTTTTCAAAACCTTCTATAACGATGGTGTCAATTTCTTTTTGAGTAAGAGGTGGGGACATTGTGCCGATATGTTTTGCTAGCTCAATGTTCTCATTGGTTTTTTTACTTGATATGAACTGCTCTAACGAGCATTTAGATAGAGCTAGTTTTATTTCCGGTATGTCAGGTTTGTATTTCACAGTATCTTCATTGAGACCAATAATTATTTTGTTACTTGCTATTGGAATTGCAATGCATAGAATTTCATCGTCTCTATCTGTGAATTGCTTCCACGTAACTTCGCCCTTGGAGTGAACTTTAAATACTACTACACTATCTCCAAGTATCATGCTTGAGTCTTCAATGTGATGTAATGTGTAAGTGAGTCTTTTATAACGCGCTGTTCTTTTTTTTAATGAGAAGCTGTCTTGTAATATCTTTATGTGTCCGTTTTTTATTGATTTTTCTATCTCAAGAGAATAATTACTGAATTTATCTTGCGCAACTTTTATGTATGATTCAACAAAAAGTTCTATAGATTTTGACTTGCCTAGTTTAACCTCTTTTATTAGTTTCTTCTTGAGTTGTTTGGGTATTTGATTTCTGCCTTGTATTTTATTGAACTCATTATCTATAATATTTGGGTTGTTTTGGAATAGTTTTTTTATTAGTTCTTTTAGATATTGATCATTAAGTATTTTTTTGTATGCTGATTTTAGTAAACTATCTATTGTTGATGCGAACATGACTCGCAAATTTTTAGTTCTTATTTCAAAGTGAGCAATGACTATCGCCATTTCAGCCGAGTCCGGCTCTTCTTTTCTAAGGATGCTAAGTATTTTGTTTTCTTCTTTAGTTATGTTCTCATCAGCGTCGAGAGTTTCAGATGTATAAAATTTATTTTCAACACTTGTGTTGACTACATTGGCTGAGAAATGGCTTCCATTTTTTCTGTACACATGGGTTATAGATCCTTTTTTTCTTTCTGTGCATATGAATTTTTTTTGTAGAAACTGAGGTATAAAGTGGTGGCGATTGCCAGACATTTAATGACTCCTGTATTATTTATTTCTCTAGAGTGTCATAGTAAAGCTTCTGCTAGCTCATCCCACCTCGTAGTATACCTAGGCGTTTGATGCTCGCAACGCAATTCCCAAGCATTGACCTTTCTCGGCATCCCCAGCCTCACTGTGTTTTTACCGTGCTCGCGGTTCAGCTTATCTAGCGTGGCCATTAGCTTTTCATTCTTGGCACGCTTTTCATCACTCAACGGTTCAGCTAACAGTCCTAACTGCTCATTGTCGTGATCGCAAAGATCCATGAGCATGATGCCGCATTTCTGATACCAGATGTTCTCTTTGAATATACGCTCAAGCCCTGCGATGGCTGCGCGAACTAGCTCACGGCTGTCGTCAGTAGGGTGAGGCAGTGGAATTACTAGGCTTTTGTTATAGCTAGGTAGATCATCGCGGAATCTGTTCGTGCGCACGAACACCATGATCGATTGAGCCAAGCCGCTTTGCTTGCGTAGCTTCTCGCCGGCGCGGGAGGTGTGCACGCGAATCGCTTCATGAAGATCTGCCTTGTTGTTGGTGAGGCGCCCAAAACTGCGACTGACCATAATCTGCTGCTTTGGCTGGGTCATGTCGTCCAGGTGGATGCAGTCGACGCCTCGCAGTTCCCATACAATCCGTTCCATCACCACGCTGAAATGTTTACGCAAATGCTTAGGGCTTGCTTCGCGTAGCTGCCAGGCTGTACCAATGCCGAGGGTACGCAGGCGGACGGCGCTGCGCTCAGCCACGCCCCATATCTCGGTTACGGGCAACTGCTCAAGGAACGAGCGTGTGTCGTCGCTATCGGATTCCATGATGGCCACGCCGTTAAAGCCAGGTTCTTTCTTGGCCCGGTGGTTGGCGATCTTTGCCAGCGTTTTAGATGTGCTCAACCCCACGCTAACGGGTATGCCAGTATCACGGCGCACCTGGCGACGCATTACCTGGCAGCGGTCAGTCAGCGTTTCAGGCTGGAAGCCTTCAAATCTCAAGAATGATTCATCGATCGAGTACACGTCGACATGGGGCGTGTGTTGTGAGAGCACGTCAGTGACGCGCCGGCTCATGTCTCCGTAAAGCGCGTAATTGCTTGATAGCAGAGTGCACTGGCGGCGAATGCGCGGGTCGATCTGGTGTGCGGGCATCCCCATTTCTACGCCGAGCTGTTTTATTTCAGCTGATCGGGCGACGACGCAGCCGTCATTATTCGACATCACGCCAACGGGCTTACCTTCCAGCTTGGGGTTGAACACGCGCTCGCATGACACATAGAAATTATTGCAGTCAACGAGGGCGATCATACGGTGAACCCGGGCGCAAGCGAGTGGATGTTATGTGTGACCACGCCCCACACAAGGCACTCTTTACCCTCAAGCGGGATAGGGCGGAACTCAGGGTTCGAAGCTATTAAGTAGGGGCGGTTGCCGATGGTGCCTAGTTGTTTGCAAGTCAGTTCACCGTCCACGCTCATGATGACGATATGACCTGGCTTAGGCTCTATTGAGCGATCCACAATCAGTAGGTCTCCATCGTAGATGCCGGCGCCGGTCATTGATGTGCCTTTGGCACGCAGGTAATAGGTAGCGCTGGGGTGCTGCACCAAGTGTTCCACAAGATCCAGTTCTGCTTCCAGATAGTCATCTGCCGGCGAAGGGAAACCCGCACGGACTTCACCTGCGGCAAGCGGTAGCTTTAACGGCGGGGTGGTAGTGTCAACGCGCCCTAGAATGGAAAGATGCATACTCATGACATCGATTCCTCTGGGTTCCAGCGCAAACGGATATGCTCAGCAGTGTCGTCAAGTGGAATGACCGTAACGTTCTCAACCGTGCACAAGTCTTCAAGCATGCGCGCCCAGTCATCAGCACTGTCATCTTCCCGGCGCTTGATCTCGACACATTGCTTAGACTGTGCCCCAGGGCTGCCGATCTTACGCTTCATGCGCTCGACCAGGGCTTGGTACGTTTTCTCTGACATAAACGCCTCCTGATTAAACTGGTGTTATATACAGCATTAAGGGCGAGTATAGTCAGTAGGGTATCGATGCGTCTAGCGATAGGAATAAGCGAGTGGTCGCAGACTGCATGCGGAAAATGCACTGCGCGTAATCATTGAAGATAGCTAAACATTTGATTTATAAGCAAAGAGATGAGCTGTGGTAATTGGGGTGGTAAGCTGTCGGAGGATTGAAAGGCAGGAAAAAGAGGGAGAGGTGGATATTGATAGATAGCACATCCTGCGCGTATCTATGGTCACATCAGATGATCTTTTCCCGCTCCCATGCGTAGCTGATTTTATGGTTAAGCTCGTTGCGTAAGAAGCTTCTAATGCATGAGAGACGATTGATTACACTAAACCAGGTGTTGCAGTAAGCCATTGAAAAACCTAGCACCCTGCCATTGGCATTATCGGTAACGACGCAGCGATCTCCATATCGGTCAAAACCAACCGAGAACGCGTTTGGAAATGCTGACAAAACCAATGATTTTTTGCTCTTCAAGTCTAAAGGCATATTTGCCTCCACTGTTGGTTCAAAGGTGTGCGTAGCGCACTTTCTCAGCATAAGATGCTTTGAGATTAAGTCAAAGCAAGAATCCAGGACCCGTTTGATATTTTGCTGCACCCTAGCTATAGCTACACGGCAGGCGTGACTAAGATATGAAAATATTAGTTGTTTGGTACAACGTGAGAAGAGTTGGGCTAAATTACAGGCACAAAAAAAGCACCTGACGAGGTGCTTTTAATGTTGACTAAAAAACTGACTAAGATATGCCCAAACTAGGCTATATCGTGACCATTTTCAGAAGATACTAGAAGCTAATCCACTGAAAACAATCAAGTAATTGGTGCGGATGGGGAGACTCGAACTCCCACACCTTACGGCACTAGAACCTAAATCTAGCGTGTCTACCAATTCCACCACATCCGCTGAAGACGAGACGTATATTAACAGCATTCGTATTAATGTCAACGGTGTGTCATTAAAATTGTTAATTAAATCAGTCTGGGGAAAGTATGTTTCTGACGCGATTGGTGCATGGTGCAAGCACTTGGGCCAAAAAGGGGCTGCCGGGTTATTGTGCGTTTTGCCTTTCTCCCAGGCAAACCAGTGGTGGTTGGTGCCAGGAGTGCTTTGCACAGTTGCCTTGGAATGTGAATGCTTGCTGGCAGTGTAAAGAGCCTTTGGATGTTGAGGACGTAGCATCCGTTCAATCTTTTTGTGGGCACTGCAGAGAGAACCCACCAGCGTTTACCGTTGCGACGGTGGAGCTTTTATTTGAAGAGCCTATAAGAGCGTTAGTTCATGACTTTAAATTTAATGCGTCGCCCCGTGCGGGAATGTTGCTGGTAGAGCTGATGATGAGTAAAGCTCCCAGCTGTTTGGGAGGAGGTCTCTTGCCTGTACCGATGCATACCACTCGAGCGCGGCAGCGTGGTTTTAATCAGTCTTGCTGGTTGGCTAATCAACTAGGCAAACGAGTCAAATTGCCCGTGTTAACGGCTGAATGTCGCCAACAGCTGCCTTCTCAGCGGACGTTGAGCAGAAAGGAACGAGCAAAAAATTTAGTAGGTGCCTTTCATATTAATCGTCCACTGCCATCACATCTCACCATCATTGACGACGTTGTTACTACTGGCGCGACCTGCCAGGCACTTGCTGAAGAAGCGCTTCGTGCGGGGGCTAAACGTGTCGATATTTGGGCAGTTGCTCGAACACCTCTGGGGCATAATTGATAGAATGCAGGCTTAATTGCACAGGAGCGGTATATGCCACACCCGTTTAGTACGCTTTCTCCGGACACAGTGATGTCTGCTGCGGAGTCTGTTGGGATTTGGCCGGCTGGCGAGCCGTTTGCACTTAATAGCTATGAAAATCGAGTGCTAATGTTTCGTGACGATGACGGTGAGCGCTGGGTTGTGAAATTCTATCGTCCTGGTCGTTGGGCAGATGAGATCATTCAGGAAGAGCATGATTTTCTTCAAGAGTTGGCTGCTGAAAATGTGCCCGTTGTTGCGCCCTGGCGGGATCAGCACGGCGAATCACTCCATACTTACCAGCAATTTCGCTTCACGCTTTACCCTCAATGCAGTGGCCAAGCGCCTGAGCTAGACAATCCGTCGCATCTTTTTGCATTAGGTAATGCGTTAGGGCGGTTACATGCAGTGTCATCACGAAAGGCGTTTCAGTACCGTCCAACATTAGAGTGGCAGGACGATATTGATGATGCTGAGGCCCATGTTATCGAGAGTAAAAGGCTAAGCAAGCATCAGCAGCGCGCATATCACAGCGTTGTACAGAAAATTCTTCGTCATCTTGAAAAGCATCCCATTGCCAGCGATCAAATGATTCGAACGCATGGTGATTGTCATTTGGGCAATGTGTTAGGAAGAGATGACACATTTACCTTGGTGGATTTTGACGATTGCCTTATGGCGCCCGCTATCCAAGATATATGGATGCTGTTACCCGTTGATGATCCATCTGGTTGGCGAGCGCAGCTAAGTGAAATTGTTGAAGGCTATGAAGAGGAGCAAACATTTCCGCAGCACCAGCTGTCGCTGATCGAGCCATTGCGGGCTTATCGTCTTATCCGGTACACCGCGTGGCTTGTTTCTCGCTGGGATGATCCAGCATTTCCACGTGCGTTCCCATGGCTGGCGGAGAGCGGTTATTGGGATCAGCACATCCGCCAGCTTGAGCAGCAGTTGTTACAGCTTGAAAAGCCTATTTGGCTAGCATAACAATTGCACCGGTAGTTAATTAAGCATCGCCCCCATTGACGATGAGTGACGTGGTTCTATTCCGGTTGATTGACGGAGCGTGGGTTTTCAGCACTTGCATCGGGGTCGGGTCGATCTGATGGGATGGGGTTGGCTACGCCTTCTCCATCAGCCTCTCGTCGAGCAGCATTAATTTCCGCTGAAGGGTTATCTTGAGCGTTGATATCGATGCTTTCATCCAGTGTCACCACGAATGCTTGGCCTGGCGATAAGGTACAAGACGACTCATCACAGGCAAGACCGTACTGACCGTCTTCTGCATACGCACCAGCACTAAATGAACCAGTGAAAATAGCGCTTTCAGCATCGTGTGTTTCAATGCAAGTTGCGTCTTGAGTTGTAATACGAATACGTCCATTAGTGAACTGTGCATTGGCAACTAAAACGCAGTATTCGGGCAGCTGATGCGAGGCGCTGCCAGCTTGCGTGGGATGAAGTAAGATAGCTTCATAACGCGATTGGCTGTCGGTAAAAGCAAACTCTTCGATGACCTCGACACCGACACTGGCACCTTTAGGTAGTGTTAATGTCTGTTCGGCGGCTAACAAGGGTGTTGCCAATGCAGTTCCCAATAGGGCAGTTAAGAAAAACGGTGCAGGTTTGAATGACATAAGGAACTCTCAGATGAGCGCTACGAATTAAGCTGACTAGTTCGATCCATGATAGCACAGCTTAAATAGTCTCAAAGGGGGGTGCGCGGCACTCTGCCACAGCAGGGTTAGGTGCGTTAAAATAACGGGATGTGGTGTTTTTTATTGTGCAAAAGTTGTTTAGCGTATATTTTTTGTACATGATTGGCGCACAGCTCTCAGCTATTGATAGATAGCAATATTTCGCTGTTGATTACACGCTCTAGTGGTCCAGGCGTTTTTCAGTGGCTAGCACGTACAGTTTTGATGAGGCTTCAAATGACCGACGACATTGCTCAACACTACCGCCACATTATCGCCGCAATTGGCGAAAATCCTGACCGTGAAGGACTGCGCGATACGCCAAAAAGAGCCGCAAAAGCAATGCAGTTCTTAAATGCTGGCTACCAGCAATCACTTGAGGAGATTGTTAATGGCGCGGTATTTGAGTCACAAACAGATGAAATGGTCCTTGTAAAAGACATTGAACTGTACTCCATGTGCGAGCACCACTTGCTTCCCTTTATTGGCAAATGTCATATCGCCTATCTGCCTAGTGGAAAAGTACTAGGGCTTTCGAAGTTTGCCCGTATTGTTGATATGTATGCTAGGCGTATGCAAATTCAAGAGAACTTGACGCGTGAAATTGCCGAGGCAGTGCAGCAAGTTACCCAATCAAGAGGTGTCGCTGTGGTGATTGAGGCACGCCATCTTTGCATGATGATGCGCGGTGTGGAAAAGCAAAATTCAAGCATGACATCTTCTGTGATGCTGGGGAGTTTTCGCAGCAACCAAGCAACGCGGCAGGAATTCTTAACGTTAATCAGTTGAAATATTGGCTAAGAATCTTTGGCAGATTTCATTGCAAAGATTTGGTTAAACACGCGGTTTCGTCTTAGCATGAACAGGTCAATGAGCCCGTGAGGCCAATATTTGGTCAGGAGTCTGTCATGGAAGCGCTGAAAGAAACACAGCTGTATTGCCCGTTTGCCTATATCGATGGTAGCTGGGTAGCCGCCGACAGCGGTGAGCAAATTAATGTCTTAAACCCTGCAACGGGTGAGTCCGTGGGCGATATGCCACGACTGGGTAAAGTTGAGACTGAGCGCGCTATCGATGCGGCGGATGCCGCGTTACCCGCTTGGCGTGCGTTGACCGCTCAAGAACGCGCTGATCTGCTGCTGAAGTGGCATGATCTCATGCTAGAGCATAAACATGATCTCGCCTTGCTCATGACCTACGAGCAAGGCAAACCAGTAAAAGAGGCAGAGGGCGAAATTGTCTATGCCGCTAGTTTTTTACGTTGGTTTGCGGAAGAAGCGCGCCGTGTTTATGGCGAGACTATTCCCGCCGCTAAATCAAACCAGCGTATTGTAGTGACAAAACAGCCTGTCGGTGTTGTGGGGGCTATTACCCCCTGGAATTTTCCGGCTGCGATGATCACGCGTAAAGCAGGCGCCGCGTTAGCCGCGGGCTGTACAATTGTCGTTAAGCCGGCAAGCCAAACGCCATTTTCTGCAACGGCTCTTGCTATGTTGGCGGAAAGAGCAGGTATTCCCCGTGGCGTGTTCAATGTGGTGCCTGGCAGTGCTGCAGATATTGCCAGTGCACTTACTCAGTCACCCAAAGTGCGCAAAATCACCTTTACGGGGTCTACAGAAGTTGGCCGCAAGCTCATGGCGCAGGCGGCCGAGCATGTGCAAAAAATATCCCTTGAGCTGGGGGGCAATGCGCCCTTTATCGTGTTTGAAGATGCAGACCTTGATGCCGCTGTAGAAGGCGCCATGGCCGCGAAGTTTCGTAATGCTGGTCAAACATGCGTATGCACTAACCGGTTTTTGGTGCAGTCTAGCGTTATTAACGCCTTCTGTGAGAAGTTGGCGGTTGCTATGAATAGTGAGCTGTACGTTGGTAATGGTACCGAGCCCAATATTAACATCGGCCCGTTGATTGACGGTGAGGCGGTCAAAAAGGTCAGTGAGCATGTGCAGGATGCGGTCGATAATGGGGCTGAGCTGCTGCTCGGTGGTCATCCGCACCCACTCGGTGGAAACTTCTTTACTCCGACGCTGATTAGCTTCGCAACAGATAAGATGAAGGTGGCTCACGAAGAAACCTTTGGCCCTCTGGCGGCGGTTTTTCCCTTCGATGAAGAGGAAACTGCTATCGAGATGGCTAATGACACCGAGTATGGTTTAGCCTCCTATTTCTACTCACAAGATCTGGGTCGCGTTTGGCGCGTCGCTGATGCACTTGAGTATGGCATGGTGGGCATTAACACCGGCCTTATTTCTAATGCGGCCGCTCCTTTTGGTGGCGTTAAAGCGTCCGGCCTTGGGCGTGAAGGTGGGCATCAAGGTTTGGAAGAGTACCTTGAGACAAAATATCTGTGTATTGATCTAGGTTAAGCACAGGCGCAAGTTCTATAAATAAACAGTGCTATAAATAAACAGCGCTATCAACAAGCAGGCCCCCATCGGAAATCCGTTGGGGGCCTGATTTTATGGCAAGACGAGGCGATTAATGGCGGAAGTGGCGCATGCCAGTAAATACCATGGCAATGCCCGCTTCGTTAGCGGCATCAATGACTTCCTGATCACGCATGGAACCGCCGGGTTGAATAACGGCAGTAATACCTGCGGCTGCGGCGGCATCAATACCATCGCGGAAAGGGAAGAATGCATCTGACGCCATTACCGAGCCTGGCACTGAAAGACCTTCATCTGCCGCTTTAATGCCAGCAATTTTCGCTGAGTAAACGCGGCTCATTTGGCCTGCGCCAACACCCACTGTTTGACCCTTTTTGGCGTATACAATCGCATTCGATTTAACGAATTTAGCGACTCGCCAAGCAAAACCCAGGTCGCGAAGTTCTTGTTCTGTTGGAACGCGTTCGCTAACCACGGTCAGCTCTTCGCGGGTTACCATGCCCTGGTCGCGCTCTTGTACCAACAGTCCGCCGTTAACACGTTTAAAGTCAAACGCAGGCTGTGTTTCGCCAGGCCAGTGGGCACTGACATCAAGCAGACGTACATTCTGCTTCTCTGCCACGATAGCAACTGCCTCATTACTCACGCCGGGTGCGATAATAACTTCAACAAACTGGCGATCAATAATTGCCCGAGCGGTTTCAGCATCTAGCGCTACGTTAAACGCAATAATGCCGCCAAAAGCGCTGGTCGGATCGGTAGCAAAGGCTTTGTCATATGCCTCAAGTGCAGTAGCGCCAATGGCTACACCGCAAGGGTTGGCATGTTTGACGATGACACAAGCAGTTTCATCAAACGCTTTAACGCACTCAAATGCTGCATCTGTGTCAGCCACGTTATTGAAGGAGAGTGGCTTACCTTGCAGAGTTTTTGCAGTGGCGACGCTCGGTTCGCTTGCTTGGGGATCCACGTAAAAAGCAGCTTGCTGATGCGGGTTTTCGCCGTATCGCATGTCCTGCTTTTTGTCTAATTGCAGGTTGAAAGTGCGAGCAAAGGTTGCGTTTTCGCTAGTCACTTTACGGCCAAGGTAATTGGCAATGGCGCCATCATAACCGGCGGTGTGTTCAAATGCTTTCACGGCCAGATCAAAGCGGGTAGCGGCGCTCACTTGACCGTCTTGCGCAGCCAGCTCTCCCAGTACCCGAGCATAGTCATCAGCATTTACCACGATGGTGGTATAGGCGTGATTTTTTGCGCATGCGCGCACCATGGTCGGTCCGCCGATATCGATATTTTCGATGGCGTCTTCCAATGTGCAGTCTGGGTTGGCGACAGTGGCAGCAAATGGATAAAGATTAACGACGACCATGTCGATGGGGGTGATGTCGTTCTCTGCCATCACAGCATCATCCTGACCGCGGCGTGCCAGAATTCCACCATGGATTTTGGGGTGCAGTGTTTTTACACGGCCATCCATGATTTCAGGAAAACCAGTGTGCTCAGAGACTTCTTTAACAGGAACAGAATTTTCCTGAAGCAGTCGGAAGGTTCCGCCAGTTGAAAGAAGTTCTACGCCGTGTTGGCTTAAACCGCGGGCGAATTCAACAATGCCGGTTTTATCGGATACGCTCAAAAGGGCGCGACGGACGGGGGTAGCAGTACTATCAGCCATTAGAGTGCTCGTGTGCAGAGTCAAGGAATTAACATCGAAAATTACAAACGACAACGCCCCTTATGGGGCGTCACCTTCAATCAATCCATAGAGCTTAAGTTTTTTGCGCAATGTGCCACGGTTTAAGCCCAATACATCCGCGGCTCGGGTCTGGTTGCCTTCAGTATGTTCCATTACGCAGCTAAGTAGCGGCGCTTCTACTTCGGCCATCACCATCGCATAAAGATCAGTTGCCTGGCTGCCATCGAGATGCTCGAAGTAACGGCGTATCGCCGTCTCAACCGCTTCTCTAAGTGGTTGGGGCGGTACGCTCGCGGCGGGGTCCGCCAGAGTGCCTGAGAGACGGTGAGAGAGCTCGTTCGAAAGCAGGTCGCGTTCAGTCATGCAGCATGGCTTCCTTTAGCTAGCAGACGCTCTGCAGCGTCTTGCGTCATGGCATCATTAATCCAATCAAATTGCGATGCTGGGGTGGCAAGCGCATTAAATTGCTGCTTCAGCAGATAATACTGTTTGTCGTTGAAGCGCGGGTCTTCATTCAAGTACCAACCGAGGTGTTTACGCGCTATGCGAACACCCATTGTATCGCCGTAAAACGTGTGCAGAGC
Organism: Halomonas sp. KG2; assembly: GCA_030440445.1. NCBI lineage: Bacteria > Pseudomonadati > Pseudomonadota > Gammaproteobacteria > Oceanospirillales > Halomonadaceae > Halomonas > Halomonas sp. KG2. The sequence continues at coordinate 2,321,705 of CP098528.1, read as the reverse complement.
TTGTAAGTGCTCATTGAGAACATTGCGGCGCTCATCAAGAGTCGGGGGTGTTAGCAGTTCTCCATGGGCAAGATAGTGGGTAATCTGCTCGAATATCCATGGGTTGCCTTGCGCTCCGCGGCCAATCATTACTGCATCGGCACCTGTATATGACAAGACCTCTTTGGCCTTTTGAGGGCTGGTAATATCCCCATTGGCGATAACCGGTATCGTCAGGTGCGATTTTATGTCAGCGATAGTGTCGTACTCAGCCCATCCAGTATAGCGCTGCTCTCGATGACGTCCATGTACCGCTAAGGCTTGGATGCCAGCGGATTCCGCGAGTTTAGCAATGCGTAGGCCATTGTTAGCTTCAGCAGACCAGCCTGTGCGGATTTTTAAGGTAACGGGAATATCAACGGCTTTTACAACGGCGTCCAGAATTTCGGCTACTAGGGCTTCATCACGCATTAGGGCAGAACCAGCAGCCTTATTGCAGACCTTTTTAGCCGGGCATCCCATGTTGATATCAATCACCTGGGCGCCTAGTTCGGCGTTAAGGCGCGCAGCATTGGCAAGCATTTCAGCATCACCCCCGGCAATTTGTACAACCCGTGGGTCGGGCTCGCCTTGGTGGTCCATGCGTAGCTTGGACTTCCGGGTATGCCAAAGAGAGGGGTCGGCTGTCACCATTTCGCCGACCACCCATCCAGCACCTAAACGCCTACAAAGTTGGCGAAACGGGCGGTCGGTAACGCCAGCCATCGGCGCCAAGATAACTTGGTTGGGTAACTGGTGAGGCCCTATCATTGGTGGCTGAAAGTTTTGTGTGGTCATTGTGCTGCGCTGTCGATACAGATAAAAATCGCCGAGTAGGCGTTTCAAGGGGGCGTATGATACGCCTACTCGGCGATGGGGTGAAGGCCGTTGGCTAGATTAAACAGCGCGGTAGCCTGATAAGCGAACCCACCCTTCACGAATAGTGGGCTCTTCCATTGTCAAACCCTGGGCTTCGTAGGCCTGCAAGACCTCATTCGCTTGGTTCGCTAAAATGCCAGACAATGCTATGTGTCCGCCGGGCGCGACATGGCCCGCAATCATTGGGGCTAATTCAACTAATGGTCCCGCTAAAATATTGGCGGTGACAACTGGGTAGTGGCCGTCGATCAGCTGTTCAGGATAGTAAAGGGACAATTGTGCGTCGCTAATCTGATTGCGCGCTGCGTTGTCACGGCTTGCCTGAAGTGCCTGTGGATCTATATCAGTAGCATCGGCGTGGGATGCACCTAACTTTAGTGCGGCAATGGCAAGAATGCCTGAGCCGCAGCCCACATCCAGGACGATTTTATCTTCCAACTTGCCGCTAACCGCAAGGCTATCCAGCCACTCCAGGCAAAGAGCCGTCGTGGGATGGGTGCCAGTGCCAAAGGCAAGGCCTGGGTCGAGAATGAGATTGACGGCATTTGCTTCTGGTGGCTCATGCCAGCTCGGTACGATCCATAGTCGTTGGCCCATTCGCAACGGCGTAAAGTCATCCATCCACTCTCTTTCCCAGTCTCTATCGGCTAAGAGTTCATACTCAATCGCTGGGCAGGGTTCGCCGGGGACTTGCTCAGACCAGGCGGCTTGAATGCGCTCAAGCATGGCTTCAACGCCATCTAAGTCATCATATAGGCCAGTGAGAATGGTATCTTGCCAAAGCGGGGTAGTGCCTCGCTCGGGCTCGAAGACAGGATCGTCGTGGGCGTCTTGAAGACCAATGGCCGTCGCGCCTTCCTCTAACAGTAGATCTTCGAGTAGTTCGGCTTGTTCTGGAGCAACGTGGGCTTTGAGTTGGAGCCAGGGCATTAGCAATCTCCACTGCGTACGTGCATTCACGCAAAGGTAAAACAATAACGGGGTGGCTATGGCCACCCCGTTGAGCATTATTAGCTATCCATATCGCTTTTACAGCTATTAGCTACTGAGTTTCTTTTCAAGATAGTGAATATTGACGCCGCCTTGGCGGAAATAACTATCCCTCACCAAATCTTTTTGCAGGTCAATATTGGTCTTGATCCCCTCGACCAACAGCTCATCTAGGGCGTTGCGCATACGCGTCAGGGCAATCTCGCGATCAGCTCCCCAGGTGATTAGCTTGCCGATCAGTGAGTCATAATGAGGCGGTACGGTGTAGCCAGTGTACAGATGAGAGTCCATACGCACGCCAAGGCCACCCGGGGCATGGAACAGGGTGACTTTGCCCGGAGAGGGCATAAACGTACGCGAGTCTTCCGCATTGATCCTGCACTCGAACGCATGGCCATTGATCTTTACGTCTTCTTGACGAATCGAAAGTGGCAGGCCGGAGGCAATGCGCAACTGTTCCTTAACGATATCTACGCCTGTGACCATCTCGGTGACAGGGTGCTCTACCTGTACACGGGTATTCATTTCAATAAAGAAGAAATCACCGTCTTCGTACAGAAACTCAAAGGTGCCCGCGCCACGATAGTTAATTTCGAGGCACGCTTGGCGGCATGCTTCTAGTACCTTTGCACGCGCTTCCGGATCGATTCCTGGAGCAGGCGCTTCTTCCAGAACCTTTTGGTGACGACGCTGTAAAGAACAGTCGCGATCGTAAAGGTGGATAGCATTGCCTTGGCCGTCAGCCAGCACCTGGACTTCAACATGGCGGGGTTTCTCAAGGAATTTTTCCATGTAAACCGTGCCATCGCCGAACGCTGAGTGCGCCTCAGTGCGGGTGACAGTAATGGCTGAAAGCAGATGGCCTTCCGTGTGCACCACCCGCATGCCGCGGCCACCACCGCCTGCAGCCGCTTTGATAATTACCGGATAGCCAATGCGGCGTGCAGTGGCTAGGTTGGTGGCTTCATCGTCACCTAACGGGCCGTCTGAGCCAGGCACAGTAGGAACGCCAGCAATCTTCATTGCTTCAATGGCACTAACTTTATCACCCATCAGGCGGATAGTTTCCGCGCGCGGGCCAATAAAGGTAAAGCCAGAGCGCTCAACCTGCTCAGCAAAATTAGCGTTTTCCGAGAGAAAGCCGTAACCAGGATGAATGGCGCTTGAATCTGTCACTTCAGCAGCGCTTATTAATGCAGGAATATTCAAGTACGACTGCGCTGAGGAAGCGGGGCCGATGCATACCGCTTCGTCGGCCAAGCGAACATGCATCAATTCACGGTCGGCTTTGGAGTGAACCGCAACGGTTTTAATCCCTAGCTCTTTACAGGCCCGGAGAATACGAAGGGCAATCTCGCCGCGGTTTGCGATAAGTACCTTGTCCAGCATGGGAGAATCCACCCGTGTTGTTGTGAAAGATTAAGCGATGACGATCATAGGTTGATCGAATTCCACCGGCTCTCCGTCTTCCACTAGGATGGCCTCGACGACGCCGTCGCGATCGGCTTCAATTTGATTCATCATTTTCATTGCTTCAACGATACATACCGTATCGCCTTGCTTAACCGTATCGCCAACTTCCACAAACGATTTTGCGCCCGGTGCTGGGCTACGGTAGAACGTGCCTACCATGGGTGAATTAACCGCTTCACCTTGATAGCTTACGCCTTGGGGCTCTGCCTCAGCAGCCGGAGCGCTGGGTTGAGTGGGCGCCTGCTGCATAGGCGGCATTTGAGCGTACTGTGGCATCGGCTGAGGCTGCCATGTCGCACCATTCGGATGGCGGCTGATGCGGACGGACTCTTCGCCTTCCTGAATTTCGATTTCGCTAATGTTTGATTCTTCGAGGAGTTCAATCAGTTTTTTAACTTTACGAATATCCATACCTGTTGCCCCAAAAGTGATGAAAGTTAATCACAATGCAGTTGAGGGTGTCGTATCGCCAGCTGCATTGAGCGCCGTTACAGCGCAGTAAACCTTGCTTGAAAATGAACAGAACGCTGCACGATCTTGAACGTTACCCGGTGCTAAGTCCTAAAAAATGAGGATTTTAGCAGATATGGCTGCGAAGTTTGCCGAAAAAGTACGGGCATGTCTAGTGGAGGTCGGCATAAGCTCGCTGCTGGTTATTTAAACAACCGTTTGACGACGTTCGCGACACAAGGTGACCATAGGCTTAAGCTTAGCCTTGTTGCCAGCGCCGTAACGCTTCCAGGTGTTGTACCAGCTGGGTAGCCGTTATTTCACCTTGAATGCGCGCATCTCGCACTTCTTCGCCCTGGCTAAAAAAAAGCAGGCTTGGTGGGCCGAATAAGTTAAATCGGTTTAGCAGTTCCCGACTTTGAGCATCTGTCTTGGTGACATCGACCTCAATCAGGCGGAAATCGTTCAATGCAGCGATCACATTGGAGTCTGGAAAAACATCGCGCTCCATTAGCTTGCAGGAGATGCACCAGTCAGCAGTGAAATTAACAAAGGCAGGCTGTTGGGCACTCGCGGCTTCAGAGAGTGCCGTTTCAAGTGCGCTCAGTTCATCAACTTGCTGAAAAGCAAGCGTTGCTTGCGGCGTGCCGCTGTCCGTTGAGGAGCTGGATGCCGTTAAGGGGCGCAATGGGTTGCTGCCGCCCTGAGCAGCGCCAATGACAAGAGCAATGCCCCATGCCAGTAGCATCAGCCCTAATGTTTGTCGTGCTTTAGGCCAACCTTGTGGCTGATTCATATTTAAGGCGCCCAGCATGAGTGCGCTACCTATGGCCAGCGCTGCCCAGAGTAAAAGCGCCATCGAAGGCGGCACTAATCGCTCAACCATCCAAATGGCAACGCCCAGTAACAGCAATCCAAAAGCAATTTTAACGCCGTTCATCCAAGCGCCTGAGCGGGGTAGCAGCGTTGCCCCAAAGGTACCCACTAATAGCAGTGGCACACCCATGCCTAGGCCTAGTGCAAATAAAACAGCTCCGCCCATGGCAGCGTTTCCTGTCGAGGAAATAAACACTAACGCACCGGCAAGTGGAGCCGTTACACAGGGGGAAACCACTAATACTGATAGAGCGCCTGCGAGGGCTAGGCCTGCAGGACCGCTTTGCTGTGCACGTGCTTGCCAGCCGTCAATTTTAGCGGCCAGTCGCGGCGAAACTCTTAAATCAAACGCCCCGAACATAGCTAAGGCAAATAGCGTAAATAGAACAGCAAAGGTAACTAGCACCGGCGCTGATTGCAGGTGGGCCTGAAGATTTAAGCCTGCGCCAAACAGACCCATCAACACACCGACTAACGCGTAGGTTGATGCCATGCCCAAAACATAGCTGGCTGAGAGTACAAACGCTCGGGGCCGAGTTGGTTTTTGTCCTACGATAATTGAAGACAAAATAGGCACCATCGGTAGTACGCAGGGCGTGAAAGTAAGGCCCAGTCCAGCGATAAAAAATAACCCTAAGGCAAGAGGGAGGCTGGCGCTGCCGAGCAATGCGCTAAAGCGGCTGTCTTCGCTTTGTGGGGCTGAAAATTCAGTGTTGCTATTTGTGCCCGCGGTTTGACTAATTTGCTGGTCATCGCTGCCTTTAGCGCCTGACAGTGCTTGATCTGCAGCGTCCCAGTCAGCAAAGGCCGTGGGGGGAGATGACTCTGAGGCGTCAAGCGATACGGTTTCCGGCGGATAGCAAAGGCCTGCGTCGGCACAGCCTTGGAACGTCAGTTCAATATTGATCGGGCCGCTATAGGAAGGGGTAAATGGGGTTTCAAAGACTAATCGGTCGCGAAAAACATACACATCGCCCATGAATTCATCAGTTGTGAATGTTCCTTGCGGAAGTAGCGGTTCATCAAGGGAGACAGCGTCCGTTGTGCTGCTAATGCTAAATTGGTGGCGGTATAAATAATAGTCGTCCGCAATATCGATACCAATATAAATGGCGCTGCCGTCATGCCAAGCGGTAGGCTGAAAGGCTTCTAGAACAGGTAAAAAATCGCTTTGATTACTGGAAGAGGAAAACCACTGGGCGTGGGCTAGCAGAGGAAGCCAGCAGAGTAACAGTAACAGACTTAAACGCTTAAAAGACAACACGAAGTATCCTTACGCAGACGTATCAGGGGAATTTTGAAATAGCATATCCTACCTTGTGATGTCAGCGTAGATGCTGCGGTGACGTGACGCGCTTCTTCATGCTCCGTTAATGTTAAAAGCTGAGGTTTCAGGATTAAATGGCCGATAACAGAAAAGGCTGCCACATGGGCAGCCTTTAAGAGGGAGCGCGGTCTGGCGTTATTGCTCAACCCGATAGGTTAAGCTTTTTGGTAAGCCGCGACTGATTTTTCAATCGCTTTGCGTGCCGCTTCAACACCTTCCCAAGACTCTACTTTCACCCACTTACCTTTTTCGAGGTCTTTATAGTTCTCGAAAAAGTGAGCGATTTGCTGACGTAGCAGTTCAGGAAGATCAGTCACTTCTTGAACATCATCATACAGAGTGCTCAGCTTGGGATGCGGGACGCATACCAATTTTGCATCTTCGCCTGCTTCGTCGGTCATATTCAAAATGCCAACAGGGCGAGCGCGAATGATGCTGCCCGGAGCCACAGGGTGGGGGGTAACTACCAAGGCATCCAGCGGGTCGCCATCATCGGCCAGGGTGTGGGGAATAAAGCCGTAGTTAGCCGGATAGAACATGGGGGTTGCCATGAAGCGGTCAACCAGAAGGGCACCCATATCTTTATCGATTTCATACTTAATCGGCGCGTGATTAGCGGGAATTTCAATCGCCACGTAAATATCGTTGGGCAGATCCTTTCCAGCGGGGATGTTATCGAAGTTCATCGTTTATTCCTTGGCTTGGCTTATTTAGTGCGAAGGCTAAGCAGTTGATGCATTGCATTAATGGCGGAGAATTATACGAAGTTGGCTAGTGGATTACCAATGCGACATAGGTGTGTGCCGCTAACAATGACGATGAATCCAAAAATAAGCGTCGTTTTTCGCTATCACGACGTTTGGCGGGCATCGCTTCCCTTGATCAGCGTGTATCATAACCGCTGTGTGGTTCCCATGAAGAGCCTAAAGCCTAGGAGGATGAGTTGGCGCACGCCCAGTTACTAATTAGTTATGGCCAAGCCTTTGTGGCTCCTGATCGGCGTCTACACCGTAGCTCTATGTCGGTGCGGTTGCCTGATGCGCAGCTGTTGAAAGTAAAAGGGGGTTGCGCAGTTATTAGTGACTCGATTTCTCGTAACACCTTGGCTAAACAGGCAGGTGATTTAAGTGTTCGCGGTTTTTTGGCTGACTATTACTCGACGCCTGACCACTGGGACACGAAAACGTCGGCCACCCGGGTACTTCGTGCTCTCAATGGTTGGTGCTACAGCCAAAGCAAGCATGTTAAAGAAGGAAGCTTCGTATCTTCGCTATCCGCGATGGTCTTTCGTGAGCGTGAAGCGCACCTATTTCATATGGGGGATACGTTAGTTTTTCGATTGCGAGGCGCTGAGTTCGAGCAGCTAACCCGCGACCACGTGACCGATATTGGCGGCTATCGTTACCCCTCACGTGCTTTGGGGATGGATGGAAGTGTCGATATCGACTATACCCATCTACCGCTTAAACAGGGCGACTTTTTTGTTTTCACTACTCAGGGCGTCCGTGGCACCTTAATGCCATCTGATTATGTTCGTCTGATCCGCCAAAATGCCAGTGATCTAGACGCAGCCTGTGAGTGCCTGGCGAGCGAAGCAAAGCAGCGTGCCCAAGATAGGGGGTATGGAGGTGATCAATTTTGCTTCCAACTGCTGCGTATTGATGAGCTGCCGGAAGAGTCTGAAGATCACCCAGGGCTTATTTATGGTGACCTGCCTATTCCCCCCGAGCTGACGCCAGGAGAGCGATTTGATGGGCTTGAAGTGCTGTCGGTGCTGTCACGTAATGCGCAATCTAGAGTTTATCGTGTCCGTGATGTGCATTCAGAGCGTGAAATGGTGATGAAAGCACCCAGCCCAGAACTCTCTTTGCGTAATGCCTATCTGGAACATTTTTTACTGCAGCAATGGGTGGTAGAGCGTGTAAATTCGCCCTTTGTCGTTAAAGTAATGCAGTCGTCACGACCACGCCGTTACCTTTATTACTTAATGCAGCACGTTGAAGGTGAAACGCTCCGCCAGTGGGCAGAAAGGCACCCACAAGCGAGTTTGGTGCAGCGCCTGGATATCGCTAATCAACTGGGTAAAGCGGTTCAAGCGTTGCATCATCGCGATATCATTCATCAGCAAATTACCCCGGATAATGTGCTGATCGACCCCCACGGCAAACTCGTGTTGGCAGATTTCAGCGCCTGCCACATGCGCGAGGTGGATGGCCATCGCCACTCGGGCGAGCTACTCCGCCAAATTGGTTTTAATGAACACACGGCCCCTGAGTACGCACTGGGTGATAGCGTAGGTCGGCGTAGTGACCAGTATTCATTAGCATCAACGGTCTATTGGTTGCTGACAGGGGCATTGCCTTATACGTTGACGCCTAATCGACTGCGCAGCCACACCGATCTTGAAGAGCTCAGCTACCGTAGTGCCCGAACAACCAATCCAGAAATATCGACGGAGCTTGATGACGCTTTACGCCGTGCGCTAGATCCTCAGCGCGCACTACGTTTTAGACGGCTCTCCGAATTTCTGCATGCCTTAAGAGTCCCGTTGGGGCGCGTGCCCAGCCGTGAGGAGCCTCGCCAAGAGTCACGGCGTTTTTGGCAGGGGGTGGCGGGTATTCTGCTGCTCTTATTGGTGCTTTCCTGGTTATTGCGCTAAAAGCTTAAAGCTGCTCAATTAATAAACGCTAACCATAAAAAAACGGGGCGATGAATGATTTCATCGCCCCGTTTTTATAACACGCTAACTATTTACAGCGTGAATTTAGGCAGTTTTTGTTCCACTTTTGCGAGCTTTAGCTTAGCTACTTTAGGCAGACCGTTTTCAAACGGAGGGAAATCCTCACCCTGGATGAGCGGAGAGAGATAGGCTCGGCAGGCGGGTGTAATCGCAAAACCATTTTCGCTAATAAAATCCCGTGGCATGAATTTTTCTTGGTTAGCCACTTGTGACAGCGGCGCCGAGATGACATCCCACTGATAGGGGTCCTGTGAAATACGGCGTACGGCGGGCATCATGGCATTTTTGCCTGCAAGTGCTAATGTTACCGCCTCGCGGCCCACTGCATAGGCTTGTTCAACGTCGGTTTTAGAAGCCAAGTGGCGCGCTGCACGCTGTAAGTAATCAGCAACTGCCCAGTGGTATTTATAACCCAGGTCTTGCTTCACCATCCCTGCCAGCGTTGGTGCTACGCCGCCTAGTTGGCGGTGCCCAAAGGCATCTGTATTGCCCGCATCGGCAAGGAAAGTGCCATCTTCATAGCGTGCGCCTTCTGAGACAACGATGACGCAATAACCGTACTTCTGAACGCACTCTTCAACGCGCGCCATGACCGCTTTACGGTCAAACGATACTTCAGGAAAGATAATCAGGTGAGGCGGTTCGCCTTCGCCTTCTCCCGCTAAACCGCCCGCTGCTGCAATCCAGCCAGCATGACGACCCATCACTTCAAGGACGAATACCTTAGTGGATGTGGCGCACATAGACGCGATATCCAGCGATGCTTCACGGGTAGAGGTGGCAATATATTTGGCAACGCTACCAAATCCCGGGCTGTTATCAGTAATAGGCAGATCGTTATCAACGGTTTTCGGCACATGAATCGCGGTTAGCGGGTAGCCTAGCTTTTCAGACAGTTGGGACACTTTAAGGCAGGTGTCTGCGCTATCACCGCCGCCATTGTAGAAGAAGTAGCGAATATCGTGGGCTTTGAAGACTTCGATTAAGCGTTCGTATTGAGCACGGTGGGTATCAATATCTTTCAGCTTATAGCGGCAGGAACCAAAGGCACCGCCAGGCGTATGGCGCAAGGCAGCAATCGATTCATCGCTCTCTTGTGTCACATCGATGAGATCTTCCGTTAAGGCACCGATAATGCCGTTATGACCGGCATATACCTTGCCAATCTGGTCGGGCGCTTGTCTGCAAGCTTCGATAACGCCGCAGGCGCTGGCATTGATGACGGCGGTAACGCCACCGGACTGGGCGTAAAAGGCATTATGCTGGGCCATGGAAACGTCTCATCTCCTGAAAACGGGTAGTTAAAACAAGTAGTCAAGCAAAGGGAAACGACGCCCCTTTGCTTGTTTTCATAATCGTGCATTAAGCAGCGCGCACTAATGGCACGCATACCACTAATGACACGCTTACGTAGAAATATCGTGCAAACGCTTGGCCTGCAGCCGCGAAGTTTAGCGCAAAGCCACTGTGGGTGCATCTTGGAGGCTCATTACTCGCTGTCGTCTAGTTCCTGTTCCTGCTGAGCCAGCCGCCAGCCGCCTAAGTCTTTATAGCGGTTAACCATCGCACAGAAGAGTTCTGCTGTGCGCTCGGTATCGTAGCGTGCCGAGTGGGCGGACTTGTTATCAAACTCGATACCTGCCGCTCGACACGCACGAGCAAGCACTGTTTGGCCGTACACAAAACCTGCCAGGGTTGCTGTGTCAAAGCTGGAAAAAGGGTGAAACGGATTCCGTTTTACGCTGCAGCGGTTCGCCGCCGCATTTAGGAAGCCATGATCAAAGGCAGCATTATGACCAACCAATATTGCCCGTGAGCACCCATGTGCCTTGATTGATTTGCGGATGGGGCGAAAAATTTCACCTAGCGCTTCAGATTCGCTTAGCGCCACTTGGCGACGCAGTGGGTCATCTAGATTAATGCCGGTGAAATCAAGGGCAGATTGCTCAACGTTCGCGCCTTCAAACGGATGAATGTGATACGCGTAAGTGGCGTCGGGTAATAAATTACCGTCAGGGTCCATGGTGAGCGTCACGGCAGCAATTTCGAGTACTGCGTCACTTTGGGCGTTAAACCCACCCGTTTCTAAATCAATGACAACCGGCAGATAACTGCGAAAACGCTGGGCCATCAATTCGCGGGCAAATGCCTCGCTCATGCAGCTCTCCTTAGTAAAGCGAGTAAGTAGTTAGAATAAGCGGTTAAAGCAACCCCTTTGTTGGCTATGATTCTAGCAGCTTTACCCCTTAGGCGTCGTTGACGGTATTCGCTGAGCATTGAGAGCGCTATACTCGTAGTTTATGTTATTGCACTGCGCTCAGCGCGGTGTCGTTGGGTGAACTACTTTTCATGAACAAGGAGCAAAGAATGTCCGATGTCAAAAAGGTTGTGCTGGCGTATTCAGGCGGCCTGGACACATCCGTTATCGTTAAGTGGTTGCAAGAGACCTACAACTGCGAGGTAGTGACCTTTACAGCCGACATCGGTCAAGGTGAAGAAGTCGAGCCCGCACGCGCTAAGGCTCAAGCACTGGGTGTTAAAGAGATCTATATCGAAGATCTGCGCGAGGAATTTGTTCGCGATTATGTATTCCCAATGTTCCGAGCGAACACCATCTATGAAGGCGAGTATCTGCTCGGCACTTCTATCGCTCGTCCGTTGATTGCTAAGCGCTTGATTGAAATTGCTAATGAGACGGGCGCTGATGCCATTTCTCACGGTGCAACGGGGAAAGGTAACGATCAGGTTCGTTTTGAACTGGGTGGCTACGCACTCAAGCCTGGCGTAAAGGTTATTGCGCCCTGGCGCGAGTGGGATCTCACGTCGCGTGAGAAGTTGATGGCCTACTGCGAAGAGCACAATATTCCCGTTGATTTTTCTAATAAAAAGAAAAAATCACCGTACTCCATGGATGCCAACCTGCTGCACATTTCTTATGAAGGCGGCATTCTGGAAGACCCATGGGCCGAAGCAGAAGAGGACATGTGGCGTTGGAGTGTTTCTCCTGAAGCAGCACCTGAGCAGCCGACTTATGTAGAGCTGACGTTTGAGAATGGCGATATCGTCGCTATTGATGGTGAAGCGCTTAAGCCTCATGAAGTGCTTGAAAAACTTAACAAACTAGGTGGCGATAATGGTATTGGCCGCCTGGATATCGTTGAAAACCGTTATGTCGGTATGAAGTCCCGTGGCTGCTATGAAACACCAGGGGGCACGATCATGCTGCGTGCTCACCGCGCCATTGAGTCGCTGACGCTTGACCGTGAAGAAGCGCACTTGAAAGATCAACTAATGCCTAAATACGCTGAAGTGATCTACAACGGTTATTGGTGGAGCCCAGAGCGTCGTATGCTACAAGCGGCGATCGACGAAACACAGAAAAACGTCGCGGGCGTTGTTCGCATGAAGCTCTATAAAGGCAATGCAACGGTTGTAGGGCGTAAGTCTGAGCAGTCGTTGTTTGATGAGTCGATTGCAACGTTTGAAGACGATGCGGGCGCGTACGATCAAAAAGACGCAGAAGGCTTTATTAAGCTGAATGCATTGCGTCTACGGATTGCTGCCGGTAAAGGTCGTCAACAGAGCTAAGCATGCTAAGCGGTCAGACTAAGTCTGGCCGCTTTTATTGCGAAGGAGTCCGAATGTTTAAAAAACTATTTTCTGGCCTGTTGGGTGGCGCGGGGGCTGGCGCCTCGGAAGGAGGCACCAAAGCGGCCGAGCCAGTTGAATATAAAGAGTATTTAATTGTGTCTCAGCCTGATAACCAAAGCGGACAATTTCGCGTTAGCGGTTGGATCCGTAAGTTGGATGGCGAGGGCGTTACTCACGAGCACCGCTTTGAACGCTCTGACATGCTGCCAGGTCGTGAAGCCTGTGATGCGATGATGGTCGCTAAAGCGCAGCGCTTTATTGATGAAGTGGGTGAGGAGATGTTTACGGCTGATCCTCGTAATGCTAGTGAAGCCTAGCAAGCTTTTCGTTTAGTTGAGGAGCGGAGTATGCACATGATATACCGCGCTTCCCCTTGGCGCTCCTTGGTATGTCATCATGGCTCATTGGATATCTCGGCGCTAAGTGCTCCACTTCGCGATTTTTACACGAATACCTCTCTATTTAATCCATCCTTATCTGACGCCTATGCCGCACAGCTCTCTTTTGTTGAGACATTGCTGCGTTATGACTTGCCTGCTTGGCGTATTAGCGAACTCATTAGCGACCACATCGCTTGGCTTTATCGTCAATCGATTGCCGCCGCGCTAGATGAGATGCAGGCGCAAGGGTGGGGGAAGCCGCCGGTGGATTACTGTGTTGTTACGCTCGGCTCGGCGGCACGCTTTGAAAGCTTGCTGGGCCCTGACCAGGACAATGCGCTGATTATTGACGACTATCCTGACACTCGACACGTTGAAATTGATGGCTACTTTCAGGCGTTAGGCGAACGTTTTACACAACGCTTAGATGAAGCGGGCATTCCGCTTTGCCGTGGCCATGTCATGGCGCGTTGGCCAATGTGGCGCAAGCGCTTGAGCGAATGGCAGCAGCAATTTGTAATTTGGAGTTCGGATCGTCAGGTTAAGCGGGTACAGCAAACCAATATATGGCTCGATTTTTATCCTGTGGCAGGGAACCCTGAGCTCGCACAAACGTTAGGCCAACGGGTGCGTTCAACTCTCTCAAGCGCGTCTTTGTTCATGAATGAAATGGCGGCGTTGTTAGATGAGCTGCCGGTGGCGCTTGACCGGTTTGGTCGCATTGCTTCACATCCTGGGCTAGCGGCTCCCTATGACCAAGCAATCGATCTTAAGCGACAAGGATTGATGCCTCTAATAAGCGCTGCTCGATTGCTCTGTGTGCGCTACCAGCGAAGTGAGATAGGCACACGTGAACGGTTAACGGCACTCGCCCATTTCACTCGTGCATTGACGAAGGAGCAGGCGAACTTACTGATAGCCGCTTTTAAGCGTATGCAGCACTTGCTTTTAGAGCAGCAACGCCACAATAAGTCCCATGAGCAGACAGCCGACGGCTGGGTGGACCTGCGACGTCTTCATGATGATGAGCGGCTACTGCTGAAATTTGATTTACAGCAAATCAAAGCGTTTGTTAACCAAGTAAAGCGCTTATAACGGCTATTCCCCCGTAAGCTGCGAAGAGTTATCTAGAGTTGACTCCTTAGGGGCTGCCGGCAGCTCTAGGGTTAAGCATGCGCCACCCAGCGTTTTAGCATCTTCCACCCAAAGTCTTCCACCAAGGTGAGCAATAATGCCTCGACTGATAGGCAAGCCAAGGCCGCTACCTTTGGGGCGTCCGCGCGGCGTCTCGCCGCTTTGCTGTATTTGATGAAATTTCTCAAACACGCGTTCACGTTCGTCAGCGCTGATACCTGGTCCGTTATCTTCAACGCTTAAACGAAAATGATTGCGGTGCCGATAAAGTGCCAGCCGCACTTGAGGCTGCTGGCGGTCAGCAAACTTACTGGCGTTATCGAGCAGGTTAATAATGACTTGCTCCAAGCGGTCTTGGTCACCGACCACCATGGCGGGGTCAGCCGCTAAACTGATATCCAGGGTAATACCTCGATCTTCATGTAAGCGGGCAACCGCATCGATGCTCTGCCTCGCTAGGGCAGCTAGGTCGAGGGGAACAGGATGAAGCGTCAGGCGACCGCTTTCTAAGCGCGCAAGGTCAAGAATTTCTTCGATTAAACGCGAAAGACGCTGGCTCTCATGGACAATAACGCCCAGAAAATGTTGGCGTTTTTCATCGGGTAGTTGATCGCTATCGCGTAATATTTCGGCAAACGCGCGTATCGAGGTTAGCGGGGTTCGAAGCTCATGACTTACCATGGCGACAAACTCGTCCTTCAAGCGGTCAAGCTCGCGCAGCTGTTCATTGGCACTGCGTAGCTCGTCACTGACGGCGACTAACTGTTGTGATTTTTGCTCTAGCCGACGGTTGTACTCCAGGGTTTGTGACGTGGTGTCTAAAATACTCAAAATCGACTCAAGATCCAGTGCTTCTCCGCGTACCACTGAATTGATCAGTACGCGCGCTGATGCACTGCCAAGTGAGCCTGCCAGCGCCTGCTCTGAACGGGTAATTAGATCGGCTGTTGCCGGTTCGTCTGAGCGGTAGTCGCTTTTATTAATGCTTTGGTTAAACACCCGATGGGTGACTTGATTGCCAAGGTAGCGAATAAGTAATTCTTTTAAGGCGCCTTGAGTCGTCTGTCCTCTCCATAACGAGGTCGTTTGCAAGTTAGGGTGTAAGGCGCCAGTGAAAAGGGCGGCTTGGGTTTGCTCAAGTGGCGTAGGGCGGCTAAAAAGTGACACGCCAATCAGTAAGCCAACATTTGCCAGCATACTCCACAGCAGTGCGTGGGAGTAAATATCCCAATCTTCCAGGCCAAATAAGTGGTAAGGCATCAGCCATGCAATGCCCCATGGCCCCTGAGTTAGAAATGTTGCATCTAACCAACCGGATTGGGCAAAACCCGGCAGCAGTAACGTATAGCACCAGACTAAAAAGCCTGCGATTAAGCCAGCGGTAGCTCCTTGGCGAGTTGCGCCACGCCAGTAAAGGCCAATCAGCAGGGCTGGGGCAAATTGTGCGACTCCAGCAAAGGAGACAAGCCCGATAGTGACAAGGCTGTAAGAGTCACCAATCAGCGCATGATATAGATAGCCAAGCAGTAGAATCAGCACAATGGCAATTCGTCGAATGCCCAACAGCCAACCTGCCAACTCGCCGGACGTGCTCAGGTGAAGGCGTTGTGTTCTTAGCAGTAAGGGCATAATGAGCTGGTTACTCACCATGGTAGAAAGAGCAATCGTTTCAACAATCACCATGCCGGTAGCTGCTGAAAGACCGCCTATAAATACCAGCAAGGGTAATCCTTCAAGCCCTGCAGAAAGGGGCAGTGTCAGCACAAAACTATCGGAATCACCCGCGCCAGCACCTAACAGAAGGCCAGCAAAGGCGATAGGAATAACAAACAGGTTGATGAGCAACATATAAAGCGGAAATAACCAGCTCGCCCTGGCTAAATGCTGTTCATCGACGTTTTCGACAACCAACACCTGGAACTGACGAGGCAGGGTTAAAAAAGCCAGAAAGGCGAGTATTAGCATTCCGACCCAGCCAGTGGCAACGCCTGGTACGCTTTCCAACCCCATTTTGTCCGCTATTTCTGGCATCGTGGCGACGCTGGCGAATAGCGCGCTGGGGCCTTCATACAACACAAACACTACAAAAATACCGACGGCCATAAACGCAATTAGCTTCACCAGTGATTCCAAGGCAATAGCAGCGACCATTCCCTCATGTCGTTCACTGGCATCGAGATGGCGGGTGCCGAAAAGAATAATAAATACCGCAAGCACTAAGGCGACCCAAAGCGATTTGTCTAGCCAGAAACGCTCATCAACCAGGGTGGCATCCGCGGTATTGGGATAGTTCACCAGTACCGCATGGCTAACGGTGATCGCTTTTAACTGCAGTGCAATGTAGGGCGTTATACAAATGAGGGCCATTAATGCAACGAGTGCGCCTAAGCTGGTGCTTTTGCCATAACGAGCACTAATAAAATCAGCAATAGAAGTGATGCGCTGACGGGATGCGATGCGCACCATTTTGCGAATGACGACAGGGGCGAGAAGCATCGCCAGGGTTGGGCCAAGATAGATAAGCAGAAAGCTGGGGCCATGGTCTGCTGCGCGTCCCACGCTGCCATAGAACGTCCATGCGGTGCAGTAAACGGCAATTGATAGCGCATATACCGTAGGCGAGCCAATTAATGATCGGCCCTGCTCGGCACGTCGGTCCCCCCACGCGGCGACGACAAACAGCAGCGCCAAATAGCCAAATGCCGTTCCTAGAATCACTGCATCTGTACGCATGATCAGCGTCCCGAACGTTGTTCC
This sequence comes from Halomonas sp. KG2, assembly GCA_030440445.1. NCBI lineage: Bacteria > Pseudomonadati > Pseudomonadota > Gammaproteobacteria > Oceanospirillales > Halomonadaceae > Halomonas > Halomonas sp. KG2. The sequence continues at coordinate 2,305,030 of CP098528.1, read as the reverse complement.
ATTAACCAGGCGGTGAGGCCAATTATCGCGCCCCAAGCAATAAACAGATAAAGCGGTAACCAGCTCATGCTCAAAGAGGTGAGCCGGTCAACCATGATAATCAGCGGGGGGCTGAAGAGCAGTATTGCTAGGGCGAATAAGGCTATTAAACGCTCGATTTGCCGTGAGCCTGGATGTTTCATGAGGCGCTGGCATCCTGGCGATCAAACGCGTTGGCCTGCAGCGCCAACAGCTGCTCTAACGTGTCCACGCCACGTGCTTCAAGCCGGGGTAACAACGCTAGCCATAACTCAGCGGTTACACGGGCGTCCCCAAGCGCCGTGTGGCGAGTGCCTGGTGGGAACGTCAGGTCGTAGCGTTGTGCCAGCGTATCTAAATCATGCCCATCTAACGCTTCGTCTAATGCCCTTGAGATTAATAAGGTATCGATGACAGGCAAGTCAAAGACAACCCCTTTGTTAGTAATGGCGAGCATATCAAACGCGGCATTATGGGCTAATAAAACCGCTTCACCGACGTAATCGCGAAAGCGCGTTAGGACAATATCAAGGGGCGGTGCACCGGCCACATCAGCATCTGTCAATCCGTGTATGGCTGTACTGGCAGGGGGGATTGGACGTTTCGGATCGACTTTTTGATCAAAGACCTCGCTAGCCAACAGCCGCGCATTGACCACCCGACAAGCCCCCAGGCTAATCACCGTATCCCCTCGGCGTAGCTCTAGGCCGGTGGTTTCGGTATCAAACGCAACCACTTCTAGGCTACGTAATGTGCGGTTCGCCAATTCCTCATCGGGTGGCGGCAGGTCAGCGATGCCGAAATCATGGAACTCTGGTCGCGGAGGTGCGGTTTCTCGAGGCGCTCCAACGCGCTCCATAGCTGGTAGCGGCAGGCGCAGGCGCGCATGAATAGCATCATCGTCAGCAAGGCTCCAAATGTCGCTCGCATGCTGGCGCAGTACGTCAGACACCAGCGGATTAAGCGGTAGCGATGGCAGGGGCTGGCGACGCCATTTCGCTAGTTCATGCTCTGGCAAGGGGCTGCCTTGCCAAATTAAGTCCAAATAAACCCGCTTGTTGCCAAGGCATATCTCACCTTCAAAATGGCTAACCGGCAGGTGAGAGTTAAGATGCTTCACTAAGGAATCAAACAGAACAATCAGCGCCGGTGCGTCGCCTTTAAACCAGGCAGGCATGCCAACAGGGGTGATGAGTCGATGCGCTGGATCTAAGCGTTCATCCAGGGCTTGCCAGAAGTCATTCGACCACATGGGAGTCAAGCGCTCACCTTGATGTTGCAAATCATCCAATAGCTGCCCGATTTGGCCAACATTATCACCCAGGGTGGCGCCTTCCTCTTGGATTACCTGCTCGAACCGCTGACGTAACATAGGGTTCTCCGCACCGTTATGGCGCAGTTGTATCAGTGCATCCGCTGCACTGGTCAGGCTTGCCGTATGTTGGCGTAGTAGGGGTAGCTTGGTGGCGAGTTCTGCTCTAACCCCCATTTCATTTGACCAGGACGCGGTTGCATCGCTAAACGTTAGTAGTGTTTCTCCATCACTGCCAGGAACTCGACGTAGCACGACCTTTAACCAGCGGTTATCACAGGGGGCAAGCAGTTCGCGGGGCGAACCATCCGCGGGAAGTTGGCTAAGCGCTTGTTGCAGGCTGGCAACGGGCAGCAGCGCCTCTAAGCGTTTACCCAAGCCCAACGCCGTATTATCGACAAAGAAATCTTCCGCGGCCTGGTTGAATAGCATCAAACGGCGGTGGTGGTCACATAGTAATAAGGGGGTTTCGAGTACTTGCAGCAGCGTTTCTAATTCGCGACGTATTTTTGCGGCGCTACGTGCGCCATCGGCATGAGCCGTAGCTAATTGATTGCGGTCAATGCGCCAACTCTCACGCACCCTTCGTAGGTCAGGGCCAAGCCCTTTCAGCCAGCCTTCTGGCGGGTGTTCATCACGAGCATCTGGGTTTGCCACTAATCTGGCCAGCTGAACCTGTAAATGGCGTAGAGGGGTGAACAGCATGCGTTCTAGTAGCAGGCCAACTAAAAATATCGTCGCACCGCCGGAAAAACTGCCCAACCAGAGCGCGACACGGGTAGGGCCAGTAGGCGAAAGCTGAGCATCCAGCCACGCCGCAAAAATAGCGCCCCCCAGCAAACTGATACCACTTAGCAGCAGCCATAGGCCAATGAGTCGCTGACGTTTAGGGAGCCCGTCACGGGTCATTGTGGGTTACCATTGAGCAGTGATTTAACTTTTTCAATTAGCGACTGGGTCGAAAACGGTTTGGTGATGTAGTCATCAGCCCCTAGCGCTAAACCTTTCTCGCGTTCGATATCTCGCCCATGGGCGGTCAGCATAATGACCGGTAGTTGGGCCGTCGCTTCTGAACGACGAAGATGCTCTAGAACATCAAAACCGCTGATTCCGGGCAGGCTGATATCTAGCAGTAGCAGGTCGGGGGCGGAATCGTTGATACGTTCGAGTGCGGCTTCTCCGTCGTAGGCGGTGACAACTTGAAAGCCTGCCTGCTCCATTAAAAATTCCAGAGACAGTACAATATTGGGCTCGTCGTCGACCACGAGTACTTTGGCCATGATGCCCTCCCTAAAGGGGTCGTTGTTAGGTGTTTGATTAGAGTGTATGTAGCGCGACAGGTTAGGCCAAGACGACCTTGGCCGAATGCTCGTCATGTCTCTCATCAAGTGGCTGCTGTTTACTTCGCTTAGTGGGCTTTTTATTAAGGTGTTTATGCGCGTTTTATTATTGTCTGCTTATGAAGCTGTTAGTCATCGCTATTGGGCACAAAGTCTGATGGCCGAAGTAAATGATGTCTCTTGGACGTTGCTTAGCTTGCCACCACGCCATTTCTCGTGGCGAATTCGCGGTAACCCATTGAGTTGGTGGTTAAAAGAGTACGAGACACTGAGTGAATCCTATGAGGTTGTGTTAGCCACTTCGATGGTCGATATTGCCACGCTGGTTGGCTTATTCCCTCATTTAGGGCGTGCCAGAAAGATTGTTTACTTTCATGAAAACCAGTTTGCCTACCCAGAGTCTAGCGATCAAATTCCCCAGGTAGAGGCCAAAATGGTCAATTTGTACGCGGCGTTGGCGGCGGATACGTTGGTGTTTAATACCGCTTACAACCGCGACTCTTTTTTCGACGGCGCGCGGCGGCTGTTAAAAAAAATGCCTGAAAATCTGCCAGCAGCTAAGCCGTTAGAGCGCTTACGCCAACACGCAAAAGTGTTGCCCGTGCCAATAATGCCATCAGGTAAAGCTTCCCCAACTAACGCACACCCACGGCGGATTATCTGGAATCATCGCTGGGAGTACGATAAAAATCCCGAGGATTTCTTTGCAGTGCTGTTCAAGCTGAGTGAGCAGCAGGTTCCTTTTGAGCTTGCGGTGCTTGGGCAGCGCTTTCGGGATGTGCCTGCCATTTTTGATGAGGCAGAAGAACGTTTGGCGGCGCACACGATTTGCTGGGGGCCACAGCCAGAAGCGGAGTACCGAGCGTTGCTAACGGGCGGTGGTATTGTGGTCTCCACCACGTGGCATGAGTTTCAGGGGTTAGCCATTATGGAAGCCGCCCAGCGCGGGGCGATTCCGCTAGTACCCAACAGGCTGTGTTTCCCCGAACTCTATCCTAACAATTATCGCTTTGATGGCACGCAAGAGGGGCTTTACCAACGACTGCACGCTTGGTTAACCGACCCCGCTAGCCAACCCGCACTGTTGAATACCCAGCAGTGGCAGTGGCCCGAATGGCGTCGCGCTTACCGTGCGCTTTTGATGGGGCACTGATCACGGAATTGTTGGCCGAGCCCCCGCCTTGCTCACGTTAACAACCAATGGGCTTAAGCAAGTTCGGTTTTGTCTTTATAGTCGCACAGGTCTTCAACAATGCAGCTGCCGCAGCGTGGTTTGCGGGCAATGCAGGTATAGCGCCCATGAAGAATCAGCCAGTGGTGGGCGTCCTGTTTAAATGCGTTGGGAACATGGCGTAGTAGCTTTTGCTCAACCTCAACGACATCTTTGCCTTTGGCGATACCCGTGCGGTTAGAAACTCGAAAAATGTGCGTGTCTACGGCGATGGTGGGTTGACCAAACGCGGTGTTTAGAATCACATTAGCGGTTTTTCTGCCTACCCCCGGCAAGGCTTCCAGCGCTTTGCGTGTTTCAGGCACCTCGCCGCCATGTTGATTGATCAGCAAGTGACAGGTTTTCATCAGGTTTTCGGCTTTAGTGTTAAACAGCCCGATGGTTTTGATGTAACTCTTTAGCCCATCGATACCCAGGTCAATAATCCCTTGCGGCGTATTAGCCACAGGGAACAGCTTATCAGTGGCCTTGTTAACACCAACGTCCGTCGCTTGAGCAGACAGCAGCACCGCGGCTAGCAGCTCAAAGGGCGTGCTCCAGTTTAGCTCAGTCGTGGGATGGGGGTTCTCCGCCTGTAGGCGAGCAAAAATTTCATGACGCTTTTGGGCATTCATCGGATGCTCTCTTGGTTATTTGATAGTGCCAGTAACACGGACTCGACGATCTGTTCGGGGCACTGCTTGAGCAGGTTGCACGCGAGCGCTACGGCGTTGATCAATTACATTCTTTAACGCAATCAATAGCCCCGCAACGAAAAAAGCCCCGGGTGGCAGTACGAAAAACAAAAACTGATAATCATCTACGAAGGTGAGTTGCCAGTTGCTGGCAATAGGCCCAAATAGCAGCACCATATCGCTAAACAGCGTGCCTTGCCCAAGCAACTCGCGAAGTGCCCCGAGCAGGATCAAGACGGCACCGAACCCGAGACCCATCATAAAGCCATCAATGGCAGCCGGAATAACTGGCTGGCGGGAAGCGAACGCATCGGCACGCCCTAAAATGGCGCAGTTAGTGACAATCAGCGGAATAAAAATTCCCAATACTTGGTAAAGCGAATAGGCAAATGCAGCCATTAAAAGCTCAGCGCAGGTCACGAAAGCGGCAATCACCATAACAAAGGCAGGCAGTCTTACTGCGCTGGGAACCTGGTGGCGAATCAGTGAAATAGTCGTGCTAGCACCCACCATGACAAGCAGGGTAGCGAATGCCAATCCCAGTGCATTGACAACGCTACCACTAACAGCCAGTAAGGGGCATAGTCCCAGTAACTGAACGAGAGCAGGGTTATTCGACCATAGGCCGTTTCGGGCTAGTTCGCGCCACTGACTCATTGGCTGGACTCTTCGAAGGTGATAGGGAGTTCTGTTTCGGTGGCGTTTTCGGCGACACGTTCGGAGACATAGCTCAGTGCACGATGGACGGCGTTAACGACTGCGCGTGGCGTAATGGTGGCGCCCGTAAAAGCGTCAAAGTTGCCACCATCTTTACGTACGGCCCATCCTCCCGGCGGCAGGCTATTTAAACTCAAACCGTTAAACGTGGTTATCCAGTCACTACGCTGGCGCTCAATGTCATCGCCAAGCCCAGGCGTTTCTTTGTGTTGTGTAACGCGTACACCGGTAATGCGTTGCTGCTGGTCAATGCCCACCAGTAGCCGAATTTCGCCATTATAACCTTGGCGAGTAACAACCGGCAGAATGACGACCCGCTGTTGACCGCGCTGGACGTACCATCCTTGTTGAGGTTCGCGGTGCCCCAGCTGTTCTGGGTTAGGGAGCTTGAATACGCCATCTAAAACCGTTTGAACCGCTATATCTGTTAATGCGCCAGGCAATACATCCTGCAGTTGGCGGTGTTGGTAGGCTAGCTGATGATCAGCGATACGCTCGGCAGTCACCGCCCGGGTTAACGCAACGCTACCTGCGGTGACCAGTGAGAACATTCCTAAGGCGAAAGCGCCGCGTAGCATGGCTTGGCGGGGCGTCATGGTGAGCCACCGTGCTTGGCATGCTGCTGTGCTTTAGGCTGGCCCGTAGGGCGTGGCACGGTATAGATATCCAATAGCGGTACACATAAGTTCATCAGTAAAACGGCAAATGCCACTGCATCGGGGTAGCCGCCAAACGTGCGAATAATCATCACCAACGCGCCAATCCCTGCGCCAAAAAATAGTTTTCCTCGGCGGCTGGTCGCCGCTGAGACGGGATCAGTGGCAATGAAAAATGCACCGAACATTGCTGCACCCGTGGTTAGGTGAAACAGGGGTGAAGCGAAGTGGCTTGGGTCGCTGGCATAAAAAAGCGTGGCGAGCACTGTTATGCTAACAAGCATTGCAACAGGGATATGCCAACTGATAATCCGTTTGGCAACTAATAGCAGTCCACCTGCTAACCAGGCTAGCGCGACGTTGCGCCAAGCGTTCAATGCTCCTTCAGGTAAAGGCTGACTAGCCCAAAACTCGCTGGCCAGTAGCGTTTCGCCTTTATGTTTAAAGGCATCTAGCGGCGTAGCACCACTTAGCGCATCAAGTGTGGAAGCTGGTAAGGCTCCGCTTATCTGGGCCCATAGGTTTTCTGAGATTAGTGGCTGCGGCGGCGACCATAACGTCATGTAAGTGGGAAACGATACGAGTAATAGTGCGTAGCCCACCATAGCGGGATTGAAAGGATTCTGGCCTAGGCCGCCATACAGTTGTTTAGCAACCACGATGGCCGCAATAACGCCTATCCCAATGAGCCACCAGGGGCTAGCAGGTGGTAGCGATGCACCTAACAGTACGCCGGTTAATACTGCGCTTGAATCTCTAAGCGCAGGCTGTAACGGGCGCTGGCGAAGTTTTAACACCAGCGCTTCGGCGCCGAGTGCAAACAGGGCGGCTAAAAGCACATTACTAATAACGCCCAGGCCGAAGTAAAACGTCATTGCGGCAAGACCCGGTGCGGTGGCGACGATCACCCATCGCATTAGATGGGCGGTGGGTGGCATCGTATTTAATGATTCAGTCGTTCGCTGCGAGGCGTGCATCATGCTCATGGCGTTTCCTGTTGTGCCATCGTGGCGCGAGCTTCAGCCAGCCGGGTATCAGCTGCCTTAAGGTTTTCTTGGGCGGTGGCCAGTTGGGTTTCTAAATCATCGTGGCGCTGACTTGGGTCTTCTGCTGCAGCCCTTGCGAGGGTTTTTTCAGCTTTTCTGACTGCCGCTTTAGCGGCGGTTTGAGCAATCCGCAAGCTGCGTAAATCCACCACTGGCGCTGCACTGTCGGTGGCCTTTGCGCTATCTGACGTCTGACGATTTTGTGCCTGCCTCGCTTGGCGACGAGCTTGCTTCTCGGCATTCTCGCGTGCCAGTCGAGCCTGACGAAATTCAAATCGATGTTTAGCGTGCTCGGCTTTGGCGGACTCAATGCGCTTAACGCGAATACGCTGCTTTGCCGAACGATAGTCTTGCACTAATGGAATGTAGCTAGGGCAAACATAACTGCAGGCACCGCACTCAATACAATCAAATAAGTGGAATTTTTCCAATGTAGCGTCGTTCTCTGCACGGGCATACCAATGCAGTTGTTGCGGAAGAAGCTGAACAGGGCAAACACTTTCACAGGCACCACAGCGAATGCAGGGAGACTCACTGGGGGCTGGAGGAAGCTTTTCACGGGTGGCTGCAATCAAGCAGTTTGTCGTTTTGGTCACTGGGACATCAAGTGTTGTGAGTGGTGAGCCCATCATCGGGCCGCCCACAATGACTTGATGAAGCTGTTGGTTTGCTAACCCTACCTGCTGAAGCAGCGTTTCAACAGATGTGCCAAGGCGCACCCAGTAGTTGCCTGGTGTGTTGATGGCGTCTCCCGTCAAGGTGACGATTCGCTCGACCAAAGGTTTACCATCACGTACTGCGTATAGCGCTGCCAGCAGTGTGCCGGGGTTGTGACAGAGAACGCCGACATCGGCAGGAAGGCCACCACTGGGAATATCAAGGTTGAGCAGTTTCTTGATCAATTGGCGCTCACCACCGCTGGGATAGCGGGTCTCGATGACCTTCATCGTTATGCTCGCTGGAAGCTGGCAGTCAGACTGTTGAAAGTGAGCGAGCGCCTCCTTTAATGCATGGGTCGCTTCGGGCTTATTATCTTCAATACCCACCACAATCTGACGGGCACCGCAGAGCCTAGCGACCATTTGCGCGCCTTCCAGTATCTCGGTTGGATAGTGGCGAAGAGCCAAGTCGTCTGCTGTGATATACGGCTCGCATTCGGCGGCGTTGATGACGAGCGTATCAATGCGGTGATGATCCGCTATTTGGGCTTTGATATAAGCGGGAAAACCGGCACCACCAAGGCCTACTAGCCCGCAGCTGTCTAGTCTAGCAATGATCGCTTGGTGGTCTTCGCTACGCCAGTCAAGCGAGGGTTGCACGTGCCAACGGTCTAAGCCATCGGCGTCGATGGTGATGGCGGTATCACTAATCTGAGTCACTGTCCCGCTAATACTGGCGTGCAGGTTGGCTGATACCATGCCGTCTCGCTGGGCAATCAGGCTACCCACCTGAACCGCATCATCGATAGCAACACAGGGGATCGCGGGATTACCTGAATGCTGTTTAAGCGGAAGTGTTACCTGGGTAGGCAGCGTCGCGTTGCGAAGCGGCGATTGGTTAGAGCGGTCTTTTCGTTCGGGCGGAGTAATGCCACCTGGAAATTCATAGGCTGGCATGCTGGCTCCTGGTTAGCTGGCGATCGCTGGCGATTAAAGGTGCTATGGTGACGACAGGCTGCCATTGGTTGAGAGGCTTGCTTCTGGGCAACATATCAATACAGTCTACGGGGCAGGGTGCAACGCACAAATCGCAGCCGGTGCATTCATCTTCTATCACCGTATGCATTTGCTTTGCAGCGCCAATAATGGCATCCACTGGGCATGCTTGGATGCACTTAGTGCAGCCAATGCACTCGGCTTCACGAATAAATGCGACGCTATCTTCGCTGGCTGCTTCGCCATCCAGTGGCACAGGCTCTCGGCCTAATAAGTCTGCTAATGCGTCAATAGTCGCTTCGCCGCCAGGCGGGCACTTATTCAAAGCATCGCCCTGATTGATGGCTTCGGCATATGGCCGACAGCCTGGATAACCGCACTGGCCACATTGGGTTTGTGGCAGCAGCGCATCAATCTGCTCTACCAGCGGGTTCTCTTCGCCCTTGAAACGCACACTGGCCATTCCCAGTAGTGCTCCAAACGTGATGCCAATTCCGGTCAACACCCCCACTGCACTGAGAATGCCCCACCAAGAAAATATGTCTCCCATGGCGGTTACCCCTGTACTAAACCTGAAAAGCCGAGAAAGGCCAGTGACATAAGACTGGCGGTGACCATTGCAATGGCGGCGCCTCTAAACGGGGTTGGTATATCAGCACTGGCCAATCGCTCGCGCATCGCTGCGAACAGCACCAAAATCATCGAAAACCCAAGCGCAGCACCCAGGCCATAGAGAGTCGTATGAAAGAAACTAAGCTCGCGGTTAAGTGATAACAGGGCAACGCCAAGTACCGCACAATTAGTCGTAATCAGCGGTAGAAAGATCCCCAGCACTTGATGCAATAGGGGACTGAGTTGGCGCACCATGATTTCGGTAAACTGCACGACGGCGGCAATAACAACGATAAAGCTGATAGTGCGAAGATAGGTAACGTCCAAGGGTACAAGTAAGCCATGATAGACCACATAACTAGCGGCAGATGCTAGTGTCAGCACAAACGTCGTCGCAAGCGACATACCCATCGCGGATTCCAGCTTATTGGAAACCCCCATAAACGGGCAGAGCCCTAAAAACTGTACCAATACGAAGTTGTTGACCAGCGCAGTGCTGACCAAAATCAAGAAGAGTTCATTCATAGCGGCGTATTGTGCGCAGAAAAATCGTTGCTGGCTAGTGGGGGAAGCGCTATGACTCACTATTATCAGAAATAAGTACTTGGTCAGCAGAACTTGCTACCGCTCTCCTGATGCCCATCTTCGTAAATGACGGCAGGGGCAGGGGCAGGGGCAGGGGCAGGGGCAGGGGTAGGCACAGGCATTGGTCATGAGACCGTTTTGAACCTGTCATCAAACCTACATCATCGCTGCATACCCTCATCCAAATTAAAATCAGCTAGGGAGGGGGAACACATGTCGACTTCAGAAGTTGTCTTACCGACGCAGGGGGAGCGCCCAGGGACGTCGCAATGGCTATCATGGTTAATTGTCATTGGACTGGTTTATTTGTTGTTAGCCGCAGTGGGGGCTATCGGGGACGGTTTTAAGGCTGCTACCGCAAGCAATGCTAAGGAGCTATTTTCATTTGCTACTAATCCAATGATTGGGTTAGTTATCGGAGTTGTCGCAACTGCGCTAATTCAGAGCTCAAGCACTGTAACCGCTATCATTGTGGGGATGGTGGCGGGTGGTTTGCCAGTCAGTATTGCGATCCCGCTCATCATGGGCGCCAACATTGGTACGTCGCTTACCAGCACCATCGTCAGTTTAGGCCATGTGCGTAGTGGTGAGGAGTTCCGTCGTGCCTTCTCTGCGGCGACGGTGCACGATGCGTTCAATATCGTTGCCGTGGCTATACTGCTTCCGTTAGAAATGATGTTTGGTTTTTTAGAAAAAACCTCCGCCTTGCTGGCGGGCTTTTTTGTTAGCGATGCCAGCGTCGACATGAAAAGCGTCAATTTCATGAAAATGGCGATTTCACCGGCGACCGATGTGCTGAGCGCCTCGGTATCGTGGCTGCCGAATCAGGTCTGGATGGGCGTTGCGCTGATTGTTATTGGGGTGGCACTAATCCTATTTGTGGTAACGGCGATTGGTAAGGTATTACGCAAGGTCATGGTGGGTAAGGCGCGTGACATCATGCACGCAAGCGTGGGGAGAGGGCCTGTCTCGGGTATGTGTTCGGGGGCAATCATTACGCTGCTGGTGCAGTCGTCCTCTACCACCACAGCACTGATTGTGCCACTTGCTGGCACTGGCGTGTTTAATCTCAGGCAGGTCTATCCGTTCACATTAGGTACCAATGTGGGCACTTGTATCACTGCGTTGCTCGCTGCAACGGCGATAAGTGGCCCAACGGCGGTACTGGCTATGCAGATTGCCTTGGTGCATCTGATGTTTAACCTAGTGGGGATACTGACCATATACGGCCTGCCTTTTTTACGTGGCATTCCACCTAGCATTGCCACTGGCCTTGCGGAGCTGGCACAGAAAAACAAACTCTATGTGGTGGCTTATATTTTAGGTGTTTTCTTTGTGCTGCCATTGCTCCTGATCGGGGCGAGCCAGTTGTTTTGATCTGAGGGGATGGAATTGACATGAGTTCACAACGCAGAATTGAGACAGAAGCACGTATTCGCGAACTACGTGAATCGATTGATGAACTGGAAGCGCAGTTGGCTGAGGCGTCCACCGAGGAGCGGGAAGAGCATGAGCAGCATGAGCTGATCGACCAGCTTGATCATTATATTGATGCTGTAGATACCAAAGTGAGTGGTCTTAAAACCTTCTGGCAAGTTCTCAAGAAAGAGCTGGGGGGTAGGCAATGACTAATTCAACACGCGGATACTCCTACTCCTTGATGGCGTCAGGCCTGCTATTGGTCGTTTTGCTTCAAGGCTACAGCGAGGATAGCCACTCAATGCAGGCAGTCGCATCCGGTGATTTAACTGCCAGTGGTTCCAGCACCGTTTATCCATTGACTCGAGAGGCAGCACGTCGTTATGAGCGTGCCAATCCTGATGCCAATATTGCCGTCGAGTTCACTGGAACAACGGCTGGTTTTGAGAAGTTTTGTGCAGGCGAGATTGATATTAATAATGCATCGCGGCCAATAGACGAAAGCGAACGGGCGGTGTGCGCATCTAACGATGTAGCGTATGTGGAAGTGCCTATTGCGATGGATGCGATTTCGATCGTGGTGCATCCATCCAACCGCTGGGCAAACGATATTACTGTCGACGAGCTTCATAGGCTTTGGTCTCCGGCGTCAGAAGGAGAGGTCATGACATGGCGTGATGTGCGCGCAAGTTGGCCAGATGAGCCCATTGAGCTGTTTGGTCGAGGACAGGACTCGGGAACTTACGACTACTTCACAACGGCCATTGTAGGCACGACCCGTAGTAGCCGGATGGACTACGTTGCCAGCGAAGATGAGGAGTTTCTAGCTGCGCAAATGGCTGCTGAACCAGGTGCTTTAGGTTTTTTTGGTATCGGCGGATATCATCGTCACTGGAATGAGCTAAAGCTCCTTGCGGTGGCCAATAGTGATCAACCCGTATTTCCGACGCTGGAAACCGTCAAGCGTGGTGAATATACCCCCTTATCTCGTCCGCTTTATCTTTATCTGAATAGACAAAGTGTTGAGGAGAAGCCGGAACTTCATCGTTTTGCGATGGCTTATGTCGAAGGCATTCGTGACTGGATTCATTTTACCGGCTACCTTCCGCTTGAAGAGCAGGTATATGCTGACACCCTCGGCGCGCTTCGCCAGCTTGAGAGCCAGTAAGGGAGTAACAAGCTAACCGCATATTAGCTGTTTTCTGGGTAGCTTATTGTCGCTGAGAGATGGACAAAAAAAGGGGCTAAGGCTGTAGCAGGCCTTGCCCCTTATTAGTTACTGATTAATCTATTAGCCGTTAAGTTACACGCTGCCCTGGTTCCGCACCGGCATCGGGGGAAAGGAGGTAAATGCCTTCTTTGTTAGCAGATGCTAATACCATGCCTTCTGATAAACCGAAGCGCATTTTACGAGGGGCTAAATTAGCCACCATAATCGTCAAGCGGCCTTCAAGTGCTTCTGGTGAATAGGCCGAACGAATACCTGAAAAGACGTTACGAGTTTCACCACCTAAATCCAGCGTAAGCTGGAGCAGCTTGTCAGCTCCTTCAACGTACTGTGCCTTGGCAATGCGGGCAATGCGTAAATCAACTTTAGCGAAATCTTCAAAGCTGATTTCTGCCGCAATCGGTTCCTCCGCCAGGGGGCCTTTAGGAGTGTTTTTCAGCTTCTGTTCTTCCACTAAATCCTCCTTGGATGCCTCAATCATAGCGTCAATCTTATCCCGTTCAACACGCGTCATTAACGGCTTGAATTTGTTGATTGAGTGATTGACGAGTACGCTAGTGCGGCTGTCCCAGTCGAGTGATTCAATCGCCAGGAATTCACGTGCCTGTTCGGCCATGCTTGGCACCACAGGTGCAAGATAGACCATCAACTGGCGGAACAAGTTGATGCCTACTGAGCAGATTTCCAGCACTTCGGCATCACGGCCTTCCTGCTTGGCTAGTGCCCAGGGGGCTTTGTCGGCGATGTACGTATTGGCTTCGTCGGCCAATTCCATAATTTTGCGCATGGCCCGGCTAAATTCACGCGCCTCAAAATCGTCAGCAATCTCGTCGCCAGCCGCGATAAAACGCGCGACCATTTGTGGTTCGGCGCAGTGTTCAGCCAGCTTGCCGCCGCCCAGTTTTTTCACAAAGCCGGCGCAGCGGCTGGCGATATTGACAACTTTTCCTACCAGATCAGAATTAACCCGCGCAGAAAAGTCGTCGAGGTTAAGATCCAGGTCATCCACTTTGGACGTTAATTTAGCGGCAAAGTAGTAGCGTAAGTACTCTGGATTTAAATGTTCAGCGTAGGTAGCTGCTTTGATGAAAGTGCCACGAGATTTTGACATCTTGGCGCCGTCTACAGTTAAGAAACCGTGACAGTTGACCGCAGTCGGCGTACGAAGGTCTGCACCATGCAACATGGCAGGCCAAAACAGCGCGTGGAAATAGACAATATCTTTGCCAATGAAGTGGTACACCTCTGCGTCGGAACCCTTCTTCCAAAAGGTATCGAAGTCGATCCCTTCCCGATCGCATAAGTTTTTAAAGCTTGCCAGATAGCCGATGGGGGCATCTAGCCAGACATAGAAGTATTTGCCTGGAGCATCAGGAATTTCAAAGCCAAAGTAGGGCGCATCTCGGGAGATGTCCCACTCATTAAAGCCCGACTCGAACCACTCCATCAGCTTGTTACGAATTTGCGGCTGTACATGGCCGTCATTAATCCATTGCTGAAGAAATTCAGCAAAGTCTGGCAGCTTGAAGAAGTAATGCGTAGAGCTACGTACTTCTGGTGTTGCCCCAGAAATAGCGGAGACAGGATTGATTAAGTCAGCAGGCGTGTAAGTGGCACCGCACTTTTCACAGTTATCGCCATATTGATCATCGGCACCACATTTTGGACACGTGCCCTTAATAAAACGGTCAGCTAGGAATAGGCCCTTTTGCGGATCAAACATTTGCTCAATATCGCGGGTGGCAATATGGCCTTTATCACGCAAGCGGGTGTAGATCAGTTCGCTAAAATAGCGGTTTTCATCTGAATGGGTGGAATGATAGTTATCAAATCCCACGCCAAAGCGGGCGAAATCTTCTTGATGATCCTGGGAAACGCGCTCGATCAGAGCTTCGGGCGTGATGCCTTCCTGCTCAGCCCGCAGCATAATGGCAGTACCGTGGGCGTCGTCGGCGCAAACGTAGTAGCACTGCTGTCCACGACTTTTTTGAAAACGCACCCAAATGTCGGTTTGGATGTACTCAAGAAGATGACCCAAGTGAATGGCGCCATTGGCATAAGGAAGCGCGCTTGTCACCAAGATGTTGCGCGGGGCAGTATTTGACATGGTGAATGATAATTCCGGTTAGGCAGTGCAAATAAAGACGGCGAAGTAGGGGTGCGCTTCGCCGGTAACGTCAACATGCTGCTTACAGCTATTTCTCCACTAGTAGAGTGCCTGCTCTTCCTGAACGACTTCACGCAGAAGCTCTAAAAAAAGCTTGTCGGCTTCAGAGTGCTCAGTGGGGTCTTCGGGAATATGGACGCTCGTAGTGTCGGAGATTTCGTTGGCAATGTTGGCCATAACGGCAGGGCTGTTGCCTTCGACTAGCTGCAGCCGTGCAATCGCTAGGGATTGTTCTAAGATTTTTGGGTCTTGGAGCAGCTTGCGAATAAAATCGCGTAGTTCATTAATAATACGTGTTTTTTGAATTTCTGATGCGGACATTGGAGTTCTCCTTAAGACCGCGCTTGAGGGATGTTCAAGCGAGACCAATGAATGCTTTGACCATAGCACTTTTTTTACAGCTGAGCATGGGTTCCTGGAAGCATTGGATGCAGTCTATTGGCTTTTACTAGCACACTGTTCCAGTACGTTTGCTTCCAGTACGTTTGCTTCCAGTATGTATGTTTCCAGTGCGCATGTTTCCAGTACCCTGTGCTTTAAAGGCTCAGGCGCCCAGCCTTGTGTTTGACAGGGTTGGCGTATTGCTCCAGCCAATAAGGCCGCAGCGCTTCAGGTATGCTAGCCAGCCGAGCGTTAAAACGCTCTCTGTCTTGACGCGTTATCGTTTTGCGGGCGATCAGTTCTGGTGATTCGCCTAGGGCTTCCAGTGCTAAATAATGGCTAGGAAACAGGCGATAGCCACCGATCACTTGGCGGTCAATTTCCGCTGCCACTTCATCCGGCGTTGCCATATCAGCGCCTACCGGACTACCAAAGCGTAGTTGCACCCGACCTTTAGAGCCGGTGATGCCTGACACAATGGAGCGAATATCTTCGAATTCGCTTTTCGCGTAGCTTCCTTCGGTAGCGATATCGTGGAGTTCCTGGGCTTTCTGTTGGTCGCAAGGGTCGTATTCGTAGCTAATCGATACCGGCACCAGTTTCAACTCGGCAATGGCGTCACCGAATACCATATCCCGATCAGCGTGGCGTCTGGCCATGGTCAGCATTTTGATGATGGCGGGGTCGGTGCGATCAATGCCATTTTTAGCACGACCCTCTCGCTGCGCCATCCAAATAGAGTGCTGGTCAACAGTAATTGAGTGACGGATATAGGCTGATAACTGCTGATATGCCGCTAGCATCGCACGCTTGCCTCGGGCGCTGCGCGGTACAATAAAACTTTTATTTAGCCGCATCAGGTCGGTGACGTAGGGCTTTTTCAGGAGGTTATCTCCGATCGCAATACGCACTGTATCGCGGCCAGCCAGATAAAGCGCATAGTTCACAAAGGCGGGGTCTAGCGATATATCGCGGTGGTTGCCTATAAACAGGTAAGCGCTGTTGTTATCGAGCTTATCAAGCCCGGAGACTTCGAAGGCATCCGTAGTGGTGCGAATCATGCGCTCCATATAGCTGGCGATGCGCATTTGGAAGTCATATACGGATGTAACGCCCTTTACTTCACGACGGACGGCATGGCCTGCTAAAGCGCGGGCAATGGGAGGCGCCCACTTGGCCATGCGCGGGAGCCTGAACTGAGTCAATGCATTTAAAAGCTCGCTATCATGTGATAG
This sequence comes from Halomonas sp. KG2, assembly GCA_030440445.1. Lineage (NCBI taxonomy): Bacteria > Pseudomonadati > Pseudomonadota > Gammaproteobacteria > Oceanospirillales > Halomonadaceae > Halomonas > Halomonas sp. KG2. The sequence goes on along the minus strand of CP098528.1, from coordinate 2,288,754 downwards.
GCGCTCAAGAACATTGGCCACTTCATGATCCATATAGGGGCGAATGTCAGCCCAGGGGTCGTTGGCGGTGTCAGCGTTAAGTGCGTTGTTGTGATGAGTCATGCGATCCGTTGGATATAGGCAGAAATAAACAGTTTATATCAGCAGGCTAACGGCTGAATTAAGCGTCTGGCTGCGTAGCAGCTTCGCGCTGAGCTTCACCACCCAGCCACTCGATTAGGCGAGGAATATCGTCAGAAAGTGCCTGCGCCATCAAAATAAAATCAGTTTCTAAGCGAGCAAGTGCATCATCGCCATCATCTGCGTGATCAGCTTCCTCTATTAATGCATCGCCAAAACGCAATGATTTCAGCGCTAAATCATCATGCAGAACAAAGCTTAAACGACCTTCCAGGCTAACTGCGAGCTTGCTGGCTTGACGTCCGCTTTCAAGCAGTTGCTGGATCTCGTCGCTGTCTAGATCGACCTGGCGAGCACGTAGCACGCCATCATCGCCTTTGGCTTTTAACTCAACCTGATCCCCTAACACAAGATCGGCAGGGCGGCTTTCCGCTTCGCCTAGCCATTGCGTCATAGCACGGATAGGCAGTGTTTGTGATGTCAGCGGCGTGACTTTCAAGCTGCCCAGCGTTTCACGCAGAAGATCCAGTACATCTTCTGCCCGTGTACGAGAGCTGGCATTGACACCAATTAATTGATGACGCGTATCCCACCATAAATCGATTTTCTGACTGCGAACAAATGCGCGGGGCATTAGTTCCTCAGTGACTTGCTCTTTCAGCGCGGTTTTTTCTTTGCGCGTTACCTTGCGTCCTTCGCTGGCTTCGATATCAGCGACTTTATCGTCCACTTCCTCTTTTACGACAGATGCAGGAAGCAAGCGCTCTTGGCGCAGGGCTGAAAGTAGCCTGTGGCCTTGGATTTCATGCAGCCGCTGGCCACCACCCAGTCGTCCTGCCGGGGCTGTCCACCCTAAACGACGTGCATCCGCATTACCTAGCGGCTTGGCTGCATGCTCGTCGAGTGCATTCGCTAGTGTATCGCTATCAAGCTCAGGGGCGCCGTGAAGGCGGTATAAATGTAGGTGCTTAAACCACATGTCACCAATCCTATTTAAAAGGTGGCACATTATGGCGAAACCAAGCCTTTCCTACCAGCGCCTTAGGGGATTGCCTTGTTGTTGCACTGGTTTAAAACTTGTGTTTGATTTGAGAGGTTTTGTGAATGGTTAACAGATTTTTAGAAATGGGGGTGTTATGTCTACAGCAATATCTAGCGTTGCGCTGCGGGTACGAGGTTACCATTTAGACGGCTATGGTCACGTCAACAACGCGCGCTATCTTGAATTTATGGAAGAGGGACGTTGGGCTTTTTTTGATGACCACCCGCGCCTGATAAATCAACTTCATAGGGCAGGTCGAGCGTTTGTCGTGGTCAATCTGAATATTGATTATCGAGCGGCCGCTGTTCAGAACGATGATTTGCAGATTATGACCGGCATAGTAGACGTGGGTGAGCGTAGCGCGATTTGCCATCATCGAATTGTGCGTCAAGACGGCGTGCTGGTTGCCCAGGCAGATTTGACCTTTGTGCTGCTAGATATGAAGGCGAATAAGGCCGCTCCTATTGAAGGAGACGTGCGAGAGGTGTTTGAGGGGCTTGTGGTCGATAAAGACGCCTTTTTAGCGTAAAGCGTAATGCCGTTGCCACTGACTGCCCATGGTGCTTATGCAGTGGTATGATGGTGCTGACTCTGCGCGCCGCCTTGTTGTGGTTCAAGGGCGGCTTTTTTAAGCGCTTTCAACTCTCGCAGTGCCAATGCAGTGCAAAGGATCTGACTTTCATGGGTGACATCGCCAGAGAAATCTTGCCCGTCAATATTGAAGACGAGCTTAAACAGTCGTACCTCGACTACGCGATGAGTGTCATTATCGGTCGCGCTCTTCCTGATGTGCGTGACGGCCTCAAGCCTGTTCACCGGCGCGTGCTTTTTGCCATGCACGAGCTGAGCAACGATTGGAATAAACCGTACAAGAAGTCGGCGCGTGTCGTCGGCGATGTCATCGGTAAATACCATCCGCATGGTGATAGTGCGGTGTATGACACTATCGTTCGTATGGCCCAGCACTTTTCCATGCGTCACGTACTGGTGGATGGTCAGGGTAACTTTGGTTCTATTGACGGTGATAACGCGGCCGCCATGCGTTACACCGAGGTGCGCATGGCGCGCCTTGCCCACGAGCTGCTAGCTGACCTGGAAAAAGACACCGTCGATTGGGTCGATAACTACGACGGCACCGAACGTATTCCTGCCGTGCTGCCAACCAAAGTTCCTAACCTGTTAATCAATGGGTCATCAGGGATTGCGGTGGGCATGGCGACCAATATCCCGCCCCATAATATGCGGGAAATAATTGATGGTTGTCTGGCGTTAATTGATGATTACACGCTCACCGTTGATGACCTCATGCAGTACATTCCAGGGCCGGATTTCCCTACCGGGGGCATTATCAATGGTCGCGCGGGTATTTTAGACGCCTACCGCACCGGGCGTGGGCGTATCTATGTGCGTGCCTGCCACACGATTGAGCATGATGATAAGAGTGGTCGAGATCACATTATTATCACTGAACTGCCTTACCAGGTGAATAAAGCGCGGTTGATCGAGAAAATTGCTGAGCTGGTAAAAGAGAAGAAAATCGAGGGTATTGCTGAACTCCGCGATGAGTCGGATAAAGACGGCCTGCGCGTGGTGATCGAGATCAAACGCGGCGAATCGGGTGATGTCGTCGTCAACAACTTGTTTGCGCAAACACAATTGCAAAATGTGTTTGGGATTAACATGGTAGCGCTGGAAAACGGCCAGCCGCGCACTCTTAACCTCAAAGAGATGCTTGAGGCGTTTATTCGCCATCGCCGTGAAGTTGTTACTCGCCGTACCTTGTATGAATTGAAAAAAGCCCGTGAGCGTGGTCATTTGTTGGAAGGTTTGGCCGTTGCCATCTCCAACATTGATGAAGTGATCGAGCTTATTAAGGCATCTCCCAATGCCTCTGAAGCGCGCGAAAAATTATTAGCTAAAACGTGGCAGCCTGGTCAGGTTACCGCGATGCTGGAACGCGCTGGCGCAACCTCATGCAAGCCTGAAGAGCTAGATGAAGGGTTTGGTCTAAATACGGCGGCGACGGAATATCGACTGTCGCCCGCGCAGGCTCAAGCAATTCTAGAGCTTCGTCTGCATCGCCTAACGGGTCTTGAAACCGAGAAGCTGTTAGACGAATACCTGTCGATCCTTGAGAAAATCGCCGAATTTACGACCATCCTGGCGTCTCCAGAGCGTCTGATGGAAGTCATTCGAGAAGAGCTGCATGCTGTACGTGAGCAGTATGGCGATGACCGTCGTACGGAAATTCAGGCGAGCCACCTTGATTTGTCGATTGAAGATCTCATCGCTGAAGAAGATATGGTGGTCACTGTTTCCCGCTCAGGCTACGCCAAGACTCAGCCGTTGTCTGATTATCAGGCGCAGCGCCGTGGTGGGCGAGGTAAGTCCGCCACCGCGATGAAAGATGAAGACGTTATCGAACACCTGCTGGTCGCATCTACCCATGACACCGTGCTGCTGTTCTCTAACCGAGGCAAGGTGTATTGGCTGAAAGTGTATGAGATGCCGAACGCCAGTCGTGGCTCTCGGGGCAAGCCGCTGGTCAATATGTTACCGCTCGAAGAAGGCGAAGCCGTCAACGCCATTTTGCCAGTGCGTGATTACGATCCTGAACACTACATTTTCTTTGCCACGGCGAAAGGTACCGTTAAACGTACCAGTCTTGAGCAATTCTCTCGCCCACGTAGTGTTGGCTTGATTGCCATTGATTTGGAAGAGGGCGATCGTTTGGTCGGGGCTGCTATTACGTCTGGCTCTGATCACGCTATGCTGCTTTCCTCTAACGGCAAGGCGATCCGCTTCGAAGAAGGCAATGTGCGCGCTATGGGCCGTACTGCCCGCGGTGTGCGCGGTATGCGCCTGGCAGGGGATGCTGAAGTTATTAGCTTGATCATTCCTAAGAGCCAGCAAATTGACGCCGAAGATGACGCCGATGTAGATGCTGATACCCAGGCTGTTGCGGCCGAGAATGCTCAGGCGGAAGGTCAGATCTATATTCTCACGGCCAGTGAGAATGGTTACGGTAAGCGTACGCGCCTGGAAGAATTCCCGCTGCGTGGTCGTGGTGGGCAGGGTGTTATTGCTATGCAAACCAGCGAGCGTAACGGTGCTCTGGTGGCCGCCATGCAAGTCTATGACAGCGATGAAATGATGCTGATCACTGATCGTGGCACCTTGGTGCGTACTCGGGTTGAGGAAGTGTCAACGACCTCGCGAAATACTCAGGGCGTTATGCTGATTCGCCTGGGTAAAGAAGAAAAACTAGTTAAAACTGTCCGTGTGGATGAGCCTGCCGAAATAGATGAGCTTGAGTCAGATAGTTCAGAAACAGACGCCCTAGACGCCGGCGCGATTGATACCGATGTCGTCGATAGCGATGCTGTTGATCCCGGCAAGCCATATAACGCTGACGATGGCGAACAGGAACAGGGAACCGATGACACGTCATTATAACTTTTGTGCAGGGCCAGCGGCCCTGCCTGTTGCCGTGCTTGAGCGTGCGCGCAACGAACTGCTGGACTTTCAAGGGCGTGGATTGTCTGTAATGGAGATGAGTCATCGCAGTGATGAATTTGTCGCTATTGCTGATCGAGCAGAAGCAGACCTGCGTCATTTGCTGGATATTCCCAGCAATTACAAAGTGCTCTTCTTGCAGGGCGGAGCCAGCATGCAGTTTGCGATGCTGCCGATGAACTTGCTTGGACAAGGGGGAAGCGCCAATTTTATCCAAACGGGCATTTGGGGTAAAAAGGCCATTAGTGAAGCTCGGCGGTTAGGGTTTAGCTGTCATATGGCAGCGTGCAGTGAAGCCAATGGTCATACGGCGGTGCCTGATGAACATGCATTGGCGATTAGCAGCGATGCCGCCTATTTGCATTACACCTCAAATGAAACCATCGGTGGCTTAGAGTTCGACTACACGCCAAGGGTGCAACGTGCAGATGGCGCGGATGTACCTTTGGTGTGCGATATGTCATCGAACATTCTGTCCGGCCCTATTGATGTGACGCAGTTTGGAGTGATTTACGCGGGGGCTCAGAAAAACATTGGCCCGGCTGGCTTAACCCTGGTCGCTATTCGTGATGATTTGCTCGGCAAAGCGCCTAGCTCCATTCCGTCACTGTTTGACTATCAAATGCTTGCGGACGCAGGCTCTATGGTCAACACGCCGCCAACATTTGCATGGTACTTGGCAGGCCTTGTTTTCCAGTGGTTAAAAGATGACATCGGTGGCTTAGAGGTGATGGATGACATTAACCGGCGCAAAGCGCAGAAGCTTTACGCCGCGATTGATGCCAGTGATTTTTATACTAATCCGATTGCCAGCCGTAACCGTTCCCGCATGAATGTTCCGTTTGTGCTAGCCGATAGCAGTTTAGACAGCGTATTCCTGCAAGAAGCTGACGAGGCGGGGCTTCTTAACCTAAAGGGCCATCGTAGTGTTGGCGGCATGCGTGCGAGTTTATATAACGCGGTGCCTGAAGAGGCCGTTGACGCGCTAATCGCCTTTATGGCGGATTTTGAACAACGAAGAGGCTAACCATCATGTCCGATACGCCAATTAAATTAGACGACTTACGTCAACGTATCGACCAGTTGGATGGCGATATTCTGCGCTTGATTAGTGAGCGCGCCAACTGCGCCCAGCAGGTGGCACACGTTAAGCTTGCTCAAGATAAAGACGCCGTATTTTATCGTCCTGAGCGGGAGGCGCAGGTGCTGCGCCGCATTATGTCATTGAATCCTGGCCCGCTAGACTCAGAAGAGATGGCGAGACTGTTTCGCGAGATTATGTCGGCGTGCCTTGCGTTGGAGCAGCCTGTCAAAGTTGCCTACCTAGGCCCAGAGGGTACATTTACCCAGCAGGCGGCGCTTAAGCACTTTGGTGAAAGTGCTGTCAGCATGCCGATGGCAGCGATTGATGAAGTTTTTCGTGAAGTAGAGGCAGGTGCTGTTCATTATGGGGTGGTGCCGGTAGAGAACTCCACCGAAGGGGTCGTCAATCACACGCTCGACACCTTTATGGACTCGTCAATCAAGATTTGCGGTGAAGTAGTACTGCGCATTCACCACCACCTGCTCATTAGTGAAACCACGCGTCGGGATAAGGTCTCACGCATCTATTCCCACCCGCAGTCGTTTGGCCAGTGCCGTAAATGGCTGGATGCTCACTATCCCCACGCTGAACGGGTGCCTGTTTCCTCTAACGCAGAAGCTGCCAAGCTGGTCAAAACAGAGTGGCACAGTGCAGCAATTGCCGGAGATATGGCGGCCAAGCTGTATGGTCTAGAGCGCATTGCCGAAAAGATTGAAGATCGCCCTGATAATTCCACGCGCTTTCTGATTATTGGTAATCAAGATGTGCCGATATCTGGCGAGGATAAAACCTCAATTGTTGTCGCTATGCGTAACCAGCCCGGTGCATTGCATGATCTGCTGGAACCGTTCCATCGTCACCGCATTGATTTAACGCGGATCGAAACACGGCCCTCGCGGACTGGTGTTTGGAATTATGTGTTCTTTATCGATTTCAAAGGGCATCGAGATGAGCCGCAGGTAGCAGCAGTGCTCGAAGAAGTAAGGTTACGTGCTTCTGAGCTGCGTGTGCTTGGCTCCTATCCTCTAGGCGTGCTGTGACGGAGTGTGCTGTGCAAGCGTTGGAATCTAGCGCTGGCGTTCGCTCATCTTGCCAAGAGTCACACCTGCTGATTGTTGGCCTTGGCTTGATCGGAGGGTCGCTGGCCGCCGCGCTACGGCACTCAGGTTTCAAAGGGCATATTTCAGCGTGTGACTCCAATGCGTCAGAAATCGCCTTGGGGATTGATTTAGGATTGATAGATCATGGCGGTTCGCAGCTAGCAGAACTGCTTGATGACGTCTCTATGGTGATTTTGGCCGTACCGGTATTGGCCATGGAGAGTGTGATGACCACCCTGGCAGGTTCGCTTCACCGTGCGTCTAAAAACGTGGTGATTACCGATGTGGGCAGCACGAAAGCGACGATCCGTGACTGTGCTGTGCGTGCCTTCGGGGAGGTGCCCCCTTCAGTGGTGCTAGGTCATCCTATTGCAGGCTCTGAAAAAAGTGGTGTTGCCGCAGCAGACTCCGCCCTCTATATCAATCACAAAGTGATACTAACGCCGGAGCCGAATGTCGACGCAGGAGCGCTTGCGCGGGTTGAGGCGTTGTGGTGTGCCACTGGCGCAGACGTACTGCAAATGAGTGTAGAGCGGCACGACCAAGTGTTGGCACGTACCAGTCATTTGCCGCATTTACTGGCATTTTCGTTGGTCGATACGCTGGCACGTCAAGACGAGCGGTTAGAGATCTTTCGCTATGCAGCCGGTGGGTTTCGTGATTTTACCCGAATCGCGGGCAGCGACCCTGTTATGTGGCGAGATATCTTTATTGCCAACCGGGACGCCGTCTTGTCGTCGTTAGATGATTTTGAGGCGGGGCTCGCTCGGTTGCGGAAGGCGGTAGAAAGTGGCGATAGCGATGCCCTTATTGCAACGTTTGATCGTGCCAGTCATGCACGCCATTATTTCGATACGTTATTGAATAAAACCAGCTATCAGGCGGAATATCATATGCAACCACACGGTAAAGTGACTTATCGGGTGCAGCCGGGCGGCCAGGCGCAAGGCCGTCTGCGCGTGCCGGGCGATAAATCAATGTCCCATCGCTCCATTATGCTGGGTGCTTTGGCGGAGGGAGTCACCGAGGTTAAAGGGTTTCTTGAAGGTGAGGACAGTCTTGCGACACTGCAGTCTTTTCGTGAAATGGGTGTTGCCATTGAGGGGCCATATCAAGGGCGGGTTACTATTCATGGTGTAGGGATGCATGGCTTGAAAGCCCCGGCAGGTCCCCTGTATGTAGGTAATTCGGGTACTGCCATGCGCCTATTTGCTGGATTATTGGCAGGCCAAGCGTTTGACAGTGAGCTAACCGGTGACGAGTCGTTAACCAAGCGGCCAATGGGGCGTGTTGCTGACCCTCTGCGTTTGATGGGGGCGACTATCGACACCGCTGAAGGTGGCCGCCCGCCACTTAAAATTAAAGGTGGCGCCCCATTGAAGGGTATTTACTACGACATGCCCATGGCCAGTGCGCAGGTGAAATCCTGCTTGCTGTTAGCCGGTATGTACGCCGAAGGTGAAACTCGCGTTCGTGAGCCTGCGCCTACTCGCGATCACACTGAACGTATGCTTAATGGTTTTGGCTACGAGGTCTCGCGCGAAGGCGATACTTGCTGGCTTCAAGGTGGCGGTAAGCTGGCGGCAAGCCCGATTGATGTTCCTTCTGATATTTCTTCTGCCACGTTCTTCCTCGTCGCTGCGGCTATTACGCCAGGGGCTGACATTACCCTTGAGCACGTAGGTATCAATCCTACGCGTGTTGGTGTGATTAACATCCTCAGCCTGATGGGGGCTGACTTAACGCTTGAAAATCAGCACGAGGTAGGCGGTGAGCCGGTGGCGGATATCCGGATTCGCTATGCGCCTTTAAAAGGGATTGATATCCCGGTTGATCAAGTACCGCTTGCCATTGATGAGTTTCCCGCACTGTTTATCGCGGCTGCTAACGCGCAAGGCAAAACGCGCTTGCGTGGTGCTGAAGAGCTGCGGGTCAAGGAGTCTGATCGGATTCAGGCAATGGCTGATGGGCTGGCAATACTAGGCGTTGAACACACAGTTGTTGAAGATGGCATTGATATTGTTGGTAATGCCGACGATTCTGTGGCGAGCTACGGTGGCGGGCGTATCGACAGCTTAGGTGATCACCGTATTGCCATGGCGTTTGCAATAGCCTCTTTGCGTGCAAGCGATGAGATTATTATTGATGACTGCGCAAATGTGGCCACCTCTTTCCCTGATTTTGTGACCTTAGCGCAGCGTATCGGTATGCAGGTAAGTGTGGAGGGAGCTAATGCCGATTAAAGCCCCCGTGCTAACGATTGACGGACCGGGTGGTGCCGGTAAAGGCACCATCAGTGGGTTGGTCGCCGAACGCCTGGGGTGGCACCTATTAGACAGTGGGGCGCTTTATCGGCTTACTGCTCAGGCAGCTTTAAAGCATGACGTGGCGTTGGATGATGAGGCGTCGTTGGCGTTGCTTGCTGAGCAGCTTGATGTCGCTTTCCCGGTACTAGGTGGGCAGCCTCAAACGCTTTTAGAAGGTGAAGACGTTTCCCGAGCGATACGAACAGAGCAGGCAGGTGAGCGGGCATCCCGTGTGGCGGCTCTACCGCAAGTTCGTGAAGCGCTGCTTCAGCGTCAGCGAGATTTTCAACAACCACCTGGCCTGGTAGCCGACGGCCGTGATATGGGAACCGTGGTGTTCCCTGATGCGCCATTAAAAATTTTTCTGACCGCAAGTGCGCAGGAGCGGGCTCGGCGTAGGCATCTACAGTTGCAGGAAGCCGGGGTGGATGCTAGTCTATCGAGTCTTTTAAAGGAGATTCAGGCGCGCGATGCACGCGATACGCAGCGCAGTGTGGCTCCTCTCAAGCCGGCAGATGATGCCATTACGCTTGATACCACATGCCTGAGCATACCGGAAGTGGTTGATCAGTTGACCGAATTACTAGACCAACGTGGCATAGTAAGCGGCATTTGATTCTCCCTTGCGGCGTTTTTGGAAAGGTGTCACGACGTGGCAGGGCGATAACTCCATATCAGAGAGCCCGGTCAGGTCTAACCAGCGCTAACACCTCCAGAAGCTGAATGACATTAGGCCCGTACTCGCTGGTGGTACGGAGAAGGCATTTATGCCTCAACAACGTTGATCACGTAGGAAAACCATGAGCGAAAGCTTTGCTGAACTGTTTGAACAGTCTCTTAACGACATCAACATGGAGCCAGGCGCAATTGTCGCGGCTCAGGTTGTCGACATTGACGGTGACTGGGTTACCGTTAACGCTGGTCTGAAATCTGAAGGTCAGATCCCTGCGTCACAATTCCGCGATGAGAACGGTGAACTGACCATCGCTATCGGTGACGACGTGCACGTTGCACTTGAAGCCGTAGAAGATGGCTTCGGTGAAACGCGTCTGTCCCGTGAAAAAGCCAAGCGCGCAGAAGCTTGGAAGATTCTGGAAGCAGCCTTCGAGAAAGACGAAGTCGTCAAGGGCGTGATCAACGGTAAGGTCAAAGGCGGCTTCACAGTCGACGTCGACTCTATCCGTGCCTTCTTGCCGGGCTCTCTGGTTGACGTTCGTCCGGTTCGTGACACTGCGCACCTGGAAAACAAAGAGCTAGACTTCAAAGTCATCAAGCTTGACCCGAAGCGCAACAACGTCGTTGTTTCGCGTCGTGCCGTGCTGGAAGCTGAAAACAGTGCTGAGCGTGAAGCACTGCTGGCTACCCTGCAGGAAGGTCAGCAAATCAAAGGTATCGTTAAGAACTTGACTGATTACGGTGCCTTCGTTGATCTCGGCGGCGTTGATGGTCTGCTGCACATCACTGATATGGCGTGGAAGCGCATCAAGCATCCGTCCGAAATCGTTGCTGTTGGCGACGAAATCAACGTCAAAGTGCTGAAGTTTGACCGTGAGCGTAACCGCGTATCACTTGGTCTTAAGCAGCTGGGTGAAGATCCTTGGGTCAACATCAAAGACCGTTACCCGGAAGGCACCAAAGTGCACGCAGTTGTCACTAATCTGACTGACTACGGCTGCTTTGCTGAGCTGGAAGAGGGCGTCGAAGGTCTGGTTCACGTTTCAGAAATGGACTGGACTAACAAGAATATCCATCCGTCTAAAGTTGTCCAAGTGGGCGACGATGTTGACGTTATGGTTCTTGACATCGATGAAGAGCGTCGTCGTATTTCTCTGGGTATCAAGCAGTGTACTGCTAATCCATGGGAAACTTTCAACGCTGAATACAACAAGGGCGATCGTGTTTCAGGTACCATCAAGTCAATCACTGACTTTGGTATCTTTATCGGCCTTGAAGGCGGTATTGATGGTCTGGTTCACCTGTCCGATATCTCTTGGACAGAAACTGGCGAAGAAGCCGTCCGTAACTTCAAGAAAGGTGACGAAGCTGAAGCCGTTATTCTTTCAATCGATCCTGAGCGTGAGCGTATCTCCTTAGGTATTAAGCAAATGGATTCCGATCCAGTAGCTGAATATCTGTCGGTTAACGACAAAGGCAGCATCGTTACAGGCCGTATCGTAGAAGTTGATGCCAAAGAAGCACACGTTGAGCTAGCGACTGATGTTGTTGCTATCCTCAAGGCGTCTGAAATCAGTGCTGATCGCATTGAAGATGCCCGTAACGTGCTGAATGAAGGCGATAGCATTGAAGCGCGTATCGTGAGCGTTGATCGTAAGAGCCGTCAGATCAATCTGTCGGTTAAAGCGAAAGAGCAAGATGATACTCGTCAAAATCTGAAGAAGCTGCGTGATCAAGAGCCGGAAGCAGGTGGTCCGACCACTATCGGTGATCTAATCAAACAGCAGATGGGCCAAGACTAATTAAGTAGTTGATAGTCTTGAAAAACGCCGCCCTAATGGGCGGCGTTTTTTATGAATCAGTATAATATGACATATATCATTAGCCTATGTTTGACTTGAGTATAAAGCTCGTTTTTATAGTTCCAACTAAGCAATAAAAATCGATTAGTATTTAAGCTAAAATCAACTAGACTATTGTCAGATAGCGCATTTAAAGTAATAATGTGCGCGTATCCTGAACCCGTGCGTACTGAGTTGATAGATTTATTAACCCGCGCAGTTAAATCTTTGCTAAAAGGAATCCCCATGTCGTTATTAAATGAGTATATTCAAAAGGAACAGCAGCTAAAACAACTGCAAGAAGACTTACAGCGCTTGGAAGGTGATCAGCGCTTGAAAAGCGAGCTTGAATTTAAAGCTAAGCTTGAAGCGTTAATGAACGAGTTTGGTAAGCGTCCTTCTGATGTTATTGCATTGCTGGACCCTAACGCGGATCAGCGTGGATCCAAAGGTGCTGCGGCATCCTCTACGCGTCGTAAGCGTCGTCTGAAGATTTATAAGAACCCGCATACTGGTGAAGTGATTGAAACCCGTGGCGGTAATCATAAAGGCCTGCGTAGCTGGAAAGATGAGCATGGTGATGAAGCCGTCGAATCCTGGCTGGAGCGTATGGAAGACTGAGTCGTTTTAAACCGGCATTTCTAACAAGAAGTGCCGGTTTTGGTTTGATGAGAGCGGATAAAAAATTATTCAGTCTGGCTAGGCAGATAAAGGTATTCGTAGCTCAATATGATGCGGATGCCATAATACTTGCGGTGCATCACCGCTGATATTTAAACGATTTTTTTCATCCATTAATGCCACTAGCGTTTCAGACATTACATAAGATAATTGCGAAATATTATCGAAATATATTTTTGCATAGTAGCGTGAAGGAATGTCTACCCGACGGTAGTTGACAGGCAGTGCTAGGTATTCGGCAGTATCTCTATTCTCTAGATAGAGCCCGATATCAGTTCTAGTGTGGTTCGGTGCAAGCTCTTCTACAGCGGCCGTCACTTTCTCTGTTAAAAGGTCTGGCAATACCATGGTTGGGGTGGATGTCTCTAGTTGGGCTTGTAGGTGGTCTAAATGGTTAGCGTGATACTTTGTGTTGCCTAGCCCATGAATGTGGTCTGGTGCTTGGTACAAGCGCATTAAAACCACATGTGCGGGACGGTTTCTTTCAATGCTAATTGTGAATTTTTTGTCAGGTCTGTTCAGAAGATACAGGCTGCTTATCGCTTGACGGTATTCGCGGGGTGACAGCCGGTAGCGGCGCTGAAATGCACGTGAAAAAGAAGAGTGATTAGTATATCCACAACGAATAGCGATTTACGCTATATTTTGTGAGGTGAGTGAAAGTAAGACAGCGGCTCGCTCAAGGCGCCTTTTTTCACGGTAAGCACTAGGTGAAATGTTGAAGCAGTGGCGGAACTGTCGGCGTACTTGTGATGCTGAGTATCCTAAGTGATTAGCAAGGTCTTCGATTCCAAGCGGTTTATCGAGAGTGTCTTGCAGCCAGATCTCAGCTCGCGTCATTGCATTGAACATTATCTGGCCTCCTATGCTTAAGTCGTACAGGTCGCGCTACTCATCTCACCTGTAATGCACCATCCCGGTGCTTGCGTTGCTAGTAATCTAATAGGCGATTAACATTGCTGCTTGCCTACTAGATGAATTTGCCGCTATATGCGCCACCTTAGGCTGCTTGACTGGGCGTTTTTGCTCTGCCAGTAGGAGCATCCTGTTTTATATCGTGAGCAGCTTATTTAATACTAAGCTGTGATGCCTTTATGCTGGCAACAGAGAGCAAAGGCAAGTTTGCTCAGAGGCTTTACGCGTTTGGGCACAGTTTTGTCGGAAAAAGGTCTGTTTCAGCAGACTTGTCATTCATTTCAAGTAAGGTGCAAATGAAACATCGATGAAATATCAAAAAGTTCAAAAACAGCTAGATGAGCGTGAAAAGCTACGTAAATTTCGTGAGCTGGATGATGCCTTCGCGCAGGCGCTGCGCCAGTTAGAAGATCCTAACAGCGATTTCAATATTCCAACGGGGCCGCCAGTACGTTCAATTGCGGCGTTGGAAGCTGAGGATCAAGCTGCAGACGAAGCGGCACACTCGCATGAGCAAGAGCGTCTGTTTGAGCAACGCTTAAAAGTGCTGATTGGCGAATATGATTTATCGGAGCGAGATGTAAGCGAGGTCATACACGCGTTGCTGGAGTCTAAGCGGTGGGAGCTTGATCACGTGCCAGTAGCAGATAAATAATTCGACGTTATGAGATAAGGTCGCTCGCTAGCGATACCGATAGATGCGTAAGCTAGGTAAATATACGTCATCTTCTAGTTTTTCGTCGCGCCGCTTAGCTCTTGTGCGAGTCGTTGGAGGTGTTTCGGCTGGGGCTTTGAGATGTGGTAATCGTCCTTCATTTGCAGGCACAATTAGCGGCATTGCAATATTAAGTGCTCGTCGCGTGTGTCCATCCGCAAGCGGTTCGACAAAAAACAGATTTGCGCGCATTAAAGGGGCTTGGGTTTGCACCTGCGCCAATATTTCTCCACTTGGAATGCTAGCGAGCTTGCGTAGCTGTATGCGAATATGTGGTGCATCACTGTCTAGCTGTAATAATTTTTGCTCAGCCTCTTGAACACTAACTCTTTTGATTGAGCGACCGCTGCTGTACCACGCTAGCCTAACTCTGGATACCGGCGCAGGGGCAATGGGGAGTTGTCGCCAGCACTGCTTCAGATGGAGTCTTGCAAATCCGCTTTTACGTAGTATTTCGTCGATATGTGGGTGACGGTTCGGTAAGCGAGACTTAGCGTCGCTCAACGCATTTGGATGAGACTGCTTAATGCGCGCGAGTAAATCGCTGATGTTTGCTTTTGCATGGTTAATTTGATGACACGCTGCTAATAAATCATCGTTAGCGGCGATGACTGCGATGTAGTTACGCGTTTCGCGGCCATCCTGGCCCTGCTGATGCCACATGTCCAGCAGTGCTTCCCGCAGCCAAATAGAATCGTTCGTGCCAGGGTGGAACCGCCAAGTAGGTGGTGGGCTAAATTCGTATAGCGCTGCAGCCCGCTCAATGGTGGCTACCAGTTGATCAAAGTGGGCATCAAGTTCATGCAGTAGATGATATAGAGGCAGCGTGGCGTCAGTCATGTTGGGCGAGCCTTTAAGAAAGAGGTGCGTCTCTATCTGCTTGAGCAAGCAGGGTATCTAAGTCCGCCTCGTCCATGGCGGATTCACCTGCAATGCGATGTGACTCTTCCGCCCAAGCGCCCAGGTCAAGCAGTTGGCAACGTTTGCTACAAAAAGGGCGATAAGTACTTTCTGGCCCCCAGATAACTTTCTTGCCACATTGGGGACAAGCAACCTCTAGCGGTGAATCATTTGCCGGTGTGGGCATGACAAGCTCCTGTTTCAATAGTACGTCTCAAGTACGTCGTTAAGTGCACCCAGCGCGATAACGACGATCCAGTTGGATGACCTGGCGCATCATATTCGCATGGTCACCACTGTTGTCGATGACATCATTGCCTTTAGCAAGGCGTTCTGCGCGCGGAAGTTGGGCGGCGAGGATAGCACGCACCTGGGATTCACTCACCCCATCCCGGGAAAGTGTGCGTGCTAACTGCAGCGATTCGGGCACATCGATGACTAACGTACGATTAACCAACTTATCTTGGCCAGACTCAAAAAGTAGAGGAGAGACTAATAATACATAAGGCGACTGCGCCTGCAGGCGGTCCAGATGTAAAAGAAGGCGTTCGCGTACCTTGGGATGAGTGACCGACTCTAACCACTGCCGTTGCGCAGGATCTTCAAAAATGATGGTACGCAGTGCTGGTCTATTCAGTGTTCCGTCGGAGTTCAATACGTCTGTGCCAAAGTGTTCGGCAATAGCTGCTAGCGCGGGTTCGCCAACGGCAACGACTTCTCTAGCGACATCATCGGCATCTATCCAGCCAATCCCCAGTTCTTCAAACGCACGGGCAACAGTAGACTTTCCCGAACCTATACCACCTGTTAGTCCAATGATCATGCATGCTCCCCAAAAAATTGAATCAAAACCAGCGTTAGGCTTAGTACAGTAACGACGTATAGAGTGTCATTAACTCGTTGCCTACCAGTATGCAAATCCAGCCCGCCAGCGCAAGAAAGGGGCCGAAGGGGAGAGGTTGGCCACGTAACCTGGGGGAAATAGCTTGAGCGGCTAATCCTATGATTGCACCAATACCCGCAGATAAAATAAGCAGTAGCGGTAACATGCTCCAACCTACCCAAGCGCCAAGGGCAGCGAGTAATTTGAAATCCCCAAATCCCATGCCTTCTTTGCCTGTTATGAGCTTAAATAGCCAGTAAAAGCTCCATAGCACAAGATAGCCCGCCATAGCGCCGATGACAGCGCCAGGGAGCAGTAGGGAATGAAAGAACAATTGGTAAGCTAAGCCAGCCCATAACAACGGTAGGGTCAACATATCAGGGAGTAAATAGGTTCGAAAGTCGATCACTGCCAAGGCCAGTAGTGTTACACAAGCGCCATAGATAAACATTGCGTCTAACGTTGGGCCATGCAAAGCCACAACGACCACAGCAAGTAGTCCGCTCATCAGCTCAACGAATGGATACTGTACACTGATGGAGGTTTGGCAATGGGCGCATTTTCCCCTTCTTTTTAGCCAGCCTATTAAGGGTAGGTTATCGTGCCAAGCAATGGGTTGTTCGCAGCGTGGACACATTGACCTTGGAGTAGCAAGGTTAAAGCGGGGGGATGTTTCTTCGGCCAGCTCAAGAGAGGCGCGTGCTTCATTACGCCAACGGCGCATTAGCATAACGGGTAAACGGGTGATGACAACGTTAAGAAAACTGCCAAAGCAGAGGCCAATCAGTAAAGCAAAAAAGAGGTAAAAGCTTGGCGATAAACCCATGGTATTCCAATTGTTGGGGAAGTGTGTATGAACGATTTATTTATAGTGCGGTGCCAATTTCAAAAATTGGCAAATACATGGAGACAACAACGCCGCCCACTAGTGCGCCAAGGACAACGATAATAATCGGTTCCATTAACGAGGTCAGGGCGTCTACTTTATTATCCACTTCTTCTTCGTAGTAATCGGCGACTTGATTAAGCATGGCATCCAGCGAGCCGGCTTCCTCACCAATATTCACCATTTGAACTGCCAGCGCTGGAAAGCGGTTGGTCATACGCATGGCGAAATGTAGCTGTTGGCCAGTAGTGACATCTTGGCGCACTTCATTAATCGCTCTGATATACACGCGATTATCCGATGTACCTGCGGCAGTTTCGAGCCCTTCAATAAGTGGCACGCCTGACGTAAAGGTAGTCGCTAAGGTGCGTGTGAATCGTGAGACAGCCGATTTGTGTAAAATATCGCCTAAGATGGGCAGATGAAGCATCATGCTGTCTAACCGATAAGCGAAGCGTGGTGAGCGTCGCGCTGCAGCTTTCAGCAGCATGATAATGCCAGTTAGTGTACCCGTTGCTTGTAACCAGTGCTTTTGGGCCATGTCCGATAAGTTAACCGTAAACTGAGTGAGCGCTGGCAGTTCTGCGCCAAAACCTTGAAACATACTCTCAAATTCAGGCACGACTTTGATGAGTAGCAGCATGGTAACGGCAACACCAATGATCATCACTGCCGTGGGGTACCAGAGCGCTTTTTTGACACGATTTTTGAGGGATTCAACTTTCTCTTTATAACTGGCTACCCGCTCCAGCATCTGGTCAAGCGCACCAGCCTGCTCTCCTGCATCGACCAGGCTAACAAACAGGCGGTCAAACTGTTTGGGGTGTTTTGCCATAGCGCTGGAAAGGCTGTCGCCCGAAGAGACGTCTTCCATGATTTTCTGGGTTAAGGCCACCATCGCGGGTTTTTTTAGGCTTTCAGAAACGGCTTGTAACGCCTGAAGAATAGGGATGCCTGCTCGCACCATGGTGGCCATTTGCCGTGCAAAAATCATGATGTCGACGTTGGTTACCTTGCTGCGTCCACTAAAGCTGCTGCGTTTCTGGACTTTTGTGGCGACAATACGCTGCTTAGCCAGTTGTTCAATAATTTCGGGCTTGGTGCGGCCAATCAGCTCGCCTCGCATAGCTCGATCTTGCGGCCCTTTACCTTCCCATTTCCAGCGGTGTAGCGGCATTGGCTTTGTGCGATATGCTTTAGCGTTGGCCATGGCGCATTACTCCTTACTGATGCGGTTAACTTCTGCCAGGCTAGTGCTGCCATCCAGCACACGACTTAGGCAACGCTGATAAAGGCTAGGGTAGCCTTCGCGGCGGGCCTGTTGATCGATATCTAGCGCATCGCCATCGCGCATAATCAACTGGCGCATGGCATCAGTAATAGGCACCACTTCATAGATACCAATACGACCTTTATAGCCCTGTGTGCACTGTTTACAACCGACCGCTGAATAAATCGTGCCGTTGCGAATATCCTGTTGGCTAAAGCCAGCCTGACGCAGCGCTTCGGCAGGAATCTTAGCGGGTGTTTTGCATAGGTCACATAGCTTGCGTGCCAAGCGCTGGGCAATGATCAAGCTAACTGAGCTTGCAATGTTATACGATGCGATGCCCATATTTGCTAATCGGGTTAGCGTTTCCGCGGCGGAGTTAGTGTGTACGGTAGATAGCACTAAGTGGCCTGTTTGGGCTGCCTTTACGGCAATTTCGGCGGTTTCCAAGTCGCGAATTTCACCCACCATAACGACATCCGGATCTTGGCGTAAAAAGGCGCGCAGAGCGCTGGCGAAGTTCAGACCGATTTTAGGGAGAACGTTCACCTGATTGACCCCCGACACTTTAATCTCTACCGGGTCCTCGGCGGTGCAGATATTGCGCTCAATTTGGTTAAGAATGTTGATGCCTGTGTAAAGCGTCACTGTTTTACCGCTCCCCGTCGGCCCGGTAACCAGGATCATTCCTTGTGGCTTTTTAAGCGTGTGTTCATAAACAGCCTGCTGTTCAGGGCTAAAACCTAGCTGCTCGATAGCGAGTTGAGCAGTGGCAGGGTCTAGCAAACGCAATACTATTTTTTCACCAAACACAGTGGGTAGTGAGTTCACTCGAAAATCAATTGAGCGTGTGCGTGAAAGCTGCAGCTTGATTGCGCCATCCTGAGGCAGGCGCCGCTCAGAAATATCCAGCCGAGACATGATTTTTACACGTGCCGCGATGCGGTGCCGCAGCGCAAAAGGTGGGCGAGCAATTTCAAGCAGCATGCCATCAATACGAAAACGCACCCGGTACTGGGTTTCATAGGGCTCAAAGTGAATATCGGAAGCGCCGCGGTTGATAGCATCTAGTAGTATTTTATTGACGAATTTAACGACAGGGGCATCATCGCTATCTGTTGCTGCCTTGTCTAATGTCGCCTCATCTTCGTCCAACTGAACAATATTCAACGCGCTGACCGCATCATCCACGTTTTCCAATTCATCTAGCATGCTGCGCTCATTTTGCGCTAGATACTGCGTTAGAGTGTTTTTAAGTTGATCAGCGGGAGCCAGCACTCCATCTATACTTAGCCCGGTAGCAAATTGAAGTTCATCCAGCTGGGTTAGCGTAGCGGGGTAGGGTACGGCGACAGTAAGGCGGTGCCCGTGGCGTGCCAGGGGAAGAATACCTAGACGCTCTAATATTTTAACGGGGTAGTCGTTGGCGGGTGGTAGCGCATTTATACGAATGGCATCTAGGTCAACGACCGGTAAACCATACTCCCAGGCAGCGGCCAGCGCTGCTGCGCCTGATTCTACTAGCCCACTATCGACCACGTGCTGTAACAGCGACATGTCAAGCTCTGTTGCTGTGCTTTCCGCGACAGTCGCCTGAGTATCGGTCAGCACGCCATGTTCTACCAGCCGTTTAGCGATACCCTGCAGGCCGCTATGCATAGCCACCTTGCTCGGCGTCGGCCCGGGGGGTGAATCGTTCATGGCTAAACTCAATCATGTTTATTGTATTTTTATGCCAAGTATTAATTATTATTAATGGTCAACGGAAATGTAACGCTGAGCTTGCTATCGTTGGTTCAATATAGCACCGAGAAGCTGTTGGTGTTGTTAAATAGTGTGGCATTGATTTATTTAACACACTTGTGGTCTTCATGTTATTGAAGAGGAAGTTTAATAACACAAAGGAGAAGTGTTATGAGTAAAAAGCTTTTTAAAATAACTACAATTCACAAGCAACGTGGTTTTACTCTCATTGAACTAATGGTAGTCATTGCTATTATCGGGATCTTGGCTGCCATCGGCGTGCCCAAGTATGGAAGCTACTTGGATCGCTCAGAGGCTTCTGCATGTGTCGGAGAACTCAACTCATATAGAACACTTGCAATCGCGGAAGCATCTTTTGGGGAGGACGCGCCTGAATTCAGCTTTCAGTCATGTGCTGATAGCACTGATGTTGAGGAGCTATTTACTGTATTTTCAGGCGCTGCAGATGACCAACTATCAGAAACTATTGAGGTTTCAACTAAGGATCGTCAGGAAACTGTGTATGTGTCTGGAGGCGGGATAATTTCTATAACTGAAGGGGGGTAGTGTACAGCACCCTTAAATCTAACCATTAGCTTTGGTTGTTGTACCAGCTAATGGTTTTTTGTATCTGCAGGTTTTTGCCCGTATTTTAATATTGCTCAATCTTCACACTGCCTGCGCATTTGCTCTCTATACTCAACGCTCCTGGTCATAAGGAGCCGATAATGAAATCAATTCCTCTTAGCGCTTGCCTGTTAGTTTGCACCCTGTTGTGGCAAGTGGCGGCAGTCGCACAGCCAGCACACGCACCCGCCCATGGTGCTAGAGACAACAGCCCACATTCCGAGCGCCAGCGTGGCGGGCAGGATATAGGCCGACATGAGCGTCGCCATCGCGACGAACGCGTTGTAGATCTTCCTCGTATTAACGAACGTGAACTGCTTCGTCTCTTGCGCCAATACGATGCGCCACGTGCCCAGCCATTGCCGCCGGGTATTCAGCGCAACTTGGAACGCGGTAAACCCCTTCCTCCGGGAATTGCAAAACGCTTTGATGGCCCGTTGGCATCTCAACTTCCCCATTACCCCGGCTACGAATGGGAGCGCGTAGGGGCCGATGTCGTCCTCATCGAGGCGGCTACCCGTATCGTTGTCGATGTGCTGGTTGATGCGCTTCGTTAAAGGTTGTTTCGCATAGCGCCATGGTAATGCCATGCGTCACCGCTTAAGCTGGGCTTATTCAGGCAATGTGAAACTACCAAGTAAGGAGCGTTAATGACGGCCTACACCCTAGAAGAGCGGCTGGCGCTAGCAGTGCGTATTGCGGAGGAGGCAGGCGATATGATTCGCCGCGCCCGTGAACAGCAAGACTTCAGTCAACGTTTAAAAGCCGGCATTGAGCTGGTGACCGATGTTGATGTGGCAGTTGATACGCTAATTAGCCAGCGCCTGGAGGAGCATTTTCCTGGTGAAGCGAGGCTGAGTGAAGAACTAAGCCCTGAGCGCGCGCTGCATACCCCCGCCGAGCAGCTGTGGGTGGTAGATCCTATCGATGGTACCGTCAACTTTGCCCAAGGCCTGCGCCATGTGGCGGTGTCGATTGGCTGGATAGAGAACGGCATCGGTAAAGTAGGCGTCGTTCATGCCCCTTTCTTGGGTGATACCTTCAGTGCCGCGCAAGGATTAGGTGCGTACTGCAATCAGCAACCAATCAAGCCGAGTGACGCTGAGACGCTTGAAAGTACCCTGGTGGCTACCGGTTTTCCCTACGATAAACAGGCTCGTAAACAGCTTCTACCACGTTTGGAAGCTGTGTTAGTGAACTGCCAGGATGTTCGCCGCAATGGCGCTGCTGCGATTGACCTCTGTGATGTCGCCTGCGGCCGCTTAGACGCGTATTACGAAAGCGTTTCACCATGGGACTTTGTCGCGGGTTGGGTCATTGCTCGCGAAGCAGGCGCGCAAGTAGGGCACTTAACTGAGGTGCCTGACGGCGTGCCAGCTGATCTCTACCCAGAGCAACTGCTCGTCACAACACCCAAGGTATATGATGCCATGGCATCGCTACTTAAGAGTATCGATTAAGTGCAAGCGGCAAGCAATTGAAAAGAAAGCGCAAAAAGAGCTTTTCATTTGGTTAAGAAAGCGCTAGTATACGCACCGTCTTGAGGCAAACGATGTTGGTTAACATTCGCTGCCAATCCAAGATATCGGAGTGTGGCGCAGCTTGGTAGCGCGTTGCAATGGGGTTGCAAAGGTCGCAGGTTCGAATCCTGTCACTCCGACCAAACACATAAAACGGTCACTAGCTATTACAGCGGTGGCCGTTTTTTGGTTTTAAGCTTAATTCTGGATTAGCAATCATTAGCATAAGTTGTGAAGCTTTCTGACACACTATGGATTGTCTAACCAAGCAGGTCTCATAGGTCTAGCCTGCTAATAGACTCTGTGCGAGATAGCCTGTCGCAAAAGCGAGCCCGGCCGCGGCGGAACCCATGGTAAGAGTACGCAGGCCTGAGCGCCAAGCCGGTAGGCCGTAGACGGCGCTCTTGAGCATGCCAATAGCAAGGAATATGCCGCAAGCTAGCCCTAGACTAGCTAGAAACTGCGTCGTGGTTGCTATGCTAGGTATTGTATACGGAAGTAACGGTAGAGCGCCCACGAGCAAAAAAGCACTAAAGGTAACTAACGCTGCCCGAAGAGGGTTAAGGCCAGCAGATGAAAGCCCATGCTCTTCTTGTAACATGGTAGCCACCCATCTATCTGGTTCACGACATAGCGTTTCCACTACTTGTTCAAGTAGTTCTCCTTCGAAACCTTTGGCGTGAAAAAGTTGGCGAATCTCTTCGCGTTCGCCCTCAGGCACCAGGTCGATATGTTGCCGTTCGATACGCTCAGTACTGGCGATCTGAGCAAGCTGTGCCTGCCCAGCTTCGTAATTGCTGACTGCCATGCTGAAGCCGTCAGCGAGTAAGTTGGCGAACCCGAGTACAAGCGCCACCTGGGGTGAAAAACCTGCTCCAAATGCTCCTGATACGACCGCAAAAGTCGTCACGCAACCATCGATAGCGCCGAGCACAGCATCGGGTAGCGTTGATGCTTTCACTGGAGTCGCTAGCCGTTTACGCACTGCATCAGGGTGATGGTCATTGAGAAGGCTTTCACGGTTTGGGGTTGGCATATAGAGGCCTCATACTTCTCCAGGCTAAAAGCAGCATTGAATAATTGCTCACCGCCTTCAAGTTAGCTTAGCCATGACTCAGAGCTCACTCCATATCTGCTCACGTAAGTCTTCGCTGAGTTCAGATACCTTGCGTATGCGGTTAAACGTTGCTTCTGCCATCTCTTCTGCAGTGTTGTGGTAGCAAACTGCCATTGACGAGAGGGTTTGAGGCCCTTCAAAACCGAGCATGCAGTAGGTTAGCTTGCTGTAGATCGGAGCCACCGCTGAAATAAACTCCAGTTCATGGCGAAGTGCTTCACTGGCTGCTTCTAGCCAGATTCGTTGTAGCTTGGCGGCCGAATGCGTGGTTTCCATCCAAGGCTGATACCAAAGCACCAGCATAGTCTCGCTGTTGATGGACTTTGTTGTCAGGTTGGGAAACAGTAACGTTGTCATTGTATTGGTTCCTCATGTGCCGTTTGAAATAGCATAGCCGTGCTTGGCATGGAGTTTGTTACTAATCGCGATTCATTTGACGCTGGTCATATTTTGTATTGACTGCAACAGAGTAATGATCTGATGCTATATTTTAAATGCATGTTTTTGTTGATGAATAAATTGGTGTTTTTGGTTTTCATTAGATATTGTTTATTTAAATAATTATAAATACTTAATTTTGATGAGTGAAAGCTAGTGCTAAAATATGATTCGTGTTGTTATTGATCTCCTGAATTCATATTTTTTAATAAAGTTGACAAATGTCATGGAAAATAAAATTTGTTTCGAACTAAGATAGCGTTATTCATGGTTCTATATGCACTTAGCGCACAGAGAGAAACAAGCACATGGAAAAGATAGTATTTCCTAATTTACTACCATACGAGCAGCTCGATTTAGCGCATTCACATGAATTAATAGAACTTAATCGATATAGATGGTTGTCACTTAGCTTTCTTCCTGTTGACCTTTCTATTAGCCGTTTAATGAGCTCAATTGGATTAGAGTGTGTACACCGTCTTAGCAAGCTGCATGAGGCTGCCACGCAGCTAGGGCTAGGTGCTTGTGTTAGTGATACTCCCTCTTGGAAGCTACCAAGCTTTTATAGAAATAACAGTCAACATTTCTTTGTCATAGATAAATGTATGGGGCAGCATTTACTTTAGTACGCTGAAGAGGCTGCTAGCGAGGCTTATGTTTTTTTAACTACTTATTGGAAACAAATGCTACCCCTGAACTGCATAAAGTATTGTGGAATTGTGTGAGCCAGAAAAATAACGAGTTTAAGGTGATTAAAGAATGTAGAGAGTTTTGGAAATCTAGATCGTTTGACCTGGGTGTCACCAAATTAAATGAAGTATAAGTGCATGAGTTTATCTTTTTATTTATGAGGAGGTAAGACCGTGTTTTCTTTTTTGAGTGCACTAATAAATATAAATAGACTTAGCAGTGATTCTTTTTTAATGATGGGAGGTGTTTTTGACTTTATCCCTGTGCAGGCGTTTTTTGTACAGATTGTAGAAGAGAATAGATTTGTTTTTATAACAATTGATCCATATAGAAGCGATAATTTAAGTTGTGGATTTGAATGTGAAGATAAGTACTTTGACCAGTTGTTTTCAAAATCCCTTAGTCAAAAAATAGTAGCAAGCTGTAAGCAATGTATAGAGGAGTGTACATCGATACATTATAAGTCACCGGGTGGAAATATTTATGAGAAAAACCTGGAGGGGGGAAGTCAGCTAATTTTATTGCCAGTTTTTGATGCTCAGGGGGGCTTGTTACATTTGGTTGGATTTATCTACGAAAAAAATCTGAAGAATACAGTAAATGAGCTAAATAAATATATTGAAAATGAAGTGGAGAAGAAAGTCAAACAGCGGACTGCCAAGTTAATGGCTACCAATGAGGAGCTGTTTTATCTAGCCAACCATGATTTTCTCACTGGTACATATAATCGCCGTTATCTTTTAGAGCTGGCTAACGCTGAGTTTAAGCGCGTTTGCCGTTATGGACTATCTCTATGCCTTATGATGCTCGATCTTGATAATTTCAAAGCAATTAATGATAATCAGGGCCACCCAGTAGGGGACGAAGCACTTAAAAAAGTCGCAAAAACTCTCCTTGAAACAGTACGGGATTGTGACCATGTTGGTCGATATGGTGGCGACGAATTTATAATTGTATTGCCAGAGACAGATATTTCTGGTGCTATGTTAATAGCTGAACGATTGAGAGAGGCTTTAAGTAACGTTAAACTTACTATAAGTATTGGTATCGCAAAGCTAGAGCGCGATGATGTTTGTATCGAAGAACTGATTCATCGTGCTGATCATTTGCTTCTTAAAGCTAAGCGTAGTGGGCGTGATAGAATTGAGTCAACTGCGCTCAAATACTCAGCTTAATTTTGGTCTTTTTTATATACTTTGACATGTTAGTTGCTTATGCTTTTTCGGCTATGTCAGCTAATCCTTCAGGGTTTAATATAAAATACTCGTGACCATTAGCCGCAAGTAGCCCTTCGTTTTCGAAGCGACTAACAATGCGACTGACGGTTTCTGATGCCATACATAAATAATTTGCTATTTCCTGTCTTGACATGGGTAGCCTGAAAGAGTTAGATGAATATCCTTGTTTACTAAACTTATGAGACATAGTAATAAAGAAATATGCCAATCTGGAGTCTGATGATTGACTTAATGTACGCCACAAGCGAGTATGTTCAGTACGCATTGATTTGCTTAAAATTTTTAATAATTTGATATGGGTTTCCTTTGTTATTGGGAGATCTTCTATGTCATGAAATTTTATTAATGATAGACCACATGTTTCAATCGAAACGATAGAACCGCAATAATGGCTTTCGCAAAGTGCGTCTAACCCTATCAGATCTCCAGAGAAGAAAAAATGTGTAATTATTTCATTTTCTGATGATTTTTTTAATTGGCTTTGTTTTAACAGCCCACTATGAACAAAATATAGTCCTCTGAATTTTTCACCATCTGTGATTAATGTAGTTTTTTTACGCAGTGTAAATAAAGGTTGAGCGAACGCTAGAAGTGACTTTATCTCGCCAAATGAGGATGAAGCGGCAATGCCTTTATTTTGTAAATATTTATGAGGTGTGTCCATGTTAATAAACCTCTTTAGTATAGGTATATTATTCTATAGTGAATTTTTCAATATACTTTAAGGTCGGGGTTTATTTATGTGAGTTGTGATTTTCAGGAAAGCTGCCTTTAATTTTATACGGTTTTTTCAATATTTCAATATTCAGAATGTTTCCTTTAAGGCAATAGGTGGATTTGTTTTTCTACTACAAGTTCATTTGTTTTGTATAGATAATGTATAGGGTTGCTTGCTCACTAGGATCATGCCGTTGTTTGAGCTAGTGACATTTTTATTGGCGAAAAAATTCAAAAAAAAACAATGTGATCAAAATATCTAGTTGAATGTGCAGAAAATGGTTCAGTTTTGCTAGTGAGGCTTTTTTTGTGTTGCATCATTTCCTTGTTAGTTTATAGATATTAGTAGTGTTGCGGTGCAGCAGGCTGCGGTAAGCTGACCATAGAGTTAACAAGGGAGCTTATGGATGGAAAACCCTCAAACACCAGTAAAGCCTTCTCGAGAGTGGCATTGTGCCTCGATAGATCAAGCGCTGGCGTGGCAGGCCGCTACTGCCGATGGCCTATCCACCGCAGAGGCGCAAGCGCGCTTAGAACGCTACGGGCCGAATCGTCTTCAGCAGGCGCAGGGACGTCCTTGGTATCGGCGTTTATTGGATCAGCTCAATAACATTTTAATTCTTATACTGCTGGTTGCTGCCATTGCCAGTTTCCTGCTTGGGCATGTCATCGATGCGGCGGCCATTGTGGGGGTGGTGGCCGTGATTGCGCTGATTGGTTTTATCCAGGAAGGAAAAGCTGAGCAGGCGCTTGATAGCATCCGCAATATGCTTTCTCCCCAGGCCAGTGTCTTACGTGACGGGAAGCGTACTACCATTCCTGCCGAAGCGTTAGTGCCTGGGGACATCGTGCTGGTGGAGAGTGGAGACCGGATACCTGCGGACGTGCGACTGATTGAAGCGCGGCGTTTTCGCACCGACGAGGCGGCTTTAACTGGGGAATCGGTGCCTGTGGAGAAGCAGTCGCACCCAGTGGGCGCAAATGTGGATCTCGCGGAGCGAAGCAGTATGGCGTTTGCCAGTACGATTGTGGTGCAAGGCAATGCCCGTGGTTTGGTTGTTGAGACGGGGCGTTACACTGAAATCGGCAAAATTTCTGAACTTCTGCGTGGTGTGGAAAAAATTAAAACGCCGCTGCTTCAGCAGCTTGATCGTGCGGGCAGGGTGCTGGCAATTTTTATTTTAGGTGCCGCCGCTATTACCGCATTGTTAGGTACGCTTCTTCATGACCAGCCCGCTGCGGATATGTTTATGGCTGCTGTCGGTCTTGCAGTGGCCGCGATTCCCGAAGGTCTACCCGCGATTGTCACCATCGGGCTCGCGCTTGGCGTGCAAAGCATGGCGAAGCGTAACGCCATTATTCGCCGGCTTCCTGCAGTAGAAACGTTGGGCTCCATCTCGACTATTTTTTCCGATAAAACGGGCACATTGACGCGCAATGAAATGACGGCTCGAGCGCTATGGCTGGGTGACGAGCAGTTTCTTGTTGAGGGTATCGGTTTCTCGCCCAAAGGGGCTTTTTATCGACTGCGTGCCAGCGGTGAACAAGAAACAGAATGTGTTGATATGGACAGTGCCCAACCGTTAAGCGATTTTTTATGTGCTGGCGTCTTGTGTAACGACACTGAGCTACAACAGCAGGCGGGACAGTATCAGATTTATGGTGACCCGACAGAGGGCGCGTTAGTGGTCGCCGGTGAAAAAGCAGGTATAAAAACGTCAGAGGTGCGCCAGCAGTTTCCGCGGGTAGATGCGATCCCTTTCGAGTCAGACTTTAAGTATATGGCCACTCTGCATGCAGAAGCCGATGGCCAGCGTATCATCGTAAAGGGAGCGCCTGATCGTTTGATAGAAATGTGCGATAGCGTTGCTACTACAAAAGGCACTGTCGCTATTGATCGTAATGAGTGGGAAAACCGCATTCACGAGCTTTCTTCGCGAGGTTTACGCGTCCTGGCCATTGCGGATAAACCTGCTGCTACTATTGATGAACTTGACCATCACCATATTGAAGGCGGGTTGCGTTTACTGGGAATTATTGGCTTGCTGGACCCACCAAGAGAAGAGGCAATCGAGGCGGTTAAGCGTTGCCAGCAAGCGGGTATTCGCCCCGTTATGATTACCGGTGATCATGCTTCGACAGCGCTGGCTATTGCTAAGCAACTGGGTTTTGCGCAAACGCAAAAAGCGCTTACCGGGCGAGAAATTGAAGCGATGTCCGATCAAGCGTTAGAAAACATCATTCTAGAGATTGATGTCTTTGCTCGAGCATCTCCAGAGCATAAGCTGCGCTTAGTAAAAGCGATGCAGGCACGGGGCGGGGTTTGCTCCATGACCGGAGATGGCGTTAATGATGGGCCAGCCTTAAAGCGTGCTGATGTCGGCGTTGCTATGGGTATACAGGGGACTGAGGCGGCGAAAGATGCTTCTGAAATGGTATTGGCAGACGATAACTTCGCAACCATTGTCAGTGCAATTGAAGAAGGTCGCAAAGTTTACGATAACATTCGTAAAACGATTACTTTTATTCTGCCGACCAACGGTGCTCAGGGCTTGGCGATTATGCTTGCTGTGCTATCAGGCTCGGTGCTACCGGTAACGCCGTTACAGGCACTATGGGTAAATATGGTGGTAGCGATTACGCTAGGCTTGGCATTAGCGTTTGAGACCGGAGAAAAAGACTTAATGGCGCGCCAGCCAAGAGACCCTAAAGCACCGCTGCTTGATCTGTTTTTATTGTGGCGAGTGATTTTTGTGTCTGTGCTGCTGCTCGTTGGCGTCTTCGGCATGTTCTCCTGGATACTCAACCAAGGAGGCAGCGAAGCGTTAGCGCGGGCAGGGGCGGTTAATATGCTGGTCACTGGCAGTGCCGCTTATTTAATCAATAGCCGCTTTTTAATTAATAGCACGCTGTCGTTTGCCGGCATTTTTGGCAGCCGGCCGGTATGGATCGCTATTATGATGGTAATGCTGCTGCAAATGGCGTTTACCTATCTACCCGTTATGCAGCTTATCTTTGGTAGCGAAGGGTTAAGCATTACGCACTGGCTAGCCATCATTTTAAGTAGTGGGATGATTTATCTGTTAATTGAGGCTGAGAAGGTGGGCTGGCGCATGCTCAAGGCTAAATAGAAATTGAGCATGGGCTAATTGTAATGTCCTATTTATGAAAGATCAGCGCCACCTAGGGGGATAACAAGTCATAGGTGGCTAAGGTTATTTCCCTGTGCGCCATTTCTGTCTAGTGGTAAGGCTTGGTTTAAAACGCAGCATCCACAATAATTTTGACTGCAATGCCTGCCAGCAACAGCATGATGAGATTATCAAACCAACGGTGCGGCAGGCGTTTGCCGAGCTGTGCACCGATGGGCATGGCAGCGAGAATGACGAATAGCGCTATGAAGCTGTAAAGCGTGCGTTCCAGTGTGAGTATTTCCGCACTTAGCAGTGCGGGTATTTGCACGCAGGTGATAGCAACAAAAAACACTGAGATAGAGCCGATAAACACGCGTCGCTCCAACTGCATTGCGTTTAGAAACGTTACAGACGCGGGCGCTGACATACCCGCAGCGCCTTGCAGAACGCCAGCGAGCAAGCCAACAGGCAGTACGATGCGGTTGGCAGTCGCGAAAGGAAGAGCAAGCGTTCGCCTAGCTATTTTGATGACTAAATAGAGCACGATCGACGCGGCCACCCCAAGCGATAACAGAGTGGGTGATAACACGACTAAGCCCCATGTGCCCAGCACAATGCCTAACCCACCTGATAGAGAGAAGGCGGCGAGAAAACGCAGCGGTAACAAATGGTGCCGATATTGCCATACTTGTAAAATGTTGCTGAACAAATTGGGGGCTATTAATACGGCAATAGCCAGCTTCACGTCGTAAAGCATGGTGAGTACAGGTACTACGATGACTGGCACGCCAGAACCGATAGCACCTTTGATGATGCCTGCTGCAATCAGCGTTAAAAGAGCAATAATCACGGTGAGTTTCCTGATATATCAGGCGCAGCGCGGCTGGGGTGCGCCTGATTTAAACGGTTCTTGCTAAATTAGTTACTTTAGAACATAGCAGGGTGTATATGCTTGTCCATCAAGTTTCATGCGTCCTTGGGCGACAAATGAGGTTAATAGCTCGTCTAAGCGCTGCATGAGTTCAGGTTCAGCGGTTAACTCAAAAGGCCCATGGGCTTCAATTGCTCGAATCCCAGGCTCTTTAACGTTACCCGCCACAATGCCAGAAAAAGCACGACGCAAGTTGGCCGCTAGTTCATGGGTAGGCTGCTGACGATGAAGCGCTAGACCACGCATAGCTTCGTGGGTGGGCTCGAAGGGAGCCTGAAAATCACGTGCAATGGTAAGACGCCAGTTGTAGTAAAAAGCGTCCTGATGCTTGCGGCGGAAGTCTGCAATCTCGTCAATTTCTTCACGCATTTTGCGTGCGACGGCCACAGGATTGCCGGTAATAATTGTGTAGTAGCGGCGGATATCCTCGCCCAGCGTATAAACTAAGAATTCATCGATTTTCTGGAAGTACTCGGCGGAATCAGCGGGGCCAGTAAACACGAGCGGGTAGGGAATATCGTGATTGCTTGGATGAAGCAGAATTCCTAGCAGGTAAAGAATTTCTTCTGCAGTACCCACGCCTCCGGGGAAAACAATAATACCGTGCCCTAAGCGCACGAATGCTTCGAGCCGTTTTTCGATGTCTGGCATGACAACTAGCTCGTTAACGATAGGGTTGGGCGCTTCGGCTGCAATGATACCTGGCTCAGAAATACCTAAATAGCGGCCATCTTTACGGCGCTGTTTGGCATGGGCAACGTTAGCCCCTTTCATGGGGCCTTTCATGGCGCCAGGGCCGCAGCCGGTGCAGATGTCTAGATCCCGCAAGCCAAGGTGATAACCAACGTCCTTGGTGTATTCATACTCTTCTCTGGAAATTGAGTGGCCACCCCAGCACACCACCAAACTTGGGTCGCGCCCAGGCTTCAGCGTGCCCGCCTTGCGCAGGATATGAAACACGGCGTTAGTTGTGCCTTCACCCGTGGTTAAATCAAACCGCTTGTGGTGTTGGATTTCGTTGTAAACATAAACAATGTCGCGAAGAATGGATGATAAATGCTCACGTATACCACGAATCATTCGTCCGTCGACAAAGGCTTCGGCGGGCGCATTGGTGAGCTTCAGACGGATGCCTCGGTCTTGCTGTAAAACTTCAATATCAAAGTCTTTGTAGGCTTCCATAATGGCCAAACTATCATCCGTTGGGCTGCCGCAGTTAAGCACCGCGAGTGCACAGCGGCGTAGCAGATCATGCAAGCCACTTTTAGAGGTGCTTTTTAAACGGTTGACCTCATGCTGGGAAAGCACTTCGAGGCTGCCTTCCGGGGAAATAATGCTGGAAATGGTGGCGCGCGGCACTGGGAGTTGCGTCATTAGTCTGGCTGTCCCTAATCATATTGTTAACGAAACCACATACTATCATGGCCTTTACTAACTGAATTCAAGCAATAAGGGTAGTGACGGTCCTTGGCGTCCGTTTAAGAGTCGGATTGTGCTACTCTGTGCTCTCGTTAAGAGCACACGGTGGCTAGTCAAGATGGCGCTTTATTATGTTTAATGCCCAGTATTTTCGGACGTTTATAACGTTAGTGGAAACGGGGAGTTTCACACGAACTGCGCGCCGTTTGGAGATGACGCAGCCTGGCGTCAGCCAGCATATCCGCAAGTTAGAAAGCTATTTAGATAAACCGCTGATAGAGAGAAAGGGCAGAA
Organism: Halomonas sp. KG2; assembly: GCA_030440445.1. Lineage (NCBI taxonomy): Bacteria > Pseudomonadati > Pseudomonadota > Gammaproteobacteria > Oceanospirillales > Halomonadaceae > Halomonas > Halomonas sp. KG2. The sequence continues at coordinate 2,256,952 of CP098528.1, read as the reverse complement.
GTTTTACGCTAACCGAGTCTGGACGAAGGGCTTATGATTATGCGTTGAAGCTATTTGCCGAGCATGAGCAGTTTCGCCATGGTTTAGATGACGACTCACTGGATAGCGGCGAATGCCGGATTGCATCCCCAGGAAGTGTTGGGTTGATGTTTTATCCTTTTATTCTTGGTCAGCAGCAGATGCACCCTAACTTAACGGTCAATTACAGTTTTGCTTTTAATCACGAAATCGTTAATGACCTGCTTGAAGGTCGCTACGATATTGGCATCGTGACTGAGCAGGTCAACCATACCGAACTGACCTGCACGGTATGGCACAAAGAGCCATTATGTTTAGTCGTGCCTGCTGATTTTGCCGGCAGCACGCTAACCGACCTGATGGGTATTGGTTTTCTTAATTACTACGACGGTATTAATCACGCCAATGCACTACTGCGCGCTAACTATCCCGACGAATTTCGTTCAATGACGCATTTTCGGCATCAGGGATTTACTAACGAAGTGAGCATGGTGCTGGATGCGGTCGCGCGAGGGCTAGGTTTTACCGTTGTCTCACGCTTGGTGTTAGAAACCTCCCCTTGGCAGCGCCAAGTAAAAGCGTTGGCGTTACCTCAAGGGATTAATGAAGTGCTTTATCTGCTGCGTCGGCGAGATTCGGTCTTGCCGAAACGTTATGAAAAGTTACTGGAGGGTTTTCATCACCAACGCCTGCAAGAAAAAACACCCCTGGTGCCCGAGTAACGAGCGCCAAGGGCGTTTAAGTGACAAGGAAGTCGTGTTGTGCTTAAAAGCGTATGCGTTGAGTATTAACGACGGTATTCGTCAATGCTAGGGCAAGTGCAGATAAGCTGCCGATCACCGAATACGTTATCAACGCGGTTAACCGCAGGCCAATACTTTGACGCAGCAACAGCCTCTGTTGGGAAGGCGCCCAGCTTACGGTCATAAGGGCGTTGCCACTCGCTATCCATCAAATCTGCTTGGGTATGAGGGGCATTCACCAACGGGTTATTATCCAGCGGCCATTCATCCTTCTCGACGCGCGCAATCTCTTCTCGAATCGCGATCATGGCATCACAGAAGCGATCAATTTCGTAGAGTGACTCAGACTCAGTGGGCTCGATCATTAGTGTGCCTGGCACAGGGAACGACATGGTCGGCGCATGGAAGCCGTAGTCCATCAGACGCTTGGCAATATCTTCTTCACTGATACCAGAAGCACTCTTGAGCGGGCGAATATCGATGATGCACTCGTGGGCGACATTGCCGTTCTGGCCACGGTAGAGAATCGGATAAGCACTCTCTAATCGCTTGGCAATATAATTGGCATTAAGAATAGCCAGCTCGGTTGCTTCGCGAAGCCCACGTGCGCCCATCATCTTAATGTAAGCCCAAGAGATTGGCAGAATTGACGCGCTGCCAAATGCTGCAGCGGAAACCGCACTGTTTTCTGGGTTAACACCATTAATAGGCGTAACCACGTGATTGGAAACGAAGGGGGCAAGGTGAGCTTTAACACCAATCGGGCCCATGCCCGGGCCACCGCCACCGTGGGGTATACAAAATGTTTTGTGCAGATTGAGGTGCGAGACATCACCACCGAAGTCACCGGGCCGCGTCAAACCCACCTGAGCATTCATGTTGGCACCATCCACATACACCTGGCCGCCATGCTGATGTACTACCTCGCAAACCTTGCGAACATGGGACTCGAAGACACCGTGAGTCGAGGGGTACGTGATCATTACGGCAGATAGGCGATCACTGTGTTGCTCGGCTTTGCGCGTCAGGTCATCCAAGTCAATGTTGCCGTTGGCATCACACTCAACCACGACAACGTCCATGCTTAGCATGGCGGCAGACGCTGGGTTAGTGCCGTGGGCAGAGCTGGGGATTAAGCACACATCACGATGAGCTTCTCCTTGTGCTGCCTGATAGCGACGAATGGCTAGCAGCCCAGCATATTCACCCTGGGCGCCTGAGTTGGGTTGCATGGAGATATGGTCATAACCCGTTACTTCCACTAAGAAGGCGGCTAGCTCATCAATCATTTGATGATAGCCGGCCACTTGATCGCGAGGAGCGAATGGGTGGAGGTGCGCAAATGCTGGCCAGGAGATCGGAATCATTTCACTGGTAGCGTTTAGCTTCATCGTGCACGAACCCAGCGGGATCATGGCATGAGCCAAGGAAAGGTCTTTGTTTTCGAGACGTTTCAAGTAACGCAGCATCTCGGTTTCGCTGCGATAACGGGTAAACGTGGGGTGTTCCAAAAAGCTGCTTTCACGCCGATACATTGCAGGAATGCCGCTGAGCTCATCACTAATGACCTGTCCATCAAGCGCTGCGACGGACAAGCCATGCTCATCGCCTAACAGCACATCAAACAGCGTCGCGACGTCGTGAGCCGTTGTCGTTTCATCCAGGCTAATGCCCACATCGCCATTGGCGAAGTAATGAAGGTTGATATCATGCGTCATGGCGCGGCCATGAATTTTACCCGCATCTATTTGAGTCAGGCGGAGTGTATCAAACCAGCTGTCGTTCGCTAACGTGACCCCACCTTGCTTTAGGCCTTCTGCTAGCAAGGTGGTGAGGCGATGCACGCGGCCTGCGATTTTGCGAAGACCTTCTGCACCATGGTAGGTGGCGTAGAAGCCAGCAATATTTGCTAGTAGTGCCTGAGCAGTACAAATATTGGAGGTCGCTTTCTCGCGGCGGATATGCTGCTCGCGGGTTTGCATGGCCATGCGCAATGCAGTGTTACCGCGGCTATCTTTGGATACACCAATAATGCGGCCAGGAATCGAGCGCTTTAGCTTGTCGGATGTGGCGAAGAAAGCCGCATGCGGGCCACCAAAGCCCATGGGGACACCAAAACGCTGGGAGTTACCGACGACGATATCAGCGCCCATTGCTCCTGGCTCTTTCAGCAATACTAGGCTCAATAGATCCGTGGCAACGCACGTCATGATGCCGCGTTCTTTGGCAGCACTTAGTAGCGGAGAAATGTCCGTGATGTTGCCGCTGGCGGAAGGGTATTGCACCAGGGCACCAAACACATCGTGTTCTGCCAGCGTTTCAGCGGGGCCACTAATTAGCTCAAATCCAAAAAACTCCGCGCGAGTTTTAATAACGTCTAACGTTTGCGGAAATAGATCATCGGCAACAAAGAAGGTTGTTGACTTACTTTTCTTGTTACTGCGCTTGCATAGCGCCATCGCTTCCGCTGCGGCGGTCGCTTCGTCCAGCAATGAAGCATTCGCAAGCTCCATGCCGGTTAAATCCATAATGACCTGCTGAAAGTTAAGCAGGCCCTCTAGTCGGCCTTGAGAGATCTCAGGCTGATAAGGCGTATAAGCGGTGTACCAGCCCGGATTTTCCAGCACATTGCGCTGAATGACCGCCGGCATGTGGGTGCCGTAGTAACCTTGGCCGATGTAGCTTTTAGCCACACGATTTTGGCGCGCCAGCTGGCTTAGGTAGTCTAGCGCTTCTGCTTCGCTGCGTGGGTCGTCCAGGGCTAACTCACGGCCAAGGCGGATATCGCTTGGCACGGTTTGCTCAATAAGATCTTCCATGCGCTGCAAATTGAGCGCTTTTAACATGGTGTCGACATCAGCGGGACTAGGCCCATTGTGGCGTTTGATAAAAGCATCATGGTCGGCCAATTCGGCCAAACGGCGTGTTTCAAATGGCATGGGAGGGTTCCGAACGTAATGAGAAAACCGCGCAGGGTGAAACTAGAAAGCCTGCTTTACGCAGGCTTTCCGACTAATTAATCGTCTGAACTAAGTGTTGCCTGGTAAGCATCTGCGTCTAACAACCCCTCAAGGGCTGTATCTGTCAGGCGCACCTTCATGATCCAACCACCTTCATAAGGCGCTTCATTGACCGTTTCCGGTGAATCTTCAAGTGCCTCATTTACTTCGATAACTTCACCGTTAACCGGCGAGTAAAGGTCAGAAGCAGCCTTAACAGATTCGATAACGCCGAACTCTTGGCCTTTATTGAGTGCCTGACCGACTTCTGGCAGTTCAACGAAAACAACGTCACCCAGCGCTTCTTGGGCATGATCAGTAATGCCGATCGTGACGGTACCGTCTTGGTGGTCAAGTACCCATTCGTGGCTTTCGGCATAACGAAGATTGGCAGGAAGATTGCTCATGATGATTCCCTTTATGAAACAGTTGTCTGGACAGGAGCATACTAACGCCTGTCGTTCACCTTGGCGACTATTGGCCAGTTCTAAGCCAGGCGATCTGTGCCCTATGTTAACGTGTTTCCGATCGGAAACAAATTTCTTCAACGCCCCATAGTGGCAAAAAAGCCACTTCGTGTTTCCTGATGCTTTATATCTGCTAGTTTTTTGGAAAACAGACGCTTTCTCTGCTGATTTGCGACATTACAATGGATGCGCACTAGGAAAATGGTGCAAAACATGCCAATTATGCGTTTTTTCAAAGCGTGAGACGCGCTATGGTGGAAACGTTTGATAAACTCAGCAGCATAAAACAAGGCAGCTTGACTGCTCGGTACCCATAATAAACGAGCTAACGAACAGGGTAAGGAGAAGCGCGTGGAAATACTAACTAACCTCCTAGGGGCAATTAACGGTGTCGTTTGGGGCCCGATAATGTTGGTCCTACTGCTAGGTGTGGGGATTTACTTACAGATTGGCTTGAAACTGATGCCGATTAGAAAGCTCGGTGTGGGTTTCAAACTCATGTGGAAGGGCCGCGACCCTAAGCCTAGCAAAGCAGATGCCGACCAGGCGTCTGCTGACCAAGACGGTGAGATTTCACCTTTTGATGCACTGATGACGGCGCTATCCGCGACAATTGGCACAGGTAATATCGCGGGTGTGGCAACGGCTATTGCGCTTGGTGGCCCAGGCGCGGTGTTCTGGATGTGGATCACTGCGTTAGTGGGGATGGCCACTAAATTTTCCGAAGCGGTTCTTGCTGTACGTTATCGTGAAACCGATAGCACTGGCTACCACGTCGGTGGCCCGATGTTCTATATAAAGAATGGTCTCGGTAAGAAATGGCTCTGGCTGGGGGGGCTATTCTCATTCTTTGGTGCGGTAGCGGCTTTCGGGATCGGTAATACCGTACAGTCAAACTCTGTAGCGGATGCAATGGACTCTACCTTTGGTGTTCCGCATTGGCTAACCGGCGTGATTATCATGGTGTTGGCGGGGGCTGTTATCCTTGGCGGCATTAAGCGCATTGCAAAAGTAGCCGGTAAACTAGTGCCCATCATGGGGATTGCTTACGTGATTGCCGGTCTGTTGGTATTGATCGTGAATGCAAGCCAAATTGGTGAAGCGTTTGGTTTGATTTTCTATTACGCCTTTAACCCGATGGCAGCAGCGGGTGGCTTCGCCGGTGCGGCGGTGATGGCAGCTATCCGGTTTGGTGTAGCACGCGGTATTTTCTCGAACGAAGCAGGTTTAGGTAGTGCACCCATTGCACACGCAGCAGCGCAGACCAAAAACCCGGTTCGCCAAGGTCTTATCGCCATGCTGGGCACCTTTATCGATACTATCGTCGTTTGTACCATTACGGCATTGGTTATTTTGACCTCCACGGTATGGATGGATGGTGAGGCGGGTGCATCACTGACGGCGCTCTCGTTCGATGCTGCATTGCCCGGTTTTGGTAACCAAATTGTTGCGATTGCCCTGGCTGTGTTTGCCTTCACTACCATTCTTGGCTGGTCTTTCTACGGCGAGAAGTGCTGCCAGTTCCTGTTCGGTACACGTTCGATTATGCTGTATCGCGTGCTGTTCGTTCTGGCAATCCCGCTGGGTGCGATCGCGCAGCTTGGTTTTATTTGGCTGATGGCTGATACCTTTAACGCTATGATGGCCATTCCGAACTTGATCGCGCTGGCGCTACTTTCGCCAGTGGTATTCAAACTTACCCGTGATTACTTTGCAGGCAAAGATGTGCTGCCAGGTGAAGCGCTGGATCATGATAAGTAAGCCCTATTCAACGTAATGTGGGCCGATAAGATGTAATAGAGCCGGGAAGCCAGTCATGGCTTCCCGTTTCTCTTTCTCGACCGAGGAAATCCCATGACCGACCTTAAACAGACGCCACTTCATGAATTGCATCTTTCGCTAGGAGCCAAAATGGTTCCCTTTGCGGGTTATGACATGCCGGTGCAATACCCATTGGGTGTCAAAAAAGAGCATGAGCACACACGTCAGCAATGCGGGCTGTTTGATGTTTCTCACATGGGCCAAATAGCGGTTTCTGGCGACAATGTTGCCGAAGCGCTTGAGTCACTCATCCCAGCAGACCTAGTGGGGTTAAGCAAAGGTGAACAGCGCTACGGACTATTCACCGGGACTGATGGCGGTATTATCGATGATCTAATGGCCGTCAATGCAGGCGATCATTTTTATCTGGTCGTCAATGCTGCTTGCAAAGAGCAGGATATTGCCCACCTGCGCACGAATCTTGCTGCTACTCATCACATTGAGGTACTCGACCGTGGGCTGCTGGCTCTACAAGGTCCGCAAGCCCGCGATGTCATGGAACGTCTGTGCCCCCAAGCGTGTGAGCTAACGTTTATGCAGCATGGCCGCTTCACGATGGTTGGGCAGGAAGTCTGGATTAGTCGTAGCGGTTACACCGGTGAAGATGGCTTTGAAATATCAGTGGCTTCTGATGCATGCCAGGCATTTGCAGAGCAGCTGTTAGCGGAGCCCGAAGTTGAAGCAATTGGCTTGGGTGCGCGTGACTCGCTTCGCCTAGAAGCAGGGCTGTGTTTGTACGGGCACGATATGGATATGACGACGACGCCTGTAGAAGCTGGGCTTATTTGGGCGATTGGTAAGCCTCGCCGACAGGGTGGGGAGCGTCCGGCAGGTTTCCCAGGAGCGGAGATTATTCTGCACCAAGTAGCCGCGAAAGATCATACGCGTAAGCGGGTAGGGCTAGTGGCAGAAGGGCGTGCACCAGTAAGAGAGGGCGCGCTTTTAGTTGACGCAAATGGCAATGAAATTGGTGTTGTGACTTCCGGTGGCTTTGGGCCAAGTGTTGGTAAGCCAATTGCCATGGGATACGTGGGGCGTGAATGGGAAGCACCTGAGACCACTGTTTATGCGTTGGTGAGGGGTAAGCAGCTGCCGATGGTTGTGACATCTACCCCGTTTGTGAAGCCAGGCTATTATCGCGGCTAATACCGCCACTGTTGATGAAAAAAGCCCCTGAAATTCAGGGGCTTTTTTATGTCATCTTAATACTTGTCGGGGGTCGATTGGTTTGCCGCCTTGGCGCAGGTCGAAAAGCAGGTCGTAGCGCTGTGTCGCACTGCTTTGGCCGACATCACATAGCGGGTCGCCTGCGCTTACTTGCTGGCCGACACGAACTAAAATGCGTTCGCACAATGCGTAGACGGTCTGCAGGTTGTCTGCATGATGAATAATGACAACTTCGCCAAGCTGGCGCATTCCATCGGCAAAACGTACTTCACCGGGCGCAACTGCTTGGGCTTTGGCACCTGCTTGGGTGGCCAGTAGCATAGGTTGTAGCGTGCCACGGCTATCAGCACCAAAGCGGCGCACAATCCGATAGTCCTCTAAGGGCCAGGGCCAACGACGTGCAGATGCAGGCAAGCTTGCGCTTGGCGTCGGTGCTGGCTGGCTAGTGCTGGAACTGCTAGCCCGGCTTGAGGTGGTACTGCTACTAAGCGGTACACTGACAATTTGGCCAACCCTGAGCGCTGTGGGAGAGGTGCCTGGATTGGCACTCTGTATACGCCCCGGCGTGGTGCCAAAATGACGCGCGATACTTGAGTAAGTATCGCCAGGCCGAATCTGGTAGCGATAGGGCCCGCCGGAGGGCGCTCGCTCTTGCTGGGTAGGTATTAATAAACGTTGTCCAACGTTTAAGCGTTGAGCATTTGTTCCAGGGTTGAAGCGTTCAAGACGTTCCAGAGGAACGTTTGCTCGGTTCGCAAGTTTACCCAGCGTATCGCCACGCTGTACCTCTACCCATTCACCATTTATTTGACCGGCAGTGCTGCTGGGCACAGGGTTATTTTGATCATTTGAAGAGGGAGAACCAGCACATCCCACTAACAACGTTGCTAGCAAACAGGCCGCTAACCACCGAGCTAGTCGTGATTGGTTTGCTTGGCTAGCAAGGCGTCTTTTTCCTGCCAGAGTGAATTGATCCATGCGTGGAACCGTTCCTTGTGCTGCTGTTCTTCGTGATAGTTGGCTTCGTTCATCCATTGGGGAATAGCGAGTTGCCTTGCGTTAAGTGTAATGCAAGCCTCTTTTCCGCATAGAAAACCCCAGAAAGTTGGCGTTGGATTTTCATAGCTGATGGTGACATCCAAAATGCCATCCAGTTTGTCACCAAGCAGGCTAAGTACCTGTGAGACACCACCAGCCTTGGGCCTCAGTAAGTGCCGAAACGGGCTTTGCTGTTTTTCCCGTTTTGCCACGGTAAAGCGTGTCCCCTCGACAAAATTAAATATTGCAATGGGGGCATTTCTAGCTTGTCGGCAAACACGCTCAGTTGATTCACGGTCGATAGTGGCGAGTTCAGGGTTTTTAGCAAGTTGCTCACGACTGAAGCGGCGCATAAAAGGGAATTCTAACGCCCAAAATGCCAGTCCAACGATAGGAATCCAAATTAACTGATGTTTCAAAAAGAACCGGGGCATTGGAATGCGGCGATGCAATGCCATAAACAGAATGAAGATATCTGTCCAGCTACGGTGGTTTGAAATAACCAGCCACCATTGATGTGGACTGAGTGAATCCGGAATGCTGATATTCACATCAGGCTTGATCCACCGGCGCATCCACCACAGATTTGCGCCAATCCAATTGAGCGCAACGCTGCACAGACCATTAAGAATCTTCTGTTTTTGATGTCGTCCTGGGGTGATGACCTTTAACAGCGTTAACAAAATGAGTGGCACGCCCCAAAACAGCGTCGTTAGCGTCAGCAATAACAGGCTGACGACTCCTTTGGCAGTAGACATACCACAGTTCCTTTTACGTATGATGACACCAGTGGTGCAATTCTAGCGATAGATGACCAATTTATAAGCAACCTCGCGTAAATGCTAAAGGATCACGTCCACGCTGCCCAGTATATTACCAAACCTTAGCATGCTTAACGGATGTGCTAGGGCGTCAGTGTCGGTGTGTTGATACCTTCGATTAGTACTTTGCTCAGAGCCTGTGCCGCGACAGATAACTCATGATGCGTCAGTATCCCAACTCGGCAGGCAATGCCTGGCGAGGTTAAGGGAACGCAACGAGCGCCGAGTTGGTGCATTTGCTGAATACACATGGAAGGCACGGCACTTACGCCTAAGCCATCGGCCACCATTCTACCAACGGTTGAAAGCTGATGGCTTTCAAAAGCGACCGGTAAGTCAATGTGTTGTTTGGCAAGTCCCTGCTCTAGCAATCTACGCACCATTGATGGGCGTTGAAGGGTAATAAAATCCTGTTGTAACAAGGTGGCCCAGCTCAGTGTGTTGGCCTGGGCCAAGTCTGATTGGGGGGGAACAACAGCGATAAACTGATCTTCAAAGAGTGGCGTAAACGTTAAGCTGCCGGTTCCTTCGGGTAAAAAGGCAATGCCGATTTCCACTTGGCGAGAGCGCACCATGTCGATGACTTCTTCGTTGATAACATCATGGACAGTAATATTGATTTTCGGATATTGCCGACGAAAGGTAACCAGGGCGCTAGGCAGCAAATTACACGCAAAAGAGGGCATGGCTGCTACGCTTAAACGGCCAAGCTGGAGAGTGAAGCGTTGGCGCAGTCGCTCTTCAGTATTATCCCACTGAGCAAGTAAATGCTTCGCCAGTGGGATAAGGGTTTCACCCTCAGGTGTGAGTCGGACGCTACGGGTGCTGCGTATCAACAGCTTTCCCCCCAGCGAATCTTCAAGCCCTTTGATGGCCAAGCTGAGTGCTGGCTGAGACAGGTGCAGGCGCTCACAGGCTTGGGTAAAGCTCAGGGTTTGGGCTACCGCCAGAAAAGCGCGAAGTTGCTTAACGGTCATACGGACCCTTTAATAAGTTTTTTGTATAAATTGATAAGAAAAACAAACTTAACAAATATATCATCTGGTACAACACTGGCTATACAGATCCAACCGCATCATAACGACGCGTGCAACGTACCACCGATAATAATGCGAGGCATAACAATGGCAGGATTTGATAAGCGTGTATCTTCCTATGAGGAAGCGATGGAAGGTATCGAAAGTGGCATGACCGTGATTGCTGGCGGTTTTGGCCTTTGCGGCATTCCTGAAAATTTGATCGCTGAGATTAAACGTCGGGCTGTCACTGACCTCACGGTAGTGTCTAACAATTGCGGTGCTGATGGTTTCGGACTTGGCGTGCTGCTCGAAGATCGTCAGATTCGTAAAATTCTCGCTTCTTATGTTGGCGAGAACGCAATGTTTGAACAGCAAATGCTTAACGACGAAATTGAAGTTGTGCTAACACCCCAAGGCACGCTGGCCGAGAAAATGCGCGCCGGTGGTGCGGGTATCCCTGCATTCTATACCGCCACAGGTTACGGAACACCTATTGGTGAAGGTAAAGAGGTGCGTGAATTTAACGGCCGCCACTATATTTTAGAAGAAGCCATTACTGGTGATTTCGCGATTGTTAAAGGCTGGAAAGCGGATCGCTACGGCAACGTCATGTATCGGCACACGGCACAAAACTTCAATCCTATGGCAGCCACTGCTGGAAAAATAACGGTTGTAGAAGTTGAGGAAATTGTTGAACCAGGCGAATTGGAGCCAAGCCAGATCCATACCCCCGGTATCTACGTGGATCGCATTATTCAAGGCTCATTCGAGAAGCGCATCGAAAAACGCACGGTACGTAGCTGATCGCTCTCTGGTTTAGGCATTTTCACTCAATAAGAGGTATACACCATGGCTTTAACACGTGAGCAAATGGCACAGCGCGTTGCGCGTGAACTTGAAGACGGCTTTTACGTCAATTTAGGTATCGGCATACCTACGTTGGTTGCCAACTATGTGCCGGACGGCATTGATGTCATGCTGCAGTCCGAAAATGGACTGCTGGGTATGGGGCGTTTTCCCACTGAGGAAGAAGTTGATGCTGATATGATCAACGCCGGTAAGCAGACGGTCACCGCTCGTCCTGGGGCTGCTATTTTCTCTTCAGCAGAATCATTCGCCATGATTCGTGGCGGTCATGTGGACCTGACCGTGCTGGGTGCTTTTGAAGTGGACCAAGAGGGAAATATTGCGTCATGGATGGTGCCAGGCAAGCTCATCAAAGGGATGGGTGGTGCGATGGATTTGGTTGCTGGCGCAGAAAATATTATCTGTACTATGACGCACGCCTCGAAACACGGTGAGTCCAAGTTGCTAGAAAAGTGCACGCTTCCTCTAACAGGGGCAGGTTGCATCAATCGCGTATTGACCGACCTCGCTTATTTGGAAATTAAAGACGGTGCTTTTATTCTCAAAGAGCGTGCACCGGGTGTCAGTGTTGAAGAAATTATTGAAAAAACAGCTGGTAAACTGATTGTGCCCGATCACGTTCCTGAAATGACGTTTGACGCTGAATAACCCTTAGTCGACTACTTTTAACAGGCGTGAGCTAATCTGCTCACGCCATTTCACAGCGGGTGTGGAAAGGCAGCAGGATTTCAGCAATACGCTCATGGTCGTCGCCGACATGTTTTTGCACGAGTGCTAGTCCCCCCAGACAAAGACGATGCTCATCGCCTGAGCTGAAAACGGTTTTTTGTGGCATTGCAGGATAAAATCGATGCTCAAGTAGCGATGACACGGAAAATACGCCGTTTTGTTGTCCCTCAAAACTGGGCATGCCGCATGCTTCAAGCTGACTATGCAAGGTGTCTAGGGGCTCGCCAATCGTTGAGCAGTCGAAACCTGCGTGATGCAGTCTAGGGCCCATGATCGCTAGCCAAGCAGCGAGGGGATGTGCCTGTTGTAGCTGCTGATAGAGCGCCCAAGAGGGCATTGGCCATGGGCGTCCTCGGCTTAGTAAATTTTGCCCTTGGCAATCGGCCGGGTGGCTTTGTAGCACGAGCTGCGTTAGTGCTTCGCGGGGGGCTTTTGAAAGCGTACCCAGCTGCAATTCTGCTAATACCAGCCAACTGCTATTGTCATTAGGTGCAAGTAAATGCACCAAAAGGCCTTTATCAGCCATAGCGTAATGGCCAACTGATCGGTAGCCCATATGTGCAAGGCTGGCGTTGAGCTCGCTAGCAGCAAAGGGGCCATGATTTAGCGTCACCAAGGTCAAATACTCGGCTGAGGTACTTAGTGGCCACAATCTTAGTCCGCCAAGGTCTGGGTGTGTATGTATGTAGTCCAGCCAAAGCTGTTGAACAAACTCCTCTCGCTGCATGGGGATACCCTCGCCGCCTAATCGAACGTCACATGAACTGTCATATAAGCTGTGATACTTCAGTATAGGCAAGCGAAGATTTGGTTGTTCAACGGGTGTAAACGTCAGTTTTAACGCCTGGGTTAAGAAGCCAGTAGCTGCTGTTGGCGCACAAAATGGTCGAACTCAGTAAAACCGCCTATGTGCTGCTGGTCAACAAACACTTGGGGAACGGTATGAATAGGCTTACCAGCCGTTTTTGCAATATCTTCCTTGGTAACGCCTTCTGAAGGCATATCAACGTAGCGGTAGCCTTCTATCTTTCCGTTGCTCTCTAAATGCTCTGCGAGATGTTTTGCGCGTACGCAGAAAGGGCATGACATGCGGCCAAAAATTACCACAAACATCGTAGGAACTCCTTTAGGATAAAGATCTATTAAAAATGGGTTGTCTATTGTGGCGCAGCTCATGCAGTTTGGCTAATAGCGCTACACTACACGCTTCATTAAGCCGTGTTATGGGCGAATATTTAATCATCGGAAGAGCGTATGCAAACCTTAGCTGGCCAAGAATACGCACGCTTAGCTGAATTAGCGTTGCATTATCGAGATGCGCATCTGCGCTCAATGAAGCAGACGGATCATTATAACCCTCGTCTTGGTGTTGATGCGCTGTGCTTCCAGCCTTGGGAAGAGGGGCATGCGACACTACTGGTCGGTGCGTTAATAACACCTTGTGCGATGTGGCTAGTGGCTGTGCCACGTCTGGATCAGCATGACCCCCTGGGGAGTGTATTGCGTCTCAACCTTCCTTCTGGGCACTATTCGCTTTCATGTGAACAGTTGCCCAACGGCAGCGAGCTTTATAAGCGCGTCATTCTGGAGGATCTAAGTGATCTAGAAAGTATCCAGGAAGCTGCGCGACTGGCCCAGCGCATGATGATGCAGTTAATGGCGTCTGATAAATCTTCTCCAGAGGTTGGTTAGGCAGAAATGTCTACCTCTCTCTACACTGGTGTTTTTACATTTTTACTCTGAATAATCTCAGCAAAAGGAACGTTTATGTCCTCTGAAAAAGCTGTCACACCCCGTGTTGCTGTGGTCACTGGCACTAGCAGCGGTATTGGTGAAGCGGTAGTGAAGCATTTCTGTGAGCAGGGTTTTCAAGTGTTAGCAGTAGACTTTAACCCGGCTGGAAAAGAAGTGGCTGACGCGGCTGGCGCAGCGTTTTATCAGGGGGATTTAACCGACCCCGACGCGTGCCGTGGAGCGATTGCTGATGCGGTTAAACGCTTTGGTGGCGTCGATATTTTGGTTAATAATGCAGGTATTCAACACGTCGCTTCTATTGAGACGTTCCCTGAAGAGAAGTGGCGCCAAATCATTGATTTAATGCTGACGGCGCCGTTTTTGCTTACCCAGGCAGCATGGCCACATATGCGTAAAAAAGGCTGGGGGCGTGTGATTAATATTGCGTCTGTTCATGCACAGGTGGCTTCACCAGGCAAAGCCGCTTATATCAGTGCCAAGCATGGCATGATCGGGCTAACGAAAACCGCCGCTTTAGAAGGTGGTGAGCAGGGGATTACCGCCAATACTATTTGCCCCGCCTATGTAAAAACACCGCTGGTAGATAATCAGATTGCTGACCAAGCCAAGCTACATGGGATGGATGAGCAAGAGGTGATTGAAAAAATCATGCTAAAAAACGCAGCGGTTAAGCGCTTGATCGAGCCTTCCGAGGTGGCTCAGCTAGTTGCTTACTTAGCTTCCGATGCGGCAGGCGCTGTAACGGGTGCCAGCTGGAACATTGATCTAGGATGGACCGCCCAATAGCATCACGTTGACGCCCACTCTTTGCGTCGTTGTTGCGCAAAGAGTGGACGAATTACCGACGTACCGGGCGCTTCTGTAATTTGCGTTGTAATGTGCGCCGATGCATGCCGAGCGCCCTAGCCGTGGCTGAAATGTTGCCATCATGCTCTTGCAACACCTTTTGAATGTGTTCCCACGTTATACGGTTGATAGAGGGAGGATTGTCGGCTAACTCAATATTGGGATCGCCATCCTGATGGTCAAAAGCTGCAATAACATCGTCGGCATCCGCTGGTTTGCATAGATAGTTAACGGCGCCAAGTTTGATGGCTTCTACCGCTGTGGCGATGCTGGAATACCCCGTTAATACCACAATGCGGCAATTCGGTGCGCTTGCCAACATGTCGGGCAGTAGCTTAAGCCCGGAACTATGCTCAAGTTTTAGATCGAGTGTTGCCATCGTTGGCATAAACTGCGTGATCAGCGTCATTGCTTGATCAGCATCGTGGGCAACTTGCACCTCAAAACCACGACGCGAAAGCGCTCTGCTTAGCACGTGACAAAACATTTCATCATCGTCGACGATTAGAAGGCGTTGGTCTTGCGTCTGCATGATGTCCTCGATTTTCTGGCGAATGCTCTGCGTCGCTGTTACTTATCAGGGGCGGAACAAAGCGGCAGCGTCACTTCCGTTAACGTACCGCCTTCAGGATGATTGTACAGGCTTACTCCACCACCGAAACGATTAATGGTGGCATGGGTTAAAAACAGCCCAATCCCCATGCCTTTGCTTTTGGTGGAAATAAACGTGTCGCCTAGCTGGTCAGCAATCGACATGGCGATGCCGGGTCCATGGTCGCGTATATCAATAACAACGCTTTCATCTTGCCAATCCAGTCGAATAGCAATTTGTTCCGGATTGGCGTCGGCGGCGTTATTCAGCAAATTGGTTAGCGCTTGATCTAATGTGGCATCGACGGCCAACCAGGGGCGGCCGCGTTTCTCGGCAACATCAAAAAAGTGGCTAACATCTGGCCTGATAACGAGCCAGCGTTGCACAACGGCGGCTAACCACAGTTCAGCATCCAGTATCTCTGGTTCTGCCATGCGCCGACGATCAGCCGTCGCAACAAGGTGTTGTAAGCGCGATTTGCACACGTCTACCTGCTGGCGAAGAATGGCTATATCTTGTTGCAAGGGGGAGTCATTAGGCGCGTCCTGGTACATTTCATTTAGCAGCACGGCCATGGTTGAAAGCGGTGTGCCAAGCTCATGAGCCGTGCCAGCGGCCTGAGTAGCAACGGCTAACACCTGTTCATTGCGCAAGGCCGCTTCTCGCGTGCGAGATAGTGCTTTATCTCGATTACGCAGTGCATGGGCCATTTTGTAGATAAAAAACGTGACCAGTCCGGCTGATAAGCCGAAATTAAGCCACATACCCAATACGTGAAGGCTTAGTGGGCCGTCGCTGTTGATGTGGCCCAGCTGAGGTATCGGGTGATAAAAGAACATCAGGTAGGTGTAACCTGCCATTGAACATGCGGCGATGATCCAAGCATGCCGCCAGGGGAGGGTTGCAGCGGCGATAGTGACAGGCACTAAATAGTAAGTAATAAAGGGGTTTGTTGAGCCGCCTGAAAAATAGAATAGCAGTGTTAAGCCTGCAATATCGGCCAGTAAATGAGCAAGATATTCGAAATGATTAACCGCTTTGGGTCTGCCTAAGCGCCACCATGTGACGATATTCAGTATCCCCATGGCAATCACAACACTGACGACTGCGGTCACTGGCAAGTCGAAAGCGAGCAGCTCAATGCCAACAATAATGGCCAGTAAAAAGCCGGTCCAGGTGATACCTCTGACGATCGTTAATCGAACGAGGTTACGGTTTGGCGTCGAAAGCGGGAGAGGCAGGGGGGTAGGCATAGCGTGCTTATTTGCTCGATGCTTTCACATTGTGAATAACATATTTTATAAATAACGTCATAACGAACGTCAGCCATCCCGCTGAGGCAAGCAAGTTGAATAGCAGGATTTTAGGAGGTAGCCAGGCACTGCCCAGTACGGCTTCCAACATGATATGGAAAAACATAGCGAGCAAGAGTGGTAGTGCTAGTGTATGAATCCACATGTCAGTACGGCGCTTACGTACGTGATAGCGTTTCAACAGGTAACGCAATGGACGGTGCGCCCAACCGAATAGCACGAGTGCACCAACAACGAATAGGACAGCCAGCGTCGGTTCGGTACTCCCAAAATACATTGAAAAGGATATCGACCAGGCAAGACCAAGCCAAAGTAACCCTTCAATACTGGCGACAATGTCCGCATAGCGACGCACATTCTGCATAAAAAACTGAATCCTTGACCTTACAAAGTGTCGCCATGATACGACACTTGGGAACGGCTGTGGGATGGATAGGGGAGATTTATCCGTTACCCGTATTGGGTATACTGTTCTGACCCTTTGACTAAATTCATTTCTGCACAGGACTTGCCGTGGACGCTATTACGTTGACTCGCCCCGATGATTGGCATCTTCATTTACGTGATGATGAAGCACTAAGCGCTGTGGTAGGTCATACCGCCGCCCAAATGGGGCGTGCGATTATAATGCCTAATTTAAGGCCGCCGATAACCACTACCGCGCAAGCACTAGCGTATCGGCAGAGAATTTTAGCAGCGTTGCCCGAAGGGAGTACGTTTGAACCTTTGATGACGCTCTATTTAACAGACACGACGCCTCCTGAAGAAATTGAGCGTGCTGCTGAAAGTGGTGTCGTGAAAGCCGTGAAGCTCTATCCCGCGGGCGCTACCACTAACTCTGCATCGGGCGTCACCGACATTGCCCACTGCGATGACACAATTGCGATGCTAGCAAGCGTTGGCATGCCGCTGTTGGTGCATGGTGAAGTGACCGATCATGAAATTGATATTTTTGATCGAGAAGCGGTGTTTATTGAGCAGGTGATGAAACCGCTTTTGGCTAGACACCCTAAGCTTAAGGTAGTGTTTGAGCATATTACGACCCAGCAGGCTGCCGAGTTTGTCGCAGCGGCACCTGATAACATTGCCGCTACGATTACGGCTCACCACCTGCTGTTTAATCGTAACAAAATGCTGGCAGGTGGTATTCGTCCACACTATTACTGCTTACCCATACTAAAGCGTGAGCAACATCGCCAGGCGTTGTTGAAAGCGGCGACCAGTGGCAGTCCTAAATTCTTTTTGGGCACCGATAGTGCGCCTCATGCCCAGGGTGACAAAGAGTCTAGCTGCGGCTGTGCAGGGGCATATACAGCGCCTGCTGCCATTGAACTCTATGCAGCTGCCTTCGAAGAAATGGATGCCTTGGACAAGTTAGAAGCGTTTGCCAGCCTCAATGGACCGCGTTTTTATGGATTACCGGCTAATGCTGATAGCGTGACGTTGGAGCGTCGTTCATGGAGTCTGCCAGCGCATTATCCCTATACGGCTGGTCAGCATATTATTCCATTAATGGCGGGGGAGAGCTTGGCATGGAAGCTGAAAGCGTAGCGCGTATAGCTGGATAGCAAATCAAAAAAACGGAGCCGACTGGCTCCGTTTTCTTAACGTCTATTGCTTGATCTTACCAAGCTCGATCAGCATCTGATCCACCATCCGTGATGAGTGGTCAGCCGCGATGTCTAAAAATTGCTCGAATGACAGGTGGTTGTCACCGCTGCCAGGGATATCAGACAGCGCGCGAATGACCACAAATGGGCAGTCAAAAAGATGACATGTTTGTGCAATAGCGGCGCCTTCCATCTCGACAGCTAGCATGGTTGGAAACTGTTCACGGGTAGTCGCGACACGAACAGGGTCGGCCATAAAGGCATCGCCTGTGGCGATGAGCCCCTCACGTACATTGACTTCACCTAATGCGGCAATGGCGTTGCGGGCAATATCACGAAGTTGTTTGTCTGCTTGGTAGGCTGCCGGCATGCCAGGTACCTGACCAAGCTCATAGCCAAAGACCACTGCGTCAACGTCATGATGGCGAACTTCATCCGAAATAATCACATCACCAATAGCAAGATCGCTCGCAAAGCCGCCTGCGGAACCGGTGTTAATGATCGCATCAGGCTGGTGCCGCTCAAGTAAAATCGCGGTGCCTACCGCCGCATTGACCTTGCCTATCCCCGACTGCAGCACAATAATTTCCAAGCCGTGACGGGTGCCCGTATAAAAAACGAAGCCAGCATGCTCGTAGCGTTCAGCGCCTTCTAGCTGTCCTGCCAGTATGTTTACTTCCTGCGCCATCGCGCCGATGATTCCAATACGTTGCACTCGTGATTACTCCTTAAGAAATCGTTAACGGCAGTGGTGTGGGTAACACTACTGCTCTAGGCCTTTGTCGTGCCGTTCAGCGGCTTCTAGCGTGTTTTCAAGTAGCGTGGCAACGGTCATCGGCCCAACGCCGCCAGGCACGGGTGTAATGAAGCTAGCGCGTTCTGCTGCGGCTTTAAAATCAACGTCACCAGTGAGCGTGCCGTCTTCTTGGCGATTAATGCCAACGTCAATCACGATGGCACCCGGCTTGATCCATTCCCCTTTGACAATGCCGGGTTTGCCGACAGCGACAACAACCAAGTCAGCGCGGCGCACGTGTGACTCAAGCTGTAGAGTGAAGCGGTGGCATACCGTTGTGGTGCAACCTGCCAGCATCAACTCCAACGCCATTGGCCGACCGACAATGTTGGACGCGCCGACTACAGTGGCATCTAACCCCCGTACGGCAATGCCGCTATGGGCGAGCATGGTCATAATGCCTTTCGGTGTGCAGGGCCTGAGTGAGGGCATACGTTGCGCCAGGCGACCAATGTTGTATGGGTGAAAACCGTCGACGTCCTTGTCTGGGCGAATGCGTTCAAGAATAGGGCGAGAGTCTAAATGCTCTGGCAATGGCAGTTGAACAAGAATGCCGTCAACCGTTGCATCGTTGTTTAACTGATCGACCAGTGCTTCCAGTTCATGCTGCTGCGTATCAGCGGGTAGCGCATGTTGAAAAGAGTGGATGCCTGCCTGCTCACAGGCGCGGTGTTTGTTGCTGACATAAACATGGGAGGCTGGGTCTTCCCCGACCACAACAACAGCTAGTCCAGGTGCCCGCGCGCCAGCTTGCTGGCGCGCGCTGATTTTCTCGGCAACTTGCTGGCGGACATTAGCGGCGATGGCCTTGCCATCGATAAGTTGGGCGGTCATGTAATAGAATCCCTGTGAAGGTTAGAAACGAAGCTTAGTGACTATGTCTAGGCCGTGGCGTTTAAAGTATGGGAGGGCGGCGCGTGAGCATCGTACCCGAACCTCTGTTGAACACCGATACTTAAACCTCGCTATCTATAACTCAGCACCTAGAATTGTGTGGCTGAGCGCAGGAGGTCACTGGCTTTCGAGAAGGGCTGATTTTCGCATGCTAGGACGACAAGGCAAAGCTTCTAACGAATCAATCACTTTAGGTGTTGACTTTAAACTCAGAAATAGTAATATATGCCTCGCTTGAGACGGGACATGCAGCAGCGTCTAAGGTAAGAAATCGGGATGTAGCGCAGTCTGGTAGCGCGCCTGCTTTGGGAGCAGGATGTCGGGGGTTCGAATCCCTCCATCCCGACCACATACCTAGCGCGGAAGGTGGTAACTTGCTTTTCCGAACATTGGTTGTGGTCAAGTGCTCATCAGTATTCAGTCTCTTAGAATGCTTTATGTGCGCCCATAGCTCAACCGGATAGAGCAACGGCCTTCTAAGCCGTAGGTTGCGGGTTCGAGTCCTGCTGGGCGTGCCATTAAGGCTTTTTAGTGGACGCATTCGGTAAGACATGTAAGTCAGTACTTCATCAATGGTGGATGTAGCTCAGTGGTAGAGCCCCGGATTGTGGCTCCGGTGGTCGTGGGTTCGATCCCCATCATCCACCCCATTTGATGACTCGTATTAGATTCTAGTTTTAGGTTGTGGTGGATGTAGCTCAGTGGTAGAGCCCCGGATTGTGGCTCCGGTGGTCGTGGGTTCGATCCCCATCATCCACCCCATTAACCTTGATATTATCCTCAAAAAAATCCTCTCGCGTTATTATTACTTTTCCCCTTTATTAATTATTTTGTTTGAAACCAAGCTGACCTATGTTCGGCTTTTTTGCGTTTTGCTCGCTCGTGTTTTAAACCTCTTTCACCTTATTTGCTACGCAATGCCTTTCCTGGGTTTTGCCTTTGATTCATTTCTTGCCCGAAAAATGTCTCTCTACCTGAAATTGTTGCGAAATTTTCCTAGGCTTCTTATCGCGATGCCGCCTTAGTAGGGGGGCAGGCCTACGCTTGATGAACCGCTTAAAAAGGTCTTTAGTAAGAAACGCTGGTGCATTTTGATGGCTTTGGCGATACGTGCAGTGAAGTCATCTATATTATTTTTTAATGCGATATTTGTTGCTGCTTTTAGGTCTGAAAACAGTTTTTTAAGCTATGTTAATGCTGTTTGGATAGTGATATTTTTTAACGAGTTGTTTGTTGAAAACAATCATTTGAACTGTAGGCAGTATTTTCTTTTACGGAGTGCAACGCAATGGCGCGTCAAACGGTGGTGTTAGGGGCAGGTATGGTCGGTGTCAGCATTGCATGGCACCTGCAGCAGCGTGGTCATCAAGTAACGCTGGTTGATCGCCGCCAACCTGGTCGTGAAACCTCTTTCGGCAATGCTGGCATTATCCAGCGCGAAGCGGTTCGTCCTTATGCTTTCCCGCGGGATATGAAAACCATCCTGAGCGTGCTGCCAAACAAGCGTGTTGATATTCGTTATCGGCCTGCCGGCATGATTAATGCTGCTTCGCCGCTGTTGAGCTACTGGCATAACTCTTCCAGCCGACACTATAAAAAAATAGTGCCTGAATATGCGTCATTGATACAGCTCTGCTTGAAGACTCACGGCCCCATGATTGAAGCGGCAAAGGCTGATCATTTGGTTCGCAGGGAAGGCTGGTTGGAAATTTATCGCACGCCTGAAGAATTAGCAAAACGTGTAAAAGAAGCGCAAGACGCCCGTGATAATTTTGGTGTTCAGTTTGACGTTTTGGACCGCGCTGCATTAGAGGCTAAAGAGCCAGATTTAGGTAGTGATATTATTGGTGCTATTCACTGGCTTGACCCCTGGACAGTTGCCGACCCGGGTGGGCTGGTTGCCGCTTATGCGGATGCTTTTGTCCAGCAGGGCGGACGTGTTTTGCAAACTGATATTGAGGGGCTGAAGCAACAAGGAGAGCGCTGGCAAGTCGATACGGCTGCTGAGTGCCTAGAAGCAGATGAGGTTGTCGTTGCACTAGGTCCATGGGCAGGTAGCTGGCTGAAAGGCTTAGGTTATCATTTCCCGACCTTTGTTAAGCGTGGCTATCACATGCACTACGCCACACAGCCTTCTAAAAAGCTTCATTACTGGTTAATGGATGCGGAAGTGGGTTACTTGCTTGCCCCCATGAATGCAGGCGTTCGGTTAACCACCGGGGCTGAGCTTGACCGGCTTGAGTCGCCAGCAGATGAGCAGCAGTTAGCGGCTGCAGAAAAAGTTGCGCGCACGATATTCCCCCTCGCTGAGCGTCGCGACGCCTCTGCTTGGAAAGGCGCGCGGCCATGTTTGCCTGACATGAAGCCTGTTATAGGGCCGGCTCCCAAGCATCGTGGTCTGTGGTTAGCTTTTGGACATGGGCATCAGGGATTTACCCTAGGTCCTGCTACCGGGCAATTGCTGGCGGATATGATAGAAGGTAAGCCGACAGAGATTGATATGGCGCCTTTCAGGGCTGACCGTTTCTAAATCAGTGGGTAGCTGTTGACATAGTACTGTTGGCTAAGTACTTAGTGGGAGAGGTGCTTGGTAGTAAAGCATGATGTTTGCTATCTTGGTGCAACATATCGCAATCGTGAGGTGGAAGATGGATGTTGCCGTAAGCAACGCAGTGAGCACCGCACTCTATATGAATCAAGCACAATCTGCTGAACAAGCACAGATGCAGCTTTTTAAGCAGGCTCTTGATATGCAAGCACAGCAAGTGTCGGAAGTGCTTGCCTCTGCTAATATGGGCGCTCAACCAAGCCTTGCCCAAGAAGGCAGCGTGGGGACTCAGGTCAATACTTACGCCTAGCCAAATAAACGTCAGTACGAGAAAAGCGCCGACAAGTTCGGCGCTTTTTTTCAATTTCCCTTCACTACCCTTTTAGCGGTTGCTCTAGCTCCTCTTTTTACGACGCTAGTGCCTACATTCTTGATTCCCCCTTTGCTATCCATGGTATGCCGCAGCGGCCTAGTTGCGTTACCATATATCCATGTAAACGCCGATATTTAAGGCGCCATCCCAGTCATAACGTTGCACCATTTTTAGAGAACTCCATGTCTGACGCCAAATTAGCGCGCGAAGCAGAACTACGCCGTACGTTTGCGATTATTTCGCACCCCGACGCTGGTAAAACCACCATCACCGAAAAAATGCTGTTATTCGGAAATGCTATTCAGTTAGCTGGCTCTGTTAAGAGCAAGCGTAATGATCGCCATGCCACATCAGACTGGATGAAGATGGAGCAAGAGCGCGGGATCTCGGTCACGACGTCGGTGATGCAGTTCCCTTATGGTGGGCGTATCGTGAACTTGCTGGATACGCCGGGGCACGAAGACTTTTCTGAAGATACTTACCGTACATTAACCGCGGTGGATTCCGCGTTAATGGTGATTGATGGTGCGAAAGGTGTTGAAGATCGTACCATTAAGCTGATGGAAGTCTGCCGTTTGCGCACCACGCCTATATTAACGTTCATCAACAAGATGGACCGCGATATCCGCGACCCCATCGAAGTCATGGACGAGGTCGAGACAGTACTGAACATCCAGTGTGCGCCGATGACATGGCCGATTGGCATGGGACGGCACTTTAAGGGCGTGTATCACCTCTATAACGATGTTATTCATCTGTATACCCAGGGGCAAGGCAGCCGTATTCCAGATGACAAGCGAATTGAGGGTTTAGATAACCCGGAAGTTGACGCTGTACTTGGTGAAGAGCAGGCCGAAGAGTTGCGCATGGAAGTCGAATTGGTGCGTGGTGCTTCCCATGAGTTTGATCTTGATGCCTATCGCCGTGGTGAGCTGTCGCCCGTGTACTTTGGTACCGCAATGGGTAACTTCGGCGTACGCGAAATGATGGACGGGTTTGTTGAGTACGCGCCACCGCCCCAGCCACGCCAGACAGACATCCGCGAAGTAACCGCTCAAGATGATCGCTTTACTGGGTTCGTATTTAAAATTCAGGCGAATATGGATCCGAACCATCGTGACCGTATTGCTTTTTTGCGTGTCTGTTCCGGTAAGTACGAAAAGAATATGAAGATGCGCCACGTGCGGATAGGCAAGGATGTGAAAATTGCCGACGCCCTAACGTTTATGGCGTCAGACCGTTCTCAAGTAGAGGAAGCCTGGCCAGGCGATATTATCGGCCTGCACAATCACGGCACGATTCAGATTGGTGATACCTTCACCGTTGGTGAAGATATGCGTTTTACCGGCATTCCTCACTTTGCGCCAGAGTTGTTCAAGCGTGTTCGTTTAAAAGACCCGTTGAAAATGAAAGCGCTGCAAAAAGGGCTCCAGCAGCTCTCTGAAGAGGGCGCTACGCAGGTCTTTATGCCGATGGATAACAACGACCTGATTCTTGGTGCTGTCGGTACGCTGCAGTTTGACGTTGTTGCTCACCGTTTGAAGGAAGAGTACAAAGTTGACTGTCTGTATGAAGGGGTCAATGTACAAACCGCACGCTGGGTCTATTGCGAAGACGCCAAGATGTTGGAAGAGTTTAAGCGTAAAGCGAGCTCCAACCTTGCTATCGATGGCGGCGGCTACCTGACGTATATCGCACCAACGCGGGTCAACCTGCAGATGACCCAAGAGCGCTGGCCAGATATTCGTTTCCAGCCCACTCGCGAGCACTGATCATACCTTTCTTACTATAGTGACTTCCTTGCTATGTTGATTGATGCCCACTGCCACCTGGATTTCGAGGTGTTTAACGATGATCGCGATGCGGTCATCGAAAATGCCAAGGCAGTGGGTGTCAAACACTTTGTTGTGCCATCAACGACGCGCTCTCTATGGCCAAATGTGCTGGCGCTTGGTGCGCGTAAGGAGGTAAGTAGTTGTGTTGGCCTTCACCCTTACTTCATTGATCAACACGTTAACCACGATTTAGTCGCCTTGGAGCAGCTTTTAGCTGAGCAGAAAGTCGAAACCGAAAAACGCGTTGTGGCAATAGGTGAGTGCGGTATCGATGGCCGCTTTACGGAGTCATTAGATAAACAGTGGGCCTATTTCGATGCGCAGCTCGGTCTAGCAAAGCAGTTCGCTTTACCTGTTGTGGTGCACTGCGTAAAAGCCAATGATCAGGTAAGCAAATGCCTACGCCAGCTGACGCTTCCCCGTGGTGGGCTTATCCATGCGTTCGCAGGGTCTTATGAGCAGGCCGCTAAGTTTCTCGATCTAGGCTATACCCTGGGGTTGGGAGGGGCGATTACCTACGAGCGCGCGCAACGATTGCGTAATGTGGTGTCACGCTTACCTGACGATGGCTTTGTGTTAGAAACTGACAGCCCCGATATGCCGCTTAGCGGCTATCAGGGGCAACGTAATGAACCATGCAGAGTTGCAAAGGTGGCTGGTGTAGTAGCAGAACTCCGGAACCAGCCATTTGCAAAAATTGCGGCACACAGCAGCGCGAATGCTATTCGCTTATTTCAGTTGCCACATTGCAATTCCTACTAGGCAGTTAGGCTGCTGGCTAGCTGTTCAGGATCCAGGCGCTCAACAGTATAGGGCAGCTCGCAGAGCGTTATCAGATGCCCTTGCCAATAAAGGGGCGAGAGCGCTTCAATCGCTTTAGTATTCGCAACGGCGAGCATTTCAATTTGCTGCTTGTCACTAAATGCGCTGCTAACGATTTCACCGACGGTTTTATCCTGCTCATCCACTAGCGTGTCACCGACCTGGGGTAAGCTGTTAACACTAGCGGTAACGCGCACTAAGCGTTTTTTCACTTGGCCCCGGAAATGCGCCCGTGCAACGACTTCTTGTCCTGTATAGCAACCTTTTTTAAAGCTAATTCCCCCAAGTGCTTCCCAATTCAACATTTGTGGGAGGAAGTGATCTTGCTGTGGGGCTGTTAACCACGCCAAACCACTGCGGATATCTGCTAATTGCCACGTGTTAAGCGCCTCTTCATCATCATTTATTTCAATAGCGCTCTGTTCAGCAGAATCTTCTATGCTGATTAACCAACGCCCGCTACCTGGCTGGCATAAGGCCGTCGCTTGGGCATTGCTGTGATGGGTATAAGGTTGATCAGGAAGCGCTAAACCAAACGCTTGAGCAACCCCGTTGGCACTTTCGCTGGCGCCTACGATAAGCATCGATGACTGAGCCTGCAATTCGACGCGATAAAAAGCGGCAAATTTGGCTAAATGACTGGCGAGCATATCGATCAATGAGGTGCTCAACAGTAGCCTATAATGGTCGTTGCTGATTTTTAGTAATTGAGCATTGGCCAGCATTCTTCCCTTTGGTGTGCAAAAGCAGGTAAGAGGCGCAAAAAAACCATTGGCTAAGCTAACCTGTGCGCTTGTTTGCCCTTGCAGGAATTTCTCAGCATCTGCACCTTTGACATCTAAGGCGGCGAGGTGAGGCAAACGGACGCAGCCATTCATCTTGAGTAACGAAGAGACAGTCGCCATATAGACTCCATAAGGGAAGATAGGGTAAACGTAACATAATCGCATTTGTATCAAAGGTGCGGGCACTGCGGGTAGATTGCAAGGGCTCTGGCGCATGCTAGACTTCTTTGCCCGTATCAGGTTTGCATAGCTTTCAATAGCGTACTCACTTCAATTCAGCGTAGAAAAGGGCAAGGAATGGCATATCAATCATTAACGTTCCAAGGTGTCACAACAGTCGATCAGGTGAATAAGATTACCACGGCGCTGATGATGCTGGATGGCGTCGATAGTGCTGAGGTAGGGCGCCACGGAGCAGAAGTAGAAGGGCGAGCTAAGCGTGAAGCGCTTATAAAAGCTGTCGAGAAGTTAAACCTCGGTATAAAGGTTTCCTGATGCATAAGCCAATCACGATTATTAGTGAGCGTAACCATACATTTCGTCAGCGTATTGAAGTCGATGGTTTGGAAGACCTCTATGGTGACGTACCGCCGGTAGTCGGAGGAGACGGTAGTGCACCCGACCCGCATGATTACTTTGATATTGCCCTAGGTACCTGCAAAGCGATTACCGTGCAAATGTATGCCAGGCGCAAAGAGTGGCCGCTGGAAGGCATCACCGTTAAAGTGCAGCGCGATGATAGTGAGGAAAGAAAAGGTGTCTATAAGTTAGCCGTGACAATGATTTTCCACGGTATTGAGGATCCTGAACAGCGGGCAAAGCTAGAAGACATTAGCCACCGCTGCCCGATACAGCGGTTGATGACCCAGGCGACGGTTGAAATTTCCACGTTTACCGAGTAGTTCACTTCCCCCTCTTAAGGAGTAATGATGAGCAAGGAATTCCGGCTGCAGTCCAAATTTAAGCCTGCTGGTGATCAGCCCGCCGCGATACGCAGCCTGGTTAGTGGGCTTGAGTCGGGTCTTGCCCATCAGACCTTACTAGGGGTGACTGGCTCGGGTAAAACGTTCACGATGGCAAATGTTGTGCAGCAGCAGCAGCGCCCAACGATTGTAATGGCGCCCAATAAAACGCTCGCTGCCCAGCTATATGGTGAGTTCAAATCGTTTTTTCCGGATAACGCTGTCGAGTATTTTGTCTCTTACTACGATTATTATCAGCCGGAAGCCTATGTCCCTTCTTCAGATACCTTTATTGAGAAAGATGCCTCAATAAATGACCATATCGAGCAAATGCGTTTATCGGCTACCAAAGCGCTGCTTGAGCGCCGTGATGCGCTTATCGTTGTCTCGGTATCGGCAATCTATGGTCTCGGTGATCCGGATCAGTATCTCAAGATGCGATTGCACTTCACCCGTGGTGAGCTAATTGACCAGCGTGCCTTTTTACGCCGCTTGGCCGAGTTGCAATATACCCGCAACGATATGGATTTTCGTCGTGGCACCTACCGGGTACGGGGCGATGTGATCGATATTTTCCCCGCAGACTCTGACGAAGAAGCGGTGCGGGTGGAGTTGTTTGACAATGAAGTTGATTCTATTCGCCTATTTGATCCGTTAACTGGTGAGGTGCGTACCCATGTGCCTCGCATGACCATCTATCCTAAATCTCACTATGTTACTCCGCGAGAAACTATTTTAGGTGCTATTGATGCGATCAAGGCAGAGCTTAAGGAGCGTCTTGAGTGGATGCGTAAGCACGAGCGTTTAGTTGAAGCGCAGCGCTTAGAACAACGAACCCTTTACGATATTGAAATGATGCTAGAGCTTGGCTACTGCAATGGCATTGAGAACTACTCGCGCTATCTTTCAGGCCGCGCGCCTGGCGAGCCACCCCCGACGTTCTTCGACTATCTGCCGGATGATGCGTTACTGTTTATTGATGAGTCTCATGTGAGCGTACCCCAGGTTGGCGGTATGTATAAGGGCGACCGTTCTAGAAAAGAGACCCTGGTTGAATATGGCTTTCGGTTACCCTCAGCGCTAGATAACCGCCCAATGAAATTTGAAGAGTGGGAATCTATTTCGCCTCAAACCATCTTTGTGTCGGCAACACCGGGCAAGTATGAAGCAGAACATGCCAGTCAAATTGTCGAACAGGTGGTGCGTCCAACAGGCTTGTTAGATCCAGAAATAGAAGTTCGCCCTGCCAGTACTCAGGTTGATGACCTGCTCTCAGAAATTGGCTTACGTACCGCCGTTGGTGAGCGTGTTCTGGTGACGACGTTGACTAAACGCATGGCGGAAGATTTGACCGAATACTTTGATGAGCACGGTATCCGCGTGCGCTATTTACATTCGGATATTGATACCGTTGAGCGGGTAGAAATCATTCGCGACCTGCGTCTTGGCAAGTTCGATGTTTTAGTGGGTATCAACTTACTTCGAGAAGGCTTAGATATTCCTGAAGTGTCGCTTGTTGCCATCCTGGACGCGGATAAAGAGGGCTTTTTACGCGCTGAGCGCTCACTGATTCAAACCATTGGCCGTGCAGCCCGTAACGCCCATGGTAAAGCTATTTTATACGGTGACAAAATCACCGATTCAATGCGCAAAACCATCGATGAAACCGAACGTCGCCGCGCCAAACAGACCGCTCATAACGAAGAGCATGGCATCACGCCAACCACCGTGACGCGCTCTGTGGCGGATATTCTTGAAGCCGCCCAGGCACCAGGCAAGAAGAGCAGCCGTCGCCGTGGCAACGAGCGGAAAGTAGCAGAGAGTGCTGCTGAATATGATGTGGCCACGATGAGCAAACACGATCTGATGGCGGCTATTAGCAAGTTAGAGGACGCCATGTTTGAAGCCGCGCAGAACCTGGAGTTTGAAGAAGCGGCGAGACTTCGTGATCAGCTTCATCAAATGCAAGAAAAACAGCTGGCGCTGGGGTAATCGATGCCTGAAGGCCCTGAAATCCGCCGTGCAGCAGATAGAATTGAGCAGCAGATAGGTGGCAAACATCTTGATGATGCGTGGTTTGCATTTCCTGAACTCGCCGTGCAAGCGGATTCATTGATTGGTCAGCGAGTTGAGGCAGTTGATACGTGGGGCAAGGCCATGCTCGTTCGTTTTGCAGACCGCCGCGTGCTGTATTCCCACAATCAGCTTTATGGCGTATGGAAGCTACATAGTGAAAATAGGCCGCCAAGCACGAAAAGGTCACTACGAGTTCGGCTGGTGGCTGAGGGCAGGGTGGCTAGTCTTTACAGCGCGTCTGATATTTCGCTCTGGCATGAGAGTGAGTTGAGCCATCACCCTTTCTTGTCGCGCCTTGGGCCTGATTTATTAAGTCAAAACGTATCGTCTGATGATGTGAAACAACGCCTGACTGATCCAGCGTTTATACGCAGAAGCCTGGGTGCATTGTTACTTGATCAAGGGCTTGTCGCTGGGTTAGGAAATTACTTGCGCTCTGAAATTCTTTTTTTATCTAACGTGCACCCTAAAAAGCGCCCCTGTGACTTAACTGAAAAGCAGCTAGACCTGCTCGCCACTACGATTGTGGAAACGACCCGTCAGGCGTATTTGGAAGCGGGTGTTACTAATCGTGAGGCATGGATTAAACAAGCCATTGCCTCCGGTGAGCCACGCCGACAATGGCGCTTTAGTGTGTTTGAACGCGCTGGCCTTTCCTGCCACCGCTGCGGTTCAGTGATCGAACGCATAATGGTTGGCTCTCGCCGTTTATATTTATGCCCAACGTGCCAGCTCCTATAGTTTATACCGTTATATTGCTCAAGCTGATAAACATCAGACTAATGCCCTAGTTATCAGATGTAGGTTAGCCTTGGTTGTGGCTGCCGCATATAAGGTCAATACGGTATACTTACCGGTACATCTAGACGGCCATTAAAAAGGCCGCAGCCAAGACGATAACCGAGGAGCTGTTTGTCCATGACCGTGATTCGCCAGGACGACGTCATTCAGAGCGTTGCCGATGCTCTACAGTACATCTCTTACTACCATCCTAAAGATTTCATTGATGCAATGTCAGCCGCTTACGAGCGTGAAGAGAACCCCGCGGCGAAAGACGCGATTGCACAAATCTTAATTAACTCAAGAATGTGTGCTACGGGACATCGTCCAATTTGCCAGGATACAGGCATTGTGACGGTGTTCGTTCACGTGGGTATGAACGTCACCTGGGACGCCGAGCTAAGCCTCGATGACATGATTAACGAAGGTGTGCGCCGCGCGTATCAGTTGCCTGATAACGTGCTGCGTGCTTCTGTTCTCGCTGATCCCGACGGTAAGCGAGCCAATACCAAAGACAATACCCCCGCGATTATTCACCATTCGATTGTGCCGGGCGATAAGGTCGATATCCACGTCGCCGCGAAGGGCGGTGGTAGCGAAGCTAAATCTAAGTTTGCGATGCTAAACCCATCCGATAGTGTTGTGGACTGGGTGATGGAGCAGTTGCCCAAAATGGGCGCAGGCTGGTGCCCGCCGGGAATGTTGGGAATTGGTATTGGCGGCACCGCTGAAAAGGCGATGATGATTGCCAAAGAAGCGCTGCTCGATCCTATCGATATTCAAGATTTGCAGGCGCGAGGACCTAGCAACCGCGCTGAAGAGTTGCGTCTGGAGCTGTTCGATAAAGTGAATAAGAGCGGTATCGGCGCTCAAGGCTTAGGTGGTTTAACCACGGTGCTGGATATTAAAGTTAAAGACTATCCAACCCATGCGGCCAATAAGCCTGTGGCAATCATTCCCAACTGCGCAGCCACGCGTCATGCGCATTTCACGCTTGATGGCAGTGGCCCCGTGGCGCTTCCTGCCCCTAAACTTGAAGACTGGCCGGAAATTACCCGCGAAGCAGGCGATAACGTCAAGCGCGTTAACCTGGATAGCGTTACTCCCGAAGAAGTTAAAACGTGGCAGCCGGGTGATACGCTGCTGTTGAACGGTAAGCTATTAACCGGCCGTGACGCGGCGCATAAACGCATGGTGGACATGATTGCCAAAGGTGAGCCATTACCGGTTGATATGAAAGGTCGCTTTATTTACTACGTGGGTCCTGTTGATCCGGTAGGTGACGAAGTGGTTGGCCCCGCTGGGCCGACCACCGCGACTCGAATGGACAAATTCACCCGCACCATGCTTGAAGAGACCGGCTTGCTAGGCATGGTTGGTAAAGCGGAACGTGGTCAGGTCGCTATTGATGCCATTCGCGATAACCAGGCGGTTTATTTGATGGCTGTTGGCGGCTCTGCCTACCTTGTTGCCCAGGCAATTAAGAAGTCACGGGTTGTTGGTTTTGAAGATCTAGGAATGGAAGCCATCTACGAATTTGAAGTTGAAGATATGCCGGTCACGGTCGCTGTCGACAGCCAAGGAACTTCCGTCCACCAGACAGGCCCTGCCAAATGGAAGGAGATCATCGCTCAAAAGGCGTAGCATACTGATGGCGTAGAACCGCAGTCAGTGACAAATAAGCCCCGTCTCTCGCGGGGCTTTTGTGCATTAGCAGTGCAATAATCTGATCAACAGCTCACTTGATAGCGAGGAACAGGCAATGACCTCATGGTTGCTAGGGACCAGCATTATGCTGATACACCTATTGGGTATCGTGTCAGCGGTCATGGCGCTTATGTCGAGCAGAACGTCCCAGGGGGCTATCGCCTGGATTATTTCACTATTAACGTTTCCTTATGTTGCGCTGCCTGCGTATTGGTTTTTCGGACGCCCGCGTTTCTATGGCTATGTAACAGCAAGAGGGGAACGCGATAACGTATTACGTCGAGTGTTGGTACGTTATCGCCATAACATTAAGCCGCACCTTTCATCGCCGACTAGCACTGATATTCAGGCAGTGGAGCAGCTGGCAATGATGCCGTTGACTAAAGGTAATAGTGCCGACTTGTTGATCGATGGTGAAGCCACTTTCACAAGCCTTTTTGAGGGTATTGATCAGGCAAAAGATTATCTGCTGCTGCAGTTTTTCATTGTACGTAACGATGCTTTAGGCAACCGATTGCAGCATCATTTGATTAAAGCTGCACAGCGGGGTGTGCGCGTTTATTTTCTATACGATGAAGTGGGTAGCCGGAAACTAAACGATGGCTTTTTAAATGAGATGATCAAAGAAGGCATCGAAGTAAAAGCATTTCGTTCTTCTCGTGGCTTCAAACATCGCTTTCAGCTTAATTTTCGCAACCATCGTAAAATAGCCGTCGTAGATGGTAAGCAGGGCTGGGTAGGTGGTTTTAATGTTGGTGTAGAATACCTTGGGCAAAATCCACGGCATGGCCCCTGGCGTGATACCCATTTAGCGCTTGGTGGCCCGTGTGTGCTGGGGTTGCAGGAAGCTTTTTGGGAAGATTGGCACTGGGCAACAGGGGAGGTCATTACCTTAAACTGGCATGCCGAGAGTCATCCGCAAGATGATCATCATGTGGTTATCGTGCCATCCGGCCCGGCCGATAAACAGGACACGGCTAGCCTTTTAATTCAACAGTTAATTCATAGTGCTAATGAAAGGCTCTGGGTAACCAGCCCGTACTTCGTACCAGATCAAGGAGTACAGGATGCGCTTAGGTTAGCAGCAATGCGAGGCGTAGATGTACGGGTTATGATTCCCGAGCGGCCCGATCATTTGTTGGTGTTTCTATCCGCATTTTCATTTTTGCCTGATATGTTAAGAGCAGGTGTAAAAATATACCGTTATCTTCCTGGCTTTTTACACCAAAAGGTCATGCTTATTGACAACAATGCAGCAACCGTCGGCACAATAAACCTGGATAATCGATCTTTTAGGCTCAACTTTGAAATAACAGCCTTCATACCCAGTACCGCGTTTGCTAGTAAAGTACATGCCATGTTGGAGCAAGATTTTGCTCACTGTCGACGCGTTACAATTGACGAAATTAGCCAGCGCCCAATGTGGAAGAAAGTAGTTTCTCGTGCGGCATATTTAACCGCACCTATTCAGTAATCAATAATAACCCTGCACGCCGCTAACAACGATTAGGCAAAAGGAGTTTTGGGTGAATTTAGAAACAAAATGGCTCGAGGATTTCGTTGCATTAGCCAATACACGAAGTTTTTCGGCATCTGCCAGGCAGCGCCATGTTACTCAGCCTGCATTCAGCCGCCGTATTCGTGCGCTAGAGCAAGCGGTAGGGGTCATCTTAGTCGATCGTTCTACAACGCCGATTGGCCTGACCTCAGAGGGACAATTGTTTTTGATCACCGCACGCAATCTAGTGGAGCAATTAAACGAGTCATTAAGCCACCTCCGGGGAGTTTCTATTGCGAATGAAGCGCTTGATATCGTCGCGGCACACTCACTGGCATTAAGCTTTTTCCCGCCTTGGATTTCTCGTTTACAAAAAGGCTTGGGTGAGCTGCCTACACGATTGGTCGCTATGAACGTTGGGGAGGCTATCCATGTTCTGCGCGAAGGTAACTGTGATCTGATGCTGGCATATTATGACCCCTTTGCCACTATGCAGCTGGATGCAGAAGTCTTTCCCTCTTTCTCGATTGGCCAAGTAAAAATGTTGCCGGTTTCACTGCCAGATGAAGACGGCAAGCCGCTTTTCTCGATTCAAAATGACAGCTCAATTCCCTATTTAGCTTATACGCAGGGTGCTTTTCTGGGGCGAAGTGTACGCATGCTGCTCAAAAACGATCCATTACGACTGAAGCTGCGCACGGTTTATGAAACGGCCATGGCGGAAGGATTGAAAGGCATGGTACTTCAAGGAGTGGGGGTTGCTTGGATTCCTGATTTTTGTATTCGTGAAGAGCTCAAAACCGGCAAATTGGTAAGAGCTGGCGATGAAAATTGGGATATCCCTCTAGAAATTAGACTTTACCGCTGTTCGTTAGTCCATAAACCCGGCGTTGAGCGTCTCTGGCGTCAAATGATGAAATTGCCACGCGATTTTCTGCAGGCTTAGCCTGCAGAGCGGCTAGAAAAAAGCCTTAGATTTTAAAATGTGCCTAAATCGGCCGGTAATCCAAGAAAATTTTGAATAATAAAGAAGTGATCTTCAAACAAGCTTTCAGGTTCTAGATCAGCAAGGGCGACCCAGCGAGCATGGTCGCCGCCTTTGACTGGCTTTAAACGGGGCAACTGCTGATCAGGCCTGAGAGCAAAATAGAAAGCTTCAGCTAACGTTCGTCCACGCCAACTGCGGTGAGGCTCATCAAACAAGCGTTGTCCACGTAGCGAGCCCTTTAACACGGGCTCGGGCACTTTAAGTCTTAACCGCTCACGGAGTTCCCTTAAGCAAGCATCTAGTAAGCGCTCATGCGGATTTATAAAGCCTCCGGGTAATGCCAGAAGTCCTTTACCCGGTGCCGCCATGCGCTTTACCAACAAAATATGGCCTGATTGGACGACAACCGCATTAACAGTCACAAAAATGGGCGGATAGGGGGCCTGTGCCCAAGCTTGCTTGTATTGATCAAGTAGCTGCTGCTCTTCCAGTAGGCCGTGATAGGCAATACCTTTGCAAAACTTGTCAACGCTTTTGACGACTTCTGGAGGTAAATCGTGGTAGGCGCCTGTACTCAAGTAGTCATCGGTAGAACCAGGCGAGCGAAACAACCGCTCACGTATTTGACTCGCTGAAATACCTTCAACGAGTGGGACACTGATGGACTCCCATTGGGGGAAAAGCGATAAATAGTAGCTTGATTGTCCTCTGCTCGCGCCAATCAAACCAATACGGGGTAAGCGAGCGTTTGCAGGGGACGTCAAATCACGTACTTTGCGTTGCACATCACGCACCCACACATCATCGTTATAAAGCGCATCAAGTAGTGGAGTGATTTCCAGGCGTTGATTGTCTTGATCATCAAACCCAGAACGAATCATTGTCTGTCGCTCATCGAACGTCCACGGGTTGCGTAAAGAGCGTGCCTGCCAAGCAGAGCCCACTAATACAATGACTTGGCGTGCCTGTTTTAACGCCTCTCGGATAATGGCAAGGTGGCCAAGGTGGGGAGGCTGAAAACGACCAATAAACACCAAGCAATCAAAGTCGTAAGCCGTAGTAGATTTAACAGCATCCGAATTCATAACGCTTCCTTGGTCGTGGGTGAGAAAGTAGCAGAGAAAAGAGAGCCATTATGAAGTGGGCAGTTAAGGTGCGCAACGCGTCTCCGCCTGCGCTCAACGTTTTAGTTCGGTATGATTGTTAGATGTATCTTGCGTTAGTGCTTGATAGGGACACTCTTTTTTAAGGGAATGAATATGCTGAAAAAAACGATTATTTTTTGGTGGAACGTAGTTCAAGATGCAACGGCGTTATGGCTTGAACGAAATGCCTTCAGTTATGCCGGATCATTAGCGTTTTACACGCTATTCTCTTTGGCGCCTACCGTTATTATCGCGGTAACGGTAATAGGTGTCGTGCTGGGTGAAGATGCTGCTCAAGGCCAAATAGTTGCTCAGCTACAGGACACGTTAGGCGCTGACGCAGCAGTTGCGATTGAGCAGGCCGTTGCCCAGTCACGTATCGAAGAGTCGGGTATCTTACCAACAGTGCTTGGCTTTGTAGCCTTATTGGTGGGTGCCACAACCGTGTTTGCGCAGATGCAATTTTCGCTCAATACCATTTGGGGCGTCACTGCAAAGCCCACCTCTAACAGTGCTCTTATCTTTATAAAAAATCGTTTGCTTTCCTTAACCGTCGTGTTGTCTATTGGCTTCATCCTACTAGTATCGTTAGTGCTGGGGGTTGTCTTGCGAGGAATGCTCCACGGAGCCGGTAATTTATTACCCTATGCCAGTTTATTAACGACATCGCTTGAGTCATTAATTTCACTGGCGATGGTGGCATTGTTATTTGCTACTATTTTCAAAGTGTTACCGGATGTTGTTCTCCGTTGGCAAGATGTGCTGATTGGCGCGGTAGTAACCGCTGTACTGTTTACAATTGGGCGCAGCGTTATTGCTATTTATTTAGCATATACCGCCACAGCGTCGACCTATGGTGCTGCAGGGTCTGTTGTGATGATTTTGTTATGGGTGTATTACAGTTCATTAATTCTACTATTTGGCGCTGCTTTTACGCGCTCCTTGTTACTTCGTCGTGGGCGGCCATTGGTGCCACGTAATAGTGCAGTGCTGGTGAAGCGAGAGTTAGTGTAAGACAAGAATTAGTTTAAAAAAGTGGGTAGAAAGAGCCCTATAGAGGGCTCGTTTGAAAAGAGCGAATATCAACAGACTTCAGCCTGTCGATTTATCAGGCTGAAGTCTATAAACGCTATTGTATAAATACTGAGAGGACAGTTTATGCCTACTTGTTGTGTACGTGCCTATGTAACAGGAAAAGTGCAGGGAGTATGGTTTCGGCGTTCAACACAGGAACAAGCGCTTCAACGAGGGCTAACGGGCTACGCCAAAAACTTACCCGATGGGCGGGTAGAGGTGTTGTTATGTGGCAATTCAACCGCCGTATCTACGCTAACTGAATGGTTATGGCAGGGGCCCGAAGGAGCGCAGGTCACGCATGTCACTATTGAAGTGCTGGATGGCCACCACGCTCCCGATCATTTTGCGACCTATTAATCAGTGCTTAATACGTTCGCCTCAGTTTGCCATTGCTTAATATTATCAGCAGTGAGCGCCACAATGTTCTGGCGAGCCTCAGGCGTGATCCAGGCATTGTGAGGGGTCACTATCAAATTAAGTGCCTCGCCTTCTGCTAATGCTGTTAATAGAGGGTGTCCTTCTTTCGGCGGCTCAGTGGGGAGCACATCAACTGCTAACCCTCCAATCTTGCCAGTACGAAGCGCCTCAAGTGCCGCTTCTTCATCGATAATGCCGCCCCGGGCACAGTTGACTAATAGCAGTGATGACTTTGCGTTTGCCAATCGCGTGCGATTAATAAGGTGCTTGGTTGTTTCGTTAAGCGGGCAATGCAAGCTAATAATATCTGCCGTCGGTAATAAATCGTCGAGAGAGGGCCGTTTGTCGTTTGATTCATTGCCAGGGCGAGCAGCAAATGTAACCTTCATCCCAAAGGCTTCAGCTAAACGTGCCACTTCTGAGCCAAGCTCACCTTGCCCCACCATCACCAGATGCTTATTGGAAAGCTGCAGCGTCGAGTGAGCTTGTAAACAAAAGAAATCACTGCGCTGCCATTCGCCACGAGCGATATCGGCTTGGTATCGTGGCAATCGGTTTGCCAGTGTCAGCATTAACATTAATGTGTGCTGAGAAACGCTTGCAGTTCCGTAGGCGGTGACGTTTTTTACCAGAATGTTTTGGGCTTTAGCTGTGTCGAGATCAATATTGTTAAGCCCTGTCGCCAGCACACATATAAGCTTGAGTTTGGGTAAGGCTGATAGTGTTTCTGCGTTCAGTACAACCTTGTTGACGATCGCTATGTCCGCATCCGACAAGCGCTCACTTGCCTGTTCGACAGTGCTTTGCTGATACACCTCTAAATGACTAACAAGGTCTCGAATTGCTGTTAGATCGATATCCGCGCCTAAGCTCTCGGCATCCAGCATTACCGCATTGGGCATTTTTCTTTTCTCCATTATCTGCCGAAAGGCACTTGGCCTTGCTCAGCAGGGGGCACAAAAGGGTATAATGTGTCGCTCTATCAACCGCAGTCTTGGAATTTATCCCAGCAGGCCACATATTCTTTGTCTGGCAAGCGTTGGTTTTGCCACTAGTTTATACAAACTTAGCCTGTCGGAGTTGAGCTTTTCAGGAGTTATCAACATGCCCATCTATGAGTACGAGTGCAAGGCCTGCGGTCATCGCATGGAAAAATTGCAGAAAATCAGCGCGGATCCGCTGAAGGATTGCCCCGCGTGCCAGCGAGCCAGTCTGGAACGCTTGGTCTCGGCGGCTGGTTTCCGCCTTGCTGGCGGCGGTTGGTATGAAACCGATTTTAAAACAGGAAGTAAGAAAAACTTGGCAGCAGAAGGCCAATCTACTTCTAGCACTGGTACCACAAGCGATACCAGTAGCGCATCAACGAAAAAGGGCGCCGCGGCTTAGCCGCGGTTGTCAGGGTCAGAACGGCCCACGACAATCTCATTGCCACGTAACAGAACAGGATTAGACATGCGCAGCCATTATTGCGGCCAGCTTAACGAAACTTTGGTGGAACAAACGGTCACTGTCTGCGGTTGGGTACATCGCCGCCGTGATCATGGTGGGGTCATCTTTCTGGATATGCGCGATCGCGATGGCATCGCTCAGTTCGTTGTCGACCCAGATACCGCCGAGGCATTTGCTAATGCTGACCGTGCTCGCAGTGAGTACGTACTTCGTATTACTGGCCGTGTCCGGCTGCGCCCTGAAGGAACGCAAAATCCTAACATGCCAACGGGCATGATTGAGGTATTAGCTAAAGAGGTGGAGGTGCTCAACACAGCCGCCACACCACCTTTTCAGCTGGATGAGCACAACAAAGTAGGCGAGGAAGTTCGCTTAAAGCATCGCTATATCGACCTTCGACGCCCGGATATGATTGAGAAGCTACGCTTGCGTTCGCGTATTTCTCACAACGTCCGCGCTTACTTGGAAAACCAAGGCTTCCTGGATATCGAGACGCCGGTATTGACTCGCGCAACGCCGGAAGGTGCCCGCGACTACCTCGTTCCTAGCCGGACACATGCAGGCAGCTTCTTTGCACTACCGCAGTCGCCACAGTTGTTTAAGCAGCTGTTAATGGTGGCCGGTTTTGATCGCTACTACCAGATCGCTAAATGCTTCCGTGATGAAGATCTGCGGGCTGATCGCCAGCCTGAATTCACGCAAATCGATATCGAAGCCTCTTTTGTGGAAGAAGACGACATCATGGGCATTACCGAAGCCATGATTCGTCAACTCTTCCAGGAAGTGCTGAGCGTTGAGCTGCCTGAGTTCCCACGCATGACCTGGCAGGAAGCAATGGATCGCTTTGGCTCTGATAAGCCTGATCTGCGCATTCCGTTAGAATTGACCGATGTTGATGACTTGATGCAGCAGGTTGATTTTAAGGTCTTCTCAGGCCCTGCAAGTGCAGAAGACGGCCGCGTAGCGGCATTGAAAGTGCCGGGTGGTGCCAAATTGTCTCGTAAAGAGATCGACGAATATACTAAGTTCGTTGGTATTTACGGTGCGAAAGGGCTGGCATGGATTAAAGTCAATGAGTGTGCCAAAGGGCTTGAAGGTCTTCAATCACCCATTGTTAAGTTCATGGAGAATGTGGTTGAAGAGCTGCTTGATCGCGTAGGCGCTGAAGATGGCGACATCATTTTCTTTGGTGCGGATAAAACGCGCATCGTCAATGAAGCAATTGGTGCATTACGCGTCAAGTTAGGTGCCGACCTTGAGCTTTACACCCAGGCGTGGGCGCCGCTATGGGTTGTCGATTTCCCGATGTTTGAAGCAGACGACAACGGTCGCCTCAGCCCGTTACATCACCCGTTTACCGCACCTTCTTGCTCGCCAGAAGCGCTTAAAGCTGACCCAGCAAAGGCCTTGTCGCGTGCTTACGATATGGTGCTTAACGGAACCGAGCTCGGTGGTGGTTCCATTCGTATTCACGACCAAACCATGCAAAGCACTGTGTTTGAAATCTTGGGCATTGGCCAAGAGGAAGCGCAAGAAAAATTTGGCTTCCTGCTGGATGCGTTGCAATACGGCGCGCCTCCCCATGGCGGCCTAGCGTTCGGTTTAGATCGTTTAGTGATGCTGATGGCTGGAGCTAAGACAATTCGTGAAGTGATTGCCTTCCCGAAAACCCAAAGTGCCGGCTGTTTACTGACTGATGCACCAGGTGAAGTCAGTGCAGATCAGTTGAAAGACTTAAACATCCGTCTGCGCCAAAAAGCGAAAGCAGAGACCGCCAGCGAATAATCGCTCAGCACTGCTTTGTCATTCAGTAACAAGTAGTTCAGCACCGACGTTTAGGCGTCGGTGTTTTTGTTTGAACCGCTCGCTACCAATAGGACAGCTGCCATGGATGAAAAACAGCCCGCTCCCGCGATTAGGATTTTGGGTATCGACCCAGGTTCGCGTATCACGGGCTATGGGGTCATCGATTTAATCGGTGTTAAGCCTCATTATGTCGCCAGTGGCTGCATTAGAACGACCGATGGCCCTTTAGAGCAGCGTTTGGCGCAAATTTATGCAGGTTTAAGCGAAGTAGTAGGGCTGCATCGGCCCGATGCCGTCGCCGTAGAGCGAGTCTTTATGGCTAAAAATCCCGATTCAGCACTGAAGCTTGGACAAGCACGGGGCACAGCTCTCGTCTGCATCGCGAATCACGGTCTGAACATTGCAGAATACGCA
Organism: Halomonas sp. KG2; assembly: GCA_030440445.1. Taxonomy (NCBI): domain Bacteria; kingdom Pseudomonadati; phylum Pseudomonadota; class Gammaproteobacteria; order Oceanospirillales; family Halomonadaceae; genus Halomonas; species Halomonas sp. KG2. The sequence goes on along the minus strand of CP098528.1, from coordinate 2,216,775 downwards.
GCAAGGCAGATCAAACAAGCCGTTACTGGCCAGGGAGGCGCGGAGAAAAGCCAGGTGCAGCATATGGTCACCGCTATTCTACAGCTCTCTTCAACACCGCAGGCTGACGCCGCGGATGCGCTAGCTATCGCGCTTACCCATGCGTATGCAGGACATGGCTTACTTGCTGCCCCCTCTAAGGGCAGTCGTCGGCGCAGCACAGGGCGGTGGCGGCTTTAGCTGCTTACTGGTCATTTGTACAGAGTGTCTTTATAGTAAATGACTGCTTTTTATTATTGCGAGCATACACATGATCGGTCGTATTAATGGTTTTTTGTTAGAAAAGCACCCCCCTTGGATTGTGGTTGATGTGCATGGTGTCGGTTACGAGCTTGAAGCCTCTATGAATACCCTAGTGGCACTTCCAGCCGTAGGAGAGAGCGTATCCATGTATACGCATCTTACCATTCGTGATGATGCCCATTTGCTTTACGGCTTTGGTCGCGAACAAGAGCGCGCACTGTTTCGTGCCCTCATCAAAGTCAACGGCGTAGGGCCAAAGCTAGCACTCGCCATCCTTTCCGGAATGGATGAAGCCGCCTTTATGCGCTGCGTCCGTGACGACGATAGTAAAGCACTGACGAAGCTTCCGGGCGTTGGTAAAAAAACCGCCGAGCGGTTAATTATTGAAATGCGTGACCGTTTCCCTGAATGGGAAAACGCGGCGGATGCGCCCCTCGCGTTAGAAGCGGCGAATGGAGAACCTGCTCCCCGTGACTCATTAGCAGATGCGGAAGCTGCCTTGGTGAGCTTGGGCTATAAGCTTACTGAAGCCTCAAAAATGCTGGCTGACATTAATCCCAGGCAGTCAACAGAGGCGATTATTAAAGCCGCGCTGACAAAACGCATGACGGGGTAACAACGTGGGTTATTTCATGGAACGACTGATAGTGCGCACTTTATGTTAGAACATGACCGATTAATCGCGGCTGAGCCCGAACAAGGGGAAGGGCGTATTGATCATGCTATTCGTCCCAAACATTTAAAGGATTATATTGGGCAACCGCGAGTACGCGAGCAGCTTGAAATTTTCATGGGAGCCGCAAAGCTACGTCAGGAAAGCCTAGATCATACCTTGGTATTTGGGCCCCCAGGGCTTGGTAAAACAACGCTTGCGAATATTATTGCTACCGAGATGGGGGTAGGGCTGAAGTCAACTTCTGGCCCAGTGCTTGAGCGTGCAGGTGACTTAGCAGCCATGCTGACCAACCTAGAGCCAGGTGATGTGCTGTTTATTGATGAAATTCACCGGCTGTCACCCGTGGTAGAAGAGGTGCTTTATCCGGCAATGGAAGATTTCCAACTGGATATTATGATCGGTGAAGGACCCGCTGCCCGCTCAATCAAACTAGATTTGCCTCGCTTTACCTTGGTAGGTGCGACAACGCGCGCAGGCTTACTAACCTCTCCATTACGTGACCGCTTTGGCATTGTGCAACGCCTGGAGTTTTATAACCTTGAAGAGCTGACTGAGATTGTCACTCGCTCAGCCTGCTTGCTAGGTGTTGAAACGAGCCATGAAGGTGCTATAGAGGTTGCCAAGCGCTCCCGAGGCACCCCGCGTATTGCCAATAGGCTGCTGCGCCGCGTACGTGACTATGCAGAAATAAAGGGCAATGGCATCGTTGATGTTACTCTCGCCGATGCGGCACTCAACATGCTAAATGTCGATCACCATGGGCTGGATCATATGGATCGGCGCCTTTTGTTGGCAATGATCGATAAGTTTGATGGCGGTCCTGTGGGAATTGACTCAATCTCAGCCGCTATTAGTGAAGAGCGCGGTACCATTGAAGACGTCATTGAACCTTACTTAATTCAGCAAGGATTAATGATGCGCACGCCAAGGGGGCGCGTAGTGACGCGACAAGCGTGGTTACACTTCAACAAAACGCCTCACGAACATGCTATTGATCCAGAAGGAGAGCGGCGCCCATGAGTAATGGGTTCACGATGCCGGTGCGCGTCTATATGGAAGATACTGACGCCGGTGGAATTGTCTACTACGTTAACTACTTGAAGTTTATGGAGCGCGCTCGCAGCGAATGGTTACGTACGCTAGGCCTTAATCAGCAAACTTTGCTAGACGATGGCACCCAGCTAGTGGTATATCGCTTGGCCTGTCACTACAGCAAGCCTGCACGCTTGGATGACTCACTTATTGTCAGTACAAATATTGAGAATGTTGGTCGATGCCGAATGACTTTTTTGCAGCAAGTGCAGCGAGATGAGGAACTCTTATGCGCTGCTACAGTCGAGATAGCCTGCTTATGCGCGCATAAGATGCGGCCAAAAGCATGGCCAAAAACATTGCAAGCGCTTGGTTGATTCGTTTATGGCGAACAGCGAAAACACGCATAAATCTGTGATATGTGTAAACCTATGTCATGTGTAAACCTATGGAGTAGATAGCGCGATGTAGCGTGCGCACTTCATGGCCTTTATATACCACCACTGTTCGGAAATTCCGACATTAATAGCTTGATGAGGGTAACTGTGAACGATAACACCATGTCCATCCCCCACTTGATAATGAGTGCCAGTACGGTTGTTCAACTGGTGATGTTACTGCTGGTGGTGGGGTCAATCCTCTCATGGGTGGTTATTTTCCAACGCAGCATTGCCCTGCGCAGGGCAAAACAGGAATACAACCAATTTGAAGAATCCTTTTGGTCGGGTGTCGATTTAAACGAGTTATACCGAGAGATTCCTGCTGACGACCCACGTTATGGAGCAGAGCATATTTTCCAGGCAGGCTTTCGCGAATTTAATCGCTTAATGCCAAAAACACGCAACCCCGACACAATCTTAGAAGGTGTGCAGCGGAGTATGCGCGTCGCCTGGTCTCGGGAAGAAGATCGCCTAACGCAGCATCTTGTATTTCTCGCCACTGTGGCATCCGCGAGCCCTTACATTGGCTTGTTCGGAACAGTCTGGGGGATTATGGGGTCTTTCCAATCCCTTTCTATGACCCAGCAAGCTACATTGGCAACCGTTGCGCCTTGGATTGCTGAAGCGTTAATTGCAACGGCTATGGGCCTGTTTGCAGCTATTCCCGCGGTAATTTTCTATAACCGTCTATCGAATGATGCCGCTCGTTTGTTGGGCAAATATGAAGACTTTGCCGAGGAATTTCACGCTATCTTGCACCGTAATTTGCAAGGTCGTGAAAGTAAGTCCAGCGCTAGCTAAGGGAGTACGCTATGCAAGGCCCGTTTAATCGCAGCGGCAATAAAAAGCCGATGGCTGAAATCAACGTAGTCCCCTTTATTGACGTCATGCTGGTCTTGCTGGTGATCTTTATGATCACCGCACCCATGCTCACTCAAGGGGTGCAAGTCGATCTACCTCAAGTCACATCAGAGCCTATCGAAAGCCAAGACGAAAGCGATCCAATTATTATCTCTGTCGATCAGGATGGAGGCTATTTCATCACGCTTGGCGAAGACTCAACGGCTGTCTCTCTTGAGCAAATGGCAGAGCGAGTAACAGCGATATTACAGCGACGACCTGAAACGCCTGTCATGGTTCGCGGCGATCGCAACGTTGCTTACGGACAAATAGTCGTATTGATGAGCACACTGCAACGCTCGGGTGTCGCTAATGTCGGTCTATTATCTGAGCCGCCACAAGATGGTTAAACGTAGCGCGCAAATGGCAATCAAACCACCCCGTGACCCACAGGATGTTGGCTATACTTGGCCTACCGTCCTGGCGGTTGCGGTGCATCTATTAGTTGTGCTTTTTAGTTTGGTTAGTCTGCCAAGTTCTACGGCAGAGCCAGACTCATCCTCTATTGTGCAAGCGACCTTCGTCAGTACTGAAACATTCACTGACCAAGCACAGCAAACAACGGATCAACAAGCAGCTCTCAATAGTTCAACCGACCCCGATGAGGCTGAGCCAGCACCTGAGCCTGATGCAAGTGAGCAAGAAGCATTGCAGCAGCAGGCAGATGAGGCCGCTGCTAGAGAAGAAGCGCAAGCACGAGCAGAAGAGCAAGCTCGCGAGCTGCAAGAAGCTCAAGCTCAAGCCGAAGCCGAGGCACAGCGACGAGAAGAAGAAGCACAACGCCTAGCTGAACAGCAGGAAGAAGCGGCTCAAGCCAGAGAAGAGGCTCAACGTGAAGCCGAGGCAGAAGCTCAGCGCCAGCGGGAAGCCGAAGCAGAAGCTCAGCGCCAGCGGGAAGCCGAGGCAGAAGCTCAGCGCCAGCGGGAAGCCGAGGCAGAAGCCCAGCGCCAGCGGGAAGCTGAGGCAGAAGCTCAGCGCCAGCGGGAAGCCGAGGCAGAAGCTCAGCGCCAGCGGGAAGCCGAGGCAGAAGCTCAGCGCCAGCGTGAAGCCGAGGCAGAAGCTCAGCGCCAGCGTGAAGCCGAGGCAGAAGCCCAGCGCCAGCGGGAAGCTGAGGCAGAAGCCCAGCGCCAGCGTGAAGCCGAGGCGGCCATGCAGCGTCAGCTAGAGGGAGAAGCCCAGGCTGCTGCTAACGCACAGCAGGCGCAGCAAGCCGCGAATGGTTTTATTAATATTGTGCGTCGAGCGGTAGAGCAAGCATGGTTAATTCCAGCAGGTGCCAGTGACGCAATGAGTGCTACGATTCAAGTAAGGCTTGGCCCATCAGGAGAGGTACTTTTAACCACTATCGCCACATCCAGCGGTGATAGTGCCTTTGATCGGTCTGCCATGCAGGCTGTTGAACACGCTGCTCCTTTCAGCGAGCTGAGGGATTTGCCCGCAGAGCAGCAGCGTAACTTACGTCAATTTAATCTGCGATTTACCCCGGGGGATGTTCGCTGATGCAAACCATAAGCAAAGTGTGGCTGTTTTGCGTGCTGCTATTCGTTAGTAGCTATGCAACTGCAAATGCAAACCTGACTATCGAAATAACACGTGGGAGCGACCAGGCTTTACCGATTGGTATCGTTCCCTTTGCAGGTGGCGATAACCTGCCTGAAGATGTGGCTCAAATCATTCAGGACGATCTTGAGCGCAGCGGCTTTTTTGCGCCCTTAGAACGCAGTGCCATGTTTGATAGGCCAAGCCAGGCGGATGACGTTGAGTTTGGCACTTGGCGTTCGCTTGATGTTCGATATTTGGTGGTAGGCCGAGCGCAACAGACAAATAGTGGTTACCAGATTCAGTTTGAGTTAATGGATATCAGTGGGCAGCGCCGTATGATTGGCGAAACGGTCACGGCAAATGTGAACGATTTGCGTGGTGCTGCTCACTATATGAGCGATCAAATTTTTGAAGAAATTACCGATATCCGGGGGGCTTTCTCAACTAAAATTGCTTATGTAACCGCTCAAGGGTTGGGCGATAACATGCAATTTGGCCTGTATGTGGCCGATGCGGATGGACGTAACAGTCAACAAGTGCTTACCTCCGACCAGCCGATTATGTCACCTGCATGGTCTCCCGATGGCCGGAAGCTGGCATACGTATCCTTTGAAACAGAGCGTCCAGCTATCTATATTCAAGATGTTTCAACGGGGCAACGGATACAGGCAACTTCTTTCGACGGTATTAATGGTGCCCCTACATGGTCACCTGATGGCCGCAAAATCGCTATGTCGCTGTCCAAAGATGGACAACCAGAAATTTACATCCTAGACATCGGTAATCGCTCAGTGGAGCGTATAACTCAAAACAGTAGCATTGATACCGAACCAACTTGGGCGCCCGATGGACGTAGTCTGCTGTTTACCTCTGACCGTAGCGGTGGACCACAGATTTATGAATACTTGCTAGGTAGCGGTGAAGCAAATCGCATTACATTTACCGGCAACTATAATGCGCGCGCGCGCTATTCACCTGACGGGGAGCAAATCTTTTTAATTCACCGCTCCAACCGTGGATACCAAGTTGCGCGTCAGGAGCGTGATGGAGGACGTCTTGTTGTAATAAGCGAAACAACAAGAGATGAATCTCCTAGTGTTGCGCCGAACGGGACCATGGTAATCTTCGCTACCCAACAGGGTAGTAATGGGGTGTTAAGTGCCGTTTCAGCGGATGGCCGCTCGTCATTTAGATTACCCGCAGCGCAGGGTGATGTTCGCGATCCCGCGTGGTCACCTTTTTTAAATTGATTGACGAAAAGTTTACATTTTTTGTTTTCAGGCAAGGAGTCTGATTATGCAACTTAAACCGTTGGCTCGCTCATTGGCAGTAGCGTTATCTATCGTAGTAATCGCTGGCTGTTCCAGCACCGGCGGAACCCAGGACGGTGACTCTTATGGAAGCCAGGATGGCAGTGGCACAGGAACTAGCACCTCAGGTGCTGGCACTGGTGGCCAGTATGGCTCTACCTCTGGTTCTGGCGCAGGCGCTGGTCAACAAGCCGATTCACGCATTCCAGAAGTCCGTACTATCTATTTTGACTTTGACCGCGACACTATCAAGGGCGATTACGAATCAGTCGTGATGGCTCATGCTCGCTATTTGCGTGCTAATCCCAGCGCCCAAGTTGTTCTGCATGGCCACACCGACGAGCGTGGCACTCGCGAATACAACATGGCCCTTGGTGAGCGTCGTGCCGGAGCTGTTAAGCGGTTCTTAAATATTCAAGGCGTGTCTCCCTCGCAAATGAGCGTCGTGAGCTATGGTGAAGAGCGTCCGGCTGCTAGCGGCCAAGGTGAAAGTGCCTACTCTCAAAACCGTCGCGTCGTCTTTAACTACTGATGGCATTGGCGTACCTAGGTGCTCAACATCAAGTACTCGCTATTAGGCGCTAGGTACGCTAACTAAGTAATGATTGGAGTCATCATGAATCACAGTCTCAAACGTTATTTTGAGAGGCTGTGCGGTGCGGGAGCCATAGTGCTCCCGCTGTCCGTATTGCCCTTGACAGCCTTTGGTCAACAGCCCCTCGTTCAAGACTTATCAAGCGGGTCTGGCTTTTATCAGCAAACCCAACGCCAGGAAGCATCGGGTGGTAACTTGGTACTCTTTAACCAAGTGCAAGAGCATCAGACAGAGATCCAGCAGCTACGTGGTCAAATTGAAGAACTGCGACACCAGTTAGAGCAGCTTCGTCGGCAATCACAGCAACAATACCTGGACATTGAAGATCGTTTGATGAATAGCGGTCCTAGCCAAATTGAACAATCGACGCCTGCAGTGGAGCCCGAGGCGGCAGAGCAAGTTGCCAACGCACCATCTGCGCGGAACGTCAGTGAAGACGCTCAGGCAGACTACCAAGCAGCGTTTGCCCACGTTCAAGCACGTCAATTCGCAGATGCGATCAATGCGTTTAAAGCATTTGTCACTGATCACCCCGACAGCAGTCTGACCTCGAACGGCTATTACTGGCTGGGGGAACTTTATGCTGCTGAAGGCGAACTTAGCGCTGCTGATGAATCATTTAGCCGTGTTATTGAGCAGTACAGCGGCAGCAGTAAAGTCCCCGATGCGCTTTATAAGCTAGGATTAGTAAAAGCACGGCAGGGCGAGGCTGAACGCAGTCGTGAACTGCTCGAACAAGTACGTGATGATTACCCGCAGAGTAGCGCGGCAGGACTTGCCAATGACTTTTTACGTCAGTCTGCAGGATAACGTCTGTTTACATTTTTGTATCAAGGAAACCTCATGAGCTGCAAAATCGACTATCAACCAGCGTCCAATCTTTTGGAAAACCGCGTCGTGTTGGTAACCGGTGCGGGTGATGGAATTGGACGTGCGGCTGCACTTACCTACGCCCGCCATGGGGCAACTGTGATACTGCTTGGCCGCACGATAGCCAAGCTTGAGCGTGTCTACGATGAAATTGAAGCAGAGGGCGGACCACAGCCTGCAATTTTTCCGCTCAACTTTGAGGGCGCAACGCTCAAAGACTTTCACGATATGGCTGAAACGCTGGACAAAGAGTTTGGCCGTTTAGATGGATTGCTGCATAACGCTGGCTTGCTAGGCAGAATTACGCCTTTTGAGCAGTACAATCCAGAGCTGTGGGAACAAGTCATGCAGGTCAATATCAATGGGCCTATTTGGATGACCCAAGCGTTGCTACCACTGCTTCAGCAGTCAGCTGATGCTTCTGTGGTCTTCACCTCATCAAGCGTTGGACGAAAAGGCCGGGCCTACTGGGGGGCATATTCGGTTTCAAAGTTCGCCACTGAAGGTTTTGTGGAAGTGCTTGCTGACGAACTTGAAAACCAGTCTACTGTGCGGGTTAATACGTTAAACCCAGGGGCAACACGTACCCAAATGCGCCGGACTGCTTACCCAGGTGAAGATCCGTTGACGCTGCGTACCCCTGAAGAAATTATGCCTACCTACTTATGGCTTATGGGGCCAGACAGCACGGGGGTTAGTGGCCAGAAGTTTGACGCTCAACCACCACGTGCATAAACGTACCCTGTTTGTAGCTTTCTTACGCACCACTTGTCGATGTTCTAGGCGTTTTCATTCCATTAACGCTATCAATGAAAAGCAGTCAGAGCATCGACTAAGTCTTTGCAGGTTTCAAACCATAAGTCAGCTGGCCATTGCTGATAGTCGTCTTCCTCACTGATATACCCGTAGCCAACGGCAACAGCCGTCATTCCCGCCGCTTTCGCCGCCTCCATATCACGAATATGATCACCGACGTACCAACACGCTTGTGGCGCCACGTTAAGCCTGCGCGCAGCCTCCCAAAGAGGTTCCGGAGCGGGTTTTCTGACCGCTAGATCATCTGCACATAAAAGAGCCCCAGGCGTTAGCGCCAATGCATCTAACAGCGGAAGGGTATAGCGTCTTGGTTTGTTCGTTACGATTCCCCACAAGCGTGATGCTGAATGCCAGCGGTCTAGCCATTGGTCAAGGGGTTCAAATAGCCGACTGTGAACAGCAACTGCTTGTTCATAATTATCTAACAAATACTGCCGCGCCGTATCGTGTTCAGTAGAACCACTTTCGATACCAATAGCCAAGGTTACTAAAGCACTGCCACCGTTAGAAACCTGGCCTCGTATTTTTCCGTAGGGCAGTGGTGTCAGCCCATGATGCCGCCTCAATGCATTCGTTGCTTCAGCAAGATCAGGGGCAGTGTCAACAAGAGTTCCGTCTAAATCAAACAGTATGGCTTCAGGTATTGATGTTGACATTTATTCGCTCGCTTTCCGGCAATACATCATGTAATTGACCGATACATCATTTGCGACCAAGCGGTAGTGGCGAGTCAGCGGGTTATAGGTCAGCCCCGTTTGTTCGTTAATCTCAAGATCGGAGGCTCTTGCCCATGCGGCCATCTCAGAAGGGCGGATAAATTTTGCATAATCATGGGTGCCGCGCGGCAATAGTTTAAGCACATACTCAGCACCTAAAATCGCAAAAGCATACGATTTAGGGGTGCGATTTAGGGTCGAGAAGAAAACATAACCCCCAGGGCGAACCAGCTCACTGCAAGCACGAATGACCGAGGCGGGGTCAGGTACATGCTCAAGCATTTCCATGCAGGTTACGATGTCATAATGCCCTGGCTGCTCTGCTGCCAGCGCTTCAACACTTATCAGCCGATAATCCACCGATGCACCGCTTTCTGTCGCATGTAGCCGGGCAACGCTAAGGGGTGCTTCTCCAAGATCAATGCCGGTAACACTAGCTCCTCGATGGGCCATTGACTCACTTAGAATCCCACCACCACAGCCGACATCGAGCACCTTTTTACCGGCTAAGCCTGCACGCGCGTCAATAAAGTCAAGGCGCAAGGGATTGATAGCGTGCAGCGGCTTGAATTCCCCCTCTGCGTCCCACCAACGACTAGCAAGTGCTTCAAATTTCGCAACTTCCGCTGCGTCGACATTGTCGTGGTTGCGATGAGTAGTGCTATCCTGAGGTATCGCTTGCATGTTTTAACTCCCATTGTCGGTAAGTTGGCATGAAGGTGGCAACCAACCAGTCGTTCAGTATTATGTCATTCTAACCACTCCTGGAAAGGAACGCATGAAAAGGAACGCGACATGAATCTTAACCCCCTATTTTCGCGACTTTTATTTTCTCAGGGAGCGTGATGAATGCGAGTATTACTCCACGGAAGTGAACTAAGTGCCGCTACCGCCGCCGCAGCGCTAGCCTGGGTAGGCCATCAAGTTGAGTGGCTACTACATGAAAGCGCACCATGGCCACAGCTTTTGAAAGCAGACTGGCTGCGCAGTGAACCTGAGTTAATGACGCATATTGAACAAGCGTTAGCCAGTGAAACACTGAGAATCATTGAAGCGCCAGCGCAGGCTCATTCTCCTGATGTGGTTTGGTTAGCTCTGTCGCCCGATCAGCGTCAGGCGGCCAAAACGCTGCTTGAAGCCCCTATATTTGAGCGCCATAGTGGTGCTGTATTAATTAATAATTCAACATTTCCAGTAGGCGAAACAGAGCAGTTGCACGCGCTTATGGGGCCCCAGCACAGTAGCGTTGCCTTACCCGACACTTTGGAAGAAGGGCGGGCCTGGCTCTCCTTTACGCGTCCTTCACGCTGGCTGCTCGGCTGTGACGACGCAACAGGTGAACAGGTAGCGCGCGAGCTTTTACGTGCCTTTAATCGCCGCAATGATGTGTTCCAACGGATGCCTTGTAGAGCGGCGGAGCTGACTAAGCTCGCTATAAACGGCATGCTGGCAACACGTATCAGCTACATGAACGAGATTGCAGGCCTTGCAGATACGCTCGGAGTTGACGTTGAACATGTTCGCCAAGGTATGGGCGCTGATACCCGAATTGGCTATGAATATTTATACCCTGGCTGTGGCTTTGGTGGCCCCAATTTCTCTCGCGATCTAATGCGCTTAGCTGATGTTCAGTCAGCCAGTGGCCGTAACTCGGCACTGCTAGAGCAAGTAATGGACATCAATGAACAGAAGAAAGAGACGTTATTTAGGAAACTCTGGACGCTCTTCGAGGGCGATTTAGCAGGCAAAACGATTGCTATTTGGGGGGCTGCCTTTAAACCTGGAACCACTCGAATCGATCACGCGCCAGTGCTGACACTCCTTGCAGCCTTATGGGCACAAGGTGTGAAGGTGAATCTGCATGATCCAGCGGCAACCCCCGCGCTGCTCAATGCCGTAGGTGACCGAGACGATCTAACTACGTTTACCAGTGACCCATACTTGGCATGTGAAGGAGCCGACGCACTGATGCTGGTGACTGAATGGAAATCTTATTGGAACCCTGACTGGCATCGTTTAGCCTCGTTATTGAGCGCTAAGTTGGTGCTGGATGGACGAAACATTTATGACCCAACTTTCGTGGCTAGCTGTGGCTTACGGTATAGAGGAATCGGGCGTCGTGCAGATCCCGCAACGTATTGAGGAAAAGTCATGCCCAACAGTACTGCGTCTTCTCGCATTGTTCCCGATGTGGATCAAAGCTTGACCGCACAACACTTGCGTCATCGCAGGGGGCCCAAACTGTGGCCATTGTGGTTATTGATGATGCTTATTATCATTTCGCTGGGTGCCGCCGCAGTGGGCCTTTGGTATGAAAGAGAACGCTTATTAGAAGAGGTCCATCGAGTAAGTGGAGAGGTATCTAATCTTCATGCAAGACTCGACTCGGGTGACACGGACACGCAAGATGCGATAGCCTTTGTACAAGCACAGATGACAACGCTGTTCCAAGAACAGGAGCAGTTAGCCGTTGCGGTGACACGCACTCGTGAAGAGCTCTACGGGCTTTTGACGTCAAACGAAGAGCTCGTGAATGGTGATGCCCTGAGCAGCATTGCTGAGCGTATTAGTCAGTTGGAAGAACAAGCAGCGTTACGTGACCAACAGCTTGCCGCTATACGTACATCACTTGATTCACTTGAGCAAGCAGGCATGTCTGGGCGGCAAAATTTAGCAGAAGAGGTAACTTACCTCGAAGAAATGCTATCGCAGCGCCTATCTACGACTACCAACCGACTCGATGATATTGCTAAGTTAGAAAACGAAAACAGCGAATTGGTAACAAATGTTACTGCATGGCAAGAAGAGGTCGATCAGCGCTTTACTGAGGTAAACTCAACGCTTGAAATGCTAAGCAGTACTGATACTTCAGCTACTCAAGAAGCCTTACAAGCACTCGAACAGCAGTGGGCGCAACGATTAAACACCTTAGAAAGTGATATCCGTCAAGTGCGGCAAGCCCAGCTGGCATTTAGTGCTCAGATGGAGATGCTCCGCTAGAAATTGTCGGCAGCATAGAGCAATGGGTAATAAAGCCACCGAGTCGCTGATTTGGTTAGGGATGAACTGCATGGAAAGAAAACGGCGATGGCCTACCGTTAAACAAGCGACTCGTGAGGTGGTTTTACCACTTCTTGTAACGTGGTCAGCTCCCGTTTGGGCACTTAACGCGTCGATCAATGGTGTCAGTAGTGAAGTAGAGGACAATATTGATGCCTATTTACAGAACATTGACGAAGATCAGTACACTGATGTCCGTCTAGAAGGCGAAATACGTAAGCGTGCGCAAGAAGCCATGCGCGTTTTCGGCTACTACGAGTCTGACATTGCGGTTGATGTTGATAGCTCACCCATCACACTTCGCATCGAACCTGGCTCGCCGGTCAAAATCGACGTGCTTTCTGTCAATATCAGCGGTGAAGCAAGCGATGACCCTCCGTTTCAGGAAGCACTCGATGCATTTCCCTTAAAGGAAGGCGATACATTAAGGCATGCCCCGTGGGATCGCCTACGCAACCAGTTTTCAGGCCTGGCACTTGAGCGCGGTTATTTCGACTGGGGGTTTACTGATCGTCGAATGGAAATAAGGCCATACCTTGAAAGCGCTCGCCTTTATATGGATTTCGACAGCGGCCCACGCTATCAATTTGGCAATACGACTATTTCAGGCAGTCATATCGAACCTGAGCGTTTGCTTCAAATGCAGACCTTTGAAGCAGGAGAGCCTTATCTAGCGGAATCGATAGCCCGTTATAATCAACGTTTAGCTGAGACAGAGTGGTTCAGCTCTGTGACGGTGCGACCACGTTTAGAGACAGCGCGCGAGCTGACCCTATCGCCGCCAACAGGAAGCTCACCGTGGTGGAATGAAGCAACGGCATCGCAGCCTCAACGTCCTAGGCTGTCCAGCACAGCGCTTGCCAGCGCATTTAGTGTCACTCAGCGGGACGACACCAGCCTGCCTATTGACGTAAGTGTAGAGCCTGCCGACCGCCATCAATTTGAAGTCGGGATTGGCTTTGCAACTGACGTAGGACCGCGCATGCGCTTTGGCTGGAAACAGCCATGGATTAACCGCTTTGGCCATAGTCTGGATCATGATCTGTATGTTTCAGCACCAGACCAGCGCTTCACAGGGACTTACAATATCCCGTTAGAAGATCCGTTACGCGATAGCTATCGTCTGCAATATGGCGTGCGTAATCTGGATGACGGCGATACCCAGTCGTTAGAGGGTACCGTGGAAATCGCTCGTCGATGGAAGTTTGAAAACCGCTGGGTACAAACACTTTACTTCCGGACGACCTATGAAGACTTCACCCAAGGCGGAGTCTCAGATGAAGTATTACTGTTTTATCCAGGCATTCAGTGGTCCCGTACAAGAACGCGTCCTCAGCGGTTTCCGCTTTGGGGAGATAGGCAACAATTATCGCTCGAGTATTCAGACACGATATGGGGATCCGATGCCCAGTTCGCGCGTATGACGGGTGACACAGAATGGATTCGCACCATTGGCGATGACAACCGTTTTTCTGCACGGCTAAGCATCGGCGCGATCGAAACAGATAATTTCGATAAGTTGCCTCCTTCGTTGCGCTTTTTTGCAGGCGGTGACCGAAGCGTCCGGGGTTACTCCTACGAAAGCCTATCTCCGCGAAATGAAGAAGGGCTTTTACGTGGCGGCCAGCAAATGCTGACCTCGACTCTCGAGTACCAGCGTCGAGTGACTGGCGACTGGTGGGGAGCAACTTTTGTCGATACTGGAGATGCCTTCGATAATTGGGGGCCAGAAGAGTTAAAAACGGGCGCAGGGGTTGGCATACGCTGGATTTCCCCTGTGGGCCCTATCCGACTTGATGTAGCACACCCATTTGACGATGAAGACGATTGGCGCCTGCATTTTTCCATCGGACCGGAATTTTAGGAGAGCATTTTGGCTAAGGTTGCAACAGCGGCATCTATCAAGCGTCAACCGCTCTCAGTTAAACATCGTATAGGATTGTTTTTGTGGAGTTTTGTACGATTAGCCATTGTGCTACCACTCTGGCTATTTGGTCTGGTCGCTCTGCTACTCGGCGTTGCGCTCTCTCCTTGGGGAACAGGTCAACTGTTTTCGCAAGGGGAGCAACGGGGCTTCTTTACGTATGAACACCAGGAGGGCGCACTGCTAGACCAGTTTGCCTTACGCGGTTTTCAGCTATCGCTTGGTGAGACGCGCGTCAACGTCGACAGCCTTGAGTTAGCCTGGGCCGAAGACTGTGTGCTGTCAGGTAAGCTTTGCCTAGACAAATTGCATGTAGAAGGCGCAGATATACGTTTGGGCGAGAGCACTGAAGCGGAGAAAGACTCACCAGAATCTGATGGGATGCCTAGCATCCAACTTCCTTTTCCTATTGAACTACGTTCAGTTGAGTTCACTAACGTTCAACTGCAGCTAGCTGATGGAACTCGCGTCGGCTGGGAGTCGTTTTCAACCGCAATTACTGCGCAGCAACATCTTGTCAGTATCGCGCCCACTACGCTCATGCAGCCAACTGTGTACTTGCCTCCCACGGCAGGCACTCAGCTAACAGAAGGTATCCAGACGCCGTTACATGCATCTGCTATTGATGGTGCGGTTATGGCTACCCAACCGGTCATAGCAGAACCTGATCAAGCGGTAGAGGCCTTAACAGCACGGGAGCGAATTGAGCTACCTGAAATAGTGCTTCCCATTGATATCGACTTAGCATCCTTCACCGTGACTGATGTCACTGTCAGCGGAGCCGTTGATTACCAAGTCGAACGATTAGCCGTGGTTGCGAGTGCTGAAGGCAACCAAATAACTCTCCGCTCATTAGAGTTGCTCACGCCTGATGCCGAGGCGAACTTAACAGCCAACGCCACATTATCAGACAGCTATCCGTTAGATGCTCGATTAACGACAACCTTGTTTTTACCCGAGATATTTCCTGAGCTAAGTGGCGAAGAGCTTGTTTTGGAGCTGTCGGGATCCCTAGATGAGCTGACAGCCAGTTTAGGGGCATCCGGTGTCGTTAATGCAACACTGGAGGCTCAAGTCGATGCGCTGGCACCGACGCTACCCTTCGAAATACGGCTGCAGAGTAACCGCCTACAGTGGCCACTCACACAACCTAGTAGTGACGAGGCAACGGCAGAACCCTATGTTGCTGAAGATATAGACATCATTGCTAGCGGCAGTTTGGAAGCGTACCAGACAACGCTTTCCTTAAACGCTCAAGGCCCGCAAGTGCCGGCCACCGATATTCGACTCAGTGGCAACGGAGATCTTTCATCGTTCCGCTGGACGCCGCTAACCCTAGCGATTGATGACAGTTCGCTCAGTAGTGAAGGGGAAGTGAATTGGGCTTCGTCACTACGCGTTGATACCACCATCAGGCTGGATCAATTTGATCCCTCGCACTTTGTCGAACAGCTCAACGGCAATCTCAATGGCGACATTACCGCTAGTGTGCGTCAAACCGGTGACCTCTGGGAAGTCAGTCTGCCAGTCCTCGATATTACTGGGGAGCTCCAGGAGTACCCCTTGGCGCTACAAGCCTCCTTAGAGGCTAACAGTGCGCTTGAAGTAGATATCCAAGAACTGCTTTTTACTCAGGGAGACAACCGATTAACGGCCTCTGGTCAAGTTAGTGAGCAAGCAATGTCGCTAGACACCGAGATTGCATTGCGTCAATTACAGACGCTGCATCCAGACTTAGCGGGGACATTAACAGGTAATATTCTGGCCAGAGGTAGCATTAGCCAACCTAGGGTGGAAGCCGAATTAACTGGACGTGATTTGCAGTTTGCCGAAAACCGTCTTGAAACGTTATCACTGACCAGCAATATCGAGGGGATCGAAGACCCAACGCTAGACATTAACCTTGGTTTGCAGCAGGTCAATGCAGGTGGGCAGGCATTTTCGAGTATTGCCCTTGAGCTTAACGGACGCCTATCTCAGCATGCACTCACTGTCAGTGTCGACGGCCAAGCCGATAACATGCTAAGCCGTGCGCTTGTAGCTCTAGATGGGCGTTTTGATCAGCAAGCGCAGCAGTATCAGGGCCAACTAACACCACTGGAAATCGACTCCGAGTTTGGCAACCTACGTTTAGAAGCCCCTCTTGATATTCGTTACAACCTAGCTAACGGCCAAGCGCAACTCTCACCTTTCTGCGTGCGTCGCGAAGAAGGAGGGCTTGTTTGCTCGCAAGAACAGATTGCCGCATCGGCTGACCAAGGGCGCGCGGTGTTGAGCATCAGAGAAGTGCCGATGGAAGCTCTCGAGCCTTTATTGCCAGAAGAGTGGAGCTTTGAGGGTGACACAACGGCAGACATTGTTGCAGCTTGGCGCCAAGGGGGAGCTCAGTGGCAAGCCGATGTTCAGGTATTAAGTGAGTTAGCGATTACGGCAGTCAACGATTACGGCCAGCCCGTACAGCTTCCTGTGATTAGCTTAAACACGCAGTTAGACGCCAGCCAAGCTCAAGCTGATGCCGATATTGTACTGTCGTTTGAAGATGCTGGTGAGCTGGCACTCGATCTCAGCATTAGTGATCCACTTGGTCGTGGTGGTCTTAGCGGCGAGCTAAGCGCCCAAGCGCTTTCCTTAGCACCTTACCGTCCATTGGTGGTGGGCATGGATCGCTTAGAGGGCGACTTAAATGGCCGTATACAAATTGCAGGAACCACCAGTCAGCCCGATTTACAGGGACAGCTTGCGCTTCGCAATCTAAGCGTTCATGGCCCAGATATTCCTATCGATATCAAAGATGGCGAGCTGGTCGTTGCGTTTGACGGCGAACAAGGGGACATAAATGGTTTTGTTGCTGCTGAACGTGGTCGCTTGAATATCACTGGGGATGCTTACTTGCCCGCAGATGACGACTGGCGTATTGGTGTCGATGTTAACGCGACTCAGGAGCCATTATTAATCGTTTTGCCACAGTTTGGGCGTTTAGAAGCAGCGCCTGATATCCGCATTCGAGTAACACCGGATCGCTTGCAAGTACGTGGCAATGTCGATCTACCGTGGGCGCGCTTAGAAGTTGGCGATCTTCCTGCCTCAGCTGTTAGCCCAAGCTCTGACGAAGTCATTATCACCGAACGCGATGATCGAGAAGCTGAGCGACTGGCTCAGCAACGGGCTGCGAATGGCGAGCCAAGCGCTGCTGATGAGCTTTCACAATCAGGAATGGACATTGATGTGCTCATCACACTAACCTTGGGCCGTGATATGCAAATATCAGCATATGGGCTTAATTCTGATTTAGGTGGCACGTTAGAAATTCGTCAAGGCAGCGGTGCACTTCAGCTGTTTGGTGATGTCAATCTTATCAATGGTCGTTTTAAAGCCTTTAGTCAGGATCTGCTGATTCGCCGTGGACAGCTGATATTCAGCGGCCCTCCGGGGCTGCCAATTCTCGATTTCGAAGCAATTCGTAATCCTGAAATCACAGAAGATGAGGTTATTGCCGGTCTTCGTGTCAGTGGCAATGCAGAAGAGCCCAACTTACTGATTTTTTCAGAACCAGCAATGGATGAAACCCGTGCGCTGTCATATTTATTGAGAGGGCGTGCACCCGATGCTGCTGGAGGAGGGATCGATAGTGCGCTTACTACCGCCTTAATCGGTATGTCTCTCGGTAAGACAGGCGGAGCCGTTGGTTCCATTGGGGAAGCGTTTGGTATTAGCGATTTAACCTTGGATACCACCGGGGCAGGTGACAACAGCCAAGTAGCACTCACTGGGCAGTTAACCGACGATATTCGAATTAGCTACGGCGTTGGGATTTTCTCGCCCATTGCAGAACTGACCCTACGCTACACACTTTGGCGCAACCTATATGTGCAGGCAGTATCTGGTGCAAATCAAGCCGTCGACTTAATCTATACATTTACTCGGTCAGGTGACCCTACGATTTATCCACGGCAATAAGAGGGCGTTATGACGCTATTTTCTAAAGCAAATTCAGCACCGCTTGGCCGCGTAACGCCGATTGAAACGAGCAGCGTACATACCGTTACTGGCCACTCACTTCACCCTCCTTTCCCAGCAGGGTATGAAGAAATTGTGTTAGGCATGGGGTGCTTTTGGGGCGTTGAACGCCTGTTTTGGCAAGTGCCGGGGGTATACGTCACTGCCGCAGGTTATGCCGGGGGAGAAACACAAAACCCAACTTATCAAGAAACGTGTACGGGACAAACAGGCCATACCGAGGTGGTTCGAGTGGTATACGACCCCAGTGCCACATCCTTGGCTACGCTGTTGCAAATTTTTTGGGAGCAGCACGACCCTACTCAAGGCAATCGTCAAGGCAACGATGTGGGTAGCCAGTACCGCTCTGCCATTTTCACAACAACGGCTGCTCAGTTGGTGGCTGCTGAAAAGAGTGCCAATGCCTATCAAAAGGCGCTCGATGAGGCTGGCCGTGGAACTATTACTACCGAGATCAAGCCGCTGAATATTTTTTACTACGCGGAGGCGTATCATCAGCAGTATTTGGATAAGAACCCTGCGGGGTACTGTGGACTTAAAGGGACTGGCGTTACTTGCCCCATCGGTTAGTCGTGGTGAAAAGAGCCAAGTACTCCATCACAAGGTCAGTAATAAGGTCAGTAAAATGCCACACACTTTAAAACGTTCATGGCTCATGCCTTCGGCTTGGGCCTTGGTCATCTCTGCTGCAATTGCGACGCCCGCTATAGCCGAGGAAATTACTGAAGATGTCGTGCCAGCGATGCCACAAACGGTTGAAGAGAGCCCGTTTTCAAGTGAGCGAGAAGCGGTCATATGGCGTCAGGATGAATTGAAAGAGCTAGAAAGCCTTCTGCGTCAGCTGCGTTTTGACTTGGTGAATAACCAGGATGCACGCGGAGCCGCGCCGCGCTTAGCAACGCTTCAGGAACAGGCGACTCAAGCTCATTTTTTGCCCGCGTTTATTGTCGGCACTCATGGGCGTGGATCTGACGCTCGCCCAGAAATCTGGGAAGAGTGGGAAGATTTCGCAGCGGGATTTACGGATCTTGAGCAAAAGGTGGCGGCGCTGATCGATGCGGCCGAGCAAGAGGACTATCGCGCGGCCACGCGAGCATTTTCTGATGTTGGCTTAAGCTGTAAAAGTTGTCATCGCGCCTACCGCTATAACTGACCGAGATCGATGTCATTAGAGCGATAGGCACAGATAGTGTCAGTCGCTTTGTTGAAGGCGGTCGATACGATAAAGGGTCTCAACCTGCTCCAGGCCGGTTATGGTGCATTTGAGATCTTTTACACGGCCGTCGCTCAACCCATAGACCCAACCATGCACTGAAATATCTTGGCCTCTCTGCCAGGCACGTTGCAGAATTTTGGTTCGGCACAAGCTATTAACTTGAGCCTTTACGTTCAATTCGCACATGCGGTCAATTTGCTCTTCCATTGGTAAATGTTCAAGCGTATTACGGTGATGGTTATACTGTTCGCGCACCGAATGCAGCCAGTAATCGACGACTCCGCACTCACCGCCGGTTACTGCCGCCTTAATGCCACCACAACCGTAGTGCCCCACAATCATGATATGACTGACCTTGAGTACATCCACCGCAAACTGCACGACTGACAGTGCGTTCATATCGGTATGGTGGAGAAGGTTAGCGACATTACGATGGACAAAGACTTCGCCTGGCGGAAGGGCAATAATTTGGTTAGCAGGCACACGACTGTCAGAACAACCAATCCAGAGGTAATCAGGGTTTTGCTGATTGGAAAGGCGTTTAAAGTAGTCAGGATCTTCCTCACACATACGCTCTGCCCAGGCGCGATTATTATCAAGCAGTGTTTCAATAGCGTTAGACATTGGATCTCCGTCACAGGTTAGGAGCTGTTAGGTTCAAGATAGAGCAAACTAGGGTACAGAGAGAGGGGTTTTAACCTTCTCAGAATCTAAGGTCAATCTTTGTGCTTAACGACCGTTGTCGGTAAGTACATGACCGATAAGTACATGCAATGGTTCAGGATAGGAATAGCACATGGCTGATAACGCGGAATATGAATACGATTTACTGGTAATTGGAGCAGGGTCAGGGGGTGTTCGCGCCGCACGGATGGCAGCTGCAACCGGTGCCAGAGTTGCTATAGCTGAAGACCGTTACTTGGGCGGCACCTGTGTCAATGTCGGCTGTGTGCCTAAAAAACTGTACTCCTATGCGGCCCACTTTCACGACAGCTTCGATGATGCCGCAGGCTTTGGATGGCAGTTGCCTGGGCCTGCTGTCTTTGAGTGGTCAGTGCTACGCGATAATAAAACCAGTGAAATAAAACGGCTTAATGGCATTTATCAGCGGATGTTAGAGGGCGCGGGAGTCGTACTGCTCCACGCTAGAGCAACCGTGACAGATGCACACACCGTTTCATTGACCTCGGAAGAGAGCGTTACCCAAGTAACCGCACAAAAGATACTGCTAGCGACAGGTGGTTGGCCATGGGTGCCTGATTTTCCTGGCAGTGAATACACAGTCACTTCAAACCAGATATTTGACCTTGATGCTTTTCCAGAGCGGTTTCTGGTGTTGGGAGGCGGCTATATTGCGGTCGAATTCGCGAGCATTTTTAACGGCCTCGGTAGTGAAACACATTTGATTTATCGTGGAGAGCTGTTTCTAAAAGGGTTTGATGAAGAAGTTCGAGCTTTTACCCGCGATGAAATGAGCAAAAAGGGCGTCAACCTGCATTTCAATACCAATATTGAACGGATTGAACCCAATGGCTCGGCGTTTAACGTGTATTTAACTAACGGTGATGTTCAAGAGGTAGATGCCGTCTTAGCAGCGACAGGACGTAACGCCAATACGCAGGGGCTAGGGCTTGAAGCATTGGGCATTCATCTTGATAGCAGTGGAAAAATCCCCGTGAATGAACGCTACGAGACGTCGGTTCCTTCAATTTTGGCGCTTGGCGATTTGACCCAGGGGCCTGAGTTGACGCCCGTAGCACTGGCTGAGGCGATGCAGCTAGTCGATATCCACTTCAATGAAACACTGCCTAAACCGTTGGACTATGCCACGATTCCTACGGCTGTTTTTTGTCATCCCAATATTGGGACGGTAGGGCTATCTGAAGAGGCTGCCAGAGAAAACATTGGCAAGATTCGCGTTTATAGCGCGGACTTTAAAGCAATGAAACACACATTGTCAGGTAGCCAAGAACGCACCTTAATGAAGCTAATCGTTGATGATGCGACAGATGTTGTCGTAGGGGCTCACATGGTAGGTGAAGAGGCCGGTGAATTAATACAAGGGATTGCCATTGCGGTCAGGGCGGGGCTTACAAAAGAAGATTTTGATCGTACCATCGGTATCCACCCAACAGGTGCGGAAGAGTTTGTGACAATGAGAACAGCTACGCGCAATTGATTACATAAAATTCACATTTTTAAGGCGAGCATTAGCTCGCCTTTTTTTGTCTCGCAGCTATGTGAGGTTGATCTAAACTCTTTCAATACAGCGGCTCTTTCACCTGATTTTTGCAGGTAGAGACGCCTTTGATAACCAAAAATTATGGAAAAGGACGGGATGAATAATATGATTTTTGAATTGCTCATAATCAGCTGTTATAATGGCGCTCAAATTCGCTACAGCGAAGCATAACCATGAGCACGCCAATAACACCTTTTACCCCTTCTGCAGACCTTGCACGCCCAACAGTCGCTGATGCTGTGGTCGGTCATGCATCTACTCCGTTATTTATTCGCAAGCCGAATGCAGATGATGGTTGGGGCGTCTACGAGTTGATAAAAGCTTGCCCACCGCTTGATGTTAATTCTGCTTATGCTTATTTACTGTTGGCAACTCAGTTTCGCGATACCTGTGCGGTCGCAACAAATGAAGAGGGCGAGATAGTAGGATTTGTATCTGGCTATGTGAAAGACAACGCGCCGGATACCTACTTTCTATGGCAGGTTGCCGTCGGTGAAAAAGCACGTGGTACAGGCTTGGCACGCCGCTTAGTCGAAGCCATTATGTCGCGTCCAGAGCTTGATGATGTGCATCATCTGGAAACGACGATCACTCCAGACAATCAGGCCTCTTGGGGCTTATTTCGCCGCTTAGCTGCACGCTGGCAAGCCCCTTTAAATAGCCGTGAATATTTCTCTACCGAACAACTCGGTGGAGAGCATGATCCTGAAAACCTAGTTCGTATAGGTCCATTTCAAACAGACAGCATGTAACGGAACGGACCAGCTATTGCCCAATACGCGGTTCTTGCTAGCTGGTTACGTGTTACCGCTGTTTCCGCCAGTTTGTCCTACGCTTGGCTCAATGATTTAAAAAGGAGGTCGTTAATGCAGACCCAAACGCTTGAACGCATGGAATCTAACGTACGTACTTATTCGCGCTCATTCCCCGTTGTGTTTACGAAAGCCCAGAATGCTCGTTTAACGGACGAGAATGGTCGTGAGTACATTGATTTCCTAGCCGGTGCCGGCACGCTCAATTACGGCCACAACAACCCACATCTCAAACAAGCAATGATCGACTATCTGTCAACAGATGGCATTGTTCATGGCTTGGATATGTGGACCGCGGCAAAGCGTGATTACCTGGAAACCCTTGAAGAAGTTATCTTCAAACCGCGTGGCTTAGACTACAAGGTACATCTGCCTGGTCCGACAGGCACTAACGCAGTAGAAGCGGCCATCCGTTTGGCCCGTGTTGCTAAAGGTCGCCATAATATTGTGACCTTCACCAACGGCTTCCACGGCGTCACCATGGGAGCACTGGCAACCACGGGTAACCGCAAGTTCCGCGAAGCGACCGGTGGCATTCCCACACAGGGCGCAAGCTTTTTACCCTTTGATGGTTATATGGGAGAGCATGCGGATACGCTGGATTACTTCGAAAAATTACTTAACGACAAATCTGGCGGCCTCGATATACCGGCAGGTGTTATTGTCGAAACCGTGCAAGGCGAGGGCGGTATTAACGTGGCAGGCCTTGAGTGGCTCAAGCGTTTAGAAAGTATCTGTCACGCCCATGATATTCTGTTGATCATCGATGACATCCAAGCAGGCTGTGGCCGCACGGGTAAGTTCTTTAGCTTTGAACACGCGGGCATCACGCCTGATATCGTGACGAACTCAAAATCACTCTCTGGATTCGGGCTGCCATTTGCCCATGTATTGATGCGTCCAGAGCTTGATAAATGGAAGCCAGGTCAGTACAACGGCACGTTCCGTGGTTTCAGTCTGGCGATGGTGACCGCTACGGCTGCGCTTAAAAAATATTGGTCAAATGATGTTTTTGAGCGTGATGTTCAGCGCAAAGCGCGTATTGTTGAAGAACGTTTCCAAAAGCTGGCAGCCTTACTCAGTGAGAACGGCATGCCTGCCACTGAACGTGGACGCGGCCTCATGCGCGGTATTGATGTTGTCTCTGGTGATATTGCCGACAAAATCACCAGCAAAGCATTTGAGCACGGCCTTATTATTGAGACCAGCGGCCAAGACGGCGAAGTAGTGAAATGCTTATGCCCGCTGACTATCAGTGATGAGGACTTGCTGGAAGCGCTGGATATTCTAGAAGCCTCGGTCAATGCTGTTATCCAAGCGTGATGTAGAGTTAGGCTAATTTTGCAGCATCGATTCAGCACTGGGCCGCTTCGGTTAATACCAAGTGCCTCATAACGGAGCAATTCTATGATCGTTCGTAATCTTGAAGAAGCACGCAAAACAGATCGCCTTGTCACCGCCGAAAATGGCAATTGGGACAGCACGCGTCTTGTTCTAGCCAATGATAATGCGGGTTTTTCATTTCATATTACCCGTATTTTCCCAGGCACTGAGACGCATATTCATTACAAAAACCACTATGAAGCTGTGTTTTGCTATGAAGGCGAAGGCGAAGTAGAAACCCTAGCCGATGGCAAAATCTGGCCGATCAAAGCAGGCGATATTTATCTGCTGGATCAGCACGACGAACACCTGTTACGCGGTAAAGAAAAAGGCATGACCGTCGCATGCGTCTTCACGCCAGCAATTACTGGTAATGAAGTACACCAGGAAGACGGCTCATACGCTGCACCCGCTGGTGAGTAAGGCCTAACGTTAGCGTTACGGATTGGCTAATGACAAAACAGCCTGCTTAAAAAGCAGGCTGTTTTTTATGAGGGTTGCCATTGATGATTAGGATTTTAACGTGATGCCCGTGAGATCATGCAGGTTCGCATAATATATATTATGTTAAATTAACTAAATAAAGGTTCCAAAACCAGCGGATCAAGTTGGACAATACAATGTCCTTCTCCTTATCATTCATGCTCTTCTTGTTTAAGGATATCTCACGTTATGCGCTCAGGTGTATTGTGTCTAATGGCTGGTTTGTCGCTTTCGTTTGCAGGCTGTGCTGTGACACCGCCAGAAACGAATGAGCCACCGCCATTAAGCGAAGCGTCTTTTAACACCCGCATCCTTGAACTTGAAACCTCTCTTGCTCAGCAGTGTGCATCTGCGTCTGCACTACTACACGAGCAGCAGCTTAACCAACAGCGAGCGTTGACAGCTGATGTTCGCGAAGTCGGTAGCCTGTTGCGCTATTTGCGCCAAGATGTGGCTGGTCTACAAGCTCGCGGTGAAGATCCCGTTATTGTTCGTGAAGAGTGCGATGTTGATGCCACTCAAGACAACAAAACACTGCTGGGCCGCAGTGAATGGGTTGGTTTACCCAGTGTTGGCACTTATTTGAAGGCGCGCGTTGATTCAGGAGCCAACACTTCATCACTATCAGCAGCCGAAATTACCCGCTTTGAACGTGATGGTGAAAATTGGGTGCGCTTTAAGTTGGCACTAAATGACGAAGACGTGGTCGTAGATCGCGTGCGTGATGAATGGATCGAAGCGCCAATTGTACGTAGGGTGCGTATTGTTCAGGCATCTGGTGAAGAGTCTCGCCCAGTGATCTCACTGTTAATGACCTTGGGCCCAATCCGCGAAAACGTTGAGTTCACGCTTAATAATCGCACCCACTTGGACTACCCAGTGCTGTTAGGACGGCGATTCATGATGGATATTGCCACCATTGATGTTGCTCAAACCTATCTTTACGAACGTCCAGAATTCCCTGGCGGTGAACCTGCCGATCAAGCCGCTGAAGATGAAGCAGCAGATCAAGACGATACTGAAGAGTAACAGTTCTCCCCCGCCGTTTTTCGCTGAAAGGAATCATGATGTCACGGTTGCCGTTTTATTTGATCGTTGGACTACTGCTGTTGGTTGGTATTGCCGCCAGTGTGCATCGACATGTTCAGTTTGAAATCCCCTGGCTACCCGGCGAACAGCGCCAAGTATGGGAAATCGAAGCTGTTATCAACTTTAATGCCCAGGACGGCCCTGTGCAGGTTGATCTAGCGCTGCCTTCTCATCAGGCCGGATATCGGGTTTTGACGGAAAACACCGCGTCTTCCGGCTATGGGCTTGCCTATAAAGCAGATGAACTAGGTCGTCAGGCCGAGTGGACTATTCGCAATGCCGCCGGTAGCCAGCAGCTTTACTATTCTGTGCAAATGCTTGTTTCGCCAGATGCGCGCTCACCCGTGCAAACGCCACCAGAATTATCGACTGTTCCTCCCTGGGAAAGCCCGTACGACACTGCCGCTAGCCAATTAATTGATCGTGCTTGGGCACGTAGCGCCAATAACGCCACCTTTGCGAGAGAATTGATTTTAGATATTAATGGCGAACGCCAAGGGGAAAATGCACGACTACTCTTAGCCCAGCAACAGCCATCGCCACTGATTGTACGTTTGTTGAATCAAGCGGGTGTTCATGCAAGGGAAGTCAGCGGCCTATTGATGGAAGATGGTCGTCGTCGACAAACCCTCAGCAGTTGGATTCAAGTGTTCGACGAATCTGCCGAAACCTGGACACTTTTTAACCCCACGACCGGCGAGCAAGGAAAACCCGACAACCTTCTACTCTGGGAAACAGGTGGTCGCGCGGTGTTAGAGGTCCAGGGCGGAACCAATTCGCGTGTCACCTTTTCAATGTTGACGCATTACCAACCTGCTTCTGCGGCGGTTCGTAATCACTACTCTGATGACACGCTACTCAATTTCTCTATCCATAGCCTTCCTTTGGAAGAACAGGCACTTTTCCAAACGATTCTGCTGATACCCATTGGCGCGCTGGTAGTGGTGTTTTTGCGAGTGTTGGTTGGGGTAAAAACATCGGGCACTTTTATGCCGGTGCTGATTGCATTAGCGTTTATTCAAACCACTCTGCTAACGGGTTTAATTGGCTTCCTGCTGATTGTGGCTGTAGGCCTGATCATCCGTAATTATCTTTCATACCTCAACCTATTGCTGGTAGCGAGGGTTTCGGCGGTCATCATCACTGTCATAGCAATCATCTCAATTTTCACTGTTATTGCTTATCGTATGGGGCTAAGCGCGGGGTTAACTGTCACATTTTTCCCGATGATCATCCTGGCATGGACGATTGAGCGGATGTCGATTCTCTGGGAAGAGGAAGGGCCAAAGCAGGTATTGATTCAAGGCGGAGGCAGCCTCTTAACCGCTGTATTAGCGTTCCTTGCCATGAATAACCCCTGGGTTCGCCACATTACTTTCAACTTCCTTGGCGTTCAGTTCATTCTGATGGCGCTCATCTTGTTGCTTGGTAATTACACGGGCTACCGCTTATTGGAGCTACGCCGTTTTAAGCCAATTACTGATGAAGAGAAATCCTCATGAGCTGGCTAAAGAACTGGACATGGCCAACACGGCTTAGAGACAAGGGAATTATCGGCATGAATCGGCGAAATATTCGCTACATCGGCCGCTATAATTCCCGACGTTTATATCCGCTGGTTGACGACAAGCTGAAAACCAAGCTTCTTGCGCAACGTTACGGCATTACAACGCCGGAGCTCATTGGTACAGTCACGACTCAGTTTGGGGTCAAGCATATCAGCGAGATGCTAAGTGGCCATTCGGGCTTTGTGATCAAGCCTGCCAAAGGCAGTGGCGGAAAAGGCATACTTGTTATTGAAAAGGTACAAGAGGGTATCTTCATCAAACCGAGCGGTGCCAGCTTGTCGATTGAAGATATTGAGCGCCATGTTTCGAACATACTTTCTGGGCTGTATTCGCTAGGCGGCTCACCGGATGTCGCCGTCATCGAAACACTGATCAATTTCGATGAAAGCCTGATGGCCTATACCTATGAAGGCGTACCGGATATTCGAGTCATCGTGTTTAAAGGTTATCCAGTGATGGCCATGATGCGGCTTTCTACCGCCGCGTCGGATGGCAAGGCCAACCTTCACCAAGGGGCCGTAGGCGTTGGGCTGAACATTGCCACAGGCGCGGCCCTACGTGGAGTGCAGTTTGATCGTCCGTGCTTCAGCCACCCAGATACAGGTCACGACTTGGCAAGTCTGGTTGTCCCACAGTGGGATACCCTGCTCCACCTGGCAGCAGGCTGCTACGAGATGACCGGACTTGGCTATCTTGGCACCGATATGGTGCTAGATAGAAAGCATGGCCCCATGCTGCTTGAGCTTAATGCGCGCCCCGGGCTTGCGATTCAAATGACCAACGGAGAAGGACTTCGTCGCCGGCTTGACCTGATCGAACAGCAGCCTGACGGTGTTCCCGTCGCTGAGCGGGTAGCGTTCGCACAGCACCACTTTGCCCGCCAAAGCGAACTCGTAGAAACGCCTGACACTTCTTCGGCGACGGCGTAGACTACGCATATCCCGTTCAACGAGTGCCCTAATGACAGAAGCTAATACGCTATTACAACAAGCGGAATCCCAGTGTCATACCCGAGGTGTGAGATTTACACCTATTCGCCGCCGTGTACTAGAACTGATTGCTGAGAATGGTGGCGGCCTAAAAGCGTATGACTTGTTAGACCAACTATCTACTGAGCATGCCGCAGCAAGACCTCCCACGGTTTACCGTGCTCTCGACTTTCTTATCGAACAAGGTCTCGTTCATCGTATAGAGTCACAAAACGCTTACGTTGCCTGCGCCTGTCCTGAGCATGCCCATGGCTTTCAGCTGTTGATTTGTCGCCATTGTGGCTATGTTGAAGAGCTTCACTTGGATGAAATAAGCGCTCAACTGGCCGAATTAGCCAAACGACAAGGGTTTAACGTCGAGCGCCAAACGATAGAACTTCAAGGCTTGTGCCAAAATTGCCGATCTGCGAGTAACGAGTAATGTCACGTTTTGACCAATTAGCCCCGCGCGACCTATTCAAAGCCCTAGAGTCTGCCAGCCCTTCCGACACGTTGCCCGGGACAGAAACGCTTATTGAAGCAGTACGCTTTAACGAACAAGGCTTGCTGCCTGCCATTGCCCAGCAGTTTGATTCGGGTGAAGTGTTAATGATGGCGTGGATGAACCGCGAGGCACTCGAAGAAACGCTAGCAACGCAGCGTGTTTGCTACTATTCACGCTCGCGTAAAAAGCTCTGGCGTAAAGGTGAAACCTCGGGCCAACAACAGCAGCTGAAATCTGCGGCTCTCGACTGCGATGGTGACACGCTATTACTGCAAGTCGATCAAACGGGACCCGCTTGCCACACCGGTCGACGCAGCTGTTTTTACTTATCGGTAAATGAAGAGCGTGCGGTGATTACCAGCGAGCCGCTTATCGACCCAGCGGCACTTTACGGCAAGAAATAGTGGTAAAAGAAATAGTGGTAAAGCTGCTATCCCAAGCAAAGCACTGGGCCTTGAAAGCCCTCGCCATCGTCATGATTGGCTGTATCAAGGTCTATCAATACACCATTAGCCCCCTGCTGGGGCCGCGCTGCCGCTTCTGGCCAAGCTGCTCGTCCTATACCGTTGAAGCCATTCAAGTGCATGGCCCTTTCAAGGGCGGCTGGATGGCGATAAAGCGTATTATGCGCTGCCACCCAGGCAGCGCCGGTGGTATCGATCCCGTGCCTGGTGGCAGAAGCGAGCAGCTGTGTCGTGAAGACCCCGACTTAACAGCACCGCCGCACTCAAAGTGCGACCATCATCACTGATAAAGCTTTCCAATGCGCGCTTACAATTACGACTGTTTTGCCACTTGGTAAATACGCTCCAACATGGCATGCAAGCCATTACTGCGAGTAGGTGATAGGTGCTTATCCAAACCTAAATCTTTCAAAAAGTGAGGCTCGGTTTGGCTAATCTCATCAGGTGTGCGATCGCTATAGATTCTCAGCAGCAACACAATCAGTCCTGAAACGATGGCCGCATCCGACGTTGCCTTAAAGATAAGCTTGTCGCCCTGCTCTTCGTGACACATCCATACGTTAGATTGGCAGCCCTGAATCTTAAACTCTTCAGTTCGCTGCTCTTCCGGAAAGTCAGGCAGTTGCTTCCCCATATCGATAATGTATTGATAACGATCCATCCAGTTATCAAATATTTCAAACTCTTCGACCAGTTCTTGCTGGGCCAGCTCAGCGCCTGAAGTTGCCATGGCGTTACCTTTGGGTTGGGTGTCTCAATGTACCGACATTATAACGGGTTAGACGTCTTTTTTGGGGCCGTTTTCAAGCGATGACGCTGCTGCTCTTGGTGCCATTCATTATCTTCGGTGTGTAAGTAGCGACTCGTCGTATCCAGTTTAGAATGGCGCGCGCTCTCGGCTAAATAGCGCAGGCTTACCCCCGCTTGTGCTTGATGTGTAATCGCCGTATGCCGCAGCCAGTGGGGTGTTGCACGACGCAGCGCGCTCACATAGGCAGGCTTGCCATTTTGCGCTTCTAGCGCATCAGCCGCTTCGCTAAATACGCCTTTAATCAGCCGATAAAGTTGGTTATCGCTAATGCCACGACGTTTATCTAGCGCACGGATAAGAGGGTCGGGTTCGTGATAACTGGGCAGGCCTGATAATCCTAGCGCTTCCCGCCATTCGAACACGCACTCGAGCATGTCATCAGGCACCGGAATGCGTGCAAGCTTACTCCCCTTACCGACCACCACCCACCACCATCGCCCCTCGCTTTCCTGGAAGTCATCCATCCGAGCGTTAGCCATTTCACTAATACGAGGCGCTAATAGATAAGCGAAGCTGAATACAAATCGTCGCCGCGCTTGCTCATACGCCTCTCGCTCATTAGCGTACCCGACTGGCACATTCAGCCACTGCCAAAACCATGCCCAAAGATCGCGCTCTAAATAACGCTCAATGGTTTGCGTCTGGTTATTCAGCCGCCTTGCCTTATCGCGCATTAGCACAAATGGGTTATGGCGTACCCACCCTGCTTCCACCAGCCAGCTAAATAAGCCCTGCAAAATAATCAGACTTTGCCGACGGCTTGCTGGCGATAGCCCACCACGAAAAGGTCGCCATTGCGCATGTTTGCGAGGCTTACTTACCCCTACCCACTGCTCAGCTGGCTGAGGATCTTCCAAAAAAGCGTCGTACTGGCGCAACATTTCACGATTCATATCGCATAGCGAGGCGCCGTGGCTAGACAGCCAAAGCAGCAGGCGCTCCGCCTCTCGGCGGTAACTTTTCAATGTTTGAGGACTGTCTTGATACTCCCTTAGCCACGCAGCAACAGCCTCAACGTCGTTTTGAGCATCAATTAACGGCGTGTCAGTTCCTGGAGTGGCGAGTACGGAAGACTTAGCCAGCAAATCAGGCCAACTGCCCTTTTCTAGGCTTTTACCTACGTGTTTTTGCTGTTTTTCGACCTCTCCGGGCATCGCTACGCCCTCCCATGTCCACTGACTGACTTTCCAATGGGTTAAGTCTGCTGCTATCGGCATTAAAATTCAAGATAAGGGCAGTAATCTTGAATTTATAGCACTTAATGTAAATAATTTTACGTTTTATGTATTACGTAATTATTGTAATTTTAACCAAACCCTATGAAAATAGCGCTACCAATCTGACAGGGATAAGCACCATGGCTCGCAGCGGGATTCAATACAGTGATGTTCAGCAAGCAATCGACACCCTGCTCGCTCGCGGCGACACTCCTAGCGTGCAACGCATTCGGGAAGTACTGGGAACCGGCAGCTTCACAACGATCAGTGAGCATTTCCGTAATTGGCGTATTGAACGAGAGCAAAATCGCGATGTTCCGCCACCTAAAGGCGTCCCAGAAGTCATCGTTAACGTCGCAACCGAGCTATGGCGCGAGGCGCAAGAGGCCGCCAATCAAGCGCTCGTCCACTATCGTGAAGATGCTAATCGGCAGGTAGAGAGCGCCCAGCAGGAAGCCGCCGAAGCGCTTCAGCAAACAGCCAATGCGCAGCAACGAGAAAGCGCCCTTGCAGAGCATCTACGACACACAGAACAGCGTTTGGAAGCACTTAATCGCGAGCTGGCCGCTAGCCAAGCGAACGAGCATCAGTGGCAGCAACAGGCAGAGCAAGCCAACCAAGATGCTAAGCGATATCAGCAGTTGCTTAGCCAATCTGAGCATGATGTCGCTTCGCTGAAAGAGCGCTTCACTGAAGAGCAGCAACAACGCCAAGCCGCTTGGGAACAGCGCCTTGCTCAGGAAGAGCAGCGTAACGAAGCAGCAGAAGGAAAACTGATGGCGTTGCTAGACACGCTTAGACAAGAGCGTGCCCAAGAAGAAAAAGCACTACAAAAGCGCTTGCTCCAGTTGGAACAGCGCTCAGACAGCTTGGCGAAAGAACTTCAGCTCAAAAAAGATACGTTGCAGCACTACCAGTTAGACAACAGCAGCTTGCAACAGCGTATTGACGAGCTTGAGCGCAACAATATATCGCTAAAAGAACAACACGCCAGCCTGCAGAGCGAGCTTGATAAAGCCCACCAAGCACTAGAAAAGCAGCACCAAGCGGCACTTCAGGACGAAAACTGGCAGCAACAGCTTTGGCAACGAATGGAAGCCCTTCAGGCGCAATTAACAGCCCTGCCGGAGACGATCTCCTCGCAAGAAAAAGCAGACAATCCAACCAACGAGTGATCTACAGCTCATAAGTATGAAAAGCATCAAATACTTACATAGGCAGGCTACACAGGACTAGAAGCCTTAACTCCCTATTCTGGCTTGATTGAAGGAGGCGGAGTTCAGCCTAGAAACCGGACCCGCTGCAATATCATCCAATCAATGGGCAAGTTCAAGCGGCTAGTACAGGCTCCCAAAGACATCCAGACTTCCTGCTTTTACACTACATGTCTTTATCAACACTTGAGAAAATGAAATGCAAGGAAAGTCCTCTGACGCGAAGAAACCAGCCGACCAGCGCAATCGCCCTCGCACAAAACCTGCTGATGTACGACTTAATGAGTTAATGAACGCTGCAGAAGCGCTGTTTCTAGAACAGGGCGTTCAAGCAACCACTATCAACGACATCGTCAAAGCCGCAGACGTGGCCAAGGGCACGTTCTACCATTATTTTTCCTCCAAAAATGAAATCCTGGTAGCGCTTGGCAATCGCTACACGGAAAACTTCCTTGCTCAACTGGAGAAAGCGCTTGAGGCCTGTGACGAAGGCGACTGGGTTGGACGGCTTCGCGCTTGGATTCGGGCAAACGTCGAAACCTACGTCGACACCTATAGAACACACGACATCGTCTATACCAATCACCATCACCATGATCGCTCCAACCAGGCTAAGAACGCCATTCTTGATCAGCTATTGAGCATCATTGAGGGGGGGCGGTCCGCGGGCCTATGGGCACCTAAAAACCCAAGAGTGGTAGCGCTATTGATCTATTCCGGTGTCCATGGCGCTACGGACGACATTATTGCGTCTCAAACAAGAGACTGCTCGCCCTTTGCCAATAGCGTTTCGGATGTTTGTCTAAACATGCTGACGTCCCCTGCAAAGAATCGTCGGTGAGGTTGACGTCGCGTTTACTCATAATCACTTCCGTTAACACAACGGCGTGAGTAACCATGCGGTGGCGTTTCCAGCCCGAGGTTTTCCCGGAACGAGCGCCCCTCATACCGTCTTCTGAGCAAACCGCGTCTTTGTAGCTCAGGTACCACCTGTTCAACGAACTCAGTTGCCCCACCAGGCAAATGTGAGAACATGATATTGAAACCGTCTGCCGCACCACCCTCGAACCACTGCTGCATTTGGTCCACGACCATCGTCGCCGTTCCAACCATTTCGAGACCCTGATACCCACACACGCGTCGCGCCAACGCAATGATACTCAGGTTTTCTCTTCGAGCGAGCTGGATGACCCGGTCACGGCCACTTTTACTGGCATTACTTTCGGGAATCTCGGGGAGCAGACCGTCTTCATCATACTGGGAGATGTCATGTCCAAGCGCGATAGACAAGGTTGCCAGGCTGCTCTCGTCATCAACTAACCGATCCAGCTGGTGTCTTTTTTCCTGCGCCTGCTCCAGAGTATCTCCCAGCACAACAAACACTGCTGGAATAATTTTCAAGGCACTCTGGCGCCCCGCTGCACGCGCCCGACGCTGCATGTCGGCATAGAACTGCCGAGCGGCCGGAAAATCAGTCTGATAAGTAAAAACCACCTCGGCTGTTTCGGCAGCAACCTGTCGTCCAGCCTCTGACGCACCGGCCTGAACCACCACCGGCCGCGTCTGGACGGGGCGCTCGACATTCAGCGGCCCACGTACTGAAAAATGAGGGCCCCGATGATCAAGCGCATGCACTTTGCTTGGATCAAAAAAGAAGCCACTTGCCGCATTCCGGCAGAACGCATCTTCGTCCCAGCTCTCCCACAATCCGTCCATCACCGAACAGAATTCCCGCGCCCGCCGATAGCGGGCACTATGCTCCATATGCTGCTCGACGCCGAAATTCGCCGCTTCGTTGGAATTACTAGATGTCACTAGGTTCCAGCCCGCCCGGCCACCACTGATGATATCGAGCGAAGCCAAACGTCGCGCAAGCATATA
This sequence comes from Halomonas sp. KG2, assembly GCA_030440445.1. Taxonomy (NCBI): domain Bacteria; kingdom Pseudomonadati; phylum Pseudomonadota; class Gammaproteobacteria; order Oceanospirillales; family Halomonadaceae; genus Halomonas; species Halomonas sp. KG2. Next base: position 2,182,742 of record CP098528.1, on the reverse strand, counting down.
AGGCTCGTTGTAGGTCGTGCTGGCGGTGGCAATCAGGCCGATATGCTGTGTCACGGCAGCCAGTGCAGGCAGCAGCGTCAACGGATCAAGCGTAGCGACACTGTGCCCCCGCGCCAATGCCTCAATCGGCGCTGCCCGAACGGCCAGAGAATCGGGCAAGAACAGCCCATCGAAACACCCTTGCTCCAACGTCTGGGCAAACCATTTCATCTGCTCGAAGCTGGATTGAAAATCTGGCTGAGCGCCAGGGTAACGCCACGCTCCCGAATGGATACTGGGCATCGCCAGCAGAACTATCGACCTCTGATCTCCGTTCATACCGCAGCCTCCTCTGCCTTCGACAACTCCGCCCTATCTCTGACCGAACGATCCACGACCAGAAATGGATACCCTTGGGAACAGTACTCTAGACGCGTCATGACACCGTAGACCTTTTGCATCAGCCCCGGCGCCAAGACTTCACGTGGCGAGCCGGTCGCTTCAACTCTGCCCTGATGGAGAACCACCACATGATCGGCAAAACGCAGCGCATGATTGATATCGTGTATAGCCAGAATCACACACATGGAGCGCTCATGGGCAAGCTGACATAGCAAATCAAGCACCTCAAATTGATTCTGCAGATCGAGGGCGCTGGTCGGCTCATCCAGCAACAGAACCCGAGGCTCCCGAACCAGCGCCTGGGCAATGGATACCAATTGCCGCTGACCACCGCTGAGTGCGGCTAGTTCGCGATCTGCCAAGGCCTGAATACCCAATGCCTGTAGCATGCGGATAACAACATCCATTTCATCGTCATCCACCCCCCAACCGCTACCTTGCTTACTCGCCAGCAGCACGGCTTCGAATACTCGCAGTGACGACACCATCGATATATCCTGGGGGACATGGGCTGGACGATTGCTATGGTATGTCGGCCAGGACTCAACCTCCTGCCCAACCACCTCAACTTTACCCGCCCCTCGCAACTCACCGGCCATCCGGCGCAGCAACGTGGACTTTCCCGCCGCATTGGACCCCAACAATGCCGTAACACTGCCCGCATGCAGAGGGCCAAAGTCCAGATTTTGCAATATCACGCGGGTATCGAATGCAACAGACACTCCTGATACGTTGAGCAGCTCCATCACCGTTTCCTCGACCGTAAGATCAATGCAAAAAACATCGGCACACCAACCAGTGAGGTGACAATACCTATAGGTATGGCTTGCCCCTCCACCAATGTTTTGCTCAGTACCGAAGCAGCAGAAAGCATGCAGGCGCCACAGAGGGCCGAAGCAGGCAGCAGGAAACGCTGGTCTTCCCCCACCAGCATCCGGGCGATATGAGGTGCCACTAGGCCAACAAATCCGATGGTTCCGACAAATGACACGCAGACCGAAGCCAGCAAGCTGCCCAACAGGATTCCCTGTAAACGCAACCGGCCCACGGGAACACCAAGACTTGTTGCTCGCGCATCTCCAAGGCGCAACGCCGTAAAGGCCCAGGCCTGGCGAGCGAAGAACACCGACACAAAGAGCAGAATGGCACTCAGGATGGCCAACTGCGGCCAGCTGGTACGCGACAGGCTACCCATCATCCAGAACACCACGGCGGAAAGCGCCTGATCGGGCGCAATGTACTGCAGTGCTTCCAGTAATGCAGTAAACGTAAAGACCAGAGTGGTACCCAGCAGCACGATCATCTCGGTGGTAATACCCCGCTTTTGGCTCAAGCGGTAGATCACCAGTGCAGCGATCATGGAAACCACAAAGGCATTGGCCGGAACGGCAAAGGCCACGGCCGATGCCGGCAGGATGCTCACCCCCAGAATCAGCCCAAGCGCAGCACCAAAACCTGCCGCCGCGGACAACCCCAGCGTGAAAGGACTTGCCAGCGGGTTACCCAGCACTGTCTGCATTTTGACACCCGCCACAGACAGGCTGGCACCAACTACCAGCGCTGTCAGTGCTACCGGTAATCGAATGTCCCACAGTATGACCCGAACAGCGAGAGGGGCATCTGGGTTCCAGAGAGCGGCCAGTACCTCCCCCGGCGTATAATGAGCTTGACCGATTGAAAGATCGGCAATGAAACACATGAATGTCAGTAAAGCGATACCTACGAGTAGGGCCAGCCTCTGCCTGGTAAGGCCAACATAGAAACACCGACCGCGCTTGAGGACAGTCGATTCGATGATCGTTGTTTCAGTCATGAGGACTCTCCATCCAGGCTGAGCCAATACCCCGGCTGATAGGAAACGGGAAGAAAACGTTCATGCAGTTCGGCAAAGGTCGCGTCGGGGTCGAGCGAGTCGAACAGTTCTGGGTGCAACCATTTAGCTATGCGCTGAAGCGCCACAAAATGATACGGGTTGTCGTAAAATGGGTGCCAGATCGCATGCACCCGGCCCGTTCTCACCGCAGATAACAACCGATAAGCCGGCCGTGCCATCAACCGTTCCAGGCGAGCTTGCCCCTTGGCAATATCAGCGCCGGGCCCAAGGCCAACCCAATCCCCCGCAGGCGAATACAGGGTCCAGTTAGCGCCCGTCACTAGAACAACATCCGGTTCGGATTCAACCACCTGTTCTGGATGCAAAGTGCCAAACAGTCCATGAAGAAACCGAGCTCCAATATTCTCGCCACCAGCGGCAGCAACTAGTTCGCCGAAATTGCCGTCGCCGTAGGTTAGGCAACAATCGTCATATAGCCCGGCGGCACGTTCGATCATGACGCTCGGTTTCGTCCGGACATGCGTTAGCGACTGTGTTACTCGGTTGATCTGTTCCTGCCTGAAGTGCAGAAAGTCCATGGCACGGTCATACCTCCCCAGCAACTCACCAAGAATCTGCACACTCCGGGCAGTGTTGCCCAGTACCTTAGTGCGAAAGTCTACGAACACAATAGGAATACCAACCCGCGCCAAGGTCTGCATCAGCCTGGACGACTCGACTGTCGGCTTTGAACTGAGGTTCATCACGACCACGTCCGGCTCAAGGGAAATCGCGAACTCCGCTCCGATAGAGTCCACAGTCCGGCTTGGGAAGGACGGGATGCTGTCAATCTCGGAAAACGCTCTTTGGTAGGCTTTATAGCCGTCCAAATCCGCCCCCCGGAAGTTATCTCCCCATCCTATGACGTCGCCAAATGGGTCTTCGGGATTCAGCAAGGCCATGACATAAGCCAGGGATCCATCGCCCAGCAAGATACGCTTGATAGGCGAATCGAGGTGAAGCCTGCGCGCGGCAATGTCAGTGATAACTATTGGAGATTGGATGCCCGCGCGCGGACGAGAGGTGACAACAAGCAATCCTCCCGCCAGCATGCCGCTTAGCACATCGCGTCTCGAAAACGTTTTATCGAACACGATGATCACCAACGATAGTTTAGTGTTGCCGTCATCGTCCGGTCTTGTCCGACGAAGCAGTAAAGGCGCGACGTGCAGCTGGCAACATACTGTTCGTCTGTCAGGTTGCTCACATTAACTGCCAACGAAGCCCCGCTCAGATCCGGTGAAAGAAAGCCGAGCTGGTAGGTTAACGCCATATCCAAGAGCGTAGCTGAAGGCACCTCAAAATCATTACTGGGGTCGGCAAAGGTTTTGCCTAGGTAGCGCACCCCTCCGCCAACCTGCAAACCGTAAAGCGGGCCATGACCAAACTGGTAGTCCATCCATGCAGAGGCGCTATGCTCAGGTGTCTGAGTCAGGCTGTTCCCTTGATACAAAGCATCCTCGACCAACTCATTGTCCAGATAGGTATAGCTAGCCATCAGGTTGAGATTACGCGCAAGCTCCGTGGTCGCCTGCAAATCAAGCCCACGCGTGCGAACTTTACCTGCTTGGGTATTAAACCCTAGGTGATCAGCATCACTTGTTTTTACGTTGGTCTGTTCCAGCTGGAATACCGCGGCACTCAATAACGTTCCGGAGCCCGCAGGTTGATATTTGATACCCACTTCTGCTTGCCTGGACTCAACCGGGACGAAGGCATCCCCTTTGTAGTCTGTCCCCAAAAGCGGATCAAAGGATGTGGAATAGCTGATATAGGGCGCTAGGCCGGCATCAAATTGGTAGCTCAAGCCCGCGCGACCACTCCACTTAGTATCATCCTGATTGGTTAGTCGTGCAGTAGGAGAATAGCTGTGCGTCTCATCATCGGTTGTTGACCAGTCATGCCTTACACCCAGTGTCACAAGCCACCGGTCGTAGGCAATTTGGTCTTGAAGATATGCGCCTATGCGAGTGAAGTCTTGCTGTGATTTCCATGGTGCCTGACGACTGGCGGTAAAGTCGGGCATGATATCTGGACGATACTCTGGACCGTAAGGGTCGAAAAGCACAGGTCCGACACTGTATAACTCGTTTTCCAGAGTACCGGATGAGTAATCGATTCCCGCCAGTATGGTATGGGTCGTTGCCTCCAACTCCAGATTGCCACTCAGGTAATTGTCCATGGAGAATGTGCTCACCTTGGCAGGCGTCTGTTCGTAGTAGCCACGGAGCTGCGGTAGACCATCAACCTCCTGGTATCCGTAAACGATCCCTCGCTGGATATCCGACCTGACATCCATGTAGCGTGCGTTACTGGAAAATGTCCAACTGTTGCCAAAATCATATTCGAAGAATGAACTCAGTGAGTTCTGGTCGCGTGAGGAATCCTCGAAATCCATATCCGTGAAGTTTCTCTTCCGATCAATTTCGGGATACGCGCTATCATCCAGCCCTAACACGACGGCCGGGAGGCTGTTGTAGTTGGGCAAATCTGGCTCACGAGAGTGCGTCGCCAAGATCGTCCATGACGTTTGTGAGTTTGGCCGCCAGGTCAGTGACGGAGCCAGATAGAACCGCTTGTGACGAACATCCTCAATCTGTCCCTCGGTATCCAAACCGCTTGCGGTAATGCGATAAAGCAGTGAGCCGTCATCGTTCACCGCCCCACTGCTATCCAACCCTATATGCTTACGGTTAAAGTTGTCGAACTGAAGGCTCACTTCATGCTGTTCAACTTCCTGGGGCCTGCGGCTCACCTGATTCACAATACCGCCGCCTGTACCCTGACCGTATATTGCCGACGAAGGACCGCGCAGTACTTCGATCCGCTCTAGTGAGTAGGGATCGATCTGTGGTAGCCAGCTTCCTGGATTACCAATGATCCGCAAACCATCCAGATAGTAATCCGCGTCAACTCCACGGATTCGGGTGATATCAATATAACTACCATTGCCCCCATATTTCTCGCTCGTCGCTCCAGCGGTGTAGCGCAGCGCAGAGCTACTGCTAGCAGGCTGCTGAATGTCCATCTGCCGTCGAGTGACCACCGAGACAGATTGCGGGATTTCCAGGATTGAGGAGTCGACCCTGGTCCCAATTGTCGATTGCTCAGCCACATACCCTTGGACGGGCCCGTTTCCCATATCCCATTCACTGTCCGCGGTGATTGTCACAGCCGGTAACGTATAAATATTGGCAGATCCATCTGCGTCTTGTTTCTGAAACGCACCGCTTGAGACTTCTTCTGAATGGGCTGAAACGCCACCCGCAATTAGCATAGAAGCGGCAGCCGCCATGCAAGAAGGCACTAAGGGAGCCGAAAATCCCGACCATGATGAGATTGGAAGTTTTTGGGAATGTAGTGATAAGAGGTGGCCCATATTAGTCCTAAGCAAAGAAATCGGATGTATTAATAGCAGGAATAATAATTTGCGACCGACCGTCAGTCAATATGAATGATTCGCATTTTTAACTTGGCCGCGCGTGTCACAACATATAGCAGGCTCACAACAAGGCTTAGCAGATGGACAGCACGTGAACTGCAAGACACTACTTGCGTGCATCACCACAGCCACATGTTGCCTCAGTTACCACTCAACCATGAGCTTCCATGGGCATGAAGTTGAAGAACACGCGCTGGCTAACGTTGACGACGCCAGCATATTGGTTCTGGCTAAACGAGGCCTGAAATGCAATAAAGGAAGGATGTATTCTGAATTCAGCAGAGCTGCTGAAAAATACGACTGCTGATAGCCTTCTACCCAAACAGACTTATCCACGCAGTGCTGATATACCACGTCCTAGCAGCTGGATTGGTCGTAAAAAAACCGCCTCACAATCAGTAGGTTGAACACTTCATCGTATTAATTTTCAACAAAAAAACCCCAAAGGCCGGACAGGGTGTCCAACATTTGGGGCGCCGTTTTGTCAGGCTTTTGAAGCACAAGCTGTACTGCTAAGTCGCGTTAGCGGTAGTAAGCGTTCGTTGTATCCGTGTGATCGGTCACGTCACGGATACCCGCTAGCTCAGGAATCCGCTCCATCAGCGTTTTCTCAACGCCATCTTTAAGCGTTAAATCTACCGCTGCACAACCCTGGCAACCGCCACCAAAGGCAAGGATCGCTACCTTATCTTCGGTCAGCTCTACCAGTTTGATTTCACCACCGTGGGCCGCCAGCCCTGGGTTAATCTCGCTGTAAAGCGTGTAGTTGATGCGGTCTTCCAGCGGGCTGTCCGCATTAACTTTAGGCATTTTCGCGTTAGGAGCCTTGATGGTTAACTGGCCGCCCATACGATCCGCGTTAAAATCAACAACCGCCTCGTCTAAAAACGCCAAACTGTTTTTATCGAGAAATACGTTAATTTTTTCAAGTTCAAGCTTAACGTCAGTCGGTTCTTCTTCACCTGGACGGCAATAGGCTAAACATGTTTCCGCGTAAGGCGTGCCGGGTTGGGTGATAAAAATACGTACAGCAATGCCTTCAACATTCTGCTTTTCGAGCAGTTCAGCAAGATATTCCTGAGCACTGTCAGTAATATCAATACCTTGGGTATCAGTTTCGATAGTCGCGGTCATAAGGGATGTTATCCTCCCGTGGTTGTGGCGTGGCCACATCACATGTCATTTATAACTATTTCATTAACGCCTATGGTAAGCAAAACTGCTCGCCAGCACAATCCCGACCATTTTAGTAGGCTATTGCCTATGTATATGAGCGCGCCTCATTAAGATACTGCAATAACTTCACGCCCTTACTTGCTGCCCTATGGTGTGCCCTTTGTTATGATAGGCGCCGCTCACACTATGACGACGACTATAAAAAATATCCTTTTCGACTGAGACGCTGGAGATTCCCCCCTGCCATGGCTGCTAGTGATTTGACTGCTTCCCTCACCCAACGCCTTGCCCAACGTATCCTGATTTTGGACGGCGGCATGGGCACCATGTTGCAGAACGCCGAACTCAGCGAGGACGATTTCCGTAGTGACCGCTTTCGTGACTGGCCCTCGGACCTTAAAGGTAATAATGACTTATTAGCACTTACCTGTCCGGACTTGGTGGCACGTATTCACCGCGACTATCTAGAAGCTGGCGCGGATATTATCGAAACCAATACATTTAATAGCACCCGTCTTTCCCAGTCAGACTATGGCATGGAAGATTTGGTGCCTGAGCTGAATCGTGAGTCGGCACGTTTGGCGCGTAATGTCTGTGACGCCGTGGCTGCTGAAACGAATATCCCGCGGTATGTCGCTGGGGTACTTGGGCCAACCTCACGCACTGCGTCCCTGTCGCCGGATGTCAACGACCCTTCTAAGCGCAATGTCACCTTCGACGAGCTTCGCGAGAACTATTATGAAGCTGCTAGTGCGTTAATCGAAGGCGGTGCCGATCTTATTATGATCGAGACTATCTTCGACACACTCAATGCCAAAGCCGCTATTTATGCGCTTGAAGAGTTGTTTGATGACCTGAACACTCGGCTGCCGGTGATGATTTCCGGCACCATTACCGATGCGTCAGGTCGCACGCTTTCTGGTCAAACCACCGAAGCTTTCTGGAACTCTGTTCGCCACGCCCAGCCGCTCTCGGTTGGCTTAAACTGCGCCCTAGGTGCTGAAGAGCTGCGCCCTTACATCGAAGAGCTTTCCACTAAAGCCGATACCTTTGTTTCTGCGCACCCCAATGCGGGCCTGCCCAATGAGTTTGGTGAGTATGACCAAACCCCAGAGGAAATGGCGGCCATTGTCAGCGAGTTCGCGGAAAGTGGACTGGTCAATATTATTGGGGGTTGCTGTGGCTCAACCCCTGAGCATATTCGAGCTATCGCTGAAGCCGTCAGCCCAATGGCACCCCGCAAGGTAGCAAAGCGTAGTCATGCGTGCCGACTGTCTGGCTTAGAACCCTTCAACATTGAAGCCGACGCGCTGTTTGTCAATGTCGGTGAGCGCACTAACGTGACCGGCTCGGCGCGCTTTAAGCGGTTAATCGTCGAAGAAGACTTCACAACCGCGCTTGAAGTCGCCTTGGAGCAGGTCGAGAACGGCGCACAAATTATCGACATCAACATGGACGAAGGCATGTTGGAGTCCCAGGAAGCGATGGTTCGCTTCCTTAATTTAATCGCTGGCGAACCCGATATCGCTCGCGTTCCGATCATGATCGACTCCTCTAAATGGGACATCATCGAAGCGGGCCTTAAGTGCGTTCAAGGCAAAGCGGTTGTGAACTCGATCTCGCTGAAAGAAGGCGAAGCCGCGTTTCGCGAGCAAGCCACCAAATGTCGCCGCTTTGGTGCTGCCATTGTGGTCATGGCGTTTGATGAAGAAGGCCAAGCAGATACCTTTGCGCGTAAAACCGAAATTTGTGAACGCGCCTACCGCTTACTCGTCGATGACATTGGTTTCCCTGCGGAAGATATTATTTTCGACCCTAATATCTTTGCTATCGCTACCGGCATAGATGAGCACAATAACTACGCCGTCGATTTCATTGAGGCCACTCAGTGGATCCGCGAGCACCTACCTCACGCGATGATCTCCGGCGGCGTGTCGAACGTCTCGTTTTCATTTCGAGGTAATAACCCCGTTCGTGAAGCCATTCACTCGGTATTCCTTTACCACGCCATTCGTGCAGGCCTCAGCATGGGCATCGTCAATGCGGGCCAATTGGCGGTTTATGATGACTTACCCGCTGAACTGCGTGATGCGGTAGAAGACGTCGTACTCAACCGCCGTAGCGATGGTACCGAGCGGCTGCTTGACCTTGCCGACAAGTACAAGGGCGATGGCAGCGGTGCGGCCAAAAAAGAAGACCTGGAGTGGCGCAGTTGGTCGGTTAATAAGCGTATCGAGCATGCGTTGGTTAAAGGCGTAACGGCATATATAGAAGAGGACACCGAACAGGCTCGCGCCGAGGCCGCTAGACCCATCGAGGTGATCGAAGGTCCGTTAATGGATGGTATGAACGTGGTTGGCGACCTGTTTGGTGCCGGCAAAATGTTCCTACCCCAGGTAGTTAAGTCGGCTCGCGTCATGAAGCAGGCGGTTGCCTATCTGATTCCCTATATCGAAGCTGAAAAAAGCGAAGAGACCAAGGCCAAAGGTAAGATCGTCATGGCCACGGTCAAAGGTGATGTTCACGACATCGGCAAAAACATTGTCGGCGTGGTACTGCAGTGTAATAACTACGAAGTCATCGACCTTGGCGTGATGGTGCCCACCGAAAAAATTCTTCAGGCCGCTCAAGATCACAATGCTGACATCATTGGGCTTTCTGGACTGATTACCCCATCGCTTGATGAGATGGTGCATGTTGCTAAAGAAATGAAGCGCAGAGGCATGGATCTGCCGCTGCTCATTGGTGGTGCTACGACCTCCAAAGCCCATACAGCGGTCAAAATTGAGCCACAATACGATCACCCCGTGATTTATGTAACCGATGCCTCCCGGGCGGTTGGCGTCGCGGGCCGTTTACTGGCACCGAACCTTAAAGCCGCCTACGTTGCCGAGATTCGCGAAGAGTACGAAAAAGTGCGCGAGCGTAACGCCAAACGCCGCCCTAAAGCGGCAGACCTGGACTATACCCAGGCCCGTAAACGGCGCTTCCGCACGGATTGGACCAGCTTTACTCCAGTTAAACCTCAGGTGTTGGGCCTGAAAACCTTCGATAACTACGACCTTGAAGAGCTGGTTGAACGCATCGATTGGACTCCGTTCTTTATGAGCTGGCAGCTCGCTGGCAAATACCCCAAAATCCTTGAAGACAAGGTAGTCGGGGAAGCTGCGCGCAATTTGTTTGCAGATGCCAAAGTGATGCTGCGCAAGCTAATCGACGAAAAGCGCGTTCAGGCGCGCGGCGTCATTGGTCTGTGGCCCGCCAACAGCGTGGATGACGATGTCATTGAAGTGTATGCCGATGAAAGCCGTACCGAGGTCGTTGAGCGTTTGCATCACATTCGTCAGCAGACCACTAAGGGGCGTGACGGGATCTGCTACAGTCTTGCGGATTTTATTGCGCCTAAAGAGAGCGGCAAAGCCGACTGGATTGGTGGTTTTGCGGTTACCACAGGCCATGGGGTTGATGAACTTTCCAAAGCCTATGAAGCGGCAGGTGACGATTACAACGCTATTATGGTGCAAGCGTTAACCGATCGTTTGGCGGAAGCGTTTGCCGAGCGCATGCACGAGCGTGTGCGCAAAGAGTTCTGGGGCTATGTGCCGGAAGAGACGCTGGATAATGACGCGCTAATTGCCGAGAAATATCAGGGTATCCGCCCTGCTCCCGGCTACCCAGCCTGCCCTGACCATACCGAAAAGGCCACGTTGTTCCGGTTGCTTGATGCGACAGAAAATACCGGCTTGGCACTGACCGAAAACTTTGCCATGTGGCCTGCGGCGGCGGTCTCTGGCTGGTACTTCGCCCACCCCCAGTCCAAATACTTCTCCACCGGCAAAATCACCCGGGATCAAGTGGAAGCGATTGCGCAACGCAAGCAGATGCCGCTAGTGGAAATGGAACGCTGGCTATCGCCAGTGCTCTCTTACGACCCTAGCTAATGTCAGCAGTGGGCCGCCGCCAAGGTAAGGTCATGCGCTTAGCCTTACCCATCATGCTGGGCATGCTCTCACAGAGCATGCTCAACCTTATTGATGCTGCGCTGGTAGGCCATTTAGGCCAAGAGGCATTGGCAGGTGTTGGTATCGGCGGCTATGCCATGTTTATGATGACGGCGCTGGTTTTTGGCCTCTCTTCCAGCGTCCAGTCGCAAACCTCTCAAGACCTGGGCGCAGAACACTTCCCGCTAACACGCTCACTTCACTCTGGCTTGCTGATCGCCGTTATGGTCGGCATTCCATTATCGTGTCTCGCGTGGTGGCAAGCTCCCCGGTTAATACAATCAATTACGCCAGCAGATGACGTGACGACCATTGCCGTGGAGTATTTCCGCTGGCGCGTTGTATCGTTAGCCGCGATTGCCCTGACACTTTGCTTTCGCGGTTACTGGAACGGACGGCAGCACACGCACCTTTACCTGCGTATTATCGTCATTGTGCATGTGTTCAATGTGGTCGCTAGTGCGGGGTTAATTTATGGCATTGGTGGCCTTCCGGCGCTGGGTGCCAACGGTGCAGGGATTGGCACGACGCTTTCGCTACTACTGGGGCTGATTATCTGGGCTTGCGTGACGTATAACGCCCGCGCACTTACCCGGCAGAAGCTGACATTGCGCTCATTACAGACCACCCTATTTTTGGCTTTCCCACACTCACTGCAACAAGTATGGTTTGCCGCCGGCTATGTGGTGCTGTTCTGGCTATTAGGTAGGATGGGCACGCAGAGTGTCGCTGTTGGCCATGTGCTAGTGAATCTATCGTTACTACTTATTTTACCTGGCGTCGGGGTGGGTGTGGCGGCAATGAGCTTGGTTGGTGAGGCGTTAGGACGCGATGATCAACAGGCAGCACACCGATGGGGAATCGATGCATTAAGCGTCGCTGGCTTGCTGCTGACAGTGTTGGCACTCCCTATGCTGTTGTTCCCGACAACTGTTCTGGCTATTTTTTTTGAAGATTACTCACTCATTCAGTTAGGCACTCTCCCCTTACAAATTACTGGCTTAATGATAGTGCTGGATGCTGCCGCACTGGTGCTAGCCCAAACATTAATGGGCGCTGGCGCTCAGCGAACAGTGATGTTGCTTACTTTAAGTATGCAGTGGCTAGTGTTTCTGCCACTGGCCTGGTGGGTAGGCATTGAGCTGGAATATGGGCTACTCGGTGTATGGCTAGTGCAGCTCTTCTACCGTGCGCTCAATTCCAGCAGCTTCTTATGGGTGTGGCAGCGTCGACGCTGGCTAGCTCAAACGCTATGACTTACAAACCTCAAATACCATTTAGCGATAAAAAAATAATTATATATTCTTTTGTAGAATATGACGCCCGCGTTAAGGTGGCGGCACATTACCGTCCGTCTCGACGTGACCATTTCGCTTTTAGCAGGATCGTGCCACATGTACCGTTATGATATTCACGACCAAACGTTGGTTGACGAGCGCGTCGCTCAGTTTCGTGACCAAATGGACCGCTACCGCGCCGGACGTTTGGGAGAAGAAGAGTTTCGCCCGCTGCGACTCCAAAACGGCCTGTATATTCAGAAGCATGCGCCAATGCTGCGAATTGCCATCCCTTACGGCATGCTGGCGGGCAAGCAGCTTCGCGCGCTAGCGGAAATTACCCGCCGCTATGACCGTGGCTATGGCCACTTCACAACCCGGCAAAACTTGCAGCTGAACTGGCCCGCATTGGAAGACGTGCCCGATATTTTGGCAGACCTCGCCAAAGTACAAATGCACGCTATTCAAACCAGCGGCAACTGCATCCGCAATACCACCAGTGACCAGTTTGCCGGTATCGCGGGGGATGAAGTGGAAGATCCGCGCCCTTGGTGTGAGCTAATTCGCCAGTGGTCGACCTTACATCCCGAGTTCGCCTACCTGCCGCGCAAATTTAAAATTGCTGTTAGCGGTGCCGCCCAAGATCGCGCCGCTATCCAAGTGCATGACATCGGCCTGCGGCTATGGCGTAACGAAGACGGTGACGTGCGCATCAAAGTGCTCGCAGGTGGCGGTCTTGGCCGCACACCGATGATTGGCGACGTGGTGCGCGAAGATCTTCCCTGGCAGCATCTGTTAACGTATTTGGAAGCGTGTGTTCGCGTGTACAACCAATTTGGTCGCCGCGATAACAAGTTTAAAGCACGTATTAAAATTCTCGTCAAAGCGCTCGGTATTGAAGAGTTTCGTCGCCGCGTTGACGAAGAGTGGGCGCATCTTAAAGATGGCCCGCAAACACTCAACCAAGCAGCGGTTGATGCGGCCAAGATCCACTTCCCTGAACCAGAGCGTCGTCCGGTCGCAGAGAGCGCCATTGCCGATTTCGAACAGTTACGCAACGAAAATCGTAGTTTGGCTCGCTTCGTGACGAATAACGTCACCGACCACAAAGTCCCTGGTTATAAAGCAGTGACCCTTTCACTTAAGCGCCGCGAACACGCACCAGGTGATGTCACAGCGGATCAAATGGAAGCCGTCGCTGACTTGGCCGATCGCTATAGCTTCGGTGAAGTGCGCGTGACCCACGAGCAAAACTTAGTGCTGTCTGACGTTCCCGTCGACGAGTTGGAAGCGCTCTGGAAAGAGCTTGATGCACTGGGCATGGCCAATCCAACCGTAGGTACGCTGAACGATATTATCTGCTGCCCTGGCGGCGACTACTGTGGCCTGGCCAATGCGGTCTCGATTCCCATCGCTCAAGCACTACAGGAGCGGTTTGAAGACCTGGACTTCCTCTACGACCTCGGCCCTCTGGATCTCAATATTTCAGGCTGCATGAACGCCTGTGGGCATCACCACGTTGGCCACATCGGCATCCTCGGCGTCGACAAAAAAGGCGAAGAGTACTACCAGATCTCAATTGGTGGTAATTCAACGGACGATGCATCGCTAGGTAAAATCCTGGGCCCCTCTTTCTTCCGCGAAGACGTGCCAGGCGTTGTCGATAAGGTACTGCAAGTCTATGTGGCCGAACGTCACGAAGACGAGCGATTCCTCGACACCTATCGCCGTATTGGCTTAAAACCCTTTAAGGAGCGTGTTTATGCCCAGCAATGACACTCAGACTGACGCGGTCGAGCTCACGCCGGTACATGTCGACCATCTGATCGCTGATGGTGAACTGGCAGCAGAGAATGCCTGGTGCGTGTCCTATGACGCAGACACGCTCCCTGAACAGCGTCCCGCCTTTGTGCCGCTGGCACTCTGGCAAGCGAATCAGGACGATGCCGAGCTAGCACCGCTGCTGTCAAGTGATACCGAGTTAACCACGGAGCTTGGCCAGCAGCTAAGCAGTACCCGTGCGGTTGCCATTGATTTCCCGGCATTTACGGATGGGCGTGGCTACACGCTTGCTCGTTTGCTTCGCGAACGCTACGGCTATACCGGTGAAGTACGTGCCGTCGGTGATGTGTTGGTCGACCAGTTGGATTACATGCGCCGCTGTGGCTTTACCGCCATGGCTCTGCGAGATGATCAGCATCCAGACGACGCTATCCGTGCGTTGAATATGTTTAGCGTTCGCTACCAAACCGATGTTGAGCAGCGCCAAGCACTGTTCGAACGCCGCCTAGCGGACAGCAAGCAGTAACCGCAAGCGGTATCGAGATAGAAGTAAAAAGATAGAAGTAGAAAGATAGAAACAGAAAGGGCAGCCGAGAGGCTGCCCTTTTGCTTGATAAACAATTACCTAATAAACAATGGCAGGCTAGCCGCGACGTTTTTGCTGGCGCTCACGGTTGTTAGCTTTGGCACGGTCACTTTTACGCAGCATGACCCAGGTAGCACCCAAGCCACCCTCCGAAGGTTGCGCAGAAATATAAGCCTGCACTTCGTCGAACTGAGTAAGCCATTTAGCCAGATAGGAACGCAGGACATTCGCAGGACTATCTATTTCTCGACCTCTCCCATGCACAATGAGCACAGAGCGAAGGTCGTGGAGGTAAGCTTCTTGAATAAACGGGAATAGCATTCTGCGGCACTCTGCCAACGGCCGCCGTAGCAGATGTAGTTGGGCCTGAACACTGTAACCACCATGCTTCAGTTTATCGACCACACCTTGCTGAATACCCTCACGGCGGTATTCAATCGGATCAAAGGGCGGCAACAAGTCGACAAAATCATCAGATAAGAAATTACGCTCTTCCAGACGCTGCTCCGCACTTTCACGACGAGCAAGCTGGGCCTCTGTTGGCCGCTGGCGCTGGGTACCTGTATCTGCGCGGTTATGCTTGGGTAACGGCTTTACATCGCCGACCAACGCACTGAAATCCATCTCATCACGAAGTGATTGATTCATAACAGGCTCCTCTGACAGGGTCTAATGCCCTTATCCTAGCAAACCCGCCGACATTGCTTAAGACTTGTTTTCATTAACATCTAACGCCACGCTGATAGCCAACATAATCAAAGGAGTGGGCATGGTTTGGTTAAAACGTTTGATCGTGTGTAGCGCAGTACTACTAATCGGTGCTGCAGGCTGGCTTTGGCTGACAATGCTGAGCCCGTGGTTTTACGAGCGCCCCTCCCACTTGCCAATCATTGAAGAACGAACCCACAGTGTCTTCGTCTATGGCACGCTGCGCTATCTCCCTGTGCGCTGGGTGGTGATGGGCAGTTCAGGCAACCCACAACCTGCACGTCTTGAAGGCTTTAAAAAACAAGGCCTGGACTTGACTGCCGATACCCATAGCCATGTAGAAGGGTTACGGTTAGAAGTCACTGCGGATCAGCTATTGCGCTTGGATCGTTATGAGCGCCTGGGTATTCGCTATGAGCGGGTCAAACAAACGCTAACGGACGGTTCAACCGCATGGGTTTATCTACGCTTGCCCACGCTTAGCCAATTGCGTAACGCATCTCCTGTACAACCAGTAGCTCTGGTACCATAAGCAGACAACGCAGTGCCCTCTTTACGTCGTTATTTCTAGGATACCTCATGAGTGATTCCACGCCGTTTGTTTTAATTCTTTACTATTCGCGCTCAGGAGCCACTGCGGATATGGCAAGGCAAATTGCAGCAGGTGTCGAAAGCATTACGGGGATTGAAGCGCGGCTGCGCACCGTTCCCCCTGTCTCCACAACCTGTGAAGCCGTTGATCCCGAAATTCCAGCAGAGGGAGCGGTTTATGCAGACCTCGAAGATTTGCGCCACTGCAGCGCATTGGCATTGGGTAGCCCTACGCGTTTTGGCAATATGGCTGCGCCGCTTAAGTATTTTCTAGATACCACCAGCAGCCTATGGATGAATGGCACATTGATTGATAAACCTGCCTGTGCCTTTACATCCACTTCCAGCCTCCACGGTGGCCAGGAAAGCACGCTTCTTACCATGCTCATTCCGTTACTGCATCACGGCATGGTCTACGCCGGCATCCCCTATAATGAAACCGCCCTTCTCAGCACCCAAACCGGTGGTACACCCTACGGGGCTAGCCATGTTGCCGGTGCGCGTAGCGACCGCTCTGTCGACGAGCACGAGCGTGCACTGTGTCTTGCTCAAGGCAAGCGGTTGGCTAGGCTTGCGCGAGCGCTGCATAAAATGCGCCAGGAGGAAGCGGCATGAGGCAGTGGTTAGAAGGTCTCGAGACTCGCCATGGACTCGATAAGCTCACACAGCAAGCAAGGCAGTTAGTACTCGTCAGCTTTGTCATTCTGCTGCTGCTAGTTATCTATCGTGGCTTTTTTATTCAGGGTGACACCTTTAACTGGCGTCCTGTGGTCGCATTTGTGCTGCCACTGTTACTATTCTTACCCTCTATCATTGGTCAGCGAGCCAGAGGCCATGCTTGGTTAGCCTTTGTTAGCCTACTGTACTTCACTCAAGGCACTATGCTGGCAACCCTACCCAGCCAAGGCGTTCGCGGTGTGCTGGAAGCGGTTGTATCACTGGCGCTATTTACTGGCTGTATGGCGTACGCACGTTTTCGCAGTCGTCAACAGCGCCAAGCGTAAGCTTAGCTACCCCCTGTTTGCTAAAAACATCAGTAGGGATAAAACCACAGCCAGCCACAAACGCCCGCCGCAACTAAAAAAGCACCTAGCGCAAACAGGCGGTGCTTAGTTCGGTGGGCAGGTTGTATATCAATCGGTTCACTATTGAAACGTTTGATTCCCGTCACCATCGCCGCGACTAAATTTTCTCCCTGCAGAGCATGCACAATGATGCCCGCAACATGGATGCCTATCAGGATAAGCAGCACATCACTATTGAGTGAATGCAAGCTGGCTAGCTCGCCACTTATGTCTCGGCCCAGCAAACCGTAAAGCGGGCCCTGAAAGAAGATATCGTCACTCAAAAACAGCCCACTGACTGCCTGAAAACTCAGTGAGAGCAACAAAAGAACGACCATCCAACCACCCAGGGGGTTGTGGCTCGCGTAGCGAGGTGCGCGTCGCTTGAGCAGCGCATTCGCATAAATTGCCGTATCTGTTGGCCCATAAATAAACGTACTAAAGCGAGCATAGACAGGGCCTGAGACGCCCCATATCACGCGAAATATCAATAAACCAATAATGAGGTAGCCTGCTTGGGCATGAGCCTCAATCGGAAACAAAAACGGTACACCATCGGTTTTCGCGGTATAAAACGAAATGATCACCGCTGCCAGCAGACACCAATGGAATAAGCGTACAAAGACGTCCCAAACGGCCAGCTGTTTTCTTTCATTCTGCATTACGTTGCCCTTTATCTTCTATTCATACATTTTCTCATTTCTTCAATGTTTCTGATATAACGCATTACAGAGCACAGTCGACGCGTTATACAATCAAGCAACTTTGCATTATTCGTAACGCCATCAACCTCTCGGCTGGGCTTCTAAATAGAGCTTGTCAACAAAGCGTAGAGACAGGGCTTGAGCTTTACCGAAAGACCAGCGACCATGAACAAAATTTAAAGGGAGCAGTATTCAATGACACGCAATATAGCTGACATTAGGCGCGATTATGAAGGTGGCCGCCTTGATGAAGCCCAAGCCCCCGACAATCCCTTTGTGCTGTTTGATGAGTGGTTTAGCCTAGCGCTGGAAGCAGAAGGACAAGACGGTAACGCAATGACCCTTTCTACGGTAGACAGTCAGGGGCGCCCCCATGCCCGTGTCGTTCTGCTCAAAGGGTTTGACGAGCAAGGTATGGTGTTTTTCACCAACTACCATAGCCACAAAGGTAGCGAGCTGAGCAACGTACCTTTTGCGGCTATCACCTTTTGGTGGCCCTCGCTGTCACGGCAAGTTCGCATCGAAGGTCCCGTAGAGCAAGTGGCACAAGAGGAGTCTGATGAATACTTTTCAAGCCGGCCTCGTGGTAGCCAGTTGGGTGCCTGGATTGCTACCCAAAGCGTTGTGATCCCTGATCGCAATTGGATTGAAGAGCGGCAAAAACGCTTTGAACAAGCCTACGAAGGACAAGATATTCCGCGTCCGAATCACTGGGGCGGCTATCGAGTTAACCCTGAAATGATTGAGTTCTGGCAGGGGCAGCCCAGTCGTCTTCACGACCGCCTACGCTTTGAACGGCGTGACGGCGGCGATTGGAGCCGCTTCCGCTTAGCTCCTTAATTATGAAACTCATTAATTTAGTGGCTTCTTAATTTAGACACTGTTTTCACTCGTTTTACCCATCCCATGAATGAGCCTGCCTCTTTTGAGGCAGGCTCATTTGTGTCAGAAATAGCCTAGTCAGGCTGGCTCTCCAACCGGTGACGCTGCCATTCGCTTTCAGGCTCGTTCAACCTAAGCACGGCATCAATCACCTGCTCTTCCATGTTATAGCGACACCTAAAGCCCAAGTGCTTCATCAAGGCGCGCATGGGATGGTTATCTACCATAATTTTGCCGATCATTTCGAGGGTGCCAATGTTGGTGCAGTAATCGATCATCTTGTTCATTAACAGGCTACCAATACCCAGCCCCTGCAAATCGTCACGGATAATGACCGAAAATTCCGTGCGAATATTATCGGGATCATTCCATACCCGAACGACACCCAACATCTCTTTACTCCCGTCATCGTGCTGATGTTCGGCAATAAAGGCCATCTGTCGGTCGTAGTTGATATGCGACAGAATCGACAAATCACGCTGGGTTAGGTTGGATTTATTGTGGAAATAACGAAAACGAATGCTCTCCTCTGATAACTGTCGGTGGAACGTCGTAATCAGAGGGGCATCTTCCGCGCGGATGGGGCGAACCTCTACCCGCCATCCATTTGTCAGCGTTACCCATTCACGTAGCTCTTCAGGGTAAGGCATGATGGCAAAACGCGCCGGTGGGCCTAAGTCCATGGCAAAATCCACTGCTAACATCCCATCACGGTTCAGCAGTAAAGGATTGAGTTCAAGCCCCCTCAAGTCGCCCAAGTCAGACGCCATTTGGGATAGTTTGACCAACAGTTGGCAGAGCCGCTGGATATCTCGTTCGGGGTCAGCCGAATGCTCGCGAATCAATGAAGCCGCATGGGTTCTACCCACCACGTCAGCGGCCAAACTCATGTTCAGCGGTGGTAGCGCAATCTGACGATCCGCTAGCACGTTCACTTTATAGCCACCTATCCCGAACACAATCAGCGGACCGAACACAGGGTCACGCGTGATCCCGGCACAGATCTGCATTGAGTGTTTACCACGTTGCATTGGCTGCAAACAGTATTCGCGAATAGCATACTCGGGGAATTTCTCGCGCACCTTGTCGCCTAGCTGACGGATCCCTTCGGCCACTTGCTCCGGCGTTTCTAAATCTTGCAGTAGACCCGCGGATATTTTATGGGGGTGTTTACGGTAGCGATAAGGGCGGCAATTGCCCTCGTGAATGACTTTTAGCGCCTTAGGACCTGGAAAATGATCCGCCATCGCTAAGGCATCTTCCGGATTAGCCAAATAGACACTCGGTGCGGCAGGAATGCCATAGGCTTCTAGCACCTGGGCCGTTTCGGAATGGGTCAACGTTTGTCGCCCCTCCGCTTTGGCATTTTTAATCAGCGCGCGACACTCCGCACGAATCTCTGCGCTGGTGGAAAAAGGTAAGCTAGGCGGAATTTCATGCAGCAGCGCCTGAACACGCTGGTAGTCCACCATATGCATAAATGCTTTCACTGCCTTTTCTGGCGATGTATAGGTGGGTATCCCCGCCAAATTACACACATGTCTAGCGTTCAGGGCTTCTTTCAGCCCCATCCAACTCGTCAGCAAGTTACGTTTAAATGTTTTTCGATGATCAATCAGCGCCTGAGCGGTGGCCAATGAAGGCGCTAAACGCGTGGGCGCGTGAACCACCAGTACGGCATCCACATTTGGGTCGGCCGTGACAATTTTTAGCGCTTCTACAAAACGCTCTGGCGTCGCGTTGCCGCCTAAATCCACTGGGTTCTCACCGGGCTTACTCATATCTACCTGGCTTTTATGCAGCACACGCTGGGTCTCTTCGCTAAACTCCGCCAGTTTGCCGCCCGCACTTATCAGTTTATCGATCGCCAGCATGGCGGGCCCTAAGCCATTGGACACAATAGCCAAACGGTCGCCGCGAAGCGGCTTCATGCGCGATAAGGTTTCAAGCGCATCCAGCAATTCATCATAATCATTGACGCGAACAACGCCCGCTCGGGCGAAGGCCGCGTCAAAAACCACATCACGATTAGCAATACCTGGCGTGGGGGCCATACCCGAAATATCTGACTGCGGCGTTCGGCCACTCTTGATGGCAACGACCAAGCGGTTACGCGATGCATCACGCACGGAGGTCATAAAGTGCTGAGCATCCATCACACGCTCAAGGTGCAGCAGAATCGCTTGCGCTGGAGAAAACTGATTCACATAGTCAATCAAATCTGGCAGTAGCACATCAACGCTGTCGCCTACCGTGATCAAGTGCGAAAAGCCAACATCGCGGCCAGCAGCCCAATCGATCATGGCATTTGCCAACATGCCCGATTGCCCTAAATAGGCCACCTTGCCTGCTTGAACCGGCTGACTGGCATAAGAGGCATTCAGTTTTTTCCCAGGCACAATCAGTCCCATACACTCAGGCCCTAATACCCGGATACCCGACTCAATCGCCGACTGCAACATACGTTGCCGAATAGAGCCCTTATTACCCGTCTCACGATCAAGGTAAGCACCACCGGAAAGCACCAAAGCAGCTTTAACACCAAACTGGCCAAGTTTTTTGATAAGACTAGGAACACCATCGATTGGCGAACAAATAACTGCTAAATCAGGAATTTCAGGCAGTTCATTCACGGTGCGGACGCAATCTACGCCGAAGACTGTGTCATAGCCTTTCAGATTGACCGCCCATATTTTCCCCCTAAAACCGCCCTCTTGAAGATTATTGAGTACCAAACCACCCAACGAGGCTGGCTTTTCAGAGGCACCGAACACAGCCACTGTGCGCGGTTCGAAAAAATGATGCAAAAAACGTGTGCTCACGAATGCGTCTCCCCTGAAATTAATAACCACTGTGTACGACTTATTGACACTGTCGCGCAAGCCCCTGAGACGATTAAGGTGGCGATATTGTCTTCGGAGCGCTTGCATGATTACTGCCTACCTTACTCACCCAGACTGCGCATTGCACCATATGGGGCCTGAGCACCCTGAAAGCCCTCAACGGCTTGAAGCGATTCGTGCGCGCCTATCTCTAGCAGGCCTTCTTCAACAAACCATGCAGGCGGATGCCAAAGAGGCGTGTGACGAGGCGTTAGCAAGAGTGCACCCAACCAGGCACCTTAATGCGTTAGAGAAGTGCCTGCCGAAAGAGGGCATCGTTACACTCGATAGCGACACAATGATGAACCCTGATAGCCTAAAAGCAGCAAGAGTGGCCGCAGGGGCCGTCATTCGCGGAGTTGATCAAGTTTTTAAGCGCCAAGCTGACAACGTATTTTGCGCAGTACGACCGCCAGGGCATCATGCTGAAGCGGCTGATGCGATGGGGTTTTGTTTCTATAACAACATTGCCGTCGGCGCGGCCCATGCAAAAGCAAAATATGGTGCTAAACGTATCGCAATACTCGATTTTGATGTTCATCAATGCAACGGCACTATTGATATCTTCAAAAATGATCCAGAAGTACTGGTATGCACGAGCTTCCAGTATCCGTTTTACCCATGGCGTTATTTACGCAGTGAATGGCAGAATGTGGTCAATACGCCGCTGGAAGTAGGTACTGATAGTAAAGAGTTTAGACGCATTATCGAACGACAGTGGCTTCCCGCGCTCCATGCCTTCAAACCAGACTTGGTCATGCTTTCTGCAGGCTTTGATGCACATCGCGACGACCCTATGGGAGATATCTGTTTAGAAGATGAGGATTTTTATTGGATAACCCACTTAGCAATGGAGATTGCCGCCCTCTATGCAGAAAACCGAGTAGTTTCAGTACTTGAGGGGGGATATAACCCGAAAACGCTCGCTAGCGGTGCAGAAGCTCACTTAAAAGCGCTATTGGGTTTGCCTTTTACGGATGTTCCATGACGTATGCCACTCGCTATTGTGAAACGTCATGCGACGTTGCTTGAAAACTGCGCGACCTTGAGACAAGGCGTCTGTGATAACATGCGGTTTTATTGACGTTTACTCACGTGGCTTTTTATGACCGCTACTACTGAAGAGCATGCTGCGCTGCGCATAGCCTCTGGGCGAAAGCCCTTTGTCGAACCTTTACGCCTGGGGGAACGTTTAAAACAGATTCGCCTTGCTAACCAGTGGACATTGGAAGACGTCAGCCAGCGCACAGGCTTAGCACGTTCAACACTCTCCAAGATCGAAAATGACCAAGTGTCGCCTACGTTCAGTGTGGTTCAAAAACTTATTACCGGCCTGAACATCGACCTACCTCAGCTATTTACGCCGCCAAAGCGTGAGCGCTATACCATGGGGCGTAGAGATCTTACCCGTAAGGGCAAGGGCCAAGTGCACCCTACCCCTACCTACGAGCATGAACTGCTAGGGCATCAGCTTGCTCAAAAGCGCATGATTCCCTTCAAGACCATTGTTAGAGCACGCAGTTTTGATGAGTATCATCAGTGGGTTCGACACGACGGTGAAGAGTTTCTGATGATTTTAGAAGGCGATATTTTGTTATACACAGAATTTTATGCGCCACTCATGCTCGCCGAAGGCGATAGTATTTATTTTGATAGCGATATGGGGCATGCCCTTGTTTCTACCAGCCCAGAAGATGCGGTCGTACTTTCTGTTTGCACGCGGGGCGACTCGGTCTAACGCCCAGATCTCGTATCGCTCAAAATAACCACAAAATAGCTATAAACAGTTTGTGGGCTTAGGAAGGCCAGCGATGCGAGCAATACGCTTTGGCGGACTACCCGGAAACAGCGTCATTAAATAAATTGAATTCCCCTTCTCATCGCCCAGCGCCTGTTTTGTGGCTTTCACTAAGGGCCGCATTGCGGGCGCCATTTCATACCGACTATAAAAATCGCGCACCAGCCGAATAATTTCCCAGTGTTTTTCTGTGAGGGTTAACCCTTCATCCTCAGCGAGCAACTGAGCAACCTCATCGCTCCACTGATCCTGCTTAACCAGATATCCCTCAGGATCTAGTTGGACTCTTTGCGATGAATCAAGATAACGGTATAAACTTTGATTACTCATATTCAATACCAGGAAATGATCTTTTCATTTTGCTCGGTCAACCTAATAAAGCCGTCCATTTCTATCAAAGGCAGCCCATGGCTTGTGGCAACAGAGTGAATCCCTCTCGAAATAGCATCTTCAGCTAGCAAAAAAATCGATGCTGTATTGGCTGCCCAGCCTTGCCATTCAGGATAGAGCGCAGCCTGCACGCCGTCTTCTATCAGCACAACAGAATCGCCATTGCTGAGAGCGTTAAGCATTTGCACAGCAGCATCGCTATGGGGAGGTTTATTCAGAATATGCAGCATAGTTATTGGCTACTCTGCTAAAAATTGAGCGCAAAATTAAAAATTAAGAACATAATTATAACGCTGGAATAGGTCTGACACGTCTGAAGCTGGGACTAGAGTAACTCCCTCAACCAGCTGATCAGTGGCTATATTGAAGGCTTGTAGCGTCTCTGTAGGGACTAAGATGTTTTCTATATCGTACATTTCTAACATATTAATTGTCGGTAGCGTGGCTTTTTGGCCAGGCGCGCCAACCCGTTGATCTTTGAGTAACGCGAATATCCCCTGTCCTAAAAACAGCAGATCAACCGCTTGCCCAAAGGCAGCAGACACTAGCGCAACATCCAGCCCTTCCCGCAACTCATTTGAGCTATAGGGCGCATGTCGTATAACGATAAGTCGCTCATTTGCTTCAGCCATCTTAGTCCTACCTATCAACTCTGGTCGCCCTGTTTTCAGCCCTGTTCTCAATACTAAGCAAACGTAATCAAACGATCACAGCGCTGCTGTAGCTCAAGCAGTTGCCCTAGCCCCGTTAATTCAAAAGGTGGCTCAAGATTGAAGTTCACGTGCCCGTGCCGCTTTGCCTCTGCTTCACTCACCATGCCACGGCGTAGCGCCGCCGCGATGCATACATCTAATGCCACCCCGTGCTGATGATGCAGGTCAACCCAAGCATCTCGCATATTCAGCTCATCCTGTGGAGGAGACATTAGTCGGGAAGCATTATGAACGCCATCTTGATAGAAAAAAACGCCCTTGATGTGGTGTCCTTCATTTAGCACTGCTTGGGCAAATCGCAGTGCGGAATGCGGGGCGGCACTACTGTACGGCGCCCCCATGACCAATAAGCCATACTCCATCGTATTATCTCGATACAGTCCGCCCTAAAAAAAACAGACCCTAGCAAGTAGGGTCTGTCGCGATAGTACTGCAGGGGGTGATCAGTCGTTGCTCATAATGCCTAAAATCGAGAGCAGACTGATGAACAGATTATAAATGGAAACATAAAGCGTAATAGTTGCGAGGATGTAGTTGGTCTCTCCCGCCCGGTGAACAATTTCACTGGTTTGGTAGAGGATCGCCGCAGATGCAAACAGCACAAAACCAGCGGAAACCATCAATGAAAGCGCAGGAATGTTGAAGATCAGCCCGGCTACCATGGCCAAAATCAACACAATGGCACCAGCCATTAGGAAATTACCTAAAAAGCTGAAGTCTTTCTTGGTGGTTAATGCAACCGCAGAAAGGCCGATAAACGTCAAGCCAGTCATTGCCAATGCATTCATTATCAAAGCGCCACCGTTAGGCAACGTAAGATAAGCGGAAATGATTGGGCCAAGCGTGAAGCCCATAAATCCGGTGAATGCAAAAGTCGCCAACAAACCAGCTGCCGAATTGGCCGTTTTGTGAACCAGGAACATCAGCCCGTATGCACCGATAAAGAACACAAAAATGTTCATTTGTTGGATGCCCATTGCGACAGAGGCACCAGCGGTGACCGCAGAGAATAGCAATGTCATGGCCAATAGCGCGTAGGTGTTACGCAGAACTTTATTAGCGCTAACACTACTTACTTCGCTGCGCGTTTGCGCTCTCGCCGTGTTCGAATCGTTAAAAGCCATTTATCTATGCTCCCTAATGGTAATACTAACAACGGACAAGGATGCCGTTACCAAGTTCCAGACGCAAGTATTTGTCTTCCACGCAAGCAACTGCTTTTTAAGGCACTTGCTCCTCAAGCGTTGACTATGCTTAACATTCCACACTGTTTTGGACATAGAAATGCGCTATAAAATTCCCCTGGCCGTGCCACATTTGGCGTGATTATCTTCGCCTCTTCTGCTTACAGCTTCACTGCTGGCGGTGAAACGTTATCGTCGTCTTCTTCCTTGTGAGGTAAATGCTGCACTGTCGCTGCTTGACGCGCATCCTGAGCGTTATAGAGACGTGCATCGATCACGTTCAGCACCGCCAACTGTGCAAATAGCACGGCAAAGCAAATAATCAGACCTTTTAACATGGCAGTATTCCTTGGTGGGCTAACAACATCGTCGTTAGTAGCGAATAATAGTCCTAGGCGGAAAGAAAGCAACGGGGTTGGGTAAAATCACCATTCGCCCTGTCAATCTACTCTATCAATCCGCAAATTCTTCAGTATCAACATCAGCTTGTTGCGCGTCGCTATAACGAGCGCCAGCAACTTGGCTCGGCAACAGCATACCGTTGAGCTGAGTCACTGTTGCGTCATCCAACACGACCGTTTCAGCGCGTAAGTTCTCGCGTATATGCGTCACTGAGCAGGAACCAGGAATAGGAACAATATGATGCCCCTGGGCGTTTAACCAAGCTAGCGCCAGCTGTGCGGGTGAGATCTCAAGACGCCTAGCCATTGTCTTAACGTCATCCAACAAAGCTATATTGTGAGGTAAATTGTCTTTACTGAAGCGAGGCATTCCGGCGCGCATATCCCCTGTCGAAAACTGGGTACTTTCTTCCACTGCCCCCGTCAGAAAACCGCGCCCAAGTGGACTAAACGCCACTAAGGCGGCACCGAGCTCCGCACATACATCCTTCAGAGCAATGTCGGGATTACGTGTCCAGAGTGAGTATTCTGACTGCACTGCTGCGACTGGATATTCCGCATTACCTTTACGAAGTGTTTCTGCCGATACCTCAGATAAACCAACCGCGCCAATTTTACCCTCTTCCACTAGTCGGCCCAGCGCCCCAACACTCTCTTCAATAGGAACACTACGATCTAGGCGATGCAGGTAGTAAATATCCAAATAATCCGTTTTCAGTCGCGACAGACTCTCTTCACACTGGCGACGCAATGTGTCGGGGCGACCATCGATAATGCGCTTCCCTGTTTCAGCATCCAATGCCATTCCACACTTGCTGGCGAGAAACAGCTGGTGCCTTTTTGTTTTTAAAGCAAGTCCTAACAACCGCTCATTGGCTGTCCCACCATAGAGCGTCGCCGTATCAAAATGGCGGTATCCCATCTCAAAGGCTTCTTCCAATACCCGAAGCGCCTCTGTTTCTGGCACATACTGCCCATAGCCATGGGAAAGATTCATGCATCCCAAGCCAATACGAGGAGACGAGACACCGTTTAATCGGTCAAAGAACGCGGACATAGCAACCTCTGGGTGATTGACGTTAATTGGATCGTAGTGCACTAGTGTTATGCGTTTTGCCCTGGCTGCAAACCTGCGACTGCAGCCAATTAGGCAATCGGTGTTCAAGATAATAACGCGGCCGCCACGGAGGCCCCTCTATAAAGCCCACATGACCACCCGAGGCATGAAGCTCCAGGGTGACATGGCTTGGCAGAGTTTCCGCATTAGGAACGCTCTGTGGGTAGATAAAAGGGTCATCTAGCGCATGCACAATAAGCGTTGGAATACGAAGGTGCTCCACGAAGAAAGCACTGCTACAGCGGTGATAATAGTCATCGGCGCTTTCAAAGCCATGCAGTGGCGCAGTAACGCGGCCATCGAAGTCCCAAAACGTCTTCATACCTTGTAATGTTTCAAGCGCCGCTAAACGTTCCAGTTCTTCCCTTCGCCCTTGGCGTACAAACGCCTGCTGTTTATGTTCAACATACTGGCGCAGGTCTCGCAGGAATCGGGCCTGGTAAATTCTGGAGAAGCCTTTACTTATTCGGTCTGCGCAGTGGTCCAGTCGAAACGGTACCGATACCGCTGCCGCCGCCTTCAACGGCGTATTGCCACCCTCTTCGCCCAAATACTTGAGCAACACATTACCACCCAATGAGTAACCAACCGCGGCAAACAATTTGTTTGGATAGCGTAACGTTAGTTGATTCACCACATCCGCCAAATCCTCACTCGCGCCAGAGTGATATCCCCTGGCGCGATGGTTTGGCTCACCAGAGCAGCCACGCCAATTGACAGCCACGCTCTGCCAGCCGCGCGCCGCTAACGCCTGTTGTTGCCCTAGTATATACAGTGAAGAAGAGCTGCCAGTTAGGCCATGAAGCAGCAGTACGCAATTCGCCGACTCGCCCCCAGGCCCATACCAATCCACATCGATGAAATCACCATCTTGAAGCGTCATTCGCTCCCGCCGACGCTGTAATTGCGGCGATGTCCGCCATAGCGGGCTATAGAGCGTTTGAAAATGTCCGCCAGGCAGCCAACGCGAAGACCGAAATGGAGGCATAGGTGAAGACAGGATTGAAGACGGGGCTGAAGACATGGAGGAGAAGCGCCAGCAAAAAAACAGCTAAATAGCTTAGCAAAATTTATAAGCAGATTTGGTTGTGACAGAAATATCGACTTGGGGCTGAAACTCGCTCGCCTAAAGCAAACGCCTCTTGTATGCAGCGTTTTCATAGATGCGACAATACGCCCTGCATCATTAGATACTTTAAAGTTACGTCGTAGAGTGGTTTCAACTACTATTAATAAAGAAATATAGCCATAGCCTTTAAGAATATAGCTCCTGCGACAACTACTGATTTTCAATACTTTCATGCCACACGATCTAGGAGGTCGCCATGGAATTAGATCCTCTGTTGCTTTCCAGGCTACAGTTCGCTTTTGTTGTCTCCTTTCATGCCATTTTTCCGGTGTTTACTATCGGTCTGGCTTCCTACATCGCGCTACTGCATGGTCTATTTTACAAAACGGAAAACCCCGCTTGGGATCGCTTGGCGCTTTTCTGGACAAAAGTGTTTGCCGTTGTGTTTGGCATGGGCGTCGTATCAGGCATTGTGATGTCGTTTCAGTTTGGTACTAACTGGAGCAACTTTGCCTACGCAACATCTAACTTCTTAGGCCCTGTCCTCAGCTATGAGGTAGTAACGGCCTTTTTCCTAGAAGCTGCTTTTTTAGGCGTGCTGTTATTTGGCCGCAATAAAGTACCTGAAGGCGTACATTTATTTGCTGCCATTATGGTTGCTGTGGGCACGTTTATATCTTCTTTCTGGATACTTTCTGCCAACAGTTGGATGCAAACCCCGGTAGGTTACGAGCTGATCGACGGTCGGTTCCATATCACTTCCTGGATGGAAGCACTCTTTAACCCCTCCTTCTGGTATCGCTTTGTTCATATGGGCATGGCTTCTTTCCTAACCGGCGGGTTCGTCGTTGCAGGGGTTAGCGCCTGGTTCTTACTGCGCAAGCGTGATGTTGAAGCTAACAAAAAAGCGCTATCCATGTGTTTGTGGTTACTGCTGATTTTAGCGCCCGCACAAGCAATAGTCGGCGATTTTCACGGTCTGAACACCTTGGAGCACCAGCCAACGAAAGTAGCCGCTATGGAGGGTAACTGGGAAACGCAAACCAATGTGCCGCTTCTGCTGTTTGCTATCCCTGATAAAGAAGCCCAGACCAATCATTTTGAGATTGGCATCCCCAACCTCGCCAGCTTGATTCTGACGCACCATGTCGATGGTGAAGTTCCCGGGCTTAACGCAGTACCGATAGAAGAGCAGCCACCAGTCATCATCGTATTCTGGGCTTTCCGCGTCATGGTAGGCATTGGCGTGCTAATGATTGCTGTTGCGCTGACTGGGTTGTTTCTGCGTCGTAAAGGGCGTGTCTATGAAAACCCGCTTTTCTTGAAAACGCTTACCGTCATGATTGCATCCCCCTTCCTTGCGGTCCTGGGTGGCTGGATTGTTACCGAATCAGGACGTGCGCCTTGGTTAGTGTATGGCGTCATGACTCACGCGGAAGGGTTAACGCCGTCCCTTACTGGCGGCATGGCGCTGTTTACCTTGATTGGCTATATCGCTGTTTACAGCGTGGTGTTTTTAACCGGTATTTATTATCTAACGCGTGTTGTGCGCAATGGTATGAAAGAAGAAACACAGGCTGAAGTTGGAGGCGAGGTTGAACGCCCGAAACGCCCCCTATCCGCAGCACACACCCCCTTTGATGATGATTTGGAAGGAGCCAACACATGAGTATTGATCTTTCACTCATCTGGGCTGCCATTATTGGCTTTGGCGTCATTATGTATGTCTTGATGGATGGCTTTGATCTAGGGTTGGGGATTTTGTTTCCCTTCGCCCCTGATGAAGAGTCACGCGATGTGATGATGAACTCTGTTGCTCCCGTGTGGGATGGCAATGAGACGTGGCTAGTACTGGGGGGAGCTGGTCTGCTCGGCGCCTTTCCTTTAGTTTACTCCGTGTTTTTGCCCGCGCTCTATATCGGTGTTTTCCTAATGCTGGCTGGCTTGATTTTTCGCGGTATCTCGTTCGAGTTTCGCTTCAAGTCTAAGAAAAACCGCCGTTGGTGGAACCGTGCATTTTGTTGGGGTTCCGCCGTTGCCACCTTCGCTCAAGGCGCTGTCGTCGGCGCTTACATCCAAGGCTTTGCTGTCGAAGACTTTCGCTATGTCGGTGGCGCACTGGATTGGTTGACACCCTTTACTGTATTGACGGGGCTTGGACTAATGTCAGGCTACGCATTGCTTGGCTCTACGTGGCTGATCCTGAAGTCAGAAGGCCATGTCCAACAGTGGGCTTACCGAATCACACCAAAACTGCTGCTAGCAGTGCTGGTCGTGTTTGGCATTGTCAGCCTGTGGACACCGTTGGTTAGTCCAGAAGTGCGTGACCGCTGGATGAACCAGATTCACCTAATTTGGCTGTTCCCTATTCTTGCCATGGTCTGCGCCGGTACTCTTTATCGTGCCGTTAAACGCCAGCAGGAAGGCTTACCGTTTGTCGCGACGCTGGGCCTATTTATCTTCACCTACCTTGGTCTCATCGCCAGCAAGTGGCCGGTTATCGTACCGCCTAACTATACAATTTGGGATGCCGCTTCAGCACCGGAGTCGCAATTGTTTTTGCTGATCGGCGTGCTGTTTGTAATCCCTATCGTATTGGCCTACACCGCCTGGTCTTACTGGGTATTCCGCGGCAAGGTAAAAGTGGGCGAAGGGTATCATTGAGGCTTTACCAGTTAATCTGTTGATTGCTTGTCACAAATTGCTTGTAACAAAAAAGAAGGGTGCCATTTGGGCACCCTTCTTTTACTGCTTTGGATGTAAGACCTCACTGAGTGCGTTCTAAAGCTTGATAGTAGGATCAGCAAAACCATTGGGCACATAAAGATTATGAGGGCCTAAGCGGCTAACGTCTGTTTCTCCACATAGCGCCATTGTGGTATCGAGCTCTTTATGAATAATCTGTAGCGCCCTGGTGACGCCCTCTTCACCGGCAGCCCCTAACCCATAGGTAAAAGCACGCCCAATGTAGGTTCCCTTAGCTCCCAGCGCCAACGCTTTCAGCACGTCCTGGCCCGAACGGATACCAGAATCGAGATGGACTTCTATCTCGTCACCCACTTCATCCATAATACTTGTCAGCATCCGGATTGAGCTCATTGCTCCATCAAGCTGACGTCCGCCATGATTAGAAACAATAATGGCATCAGCGCCTATCTCTACGGCACAGCGCGCATCCTCAGGGGTCATAATGCCCTTCACAATCAGCTTACCGCCCCACCACTCTTTAAATTGCGCAATACGCTTCCAGTCCAGCGATATATCGAAGGCCTCTGCTGTCCACGCTGACAATGAGGAAGGGTCAGTAACCCCTTTGGCGTGCCCCACAATATTGCCAAATGAGCGACGCTTGGTTTTCAGCATCTCCAGACCCCAAGGAATTTTCGTCGCCATGTTGGCAATCGATTTTGCGGTCAATTTAGGGGGTGCTGAGAGTCCGTTTTTAAGATCTTTGTGGCGCTGCCCCATCACTTGCAAATCGACAGTGACCACAACAGCTGAGCAGTTAGCCGCCTTAGCACGCTCAAACAAGCGGCGCATAAAATCATCATCTTTTAAGGTATACACCTGGAACCAGAACGGCTGAGTCGTGTGTTCTGCGACGTCTTCAATCGAGCAAATCGACATGGTCGAAAGCGTAAACGGGACACCAAATTTTTCAGCCGCCCGTGCTGCTTTAATTTCACCATCTGCCGATTGCATTCCCGTTAGCCCTACGGGCGCAAGCGCAACCGGCATAGCCACATCTTCGCCCAGCATAGAACTTCGCGTAGAACGCCCTGACATATCGACCGCAACACGCTGTTTTAAATGAATATGCTGGAAGTCGCTGGTATTTTCACGGAAGGTTTGCTCTGTCCAACTGCCCGACTCGGCGTAGTCATAAAACATTTTTGGTGTACGGCGGACGTAATGGCGACGAAGGTCTTCAATGTTGGTATAGATCGGCATAACACTCCCTCAATAGACATTGTTCTCATTAACATCTAGAACAGACGACCTCTATATTGTTCTTCAATACTGCACAAGTAAACGTCCTGTTCCGCTCTCTTTACTCAGCAAGCTATTTCAGCATGACCGGCAGTGATTTGCGGAAATGGCAGGGTATTAAAATGAAGCAAGTTACTCGGTGAATGCCAATATCTGCTCCAACAGAACACGCTTACGCGGCAGTAAGCTCACTTCTAACCCTAGCGGACGGAATACACGATTCTTAACCTCTAGAGTGACATTGTTTTTATCGCCTTCCAGATCCGACAACGTTCGTCGACTGATGCCCACCAGAGCGGCGTAACGTGTTTGGTTCAACCCCAACACATCGCGGCGTAACGCACGCAATAACGCACCATCGGTGATTTCCCCCGCATAGAAGCGTTTTAACAGAGCCACCAGGGCTTCCTCGCGATCATCAGCATAGCGCTTCATAGCAACCCCCAGCGCTTGAGTCGAGTATTGATAGTGCGTAGGCCGACTGCAGGCATATCAAGAATTCGAGCTGGAACCCCACGGGCAGCCAAGCGTTCATCGACGCCCTCTAGATTCAATGCCAGCGCACGAAGCTCTTCCATCACTCGTTCTGGATCAATAACGTCTGCCAGGGTGTCAGCAATTCCTTGCCAATCGTACTCCCCGCCAACTTCCAGGGGCGTTCCCCATTGCGTTGTTCGTGTCACCCCCTCGGGGTCAGCCTTCATCGGCGCGAAGTCATATACGGGGGCAAGCCCAATGCCTTCGGGGCGCTTCAATAACGCCGTATTCCGGCCATGATTATCAGAGTTGCCGAAAGCGATATTCAACAAATCACGCTTAACCCACTCCAACGTAAAGCGCTCGCTATCGAAAACGGCGCCTTGTTCTTGCACGCGATATTGAGCCCTCAGCAAGCTAATCAGTTGGCGAATTGTTTCGCCATGATGCAGGAAGGTGCCCGGTGCGGCGCCTACCAAGGAGTAGACCGACTCCAGGCCATAGCGAACCCAAGTGCCGTCGAGGTACTGCATGTCGAAACGGGGTAACCACAGGGACGGGTAACGCTCTCCCTCCACCAAACGCATCTGTTCGGTATCTATCGTGGCCACCCCTAACGATGCAAGCTCTTGATAGTAATGATATTCAGCGCGCAAGATGTCGCAATCGTCAGTTGAGCGTTGACCGCGCGGAAATTTCACCAGCATGGGTAGGTCAGGTCGATGGTTTTCATCCTGCCAGGTATCAATCCAAACCTGGTCATCGTTCGTCAATCTGAGCAGCAATTTTGGCGCTTCACCACCTGCGCCAGTGGCACCGCCACTGGCTGCCCCCATCTGCTGGGCATACTCTAAAAAGTCCACCTGACGCTCTACAACGCTTTGCAGCGGAAAACGTCGCTCCTCTATGGCTTTCTTTACGGAGTGATCAGGCACTGATTGTTTGATTCGTAAGTTACCGACCGGCGCGATAGTGCCACGTGCCAGTAATTCAGCGTCCTGCTGCCCAACCGGTAAATCGTGAAGCCCTAGATAATTCACCCAAAAACGTCGGCTAGCCCCGGCCGGCATAATGTCCTCCAAGAAACCGAACCAGTGTGGCGATTCATGGGTCAGCATTAACTCGATAGGCAACCGCATACTGCAAGCGTGCAAGTCATCTTGAAACAGCCACTCAACGGCATAGTCAGTCGCATAGCGCAGCCGAGACTCCCCGCGAGTACCCTGCTCAGGGTTAGGCAACGACAATTCAGCCGCATCATGCCACGCTTGTTCAAAATGAACCTGTATCGTTAACTTCACGAATCACCCATGTCGAAAGTCGCTAGTATCAAAGCCGCTGATGCCCGAAATCACTAATGTGCAGCAAAGCGCTCAAAAACTCTTCAGCCGATTAATTATGAGCAGTTTAGCGCACACAATTACGACAGCAAAGAATTAATGAGCATTATAGTGCACACTTAATTATCCACACGAGCGCCATATGGGAGCCTAATGTGAATATTACCCATTTAGAGCATGTGTTTATCGCGCTGCTGATTCAAATGGCTCTGCTTCCTTTTGCAAACGCAAGAGTCACCGGCACCATCGCGGTAGCACTTCTGCTTGGGCGTGAGATTGCACAACATGAATACAGGCTAGCCGTTCAACGTGGTTGGGAATGGGGGCAAACATTACCGGTGGGCATATTTGAAGGTGTTTGGCGTGGCTGGACGTTGGATTCGGTATTAGACGTTGTTTTACCTGCCCTAGCATGCACAGTGGCGGCCATTGCGATCAACCTTATAGCCAAACGGCTAAATCGCGTAAGCTAAGCGCCTAGGAACGACAAAAGCCTCTGATTCTTCAGAAGCTTTTACAACGGATACTGAGCACACCTATTGATACAGAGACTTTTAACAAGCCTCTATAAAGCACTTTACCTATTACGCGAATCATGCAAAATTGCTTAATCAACACCTTATATAAAAACGAAAAAAGGAAAGTACTATGGCCCGCAGCCACATAGGAATAGCAACGGCACTTACCTCACTGCTATTTGCCGTTCCAGCCTACGCCGACGATCCACTTCGCCTCGCTGTTGATGTTCCCTTTGAGCCTTTTGAATATCGCTTGCCCGACGGCACCCTAACAGGCTTTGAGGTGGAGCTGGGTGAAGAAGTATGTCGACGCATCGAGCGTGAGTGCGAATGGGTAGAGCAAGGTTGGGACGGCATTATTCCCGGCCTACTAGCACGCAAGTACGACGCCATCATGTCCTCAATGGCAATCACCGATGCGCGCCGCGAGCAAGTGCTGTTCTCAGAACCCTACTACAGCAACCCTAGTGTCTGGGTGACTCAGGAAGGCAACGAGATCGATATTGAGGATCGCGACGCCCTTGAAGGCATATCGGTAGGCGTTCAACGTGGCACCATCCGCGATGAGTACATCACCGACACCTATGGCGATCTCGTTGACGTACGGCGCTATGCAACAGGCGAAGATCTCGCGGTAGATATTAGAACAGGCCGCTTAGATGCAGCGTTTATGTATTACCCACTGGCGCTGTCATCGCTTGAAGTTAACGCTGAAGGCAGCGGGATTGTCACCAGCTCGCCACTGATCCGCGAGCCCAAGCACTATTTCGGGCATGGCGTAGCAGCAGCCTTCCATCCTCGCAATGAAGCCCTGGCCGAGCAGTTCAATGAGGCACTGCGCGAAATCAAGCAAGACGGCACCTACGACGAGTTAATGAACAAATACGTCGACTACGACATCAAGATCTAAGCTCTGTCACTATCTCGCCAACGGTAACCCCAGGGATAGCACGCGACGCTTAACCCTGGGGTCGCTGTATTAAGCAGAGGACAACCTAAATCTAATTCCGAGACAGTGCTTCATTAAGAATGGGCACTTGTACCCTACTCAGCCCAGCTAATCGCCACGTCTCAACGGGCTCGCTATCTTCTGCCCCCTGGACTGAGCCCCAAGCCACTCGAATCGACGTTGTGTAAACAGCCCCGCGGTGATTTTCAACCCAGTTGTCCAAATGGCTGCGCTTAAGCAGCCTGTTGATTACGCTCGATTTCGTGCATTTTTCCCGGGTTAAGCGAGACTGGGCCGGTGACTTCCCAGTTTCGAGTGTGGCCCGACCAGCGTTGCGGATGTCGCTGCTTCGCACGTTG
Source organism: Halomonas sp. KG2 (assembly GCA_030440445.1). Taxonomy (NCBI): domain Bacteria; kingdom Pseudomonadati; phylum Pseudomonadota; class Gammaproteobacteria; order Oceanospirillales; family Halomonadaceae; genus Halomonas; species Halomonas sp. KG2. The sequence continues at coordinate 2,147,088 of CP098528.1, read as the reverse complement.
GTATACCGCGTTCCGGCGTTCCAGGCGCTCTTGGTCTACGCCGCGATGACGGTCCGCTGGCGTGACATACTGGATGCCACTGTGCAGGTGCTGTTCGTTGTAAGCCCGCTCGAACGCTAGCATCCATTCTCGTACCGCGCCCAGCGATGCGAAGCCCTTGGTGGGCCACGCTGGACAGTATTTGACGGTACGGAACAGCGCTTCCGAGTAAGGGTTATCATTGCTTACTCTCGGCCGACTGTAAGACATCAACATGCCCAGCTCTGTTAGCCTCGCTTTGAGCGTATAGGAGGTCATCGGTGCTCCGTTATCAGAGTGCAGTACTGGCGGCTGATGCCAGCAACCTTCTCGCAGCAAGGCACGTTCCAAAAGCTGTTTAGCCAACTCGCCCGATTCCGTGTCGTGGACTTCCCAAGCAATGATTTTGCGGCTGTAGATATCCATGATCAGGTAAAGATACCAGTGCTGACCTCGCACAACGGAGGCACAATAACTGATGTCCCAGCTCCAGACCTGGTTTGGCCCTGTAGCCGTAAAGCTAGTCGGCTCGGGGACTGAACGACGTGGTTTCATACGGCCACGATGGTGCTGCTGATGATGCTTTTTCAAGACCCGATAAAACGACGATTCGGAGGCCAGATAGACGCCTTCGTCGGCCAATAAAGGAACGATTTGAGACGGCGGCAAGCTCTGATACTCGGGGCGATGGCACGTGTTCAAAATGGCTTGCTCTTCCTCATGCGTCAGCTGATGCGGCTGCCTGTGTTGCCCTGCATGTGGACGCTGATCCTCGACAATAGCGCCGCGCTCAGATCGCCACCGCTTCAGTGTGCGTTCGCTTATGCCGATCACGGCAGCCGCTTGATAACGGGACGCGCCACCCATAACCGCTTCGTCAAATAGCGCGATGAGCCTTGCACGTTCCTTTAGAGGCGTTAGTCGTCCTCGCCGCTGTCCGGATCCTCGCCGTACAAGGCTTCGAGCTTTTTTGAAAGCACCAGCAACGACGTTGTTTCTGCCAGCACCTTGTCTTTGCGCCGTACTTCCGCTTTGAGCTGCTTGATGGTCTTTCGGTCTTCTTTGCGCTGTTTCTGCGCTGCTTTTGCCTGCTCTTCTTGCCGACCAGCTCCTTCGAGACAAGCGGCTTTCCATTGCTGGATTTGCTCGGGATAAAGGCCTTTTTCACGACAGTAAGCGCCAAGCTCTGTTTCTGACATCGTCGCGGTTTCGATGACAACGGCTAGCTTGGCGTCAGGTGACCATTCGTTGTCGCCTTGGGTGTAACCCGGCACAGGCACTCCTTTTTCTCGACACTGTTTTAACCAACTATACAGCGTCGCGTTGGAGATGCCTTCTTCCGTTGCTACCGACGCCACACTGCGATTGTGGGGCGGCAATAACTTTTTCAGGATGGCGGCTTTACGCTCTTCAGAATAACGTGGCACATGAATTCCATACCGCTCCCTCTGGACTGAGTTTAGGCGATATCGCCAACCGGACAACTAGGCTGACAGAGGGGGCCCGTCTCCCATCACAATATTCGCGTCAATTAAATACCGCCGCTTCTGCTCTTGCATGACGTCATCATCGAAATCCGAGGTTACTTCAATCTCCGCAATACCCGCATCGTTACACGCTTCATGGAAGAGAGAAAATTTCTCTTCATAATAGGGGTCCGGTTCAATTTTCCGTTGATGCATTCCAAGGTGCCTTTCTATATCGCCATCGCAGATTGCTTGAACAACGAGCTCAACCATCCCTGTTGCCGTCTCGCTATACACTCCATTAGCCTCACTAGCCTCACTAGCCTCACTAGCCTCACTAGCCTCACTAGCCTCACTAGCCTCACTAGCCTCACTAGCCTCACTAGCCTCACTAGCCTCACTAGCCTCACTAGCCTCACTAGCCTCACTAGCCTCACTAGCCAGCGTAGTGGAAACTAGCAGCAGAGAAAGCGCCGCAGCGGTCGAAATAGAGAATAAATTGCTTTTTTTAAACATGCTTACTTCCCTTTTTTAGCGCTACTCAACGTGAACTTGAGGTCGAAACCAGCCCATCGCAATCACTCACAATCCTTAAGATGACAGTAGCTTAGGAAGCGAAACCTGTCACAAAAAATTACCCAACAAAAAAAGCGCTTGAGAGCGCTTCGATGGAACGTTATGAGCGAATAGGCCGCGGAGAGTAGTGAGCGAGGCCTCGGGTTGCTTAAGCGAGGATAAGAGCTAAAGGCAGTTAACGGCCAAGAGCGGTCTTTGAGGTAGTGCTGATATAACGCCCCGCGCAGCGGGAAAATTTTAGCGACGAAGGAGCGGGAATTTGATCCACCTGCCGCGGCTTGTTATAACTCAACACACACTTCTACCGTTTTGCTTAAATTTTTGAAGCCGGTGCTCTCATACTCTAGAACCCATATGCTTTCTAAAGTTAGAGGCATTTTACCTTCTGAGATTTCACCAAACCTTATACATGTGACATCTATTGGGTTGTGAGCTGCGAAAAAGTATATAGATCCGTCAATATACCCAGGTTCAGGGTTTGTGGGGAAATTGAACTCTTTTCCTTCGAGTTGCTTAGGATCAACCGGAAGGTTAATTGAATCTAAGCGAATAAGTGTGTCTACGGACTCCGAATATTCATCCAGCTCCAAATCAAAAGGTTCTACAACAACTTCAATAGAAGCGTTCCCATCAGCACCACTTATTCTTGCCGTAGTAAACGATAGTTGTTCTATTGGAAATTCTTCCATACTTCACCTTAAGTTATCACCGCCAACAGCGGCCTAGCATAGCGAGGTCCAGCCCCGAAGGGGCGATGCTGCTTGGCCTTGTTAAAGTTTTCACACCCATTGCTCAAAAAGCTTCCCGGATGACAATGCCTCCATAAACGCCTTTTGCTCATTAGTAATTAGCGAACGAGGCGTGGACCCATGCTCATCGGGCTCAGCCAGCAGCCTTGATTGAGCTTCTTTTGCAACTTCGGACAAAGCTCGTTTTTCTTCATCTGTCATTTCTGCGAAATAATCTGGGAGACTCTCTTGAATTTTTACTGAGTAATCTAGATCGATTATTTCCTCACCCTCGAACATGTGAAGCCACATATATTCGAACGACAACTCTGCTAGTGTTTTCATGTCCGATATTACCTTTGAGTTTTAACTGTGTATTAGACGGCGCGCTCTATGATTGAATGAACGTGCTTGCACTTTTTCCCGGTAAATGCAGCCTGCTAGGTTCTTCTAAGTATATTATTTTTAAATAAATTAATTTTAATTAGGAAGAATGTCCAAAATTCGCGCGCCTACTGCATTTCCTGGCATGTCCGCTCAGGGTCGACACCAGCCCACCACAATCTCTCACAATTATTAAGATGACACTAGCGTAGCGGGCGGTCCTGTCACTCTTTCGAGTCAGCAAAAGAGCACGAAGGATATATAGGCTAGAATAAGATCAGCAGGAATCCCGCCGGTCGAAGCGGCTCAAGATTCCCAGACACAATCTGGACACACTGAAAGACCGGTGAATTTTATAGAGGGCTTGCTAGGAAGGAAGGAAGGAAGGAAGCGCAGAGCATAGAAACGAAAAAAGCCCCTGACGAATCAGGGGCTTTTCGAGATAAGTGGCGGAGGGACAGGGATTCGAACCCTGGATAGGCTATTAACCTATGCCGGTTTTCAAGACCGGTGCATTCAACCGCTCTGCCATCCCTCCGGCTTATGGGTGCGTATAATAACAGCTTTCCCTTGGAAGTCAACGCCTTTCCGATTAATTAGTAGAGCCTTAAGCCAACACGAGTAATGTTCCCACCTTCCATTTCACTAACCACCCAGTGAATACCATGCCAGTCGACATCGTCGCCTACTACTGGGTGGCCGCCGACGCGTAGCGAGATAAACTCCGCAAGCGTCATGTCCTGCTCACCAGGGCTTAAGGTTAAACCGTAGGCTTGGGCAATATCCTGCATTTGCGCTTCGCCATCCAAGGTAAAGGTACCAAAGAAGGCCCGCTCTTGTTTGAGCTTTGCATCGCCGTTGAATAGGCGATTGAGCGCGACGAGGTCTTCGGTGCGGCCAATGACACAAATGACATCATCAAGCTTTAGCCGCGTACTCCCTTTGGGGTGAAGCATCACGTGGTTGCGAAATAGCGCCGAAATCAAAGCGCCCGAAGGGAAACGCAGTAGCCGGATAGGAACATCTTCTAAGTCTTCATTTTCGACCACGTAAACAAACATCTCAAAATCATTATCCGGCATTATGCCTAGCGGCCCTCGGCGGTTCGGCGTGGTACCTACTGGCACTTCTACTTTCAACCATCGCGCCATAAGTGTTAGCGAACCGCCCTGAATAAGCAGCGACATCAGTACCACCGCAAACGCTACGTTAAAGTACAACGAGGCGTTTTCTACCCCGCCGATTAACGGGAAGATAGCCAACACAATAGGTACCGCGCCCCGCAGGCCAACCCAGGCAATAAAGAAGGTTTCTCGCCAGCGGAATTTGAAAAATGGCTTAATGGTGATCAACACCGCCAGGGGGCGCGCAACAAAAATCAGTGCTAGCGCAACGAGTCCTGCTGGCAATGCCACGTCCCAGAGCTGGCTTGGCGTGACGAGTAAGCCCAGCACCAGGAACAAACCAATTTGGCTCAGCCAAGCCAACCCGTCGTGTACTGGAAGAATAAAATTAAGGTGGCGCCCAGGCTGATTACCAATCATCAACCCTGCTAAATAAATGGCCAGGAAGCCGCTGCCGCCTAGCACGCTGGTTAACCCAAACACGCTAAACCCAAGCGCCAGCGCTAGCATGGCATAAAGGCCCGGGGCTAGATCTAACCAACGCAGCAGCTTAGCGCTGATCCAGCCACCACCAATACCAACAACTAAACCAATACCAAACTGGGAAATAAAGAACAGCAGTGTTTCGCCAATGCCGCCAATATCGCCAACCAGCAGCTCGACCAACATCAGCGTGAGGAAAATGGCCATCGGGTCGTTGGTACCCGATTCAATTTCCAGCGTGGCCCCTACCCGCTCGTTGAGGTTAACCCCACGGCCGCTAAGCATCGAGAACACGGCTGCGGCATCGGTGGAGCCAACAATTGCCCCAACAAGCAACCCTTGTACTAGGGAAAGATCAAACACCCACATGGAAATGACACCAACAATAGCGCTGGTAATAAAGACGCCAAAGGTGGCTAACGAGAGCGCTGGCCTAAAGCCGACACGGAACGTTTTTAATCGAGTGCGAAGGCCGCCATCCAACAGAATCATTGCGAGTGCTAGATGGCCAATTGTGAACGCCATGGTGTAATCGTCAAACTCAACCCCTAGCAGGCCCTCTTCTCCCGCCAGCATGCCAAGTCCTAAGAAAATCAGTAGCAGCGGCACTCCCATCATTGAAGAAAGACGGCTCGCTAAAATGCTGAGCGCCATCAGGGAACCGCCTACTAAGAAGAACGTGTAAATTGCGTCCATGTCTCTCCGTCTCACCATTAATGCCGTTCTATTATTACATGCCGCTGTACAATTTACTGAGCTTGTTAGGCTTGTCGCTTACAGGGGCTAGCCAGATCCTTCATCTCACAGCTAAACTCCGGCGTCATACCATCGGGAGTTAAGGTTATGTTGAACGCTTTTTGGCGTGTCGGTTCACTTGTATTCTTTACATTAAGCATTTTTTTATTATTTTCAATTTCAGCCACTTACGCAAATGAAGACAGCGAAACAGTTAGTAGCAGTGAGCCGCTTACGCTTGAGAGCGAGGTATCATTGCCCATTGGGCTATGGCCACCTATAGACAATGACGCAGCAGAAGATGAGCCGGAAGAAGCGCCCAGTATGGCGCTTATACCACCACCGCCATTAGAGCCGCCCCCCTTAAAGCAGCTTCGTCTAATGCTCGATTGGTATGTCAGCCCTCAGCACGCAGCCTTAATTGTGGCGAAGCAGCGTGGCCTGTTTGCTGCCCAAGGACTTGAACTTGAATTATTAACCCCCGCAGACCCATCCATCGCGATCAAACTGTTGACGGCGGGAGAAGTTGATCTGGCGTTAACGCGTCAGCCGTTGTTGCATTTACACGCTCACGATGGAGCCACAATTACCCGTATTGGTACGCTGATTGAGACGCCACTCAATGCTGTCATCGTGGCAGGAGACGCCCCAACAGGCGAAACTACCGATCAACTTGCCGGCTTGCACTATGGCTTTTCAACTCGCGAAGGGCGTGATGTGCTGGCGGACCAACTGGTGCCTACCTCATTTCGCCAAATCGACGATTTCGCCCCGCCGGAAAGCGTCCACTTTGATGCTGCCGGCGCCCTGCGAGAAGGCCGTGTTGATGCCATCGCCGATGGTTTTTATCACACGCTGCCAAAGCAGCTGGCGTCAGATGGCATCGTCACCCATACCGTGCGTTACAACGATGTTGACGTGCCGCGTCATGATGGTTTGATACTGCTGGCACATAGCGACACAGTAACAAAACAAGCAGCTACCTGGTCACGTGTTCTTGTGGCCTTGGAAGAGGCGAGTAATTGGATTATTGAAAACCCGGATGCAGCATGGTCGTTGCTGATTAGTAGCTACCCTGCTCTGGATAATGCGATTAACGAAGCCGCCTGGGACGACCTATTACGCCGCATTGCCATTAGCCCGGCGGCTCTTGATGCCCGACGCTATGCATCATTTGAGCACTATCTTGAGCAAGCAGGTATTATCGAAACAGCATTGCCGGTTTCCCGACTAGCCGTCAACCCTCATACGTTGACCGATGTACGCTGAAACGAAAGCACCATGAGTAACACGCCACTGATATTTATTGATGTTGAGACAACGGGAACCCGTGCGACGCGTGACCGCATTACCGAAATCGCGGCATTAAAGGTAGTCAATGATCACATAACGGATCGCTGGGTCAGCCTGATTAATCCCGGCACCGGCGTGCCTTCTCACATCAGCCAGCTCACCGGCATTTATGATGATATGCTGATTGATGCGCCCTCTTTTCAGGCCATTGCGCGCAGCTTGCGCGAATGGCTCGGTGAAGACTGTCTTGTCGCCCACAATGCACGCTTTGATGCCAGTTTTCTGCGCAACGAGTTCAAGCGTGCCGACATTACCTATCAGCCGCACCTCCTCTGCACACTGCGCATTTCCCGCCGCTTAATGCCTGAACTGCCCAAGCACAATCTCCGCGCCTTATTGGCGCATTTCAACATTCCACAAGTCCGCCAGCATCGGGCAGAGGATGATGCCACTGCGCTTTGGCAGCTGTGGGAAACCTGGCAACAACAGTATGACGCTGACAGCTGGCAAGCCGCCCTTGCCGATGAGCAGCGCCACCGAAGCCTGCCCGCACATTTACCCAGTGAGCAGCTAACCGGGCTTCCTGCTTCACCCGGGGTTTATTTGTTTTATGGTCACAATCGCCTTCCCTTGTACGTTGGCAAAAGCGTTAATTTGCGCAGCCGCGTGCTGGGCCATTTCCAGCGCGACCACCAGGACGACAAAGAGATGCGCCTTGCCCAGCAAATACAGCATGTTGAGTGGGAAGAAACCGCTGGCGATTTAAGCGCCCAACTGAGAGAGGCTCAACTGGTCAAAGAGCTGATGCCGATTATGAACCGACAGTTACGCCGTCAGGGGCATTTAAAAACGTGGTATTGGCCAACCGATCAACCTTGCCCAACACTGGTCAGCGGCAAAGCCATCAGCCAGCCTCAGCCAGGAAAGCTATTTGGGCTGTTTCGCAGTGCCAAAGAAGCTAAAGATGCGCTGCGCAATATTGCTGAAACACATCAGCTTTGCCCGCAGGTGCTCGGAATAGATAAGGGAACAGGACGGTGTTTTGCTAATCAGTTAGGCAAGTGTCGAGGCGCCTGCTGTGGACAGGAGCCACTTGAAAACCACACGCAGCGCGCTCAAGAAGCACTAGCATCTTTTCAAGTAAAAACATGGCCTTGGCCGGGGCGAATTATTATTCGCGAGAAAAGCCGTAAAAATGGCCCAACTAGCCATCATGTGGTCGATCACTGGTGCTATTTAGGCAGCGCCACGACCAGACAGCGTGCCCTGGGGCTAAAGGGAGTCGCTGCCAAATTTGATGTGGATACCTATCGCATTCTAAACCGCTTTTTACGCGAGCCAGAGCGGCATAACCTGACGGTGTCGCCGCTCTAGCTCTACGTTACTTAGCGTTGCCTTCAGGCTACGCGTGGGCGGCCATAAATGCATCAACGGCTTGTTGGAATGCTTCTGGCTGATCGGCGTGAAGCCAATGCCCGGCGTTTTTAAGTGTTACTACTCTTGCCCGTGGCAGTACTTCGCGTAGCGCTGGTAGCATGTCATCGGCGACGTAGTGCGAATCAGCGCCTTTAAGCACCAGTGTCGGCCCTTCAAAAGCACGATCACCATCGGGTTTGCCAATAATCGCCTCATAACCACGTTGAATTTCATCCAACCCAACGCGCACCTCCATCTCACCCTGCTCATTGCGCACTAAATTGGTGGCAAGAAACAACCGAGTTGGACGGGAGTCAACATGCTCGGCCAATAAGGCATCGGCTTCACGGCGGTTAGTGGGTTTAGCCGCTTTTACTCGTTCGAGTGCAGCAAACACATCGTCGTGACCGTGCTGATAAGCCACCGGAGCAATATCTGCCACCACCAGTGACGCGCAGCGTTCAGGGCTCATACGCGCCAGCGTTATAGCCACCTTACCGCCCATTGAGTGACCCAATACATGCGCGCGTTCGATCCCAAGCTTATCGAGCGCCGCCAACACGTCTTGGCTCATCGCGGTATAGCTCATACCTTCTGTATGAGGTGAACGACCGTGGTTGCGAAGATCCACAGCAATAACCCGCCTACTGCGCTGCCAAATCTTTAAATGCGAACGCCAGTTATCGGCGCTACCCAATAAACCGTGGATCACCACAAGAGGTAGTTGATCGTCGCTACCTGATTCGTCGGGCAAATCGATCACATAAAGATCAACACGGGCATCATCAGTCATGCGGGCTCCTCAGTCGTAACGCTTGGATGTATGCTTGGTCGTTAAGCCTAGCCGTTATGCGGTTCGGGGGCATGCGTCAGTTTGCCCTGTCCACACGACTAGCCGACGCGTTAGCCACGCTAGCAACAGGCCATATAAAGGCAGGAAGAATAATAGACTAATGCCAAGCTTAATGGCGTAGTCGACCACGGCTATTTCTACCCAATGTTCGGCCATAAAAGGGTCTGGGCTGTTATAAAATGCAGTCGCAAAGAAAGCAAAGGTATCCGCTAGATTGCCCAATACGGTAGAACATACGGGAGCTACCCACCACGCCCACTGACGAAGACGATCAAACACTTGAACATCGAGTAACTGGCCTAGCACGTAAGCAAGGAAACTAGCCAACGCGATACGGGCAACAAATAAATTCCATTCCCCCAAGGCTTCGATACCGACAAAGCTTCCTCGTGGAAAAATTACCGAAATAACGTAGGAGACCACCAACGCCGGAAACATGACGCGCAGTATAATTGAGCGAGCCGGCCCTTTGCCGAACAGGCGAACCGTTAAGTCAGTTGCCAGAAAGATAAAGGGGAAACTGAATGCGCCCCAGGTGGTATGGAAACCAAACAGAGTAAATGGCAATTGAACCAAGTAGTTACTGGCGGCAATAATACCAATATGAAACGCGACCATTATCAGAAGGCAACGACGGTGCTGGGTGTCGGTTAATGCAAACATGCAGGTTGGCCTTTTTTTGCAAGTCCGAGGGGTTAGGGAACCCTCATATAATAAGCGCGGTTAACGCCACTGGGGCGCGCATTATACGCCTTCTGTTAGGTAATTAAAGTCGCCCACCTGCCCGGGCGACTCTATTCATCACGCTATTAGCAGCGTTTTAACCTAAACGTCTAGCGACTTGGCTTGATCAGATGCGCCGACAGAACGCTCACGCATCGCCGCATGGACGTCTTCTAAGCTAGTCGGATCATCAATGGTTGAGGGAATGCCGAACGACTTACCGTCGGCAATATTACGCAGCAACTTGCGCAAGATTTTACCCGAGCGGGTTTTAGGCAAGCGATTGACGACCAACACCTGCTTAAAGCAAGCAATCGGCCCAATGTGCTCGCGTACTCGGCTAATTAGCTCTGCCTCAAGCGTTGCCTCATCGCCATCGAAACCATCTTTAGTGATCACCAGCCCGATCGGCAGTTGGCCTTTTAGCTCGTCGTGAATACCAATCACGGCACACTCAGCCACCGCAGGGTGCGCACCGACGATTTCTTCCATTTCACCGGTAGAAAGACGATGCCCGGCAACGTTAATCACGTCATCGGTTCTACCCATGATGAACAAGTATCCCTCTTCATCAAAGTAGCCACCATCGCCAGTCAGGTAATAACCTGGGTAGGCTGCCATATAGGCACTATGAAAACGCTGGGGATCACGCCAAATACCGGTAAGGCAGCCAGGCGGAAGCGGTTGCTTAATGACCACGCTGCCCTGCTGCATCGGGTCTGCTTGCTCACCGTCACGATCCAAAATTTGCACGTTAAAACCAGGTACAGGGAAGGTAGCCGAGCCTGCTTTGGTGGGCGCAGATTCAATGCCCGGCAAGTTTGCTGCAATAGGCCAGCCGGTTTCAGTTTGCCACCAATGATCGATGACCGGCACATCCAGCAGGTCATCGAGCCAATGAAATGTCGGTGGGTCTAAGCGCTCACCCGCTACATAGAGGTGTTCGAGACTGCTGATATCATAATTAGCTAGCAACTTGGCATCAGGGTCTTCTTTTTTGATGGCGCGGAAAGCAGTCGGTGCAGTGAAAAAGCTTTTAACCTTGTACTCGTCAATCAACCGCCAAAAGCCGCCTGCATCAGGTGTTTTAACGGGTTTCCCCTCATACACGATTGTGGTGCATCCTCTCAGCAGCGGCGCATACACAATATAAGAGTGTCCTACTACCCACCCCACATCCGATGCGGTAAACATCACATCGCCAGGATTCAGGGCATAAATTGCTTCCATCGAATAGGCTAACGCTACCGCGTATCCGCCTGTGTCTCGCATGACCCCTTTGGGCTTACCTGTCGTGCCCGAGGTATACAGGATATAGAGTGGGTCGGTCGCTTTTACTGGAACACAATCCGCAAACGGCGCATCCGCTACCAGTGCTTGCCAATCATGGTCACCTTGATGGAGTTCCGCACGATGGGCTTCACGTTGAAAAATGACGCAGGCATCCGGTTTAAAGCTGCTGAGTGTAATGGCTTGATCAACAATAGGTTTGTAGGGAAGCACTTTATCCACTTCTATGCCACAAGAAGCAGCAATCACTACTTTTGGCTCAGCATCTTCAATGCGCACCGCCAGTTCGTGGGGTGCGAAACCTCCAAACACAACCGAGTGAACCGCCCCTAATCGGGCACATGCATACATTGCGATGAGCGCCTCGGGCACCATCGGCATGTAAATGACCACTCGGTCCCCCTTAGTTACACCAAGGCGCGCAAGTCCTCCGGCAAACTGCGCGACACGATCACGCAACGTTTGATAGGTAATGACTTGCTTTGATTGGGTAACGGGAGAATCCCATAGGATAGCGGGCTGGTCGCCTCTGCCCTGCTCGACGTGGTAATCGATCGCCGCGTAGCAAATATTCAGCTCGCCATCGTCAAACCAGCGTGCATGCTGCTGATCGTCATAGCTAAGAATTGTGGAAGGAAATTTGAACCAAGGCAGTCGCTTGGCCTGCTCAGCCCAGAATGTTTCGGGGCTTTCGACAGAGTGCTGATACGTTTGCTGATAGAGGCTCATGGTGGGCTTGCCTTTATTGTGTCAATGAAAGCGATCGATTGTTGACACTTTATAAAGAAAACAGCCGCCACACCCTCATACTATGGGATAAATCGCGACTAAAGCGCTACACACCCAGCACCATTGTCGACAAAACGCCACGTCACTACCATTGATAGAGCGTTAAACCAGCGTTTGGACAAATACCGCTAAATTACTGATCATTCAACAACTGATCCTCGCGACGCGACGATGCCTAAATAACCTATAACAATGCTCACAACCGTGTAGGCAAGGAGATCCTCATGTCTGCTTCTACTAGCGCCGCTGCCCGTTTACTGGAACATGATTGCCACGCCATTGAGGCGGGCACTAATCTACTTAAAGCATTGGCAAACGAAAAACGTCTTCAAATACTCTGTCTGCTGGCAGAAAAAGAGCTCTCAGTCACTCAAATCAACCAGCAATTGGAGCTAAGCCAGTCAGCGTTAAGCCAGCACTTGGCAATTTTGCGCCGCGATCAGTTGGTCGACACTCGCCGCGAATCGCAAACCATTTACTACTCATTAAGTAGTGAAAGCGCCAAGGCAATTATTGACACCCTGGCGCACCACTACGCCGTCTAACTGCCAAGCAGCTATTAACAGTAGCTATCGACTATCGACGCTGCCAACCCGCCGCATCGATTAAACCAAGCCCTTTAACAATGGCTTGCTCGACGCCCGCCGACACAGCCAAGCCTACCTTACGGCTGAGGGTTTTCGGCGGTTCAAGCTTCACGCAATACACCTGAGCCTGCGCCATGCGCTCTACCAAATACGCCTCACTGGTACCAATGCTGTCGGTCAGTTTCTGTTCTAGCGCTTCGCTGCCGTACCAGATTTCACCCGTTGCTAGTGCATCAATGTCCATGTCAGGACGATGCTGAGAGACATACTCTTTAAACAACCGATGGGTATTTTCTAAATCATCAATAAACTTTTCACGACCCTCTTCGGTGTTTTCCCCCAGCACGGTCAGGGTTCGTTTGTATTTGCCCGCCGTCAGAAGTTCAACATCGATATCATTGCGCTTTAGCAAGCGATGAATATTAGGCACCTGAGCCACAACGCCAATAGAGCCAATCACCGCAAACGGCGCAGCTTTAATATGGTTAGCTGTACACGCCATCATATATCCACCGCTGGCGGCCACTTTGTCGATACATACCGTTGTGGTTAAACCTGCCGCTTGAAGACGGTCAAGCTGCGCTGCCGCTAAGCCATAGGCATGCACGAGCCCGCCCGCCGACTCTAACCGCACGACAACTTCATCCTCGGCTGCGGCAACATCAATAAGCGCAGAAACTTCTTGAGCAAACTGCTCAGTTTGTGACGCCTTGAGATCACCATGAAAGTCCAATACCCATACCTTCTGAGCGCTCTGAGCCTCTCCTTTACCTTGCTTGGCGGCCTTGTGCTTTGCTTTCTCTTCTTGGCGAAACACTTTTACCAGTTTTTTCCGTGCACCTTGTTCTGTCGTGGCAACGCGCAGCCTGCGGCCACGGGAACGCCGCTGGTCATTAAGCGACTCTACGCTGAGCTTAAGGCTATTATCCCCACTCTCCTTATTACGCAATATTAGCGCCAGCACGATACCTGCCATCGCCATCAGCAAGCTGGCTTGAATCAAAAACGTGCCCATCTCTACCATCCAGTCACTCATACCTTCTCTCCTACTCGACAATCTAGCTTGATTAAAACACTTGTTTAAAATAACCTCGTTAATAGCGTCGTGAGAAACTAACTCACCTAACGCCTTACACCTGCTTGGTTAACGACCAAATAATCTTTGGGAATTTATAATGTCATCGAACACGTTAGATAAACTTCAGTCGCGCTTTAATCCAGAAGCCGCCAAAGGCATGGATGAGGTATTTCAATTTCATTTCTCTGACGCGGGCAGCCATTACATGGTTATCCAAGATGGAACTCTGGACGCACACGAAGGTGAGCACGACGACCCTTCTGTAAGCCTAAGCATGAGTTCAGATACGCTTAAAGGCATCATGAGCGGAGACGTCAACGGCATGACGGCTTTTATGACGGGTAAGCTGAAAGCTACCGGCAATGTCATGCTGGCCACTAAGCTGACCAGCCTGTTTCCCAGTAAATAATGCCCGTTCTCGCCCGCGAGCACTTAACGCCAGCGGGCGAGATGCGCTTCGATAAGTTCACGTGAAATTGAGTACGGCGGTGGCAATGAAGGTAACTGCCTTGGCGAAAACCAAGCGGCATCACTAATCTCCACACCATCGATATGAATGCGCCGCGTCGTCGCTTCTGCAAAGAACCCAAACATTAGTGAATGCGGAAATGGCCACGCTTGGCTTTGGTGGTAACGAAGGTTTTCCACATGTACGCCCACCTCTTCGTATATCTCACGATGTACCGCTTCTTCAGCAGACTCTCCAGGCTCAATGAAGCCCGCAAGCGTCGAGTAACGCCCGGGAGGGAATCTTGGGCTTCGTGCTAACAGCATCGCTTCCCCACTGGTGACTAGCGTGATAATGCAGGGTGAAATGCGCGGATAGTTACGATGCCCACAGGCATGACAGTGCATCGCAAACTCAGCTTCCAACTTGGTTGCCTTCTCACCGCAACGCCCACAAAAACGATGGTTCTCTAACCAAGCACCGACCTGAAGCGCCGTCGATAGTAGGCTGAACCAGGAAGCAGTCAACTCCCCTAGCCACTGCCGTCCATCTATCCAGTCCTCACCCGGCTTACTTTCCACTAACAGCGCCACCGGCTCATCGTGCCAATAACACAGCGGCTGCATCCGCTCGTCCCACGGTTGAGTCGGCTGTAACGGCGTCAACTCACCGCCTTCAGCCAACGGTGCTGGCGCTAGATGACTTCGGGACACGCGGATAACACGACCTTCTCGCGCATAATGGGGAATTTCTCGTCTAAGCATCGGCACTACTACCTTCAGACCAACCACCATCAAACCAACGTAATTGATGCGCCTGACATTTAGCCTGGTGAGCGGCGCGCTCTTCCTCACTAGGCCGGACGACCCTCAACTGCCCTGGCGTCAACGCTAAACGCTGTACCGACAGCCCTTCATTGGCTTGATTATTTTGCTGCTCACCGGACGATGCTTCTGAATCAAGTGTCAGCGCCGTTTGCCCGCCGGTCATCGCCAAATAGACGTCGGCTAGGATCTCGGCATCAAGCAATGCGCCGTGCAACACGCGATGACCGTTATCAATGTCGTAACGCTTGCATAACGCATCGAGACTATTACGCTGGCCTGGGTGCATCTGACGAGCCATCACCAACGTATCAAGAATGCGGCAATGCTCACTAACAGGACCTAACGCGGGGGACCGTCGCCGCTGGTTTAACATGGTCAGCTCGTGACCAATAAACCCTACATCGAAGGGGGCGTTATGAATCACCAGCTCGGCGCCTGCTATAAATGCCCAGAAGTCATCGGCTATTTCGGCAAACACCGGTTCATTGGCCACCTTGGCGTCATCAATACCGTGAACCGCCACGACTTCAGCATCAATATGCCGTTCAGGATTGATATATTGATGATAGGAGCGCCCTGTAAACCGCCGGTTAATCATTTCAACGGCACCAATTTCCACTAATCGGTGACCATCTTTTGGGTCGATGCCGGTTGTTTCCGTATCCAAGATTACAGTACGGTAACCCAATGGATGTAAACTCATAAAATATAAATCTCTGTAAAAGACTGTTTTTTAAAGAAATTTCAATAAAAAGAAAAGAAATATCGCTCAAAAAAATGTAAACTGTCACATTGCTTCCATCACACTAGAATAATATGTAAACATGTCATTCATAATAAAGCACTTTACATCCTCAGATGGTGAGCGTTTCTCGCAGCTGTACAATACAGGTGGAGAAGGGTTTCCATTGTACTATCCAACAGCTTATATCGCCCGCTCTGTGCGCCCCTCTACTACACATGGGACACAGCTAGTTTATCTAGAGTCAATTAAGAGGGTGTGTGAGTGGGAGGCAAATCAAGAAGTCGTTCTTGCAACCCGTTTTCAGCGCCGTGAATTCCTCACACAATCTGAAATTGATTGTTTGGTAAGGCGTCTCACGGTTAGCCGCAAAGGTGGCAATGGAAATGTCATCAGCCGTCAAAAATCCAACACATATATCGTATATGCAGCCAAATATTTGCGTTGGCTTGCAGTTGAAATTATCACCGAGGTAAATGCTGATATCAAAGCTTCTATTGATGGACAACATGAGGCATTAATGTCCTCAGTAGCACGCAAGAGCGGCTCCTCGTCAGCTAGCAAGCAGCGCATCTTAGCTAAGCGGCTATTGGGTGAGACGACAAGAATCTTATTGGAACTGTTCAATCACCCTCTCCAAGCCGTGATGAAAAATGGCGACAAAGGGCCGCGCATCAGAAATATCATCATGCTACGAATCCTTTACGAAACAGGTATGCGTCGCGGTGAGCTGTTGAGCCTGAAGATCGAAGACTTTATGGAGGCTATAGGGAGCGCTAGCTCGCAATTACGGATCAAGCGTAACCACCACGACAAATTCGACTCAAGGGTACGGCAACCTGTCGCAAAGACGCTTGGGCGCATCGTGAATATTTCAGTAGAGGCTGAGCAGCAGCTAATTGACTACCTCGGCAACTGGCGCCCTAGCACTGGAAGTGAGTTTTTATTTGTGAACCACCGTTTGGGCCGTTCGCATGGAAATCCTGTCACCGAAACCGGATTCAACTCAGCCCTGGAAAAACTGAAAGAGGCATTCCCCGCCCTAGAACCATTGCATCCTCATCTATTGCGTCACGATTGGAACTACAGGTTCTCGCAGAAAGCAGACCATGAGGGATTGGATTTTGAAACAGAACGAACAATTCGCGAAATGCTGATGGGCTGGAGGCCAAATTCTGAAATGTCTTTACTGTACAACCAGCGACATATCCAAGAGCATGCTAATACCTTTGGTAGGGTCATCGCATCGGACACTATGAACTGGGATAATAGAAATGACTAAGAGTCAAACTCAAGCAGAAGATCCCAATACCAACACCGAGCTTCAGCGAACTAAGCGCCTTGAGCAACCACCTTTGGATTATATATGGAATCTGGATGTACTTTGCCATGTCGGGTACAGGAATATAGATATGACGGTGGCACTATCAGCATTTAATCCTACCCTAAAAACATCATTCAAGCATGCTGCGCTGCATGTTGCCAACAAGGGCGATTATTCACCAGCCGGGATCATTGGCATATTTGGCTCAATTAACACATCTCTGAAACGTTACCCTGCCAGCTCCTTCGACATATCATGGGTTGCTAAAGCCTTAGAATTCTCGTCATTCATAAACAGTCTCGGAGCTATTAAGAAATTCTTTGTCTTTTGGAAAGCTCGCACCCCCCAGGCGATCAGCGATGAAGCACTGCAACTGCTTGCAAAAGCAAAGCGTCCTCATAACCCAAAACGCAATGTATTGTCAGACGACCCTGAGAAAAGTTGGCTGAGTAATGATGAGTACGAGGCCCTGGTCGTCAGTGTTTGGCACCACTACGAAGACGGTACTTTTTCCACAAGCCGCACCTTCATGTTACTGCTAGCATTGCAGTATGCACGTCGTCCCGTGCAGTTGTCTCAGCTAAAGATCAAGGACTTTCGGGTCGCAGCCCCTGATGATATTTCGGGGCTAAGCGGACCAATGGTGAGCTTTCCCGGTGTCAAGGATTTGGAAGCAAAAAATGGATTCCGCGATAGTAAGTCCGAGCATCATCCTCTGCCAGAACATCTCTGGAATCTATTCGAAATTCAGCGCAACGAGGTTCAAGACCTCTTCAAGCTTAAGCTTGGAATTCACCTATCCGATTCCGAAACTGAGAAGCTGCCAATCTTTACAACGTCACTTCGTATAAAGCAAGCCGTCACCAAACTGACAGGCCACTATCGGATCGACTGGCGCGCTCAGCTCGACCACCAATTATTCCATCTGAAGCCAGCGTGCGTTTCACGCACCCTGGCCTGGCGGCCGAATGGGAGGCGAGATATCGACCCACCGCTTAGTCATCGCACAGGCAAGCCAATCGTAGTGAGTGCAGTTCGCTTCCGACACACCCGCGCTCGCCAACTGGCTCGCAAGGGTGTACCTCTGCACGTACTCTCCTATTGGTTGGGACACACCAGTGAGAACACACTACAGGCTTACTACAATGACCCTGCCGAAGATGCACGTAAACTTGATGAGGCGATGGCGCCTGCACTTCTACCTCTGGCTATGGCCTTCGCTGGCAATCTGATAGACAATCAGGAACATGCTAGCCGCTACAATGATCCGACAAGCCGGCTCGAATTTGCCAAGGACGGCGAACTGAAAAATGTCGGCAACTGCGGCAAACAGAGCTTTTGCACCACCACATCTGTACCTATCCCGTGCTACCGCTGCCGCCATTTTGAGCCATTGATAACAGCTCCACACCAGGAGGTGCTTGAGGCGCTGAGAAACAGGCAAGAAGATGAGGACCAGGCACTACGCATCGGCGGGGCCAAAAATCTGCTTGTGCCCATCGATCTATCCGCCGATATCCTCGCTGTACAGACCTGCATCAACCGCTGCAATGCCCGCAAGATAGAACTGGGGATAGCTTAATGGCCCAGCTAATCCAATTCATACCATTGAAGAAATTGACAGCTCAGAAAAACCTGCAAAATCTGATCGAGCTGTCTCGGGACCATCTAGTTCTTTGGGCCGACCAACCTGACTTCGGCTGGGAGAACAACAAGTGGCCTGTGACAGGTATGAGAATCCGGTTCACTAATCATGAGCATAGAGCCTTACATCCGAGCAAGACGCCCGAGTCCCACCAACTAATGCATCCAGTATTTGCTGAATTCGCTAAGGCTTATCTCCGTTACCGACATACTGTCAATCCGCATAAGAATATAGATCGAGAGATGTCTGGACTGCGCATCTTGGAAATGGTGCTTAGGCAGGAAATGGCTGTTCCCGATATTACCAAAATAGATCAACGCCATTTCGATCGTGTAATGAATGAACTACGGCTGGAAAAGCGGAGGCAGTTCATCGCTGGCGAATTGCTAAACATTCTCAAAACACTCGCTGACTTTTGTATTGTGACAAGCAGCGCGCACTATTGGAAGCACCCGTACGTTGGAACGGCTTCATACGATTTTGCCAATGGCACCTATGCAGATGCCGAGACAAGATTATCCAAGCTACCCGATCAAAACGCTTTGCTGGCAATCGCCGAGGTCTTCGGGCGCGGCCACACACAAAAGCTTGAAGATGTTGATATTATTATCACCAGTATTACTTGCCTCTTGCTGAGCGCGCCAATGCGGATCGGTGAAATTCTGAGACTGCGGATAGACTGCCTTCGTCAGGAGGCCGACAAGAATAACCATATACAGCACCACTTCAACTATTGGACGCCAAAAATCAAGGAATTTGTTCCGAAGGCTATACCCTCCACAATGGCACCCCACACAGTGGTAGCAATAGATAGGCTAATACGAATCACGGAAGATGGACGCCAACTGGCCCGCCACATGGAAAGTAATCCAACTAAATTCTATCGCCATAAGAACTGCCCTGACGTTCCTGATGACCAACTTTTGACGAAAGATCAGGCAGTAGCCGCCCTGGGATTTTTGAACTATAGGTCTTGTCAGAATTTTATCTATAGGCACACCAACAGTTACGCCTTTACAGGCATCACGCTTGATTTCCTCTGGCAATTCGTACTTGCAGAGCATCGACAGCTAAACCCTTACTTTCCCTATCAGGAACCTGTCGACAGCAGGAGCAATAAGCCGCTAAAAATGTCGGAGTCATTAATATGCTTTCGCCGATTTCAATTAGGGGTTCGTTCTAGCACAAGTCCCGTCCTGTTAGCCTCCTTCAGCAGAGACTATTTCACAAGACGTCTAGAAGCATCCTCCAACGGGCGCAATAAAAAAATTTGCTTTTTCACCCGTCATGGTTTTAAAGCAATCAAGTTGAAGTCACATAGCCTACGCCACCTACTCAGCCGCCTTGCACGGCGCAGCGGGGTTTCTATCGATACAATAACCACTTGGAGCAGCCGCGCCTCTTCTCATCAATCTCTCACCTACCTAAACGATGACCCTCAGGAAGCGGCGAGCAAAGGCGCTACATTGTTTGGAATGCAGCAAGAGCAGACACATAAGACACCGATCACCCATGAAGAAGCTGAGATTCTTAGCCAAGGTCCATTCCATAGAAGCCGCTATGGTCTGTGCCGGCGATCCTGGCGTACTGGGCCATGCAACCGCTTTGCTGACTGCCTCAACTGTTCAGAGCTGCTGATATGCAAAGGTGACAAACTTGCAGCTGGGACTGTAGCCAAAGACCGTGAGCATTTGGTTCGAACGTTCAATGCAGCCAAGGCGGCTGTAGACAACGGCGAACGTGCTGCCTCGCGCTGGATGCAAGTAGCCGAGCCTCAGATTGAGCGCCTGAATCAGCTTCTAAACATCCTAAATGACAAGCGCATCCCCGAGGGCAGCCCTATCGAGCTAGCTGACAGCTCGAACTTTAGCCATGAAAAAACGGTTGTCGATGACAAGGCTACAACGTTTGGAGTCAAGCTGCTTGACAGGAAGGAGCTGGGCATCGAATACGGCAATGAGCTACTTGCCTGCCTAGATTTACTAAGGAACTCAGATAATGTCTAAGACGATCACTACCTTACAGCTCAACAAAATGGCGAAAATGATTCGTGATTGGCCGGAAAAAGAGGAGTTTAACTGGAATAATATCTGCATCGTCTCAAAAAGCATCCTGGGCTATGTGCCGACCCGCCAGGCGCTCTCCGGCAAACTAGTGTTAAAAAACGCTTACCAGATAAAAAAGAAACAGCGGAGAGATGCAATCGCTAAGGTCGAAGGTATCCTAAGGCCTAAAAGCATGCTTGATGCGATGGACAAGATTGCTCGGCTACAGCAAGAGAACGATGCGCTCAGAGCTGAACTAGGAAATATGGCTGAAGTCGCCCAGCGATTCATATATAACGCTAGCATTGCTGGTCTTTCTCAACAGAGGCTAATGGAGCCTCTTCCCAAGGCCCGGCGAGACTAGGCAAGAAGTGATACCGGCTATCTGCAACACGCCACTTAGCGCTAAATACAATACTCGCCCTATGAAGTGTTCAAGCTAGGCCATCCTTGGCCCTGCTGTTGATTACAAGATATCCAACTTCGGCAGGTTCCTGACGATCGCCTGAGTCCTGAGGCTGACCGTAATTACCCGCAGGAACAGCTCAAGTGGGTAGCGAGCATTGCCCATAGTTTCGATAGCCCAGTCGTTGGCATCATTGACGATGCCGGACTTCTTATCAGTAGTGACTGCCTGACGCTCCATCACCCATTCCAAAGCCGGCTTACCGTTAACCACATAGTCATAAGCGTCTTCAGGAATGTTCTCGATGGTGATTTTGCCGTTGTAGATAACCTTGGATTTGTCACCTCTTTTAGCAAACTTCATCTTGGTCACGGTGAAGTCGACATCCTGGCCACCTTTGACCCCTTGCTCCGTCACACGTAACCCCAGTGAGCCTGAAAGCGTAGCTTGGGTGTTCAAGTCAAGGGTTTCGTAATCTAAATGCAGCACAGCCAGATCACGACCGGCCTGAGCGAAGGCTGCAAAATCTTCATACTGTTTCAGGCGTGGAATGCGTGGTAACTGCTTACTCAAGTTGTCGGCGTAGCGTTCCCGGAAGTCTTCGTTGTGCAGCAGGCCATAGATATAATAGAAAATATCTTCCTTGATGATGGTGGCATTAGGGTAAGCGGACTGGAAGTGCTCAAGTGCATCATCTGTGATGGCATCTCTTTGTTCATAGCCGATTTCATTGCCCTGCGACAGCAAATCATCCCGCTGATTTTGCTTTGACTCATACAAATATAATGGAAAGGCCTGCCCTTTCTCAATATTATCAAAGCATGGCACGCAATTTGTAACAAATGCAGAAAATGAGCGAGCACCAACACCAGAGACATGAATCACCAAATTCTCAGTCCCAGCCTCGGGAAAGATTCTCGGCATCTGGTAAACCATTTCATTCAAGGTACGATTGAAATACATCCAGCGTTTAGAGAATGGACGGTACAACGAGGTTATTGTACATTCATGCTGGTAGTTAAACGTGCGATTCTTAGCAAGCTCCTGTTTCAAAGATCGAGTCCAGCTAATACACTCGGGATTAGTATCGATAAAGTCATTCAAAGCGACTTCACGACTCTTTTTATCTAAACCGGGATGAGCAGCGTTGAACCGCTCCACTTCATCGTTGTAGAAGTCAATCATGCGACTCATGTTGCCTTCTAGCTTGACCCGGCTGGCATTGTAGACCCAAAAATCTCGTGCAGTTAAAACTCCCTGAGAGAAATTTTCAAAGACCTTCATATCGTCTTCTTTTTTCTCCCCCAATACCATGTAGGTATCAAAGAAGGGATCACGCTGATTCAACCAGTCACCAAACTCATCGGGCTCTACCGTCTGCCAACCTGCTTGTTGAGTGATGCCTCCAATGCTGCCGAACTCAGAGACGATCTCCAGCTTCTGCTCACGGGTCAGGTAATTACCAATATCATGGAAATAAATCTTGCCGTGCTCTTTGGCCTGCGGGTTCTTAACCAGGATAGAGATCGCAATCGGAGCGCGGCTACCTGAACCAAAGATTTTCCCGCCTTCCTTGCGTGAACGCTCGCCCGACGTGCGCTGATTACCCCGCAAATGAAACACGTACAGGTTGCTAAACTCTTCTGACAGACAACGGCGCAAACCATCTGCCGTATTCGCCTCGATGAAGCCGCCGTTGGTAACAAAGCCGATGACTCCTCGGTCCTTAATTCGATCTGAAGACCACCTAATTGCACGGATGTAGCTATCGTACAATCCTTTTGAAAGTACAGCACCGGACCGTTTTACGTAGGTGGTGCGAATGCGCTCGTCCAGCAAAGGGTAATTGATGTTTTTATTATTATCGTTTTCACTAGTTTGGCCTGCTGAATACGGCGGGTTGCCTACAATTACACGGATATCCAAGGCTTGCTGCCGTTTGCGGCGAGCGCTGTTTTCTTCCAGCAGCTCATCGACCATATCGGCCTTCTCGCCCATTTGGAAAGTGTCGGTCAGGCAGATGCCAGTGAACGGCTCATACTCTGGCTCAAAAATCAGGTCATCCTTATCGCCACTGACATTGCCCGTCAGGATACCGTGGTAAGTAGCTTCAATATTGATCGCTGCAATGTAGTAAGCCAGCAGAACCAACTCATTGGCGTGGATCTCGTGCTTGTATTTATGGGGTAGTCGGTCCGCCGGAATGATGCCGCTTTGCAACAGCCGCGTAATAAAGGTGCCGGTACCAGTGAACGGATCCAAGATATGGACGTTCTCATCCGCCATGCTGCTGTTGAACTCGGTTTTCAGAATGTTTTCAACCGAATGAAGAATGAAATCCACCACCTCAATCGGGGTGTAGACGATCCCCAGTCGATCCGTCATGCGCGGGAAGGCATTGGCAAAGAACTTGTCGTACAGCTCCACGATGATTCGCTGTTTACCTTCAGCACTGTTAATGCCTTCAGCTCGCATTTTCACCGACGCGTAGAACGACTCCAGTGTGCTGCGCTCTTTATCTAGGCTGTGCTCTTGCAGTTTATCTAGCACCTGCTGCATCGCCTGAGACATAGGGTTGTGTTTGGCGAAGCTATATTCTTCAAACAGAGCGTCAAACACCGGCTTGGTAATCAGATGCTGAGCGAGCATTTCAATAATTTCAGCATCAGGGATGCTGTTGTTCAGATCGTCACGCAGCTCATGGGCGAATGCGTTGAACGCCTCTATTTCTTCAGTATTGCTGTCATCTTCCAGAATCGCCTGGATGCGGTCGATATGGGTGTTGGCTATCTTTGCGATGTCATTGGCCCAGTCTTCCCAATGGTGCCGGTTGCCGCACTTTTTGACGATCTTGGCGTATAAAGCACGCTCTATATCACCGATCTCATAGACCATCTCGGCCTGTTCAGGTGACGGCTTAGGATCTCTAGAACCAATCGAGCGACCATCACGGGCTTTACCGGCCGTGCGCTCTTTTTTGGATTTTCGAGTCGCTTTGGGTGCCACCTTATCCGCAACGGCCACCACTTCCATCTTGGAGTGCATACTGCCGTTAAATTCCAGCTTATTGATCATGGCATCAAAACGGTCATCGTGAGACCGCAGTGCGTTTAGCACCTGCCATACCACCTTATAGGTCTCGTTGCTGTTCAGCGCTTCTTCCGGCTCAACACCGGCAGGGATGACCACCGGCAGGATGACATACCCTAACTCTTTCCCTGGGGCTAGACGCATAACACGCCCCACAGACTGCACGACATCCACCTGAGAAGAGCGCGGGGTCAGGAACAACACCGCATCGAGTGCTGGCACATCAACGCCTTCAGACAAGCAGCGCACGTTAGACAAAATACGGCAGGTGTTGTCCTCGGTGGTGGCTTTCAGCCACTCCAGTTTGGCTTCCTTCTCACTGGCATTCATACCGCCATCAACGTGCTCTGCTTCACAGGCCATGGTCAATGCCTTATCTAGCAAAGCATCAGGGTCTTTTTCTCGCAGTGACTCGATTTCTGCTTCCTGGTACTGAGCCACTACGGCGCCAAACATCTCCGAGATCAGCTTAGAGCTAACTTTGTGGTTCTTACCTTTATACTCTTTATCAATGACTTGGCAGAACGCCACCGCCCGCTTCATCGGGTTGGGTTCCTGTCCCATCGTCTCCACCAGTCCCTGCTTGGACAATGCCTTCCAGCACCCCACGATCTTGGCCGCGTCATCCACTTTCAGCGAGTTGTCGGCGTCTTTCAGCAGGCTTTGTAAACGTCGGTTAACGTGCGCTTCTTCCACCGCCAACACGATCACTTTGTAGTCCACTAGCAGCTTTCTTGAGACCGCTTCCGAGAAGGAGATGACATACAATTCTTCACCATACAGCGACTTGTCATCCATCGAGCAAAGGGTGACTTTCTCCGTTTGCTTGGCATCATCACCGTAAATTCTTGGTGTAGCCGTCATATAGAGGCGCTTGGTGCCCTCGATATAACGGTTGTCATGGATACGGACGAATGCAGATTCCTCTTCACCCTCAAAGGTGGCACCTGTTGTACGGTGTGCCTCATCGCAGATGATCAGATCAAAGGCGAGTATCGGCTTCGTACCCGTCGTCTGAGCTTCATTTAACACCCCAATGGAGTGATAGGTAGAGAACACCACCGTCATCGCCTCATCGCTGTGATGAAGACCAATGTGCTTTTGCAGAGATGCCGCGTTGGTGGTAGCTGGATATTGCAGATCACTGATACCAGCAATCACGCGATCATCATTCTTACCTTGGCGCTTTCCAACATCACTGTCTGAACAGACCGCAAAGCTTTTCAAGGGAACCGCGGACTCCTGTGTCCATTCGGTCAGTGACTGGCCCAACAGAGAAAGGCTGGGGACAAGGAACAGTACCCGTTTACCCTTACCAGCGAGTGCTTCAGCGATCTTTAACGAAGTGAACGTTTTGCCCGTACCACAGGCCATAATCAGCTTGCCACGATCGGCGGCATTCAACCCCTTGATCGTGCTATTAAGGGCGGTAATCTGGTGTTCACGTAGCTGCTTCTGCGCTTTCAGAACAGGTTTGGTATTTTCATGGTACTGCGACCAGTCGATGACACTGTTTTCCAGATTGTGCAGATCGATCCGAGAAACGGGTGGATGCTGGCTCTCCAGAGAGTCCTGAGCGTTATCCGTCCACTTATCCGTCGTAGCAACAATGATTCGGTGACTGAAATACGTTTTTCCGGACGCCGTAAAGAAGCTGTCTATATCACTTTTGCTAATCGTATGGTCCGGCGAATAGTTTTTACACTGGATGGCATGAAACTCACCATTAGAGGTGATCGCCACTAAATCAATACCGGTGTCTTTCTTCGTGCTGATCCCAAGATCAGCACCGTATCGATTAACCCAGTCAAAGTAGGACAGCACATCCGCATACTGCTCTTTGTAGAAGGGCTCCGTTTTGAAGTATTGAACCATCAGGTTCTCGAAGCTGGTTCCCTTATCGCGCTCGCTCAGGGTCATTTCCCTGAACTGAGCCAAAATTCCTTGAAGAGCAGTCATGTTCTGTCCTATTACAATTTCAATAAGTTGTCTGTCGTTATTAAACGCAAAAGTTAAAGCGAATATCCTTGGCGCTTGAGAGAGGCATTCAGGGTCGTTCGGCTCACTTTAAAATGCTTGGCCACATCGGCTTTCGTGATTATAGGGTCGACCAGCATGGCCGCAGCTTTCTTGATATCCGACGCCGACATGGCCGGTGGACGGCCACCTTTACGACCGCGCGCGCGCGCTGCGGTAAGCCCTGCCTTTGTGCGTTCGGTAATCAAGCTGTGCTCGAACTCGGCCAGCGCGCCAAAAATATGGAAGATCAGCTTCCCGCTGGCATTGGTGGTGTCGATGGATTCCGTCAGCGACCGAAAGCCAATCTCACGCTCATGAAGCTCTTCGATAATTTCGACGAGATCCTTTAGTGAGCGGGCAAGTCGATCCAGCCGCCAGACCACCAGAGTGTCGCCCTTCCTGAGTGTACGCAGGCATAGCGACAATTCAGGTCGCTCCCTGAGCGTCCCGGTCATTTTTTCTTGGAAGATCTGCTCGCACCCAGCATTCGTCAGCGCATCAAGCTGAAGCTCAGGATGCTGATCCTGG
Organism: Halomonas sp. KG2; assembly: GCA_030440445.1. NCBI lineage: Bacteria > Pseudomonadati > Pseudomonadota > Gammaproteobacteria > Oceanospirillales > Halomonadaceae > Halomonas > Halomonas sp. KG2. Next base: position 2,120,471 of record CP098528.1, on the reverse strand, counting down.
GTGCTGACCCGTGCGTAACCTATGATCATAAGAAAAGGTACCTAATCTGTTCATAGATAGTTGTACGAGTTTCTTTGCAGTAAAACAAGCAAATTGAGAATTTTTGGCGGGTGCTTTGGCAACGTTCAACAAACGGTCGTTTGTTCTCTATGCTGTGCTCGACTAAATTCTATTCTATACATCTGAAAGGGAATAAAAACTTGTTGTCATGTAGTTGGTGATGTTGACCGAAGAGGAATCTATGCAGCCTAAACAGAAAAGTCTTGAAGTCATGCCTAATCAAGCATGCACAGCAGGTAAAAACCAGCAAACAGTCGAGCTAGATCAAAAGCTAGAGCGACTAAGCAGAGTCGCATATATCAGCATGTTAGCTTTAGATGTGTGGGAAGACAAAGACACTGCTATTGCCTGGCTTGCTCGACCAAACCAAGCGTTGAACGGTCAAATTCCTATAGCGCTTTGCGAAGCTGAGTCTGGTTCGAAACAGGTTCAGCGAGTGTTACTTGCTTTGGAGTGGGGCGGCCCTGCATAACGGACTCTTTTGATCGTAAGTGCTGAAGGCAGACGCAACCTCTCGTCAAAGCCAAAAAAGTGATCCTATGGTAGATACCCGGCTCAAAGAGAAAAATACGATTGAAGTACTAGAGACTGCTGTACGACTCTGCGGCTCTGCCTTGCTGGCTCAGATTTGGTTTCATGAAGAGCCTATAGACGTGTTCGCTTACAAGACAGCCGAATATTTGGTGGCTTCCGATCGAGCAGCCGAACTTATGCTCTATCTGCAGTCGTTAGAAGCTGGAGCAACCGGATAACCTTCAAGCGGAGGATGGTGTAAAAAAGAGAATGGTAGCTATTTTAGTCAGATTACGGCCGAGGCTGTGTGAAAACCCAAAATCAGTTGGCGATTACAGTGCTAAGCCATCTTGGCACCACTAACGGGCCAGAAAGGCAGTTCAGAGCGCCTTCATTCATTCTGCCAATATATGAGTTAGTCGAGATAAAGCCTAGGTAGAACTTACTAACAAGCGCTATTGGCTACTACAGGTATGGCAGAGCTAGGCGAGCATCAAGGCCCTATGATCGCATCGCCTGGTTAACCCCCTTGGAACCGAGGATATTCATGACGCGTTCCATGTTGTAGGCAAGCACATGAAGGCTCATTTCCGTTCCGACGTTCTTAAGCCCTTTGGTTAAAAAGTGTGTCGCCCCCATCCACGCTTTCAACGTGCCAAAGGGATGCTCGCCCGTTTGACGACGGGTGCGCATTATATCCGGCGCCTGATCCAGTGTTACCGCCTACAGTACCTCTTCGTGCTCCCAGCGCCTAATGCGCTTATAGATACCCGTGGTGCACTGCGGCTTCATTAAGCAACTCGGACAGGCCGAACTCCAATAGCAATGTAGGGTCTGGCCTTTTTCGACGTTCTTGAAGCGCCAAATCAGGCGCTCCCCAGCAGGACAGCGATATTCGTTACGCTCCTTCACGTATTGGAACGCTTCTCTGGGAAACATACCTTTGGCCTGGTTCGGCGAGGTTTTAGGCTTGGGAAGATATGTCGTGATACCGGCCTCGTGACACGCAAGAATCTCCTCTCCTGTGAAGTAACCACGATCAGCCACAACGTGAAGATCATCGATGCCGCTAGCATCGCGTACTTTCTTTGCCATCCTGAAAAGCTGACGCCGGTCACTGCCGACATTGGTGACCTCATGGGCGACAATCAAATGATGCTGGCTATCGACAGCCGTCTGCACGTTGTAGCCTACGATTCCCGTTCCTCGCGCAGTCATGGAGCGAGCGTCAGGGTCTGTCAAAGAGACTTGCTGGTCAGGGGACTCAATTCTTTGAATTTCAATGGATAGCAGTTGCTGAACTTCTTCTGTCAGGGAGGCGAGCTTTTCCTTCAAGCCTTACGCCTGCGCTTCTGTGACAACAGCGGGGCCTTGATCCATGGCATCGAGTTGGCGTAAGTAACGCTCAATACTCTTATCAATTTCCTCTGCGCGTCGTTTCATCCTGGCCAAGGTAAAGTTACGGTCTCGATTGTTGACCACCTTAAACTTGCTGCCATCAATGGTCATCACTGATTGTGAAAAGAGCCCCAGACGGCGACATATCAAGACAAAGTCTCGCCAGGTGGCTTGGATCGACTTGCCATTGTGCTTGCGAAAATCGGCAATCGTTTTGAAGTCCGGTGCGAGGCGCTCCGTTAGCAATATGAGTTCAACATTACGCTGCGCCTCACATTCTAGACGGTGGCTGGATTGCAAGCGGTTGAGGTAACCATTTTTAGAAGTACAGCGGGGTGATAGGCGGGCCTACCCGCAGATAGGGATCAACACCTTTGGAACCCAGCTGCTTGAGGTCGAGGGCGTGCACGAAAGCCTCAATAGCCCGAACCGGGTTGTCTTCTGTAACGAAATCATCCAGGAGCTCCGGAAACAACGTAGCTTGGGACCGGGATTTACCTGCGACGAAACATTTCATCGGTACATCCCACGATCTTTTATGGGTAGAGTATAGCGACAGCTACGTTTTCACACAGCCTCGGCCAGGAACTGACATACGGAGGCAAATGGCGAGCCAGAAGTTGAACTTCAGATGCAGACCGCTCCATAAGCTTCATCCTCTACCAACATAGGGTTACAATGAAAAAATATACATCGCATTGAAGAATGAAACCCAAAATAAGGATTTTGCATATTATGGAAACTGAAGATTCACGTTTTCGAAACCTGATGTCCAGCATTCATGTTGGAAAAGTAAATATCCTGACCGGCAACAATGGAACAGGAAAATCTCGTTTCTTCAGCTTGGCCACTACTACTGCCATTAATAATATCGACCTAGGTGAAAAATCTTTTCGACAAATTATTTGTCTATCTGGAACACATAATGACAAATACCCGCGTGATGTTTGGAGGTCAACAAGAAACGAAGAAGCTATCTGTTACCTAGGCTATAAAGTAGCCAATAACATGATATCAGACATTGCACCGTTCCGGGTTATCGTCAACGAAATTTTAAATGCGCAATCGTTACATTTAACTCAGCCTACTGCACTTAGATTTTGTCTTGAGCGACTCGGAATATCTTCAGAAATAAAGCTTCACTTAAGATATGGGAAAAATAAAAAATCTAACATTTCTGACTTTATTCCTAATGAAATAACGATAGACTTATTTTCTAATGAATCCAACTTTGAAGTTCTTAAAATAAAGGAATCTCTTGATGAAAAAAGCCTTTCACTTCAGACAATTTCCATCAAGAGAAAAGGAGAAATATTTTCTTTATCTGACCTAAGCTCAGGTGAACGGGCGTATATGATAGCCCTCTTTGGGGCACTTTACTGCGTTAAAGCCAGATCATTAGTTTTTTTTGATGAACCAGAAAATTCGCTCCATCCCGAGTGGCAAAAAACTATCCTTAAAGATATGCGTAAGACTCTAGCTCTACGAGACTTAATAACAACAGTATTAGTTGCCACTCATTCACCTTTGATCGCAGGCAGCGTAAAAAACGAGGACGCTGTTACTTGTAACTTCCCCTCAGGACAGAAATGGCAGCCTTCAGAATTGTATGGTAAGACAAGTGACACTATGCTGAAGGACCAATTCAAAATATTTTCGTCTAGATCGATACTAGTTGTTCAATTAACCCAAAAGTGCTTAAATCATATTGCAAAGGGCGACTTAATCTCCAATGAGCTTCATAGCTCAATAGAACAATTACTTTCTCTAAAACTCGAGCCAGAACCAGGCGATCCCTTGCACGATATTTTACATACACTACTTCACGTGAAGAACCATCATGACTTGCCCAGACCCATTGCCTAGAAATCATGCAAAAATCATTAGATACAAAATATATGAACATTTAATAAAAAAATATTTAGACAAGGAGATTGAATGGAGCGACAAAGCTTTGAAACCCCTCAGGGATAAAATTCGTCATTCAATTAGAGACTCACAGAAACAGACTTGCTACTACTGCCGGCGGCCAATCTCCATTGAGAGAAGAAATATCGGTGAGGCCATAGAGCATTTCTTAGATAAGTCAAAACCTTATTATAGAAAATGGGCATTTCACCCCCTCAATCTAGTAATTGCATGCCAACCCTGCAATATGGAGAAGTCCACAAAAGAGCTTGGCGACAAAAACATGCAAAATGCCAAGCATTTACTACCTTCAGCTGGTGATTTTCGTTGGCCACACCCTTATTTTGACAGCTACGATTCAAATATTGAAATTGCGCCAGGCCCAATATACTCAGCTATTCTAGGAGCTCCAAAACAGCAAGAAGCTTACAATATGATAAATGAATTGAAATTGGATTCGCTACCCAATATAGATGATCGAATTCACAAATCAGCTCTTGATATACAAAAGCTTCAAAACAGAATGTACAGGTTAGTTATCAAACCTACTCAGGAATTTATTAGCCCTCGTCGGTTAAAATTGGCTAATGAAATAAAAGCAAGACTCGATAGAGCAATGTTCGAAATTTTTAAAATATAACTTCTACTTTTAAATATCATCTAAAATAGCTGGCTAAAGCGATATATTTAATCAAACAACGTGCAATTGGGGTCTATACCTAATTACATCACAAGCATCGCGATTCATCCAATTCGCCTTGGTGCTGCCACCATTCTCCACCGGGAACTGATCTCCACTGGCTAACGCTGGTTGAAACTGGAAGCGTTATCCCTCGTGGTTTGCGCTTTTTTGTTTTTTGAATCAGGTATTGGATGAATTCTGAACGCTGCCGATGATGATAGGAACTGTCAGACTCGGATGGTATTTCATTAACCTCGCTAGTTTGAGTTACATCACATCCATTGCCTGAGATCATTAAGTTAAGAGTAAACTTTGTCATCAAAGGGACGCATCCAACCAACAGCGGCCAAGTACGTCCTAGATAATTTAGTACCCTTGCACACAAAATTTAACTGTACGAAAGGCTATAGTGCATTGTTACATCTCAGGCAGTGCCACACTCTGCAAGCGGAAATAGCCATGATTTTGAGACTCTTTCTTATCAACATTCGTTATAACTGAATGCGCATGAGTCTAGAACCTCAGTTGCTACATAATGCGCGTAGCGCCCTCGGGGGCGACCTACCTCTGATATAAGGTGAAGATGCTTGCGTGCGCGGGAGCCTATTACATAAAGTAGCTTCTTGGCAGCAACTTGGCCAGTAGCTTCATTAAAATGAGGGACCATACCCTCAAGAAGACCAAAAGCGATGACAACGTCGAACTCAGCACCCTTGACCCCGTGTATGGTCGAAACAGTGACACCAGTTCGTTCACGGAATACTTTCCGGAAGAAAGATATATCAGTGATATAACTAGCCCCATCCTTCTTAAGCCTTTCAATTCTTACATTTGAACTGCGAAAGAATGCCTCACGATGTTCCACGAGCGGGGGAAAGCTATCTAAAACTATGTCGAGCCGCTCAAACAGCTGGGTAAAGGCTTGATCAAGGTAGTCAAGTCCATCCGTCTCGCCAATCGAGAGTGCATTGCACTCTCTCAATAGCAATCGCTGTGTCAGACTTGACGTGTTGAAGCCAAAATCATTGAGGTCGTTGATTACATCTCTAGCCCAACGCATGCGTCGAACAAGCATGTGTGGCGAAGACTGTGTCAGCAGGATTTTCGATAGTTTGAACCAGAAATTGTCCAGGTCATTACTAAAAGGGACTAGGCCCGGGCCGTCGAACTGTTGATCTGGCAACATTGCCACTAATTTGCGCGTAGTTGACGCCAGCAATACCCACCACGGAGCGACTACGCATATCTCCGCGGGTGCGTGCCCTGCGGAGAGGCTCACTTGGATCAGCCTAACCAACTCATCATGTAGATCAGTATGAGCTATGTGCTGATTGTAAGAAATTACACTTGGAAACGTTGCGTTTGTCCCCACACCTTGAATGCTAGTCGCATGCACGTTGAAGTTTGAAAAGTGGCTGATGATTCTTTCGCTCGAGCGATAATTTCGACTGAGAGCCATTTCTTTGATCGGGATTCCCGCCTGTGCTCGGAAGTCGGCCACTGAAATCGCATAACCTCCGAGTGAACCAAAGATTTCCTGGTTCGGATCGCCGACAATGAAAGTCTTCGTTCGCCCAGCACCTGCGCGTAGAATAGCGGTTAAAAGGCTGTATTGAATCTGCTTCGTGTCTTGGTACTCATCCACGAAGATATGGGAAAATACATTTGAGAGCAGCGGCGCGATATGTTTCTGATCACGCATGAGCGTATGCGCAAACCAAAGAATGAGTTCAAAATCTATCTGCCGCTTCTCTGAAAGCTCGTGGAAATACTCACCTAGGATTTTGTGTAGCGCCTCATGCTTCCTAGCATCGGCACATCCAAGGTGGTATCCAGCTTCACTGAAGTAGTAATCGCAATCCCAATGGGTCACCCCCGAATAAGAGGCGCATAGCCGGTTAAGCATGAGTTCGCGATCATGCTTATCAAGTATGCGGTACCCACGCGCAAGCTCAGGCTGGTAGATACCGTAGGGTTTGATAACCCACTCGAGACAAAAGGAATGGATAGTTCCGATCCACAGGTCAGACGTATCAACTCCCATGTCTTCAATACGCTCTTGTATCTCGTCGGCAGCGCGATGCGTATAAGTGATCGCAACGACGATCCGCTTGTCCGTTTGGCGGGAAAGTTCATAAGCGATTTTGTACGTGAGTGCGCGCGTCTTTCCACTTCCGGGACACGCAATTAGGAAGACGCTCGATGACTCTTTTATTGCGGCTGTTTGTTCCGAGTTAAGCTCGCCCTCTTCCCAAACAAACATCAGATCATCTCCGCTAAGAATGGGTCGATGGCATCGTAAGGTACTGCTAAGGCGAATGCTGCTCTAATCTCTGGCAGTGTGATTTCTCCCTGCCGAAAGCGGTTGAGCTTATCTTCGAAGATGGCTAAACGCGTATGTGCTGAAGGATCGGCATGGAATAGGCAGGTGGCACGATACTGAAGAATCCTGGCAATCAGCGGACGGGAGAAGTGACTATGTGCGAACAGGATCGCTTTCCTGATGTAGGCAGGTATCACAACCTGGTGATCGAGTTCATTGGCGAGCAGGATCGCAAACCAGCCTTTTCCTTCTTGTTCGGCCATCAAGAGCGTCCGGTAGCCTTCCTGGTGTAGTTCACCTGAGTGGAGCTGCTCAAGCGCTTCAGCAATAGTCTGAGGGGACTTATACACCTTATGGATAGTTCTAACGAGTGCCTCTTGGTTATTTGCAGCGACGAAATCAACTTCAAACGTATGCGTTGCGTAGAAGGTATCTAGCCAAGGATTTCCGGCTACAAATTTATCGAGATTGATTTTGCGAACGGCGCCAGATTCCTGAGAGCCGATCGCCCTGAGCTTCCTCGCTGCCATGGAGGACGAATCATTTGAATCTGGCTCTACACCGAAGAAGATCGTATCAAGGTCGGTGACTATGGCACAGCGCTTACGGATACGCATGTCATGAAATAAAATGGCGACATTTTTGAAACCCGTGCTACGAATGTTGATGACACTGATGCCCAGTTCATCGACGCTCAGTCCCAGGACTTTCTTTACGAGGACTGGGACAAGTATCTCTTCGGCATCACCTTCAACCAGCAATACGCTCTTAGCGAAAAGAAGGTTGCTACGCACCGCGTCAAGGTAGCGTTGAATGCTCACGACTTGTGAGGCATCAAGCCCTGTAGCCGGTTGGTAGGCTTCGCAGAAAGAGCCTTGACGACCCAAGATATTAACATTGCTTACATTACTAACCTCGGAGATCTGGGTTGAATGTGTCGTATAGATGATCTGCGCATCGTTATAAGAAATGCGATCGAACAAGGTTTTCTGAATATGGTTGTGGATATGAGCTTCTGGTTCTTCGATTAGGAGGAAGTTGGCAATAGCGAGCTTTTCACGCTGATATTTAAATTCAAGGAGTTTAAGCGTCAGGTAAATCAGGTTTGCCCCGCCCAAGCTAAGTTCATGTATCGTACCCTCATACCCATCATCAGACTCCCCCACAAACAGGCGTAGGGATTGAAACAGTTTTTCCGCCTCGTTTGGCAGGTCAGACTTGATAGAAAGCGAAGCCGGGGAGTAGGTTTCACCAGCAGCATCTTTTATCGTCTCACGGATATGCTGGCGAACCGACTGTACATCATCAAGGCTTTCAATGGAGGTATTCAAGTCGCGAACCATCTCAGCGATGGGCAGCATTGATCCTGCATCGATATCCCCGCTTTTACTCTTCAGAAGCGTCAGTAGCGGGTTCGTGCGGTTATTATGAAACTCAGCTACAACATCTCGCAAAGCCTGGATAAACGTAAGAGAAACCTCTTTTGTAACTGAAAGAAATCCCGGCACTCTAGATCCGATCTCCGGAAATTCCGTCTCAGAACTGAAACAGCACATATCGAAATCACCAACGATCGATTCGTATACCGACTCGTCAGAAAAATCAGCGCTACTTCTTCCTGTAAATATGGTTTCGTAGTCATCGATTGTGATCGCGTCTCGAATTTCCTCTAGTTCATCAACGTCGAAGTCCCCGAGCTTAGCTAGCTTGAGACGAATTTCCTTTTTAGGACGAAAGATAAGGTTATAAGTCGCCCTTGAGAGCGGCCCATCTTCCAGCATGGCGGTGGTCTGAAGAAATAGCGCCTGCACGGCTTCGTCAGAGCTGATCTCATCGAATTCCACACTAATGATAATCCAATGGCCTTGCCACCTTTCTAGTGAACGACAGAAATCCGAATCATCCAGATGATGGGCAGCTCGCACCATATTGTCATCTAGCAGGAGACGTATCGCGCGGAGGATATTCGATTTACCAGAACCATTTTCGCCAATAATCGTGTTGACACCTCGCTTAAAGCTTAACGTGGTGTTCTTAAAATTTCGATAGTTGACCAATGTTAGCTTTGAAATATGCATGGTTTTCTGAAAGCTCCCATTCCCTTGAATAATTTTTATACGGAAACAAGCGTTACGCAGCGGTATTGATATTCCTTATAAATAATCAAATGGAGTTTCTGATGAGTTGCAGCAGCCATCAGTAGGATGTGTTCAAGGCGGAACTTGCGGTGCAATTATACTGAGTCGCCCACTTGTTTTTGAGCGCAGTAAGTAGACGTTCAAGCACCCTGCCTGTGACGTATGTTTGTATATGCGAAGTCAGCTTTGGGTAGTTATCTGTCGTCTCGCCACCAGAATAGTTTGAGGCTCTGCATTCGGCCAAGAGCGGTTTTTTAGTCAACATTGATTAACGCCTCAATCAACCGACACGTCAGCGGTCAGCTGCATTGATTGGTTAGGCTTAGCTTCGGCAGTTGTAGTACTTTCATTGCCTGCACCCAAAATATAGGAAGCATTAACGAACGCGGCAATAAGCCCACACACTAGAACAAATATTGCAAAGTACTTGGAAATCCTATAATTGAGCTCTCCGGCCTTAACTCTCTTCCATTCATATTTTAGTAGCGGCTTACTCGCTTCTCGCAAGGGCTCACAGGCGGATCGGGCCTCTGCCAGTTCATTTTTTTGGTAGTGCTTCCTAGTCTTATACAGGGCATCTAAGAAAGCATCATTCAACTCCTTTCCTTTTTTCCTCTTCTCTCGATCGTTTATTCGGAAAATTATGTCGTTGTACGATTCGTTCACTTTTGCATATATTTCTTCAACATCCCTGGCCATCTCAAACTTGTCGCGCTTTTCTTCTGGACGCGCAGAGTAATGTATGTACAAGGTCGACAGGTACGTTAATGACGAAATGTAGCGGGCGACTGAGTTTCTGAGGGAATTTATCCAATCCTGCCTAAATTCTGAAACTTTATTTTCTTTAGAGGCCACCAGGTTTGTAAACGCAAAATAGCCCGCTATAAGTGCAGCAAACATTGCGCCCAATAGAAGGATAGCGTTTTTACCAAATACTTCGTCCAAATTTCTTACTCCAGGAGCCTAACAGTGAAGCATTTATTCGCCGTGCGGAGCATGCGCCCCTGTACTCATTTGTAACACAAGCCCATAAACCCTTGCCGGATCTGTCACAATGCATAAATTGGGGCTTTTACAGTCAAGAAGGGGGTGCGTTGTTTTCATCCAACGCCTTGCATGTACTTCCCCCATTACCTGCACTGCTACTTCCCAAATATCTTCTCTGCTGGGTGAGTCGATGATTTCTCTGCCCACATTCCCCATGTGCTGCCATGCCTGTATATCATCAGGTTCTGGGGCATGTGGGTCGCATTGGTCAAGCAGTATGTTGAGCCGAGCAGGCCTGACCGTTGATGCTTTCTCTAAAACTGTCGATGTCTTCAACAACTCTTCTCGTAACCAGGTTTCAACAGCTGCGCAGACATAATCATTTTCTTGCGGCGGCACCACAGCGCTACTGTTACCGACCTGAAGGATGAAAAAATATTCGGGTATAGGCAGTGCGCGGCCATCCCGAAGATAAGCCACAATCTCACCGCTCATGTCCGGCAAGTAAGATTCATCGCTTTGTAAGCACTCAAGTGCCTGCCGAAACGTTTCCAACGGTTGTGGGAAGTGATCACGCAGATCAAACGCACGGTATGCAAATATGCGTTCTAAAAGCTCCTCGTTCAATGGCTGGGCTGATGGCATCCTGCTCTCCATATAGATTACGCACGGCTATTTTCTAAACCACCTTAGCACCAGATTATTAGATATGCTTATTATTCTGAGCTTTTTTCATTAGAAGCCTTGTCGCTTAAATTAAAGCTTAACGTTCACCGACTCATCCCAACGCGTGGTGTACCGTGGGGTGCGATGTTTAACGCGTAATGCCCAGGCGTTACCTGCAGGGGGTAATCCGAGCTGTATCGTCCCTCTGCCTAATTCGCGATTGAGTTGATCTACAGTGGCCATTAGCCACTCGCTGCGTTTAGCTACGGCTGTAGTTTTCGGTGTTTTCATTAGTGTCAGTTGGCTTTGGGAGAAAGGTCGAGCGGCATCACAGCGAACCCCTTACGCCATAGCTGTCGTAGCCCTTGAATGACTGCGTGAATCGACTCGCGGCTATCATCCGTCGGTGGATCTAATGTCACTACCACCCGATTACTGTACTGCGGCAAATCTTGTCGAAACGAATTGGTGCGCACGAATACCATCACCGCACTGGAGACACTTCCCTGTTTACGTAATTTTTCACCCGCTCTGGCAGCATGCTGGCGAAGTGCCTCGCGGTGGTCATGCGGGTTGTTAGTAAGCCGACCAAACGAGCGAGAAACCATCACTGTACATCAAGTGACTAGACCGCTGGGACGATCTGCGAGGCTGGTTTTAGGCAAAGAAAGCGCGTAAACCTTACTATATATAGGAAGAAGTCCGTTTTCGGTTACCTGATGGAGGCTGCGATGACCAATCGACGCTATAAGCCGCATGATCGGCTACGGGGAAGCATCCTCAAGCAAAACCACGCTGGAGCCAGCTGCAGAAAAAGAGGGTTGGTCTATGCTCGGCACTGATGAAACGGAAGAACAAATCGCAATCGAAGTCTGGCGTATGGCAATCAAGCTGTTTGAGGGTGATCGAACAGAGGCAGACCGCTGGTTACATCATGAGGCTATAGGGCTTGGGTGGAAGCGCCCCGCCGATGTCATGCAAGAAAACCCTCAGCAGGTGCTAGACCTGATAGCCAGGATAGAGCATGGGGTTTACACCTGACCCGAATCCGACCCCGACGGGGGCTAGAAAACCCGTTTTGTTTCCGTGGAGTGCAGCCAAAGGAAGCCATTTAACGTGCGATCCATGACAGCTGACGACCCAAAAGCGGCCATGCAAGAAAAAGCAGCATGTGCTTTCATCGATTTTGAACAGGTAGATATGAGACCCTGAATGACCGAACCATTGATAACCCATATCGAAAACCTGAGGAAAGCTCTACTGAGTCTGAAGCCAACGGGAGAAGATGGCTTTGAAGGGCTTATTGGCGAAGCGCTTGACGGAATAACTGGCATCCCCTTTCGGCTTGCGAGCAGTGGCTACCAGCGTGGAGTAGACGGCAAGGCATCTTTTGAAGGTAAAGTTGCCTTCGAGGCAAAGCGCTACAATGGCACTCTAGGACGTTCAGAAGTGATCTCAAAGATACCTGATTTTGTTCGCCACAACGATCACGCAGACTTCGTTTGGGTGCTAGGGGCAACCTGCGAAGTACCTAGCCAGCTAGCGGATGACTTGCGTACCGATGGCGCACAGCAAGGTATCAGCGTTCTAATCCTCGATTGGACTCCTTTCGACTTTCCACGTCTAGCCGTAGCACTCGTAATAGCTGGTCTGAAGACCGAGGCCTTTCTGAAAGCCAATCTCAACAATCAGATTGCTTTGAGTGATGTGCTTGATGCACTGGATGCTATTCGTTCAGATGCTCGGTTTCAGGATAGTGAGAAATTAATTCGCAAACGTCTTGACGCTCCGGGAATGGCCACAGCGATGGCAGAAAAGGCCAACGCAGAGTGGTTTGAAGATACTGTATCTGAAAAGGCCATTGCACGCAGCAATCTCAGTCAACCCCTCGCACCCAGAGATAAAACTGTCACCGTTTTACCCCGCAAAGGCTTGGTCAATAAACTGGAACCCTATTTATCGAATATGGGTGAGGACAATATTGTCTGCGTCCATGGTGAAGAAGGCTGCGGCAAGTCATGGATTGTGTTGCAGTCATGGCTTGCACCACCTGACAAGCCTCTTCTGGTGTTTTTAACGCCTGATGATTTTTCAGAGGTCTCTACACAGGACGACATAGAGACACTTCTGATCGCAAAACTCATTGCGCAAACCAACGATGAAAAAAGCGATAAGAGCATAATACGCTGGCGGCGACGACTGAAGGCATGGAAAGCTGATGACAAACCGGCACGTCCGCGCTTTGTTTTCGTTTTCGACGGGATCAATCAGCGCCCCGACCGAAAATGGGGAAAGATCGTCGATAATGTCGCTACCTATGTTAACCAGCGTGGCGGTCGCATCGTACTCACGGTACGCACACACTACTTCAACACGCGAGTTAAGAAGGCGCTGCAATACCCCTTTAAAGAAGTAGTAATTCCCAAATGGAATGCTGACGAACGTGACAGCATTCTAAGGAGGCACCTAGTTCCCCTTAACAAGCTCAATCCATTTGTTGCAGAGTTCCTAAGGAATCCTCGCATTCTGTCGATTGCACTTGAGGTTTTCGGCGATGACGTTGCAATATTTGAGGAACTTAGCATCGAACGCCTGTTGTTCGAGCATATCATGGCAGGAATCAAGGAAGACTTTGGCGATGATCCTATCGAATTCGTAGCACATCTACGCGGGCAAGCGCAGGAACTACTAATACGCGCTACGAGCCAAGTAAAGGACGATCTGCGCATCTTTGACAACGAAGTTCCAGCGGTTGCCGAAGGCCGCTTCTATTCCTCCGTCCCCGGGGAGCCGCAAAAATACGAACTCAGGGATGAGGGGCTAACATTGGCCCTTGGGTTCTCCATTATCGAAAATCTGCGCAAAGCCAAGCGCAACAACCGTAGTCTTGATGATGCTCTCAAGGAGGTTCTTGAGCCGATCGAAGCGCTGGATAAAACGGCTGAGGCAGTGAAAGCGGCAATTACAGTATGCGCAGCTGACGAGGATGAGCATTCACCTGAGATTGCCCAGGCACTTATTAAGGGATTCGCCGAGCTTCAGAACCCACCGCCAGATTCGCTTGACGCCTTGGTCAGTTTAGCAAGGGAAAGACCGCTGGATATCGCAAAGGCGGCTCGGAATCTCTGTTTGCATTCTAGTCACCAGCCAAACTTCGACTGGATACAAGCGGCGCTTGTTCAAGCTGCAAAATCAAGTGCCGTCTGGGACTCGGTAGCACAGGAAGTTCGGGATTGGCTACGCGCATACTCTCTGGCGGTGGAGCGCCGTATGCATTGTCATGTCCGTCGTGATCCCCAGGACAAAGTTAAGCAGGAGCGTGAAAAGCTGCGAGCGGAAATGGATGACAAGCTTGCTGCCCTCTCACCCGCCGAAAAGACTCGTCAGAGACGTCTAATAGAAATGGAGGGTAATCTGGATGCACTATCAGGGCTTGCTTTGACTTTGCTGGCTGGCAAGAGACTCGCACCGTTTGCAAACGAGCTTACTGACTGGAGTTTTGCCAACGCGCTTAACGGCTCCTATCAGGTGCCAAGCAAGAGTTTCCTTGCCCTCATTAGCCTGAACCTTCGTGATTGGTCAGAGACGCGAAGTTCACTGTTGCAAAGTTGTAAGGACCTCAACTCTGATACCATCTCAAAAACAGGCAAGTGGGCTCTGCTTAGAATCTTGCGAGCAACGGGCGATTCAGGTGACGATCGGGAAGCTAGCATCCTTTATGAGGAACTAACCCAAGATCGTCAGATGCCACTTGGCCTATTCCCTGCAAAGGAAAAAATAGAGCCCTGTGATCCGTCAGCACCGGTACCTGCTAACATGGATCAAACTGTCCAGCGTTACCAGAGCCTTGATTTCACCGCACTCCGACAGGGCAGAGGGCAATCGTCTCAGGATCACGTTTTTGTTGATTCCCTGCCTGTCGTTGCTCGTTTTGGACTGAAAGCCGCCGCAGCTAAGCTTCGCGAGTTTGCAGAGAACGTTGTAAAACGCACCGACATATCGCTTCGACAAGGGTTATTGGAGCTGCGCGAACATGGCGCGCTCGTCACGGCGAATCAGGCACGGGCGCTGGTCGAAAAATGGAAAAATGCACAAGGAGCAGGCGATAATCAAGGACTGCCAAAAAGTGAGAGCATCTTGCTGCAGTATGAATTGCTCATCGCTTTTCCATTCCTTGATTGCTCCGAGCAGATTGAAATTCTGCTGGCAACGACCAAGGATCAGCCACTCCTGCTGGAACTCATAGATGAAACCAAAACTCCTGATCCACAGATCCTTGACCGTTTCTTAAAAGAAACCCTGGCCGAGGGTACGGAATGTTATAGGCAGCACCTACTTCTTGAGATAGCGGCTGCGACGGGCGCAGAACTCTCAACCGAGATATGCGATTTCACCCGGTCTTCCATTACTTCGAAAGAGGGACGGCTTCGCCGCAGCGCACTCGGTCTGGCAGCCCACTCGGGGCATCCCGACCTAATAAGGGCGGTAGCGGAGAGTGACTGGAAATATGTTCTGTCCGAGGGCAAAGATAATTTTGAGAACTGGTATGGCTCTCTTGCATTGCTAAAGGCTGCAGAAGCCGGACTCACCGATCAGAGTATGGTTATAGACCGGATTTCATCATCACTCTATGGGCGAGCAGCAACGGTGCTCAAAAGAACAGCGGTTCAACAAATAGCTCAACGCATTGATGCCTCTATTCACTGTGCAGTCGGCCTACCGATTGAACTGGTTACTCCTGAAATTGAGTTGGAGGCAGAGTATATTTTTTCCGAGAATCCAATACTTTTCTCTGTTTCAGAGCGAGAGACGCCCTCAGAGAATATAGAAGATTTTTTCAGACGTTTATCCGAGAGCGATAATGAATTCCGTGATAGGCAAAAACATAATAAAGACTCGTTCGTTGCTTTCAGGGAAGAGCTGACAGCAGCAAAAGCGCATATCATTCTTGATCACCTTACGCATGAGGATTTTGCGGCGTTGGCAGTTATCGATCCCGAAATTATAAATAAGTGGGGTGACCACTTCATGGAGATCAACGACACTAGGCTCCCAGTCGTCCACAATCTCATTCTGCTGGTGGCTAGTGCGATTGCAGACACCAATCCTGAGAAGAGTGTGCTGCTATTTGAGCGAACGGCACATAGCCGCCCGTTGGTAAGGTTTACATTCGGTAAGAGCGGCGTTGATCTTGGATCAATTAGCGTATGGAAGGGAGGCAAATCTTCATCATTTGATGCGTTGCGTAGAAAGCGATTGGACAGCGCGGCAACTGACCAAGCGATTGCAATCGAAGTATTATCCGCATTGCAATGCAATCAAGGGGCTTTTCTTGATACCTATATCGATGAAAAGATTGCGCAGCTCGAACCAGCCCAAATTGCTCGCGGGCTTATGGTTGCCGGCTTTTGCGATAAAAGCCCACACAGTGAAAGGATATTAGCGGAATTCAAAGATACCGAGGGCCTTCCCGGCAAAGCATACGCGGCGGCGATCACTGCCTATCGGTATAATAGCTGGGCTCGACACTGGTTCAAGATCATGTGCGAAACCAATAATCCTGTCACGTTTTGGCAGGCTGGGGTTCTTTTCACACAATGTGTTGATGGCCGGTTTGATATCTGGAGAGATAGCTTTACTCAAGATGGCGGACCGATTGTAGCCTTTGGTACGAGCCTAAAAAACCCACTGAATAGACGCTATGGAAAGCTTGCAAAGGAGCGCCAGAAACGACTTTTTGGGCAGGACGCTCCGTCAGCTATTTTCATCCACTCAACCGATCGATAGTCGGCATCACTTAATCATCGCCCATGTGTCCACCAGTGCGAATAGTGATTGGCGTCAGCTTTTCAGGATGCCAAGCAAGCACTCGATGCTGGCGGTGTCGATGTTTTCACGTCATGGCTGATCGTGTCTACTTTGCAGGGTAGAAAATTCTTGTGTGTCATAAGGTATTACGATGTGTCCTCCCAAGCCCAAAAGCTTGCTCAAGCCAAAGGTATGTTTTACCAGGGAAGCTGCACTTTGCTACCCATATATGAATGGTATTAGCGTTACCCAAGAAAATAGGTTATCAAGGTCTCTGTTAATTTTCAGGTAGCTTGATGTGATGAGCATACGAAAAATAAGTGATTTGAAGCCGGTGTTTAGCGGTGACAATGTTGTCGAGTGGCAATCACCTGCTGGAACAAGATTTCGCTATGAGCGAGACCGTTGTGCAGTGGGGCAGGAAATGATACCGGGAAGCGAAGCATACGACTGGCACGTCCTGGCTAAAAGTAACCTAACTCATGCAAAGCGAATGGTATTTCACCTAATTAATGAAGATGAGTTCTAAGTATTAGCAAAGTAGCGTTTTTTGGAAGTAGCTTGGAATGGTGATAATTAGCTGTAATTAATAAATTAAAAGTTTGTGGGCCGTACCCGCTAGTTTTCACATGCGCTTGGCTACGGTTATACATGACCTGTGTAGCTATGCCTTATTAAGTTACAAGCAAATCAATTGTAAGCGCAAAAAAAGCTATCTCCCCTCGCTACCTCCGCTTTTATTTGACTTACGAGGGGCCGGTAAGCTGATGGAAGACATCCTGGGGAGCAAGATTATCGGCTCGCACTGTAATATCGCTGCGATTCTATACAGCTTCTCAATGGTGAGGTTCACCTCTCCACGCTCTATCCTGCCCATATAGCTACGATCAATGTCTGCTATCAACGCAAAGCGATCCTGAGACAAGCCATTTTCTTGACGCTTTTTTCTAATGCTCTTTCCGATGGCGACTGCAAGCTCTTCCATACCAGCCTCATTGTTCATGAGGCTGGACTATCGGGCGTTGCGGCCAATCAAGCCACGGATTATAATCCGCATTTTTTCCCCTTTGATGCCTATACCCATGCCCCATCACCTTCCGAACATAGATAGTCGGATCATTGAGCTCTTACTGAAGCCAGAAAACTCAACATTCTGTGTTCAAAACCTTCGGGATCAGTATTTGGATCTGTACGAAATACAACCTGCGCATAAAGCGCCGCTGCGACGTTTCATTTATGAGCGAATCAAAAAGTTGGTTAAGGCTCATTTGATTGAAAAGGATAGTGAGAGACGCAAGCGTGGCCAGCTGTATCACGTGAGCACTGAACTGATGGAGACTGATCTAGGTACTGGTAAAGATGGCTTTGCCGAGTGGCTTCAACGCACTCATCCTCAAATGCTTAATGAGCCAGCTATCAATCACGTAAGCTCGCCACCAACCGAAGAAAGCAAATCAGGAAAAAGGGCAGCTTCCGATAGCCACACAGTTTTGGAAAAAAAGTTGAATGAGGCACAAAGCCGATTTTTAGAATCGCTAGGAGAAGTAGAGACCTTTCAGCAGCTTATGCATGACCATCCAGAGCTTAAAAATACCCTTTCGTGTGATTGCCGTAAGGCTCATGAGCGTAGCTCACGACTGTTAGGGTGTGTCAGCGCTCTAGAGAAAGCCCTTGACCACCTCAGTGCATCATGACGGAACTGCGAGCATGGCAAGCGGAGTGTTTAGATCTTGCTAAGTCACACTATTTGAATCACAGTGATTTTTTCGTCCAGGCAACACCTGGCAGCGGAAAAACGCGTCTTGCTGCCGAACTAGCCAAGTTGTTACTTGAAGACCATCTGATCGACTTCGTTATTTGCTTTGCTCCTACGCGTGAAGTGGTAGCAGGTATGCAGCGTACGTTTTCTGCTGTCTTAGGCCAGCGTTTTGGAAACGTCATTGCATCATCAGGCGCCGCTTACACTTACCAATCAATGGAGTATCAACCGGAAGATTTTTGGGACCTTTTTCAAAAATTTCGCATATTAGCTATCTTCGACGAAATCCATCACTGTGCAGGCCACGATCCTCTACTAAGTAACACGTGGGGACAGCAGATTATTCGAAATATCCAGGATCAAGCGACCTATACTCTCGGCTTATCTGGAACCCCTTGGCGTTCTGATGACCTGCCTATCGCATTAGCTAGGTACTCTGATCCAGAGGGGCAGTTGATCTGTGACTATCGTTATGACCTTCAAAGTGCCGTAAACGATGGCGTTTGCAGAGCACCTAGGATTACGTTAATTGACAACCCAGTAATTAGGCTCGTCGAAGAAAAAGAGAACACTGAGTCCGTTCGGGGGTTTTCATGCTTCTCTCAACTGCTCAGTGAGTCACCTGTTAGCTACGAAGACCTATTGCGCCATGACGACATTCTCAATGCCGTACTAGATATTGGTATTCAGCAGTTGACTGAAATTAGAAATACGATCCCAAAAGCTGGTGGGCTCGTTGTGGCAACGGATATTGAACATGCCCATCAGATAGCGGAGCTACTGCATGCCAAACATCAAAGTCATGTCGTAGTCACCAGTAAAACTCCAAGGGCTCAACAATTAATTGACCGCTTTCGACATGACAGCACTTGTTGGATTGTCGCAGTCAGCATGATTTCTGAAGGCACAGATATACAGCGACTTGCAGTATGCTGCTACCTCAGTCGCATTCGCACAGAGCTTCACTATAGGCAAGTGCTTGGCCGAATTTTGAGAAAGATAGGTGCTGAAGACAGAGAGGCGTGGCTCTATGTCATCGCTGAGCCTACTTTGCGCAAGTACTCACAAAGAATCGCGAATGATCTGCCGGAAGATCAATCAACGCTGCAGTCAAAGAAAGTAAATGGGAGCAGTACCGGATCATACGCTAGACATACCTATGGCAACACAGTGGGCGAAACAGGAAATAATGAGCACCCTCCTCCCCCTATTGAGCAGGAGGGTAAGAGCGAGTTGCAAGTTACTGACTCCACATTGTTGACACTAAGCTTTTCTCAATACTACCGACAGTACCTCCTTTCTTTGATATGACTACACAGGCTCTCCCTAAGCGGTCTAAACAGTTCCTGGAATACTCAGTCGAGATTAATGAATCTTTGAGGAGGCGATAAAAAATGTAAACAGGAAAACCTAAAAACAGGTCAACGTTTACATTTTAAGGGAACACCGACTCTATATCTCGCATTAAAACATTGAATTATCTATACTCGGATACTGTTTACAAAGACGTCTTGTGTATAGAAGAACAGCACTTGGCGCATGCTGCTCTCCTGTTATGCTCATCAATGGCTTCGTTAGCCAACGCATCGGCGCGTTCATTGCCGGGATGCCCGCTATGCCCTTTTACCCAGTGCCACTCGACACGATGCCGCTGTGTTTCCTCGTGAAGGGTCTTCCAAAGCTCAGCGTTTTTAACCGGTTGCTTGGCCGCTGTCTTCCAGCCTCGTTTAATCCAATTGTGAATCCATTGAGTAATCCCCTGGCGCACATACTGGGAATCGGTCCAGAGAGCCACTTCACACGGTTTATTTAGCGTTCGCAACGCCATAATGGCCGCCATTAATTCCATACGATTGTTAGTGGTATCTGCTTCGAAGCCTTTTAACGTCTTCTCATGCTGCCCGCTTGACAGCACTACACCCCAGCCACCTGGGCCCGGATTTCCTCGACAGGCCCCATCGGTATACACCGTAACGCGAGGCAACCCATCGGTTGCTTGCTTACTCACTTTCACTATCCTTTTCTAGACGACGTTGACCTGAGTGGTATCGCGCAGACACACCGGTTCGTGTAGCTCCCAGAGAAGTGGGAGTGATCGGTGCACGCAACCCAAATTTAAGACGCTCTACCGGCGCATGGCGTTGTCGCCGCTGCGCTTGAATCATGTAACTTTCACCCAACGGTAAATTATGCCTGCGGCCCAACGCTTCCCAGCGCTCTCCACAGGTGGTGCTCATCGGCCCCCGAAAACAGCAATAGTCTACGCGTTCTACGTCAAAATCGACAAACGCCAGCCAATCGCGCAAACGGCTAGCCGTACGCCACTGTCCGCTCCAAGGGAAATTCCCTTGCTGCTTACGCCAACGCTGGGTTAACCCGTTTAATCCTAGCGGATTGAAACCAAACAGAACTAACACACCGCTATCAGAAGTTACCCGAGCAGCCTCTTGTAACGTGTGATGGGCGTCTGGCAAATGCTCTAGCCAATGATGAATAACCACCACCTCTAAACTGCGGTCTGGTAAGGCAAGGTGATCTGGTGGACAGACTAAAGTGGACGAAGCCTCCGCCATTGCTCTCGTCGGTGACCAGCGAATGATATGAGGAATGGCTGACATCGTCATCAACGTCGGGCCCATACTCATCTCTAAACTGTGGCCACCTTTGCGCCCCTCAACCAACGGCCCCAAACACGCTCGCTGCGTCTCCCATAGCGAACGGCCAGCCGCTGTTTGCCAGTATGCTTGGCTTTCCGCCATTTGCTGGGCGAGCCGAGTTGCCGTTGACGAAGTTGACATGAACAGCGCTTCCCTCCACAGTAAACGCTTTTTAACGTTTTGAACGCCAGCGTAAGCGCATTCGAAAGCGTCTAATTGAGCGTCTATTTTTTGAACTAAAGGATCTCGCCCATGATGAGCGTGACACCGATTCCCGCACTTAGCGATAACTACATTTGGCTATTAAGACAGGATACCAGTCAAAGCGTTTGCGTGGTGGATCCCGGTGAAGCAGCACCTGTCATTGAGTTTCTTGAGCGTGAATCCTTAACGCTTGATACGATTTTAATCACTCATCACCACCATGATCATACGGGTGGCCTTACAGAGTTGATTAAACGCTTCTCGCCTCGGGTTATTGGCCCCTCCAATCCTACTATTGAAGGTATTAATGAACAGGTAGGGCACGGCGATGAAGTACGTATTATGGGGCGTCTTTTTGAAGTCATGGCCACGCCAGGGCATACATTAGATCACGTGAGTTACTTCACTCCAGGAATTCCTGCGCTACTTTTCTGCGGCGACACCCTGTTTTGTGGTGGCTGTGGCCGCTTATTTGAAGGGTCGCCAGAGCAAATGTTTGCATCTCTGCAAACCTTAGCGGAACTCCCAGAGGATACGCTGGTCTTTGCAGCGCATGAATATACGCAAGCGAATCTAACATTTGCTCGTGCTGCAGATCCTGATAACGAAGACGTTAAATATGCACTGCAGGAGTGTGAGAAGGCTCGGGCGTTAGACCGACCTACCTTACCCAGCACGATAGGACGCGAGCTGAAGATCAACCCCTACTTGCGCGTGAGCACCGATAGTGTGCGTCAAGCAGTAGGTACACATGGGGTCAATGATGATGATCTCGCCACGTTCACCACTTTACGCGAGTGGAAGAACCGTTTTTAAGAACGCTATCGAGTAAAAACGAACCGACTATGACTTATCGAACGATTCGCCAGCGCTTATTACTAAGCGCTGGAAGCACTGTTATTGTGAGCCTATTTTTAGCCGCAGCGGCCAGCTCTCAAGCCTCTACTACCGAAGCATACCAATCTAACAGCGCCCTCAATGACGCGCCCGCTTTACCCGACTTCCGCCCCAATGCCTTTCAGCATCACTTCTGGGAAGCACTTGAGCTACAACCCCAAGATGCCTGGAGCACACTACGTGACAGCTTCCAGTGGCAGGAAAAAAATCTCCCCGCCGATGCTCAAGCACGTGTCGACAAGTGGATAGAGTACTACCGTTCCAGCCCGCAAAATATTGTCGCTATCACGGAACGAGCAACTCCCTGGCTTGCTTGGATCACCCAGCAAGTGAGCGAGCGTGGCCTTCCTGGAGAAATCGCGCTGATTCCGTTTGTTGAGAGTTCTTTCGACCCCAGCGCCCGAAGCCATCGAGGAGCCGCTGGGCTTTGGCAGTTTATGCCGGGTACCGGAGATGCACTAGGTCTGGTTCGCAACGGCAACTACGATGGACGTTTAGACGTTGTGACGTCTACCGCAGCAGCGCTTGATTACCTGGAAATGCAGGCAGATGAGTGGTATGAGGGTGACCTAATGCTCTCGCTGGCCGCTTACAACGCCGGTGCTGGCACCGTTAACCGTGCGCAACGCCAAGCTCAGGGCCAAGGCCTTGCAGGCGACTACTGGGAACTATCACTGCCCCACGAAACGATGCAGTACGTTCCCAAACTTAAAGCCATTGCGACGATCATCAATAATCCGGAACAGTACGGGGTTTCACTTCCCGACATTCATCCTGATCCCGCTTTTGCCAAAGTTCAGCTAGAGCAGCCAGTAAGCCTGGCACAGGCCTCTCAGCTTCTGGATGTTAGTCAATCCGCGCTGGCCGAGCTAAACCCTGGCTTGCTGAATGGCAGCCTTGACCCACGCAGCGCACAGACGTTACTTGTGCCTGAAGAAGTCGACACTCAGGTGTTAGCTCAGCTTTCGCAACCAAACAGTACTGCATTAGCGTCAACCAGCACGCCAAGCGTTCACCGCGTTGAAAGTGGCGATAACCTGTCAGTGATTGCGTCACGCTATAATGTCACGCAACAAGACCTGATCAGATGGAATGCGATTGAACGGCCAGAGGTACTGAAGCCAGGTCAACTGCTGACGCTTTCAGGACGGTAATTTGGGGAATCTAACCAGGCTTTGTTAACTAGGATTAAAACGCAGTCTTTCTTGGCTATGTCTCAGTTACTATTAGCGCCGCCACTGTGACTCAGCAGTTGTGTCTAAGTTTCTAAGCCCAGGTTCTAAGCCCAGGGTCTGAGTTCAGGTGCTAAGCCCAGTTTCTAAGCCTTCGTTGCTACAGGAAGTTACCAATGCCACGCGGTGTGTTGTTTACCAAAGTACTTTTGTTAACCAGCGGCTTGCTGTTGAGCCTGTCGCTGTTGGCTTCTGAAAACGACGTCGAAAACAACACCGCTACCCCCGTCGAGACCGTACACGGGCTATCTCTCTACAATAGCCCGCAGCTACCTCCCGATTTTGCCTACTTCCCCCATGTTAATCCGTCCGCCCCCAAGGGCGGAACGATTACCCGTACCGCCGTGGGGGGCAGTTTCGACTCTACCAACCCATTTATTATTCGCGGCACGCCTGCTACCGGTATTTCACATATTTATGACTCGTTGATGGTCAGCAATCCAGGCGAGCCCTTCAGTTTGTACGGGCTGCTAGCAGAAGGCGTCCGCCTGGACCCTGAACGCCGATGGATAGAGTTCGATTTGCGCCCAGAAGCTCGCTTTCAGGACGGGGAGCCGGTAACGGCCTATGATGTGGTGTTCTCACTGAACCTGCTGCGTGAACAAGGCAACCCCTTCTACAGTAGCTATTACGCCGGTGTCGAACGCGCTGTCGCCTTAAATGATCATCAAGTGCGCTTTGAATTTAATGACACTGAGTCACGCGAGCTGCCACTGATTGTGGCCCAGTTGCCTATCTTACCTCGTCACTACTGGGAACCCCGCGACTTCAGCTCTCCGACCCTGGATGCACACCCTGGGTCAGGTCCCTATCGCATTAGCGAGGTAGATCCTGGACGGCGCATTGTCTATCAACGAGATGACAACTATTGGGGTAAGAATTTGCCCGTCAATGTGGGTCGCTACAACATCGACCGTGTTGTTTATGAGTACTACCGCGACCGTGATATTGCCTGGGAAGCCTTCAAAGCAGGCCTTACCGACTTCAGAACTGATGCACGTGCGGCCACTTGGGCCATTGGCTATGATAATTTTCCTGCCTACCAAGACGGCTTAATTAAGCGGATTACCGTGCCCGATGTTAACCCCTCCATGATGCAGGCGTTTGTCTTCAACTTACGCGAAGAAAAGTTTCAGGACCCAAGGGTTCGAGAAGCACTGAGCCTCACGTTTGATTTCCCCTGGCTCAACACCAATATCTTCTATGGCACCTATCGGCGCACGGAAAGCTTTTTTCAAAATTCTGAAATGGAAGCTACTGGAACGCCATCAGAAGAAGAACTTGCGCTACTCGAACCCTTTCGTGAAGCGTTGATGGACTCCCATCATTCAGAACGACTGTTCACTGACCCGCTGCCCATTGAACACCCCACAGAGCTGCGTGAACGCCTGCGGCTTGCGCTTGATCTGCTGCGCGACGCTGGCTACCGCGTAGAAGATGGTGTGTTGGTGCACGGTGAAACAGGCCGACCGCTTACCCTGGAAGTACTGCTCTACGACTCGGGCCTGGAGCGTGTTGTGCAACCCATGCTACGCAATATGGCACGCCTTGGGGTGCAAACATCGCTACGCATTGTCGATATCAATCAATACCTTAACCGAGTGCGCAGCTACGATTACGATATGGTCATCAGCCATTTCCCTCAGTCTAACAATCCTGGCAATGAACAACGCGATTTTTGGACCAGTGCTGCCGCAGAGGCTCCCCAAAGTCGCAATCGCATGGCCCTTGCCCACCCGGCTGTCGATGCGCTGGTGGAGCAACTGATTCGTGCTGATGACCGTGAAACGCTTGATACTATTACACAAGCGCTTGATCGCGTGCTGCGCTGGGGCTTTTATGTCATTCCGCACTATCATTCAGGCGAAACGCGGATTGCTGTGTGGGATAAATTTGGCTACCCAGAACCGTTTCCAGCTTATGCCATGGATTTAGACGCTTGGTGGGTAAACACCGATCGAGAAGCAGAACTACAACGCCGTCATCGACGCCGCTGATTTCGCCAACCTAGATTCATCAAACATAGATTCTTTCAACATCGTTATAACAGCTTACCGGCAATAACTTTTGGCCCCCAATTACTCATGGAGCGCGCTGTGGCACGTTATACCTTACGCCGACTGCTACTGATGATCCCGACCCTGTTCGGCATCATGCTGCTTAACTTCATGATTGTTCAGGCTGCCCCTGGGGGGCCCATCGACCAAATGCTGGCCCGCTTTGAGGGGGCCGACGCCATGGCAAGCACGCGCCTGGATATGGGGGGCGCGGATATACAAGTTAGTGATGACTCTAGGGGCGCGCGTGGAATCGATCCGCGCTTTATCGAGCAGTTAGAGCAGCAATTTGGCTTTGACAAACCTGCTCATGAACGGTTTATCGGCATGATGGTGGACTATCTCACCTTCGATTTCGGCACCAGCTTTTTTCGTGATCGACCGGTGATTGAACTGATGATCGAGCGCCTGCCCGTGTCTATTTCATTAGGCTTATGGACAACGCTGCTGGTCTATCTCATTTCTATTCCTTTAGGCATCCGCAAAGCGCTACGACACGGCTCTCGCTTTGATGTCTGGACCTCAGGTCTGGTGATCGTAGGCTATGCCATTCCGGGCTTTTTGTTCGCCATTCTGCTTATTGTCGTATTTGCTGGTGGCACTTACCTGGATTGGTTTCCTCTACGCGGCTTAACATCGCCCGATTTTTCCGAGCTATCCGCTTGGGGCAAAACTAAAGACTACTTCTGGCATATCATCCTACCGGTACTGGCTGCCGCGATTGGCAGTTTTGCCACTCTCACCATGCTGACCAAAAACAGCTTTTTGGATGAAATTCATAAGCAGTACGTGCTGACAGCCCGGGCCAAAGGTGCCGACGAACAGCGTATTTTGTATGGCCATGTTTTCCGCAATGCCATGCTGATTATCATTGCTGGGCTGCCCTCTGCAATGATTGGCATTTTCTTTACCGGCGCACTGCTCATCGAGGTAATTTTTTCCTTGGATGGCCTCGGCTTATTAGGCTTTGAGGCAGTAATGCAGCGAGACTACCCCGTCATTTTCGGAACGCTATTTCTGTATACAGTGATCGGGCTGCTGCTAAAGCTAATATCCGACTTGACCTATGTATGGGTAGACCCACGCATTGATTTTGCGTCGAGGGAGTCATAAACATGACATTTATCAGCTCGCGTCTTTCGCCGATTACGCTGCGTCGCCTAGCAGCATTTAAAGCCAATCGCCGCGCCCGAGTATCGCTGTGGCTATTTGGCGTTCTGTTTATTATCAGCTTATTGGCTGAACTGATCGCCAACGACAAGCCTCTCGTAATGAAATATGACGGGCAGTGGTATGTACCGCTACTGGTCGATTATCCGGAAACCGAATTCGGCGGCTTCTTACCCACCCGTACCGACTACCTAGATCCCTTTGTCCAACAGCAAATCAGCGATCACGGTTGGGCGCTATGGCCGATGATTCCCTACTCCTATCAAACTCTCGATATGCTGATGACACGACCTTCGCCTGCACCGCCAGATAGGCGCCATTGGCTGGGTACCGATGATCAAGGGCGTGATGTATTAGCGCGAGTCATTTACGGGTTTCGACTATCGGTTGCCTTTGCCCTGGTGCTCACCGCAGGCTCTTTAGTACTGGGCGTAGTAGTGGGCGGTGTGCAGGGTTATTTTGGCGGCAAAGTAGACCTCATCGGACAGCGCATCACGGAAATCTGGTCGGGATTACCGGTGCTATTTCTGCTGATTATATTGGCCAGTTTTGTGCAACCCGGTTTCTGGTGGTTACTTGGCATCATGCTGTTGTTTTCGTGGCTGGGACTGGTTGATATTGTGCGCGCCGAGTTTTTGCGCGCACGCAATCTTGAGTACGTGCGTGCAGCCAAGGCCATGGGACTCCCTTCTCGGCTGATTATGTGGCGCCACGTGCTACCTAACGCGATGGTAGCCACGCTGACGTTTATCCCCTTCCTGTTCACTGGTGCCATTGGCACACTCACCGCGCTGGACTTTTTAGGCTTTGGTCTGCCACCTGGCGCGCCTTCACTTGGCGAACTCGCGGCACAGGGCAAAAACAACCTGCATGCTCCATGGCTTGGCATCACCGCGTTTATGACGCTTGCCATTATGCTCTCACTACTGGTGTTTATTGGTGAAGGACTTCGCGATGCCTTCGACCCACGACATGTGAAGCAGCATCAGTCACCCGCCCAGGAAGCCAAGCATGCCTAATCACGCAAACACTGCCAAACCACTACTGCGCTTAAGCGAGTTTTCTGTTTCCTTCGATGGCAACGTCGTTGTTGATTCCCTCTCTCTCACTGTCAATGCGGGCGAAACGCTCGCTATCGTGGGGGAATCTGGCTCGGGCAAGTCGGTTTCTGCACTGGGCGCGATTAATTTACTGCCTGACAATGCTAGCGTAAGCGGTCAGCGCTGGTTAGAAGAGACCGACCTTAACCAACTAGGCAAACGTGATTGGAATGGTATTCGCGGTAATCAGGTGGGGTTTATTTTCCAAGAGCCAATGACGTCGCTCAACCCGCTTCACCGCATTGGCAAGCAAATAGGTGAAACCCTTCGTTTACACCAGGGCCTTAGCGGGCAGGCTGCACGTACACGGGCCAAGGCACTGTTAGAACAAGTCAAACTACCGCGTCCTGACGAACTGCTTGACGCCTGGCCACATCAACTTTCTGGCGGCCAGCGCCAGCGGGTAATGATCGCCATGGCCATTGCCAATAATCCGGCACTGCTGATTGCGGATGAGCCAACGACGGCGCTCGATGTGACCGTTCAGCAAGAGATTTTAGCCCTGCTGAAAGAACTCCGCGATCATCACGGCATGGGTGTGCTGTTTATCAGTCACGACTTAAATTTGGTACGTCGCCATGCAGACCGGATATGCGTCATGTATCAAGGGAAAATCCAGGAAACCGGTAGCGTTGCCGATGTATTTAATAATCCCCAAAGCGACTACACCAAAGCCCTTATTGCCGCCGAACCAGAAGGCCGACCTGCTGAGCCTGCCGATACCACGCCGCTTTTGACCACACGCCAGCTTAGCGTGAGCTTCAAGCGCCCGAGGACAGGACTTTTTCAGCGCCAGCCACCCGCTTTTGAGGCCCTGAAAGCCACCGACCTAA
Source organism: Halomonas sp. KG2 (assembly GCA_030440445.1). Taxonomy (NCBI): domain Bacteria; kingdom Pseudomonadati; phylum Pseudomonadota; class Gammaproteobacteria; order Oceanospirillales; family Halomonadaceae; genus Halomonas; species Halomonas sp. KG2. The sequence goes on along the minus strand of CP098528.1, from coordinate 2,092,079 downwards.
CCATCGCCCCTGGCGAAACGCTGGGCATTGTTGGCGAATCAGGCTCTGGAAAAACGACGCTGGCGTCAGCGGTTATGCGATTAGTCGCTAGCCAAGGTGAGGTGATACTGGGCAATGCCACGTTGAGCCAGCTCTCTGGCGACACGCTTCGACGCCAGCGCCATCGGCTACAAATGGTGTTTCAAGATCCTTACGGAGCGCTTTCTCCGCGCATGCCGGTATTTGATATTGTCAGTGAAGGCCTGCAGTTTCATTACCCTAACTTGACCAATGCAGAAGTCACCGAACGCGTGCATCGAACGCTGCGAGAAGTGGGTCTGCCGGAAAGCTGTGCTGCCCGCTACCCTCATGAGTTTTCAGGGGGACAGCGCCAGCGCATAGCAGTGGCGCGGGCCATTATCCTAGAACCTGAACTACTGGTACTGGACGAACCAACCTCAGCATTAGACCGGACCGTACAAAAACAGTTGGTCACGCTACTGCGAGAACTTCAGGCACGCCGCCAACTAAGCTACCTGTTTATTAGCCATGATCTTGCCGTGGTGCGCGCTATGGCCCACCGCATTATGGTGCTAAAAGATGGCGATGTGGTAGAGCAAGGCGATTGCCTGGAAGTACTCGCCGCCCCACAGCACCCCTATACCAAAGCGTTGATAGAAGCTGCCCACTTGCACTAGCTACCTAGTTAACATAAGAGGTTATCTCGGCGTTTTTTCAAGCTGGCAACGCATGAACGCAGAAGTAAGATAACGGTATAAAAATTAATTACTCATAATAAAAACGCCCCGGTCTTGGCACGGGTGTGCTGACCGAGGCGTTTTATCCACTAGCAGTGACGCTAAGTGTGTTTAGAAGCTGGCAATTTCTTCAGGTGTAAGCTCCCGCCACTCACCAGGTGCCAGGTCATCTGGCAAGACCACATCACCAATCGAACGGCGATGAAGCGCATTGACGTGATTGCCTAGGGCTGCAAACATGCGTTTTACTTGGTGATAGCGCCCTTCTGTAATGGTCAATTCCGCTTGCTGGGGAGTAATAAACCTCAGCACGGCAGGTTGCGTTGGCGTTTCTTCACCATCCAGTAGAAGTCCTTCCTCTACTTGGTTAATGGCCCACTCAGCGGCGCTACCTTCCATAGGCTCTGCCAACTCTGCAATGTATACCTTGGCACAGCGATGGCGCGGCGAGGTGACACGATGGGACCATTGGCCATCATCAGTGAGCAGTAACAAGCCGGTGGTATCTACATCCAACCGCCCTACCGGCTGCAGTCGCTCTACTTTGGGTAGATCAATGAGGTCAATCACCCTTGGGTAGAGCCCACGGCGGGCAGTGCACTCTACTTCCAGTGGCTTATGCATCATCAGGTAACGCAACCCAACCAGCGCTAGCGTCTCACCGTTGAGTTTTATTTCGTCGTTCTGGGTGTCAACTTGGGTCGCCGACTGTTTGATGGGCTCGCCATTCAGGGTCACCTCGCCATTTTTTAGCGCCCGCTTTGCTAAGCTGCGCGTTAGCGGGGTTGTTTCACTCAAAAAGCGATCAAGGCGCATTATTGACCCACTCCTGGCAGAAGCGAAAAGCGGTCGGCGTCTTGCCAGGCAGGAAATTTTTCTCGAAAAGCATCTAGGTCCGTTTTATTTAGCGTCCCCGTTTCAATAAACGGAGAGTTTGCAGGGTGGTCGATCAGCGGTTCCCCTTTGAAATCGACCAGCATGGAATCGCCGCTATAGGCGAGTCCTTTGGCATCTTCACCGACGCGGTTTACACCTACTACATAAACTAGGTTTTCAACTGCACGCGCTTGTAAAAGCGTGCGCCATGGGTGACGCCGGGGTGCAGGCCAGTTCGCCACACACAGCGCGGCATCATACTCGAAATGTTCGCCCTCTGCTGGCTGCTGACGCATCCAAACGGGAAACCTCAGGTCGTAGCATACGCTCAATAGCAGCCTGAAGCCTTTCAGTTCAACGATCTTCCGGCTGTTGCCCATACCATAGCGTTCATGCTCTCCGGCCATACGAAATAAATGGCGCTTATCGTAGTACTGCAAGTCGCCGCTGGGGGTAGCCCATACCATGCGGTTGAAGTATTGCCCTTCATCGACAATTGCCACGCTGCCGGTCATGACACAGCCTCTCGCCTTGGCCTGCGTCTGTAACCAGGCAACGCTCTGGCTCGCGTTCATGGGCTGGGCCATTTCCCGTGAATTCATGGTAAAACCCGTAGCAAACATCTCTGGCAACACAATTAAATCGGTATCGCGGCTATCTAATTCGCCTAATAACTGCTCAAGATGCGCATGATTGGCCTGAGGATCTTCCCAGCGCAAATCGCACTGCACTAAGCTCGTTTTCAGTTGACTCATGCCATGTCTCCTTTGCATCAGTGTGTTCGTCAATTATGTGCTAGATTAGCATTTTTAATTAGTGAGGCTGCTATGTTTCCACCCGCATCAAGGGACCCTGAAGCGGTCAAGGGCGTTATGTTTGGCTTAACTGCCTACATTATGTGGGGCTGCTTCCCACTATTTTTCGCTCTGTTTGATGGCATTCCCGCCTTTGAAATCCTGATACATCGGATTTTGTGGTCGTGCCTTTTCCTGGTCGGGCTAATCAGCATACTGCGCCGATGGACGCCAGTGGTTAGCGCACTTGTTGAGCCTAAGCGCTTGGGGCGCGTACTCGCGTGCGCATTACTGATTGCCTTTAATTGGGGCCTCTATATCTATGCTGTTGAAAGCAAGCAGGTATTACAAGCCAGTTTAGGCTACTTTCTAACGCCGCTGGTCAACATTGCCTTGGGCGTACTGGTGCTACGCGAAGTAATGGCTCGCCTCCAGTTGGTTGCTCTTGGTTTGGCAAGTTTAGCGATTGCAATCCAGTTCCTGATGTTGGGTGAACTGCCCTGGATTAGCCTATTGCTAGCACTCAGCTTTGGTAGCTACGGATTATTTCGCAAGCAAGTGCCTCTTGATGGGCTTTCAGGCCTGTTTGTAGAGACGCTGTTGCTATTCCCACTAGCACTAATAGCGCTCACTTGGCTCAGTTGGCAGGGGGAGTCTCACTTTATTCATAATGTGCCGATGAGCACCCTACTAATAATTAGCGGTGTGTTAACCGCCCTGCCCTTGATGGCCTTTGCTGGGGCTGCACGACGCTTACGGCTGGCAACGCTAGGGTTTCTGATGTATATCAATCCCAGCATTCAGTTTTTGATTGCAATCATTATCTTTGGCGAGCCTCTAGGGCTCATCCAGTTAGCGACCTTTGTGATGATCTGGGCGAGCTTAGCGCTATATTCTTGGTCCTCTTGGCAATCACGTTCGCGCCAGCAGGTGGCTTCCTGAGGCTAATTCTTCCGCAGGTTTTTCAATACTCACTGCACTGGTGTTATTCGTCTTTTCAGGCTGGTAGCCCACGCGAAAGCCTCCCCAGTGCTTGCCATTAATGTAAATGGGAACCGAAAGATCGTGCATGATTTCGCCCGTGTCACGCTTATAGGTTTGTAGCAGCAACGGTTTTTCGTGGGCGCCGCAACGACTGCCCGTAGGATCATCAAAAATGCGTTTGCTGCGGCAATACTTGAGATCGTGATCGTAATCACCGGTGGGCTCGCGGCTGACGCCTGCGTTATGGGTCGGCACATAGCCGTTGCGGTCACATGCAATGGCGTAACTCAACCCATGCTCAGCAAGCAAAGGTTCTTGCAAGCTGGGTAACTGTAAGTCCGTGAATGCATCAAAGCCTGTGTGGTAAAGCGGTGGCTGTGTCCCAGGCATGACCTTGTAATCAGGCTGGAACAGCGACGCTTCTGATAACGCACCGGAGGCAATGGCCTTTTCAAACGATTTACCAATACGGTTCGCCGCTTGGCGAGCAACGCTAAACACATGCTGATGACGCCCCTGTAAACGCTGCTGCGCCAGCTCGCCATCAACGCCTTCTGCAGCGTCCATTAACGCCCGAGCTTGCTGAGCTAAATCGCGCATATCGCGATTGCCCTCATCTACATCGTCTTCCAGCTGACGTAAGCTATCAGCAACTGTTTGGCTATGGACTTTGGTGCTTTCCATTGCTTCTGCGACGCTGGTGATTTCCTGCTCAACTTGATCGAACTGTTGCGTGATAGTGGCAAGACTACTGCCCACCTGCTGCATTCCTTGGGAACGCTCTCTGATGCGGTTCATCAGCGCTCCCATGGTACCAACAACACGTTGGCCACTCTGGTGCATATCTTTAACAAGCTCATCGACGCTTTGTGTCGCCGTTGACGTCTTGAGTGCCAAGTTGCGCACTTCGCCCGCGACCACCGCAAATCCTCGTCCATGCTCGCCCGCTCGAGCTGCCTCAATAGAAGCATTGAGTGATAACAGATGCGTTTGTTCTGCTATTCCCTCAATCATCGACGTCACGTTGCGGACACGCTCAATTTTGTCGTTAAGCGCCGATAGCATTTCCAGCGCCTGATCAGAGCGCTCGGAAACATCACTCATATCACCAATAATATCAGCCAGCTCATCATGATTGTGATGGCTTGCCTGACGAGCGCTCTCGGCAAGCGAGGCGACATGGCTAGCACTGACACTCACTTGCATGATGGCGGTATTAATAGCGTTCATACTCGATGACGCATCACTGGCCATGGCCTCCTGCTTAGTAAGGCGTTGCGCCATAAGATCAGCGTAATGAGAAACTTCTGCCGAGGCGATAGCCGTGCTACTTGCTCGATTCATCAACCGATAGGCCATCGCGCGAAGCGAACCATAGTCGCGAATGGGCTTGAAACCATGAATGGGTTTCGTCAAACGCGCTTGATCAGCAGAGTAAACCAACATCATCGTTGCGAGCATTAAACCTGCACCAGCCCCCGTCGCCAACAGCAGCGCAGCATAGGGAAAAACACCAGACCCAGTCATCATCCAAACAGAAACACCTAGCACTGCCAAGGGCACTAATAGCCAAAGTAGTCGCATGTGGGGTACTCTTTTTTATTTGACGTTATTGAGCAGTCAATCAATAAAGAAGGAGCGATTAGCCACTTTTCAGTCAGCTTAACGGGTTATGCTAATGAATGAAGTAGCACTTTCGGGTCAGAACATGCTTTTGTTTGCAAGCAAAGGCCATTATTGCCTACACAACACGCTAAACTGACGGACTCACCAGTGGTTGGGGTTTAAAAAACGAAGCTGACGCAAGGAGCTTATGTTCAAGCGCTATTTTCCTATTCTTACATGGCTGCCCCACTACCATAAGCGCCTGCTAGGTGCCGATATATTAGCGGGACTCATCGTAACCGTGATGGTGATTCCGCAGTCATTAGCCTATGCCCTACTTGCTGGTTTGCCCGCGGTAGTGGGCCTATATGCCAGTATTTTGCCGCAACTTCTGTATACCTTTTTAGGCACAAGCCGCACTCTAGCCGTAGGCCCGGTGGCCATCATTGCATTAATGACGGGCGCTGCGCTCTCTTCTGTAGCAACGCCCGGCAGCCCCGACTATTTGCAAGCTGCGCTGGTACTTTCATTACTTTCTGGCGGCATATTGGTGGCAATGGGTGCCCTTAAAATGGGCTTTTTTAGCAATTTTTTAAGTCATCCGGTTATCTCGGGCTTTTTAACCGCATCGGGAATTCTGATTGCCGTTAGTCAACTGGGAAGCCTATTGGGTATCTCCAGCAGTGGCTTTACGCTGGTAGAGCGTGTGATAACGCTTTTTCCTAATCTCCCCACCTTTAACCCCTATACGCTTGTAATCGGCGCTGGAACGCTGTTTTTTCTCGTTATGATGCGGCGTTTTGGTAAGCAGAGCCTTAGCGCTATTGGTTTGCCTAGAACGCTCGCCGATTTAATCACCAAGGCGGGTCCTGTCTTTGCGGTGATTATTACCACGCTGGCTGCTTGGCATTGGCAGTTGGCCGACCAAGGCGTTGCCATTGTCGGCGCTATTCCAAGCGGGCTACCTGCGCTAAGTTTTCCCTGGGCAGATACGTCACTATGGCGCGCCCTGTTCATCCCGGCGCTACTCATTAGTTTGGTGGGGTTTGTCGAGTCTGTTTCCATGGGACAAATGTTGGCAGCAAAACGGCGCCAACGTATCTCCCCTAATCAGGAACTGATTGGCTTAGGTGCCGCTAATCTAGCCGCTGGGTTTACCAGTGGCATGCCGGTCACCGGTGGCCTTTCGCGCACGGTCATCAACTATGATGCTGGGGCACAAACCCCCGCGGCCGGAGCCTTTGCTGCACTGGGAATAGCCTTGGTAACGATGGCGTTTACTGGCTGGCTCTACTACCTGCCGATTGCTACGTTGGCCGCGACAATTACCGTGTCTATTTTAACCCTGGTCGATATCCCCATGTTGCGCCAAACGTGGCGCTATTCTCGCAGTGATTTCGCCGCAATGGCCGTCACCATTCTGCTCACCCTAGTTGAAGGTATCGAAGCAGGCATCCTCGGCGGCGTTAGTCTTTCTATCGCGTTATTTCTGTATCGCACCAGCCGCCCCCATAGCGCGCTGGTGGGCCGGGTGCCGGACACCGAGCATTTCCGCAATACCGAACGCCACGATGTTGAAACCGTCAGTAATGTGGCGCTACTGCGAATCGACGAAAGCCTCTATTTTGCGAACGCCCGCTATCTTGAGGATACCGTCTATAATTTGGTCGCTAGCTATCCTGAGCTGGAGCACGTCGTTCTTATCTGTTCAGCCGTTAACTTAATTGATGCATCAGCGCTCGAGAGCCTGGATGCGATCAATGCGCGCTTAAAAGACTCCGATGTGAAACTTCATCTGTCCGAGGTGAAGGGCCCCGTTATGGATCAGCTCAAAAAGAGCGATTTTTTAGAGGCCCTGACCGGGCGCGTTTTTCTAAGTACTTACGCCGCTTGGCGAGAATTTTCATAAGCATGTTTTCTTAAGCTTACAAAGCACCTTTAACTAACGCTCGTTTGAATGCATCATAGACTTCTAAACAAGTGCATCGATACTAAGAGCGCCAAGGAGTGGGGATGCCAAGCGAGTGGATAGCGCGTGATGACCAAACAGTCACCCTTAAAGGCGAGTGGACGCTTGCCAATTATCGCCATATCAAAGCGGCGCTTCAGCACAGTGAAACTCAAACTGAGCTTGGCAAGCCAACGGATACGGCGGTTTCATTAGAAGCAGTAACTCGCCTTGATACCGCTGGTGCCATACTCATTGTGGAGCTGATTGGCGTTGAGAAAGCGCAATCGGTAGCAGATTGGGCAGCCGAACTGCCGAAAGAGCAGCAGGCGTTGCTAGTGCGTATTGCCGAAGCCATGGAAGCGCCGCTTGACGTTGACACGCCTTCCTATTCGCGCATTAGCCAAGCACTTGCCAGCGTGGGTCAACACATGGTGGGGCTTTGGTCCCAGCAGCGCCAGCTATTGGCCTTTATTGGCCTGGTGGTGGCCACTCTTTTCCAGTTGATATTGCGGCCACGTCACTGGCGTTTAACGGCCACCGTGGCCCATATTCAGCAGAGCGGCCTGAATGCCGTCCCTATCGTTGCGCTACTCACCTTTATGGTGGGCGCCGTGGTGGCTTTCCTTGGCGCTACCGTTTTGCAGGATTTTGGCGCCACAATTTATACCATCGATCTTGTGGCGTTCTCATTCTTGCGAGAGTTCGGCGTTCTGCTCGCTGCGATCCTACTCGCGGGACGAACCGCTAGTGCCTTTACCGCCCAAATTGGCGCCATGAAATCCAATGAAGAGATAGATGCCCTCCAAGCGCAGGGGCTTGATCCTATCGAGCTTTTGGTACTCCCACGGGTAATGGCGATGTTAATTAGTCTGCCCATGCTCGCCTTTGTAGGTATGCTCAGCGGCTTAGCGGGCGGCGCCATGGTCACCTCCCTGTCACTGGATATTTCACTTACCCAGTTTATGGCCACGCTGCAAAAAGACGTATCGGTGACACACTTTTTGGTAGGACTAAGCAAAGCCCCGGTGTTTGCCTTCGTGATCGCCGTGATCGGCTGCCTGGAAGGCTTTAAGGTCAGCGGTAGCGCGCAGTCGGTGGGAGAACACACCACTTCAAGTGTCGTTCAATCGATTTTTATGGTGATTCTAATTGATGCCGTCGCCGCGCTATTCTTTATGGAGATGGGCTGGTGATCAATTCAGATAAACCGATAGAGCAAAACGACTTACCGGTCATTAAGGTTCGAGGCTTAGTGAACCGCTTTGGCACGCATGTGGTTCACGAAAATTTAGATCTAACCCTTGAACGCGGGGAAATCCTCGGCGTTGTCGGCGGTTCTGGCACCGGCAAATCAGTGCTGTTACGCAGCATCGTCGGCTTGAAACGCCCCAATGGCGGCACGGTTGAAGTCCTAGGCACAACGCTTAACGAGCTTAACGAGGCGCAGCGCAGTCAAATAGAGCGCCGCTTTGGCGTGCTGTTTCAGCGCGGCGCGCTGTTCAGCTCGTTGAACCTGCAAGAGAATATTGCCCTACCGCTAATTGAACATGCCAGGCTACCCCGCGAAGACGCCGAGCATCTTGCCAGGGTCAAGCTATCGTTGGTCGGGCTTCCGCCCCAGGCCGCGCTGCAGTTTCCTGAGTCGCTGTCTGGCGGCATGGTCAAGCGCGCCGCCCTTGCCCGTGCCTTAGCGCTGGATCCTGACATCCTGTTTCTGGATGAGCCAACCGCGGGGCTTGACCCTATTGGCGCGGCGGCCTTCGATCAGTTGCTGGTCACCCTTCGCGATGCGCTGGGATTCAGCGTATTCCTGGTTACCCATGACCTAGATACGCTCTACGCTGCCTGCGACCGGGTCGCGGTACTCTCACAGAAACGTGTGCTGGTAGTGGATACTATCGATAACGTGGCGGATACCGACGATGAATGGATTCAAGACTACTTTCACGGCCCGCGTGGTCGAGCCGCTCAGCGTGCTCATAGCGCCTCTTCAAATAACGCAAACGTCCAGGAGTGACTGCACATGGAAACCCGCGCGCATCACGTTTTGATAGGTTTGTTCACACTGGGAACCGCCGTCGCGGCGCTGCTGTTTGCACTTTGGATGAGCTATGCCGCCGGAGAGCGTAACTATCAGCCTTACCGCATTCTATTTGAGCGCAGTGTTAGTGGTTTATCAATTGGCAGCAAGGTGCAGTACAACGGCATTGAAGTTGGCGATGTTACCGAGCTGACGCTGAACCCTGACGACCCACGCCAAGTGATTGCCAGTGTGCGAGTCTATGAAGACACCCCCGTCAAAACAGATACCCGAGCAAAATTAGCCTTTGCCAGCATTACCGGCAGTATGTCGGTTCAACTGTATGGTGGCACCCCAGAAAGCCCCCGCCTGGCAAATCAAACGGACAGCATGGCACCGCTTATCAAGGCAGACCCTTCACCGATCGCCACGCTATTTGATGAAGGCGAAACAATGATTCAAAACATTAATTCTATTCTGATAAACGTTAATGAACTATTTAATGACGGCAATCGTGAACAAGCCGGCACTATTTTGACGAGTATTGCGCAGATCACAGAGATGATCGCCTCACAACAAACAGCGCTTGATCAAAATATGGCACTGTTCGGCGAAGTATCACGCCAAGCCACAACGACCCTTGAAAGCATCGATACCCTCAGCCAAGAGGCGACACAGCTATTGCGCCAAGATGGCCAGCAAATGATGCAAAGCGCTGCAAGCGCCAGTCGTGATGTGGCCAGCGCCGCGCAACGAATTGAACAACTCGTTAACGACAATGCCGGTGCTGTCGACAGTATGCTGCAGGGGGCACAAGACATTGCTCCCGCACTTTCAGCCTTACGTTCTACACTAACTAATCTTGAGCGTATTACTCGCCAGCTTGAAGAGAGTCCCACAGACTTCTTCCTGGGCCGGGATCAGGTAGAGGAGTTTCGTCCATGAGCTTGCGCTTTACGTTTAGCATCGTCACATTAGCGGCGCTTGTATTAAGCGCCGGTTGTTCAATACTGCCCGAAAGTAATCCCGCAACGCTCTATCGGCTGCCATCGCCTGCCACGCTGTCTGAACACACGACCGCCACCCTCCCGGTAAAACTTGGCATTGCCACCCCGGAGGCAGGTCACTTGCTTAACAGCAACCGTATTGTGGTATACCCAGAAGGCAATGTAGTCAATGTATATGAGGGGGTACGCTGGCATGAAGACGCCCCAGAAATGCTTCAAGCGCGCTTAATTTCTGATCTCCAGCAGCGCCAGCTATTCACTGGCGTGAGTAGCGACCGATTGCCTCACGATATACTGCTACTGAGCGAGCTGCGCCATTTCCAAAGTGAGTACGACACTTCCCCACCCAGTATTCATCTTCAATTAGATGTCCAACTTGTGAATACACAACACCGAAAGCCGCTAGCAGCGACTAGTTTTGTTATCCGCACCCGCGCGAATAGCCCGGAGATTCCGGACGTCGTCAATGCGTTTGGCGCGGCCAGCGACGCGCTAGCTGAGCAGCTTTCAGCATGGATCGCGGCGCAATCAAGCAGTCTGAGGACCGCCGATTGACGGCGTCTTTCTTAAAAAATCACGCGGGTCTTTAGGATAAAAATGTTCAGGCTGGCACTCTAAATGGGTAAAAAATCGCGTGTCTTTGTAAGGCATTTTCATAAAGCCGGACACGCCTAACCCCTCGATCTGGCTTACAGACGCCAACATCTGCGCCAGCAAAGCCCGAAACTCGGCCTCTCGGCTAGGGTCCAGTAGCCGATAATAGCTATGGATTTTAAGATGCTTTGGTAGTGACTCAAAGATGATCATGCCGGTGTGATGAATCTCATTCAGCCGTTGCAGTATGTGCATAATGGTGTCAGGCAGGACCAGTAGCTCTTCTGGATCAGGGCCGTCTTCAAAGTAGCTATGCTGGCGAGTGAGGTCTTCCATTTCTGGAACCGCGCTCAGCTCGTAGTCAATCGTGGTGCCAGGATCACAATGAAAAGGCTCTTCCGCACTCGCGCGCTCTAAATGCAGCGTTTGGCGTGCATTAAACAAACAGCTTTTAAACACCCCTTGGCGATGGATGGCTCGCGCCAAGTGCACCATATTGTTGACGGCTTGAATGAACGCTGGCTTTAATGCGGGATCATGCAGGTTAAGTGAGGAGTCTATATAGACGCCCTCTCGCTCCCAGCGTACTGCTAAACCACCAACAACCGGGTATTTTCCTAAGCGACTCACCGAGGCCAAAAACGCCTTTTCGGTTTCCCCCATGCCCTGCATAAATTGTTTGTAATAGCGGTCTAGCTGCACATCATTGACATCATTAAGTGTTTCTTCCGCGTTCGCTTCGCGCAGAAACGCTTTCCGGGAGCTGTAAACGACCGTATCAATTTCTTGGTGCGCCGCACGACCCCAAACAGGCACTAGCGGGGTTTGTATTGGCGTAGGTAAATCTAACATCACTACTTTGGCCATACGGGACATTGCCTGTAAATAGTGATCCCCTGCTTTATGGCGTATGTGTGGGTCGGGATCCAGCATGCCGTCTAAGGTGCGGGCAAACTCCAAGGGTAGCCCCAGCGAGCTAGCGGGAATGGCGCGATGACCAAAGCGGCAAGATTGCGCCGAAGCTAATGCATATAGCGTTCCTGCCGCCCCTTGCTCATCGAAACGCGGCGATGATAGCGCTCCATTTAGCTGCTCTTCACCAATAAAGTAGACATCGCCCAGCCGGGCGTTGGTTTGCTGCAGGTTGTCGGACATTAATTCCATCACGTTTGCCCCAACAAATTGGAGCTTTTCGTCTAACTGGGCAAATACGGACGATCCCCAGTCAATCAATGCGATGGATTCGGTATCTGGATCAAATACCAAATTTGACGGCTTGATGTCGCCATGCACAACGGGACGCGCATTGGGACCCGTTTCGCGGCGCAATGCGGAAAGAATATCGGCCAACTGGTTGGCAATGCGCACCACTAACCGTGGAGAGAGACGGCCTTCTTTCAGTGACACCTGTTCAAGATTCCAACCAGGCGCACGCTCCATCACCAGAATTGACTGGCCTCGGGAGCGTTGGTAAGCCACCAGCTTTGGTATGCGGGGATGGGAAACCTGATCAAGCATAAACGCCTCTTCTTCAAGGCGTTCTTGTAAATGGGTCGGTAGCGTAATACGTGAAAATTTAAACACGTAGTGGGCAGGCACATCTTGGTGTTGCGCGCTGCCCGCAAATACAAAGCCATAGGCACCTTTACCCACCAGCTCAATCCCCGTGTAGCCTAGCTGGGCGAGCTGTGCCTGACACAGTGCTACCCAGTCTTTAAGCTTACGGGCATCGTGATGGCTGAGTAGATATACCGACTGCTCTTCCGGTATATAAAACTGCTGGAGCGGTGCCTGAGACATTTCTCATTCCTTGCTAACCAACTTCTGGCTATTTAACCTCTTGCTACTCAATATCTAACAACCTTAGCCCAAGTGCAGCAGCATGGTTTCAGGTGCTTCCAAGTAGCCTTTCCAGGCATTGCAGAACCTGGCGATGGTACCGCCATCAATAAAGCGGTGATCGCCTGCCCAGGTGATGGTCATAATGGCTCGCCGCTGAACTTCTCCTTGCTCGTCGAAGCGCGGTAACCATTGGGTTTTACCAATCGCCACTATCGCCGCTTCCGGCGCATTGATAATCGGCGCGGCATAGGTGCCGCCCAACGCACCAATGTTAGAAATACTAATGGTGCCACCTTTGAGATCAGCCTGATCGACACGCCCTTCTCGGGCCGCAACGGTTAAACGCCCCACTTCACGAGCAATGTCTAGCAGCGTTAAACGCTCAACACCTTTCACATTGGGCACCAGCAAACCGGCTTTACTATCCACCGCCATGCCGATATTGCACTGTTTGTAGTAGTGCAGCTCGTTGGCTTCCGCGTTTAGCTGGGCATTGATGATCGGCGCCTCAGTAACCGCTAGCGCCATGGCTTTCATGAAAAAGGGCATGAGTGTTAGCCGCTCACCAAGCGCTTCTACCCGTGGCTTTAGACGCTCGCGCAGCGCCAACAGATCGGTCACATCGATCTCTTCGCCATAGTGGAAATGCGGGATGGAGCTGGCTGCCTCAACCATTCTTTTCGCCATCACCGCGCGCACACCGCGAAGCGGTTCGACGCGGGGAGGTTGGGCTACTTGCGATGGTGCTTGGCTAGGGGCCGCAGAAGGTTGATTCAGGTGCGCCAGCACGTCTTCTTTTAATACCCGGCCATCTTTACCACTGCCAGCAATGGCAGTTAACTCAAGCTGGTGTTCACGAACAAGACGTCGCACGGCTGGGCTGGCCGGTATTTTGCCGCTGCTCGTACTAAGGCTGCAGGTACTGGATGCCACAGCGGCTTGCTCAACCGTCTTGGCTGAGCCACTGTCAGCGTCAGCGACAGGTGATTGAGGCTCGTTAGCCTGTTCCGTCGCGCCGGCTTCTTGCGTGTCATTTTCTGCTTGGTAGGCATAAAGCGGTGCGTGTACTTTGGCAATTTTTCCTTGGGCAACATAAAGCTTGGTGACAACGCCCGCTTCGGGAGCGGTAATTTCCACTAGCGCTTTATCGGTCATCACCTCGACAATTGGCTGATCTTCCTCAATCCGATCACCCTCCGCAACGCGCCACTCCACTACTTCACATTCAACAATGCCTTCGCCGATATCCGGCAGCATGAAATCGCTCATTATTTTTCTCCCTGGCGTTAAAAGTTAACGCTTTCGCGAATCGCTTCAAAAATTTTCAGATGGTCGGGCAAATACTCTTTTTCCAGCACTAGCGGGAAAGGTGTATCTAGCCCCGTTACCCGAGTAATCGGCGATTCAAGATAGAGAAAACAGCGCTCTTGGATCGTCGCGGCGATTTCACCCGCAAAGCCACCTGTTAACGGCGCTTCATGGCTGACGATCAAACGTCCTGTTTTTAGAACAGACTCAACGACAGTATCCGCGTCCCATGGCATCACCGTGCGCAGATCAATCACTTCACAGGCAATGCCCTGCTCTTCAGCAAGCTCAACGGCTTTGCCGATGACTTCCATTTGCGCGCCCCAGCCCACCAGCGTTATATCAGTCCCCTCTTTAATGACCTCCGCTTCACCAATCGGAAGCTGGTAATCTTCTTGGGGCACCTCACCCACCGATGCACGATAGAGACGCTTGGGTTCCAAAAAAAGCACTGGATCTGGATCGCGAATGGAAGCGAGCAGTAGCCCTTTCGCTTGGTAGGGGTTGCGCGGTACAACGACTTTCAAGCCGGGCGTATGTGTAAAGTAAGCCTCTGGTGATTGCGAATGATAGAGCCCCCCCGCGATACCACCGCCATAGGGCGTGCGGATGGTTAATCCACCCACATTGAATAAATCCCCCGAACGGTAGCGGAATTTCGCAGACTCATTAACGATTTGGTCAAAAGCGGGAAAGATGTAGTCGGCAAACTGAATTTCAGCAACGGGCACTGAGCCTTGAGCAGCCAGCCCATTGGCGAAACCAATGATGCCTTGCTCTACCAACGGCGTGTTAAAGCAGCGCGCTTTACCATACTTTTCCTGTAAATGGCTGGTAGCACGGAATACGCCGCCAAAAACGCCAACATCTTCACCAAAACAGATAACTTTGTCATCTTCAGCCATGGCGATATCAAGCGCATTGTTGATCGCCTGGAGCATGTTCATTGTGGGCATGTTATGCCTCCCCCTGGGAATCTGTGGACGTATTCACCTCAAGGTCTAGCGACCGCGCTCCACGCGGGTAGGCCTCTGGATAGCGGCGAATATGGCGTTTAAGCTGATCAAATTGACGCTGTAACTCAGGGGTTATGTCGGCATAGACATCAGTAATCAGCGATTCCAGCGGTGGGGGTGAACGCTTTTCTGCCCGTTTCAAGGTATCCAGCACGTCGCGGCGCAACGTTTCCTGCTGGCTGGTTTCCTCCTCCTCGCTCCACCAGCCTTTTTTCAACAGCCATTTCTGCATGCGCAGTATGGGATCTTTTAACCGCCATGCTTCTTCTTCACTTTTGGCACGATAGCCGGAAGGGTCATCCGAAGAGGAGTGAGCAGCAAGGCGGTAAGACATGGCTTCAATCAGCACAGGTTTGTTCTGTTCAACAGCAATCTGACGCGCTTGGCGTGTCGCTTCATAAACTGCCAGTGCATCGTTCCCGTCAACGCGTATCACATGCATATGATAGCCAAACGCCCTGGGGGCAATGCCATCGGCTGCAAACTGCTCGGTTGACGGCGTCGAAATGGCATAGCCATTGTTGCGGCAGAAAAAAATCACCGGTACTTGATGGACAGACGCCATATTCAGCGCGGCGTGGAAATCACCTTCTGATGCAGCACCCTCACCGAAAAACGTTAAGGTGCAATGCCCATCACCCGCTAATTTCTGACCGTATGCGTAGCCTGTCGCCTGGGGGATTTGCGTTGCAAGCGGAGAAGAGATGGTCATGTAGTGCAGCTTGCGTGATCCATAGTGAATCGGCATTTGACGGCCTTTACCGTAGTCAAGCTCGTTGCCAAATAGCTGATTCATAAACTCATCAATGGAGAACCCGCGGTACATTAAGGCGCCTTGCTCGCGGTACTGCGCCATGATCATATCGGCATCGTCTAGCGCAGCAGCTGCACCAACAACGGCGGCTTCTTCACCCGTGCTTTGCATATAAAAACTGAGCCGCCCCTGGCGCTGGGCAGCCATCATGCGCTCATCTAGGATACGGGTGGCCAGCATGGCTTGATAGAGCCGTCTGGCATGATCACGCGGTAGGTCTGGCTCTATCGCACCTTCGTAAAGCTCGCCCTCAGGGTCGAGCAGGCTGAAAGTAGCCATTGAGAATTCGTCGCCGGTCATAAAGCTCGGCTGATGTACGTAGTTTGTCATGCTTATTATCCTTGTATTACCCCTTTTGAGGGCAGTGTTGTTGGTGTTGACCGTTTTTACCAGTGGATTTATCTAGCATAGGTCAATCTTGTCGAGGTTAGTGTCACCTCGATCAACTCAACATAAGGACAGTAACGCAGTCTGCTACTTTTAGGGATACAACTTAAGACGCAGATAGACGAGTGCGCAGCTGTTGTTGCAACGCATCAAACAGACTATCGACGGTCAACGCGAGTAACGCGATCAACAGCGCACCTTGTAAAACATACGCCATATTGCCATTCACGATACCGGCTATGATCGGGTCACCTAAGTTACTGGCGCCTACCGTCGCCCCTATAGCCGCTGTGGCAATATTAATGGTTACCGATGTTCGGATACCGGCCAGAATCACCGGCGCGGCCAATGGCAGCTCAACGCGAGTTAATACCTGCCAAGGGGTCATCCCCATGGCAAACGCAGCCTGTTTCAGACTCGCATCTACATCCTGCAACCCGGCAAGCGTGTTTCGCACAATCGGCAATAAGCCATAGAGCATTAGCGCCACGATAATCGGCAATGTTCCAAAACCCAATACAGGAACCGCCAGGGCAAGCACTGCCACAGGAGGAAATGTCTGACCCAGTGAAGCCAACTGCCCGGCTAGGGGTAAGAAGTCTCGCCCCCACTGCCGAGTGACTGCGATGCCGGCCAATACGCCTACACATATCGTAATGACAGCTGCGATGCCAACAACGAACACGTGCCTTGCCAGCAGAGAAGCAAAATCAGCGCGGGAATAAATCACCTGACGGGCGTCTGGCTCCAGCCAACGAAATACGGGCTCTAACGCCGGGATACCCAATACCCCTATCAGCAGCAAAAGTGCCCAACCAATAGGCCATAGCCAGCGCGGGCCAACTGCAATCGATGATTCGCCACGGTTACGATCACGCGTCACGGTGACTCACCTTGTCTAACTGGGCCTCTTTGACCACTTTGCGCAGCGATAACTCACCAATCGGCATATCATGCTGGTCGACAACCGTCAGCCTATCGCAGTGGTCTCGCAGCATCATTGAAAGCGCTTGGCGCAGTGAAAAATCACCCGGAATACGCGACTGGGCAGGCAGTGTCTGCCCAAGCGACGACATGTGGTCTTTCACGCGTGTTAAGGCAGCCTGCTTTAAGCCACGCTCCAACCCTCCCAATAGCGACTCAACAAACGGATCGGCGGGGGTTTGAAGCAGCGCTAGCGGTGACCCCTGCTGAACAATACGACCTTCGCGCATAACGACTAAATGATCTGCCAGTTTGAGCGCTTCATCCATATCGTGAGTCACGAACACCACGGTTTTATGCAACCGCGCCTGAAGCTTTGCCAGCTCGTCTTGAAGCTTTTCTCGCGTAATAGGGTCTAGCGCTCCAAAAGGCTCATCCATCAGCAAAATATCAGGATCTGCCGCCAATGCGCGCGCAACGCCTACCCGCTGCGCCTGGCCGCCAGAGAGCTGATGAGGATACTTATGAGCAAACTCTTCCGTGGGAAGGCCTAACAGACGCATTAACTCTTCTACGCGTGCTTTAACATCAGCGGCAGGCCATTTTAACAAACGCGGTACCAGCCCAATGTTGTGCGCTACCGTCCAATGAGGAAACAGGCCGGTACTCTGGATCGCATAGCCTATTCGGCGGCGAAGCTTAACCGGGTCATAGTGGCCTATTGCCTGTCCGTCGATGATAATGTCGCCGCTACTATGCTCAATCAAACGATTTATCATACGTAACGTCGTCGATTTTCCGCAGCCTGATGACCCTACCAGCGCACAGAACTTTCCTTTCGCGACGTGTAAGGATATGTCGTCAACCGCTGTGTCTTCGCCAAAGTGCTTCGACACATGGGAAAGCTCTATCATTTATGTCCCCCGGGGCGAAGCGCGTCGGCTAATGCCCCCAAACTAGCATCTACAATTAGTGCCAAGACCAAAATAGGCAGCGCGCCAAGTAGCACCATGTCCATAGCCGCTTGGCCTAACCCCTGAAAAATAAACGTGCCAAGCCCACCTGCCCCAATCAACGCAGCAACGGCCGTTAATCCAATCGCTTGCACAGCGGTAATTCGTACACCTTCTAATAGTATTGGCAGCGCCAACGGAAATCTTACCTGCCAGAAGCGCTGATACGGACGCATCCCCATCGCCTTAGCAGCATCTAAGGTTTCAGGGTCGACTTCATCAAGCGCAATATACGTATTGCGCACCATGGGTAACAGGCTATAAGCAATGAGCGCAATCAATGCGGGTGTGGCGCCAATACCGCTAACTCCTAACTGCGCTAAAAAGGGCACGTTAGCAGCTAGCCAAGCAAGCGGAGCGAGCAGTAGCCCAAACAGAGCTAAGCTCGGAATCGTTTGCAGGAAGTTCAGCCATGCAAACGCTATTCGTTGTAGACGTTGGTAACGTCGCATTAGCATAGCGAGCACTAAACCAACCACGATACTAACGCTCACCGCTATGCCGACCAGTACCACATGTTGCAGCATGGCACGATAAAACTGCTGGTCGCGCGCTTGAAACTCCTGAACAAGGGCTAAATTTTCAAGCCATAAGGCGGCACAAAGCAGCCACGCTCCCCCCACGCTGCTGAGCAGTAGAGTGGTCCATAAACGCGACAACCCCAAACGTAAACGCACTTCCACTAGGCACAATAAAAGCAAAAAAAGCACGACCCAATAGGCTGCCCCAATCCCTAAACGCGCTTGCGGCAGAGTCGGATCAATCAGCCAGTGGCCTGCTACCATAAGCCCGAATGGCATCAATAAGAGTGTCAGGGTAATGATACACAGCTGAGCATAGCCATGAAGGCGGCTTGGCCTTATAGCCAAGCCGCCCATAGCGATAAATAACAAGGAAACAAGCAGTGCACCGGGCCACCCAATCGCAGCTACTAAGCCATAAGATGTGCCCGCTACAATTCTATTAGGCGCGACGCTAACAAGACCTAGTAGCCAAGAGGCCCCTAACATAGCGGCACTTAAACAAATCAGTACTGAGTTTAAATGCCCATATTGACGGAGTGGCGATGGCAAGGCGTCTATCTGCGACATTCATTAGTCATCCAGGCTATCAAGATAGTCGCTTGCGACTTGATCAGGCGAGAAACCATTCACCGCTACATCTGCGTTCAGCGTTTGCAACGTCACAAGGTCAAGTGTTGCAAATACGTCGTTGAGTAGCGTCTCAATTTCAGGGTAGGCATCCAGCACTTCGGCACGCACCATTGGCGACGGCTGATATACCGGCTGAACCCCCTTAATATCTTCTAAAACAACCAGTCCAAGCGCACTTAAGCCACCATCGGTTCCATACGTCATGGCACCATTTACACCGCTTGTTTGTTGGGCAGCGGCTCGCATAGTAGCCGCCGTATTACCACCGGACAGCACAAGCAGTTGATCATCGCTAAGTTCGAACCCATAAGCATCCTGAAATGCAGGCAATGCCTGAGCGGATTCTACAAATTCTGCACTCGCTGCGAATTTAAACTCGCCGCCTTCGTTAACATAGTCGGCAAGATCATCAAGGGTCGTTAAGCCGTTGGCCGTCGCCACGTCTTCACGAATACTCATCGCCCAGGTGTTATTCGCGCTAGCAGGCTTCAGCCATATCAGCCCTTGCGCCGCATCGCGCTCTTTAACCGTCTGGTAGGCATCCTCTGCACTATTCCAGACAGGGCTGTCAGTCATATCAAAGAAAAAAGCGCCGTTACCGGTATATTCGGGATAAAGGTCGATTTCTCCCGCTTCAAGCGCACTACGCACAACGCTGGTGCCACCTAGTTGTAGGCGATCTTCTGTAGGCACACCGCCACGTTCTAGCGTTTGAATAATCAGCTCACCCAGCACGGCCCCTTCTGTGTCGATTTTGGAGGACACGACAACAGGATCGCTGGCGTAAGCAGTCGAAAAAGTAATAGCTGATAAGCAAGCGACGATGGTCGGTTTTAGAGTAAAGCGCATAGTGGTCATCCTCTTATTTAGCGTCTTGAAGGTATCATCTCAGTATAAGAGCCAACGACATTGACATCAGACGCCATATCAACGGCGCCTGACATCGACAACGTTTCTATTCGATGACACCCACTGTCATCACGCTCAACATCGATAACGCTTAAGGCGCTTCAATCACCCAGGTTGTTCCCTCCCGGGAATCCTTCAGGATAATACCCAAACTCGCTAGTTCATCTCGGATAGCATCTGCCTGAGCAAAATTTTTATTGGCTTTTGCTTCTTTACGCTGTGCTATTTTGGCCTCAATCTCAGTCTCGCTCAGCGCTACCTGCTGCTGATTACCTTTCAAAAAGGTCTGAGGGTCTTGCTGCAAAAGCCCTAGCACACCCGCTAGACGGGTTAATTCCGCTGCTAAACGCT
The DNA here is from genome assembly GCA_030440445.1 of Halomonas sp. KG2. NCBI lineage: Bacteria > Pseudomonadati > Pseudomonadota > Gammaproteobacteria > Oceanospirillales > Halomonadaceae > Halomonas > Halomonas sp. KG2. The sequence continues at coordinate 2,071,793 of CP098528.1, read as the reverse complement.
GCGCCTTTTCTGACGACTCGCTCTTAGCGCGGTTGAGATCCCGCGCCAGATCGAATAATACCGCTAACGCCTCAGGCGAATTAAAGTCATCATCCATCGCCGTGGTGAAACGCTCAGCATAACCTTCCTCAACACCATCACCGCTAGATAACACTTCCACACCCTCTAACGCTGTGTAAAAACGCGTCAGTGATTTGCGGGCCTCATGGAGAGAACCCACCGAGTAGTTAATTGGGCTACGGTAGTGGCTAGCCACTAGCAAGAAACGCACGACTTCCGGATCATGCTCGGCCAACACATCACGGATGGTGAAAAAGTTACCCAGCGATTTTGACATCTTTTCCTGGTTAACCCGCACAGCCCCGGCATGCATCCAGGTGTTGACGTAGGTTTTACCCGTCGCTGCCTCTGATTGGGCAATTTCGTTTTCATGATGAGGAAACGTAAGGTCAGGGCCACCACCATGAATATCGAAGGTATCGCCTAAGCAGCATGTCGACATTGCAGAACATTCAATGTGCCACCCAGGACGGCCATTGCCCCAAGGAGAGTGCCAGTGTGCTTCGCCCGGTTTAGCGGCTTTCCAAAGCACAAAATCAAGCGGGTCTTCTTTATGGACATCAACCTCGACCCGGGCACCAGAACGCATATCATCAAGTTGACGATTATTTAGCTTGCCGTAATCAGCGAACTTGCGTACCCGATAATACACATCACCATTGGCAGCAGCATAAGCAAAGTCTTTCTTAATCAGCGTCTCAACCATGGCAACAATGTCATCAATATGACCTGTCGCCCGAGGCTCATGGCTTGGGGGCAATACCCCAAGACGTGCTTCGTCTTCATGCATTGCCTGAATCATGCGTTCGGTGAGTGCGCTGATCGATTCGTTATTCTCTTCGGCACGCTTGAGAATTTTATCGTCAATGTCGGTGATGTTACGGACATAAGTAACATCATAACCGCGATAACGCAGATAGCGGGTTATCACATCGAAGGCTACCATGACCCGCGCGTGGCCAAGGTGACAGTAGTCATACACCGTCATGCCACAGACATACATACTGACTTTACCCGCCACTAGCGGGGTAAACGGTTCTTTGCGGCGTGTCAGCGTATTATAAATGTGCATATGACGATTCCTTAGCCCTTCTGTTTGATTTTCGCCCAGCTATCTTTCAACCCAACGGTACGATTAAACACCAGCTGCCCTGGCTTAGAAGCATGACGGTCAGCGCAGAAATAGCCCACCCGCTCAAACTGGAAGCGATCTTCTGGAACAGCATCCGCCAAACTGGGCTCGCCAATGGCGTGGCACACCGCCAAGGAGTCGGGGTTCAGGTGTTCGAGGAAGTCGACATCTTTATCACGATCCGGCTGTTCAACCGTGAATAAATTGTCATACAAACGCACTTCCATCGGCACACCATGGGCGGCACTCACCCAGTGAATCACGCCTTTCACCTTGCGGCCTTCAGGATTTTTACCCAGCGTATCGAAATCCACCGAACAGTGCAGTTCCGTCACGTCACCGGCTTCGTTCTTAACAACGTCATCACAACGAATCACGTAGCTGTTACGCAGGCGGACTTCTTTGCCGGGCGCTAAACGGAAAAACTTTTTGGGCGCGTCTTCCATGAAGTCGTCTTGGTCAATATACAGCTCGCGACTAAACGGCACCTTACGCACCGCCATATCTTCTCGCGCAGGGTGCCCAGGCACCTCATACACTTCTTCATGGTCTTCAGGAACGTTGGTCAGTACCACCTTAAGGGGTTTCAACACGCACATTGCCCGCGGCGCATTGTCCTCAAGATCAGAGCGAATCGCATGCGTTAGCATGGCAATATCCACCAAGCCGCCATCGGCGCGCGTAACACCAATCATCTCACAGAACTTGCGAATGGATGCCGGCGTATAGCCGCGACGACGCATACCTGAAATGGTTGGCATACGCGGGTCGTCCCAGCCATCGACAATCTGTTCGTCAACCAGCAGTTTCAGCTTGCGCTTGGAAGTGAGGGTGTAATCCAGATTCAGTCGAGCAAACTCGATTTGGCGCGGTTTGGCAGGAACCGGCAAATTATTCAAAAACCACTCGTACAGCGGGCGATGGTCTTCAAACTCCAGCGTACAGATTGAATGGGTAATGCCTTCGATGGCGTCAGACTGGCCATGGGTAAAATCGTACGACGGGTAGATTTTCCACTTGTCACCTGTTTGATGGTGGCTGGCATGGCGAATCCGGTAAAGGATCGGGTCGCGTAGATTGATATTGGGCGACGCCATATCAATTTTTGCACGCAGTACTTTTTCGCCTTCACCAAACTCGCCGTTACGCATGCGTTCCAGCAAATCTAGGTTTTCGTCAACGCTGCGCTCGCGGTAAGGACTTGGCTTACCCGGTGCCGTGAGTGTGCCACGGTATTCGCGAATTTCATCTGGAGAAAGATCATCAACGTAAGCTTTGCTCTCGCGAATAAGATGTTGGGCCCACGCATAAAGCTGGTCGAAATAATCAGAAGCAAAGCGAACTGGGCCTGCCCAGTTAAAGCCTAACCAGCTGACGTCCTCTTTAATAGCGTCGATATACGCCTGTTCTTCCTTCGCGGGGTTGGTGTCGTCAAAGCGCAGATGACACTCACCACCTAGCTGCTCTGCCAACCCGAAGTTTAAACAGATCGACTTTGCATGACCGATATGCAAAAAGCCATTAGGTTCGGGAGGAAAGCGCGTCACAATTTTGGTGACCTGGCCGCCCTCTATTTCGTCGCGTACTTGGTTGCGAATGAAGTTCGGCGCTGGGGTGGTCTCGTTGGTCATGGTGGTGTTGATAACCTCATGGTGGATGGCGGGCTAGGCAACCAATGCCTAAGCTATTAGGGTTTGCGCTTCGCGGTGCCAAGCAAAACCGCTATTATAACGTGACGCCGATGCACAGCGCCAAGGCGAACGCCTTTATTGAACAGGAATTTATCTATGATCGTATTACAGACCAACCACGGTGACATCACTATTGCGCTTAATCATGAAAAAGCGCCGAAAACTGCCGCTAACTTTGAGCAATATGTCCGCGAAGGTTTTTATGATGGCACTTTGTTCCACCGTGTTATTGATGGCTTTATGGTTCAGGGCGGTGGCTTCGATCAAGATTTTAATCAAAAGCCAACGCGCGAGCCGATCGAAAACGAAGCCGACAATGGATTACAAAACACGGTTGGCACACTGGCGATGGCACGCACCCAAGACCCTCACTCTGCCACAGCGCAGTTCTTTATCAACGTTGGTAACAATAGTTTCTTGAATCATAGTGGTAAAAGTCTTCAAGGCTGGGGCTACGCCGTGTTTGGCGAGGTTGTCGACGGCATGGACGTGGTAGACGCCATCCGCGGTGTCAGCACCACACGCCGTGGCATGCATGCCGATGTGCCCGCAGACGATGTCATCATTGAGCGCGCCTATGTAAAAGAAGCCGACTAATTACGGGAGTTCTATGCGCACTCTGCTGATAGCTGATATGCATCTAAGCAGTGATACCCCTGAAATCAATCAGGGGTTTTATCGTTACTTAGAGCACACCGCTACTGGGGCTGACGCCCTGTATATTCTAGGCGACCTGTTTGACGCCTGGATCGGAGATGATCTCCTTGACACACCGCATCCTCTTAGCGACATCGCCTGGGAAGTGATTAGACGGTTACGCAAATTAAGCAGTAACGGAACCGCGATTTATTTCCTGCACGGCAATCGCGACTTTCTGATTGGCGAGCGCTTCATCAGTGAGTGCCAAGCCTCTCTGCTACCCGAAAGCCAAACGGTGGAACTCCAAGGAGTGCCTGTCGTTATTCTCCATGGCGATAGTCTTTGCACTAAAGATGATGCTTACATGGCGTTCCGCCAACAGTCGAGAGATCCTCAGTGGCAAACGCAAATCCTGTCCTTACCCCTTGATCAGCGGTTGGAGCTTGCCAAGAGTCTGCGTATGCAGTCGGGCGATGCCAACGCGAGTAAAGCGGAAGCGATCATGGACGTGACACACGAAGAAGTGGTGGCGCTGATGGCGCGCTCTGGTGTCACCACCATGATTCATGGTCACACCCATCGGCCAAAGGTACATGACCTGACGGTTGAGGACGTTCCTGCAAAACGTTTTGTTCTCGGTGATTGGGATACTCACCATGGCTGGGACATCATCGTTGAACGCACGGCAGAGCATGACGCCATGCCTATTCTACGCCAATTTACCTTAGCCAACCCACCCTAATACTTAACGCTGCACATCAGCAAAAAAGTCATCAAAAAAAGCCGACCAAATCAATTTTGGCCGGCTTTTTTGGGTTGATAAAAACGCGTTAATTAACGCTCAATCTTCGCGTCACTACGCAGGTCGTCTACCAAGCCTTGAATGATAGACTGTGCGCGAAGTTGCTCAGCCATTTGCACTACAAAAGAGGTAAGCTGCTCGTCAACTTCGCCTACGGATACGCTGTCCAGCGCAATGATGGCAACGCCTTCCGGCAGCGACACAGAGCGGTAAACGCTATCACCCTCCTGCGGACGCGGCATACGAAATACCTGCTGCACTACCGCCTGGGGAAGCGCACTGTCAGACTGACGCGAAATATTGCTAGCCTCAAGCCAATCAATGTCGCTGGCCTCGCCCGCTTCCACCGCCTCAATCATACGAGCCGCCTCTTGCTCAAGCGCTTCTTGGCGTTGTTGAGCAACAACAGCGTTAGCGACTTCGTCACGCACATCGTCTAGCGTGAGTTGAGTCGTTTCGCGATGCTCCGCAACACGCAGCACAAGGCGACGGTCATCATCAAGCTCAATCACTTCGCTGTTATAGCCTTCTTCTAGCACATCAGCACTAAAGGCCTCCTCTAGCACCCCGGGCTCTGAAAGCACGCCTTCACCTTCACCGCGTGCTAACCAGTCAGTCTGGTTTAGCGTTAGACCGAGGTCATCCGCTACGCTTTGAAGATCATCGGCAGCAAAACTCTCATCAATTAAGCGCTGAACTTGCTGATTGAACTCATCACTGACTTCACGCAGAGCAACATCTTGCTGAAGCGCTTCACGCTGCTCTTCAAAGGCGGGTGCTACCAGCTCGGTTACCTGAAGGATATGAAATGCACCATCCATTTCCACCAGTTGAGATGTTTCACCTTCATCTAGCGCAAAAGCAGCTTCATCAAAGGCATCACCAAAGAAACCACGACTAATAACCCCCAAGTCGCCGCCTTCCTCAGCACTCGCCGTATCATCTGAATAACGTAGTGCCGTATCGGCGAAAGTTTCACCACTGTTCAAGGCTTCTAAAGCCTCATTAGCGTGTGCTTGCGCTTCTTGACGACTGCGCTCTTCGCCAAACGTCACCATAATATGAGAGACCCGCCGATCGGCATTGCGGTTCTGCTCACGCCACGCATCGCGCAAGCTCTGCTCGTCAACCTCAACGTTTTCCGCCATGGCTTGACGGTCAACTAGCACATACTCAACGCGCACCTGCTCAGGACGTTCGAAACGTGCCTGGTTTGCATCGAAATATTCCTGCATTTGCGCTTCAGTAACATCCGCCTCTACGCTTACATCATCGGCATCTAATAAAATATAGCGAAAGCTGCGCTGCTGACGCTGCAGCTCAGCTAAACGCTCCTGCTCGTTTTCCAAGCTAAAGTCGCTAAACGCAAGGCCTTGCTGCAAGTGCTGGCGCTTAATATCAGCACGCAGCTCTTCACGAAACGCCACTGGCGTGTATCCTGCACCAGCAAGACGGTTGCGGAATATTTCAGCCGAGAACCGACCATCTTGGTCATGAAACTCTGGCAAACCAACAATCATTTGATCTAGTTGGGCATCAGAAACAAACACTCCACCGTCTTCAGCATACCCCGTTAGCAGTTGCTGAGTTATTAGCTGGTCAAGAACGTCATTACGCAGCGCCCGCTCTTGCTCTGGTGGCACCTGTCCAGAACGAAGTGCACGCTGCACCTCAAGCTCAACCTGCTGACGCATGATTGGCTCGCCGTTAACGCTCGCCACTTGATTAGGGTCATCGCCAAAGACACTAAACAGCGACTCCACGCCAAAAAGTGCCATGGCAGCCACCATGACACCGATAATTATTTTGGCACCCCAGCTTCTGGAGCCATCTCGAATACTTTGCAGCATGCTAGCCTCAGATCATCACAGCTATCTATCGCCCTAACTATCGGGCCAGAAAAAAACATGGGCGCATCGCGAATGCGATGCGCCCATTAGCTTACAGCAAACGCGAGCCAATTAGTTGACGGCGTCTTTCAGCGCTTTACCGGCTTTGAAGCTGGGGACTTTTGCAGCGCTAATTTCAATCGGCTGGCCAGTCTGCGGGTTACGGCCAGTACGAGCAGCACGCTCTTTAATTGCGAAAGTACCAAAACCTACCAGTGAAACACTTTCGCCTTTTTTGAGGCTATCGGTGACAGACTCCACCATGGCATCCAATGCGCGGGTTGCCGCTGCTTTAGGAATATCAGCAGACGCGGCAATAGCTTCAATCAGCTCGGACTTATTCACACTTCACCCCTTAACTGTTTCAAAAAAATGGCTCTGAACGGCACTGCCACCGTTAGATACAACTTCAAAGCGTAGCTGTGTTTTATAGCAATGCCTTGAAACCCCTGTCAAGCGACAGTGCCGAGAAATGCCCGCAACTCAAGGTCTTGGGCAAAACTATTAAGTAATGTTAAAACTCAATGGAGCATTAACGCTTAATGGGTACTCGTTACGACGGTTGAATTAAAAGCCGGATCAGAACCTTTCAACGAGACGCTCTCGTCGATTGGATCGTTATGTAGCGCTACGGCCAGTACTTCATCTATCCACTGTACGGGGCGGATATCAAGTGCCCCTTTGATATTTTCTGGCACTTCCTTGAGGTCTCGGCGATTTTCCTCAGGAATTAAGACCGTCTTTATACCACCGCGACGGGCTGCCAGCAATTTCTCCTTTAACCCCCCAATGGGCATCACTTCGCCACGGAGGTTCACTTCTCCTGTCATGGCCACATCACAACGCACAGGGCGTTGAGTATAGGCAGAGACAATAGCGGTTACCATGGCGATGCCTGCACTTGGGCCATCTTTAGGCGTAGCGCCCTCCGGAACGTGAATGTGTAAGTCTTCATTCTCAAACCGTTGCGGATCAATACCATACTCTTTTGCACGCGCCTTAACGACCGTTTGTGCCGCACTCACCGACTCTTTCATAACATCGCCTAGCGAGCCGGTTTTGTTAATACGCCCTTTGCCGGGTGTCACAACCGATTCGATATTCAGTAATTCGCCGCCAACCGATGTCCACGCTAGTCCCGTCACGCGACCAACTTGGTCTTCCTGCTCTGCCAACCCATAGCTATAACGGCGCACGCCTGCATAGGCTTCAATATCTTCAGCTGCCAGGACTTGTTGAGCCTGCAGATGGCTACCCTGCTTACCACTGGTTGCTTGTTCGGCTTCTAAACGCTCGCGCAACACCTTACGGCACACTTTGGCAATCTGACGCTCCAGCTCTCGCACCCCAGCTTCACGGGTGTAATAGCGCACTAGCTCTAGCAAGGCATCATCATTGAGCGCCAACTCTTCCGTTTTGAGGCCATTCGCTTCCTGCTGCTTCGGCAACAAATAACGCCTAGCGATCGCTAACTTTTCATCTTCGGTGTAACCCGGCAAACGAATGATTTCCATACGATCCAGCAGCGGACCAGGAATATTCATCGAGTTAGCAGTACAGATAAATAGCGTTTCTGATAGATCGTAGTCCAACTCAAGGTAGTGATCACTAAAGCTATTGTTCTGCTCAGGATCAAGCACCTCTAGCAGCGCTGATGCAGGGTCACCGCGGTGATCCATACCGAGTTTATCGACTTCATCCAATAAAAACAGTGGGTTCTTAACGCCAGCCCGGCTCATCCGCTGCATTAACTTACCCGGCAACGAGCCAATGTAGGTGCGGCGATGACCGCGAATTTCAGACTCGTCTCGTACGCCACCTAACGCAAGGCGAACATATTTACGATTCGTGGCCCGTGCGATAGATTGGCCAAGAGAGGTTTTACCCACGCCTGGCGGGCCCACCAAGCATAATACAGGTCCTTTCATCTTGCGCACGCGCTTTTGTACCGCAAGATACTCAAGGATGCGTGCCTTAACTTCTTCTAAGCCGTAATGATCCTGATCCAGCACTTCCTGCGCTTTCACTAAGTCGTGCTTGACGCGGGTACGCTTCTTCCAGGGGACGGCTATTAGCCAGTCTAGGTAAGAGCGAACCACGGTAGCTTCGGCCGAGTTAGCAGCCATCATTTTCAGCTTACTAAGCTCCTGAGTCGCTTTTTCAGCCGCTTCTTTAGGCATTCCAGATGAAGCAATGGCTTGCTCGTATTTTTCGGCCTCGTTCGGCACATTATCCAGCTCACCCATCTCTTTCTGGATGGCCTTCATCTGCTCATTGAGGTAATACTCGCGCTGGGTCTTTTCCATCTGCTCTTTCACGCGCGAGCGGATGCGCTTCTCAACCTGCAGCAAATCAATTTCGGATTCTATCAGCGCCATTAAGTGCTCGATGCGATCACGCACGCGATCCATTTCGAGCAACTCTTGCTTGTCGCCTATTTTTAATGACAAATGCGCACAGATGGTATCGACCAAGCGGCTCGGATCCTCAATTCCAGAAAGCGAATTGAGCACCTCGTTAGGCACTTTTTTGGACAGTTTGACGTATTGCTCAAATTGGTTGAGCAGCACACGTACCAGTGCTTCTTGTTCACGACTGGTTAGCGGCTCGCTCTCGCGAGGCACTAAGTAAGCTTGGGTGTAGCCCGTCTCATGCTCTTCAATATCAATAACATCAGCGCGGAAATTACCCTCAATTAGCACTTTTACAGTGCCATCAGGCAATTTTAGCAGTTGCATGATATCGGCCACGGTGCCCATGGCATAAAGATCAGCGTTATCGGGCTCATCCTGGGAGGCCTCACGCTGAGCCACCAGCAGCACACGTTTGTCGGCCTCCATCGCCGCTTCCAACGCTTGGATGGACTTCTCACGACCAACAAAAAGTGGAATAACCATTTGCGGATATACAACCACATCCCGCAAAGGCAACAGGGGTAGACATTGTGTCTGATCGGCGTTCTGCTGCATCGCAGACGTTCCTCAAAATCGGATGAGTACTTGAAAGGGTACTTAGCCAAGTACCTCACAGTATGAAAAGCATGGCGCTAGGGCGCTGAGCAGCTAGGCAAACATTTCATGAATAACTTATGAATAACAAGGGGCCGCCTAGGCGACCCCTTGGTTTGGCGCAAGCGGTAAAAGCTAGGCCGTGGTGTGCACGTCGGGACTAGCCGTCGGTGCCATCAACACGAGCGTCTTCCTGCTGCGAATAGATCAGTAGTGGCTCACTTTCGCCTGCAATCACTGAACTATCAATCACCACTTTGCTAACACCTTCAAGCGAAGGAATCTCGTACATGGTGTCTAGCAGCACAGACTCAAGGATAGATCGCAAACCTCGCGCGCCAGTCTTACGCTCCATTGCCTTGGTAGCGACAGCACGCAGCGCTTCGTCTCTAAACTCGAGCGTCACATCTTCCATTTCAAAGAGCTTGGCGTACTGCTTAACCAACGAGTTTTTAGGCTCGGTTAAGATCTGTACCAACGCATCTTCGTTTAGCTCAGTGAGCGTCGCAATCACGGGCAGACGTCCAACAAACTCAGGAATTAAACCAAATTTCACTAAATCATCTGGTTCTACGTCGGCCAGTAACTCACCTACACCACGTGAAGACTCTTTGCTCTTCACGCTGGCATTGAAACCAATGCCACCTTTCTCAGCACGGTCACGGATAACTTTATCAAGACCCGCAAAAGCACCACCCACAATAAACAGCATGTTGGCCGTATTGACCTGAACAAACTCTTGCTGGGGATGTTTACGACCACCCTGCGGCGGCACGGATGCCGTTGTGCCTTCAATCAACTTGAGTAGTGCCTGCTGGACACCCTCGCCCGACACATCACGTGTGATGGAAGGGTTATCAGACTTTCGCGAAATCTTATCGATTTCATCGATATAAACAATGCCTCGCTCAGCCTTTTCGACGTCGTAATCACACTTCTGCAGAAGCTTTTGGATGATGTTTTCAACATCCTCACCCACATAACCCGCTTCTGTCAGCGTAGTGGCATCGGCAATGGTAAAAGGTACATTCAATAACCGCGCCATGGTTTCCGCCAACAGTGTTTTACCACTACCGGTAGGACCAATAAGCAGAATATTTGATTTACCTAGTTCTACATCGCCTTCGCGCACTTCCGTCTTAAGACGCTTGTAGTGGTTATAAACCGCTACAGATAGCACCATTTTGGCGCGATCTTGTCCGATGACATAGTCGTCTAACGTATGACGTATTTCGCGAGGCGTAGGTAAACGCTCTTCATCGCTCTCGGCATCGGCTTCGAGAACTTCTTCGCGAATGATGTCATTACATAAGTCGACACACTCATCGCAGATATATACGGACGGGCCTGCAATTAGCTTACGTACTTCGTTTTGATTCTTACCACAAAACGAGCAGTATAAAAGCTTGCCACCTTCGTCCTTGCCTTTGCCGTCGGCCATTCGCGTACCTCTATCACTGCGGCGGCTTACGCCGCCGGAAAAGCTCGTTAGAAAAGCAGAATCCTACCACGCTATCAGGATGTAGGCCGCTTATCCAGCACTGCGTCAATCAAGCCATATTCTTGGGCTTTAGTGGCGCTCATAAAGTTGTCACGGTCAGTATCCCGAGCAACAGTATCAAGTTCTTGACCAGTATGATGGGCTAAAATCTGGTTCAGTTTTTCACGAATACCTAAAATCTCACGGGTGTGGATCTCGATATCAGACGCTTGGCCTTGATAGCCACCCAGCGGCTGGTGAATCATCACACGGGAATTAGGCAAACAATAACGCTTACCTGCTGCGCCTGCTGTCAGCAACAGTGCACCCATGCTGGCCGCTTGACCAATACATACGGTCGACACATCAGGCTTGATAAACTGCATGGTGTCGTAGATAGACATACCTGCCGTAACAGACCCACCAGGCGAATTGATGTAAAGGTGAATATCTTTATCAGGGTTCTCTGACTCAAGAAACAGCAGCTGCGCCACTACTAAGTTCGCCATGTAATCTTCAACTGGTCCAACCAGGAAAATAACACGCTCTTTTAGCAGGCGTGAGTAGATGTCATAGGCTCTTTCCCCTTTGGCGCTCTGCTCAACCACCATGGGCACTAAACCGCCGGCGTTTTGAATATCAAACTCACTCATTCGTGATTCCTTGCGTCCGGTAAGGGAAAGCGCACCCACATGGGATGCGCCACGCGATGAAGTTAAGCGCTAGCTTGTTCGCTTTCTTCAACACCTTCATCTTGCTCGGCCTGTTGCTGAGCCGCTGCCAATGCCTGCTGGTATGACATTTCAACGTCTTTAACGTTCGTCTGCTCCAGCAGCTTATCAACAGCTTTCTCTTCCAGGATGGCAGACTTCACTTGGGTTTTGAGCTGCTCATTACCCATGTAGTATTCAACCACTTCGGAAGGATCCTGATACTGCTCTGCCAGCTCTTCAACCTTAGCTTTAATTGCATCATCATCAGCGTCTAACTCATTCGCCTTGATAACCTCGGCCAGCAGCAATCCTACCTGGACGCGGCCTTTCGCTTGCGCTTCGAAGAGTTCATTCGGCAGTTGGCTGACATCAAAGTCCTCGCCCAGACCGAACTGCTGTGCTGCCTGACGCTTCATGCCATCAGTTTCTTGCTGAACAAGCGCACTTGGCACAGGAATATCGTTCGCTTTTTTCAGCGCATCCAACACCTGCTGCTTAACACGGTTATCCACCGCTTGGGCCGCTTCGCGGGTCATGTTCTTTTTGATTTCAGCGCGGAATTTCTCTTCATCGCCATCGTCAACACCAAAGCGCGCAATAAACTCAGCGTCTACGGCCGGCAGCGTTTGGCTACTGACTTTATGAACGGTGACTTTAAAGGTGGCTTCCTGACCTGCAAGATGCTCTGCTTGGTAATCTTCAGGGAAGGTAACAGTGATGGTTTTCTCATCACCCGCCTTCGCACCGATCAACTGCTCTTCAAAGCCTGGGATGAAGCTGTTAGAGCCAATAACTAAAGCATGGCCCTCAGCACTTCCACCTTCAAACGGCTCGTCACCCAGGAAGCCCTGGAAGTCGATGGTAACTTGATCGCCATCAGCAGCAGCGGCGTCTACCTCTTCCCACGCAGCATTTTGCTTACGCAGTGTATCGATCATTTCGTCGACATCAGCATCGTTAACCGCCACTACCGGACGCTCAACTTCAGTGCCTTCGATAGACGCAAGCTCAACCTGCGGATAGATTTCCATAACCGCCACAAACTCTAGGTCTTTGCCAGCTTGGTTTACTTTTGGCTCAATCTGGGGAAAACCGGCAGGATTAAGGCCTTCTTCCGTGATGGCACGCACATAGCGCTCACGCATCACTTCACCTACCACTTCATTGCGCACGCTGTCGCCATAGCGCTGACGAACTACAGCCATCGGCACTCGGCCTTGGCGAAAACCATTCAGGCGAACGTTTTTCGCGGTGTCTACTAAGCGAGCGCTGACGGCCTCGTCGATTTCGGCGGCCGGCACCTGAATAGTGATACGGCGTTCGATCTGGGAGGTCGTCTCGACGGAAACTTGCATGAATTGTCCTCTAGCGGCTGGGCGTTATGTTGATTGCGTAAAATAAGTACAAGGGGGCAATTTTAAGAACCCTAGCGCATCGTGGCAAGCGCCATGCTCGCAAGATGGGGGCATAACCCGCAAATACAAGGGTAATCACTAGCAAAACGACCATTTTAGGTCGTTTTTTGACCACAATGCAGTCAAAATTATTTTTAAACGTTAGATGAAGCCTTGTAGCCTGACTATCACATCTAAAATAGTGGCCTTTAGTCGCGCTTTGCCCACCACAAAGAAACAGCATGAAATAGCAAACCACAGGTTGCTGCGTGGGAAATAAACACTTGCCAGCTAATCCAGTCAGTGAACAGACCATGCCACGCCCCCATTACCAGGGAACCCAATAGCAGCATAAATAGCAAGCGTTGACATAATGCTGGCAGCGCTTTTCGTGCGCCAACCGGCAGCATTTTCCACTGAACAGCAGCAGCACCCACCACAATGGCTAGCGCAATAAGTAACAATGTTTGGCGTGTTTCATGCCCTTCTACCATGTAACGAGGTATCGCGGCCAACATAACAATGCAAAGTCCGAGGGCAACGCTAATACGTTCTGGAGAAAAAGGGACTCGCTGCATGGTTAAGCAACCTTCAGTTGCTGAGACTCAATCCACTCTTCTACCCACGGAATAGCGGCGTCATCTGCCATAAAGGTTTCCATAGCATCCACTTCCAGCCGCTCACCTAAACGCGTTGCACCATGATCCTCTAGTAACGCATCGAGCGCCCTTCCCGCCCCACAGAACGTGTCTCCGTATGAGCTATCGCCCAACGCAATCAACCCATAGCGCAACGAGGTAAGCGAGGGACTTTTTTCCTGCAGCCCGCGCACAAAAGAAACAAAATTCCCTGGGTAATCTCCACTGCCCGTGGTTGATACACAAAACAGCGTAAGATCTTGGCTATTGGTCAAATCGTCAATCGTTGGCTGCTCAGAAATATCAACATTGTAGCCAGCCTGCTCAAATAACGGCTTTACTTGCTCTGCGACATCTAGCGCGCCACCGTACATTGTACCGACTAGAATCGTTAGCGTTGGCATGGCCTACTCCTCTGCAATAATGTCGCACTGTGCTTTGTTCAGTCGACAAATACCCGATGAATTTGGTCAAATATTAACACGACTCGCAAAAACGACACACGCCTTCTCATGAGGCACTATCAATCATTTAGTAGGAAATCTTATGCAGCAGCTCTTTGAGGCATGGATAACACCGATCATGGTCGGTGGCTTAATCGTGTTTATGTGCTTTATTATTTGGGACTTAGCTAAGAAATCCAACGCAGGGAAGTTTGGCACGATCATGCTTTTTGTCGTTCTGGGTGCTGGCATGCTGGGTTATGTCATTAAGGTAGTGATCACTTGGCTCATTGAAGGACGTGGACTTTAGTCCGAAAATTAAAAAGGAGCACCCGAAGGTACTCCTTTTCATTTGCTACCACTCTGCGCATCAGCTCAGCACAACTGTTCGACACACACCCTCCGACCAGTGCGTTTAAACTTCCGCCACCCGCAAGTTAGCTGCTTGTATAGCGCTCTACCTGCTGCTTTAGTTTTTGACCGGGACGAAAAGTAACAACGCGCCGTGCAGAAATGGGAATCTCTTCACCTGTCTTGGGGTTACGCCCCGGTCTTTCGCGCTTATCACGCAAATCGAAATTGCCGAAACCCGATAGTTTAACCTGCTCGTTTTCGCGCAAGCAGGCGCGGATCTCTTCAAAAAAAGCCTCAACCATGGCTTTTGCTTCTCGCTTCGACAGCGCGAGCTCAGTGTGTAAATGTTCTGCTAGCTCTGCTTTGGTCAACGCACCCATAAGGCCCCCCTCCATGTAGCAAACGCATTGCCAAGAACGTGATAAGCGTCGTGTCATGGCATTATTTAATTATTCACGTAACTATCCACCAAACCTGCCAACAAATCCTATCCACGTAGCTCAGCATCCAATTCTGCTCGCACTTGCGATACGATGGAATCTACCAACAGGTTGATTTCATCGTCATTTAGCGTGCGTGATCCGTGCTGCCACGTCAAGCCCAATGCAATACTCTTGCAACCATCAGCTACGCCTTTACCAGCATAGACATCAAATAGCTTAATGTCTTTTAAGTAATCGCCAGCTTGTGCTTTTGCACAATCAAGTAGCGCCTGGACAGGTATCTCTGCCTTAACAGTGAAAGCCAAGTCACGGCGAACTTCTGGATAACGTGACAGCGGCTCAAAGGCTGGGATGAGCCCCTCGCTCAGCGCATCTAAGCGAACCTCAAACATAACGGCATCTACTTTCAGCCCTAGCTTGGCTCGTACCTGAGGATGCAAGGTGCCAATCCAACCGGCAGGCTGACCATTATGCAACAGCTTCGCTGTTTGCCCAGGATGTAGCGAAGGATGCTCACCCGGCTCAAAACGCCAAGCATCAAGCGCGCCACCAAGCGCCAACAGGCTTTCTAAATCGCCTTTTAGATCGTAAAAATCGACTTGGGCTTTAGCCCCGCACCAACCTTCAGCTTCACGCCCTCCGCATACCAGCGCTCCCATCATCGGGACTTGCGAAAGGTTGTCCAAATGGCCATTAAACACCAAGCCGGTTTCAAACAGCCTGACACGGGTTTGCTGACGGTTCAGATTATGCTCAAGCGCACGCACTAAGCCTGGGAACAAACTAGCCCGCATCACCGACAGATCTGACGAGATAGGGTTCGCCAGCACAGGCGACACAGCGTCAGGCAACATCGTCGCTTGCAGGTCAGGTGCAACAAAGCTGTAAGTTATCGCCTCCTGAAAACCACGAGCTACCATTTGGTTGCGCAGCTGGGCTTGGGTTAGCACCGCCTCGTTAGCCGGACGCAGCGCCAAACGCGCCGCAGGGCGCCGAACAGGCAGGTTGTTATAACCATGGACCCTAGCAATCTCTTCAATGAGATCTTCTTCGATCGCCACGTCAAAACGCCAGCTTGGCGCTGTGACTGACCAGCCATCTGCCTGCTTATCAACCGCAAGCCCTAAACGCTGCAGAATGTCAGTTACATCTTCAACGGGCAGTCGCTTCGAAAGCGCGCTCTCTAAACGCGCCTCGCGCAATACAATGTTACGCGGTGCTGGCAGGTGTTCGCCGCTGGACGACTCAGTAACAGGGCCAGCCTGACCACCACATATCTCCATTAGAAGCTGTGTGGCACGCTCAATCGCCACACTGGCAAGCGCTGGATCAACGCCACGTTCAAAACGGTGTGATGCATCCGTATGAAGACCATAAGAACGCGCCTGCCCTGCAATAGCCAGCGGCGTAAAATAGGCAGCTTCCAAGAAAATCGTATCGGTCTTCTCACTTACCCCTGAGTTCTCGCCCCCCATAACGCCTGCCATTGCCAGAGGACCTTCATCATCAGCAATAACCAGTGTTTCAGGTCTTAGCGCTACTTCCTGACCGTCCAACAAGGTCAAACGCTCTTCTTTACGCGCCAAGCGAACGGTAATACCGCCGTGGAGGTTGTTGCGATCAAACGCATGCAACGGCTGGCCTAGCTCTAGCATCACATAGTTAGTCACATCAACGGCAGGGTCAATGGAACGAACACCGCTACGCCGGAGACGCTCCACCATCCATAGCGGGGTTTCGACGCTAATATCGACACCCCTAATAATGCGACCCACGTAGCGCGGGCACTGCTCCGGCGCCTCAATACGCACTGAAAAAGTATCGTCAATACTGGCTTCAATAGCCGCAATCTCAGGGCCACTCACCGGTAGACGATTGAGCACACCCACTTCTCGAGCCAGCCCCTTGATACTTAGGCAATCGCCGCGATTCGGCGTGAGATCAACTTCAATGGTCATGTCATCGAGCTGCATATACTCTCGAAAACTTAGACCTACCGGCGCAGAGGCGGGCAGCACAAAAATCCCAGGAGACGTCTCTTCTTCCAGGCCTAGTTCTGAGGCCGAGCAAATCATTCCGCGTGACTCAACACCACGCAATTTAGCTTTTTTGATTTTGAAGTCGCCCGGCAGAATGCCACCCACCTGAGCAAACGGAATTTTTTGACCAACATCGACATTGGCAGCGCCACAAACAACCTGCACAGGCTCACCGGTACCATCATTAACAGTACATACGTTGAGCTTATCAGCGTCTGGGTGCTTCTCTTTAGTCAGCACCTCTGCAACCACTACGCCACTAAACGCGGACGCAACGGCCTCGATAGCATCGACCTCAAGGCCTGCCATGGTAATTTGATCGGCAATTGCCTGTGTATCAAGCTGCGGAGCCACCCAGTCACGCAGCCACTGTTCTGAAAATTTCATATTGATTCCCGTCGTTGGCAGCGGTCTTAGGTAAATTGGCGAAGAAAACGCAGATCGTTCTCAAAGAACAAACGTAGATCATTGACACCGTAGCGCAGCATCGCTAGCCGCTCGGCGCCCATACCAAACGCAAACCCGGTGTAACGCTCAGCATCAATGCCTGAATGCCTGAACACCTCGGGATGCACCATTCCACAGCCCATAACCTCCAACCAGCCGCTATGCGAGCAGACACGACAACCATCACCGCTACACATCACGCACTGAATATCGACCTCTGCGGAGGGCTCAGTGAATGGAAAGTAAGAGGGACGGAAGCGGACTGAAAGATCATCGCGTTCAAAAAACGCCTGGAGAAAATCTTCAATAGTTCCCTTAAGATCTGCAAAGCTCACCCCCTCATCAACCAACAGACCTTCCACTTGGTGGAACATTGGAGTGTGGGTGAGATCTGAATCACTACGGTAGACACGACCAGGGCAAACAATACGGATCGGCGGCTCACTACTTTTCATGGTACGTACTTGAACTGGCGATGTATGAGTACGTAACAAGCGTGTAGCATCGAAATAGAAGGTATCTGCCATACCACGCGCAGGGTGATGAGCGGGTATATTTAGCGCTTCGAAATTATGGTAGTCATCTTCAATTTCTGGCCCTACCGCCACATCGTAGCCAATCCTGGTAAACAAGCCTTCAATACGTTCAAGCGTGCGAGTAACGGGATGCAGGCCGCCATTCTCTTGACCGCGGCCAGGCAGTGTCACGTCAATTTTTTCAGCTGCCAAGCGAGCATTAAGCGCTTCGCTTTCAAGCTGCTGACGCTTTGTATCAATTTCAGCTGCCAGGGTCTGTTTCGCCTGATTAATTTGCTCACCGGCGGCAGGACGCTCTTCTGCTGAAAGCTTTCCTAAGCCTTTCAACAAGGCCGTCACTTCGCCTTTTTTACCCAAGTAACGTACGCGCAACTCATCTAGAGCAGGGACACTTTGCGCCGCATGAATAGCATCGCGAGCCTCTGACACCAGAGTAGGAAGATGGTCCATCCGATTCACTCCGAATTAAGCGATTTCCATCTCTAAAGATGGCTGGCATGTTGAAGGTGACAAAAAAACAGGGGAAGAGCGGCTGCTCTTCCCCTGCATGGGTCACACTGAAATGACCTCTGACACGTCACACTGATTTAACTCAGTGTAATGTGACTTATTGGGCAGCCTTGGCTTTTTCCACGATAGCCGCAAATGCAGCTTTCTCGTGTACTGCCAGGTCGGCCAATACTTTGCGGTCAATTTCAATACCGGCTTTCTTCAGACCGCCAACAAAGCGGCTGTAAGACATGCCATTGATGCGCGCACCAGCGTTAATACGCTGAATCCACAGAGCGCGGAATTGACGCTTGCGGTTGCGGCGGTCACGGTAAGCATACTGACCGGCTTTGATAACAGCCTGCTTGGCTACGCGGAAAACACGCGAACGTGCTCCGTAGTAACCTTTAGCCTGCTTCAATACTTTTTTATGGCGACGACGGGCAACTACGCCACGCTTAACACGAGTCATAACACACTCCTGACTTTATGACTGAGGCTAAATGCACTCAGATAAGAAAATTCGACCTTACAGATTCGGCAGCATGCGCTGAATCAGCGCTTTGTCAGAAGCATGGATCTGCTTCATACCACGCAGCTGACGCTTACGCTTGGTCGACTTCTTGGTCAAGATGTGGCTACGGAAAGACTGCTTGTGCTTGAAGCCATTAGCAGTCTTTTTAAAGCGCTTAGCAGCGCCGCTGTTGCTTTTGATTTTCGGCATGAGAAAACTCCGCTCGATATTTTTTAGAAAACCCAGGGCCGATCAGCGCTTTCACGCTGACCCGTTAGCTTCGCCGTTGGATCACTTCTTCTTCGGGGCAATAATCATGATCATCTGGCGTCCTTCCATTTTCGGGAAAGACTCTACCGCTCCGATCTCTTCCAGGTCTGCCGCGATCCGTTCCATTAGCTTACGACCAATGTCCTGGTGCGCCATTTCACGACCACGGAAGCGCAATGTGACTTTGCCCTTATCACCACCTTCAAGAAAGCGCGTCAGGTTTTTAAGCTTGACCTGATAATCGCCTTCGTCGGTGCCAGGACGGAATTTGACTTCCTTGACCTGAATTTGCTTCTGCTTTTTCTTTTGAGCCGCTTTCTGCTTCTTCGTCTCAAAAACAAATTTGCCATAATCCATAATCTTACAAACGATTGGATCGGCATTCGAAATTTGCACGAGGTCTAAACCGGCAGCTTCTGCACGCTCAAGCGCTTCGGTGGTGGGCACAACACCCAACTGCTCACCTTCAGCATCGATCAAACGTACTTCTTCTTCGGTAATTCTCTCGTTCATTGGTGGGCGCTTGTCTTGTGGACGCCCGCGCTGATTGCTTCGCTTGATTGCTCCGTCTCCTTAGGCAATTGACGATGTCGCCAGGGCTGCTCGCTCTGCACTGCAACGCTCGATGAATTCATCGACTGTCATTGTGCCGAGGTTTTCGCCGCTGCGAGTTCGCACGGCCACTGAGTCAGCTTCGACTTCCTTATCTCCCACCACAAGGAGATAGGGAACTTTCTGTAACGTATGCTCACGGATTTTAAAGCCGATCTTCTCGTTCCTCAAGTCCGCTTTAACTCGTAAGCCATTTTTTTGCAGCCGTTGCTCCAACTCAAGCGCATAATCACGCTGCGAGTCGGTGATAGTCATGACAACCGCCTGTTGCGGCGCAAGCCATAATGGCATAGCGCCAGCATAATGTTCAATCAAGATGCCAATGAAGCGCTCCATGGAACCAACAATAGCACGATGCAGCATTACCGGCGACTTGCGTTGTCCCTCTTCGGTCACATACTGAGCCCCAAGACGCTCTGGCATCATAAAATCGACCTGCATGGTACCGACCTGCCATTCACGCCCCAAGCAATCTTTCATATGATACTCGATCTTGGGGCCGTAGAACGCGCCTTCGCCAGGAAGTTCCTGCCATTCAACGCCGCAGCTTTTTAATGCACTACGTAACGCATCCTCTGCCCGATCCCAAACTTCATCACTTCCAATACGTTTTTCTGGGCGAAGGGCAATTTTAATAGCAATATCTTCAAAACCAAAATCGCTATATACCTTGAGCGCTTGGCGATGAAAATTAGTCACTTCAGGCTCAACTTGAGCTTCTGTACAAAAAACATGACCATCATCTTGCGTAAATGCCCGTACACGCATAATGCCGTGCAATGCCCCCGAAGGCTCGTTACGGTGGCATCCGCCAAACTCACCAAAACGTACGGGCAATTCACGATAGCTTCGCAAGCCTGAATTAAACACCTGAACGTGTCCAGGGCAGTTCATCGGTTTGAGAGCATACTCACGCTTTTCGGACTCGGTAAAGAACATGCCGTCCGCATAGTTATCCCAGTGCCCTGACTTCTTCCATAGTGAAACGTCCATAATCTGAGGACAGCGTATTTCTTGATAACCACCCTCTTTGTAGACGCCTCGCATATATTGTTCGATCTGCTGCCATAGCGCCCAGCCGTTTGGATGCCAGAAGATCATCCCCGGCGCCTCTTCCTGCATGTGGAAGAGATCCAACCGACGCGCCAACTTACGGTGATCGCGCTTCTCTGCCTCTTCAAGACGCTTAACATAAGCTTTAAGCTGTTTTTTATCACCCCATGCAGTGCCATAGATACGCGTTAGCATGGTATTGGCTGCATCACCACGCCAATAGGCGCCTGCCAACTTGGTAAGCTTGAAGGCTTTTAAGTGGCGAGTATTCGGTACGTGGGGCCCGCGGCACATATCGGTGTATTCTTCGTGATGATAAAGCCGAATGGTCGCGTCATCGGGGATATCGCGAACAATTTCCTGCTTGTAGGGTTCATCACGATGCAAAAAGGTCAGCATTGCCTGGTCACGATCAACATACTCGCGCACCACATCGTACTCACGCTCGATCAGTGACTGCATACGCGCTTCAATAGCTTCCAGGTCTTCCGGTGTAACGGATTGACCAAACTCAATATCGTAGTAGAAACCATCTTCAATAACTGGCCCAATGGCCATTTTGGCCTCGGGGTACATCTGCTTAACCGCATGACCAATGAGGTGAGCGCAGGAGTGGCGAATAATTTCCAGTCCTTCAGCGTCACGAGCAGTAATTATCGCCACCGTTGCGTCTTTCTCAATCAGGTCAGCGGCATCTACCAGCACACCATCGATCTTGCCAGCGATGCAGGCCTTAGCCAAACCAGGGCCAATGGATTCTGCGAGCTGCATAATGGTTAGTGGTGCTTCAAACGTCTTTTGACTGCCGTCGGGCAGAGTAACAATAGGCATTCGTGTTCCTTGAGCGCAGTGGTGATCCATACCAAGGATCACATTTCGCTATCAATGGTCGAGAGTATTAGGTGCTTTTTGAGGGTTGCCCAGCCTACCAGAATTTACCCAGCCGTAAAATAAAACGGGAGGCATAAGCCTCCCGTTTCGTGCTTAAAGGGCATTAATCACTGGCACAATGGCCTACCCCTTTAACGTAAAGCGATGCGTGGCTTAGTTCCACTCATCCATTTCTACACGACGGTTTTGTGCACGGCCCGCATCGGTATCATTGCTAGCAACCGGGCGCTCTTCGCCGTAGCCAACAGAACGCATACGGTTAGCACCTACGCCACGTTGGGCAAGGTAAGCAGCAACGGATTCCGCACGGCGCTGCGACAGATTTTTATTGTACTGAGCAGCACCGCGAGAGTCAGTGTGGCCTTCAATGCTCACACGCACATCAGGATTATTGACCAGGCGCTCTGCAACACCATCCAGAACACCTCGTGCTTGGGCAGTTAGCTGTGCAGAATCAAACTCAAAGTTTACGTCCTGCAACACAACGCTGTCAGGGCAACCTAGTGAGTTAACTGCAACACCTGCAGGAGTATTGGGGCACTGATCGCGATAATCCGGCACGCCGTCGTTATCAGAATCGAGTGGGCAGCCATTTGCGTTAACAGCTACACCAGCAGGCGTTCCCGGGCACTGATCACGGAAATCTGGCACGCCGTCACCATCGGAGTCCAGCGGGCAGCCTTCAGCATCCACTGCAACACCTGCGGGCACTTCACCAAAGCTTGGGCACTGCGGTGCTACTGGCTCAGGCGTACGGTCTGCACATAGCAGGCCACCGATCGCTGCACCAGCAGTTGCGCCAATAGCGGTATTTTCATCTTCGTCAGAATTGCCGCTCGTTGCGTAAGCAATACTGCCGCCGATAACACTGCCGGCCAATCCGCAAACGAAGGGATGTTGATACCAATCGCGATCGCTACTTGCGCTGGTTTGGCCAGATGATTGTGATGCTGAGCTGGCACAGCCTGATAAACCCACTACCAGTGCAGAACCGATTAGCAAGCCAGTCGTTGATTTTTTCATGCAAGACTCCTTCTTGATCCAATGCTGACATGGTCAAAAGACCAAATCTATCCCAATGCTTCTAATTCGCGAGAGCATCCATTTTTCGCTGCTCAGTACCATGGCAATATTGTACTTTCACCATATGCCTGAACGTTTGCCTATGATTAACGTTTAATCACCAGAAGGCAACAATGCCGAGATATCAACTTCTTGCCAATACCGACATTTTCAGCATAGCAAAATTGACGCCATAAGCGTCAAAAAACATAGGTTATCGTATTTATAGACCCCTATGCTCGTTAAACAGGGTTAATGAAGACCCATAGATCCTTTGGACCTCCAGTCAATTACCTTTTTTGCTGCCTCAAGTACGGCTGGACGCATGTCGTCCTCAACAGCAATACGCTCTTTATCTTCTTGCATTCGCTCTCGTGGCGTCAATTGCTTACGTGCGGAGTGAGTTTTTAAATGCCGAGTACGATTGTACACCTCTGCAAACGCTTGAAAGTCTGGACGCTCTGTTAGGCTAGAATCAATAATCTCAAGCAACACTTTGCATCGCCAAGCCCCTTCTGTAATGTCGACTTGCTCTTGCACCAGCGCGCTAACGACAAAATCAAGATTTTCCAGGCTGTTTTGATGAGCACGACGCTCTTCGTCTAGCCGAAACGCTTCTCGACGCTTAACCTCTTGGCGAAGTTTATAGGCATAAAAACCAAGGGCTGCAACGACAATAATTGCAACGATGAATAACAACAACGCTCCTGTAGAACTCATAACGCTCCTTTCACAACGGAGAGGCAGAAAGTTTGACGATAATTGTACACCCTATTTCCCCAACGAGACCAATTTCACAATTTTTTCATCTTTGTTACAGCACAACAACAAATAGCCTCTATTGTTTTTGACGAAGCAAAACCTCTAGTTACCACCGTACGTCAAGGGAACCTGAGATGACCTTAAATCACCCACCTCATTAAAGCACTGATTTAAATAACATTTCCAGCACCAAACAGCCCACCCCATACTCAAGGTCAAAGCTACTGCTCCAGCGGTATGCAACAGAGCCAGCCATAGCGGAAGCCACAGCAACACATTAGCAATGCCAAGCGCGGCTTGAGCAAAATAAGCAATTACCACCAATCTGAGCGCTCGCCCAACAGGCGCAACCGTACGATATCGCCACAATAGTGCTAACAAGACAATGCCGAGCACAAGCGCTCCAATACGATGCATAACGTGAATTGCCGTACGTGCATCGGCATGCAACTGTCCGTGTAAATAATTAGGGCCGACAGTTTGTGTCAGATGAAAGCCTTCGCTTATGTCCATTTCTGGCCACCACTGCGTATTGCAGGTCGGGAACCCTTGGCAGGCAATACCTGCATAGTTGCTGGTTACCCAGCCACCTAAAGCAAGCTGCAAAACTAATACCAACACGCCTATTACCCAGAGCGCATTAGCATTCTTAAATGAAGAGGTATAACGTGCGGGAAAAGAAGCATGCTCGGCACAGGCGGGCGCAGGTCTTGTCAAGCTGAGCCGAATTCGCAAATGCACCCAAAAAAACAGCATCAGCACACTTAGCCCACCCAACAAATGCAAAGTAACCACTTGTGGCCAAAGCTTTAGCGTCACTGTAAAAGCGCCAAACGCGCCTTGAAGCAAAATAACAACGAGCAAAGCAATACTTACTTTCCATGGAAACTCTGAACGCTTGCGCAATGAAAAACCTAGCGCCACTACGCTTAGAACGATAAGCCCTAAAAAACTTGCTACATACCGATGAGCCATCTCTACCCAGGCTTTAAAAGGCACAAGAGGTACATCCGGATGTTGTAGAGCAGCATGCTCGGCATCGGGGACTAACAGCCGCCCATAACAACCTGGCCAATCCGGGCACCCCAAACCAGCGTCAACTAAGCGCGTCCATGCGCCCACAAGAATCACTAACGCTGTCAGCGCAGTACCGATCAAGGTTAAACGTTTCAGCCATTGTAAGCGCCGCTCAGTAGAATATGGCACGTTGCTTCCTTACGACCTGCGAGGTCGAGCATGCAGAGTAACGATATATTTTCGCTATAGCGGATTAACCTTAAACAAATGACGTATATCATCGAGAATATCAGCTGCGGGCACTGCATTATTAAATGACAACGCTGGCCTGCCGAAAGGATCCATTAGCCAGACGCTATTTTCTTCTCGCCATGCAGGTTCTGCCAGCCAAAGACTAACCTTTTCACCTGGAAGCGCTTGTGCACTCCCGCCTATTCGCAGTCGCTCTAACCGAGGGGCTTCTCGACCCAACGCTCGATGCAGACGCCACAATTCATCCATGCGCTCATCACAGAGAGAAGTACAGTCAAATACGAGTGTCCATGCATCATTTTTTTCGGGTTGAGTGCTCAGAGGCCAATCATCTAGTACTGGTACGCTGACATGCACTTGACCATGGGCAGTATCTTCACTAGGTATGCCTATTTGCCATGTCAACATCATCCACGCAGTAACAATAGGCGCCGCGAATGCTGCAAATATCAGCAACAATTTAACTCGCGGATAACGAACTGGCTGGCGTTGCTCCATGCTTTTCCCCTCAGCAACCTGTAAGGCTATCTTTTGTAAGACTATCTTTGCGCAGGCGACGTCCCCCCAACACCATGACCACTGTCGCAGCAAGCGCCAACCCCCACCATTGAAAAGCATAGCCAAGATGGCGACTAGGCGGCATCACGTTAGCTTCCCACCAGGGCGCAAACACCCCCTCCCCCTGGTCAGCATGTAGCCAGCCGGTGTAAGTGAAGGCCGGCAATGTTGATTCCCACGGGGCTAAACTGATCTGCTGCAGTCTTAGCCCTTCCTTGTTTTTGCCATATAGAGGTCCACCGGATCGTGCAACCTGCCACTCGCCTGAAACGGTTACGCTGCCCTCTGGAGTATCCGCTTGTGGCGCCGCCCTACTTGGCCCTGTCTCAATAAACCCTCGCTGAATAAGCCACAACTGATCAGCACTGTCTCGGAAAGGCGTTAACACAGCCACGCCCAGACGCCCGTCTACAATGCGGTTATCCAGATAAAGCGTGTGACTAGCAAGATACTCTCCTTGCAAATGCAGCTCAGACCCGTCTTCTGGCATAGCAGTAGGCGATTTGACCAAAGGCGCTGCCTCCCGAGCGGCTAACAAAACTCGCTTGTCAGCGGCACGCTCCCACTGCCATAGTCCTAGGAAGATACCTAGCGAAACTAATACGCCCCAAAACACACACCAGACGTATAGACGTTGCGACCCAAAAGAGGTTTTCGTCATGTGGTTAAAGCTGCTCATTGGCCTAGTTTTTATTGGAATAGTCGCTAGCTTAGCGGCTGGCGCAGGTTTTTTATTAAAGGATGACAGCAGCTCGCGACGGCTACTAGCATCCCTTAAATGGCGCATTGGGTTAACATGCCTACTCATGGCCTTGTTAGTGTTTGGCTTCTGGTCGGGAGATTTAGGCTAATTGATTAGAAAACGTATACAAAAATAAATAAGCCAACCCATACAACATCTACAAAGTGCCAATACCAACAAGATGCTTCAAAACCAAAATGATGATCTTGGGCAAAGTGCCCTTTATGTATACGTATCAACATACTGGTTAAAATTAACGTACCTATAATGACATGAACGCCGTGAAAGCCCGTTAGAATAAAGAAAGTAGCGCCGAAGATCCCTGCCTCAAGCGTAATACCATAATGGTTATACGCTTCATAATATTCGACGCCCTGAATCATAATAAAACAGCAGCCCAGCAATACAGTACCTGCCAGCCAGTTTCTGCACGTTTTACGCTCGCCTAATTTCAAAGCTTCATGTGCAACCGTCAAAGTAATGCTCGACGTTACCAAAATGAGCGTATTGACGAGCGGCAATTGCCATGGACTTAAGACACTATCCGGGCCAGCCACCGACGAATCAGGAGGGTTTAACAACGGCCACTGAGCGACGAAATCAGGCCAAAGTAACGCAGAAACACCTTTTGCTCCTTCACCACCTAACCAGGGTATAGCGAACGTTCTAACGTAAAATAAGGCGCCAAAAAATGCGGCAAAAAACATCACTTCCGAAAAAATAAACCAGCCCATCCCCCATCGAAACGAGCGATCCATTTGGGCATCGTACAATCCGCTCATTGACTCGTGAATAACATCTCTGAACCAAAACCCCATGACGGTAATTACACAAGCCATACCGATTAGCATGAACGGGGTACCCGTGTCGTACACAAGCTTAATTCCTGTACCCACCATCATAGCCCCGAGCGCCAGCGAGCCTAGAATAGGCCATCGACTCTTTGCAGGAACATAGTAGCCGCCACTCATATCGAATCCCCTATCGTTTTGTTGTCATTCTTCGAGATGTCTTTTACTAAGTGATGAACCGGATACAAGGTATACACCAGCGTTATCGTATTAATATCCTCAGGAAGATCACGCGCTAGCTGGAATATCAGAGGAATCGTCAAACGCTCATCCCCTTGAAGCTGCTGCTCTTGGAAACAGAAACAGCTTATTTTTCTTAAATGCGTCGTAGCACTTGAAGGAGAAACGCTAGGTACAGCCCGCCCCCAACTTTCGACATGACTGTTGTTGGTAAACGTAAAATCAACTTCAGCTGTTTGACCTGGGTGCACACGCATTTGGCGGTTTTCGACGCTCATTCGCCATGGTAACCCCGCGCTACCTCGGGTAATGAACTGCACGGTGATATAGCGGGACTGATCAACTTCTTCATGAATAATGGCTTTAGCCGTTGTATCCACTTTGCCATTAAGGCCCGTCACACTACAAAACACGTCATAAAGAGGAACCAGTGCGAATGCAAAGGCAAACATCCCAATTAGCGCCGCCACTGTACGAATGACTGTCCGTTTAACCCCAAGTGATTGCACCGTATCGTTGACTGCCATATAGCCCCCTAGACCATTCACTGATGGACAGCTAATTAGTCATGATGATGGGTACGGTTAAATACTGGCGGTGTTTCAAAGGTGTGTAACGGTGCCGGACTGGGGACGCTCCATTCTAGGTCTTCTGCGCCTTCCCAAGCTTTTGCTGGTGCTTTTTTACCTCCTCTCACACACATCACCACAACCAATACAAACATCAGCTGTGACGCTCCAAAAAAGAAGGCACCAATGCTGGAGAGCAAATTGAAATCCGCAAATTGTAATGCATAGTCGGGAATACGCCTTGGCATGCCCGCCAAGCCTGCGAAATGCATAGGGAAAAACGTTAGATTAACGCCAACAATAGAGCACCAGAAATGGCATTGAGCAAGTCGCTCGTTAGGATAGTGGCCTGTCCATTTGGGTAGCCAATAGTAGACGCCAGCCATAATGGCAAAAATAGCCCCCGGCACCAGCACATAATGGAAATGCGCCACGACAAAGTAGGTATCGTGATATTGGAAATCCGCAGGTGCAATAGCCAACATTAGTCCTGAGAAACCGCCTATGGTGAATAGCACGACGAAAGCCAAAGCAAACAGCATGGGCGGTTCAAAACTGATCGAGCCACGAAACAGCGTGGTCACCCAATTAAACACTTTCACGCCAGTGGGCACAGCGATCAGCATGGTCGAATACATGAAAAATAGCTCCGCTGTTAGCGGAAGGCCGACGATAAACATATGGTGTGCCCACACTAAAAATGACAACAGCGCGATAGCTGCCGTGGCATACACCATTGATGCGTATCCAAACAAAGGCTTACGCGCGAAGGTAGGAATAATGGCTGAGACAATACCAAAAGCCGGCAAAATCATGATGTAAACTTCAGGATGGCCAAAGAACCAAAATAAGTGCTGGAAAAGCACTGGATCACCGCCACCCGCGGCGTCAAAGAAACTGGTACCGAAGTTAATATCCATCAGCATCATGGTAATAACGCCCGCTAGTACAGGCATTACCGCAATCAATAGAAAAGCCGTAATTAACCATGTCCATACGAACAGCGGCATATCCATCATGCGCATTCCAGGTGCGCGCATATTCAGAATGGTCGCAATAATATTTATAGCCCCAAGAATCGAGCTAATGCCTGCAATGTGCAGGGCTAAAATAAAGAATGTTGTGGAGGCAGGTGCGTAAGTCGTCGATAATGGCGCATAAAATGTCCAGCCAAAATTGGGCCCGCCGCCCGGCATAAATAGTGTAGAAAGTAGCAATGTAAACGCCACCGGAAGCAGCCAGAAACTAAAGTTATTAAGCCTGGGCAGCGCCATATCCGGCGCACCAATCTGAAGCGGAATCATCCAATTGGCTAGACCAGTAAACGCTGGCATTACCGCAGCAAACACCATGATTAATCCATGCATGGTGGTCATTTGGTTGAAAAATTCCGGTTCTATAAGCTGTAAACCAGGTTGAAATAGCTCGGCTCTCACTACTAGGGCAAATATGCCTCCAACAAAAAACATAGTGAGAGAAAAAATCAGGTACAGAGAACCAATTTCTTTATGGTTGGTTGTCAGAACCCATCGCAGTATCCCTTTGGGCTGAGCCGCATGGTCGTGATGAGAATGACCGCCAGCCGCTGCAGTGGAGCTATGTTGCAGCGAGTGTTGAGGAGGTAGTTTGGGCGCCATGAGCATCTCCGCCTGATTTATTGTTAGTACCTTAAATTATTGTGCAATACGTTCGGCCACCACAGCTGGCTGCACCACATCACCTGTCTCATTGCCCCAAGCATTGCGGGTATAAGTAACAACAGCAGCTATTTCGACAGGATTTAACGTACTGCGGAATGCTGGCATAGCAGCGCCAGAAACACCGTTAATAACCCGATCCATATGCCAATCCAAATCACTAATTAATTGATTATTATTGGCTAGTGCAGGAAATGCGGGTGGCGCCCCCTGACCTTCGCTTTGGTGACAAGCAGAACAGATAGTCTGATAAACGGTCTCTCCCCGCGCCATCAAATCCTCCATCCCCCACTCTCGGTCAACCCCCATAGCCTCTTGCTCTGCGGCTTCTTTACGTTCTGCCAACCATACTTCGAACTCTTCTTCTTCCATCGCATGCACAACCACTGGCATAAACCCGTGGTTAACGCCGCAAAGCTCAGCACACTGACCACGATAGATGCCCGGTTCATTTATTTTCACCCAATTCTCATTGATGAACCCAGGAATCGTATCCTGCTTAACGGCTAGTTCAGGCACCCACCAAGAGTGAATAACGTCATCCGACGTCATTAAAAAGCGCACTTTACGATTGATCGGCAGTACCAATGGCTCATCTACGTCTAACAAATAGTGTTCATCTCTCGATTCTTCTCCACGAATTTGTTCAGTTGGTGTGCTCATATTTGATGTAAACGCAACATCTTCACCAAGGTACTCGTAGCGCCAGCGCCATTGTTGGCCAGTAATCATCACATCTAGATCAGCTTCTGAAGCGTCGTACATACTCTTCAACGTCGCCGTCGCGGGCACGGCCATTCCAATCAAAACCAGAATAGGAATAGCGGTCCAAAGAATTTCAACGGAGGTATGCTCATGAAAATTCGCCGCTTTTTCCCCTTTTGAGTGTCTGTATTTAAATAGTGAGTAAAACATCACCCCAAATACAATCACTCCAATTACCACGCATACCCAAAAAATCGCCATATGCAGCCCAAAAATATCTTGGCTGATATCGGTGACCCCAACAGGCATATTCCAGCCATTAGCATGAGCTTGAGTGATACTGAAGGCACTGGTAATGGTTAGCAGCCATTGCCACGATAGATGCATAGAAACCTCCGTTATTATTGTTGTTCTCGCCAACCTTTTTATTAGGTCAGGATTAACTGATTAACGTCAGTATAGAAAACATGTGGCATTCGTCACGAACAACTATCGTGAGGTGTATCAACGCTTCATCGCGACGCAATCACTGCAATCCCGACCAAAATCAAAACAAATACGAGCGTGATTACAATCCCCGTCACAATAAAGGCCGCGGGGTTACCGCTAGAAAAATCCTGTTGCCGCTTGAGGTCATTTTGTACGCCTAGCAGTGCTGACAGTACTGATTTAACGACTGACCACATTGAGCCTCTCCTCGTTATCCCGTATTGCGTCGCCTGAATTAACAACTCTTCTGCAGAGCTTTAGCTATAGTTGAAGATAGGAGAACTTGTGAAGAATGCCTCACAAATTGAAAAACTCGATAGGAACCTAATATGGACCATACAAACAAAAAGCAGCCCTCATCCATCAACGACACGAACCAAGATATCGTAGCTTGGTGGCAGCATTACTGCCTATTGAGCACCATGCCAATGGTACGTTGTCAGATTGCATGGCTTGAGAGCGTGACAGAAGCCATGCAGCTGGAGGCTGAGCTTTTCCAAGCTATCGCTGAAAGTAGCGAAAAACTGACGCTATGCCTGACTGATGACAAAGAAAACTGCAGCGCTAAAGAACTCACTGAGCATTACCAAGAAATGGTCAAAACGCTTACCGATGCTAACCTTGAGCGTTTTGCTAAGGTATCTCAGCTTTCCCATGAGTTTCGACGTAGCCTTTGGGAAGAAATCTAACAATTTGGGATTAAGCTTGCGGCTTGCTGTCGTGCCATTCACACTACGCACGCTTTGCTAAGAGCAGCTTTTGACTGGTGATGGAGCCTAATATGCCCAAATGTCGTGGATTTATTTCGTTGTTCTCGTTAATAACCGTGGTCTTAGTATCGTTGACTGGCTGCACAACTTACACTTGGCCGGATGGATCGCAAGAGACTGTGCTGGGTGTGCCCCCAGAAGAAGAAAACCGGCGTTATGAAGAGCAGCGCGCCGACGGAGTACGCTATCGCATACCAGGTAAAATACCTGAAGAGCAAACGGAATGACCTTCTTCGATCTGGCTTCTCTTTAAACGGTGTTATTAACGTTACCTTCGTTTTGTAGATGCCGTTGCCTGAGCGGTAATTGGATCTTCTGGCCAGGGGTGTTTAGGGTAGCGGCCACGCATCTCTTTACGCACCTCTGGATAGCCATTCAACCAAAAACTGCGTAAATCCTGAGTAACTTGAAGCGGCCTTTTTGCCGGTGAAAGCAGATGAATGACAACAGGCACATGTCCGTCCGCTACGGCGGGAGTATCCTGCCAGCCAAACGCTTCCTGTAACTTCAAAGCAAGCACTGGCGGCCTTCCTGTTAAGCAGGGCTCATAATCAATTGCTGCTCGATTACCGCTAGGAGCCATTATTGTCGATGGTGTTAAACGCTCAAAATGGGTTTGCGCATCCCAACTGAGCGTTGCTATTAAGTAGGTATGGAATGGCATTTTTTCTAGCTGACTGAAGCGCGTTATACCCGTCATGTAGGGTGCCAGCCATACGTCCAAACTGTCCAATAGCGCGCTCTCTGACCAGTCAGGCCATACGTTAGAATAAATACTCGTCACTAGCGCCATTCGGCCCTGTAACTGCTTAACCTTGCCATTAAAAAGCGCCGTAGGGCGTTGTTTTAATGCGCGCAGCAGTGCCTGCTGGACAGCCTCTCCAGACAACTCCGCTAAGGGCCGACGTGCCAACACAAGCTCACCATGGCGCTGAACAGCTTCACCAAGAAGCTTTCCTTGGGCATCTGACCAAGTAACACGCTCCTCCCACTGTTGAGTTGCCGGGTAAAGTTCAATAAGCGCTGTCTGCGTAATCGGTTCTGCTAGGTAAATTGTTGCCTCACTACTGGCACTCTCTACGCTAACAGCGACGATAAATGCTTCATTCGCTAGGGGGTGGCTAACGGAGAGCGTGGCGGTTTTGCCATTGGACAGCTTGAACCGACCTGGACTGATGAATTGACCAACGCGATCCGGGTAAGCCATCGCCAGCAGATAGCTAAGCGGCTCAAGCGGTAGCTTATCTGACATCTGAAGGCTAGCCATGTCCATAAGGCGCTTGGTTTCTCGTTGCCATTGAGGAAATCGCCAGGGCTGGCTAAGCCGCTGAGCCAGCGCATCTCTTAGCGAGCCACTGACACGCTCTCTACCCTCTAGCAGAGCTGCTAAAGCACAGGCGAGCGGTACTGCATTCAATGACGCTGCTTTTGACAGCATGACCGCTAAACGAGGTTCAAGCGGCCAACGCGCACTTTGCTTACCTAATGGTGTTAATAAACCCGCTGTATCAAGAACACCAAGCTGACGAAGCAAAGCCTGACTACTTTGCCATGCGCCGATAGGCGGTGGTGTCATCCAAACTAACTCTTCTGGCGAACGCGCTCCCCATGTGGCAACTTCCAGCGCTAGCCTTGATAAATCAGCTTGGGCTATCTCAGGTTCACCGTAAGCAACCAGTGGCTGCTCTTGAGACCACAAGCGATAACATACACCCGGCTGTTGCCGCCCTGCACGACCACGGCGTTGATCAGCGCTGGCACGATTGACTCGCCGGGTAGTCAGTCGAGTGAGCCCAGTTCGCGGCTGAAACAGCGGTACACGCTCCAAGCCAGCGTCAATAACCACATTAACGCCATCAACTGTCACGCTGGATTCCACAATGGCCGTCGCTACAATCACCCGCTGGCGAGTTTCGTGTAACTTCAATGCAGCTTGCTGCGCCTCAATAGGCATGCCGCCATGTAATGCGCGCACCTCAATATCAAAGGTGCTATTTTCCAGCATTTGCACTAGCCGAGTTATCTCTGCCACCCCAGGTAAAATCACCAGTACGTCGCGGCTATTGGGATTCGCCAAGGCTTCGGTTACCACTCGGTAAGCGGCAGTGTCTAACGCTTCATCACTGCTAAAAGGGCGATAATACGTTTCAATTGGGAATTCACGCCCCGTACTTTCAATCACGGATGTATCGCTGCCCAGTACGCTTTTTAACGCAGCAACATCTAACGTCGCAGACATCACCATCAGTCGTAAGTCATCGCGAATGCTTTGCTGAATATCCAGCGATAGCGCCAGCCCAAGATCTGCTTCTATGCTGCGCTCATGGAACTCATCGAAGATGATACCGGCGACGCCTTCGAGCAGAGGATCATCTTGCAACATACGCGTTAGGACGCCCTGGGTGACCACCTCCAAGCGTGTGTGCGGGCCCACTTTGCTGTCCCCTCGCATACGATAGCCAACTGTCTTACCGACAGGCTCATCAAGCTGCGCGGCCATAAAGCTTGCCGCTAAACGAGCAGCTACCCGTCGAGGCTCTAACAACACTATCTTTTGGCCCTGCGCCCATTGGCTGTTCAGCAAGGTCAGCGGAACGCGGGTTGTCTTACCCGCCCCCGGCTGGGCGACTAAGATTAGGCGGTTATGCTCATCGAGAGCCGTCTGAATCGGCTTGAGGTGCTGTTCAATAGGAAGCGTAGACATCGCCAATATGGGCATAGCAGCTAAACTGATGAGTCGTTTGATAAATGCGACGCTGAAATACCGCATCCTTTCAAAATAACATGCTCAAGGAAACGGCAAATAGACTCGAAATCCGTTTCGCTGAGCACTTCAGTCCCTAATATCCCCGTTACCTGCGCGCTGTATTCCGTGTAATGTTGGGTGGCCGACCAAATCAAGAATATAAGCCAGCGTGGATCAATATCATCCATTTTCCCTAGCTGAGACCACTGGTGAATAATTTCTGCACGGGAAGCTACCCACTCTTTCAACTCACCAGAGAGGTAATTACTCAAGAAAGGCGCACCAGCCAAAATCTCGGCGGCAAATAGCTTTGAACCTTCGGGGTAACGCTGACCCAGCATCATTTTGGTACGAATAAAATCGCTTAATACCTTAGCTGGATCACTTTCAGGTGTTATGTCTTCAAGTACCGCATTCCACCGGTTCATCATTCGATTAAGCAGCCGTACATAAAGCAGCTGCTTACTGCCCATGTAATAGAGAATATTCGCCTTAGGAAGACCTGCTATATCGGCGATTGCCTGAAGGCTGGCACCACGATAACCATGTTGAGAAAACACCTGCTCCGCAGCGCTCAGGATGGTCTGTTCAATGCGATCTCTGCTGGCATTTTCATGGTTAGCGGTATCCGCTGTCATTGATTAAGCTCCTTTAATAAGCGCTTTTGATAAGCACCAATGGTCAGCCCATGGGACTTATTACATTAAATTGGTTTATCGACGCTTTCCGTGTAAGTGCACAGACAGCGGCGCTAGCAACAAATTCTTGCAAGGTGCGCTTTTTTGTCTCAAGCTAAACGATATTGACCGATCGGTCAGAACAATCATAACGGAGTTTGGCATGGCTACGATTGAGTTCCTGCTCAACGGCACCCCCAAGCAGTGTCATGTACCCCCTGACACCAGCATTCTAACGCTGTTGCGTGATCATTTGGGCATCACTGGTACAAAAGAGGGCTGCGCATCGGGTGATTGTGGCGCTTGTACAGTCGCAATCAATAATCCAAGCGACACACAAAGCCGCTTTTTAAGCGTCAACGCGTGTATTACCCCGGCTCATCAACTTCACGGTCAGCACGTCATTACCGTCGAAGGGCTTGCGACTGAAGGCAACTTGCACCCAGCTCAACGCGCAATGATCGAGTGCCATGGCAGCCAGTGCGGATTTTGCACACCAGGAATTGTCATGTCTTTGTTTACACTGCATGCCAATCAGCAACAGCGCCCCTCGCCTCTTACACCAGAAACACTTGAAGCCACATTAGGTGGAAATTTATGCCGCTGCACGGGATACCGACCTATTCGTGACGCCGCATTGAGTATGCAAGATTTCTCTTGGGAAGCACCTCTGTGGTTCGATGCGTCTCAGCCAGCCAGTCACCCGCTTCATGTGCCGGAGTCAATCGCAAAGAGTGAACCACTGTTCGTACAGCCAACCACCTTGGCTGAGTTGGCCGACGCAAGATATCGCTATCCTGATGCACGCCTTGTAGCTGGCGCAACAGATCTATGGCTGGAAAGCACTCAGCGCCTTACCGCATTGAACCAGCTTATTGATATCACTCGCGTGGCTGAATTGCGCCAAATTGAAGAGGCGACATTCCAAGCTCAACCAGGTTGGTGGATAGGCGCTGGGGTAACATACACGCAGCTTGAGCCGTTATTAAACAGTCACTTTCCTGCGTTTGCACACCTCCTTCACAGGCTTGGCTCCCAACAAGTTCGTAACCGGGGAACGCTCGGCGGCAACATCGCCAACGCTTCGCCAATTGGAGATACGCCACCTGTACTACTGGCGCTCAATGCCTGGGTAGAACTTACCAGCCATGTCGGTACTCGCCAGCTGTTGCTAAATGATTTTTTTATCGACTATAAAAAAACAGCGCTGGCTGCTGATGAAGTCATCAGTCGTATTTTTATACCTCAACTGGCTGAATCAGCCACACTAAGGGTTTGGAAGCTTTCTAAACGACGCGAGGATGACATAACGGCGGTATTAGGTGCGTTTTGCTACCGTGTTAATCAGGGTGTGATGGAGGATGTTCGCATTGCCTTTGGCGGTATGGCTGCCACTCCCAAGCGAGCGAGTCAAACAGAAGCTGCGCTAGAGGGCCAGCCCGTTTCCAAAGCTAGCTTTCAAGCAGCCCAGCAAGCCCTTGCTGAAGAGTTTCAGCCAATGAGCGATGTACGGGGCAGCCAATACTACCGAGAACAAGCCGCACTCAACCTATTAGAACGCCTCTACTTATCGCTTTCGTCACCCAACCAGGAGGTGATGCTCCATGCGTACGCTCACTAAACTTGATGGCGACAGCAGCCGAGCTCGTCGAGAATTACATGACCATATCCAAGGGTCAGGCCCGCTTGCCCGCCATACTGTCGATAGCCACGGTCAGCGCCAAGCAGGCACCGCTAGCTTCCATGAAAGCGCTGAAAAACACGTTACCGGCAAGGCCGCCTACATTGATGACCTCCAAGCACCGGCAGATGCCCTGCATGTAGCTCTGGGACTTTCTCCTGTTGCACACGGCACCCTGACCGCGCTTGATCTCGAAGCAGTTAAACAAGCCCCTGGGGTTGTCGATGTCATCACTTTTCACGATGTGCCCGGTCATACGGATATCGGCCCTGTCTTTCCAGGCGACCCCATTTTTGTTGATCAAGAAATTAGTTACGCAGGCCAGTGTATTTTCGCCGTTGCCGCTACCTCGCTTCAGGCTGCTCGCCGAGCGGTAAGGCTGGCCAAGTTAAGTATTGATGAACAACCAGCGAGCCTCGACCCTGTTGCTGCTGCCGAACGCAATGATGTGGTTCGCCCTACACATATTCAGGAGCGGGGCGATTGGCAAGCGGAACTGCGCCAAGCCGAGCAAACGGTTGAGGGCGAGCTTTTCATCGGCGGACAGGAACATTTTTACCTGGAGGGACAAGCGTGCCTGGTTCTGCCCACTGAAGATGAAGGGGTCATTGTCCATACCTCTAACCAGCACCCTAGTGAGACCCAAAAACTTGTCGCTGAAGTACTGGGCATTCCCTTTCACGCTGTCACCGTTGAAGTACGCCGAATGGGCGGCGGTTTTGGAGGCAAAGAAACTCAAGCATCTCCTTGGGCTTGCATGGCAGCCATTATTGCCCGCAGAACCGGAAAAGCCACACGTATACGTCTACCACGAAGTGATGATATGCGCGCGACCGGTAAGCGGCACCCTTTTCATAATCGTTACCGACTAGCCATTAATCGGCAAGGCATCATCCAGGGGGGAGACATAACAGTTATTGGTGACTGCGGATACTCACCTGACCTTTCGGACGCCATCGTTGACCGGGCAATGTTCCATGCCGACAACGCTTACTCATTAGGCAATGCTCGCGTCACCGGTCATCGAGCTAAGACCCATACCGCTTCTAACACGGCTTTTCGGGGTTTCGGCGGCCCTCAGGGCATGATGATTATCGAAGCTGCAATGGATGACATCGCGCGCCAAGTCGGTGAAGACCCTCTCACCATACGCAAACGAAACTTCTATCGCGATGGGCGAGACGTCACCCACTACGGACAGCCAGTGGATCAAAAGCAGTTACTCCATACGCTGATTGATACATTGGAAAGCAGTAGTGATTACTGGGCGCGCCGTGCGGCTATTAAGGCATTTAATAGCAACAGCCCCATTATTAAAAAAGGGCTCGCGCTGACGCCAGTGAAGTTTGGCATCTCATTTACCGCCCAGCACCTCAATCAGGCCGGTGCGCTGCTGCATGTGTATACCGATGGCAGCATCATGATCAATCACGGCGGCACCGAAATGGGCCAAGGACTGCACACCAAGATTTGCCAAGTAGTGGCTCGCGAGCTTGGCTTGGACTTAGATAGCGTGCGGATTAGTGCAACTCGCACGGATAAAGTACCCAATACATCCCCTACGGCGGCTTCAAGCGGTGCCGACCTCAATGGCATGGCGGCGCGAGATGCCGCCAGTAAATTGCGCGAAAGGTTGTTCGACTTTGCCGCGATGCATTTTGAAGGTGGCTTAGACCGAGAAGGCATGCGCCTGGAAGATGGCATGCTGATTGCGGGGATTAATGAGAGCGAGCGTCGCATCCCTTGGGGGGAGCTTGTTCAAACGGCCTACCTCAATCGCATCTCGCTTTCAGAAAAAGGCTTTTATGCGACACCATTGATTCATTACAACCGTGCAACGGGCCAAGGCCGCCCTTTTTATTATTACGCGTTTGGAGCAGCTGTTGCCGAAGTAAGTGTTGACACACTGAGCGGCGAATATCTAGTCAACCGCGTTGACGTGCTGCATGACGTTGGTAATTCGCTAAACCCTGCCATTGATATCGGCCAAGTAGAAGGTGGCTTTATCCAGGGAATGGGCTGGCTAACCAGTGAAGAGCTTAAATGGAGCGATAAAGGCGTGCTGGTTAGCGACGGGCCTGCGACCTATAAAATACCCACGTTTGGTGATCTTCCCGCTATTTTTAACGTTGAACTATTGGAAGGCCACCCAAACTCCATGGCAAGCCTATATCGTTCTAAAGCCGTTGGTGAGCCACCGTTTATGCTTGGTATCTGTGTTTGGTCTGCACTACGTGATGCGCTTTCGAGCTTAACCAATTACCAGCAGTCTCCCCATCTCGACACTCCCGCAACCCCTGAGCGAGTGATGCTGGCTGCAAACGCAATTAGAGAAAAAGCGCTATGACACAGCCCCCAGCAGAAACTTGGCACGCGGCACTCGATCGCTTGCAGCGTAGCGGTGTTCCCCACGTATTGGCCACTCAGGTAACCAGCGCGGGTTCAACCCCTCGTGAGCCCGGTGCGCGCATGGTGATCACCCAAGAGGCGGTCTATGACACGCTAGGTGGAGGCACTTTCGAGTGGCAAACTATCCACGCTGCTCGAGACTTTTTACAGCAAGGCCGCGCAGGCTTTCACTTAGAGGCATTCTCGCTAGGTGGCCGCAGCGGCCAGTGCTGTGGCGGTTATGTCAATGTGCTGCTGGAAGTGTTTCCTGGTGCCGCTACCAATATCGCTTTATTTGGTGCTGGCCATGTCGGACGAGAGATCGTAAAGCTTAGCGAACCGCTACCCTGGCAAGTACACTGGTTTGATAGCCGAGCAGATGTATTTAACGAACGCGATCAGCAGCAATCCCGACTCAGTTGCCATACGCTGAGTAGTCCACAGGAGGGAACTTCAGCCCTGCCACCCTACTGTCATGCATTGGTATTAACCCACAACCATGATGAAGATTACGCCCTTATCACCGCTTTACTACAGCGCCACGACATCGCCTCGATAGGACTAATCGGCTCTGATAGCAAATGGGCAAGTTTCCGAGGACGACTGCAGCGCGAAGGCTACACCGCTGAAGAAATAGAGCGTGTACGCAGCCCCATTGGCTGTATTCATAACACTAAACTTAGCAACAAAACCCCCTATGCGATTGCTTTGACGGTGGTAACCGAACTGCTTTGGCTAACGGACAAGCCAGCCTCACTAGAAATGCGCGGCCTTGAGCCGAACGCAATACGTGCAATTGTTGACGATACGAAAACGACTCAGAGTTAATATGAATTCTTCAATCGATACGCTCATCCGCGCTGAAATTGTCAGCTTTGCACGCGATCCAGGTAATGATGACCTACCTCAGCCAGGTAGCCTAGAGCATTATGGCGACGGGCTACTGTGGCTAAAAGGCAGCCATATTCAGGCTGTCGGCCACTATGGTGATCTCGCTGATCAACTGCCAAGTGACGCCCATGTTATTGATTATCGCGGCAAGTTGATTATGCCCGGTTTTATCGATACTCACGTTCACTATGTTCAGCTAGACATCATGGCTTCCTACGGCCGACAGCTACTTGATTGGCTAAATGATTATACGTTTCCTGAAGAGTGCCGTTTTGCCAATCATGCGCATGCAGAAGCGCTATCGAACGCTTTTCTAGATGAAATGCTTCGCGCGGGAACGACAACAGCCCAAGTATTCGGCTCAAGCCATCCTGGCTCAGTGGATGCGTTCTTCACCGCCTGCCAAAAACGTCAGCTACGTATGCTGGTCGGCAAAGTATTAATGGATCGCAACGCACCTGACGCCCTAATGGATGGCGTATCAGGGATTGCAGACACTGAGCGTCTTATTCAAGACTGGCATGGCAATGGCCGACTAGGTTATAGCGTCACACCACGCTTTGCGCCCACCTCTACCAAAATGCAAATGGATGCTGCCGGCGCCCTCTTGCGTAATGACTCTAGCCTTTGGCTGCAAACTCACTTGGCTGAAAACAGTGGGGAATTAGACTGGGTAGCCGAATTATTTCCTGGTAGCCGCGACTACTTAGCCGTTTACGAAGAAGCGGGGTTAGTCGGCCCTCGCAGTACCTTCGCGCACGGCATTCATCTGGATAACGATATGCGTAAACGCTTGGCGGATCGAGGCGCCAATATTGCCTTTTGTCCAAGCTCCAATCTTTTCCTAGGCAGCGGATTATTTGACCGAGAAGCAGCTAAACAGACCGGCATGGCATTTACCTATGCTAGCGATATCGGCGCAGGCACCGATTTATCAGGATTTGGAACGCTTAAGGCAGCCTACCAAGTGGGCCAATTAGGGGGACAGCCTCTCACCGCATGGCAAGGTTTTTACGGTTTAACCCATGGCAATGCAAAAGCGCTTTCACTAGATACCCATATCGGCCAGCTTGCCCCTTCGTACGAGGCTGATTTTGTAGTCATTGATCCTCATGCGACATCACTGTTGAAGCGCCGTATCCAACACAGCAAAACACTCGGCGAGCGTTTATTTGCGCTGATGATGCTCGCTGATGATCGCGCTATCTATGAAACTTGGTCAAATGGACAGTGCCAACACCAACGGGATTAATTTCGTCATTCCCGCATGCCCTTAGCGGGAATCCATGTTGAGCTGGGGGTTCGGGCCGCTGCAGGTCAAGGTGGATTCCCGATAACCCCACTCGGGAATGACGGTGCGGTGGCTCGGGAATGGCGGTGCGGTGCACGTGTCGGGAGGTGACCGCTTTGTGATAGGGGGTAGAGGGTGCTTTTTTCTTCCGCACAAACAAAAAACCCAGCCGGTTGGCTGGGTTCTTTGTTCAATAAGTGCCTGACGATGACCTACTCTCGCATGGGGAGACCCCACACTACCATCGGCGCTAAGCGGTTTCACTTCTGAGTTCGGCATGGGATCAGGTGGTTCACGCGTGCTATGGTCGTCAGGCGTAACTTGTAATGCATATCATGCTGACGTGTTTTGTGGCGTCTCTCGTCTCCTGTCACCGACAGGAAGCGCGTATCCGGTTTTCATTATCACTGCGACCAGACCCCTTGGGTGTTATAGGGTCAAGCCTCACGGGCCATTAGTACACGTTAGCTCAACGCCTTGCAGCGCTTCCACACCGTGCCTATCAACCAGCTGGTCTCGCTGGGCCCTTCAGGAGGCTCTAGGCCTCAGGGATGTCTCATCTTGAAGGGGGCTTCCCGCTTAGATGCTTTCAGCGGTTATCCCGTCCGCACATAGCTACCCGGCAATGCCACTGGCGTGACAACCGGAACACCAGAGGTGCGTCCACTCCGGTCCTCTCGTACTAGGAGCAGCCCTTCTCAAACATCCAACGCCCACGGCAGATAGGGACCGAACTGTCTCACGACGTTCTAAACCCAGCTCGCGTACCACTTTAAATGGCGAACAGCCATACCCTTGGGACCGACTTCAGCCCCAGGATGTGATGAGCCGACATCGAGGTGCCAAACACCGCCGTCGATGTGAACTCTTGGGCGGTATCAGCCTGTTATCCCCGGAGTACCTTTTATCCGTTGAGCGATGGCCCTTCCATACAGAACCACCGGATCACTAGAACCTGCTTTCGCACCTGCTCGACGTGTCTGTCTCGCAGTCAAGCACCCTTATGCTCTTGCACTCACTGCACGATGTCCGACCGTGCTGAGGGTACCTTCGTGCTCCTCCGTTACTCTTTGGGAGGAGACCGCCCCAGTCAAACTACCCACCACACACTGTCCTCGATCCGGATAACGGACCTGAGTGAGAACGCCAATGATGCCAGGCTGGTATTTCAAGGTTGGCTCCCCTCGAACTGGCGTCCGAGATTCAAAGCCTCCCAGCTATCCTACACAGGCAACATCAGCGTCCAGTGTGAAGCTATAGTAAAGGTTCACGGGGTCTTTCCGTCTAGCCGCGGGTACACCGCATCTTCACGGCGATTTCAATTTCACTGAGTCTCGGGTGGAGACAGCGTGGCCATCATTACGCCATTCGTGCAGGTCGGAACTTACCCGACAAGGAATTTCGCTACCTTAGGACCGTTATAGTTACGGCCGCCGTTTACCGGGGCTTCAATCAAGAGCTTCGGACGAATCCTAACACCATCATTTAACCTTCCGGCACCGGGCAGGCGTCACACCCTATACGTCCGCTTGCGCGTTAGCAGAGTGCTGTGTTTTTACTAAACAGTTGCAGCCACCTGGTATCTTCGACCGGTTCGGGCTTAGAGAGCAAGTCTCGTCACCCTACGCCGGCGTGCCTTCTCCCGAAGTTACGGCACCATTTTGCCTAGTTCCTTCACCCGAGTTCTCTCAAGCGCCTTGGGATTCTCACCCTGACCACCTGTGTCGGTTTGGGGTACGGTCGCACATGATCTGAAGCTTAGAGGCTTTTCCTGGAAGCGTGGCATCAATGACTTCCTGACCGTAGTCAGTTCGTTTCGTGTCTCGGCCTTAAAGGGTCCCGGATTTACCTAAGACCCAAGCCTACTCACTTTCACCAGGACAACCAACGCCTGGCTCACCTAGCCTTCTCCGTCCCCCCATCGCAATCATGTCCGGTACAGGAATATTGACCTGTTTCCCATCGACTACGCCTTTCGGCCTCGCCTTAGGGGCCGACTCACTCTGCTCCGATTAGCGTCGAACAGAAACCCTTGGTCTTCCGGCGAGGGAGTTTTTCACTCCCTTTATCGTTACTCATGTCAGCATTCGCACTCGTGATACCTCCAGCAGACTTCTCAATCCACCTTCATTGGCTTACACGACGCTCCTCTACCGCTCACACATAGTGTGAACCCGTAGCTTCGGTACCTGGTTTAGCCCCGTTACATCTTCCGCGCAGGCCGACTCGACTAGTGAGCTATTACGCTTTCTTTAAAGGATGGCTGCTTCTAAGCCAACCTCCTAGCTGTCTGAGCCTTCCCACATCGTTTCCCACTTAACCAGGATTTCGGGACCTTAGCTGACGGTCTGGGTTGTTTCCCTTTTCACGACGGACGTTAGCACCCGCCGTGTGTCTCCCACGCTTGCACTCACCGGTATTCGGAGTTTGCCTCGGGTTGGTAAGTCGGGATGACCCCCTAGCCGAAACAGTGCTCTACCCCCGGCGGTGATACGTGAGGCGCTACCTAAATAGCTTTCGAGGAGAACCAGCTATCTCCGAGCTTGATTAGCCTTTCACTCCGATCCACAAGTCATCCAAATCTTTTTCAACAGATCCTGGTTCGGTCCTCCAATTGATGTTACTCAATCTTCAACCTGCTCATGGATAGATCGCTCGGTTTCGGGTCTATATCCAGCGACTGTGTCGCCCAGTTAAGACTCGGTTTCCCTACGGCTCCCCTAAACGGTTAACCTCGCCACTGAATATAAGTCGCTGACCCATTATACAAAAGGTACGCAGTCACAGAACAAGTCTGCTCCTACTGCTTGTACGCACACGGTTTCAGGATCTATTTCACTCCCCTCTCCGGGGTTCTTTTCGCCTTTCCCTCACGGTACTGGTTCACTATCGGTCAGCCAGGAGTATTTAGCCTTGGAGGATGGTCCCCCCGTCTTCAGTCAAGGTTTCTCGTGCCCCGACCTACTCGATTTCACATGATCAGATTTTCGACTACGGGGCTATCACCCACTATGGCCGCGCTTCCCAGCGCATTCGCCTAATCAGTCACATGCTTAAGGGCTGGTCCCCGTTCGCTCGCCGCTACTAGGGGAATCTCGGTTGATTTCTTTTCCTCAGGGTACTTAGATGTTTCAGTTCCCCTGGTTCGCCTCTTACGCCTATATATTCAGCGCAAGATACTCATCTTATGATGAGTGGGTTTCCCCATTCAGAAATGCCCGGGTCACAGGTTGTTTGCCACCTCGCCGAGCCTTATCGCAGGCTTCCACGTCTTTCATCGCCTCTGGCTGCCTAGGCATCCACCGTGTGCGCTTCATTGCTTGACCCTATAACCCGAAGGAGTCTGGTGTCTCGCA
Source organism: Halomonas sp. KG2 (assembly GCA_030440445.1). Classification (NCBI taxonomy): domain Bacteria; kingdom Pseudomonadati; phylum Pseudomonadota; class Gammaproteobacteria; order Oceanospirillales; family Halomonadaceae; genus Halomonas; species Halomonas sp. KG2. The sequence continues at coordinate 2,027,572 of CP098528.1, read as the reverse complement.
ATGATAACGATTGCCGGATACGCTTGAGACGTATCACAAAACAATTACGTATAAACGCTTTAAAACGTTTATGTCAGCATGATATACATTGTTAAAGAGCGACTGTTCGATGAACAGTGATAAGGCAACGCAATCTTAGCGTTTGACTTATCAGTGGTCACAAAACATCAACAAACGGTTGGTAACGTACAACTTAATGGTGGAGCCAAGCGGGATCGAACCGCTGACCTCCTGCGTGCAAGGCAGGCGCTCTCCCAGCTGAGCTATGGCCCCATCGTATTACTTTTTCCGGGTAATTTTATACAGGACAAGGCATTTTATGGCGACGCATAGCCTGCTATGCGAGTCATAAAATAACGCCGTACTGGATAAAATTGGTGGGTCTGGGCAGACTTGAACTGCCGACCTCACCCTTATCAGGGGTGCGCTCTAACCAACTGAGCTACAGACCCGGGCATTCAACTATCATCGGGCACCATGAACCTGTTAGCCGACCTCACCCTGCTTTCCATTTAAGGTCAGGGGGTGCGTTCTAACCAACTAAGCCACAGACCCTTGTGACAGCTAAACTAGCTACCGTTTGCTCTATTATCTGATCAGGTAATTCATTGTGAGCGCTTACCGCGAGGGATGATGCATCGTTTAAGGAGGTGATCCAGCCGCAGGTTCCCCTACGGCTACCTTGTTACGACTTCACCCCAGTCATGAACCACACCGTGGTGATCGCTTTCCCGAAGGTTAAGCTAACCACTTCTGGTGCAGTCCACTCCCATGGTGTGACGGGCGGTGTGTACAAGGCCCGGGAACGTATTCACCGTGACATTCTGATTCACGATTACTAGCGATTCCGACTTCACGGAGTCGAGTTGCAGACTCCGATCCGGACTGAGACCGGCTTTTCGGGATTAGCTGACTCTCGCGAGCTCGCAACCCTTTGTACCGGCCATTGTAGCACGTGTGTAGCCCTACTCGTAAGGGCCATGATGACTTGACGTCGTCCCCACCTTCCTCCGGTTTGTCACCGGCAGTCTCCTTAGAGTTCCCGGCATTACCCGCTGGCAAATAAGGACAAGGGTTGCGCTCGTTACGGGACTTAACCCAACATTTCACAACACGAGCTGACGACAGCCATGCAGCACCTGTCTCTGCGTTCCCGAAGGCACCAAGTGATCTCTCACAAGTTCGCAGGATGTCAAGAGTAGGTAAGGTTCTTCGCGTTGCATCGAATTAAACCACATGCTCCACCGCTTGTGCGGGCCCCCGTCAATTCATTTGAGTTTTAACCTTGCGGCCGTACTCCCCAGGCGGTCGACTTATCGCGTTAACTTCGCCACAAAGTGCGCTAGGCACCCAACGGCTGGTCGACATCGTTTACGGCGTGGACTACCAGGGTATCTAATCCTGTTTGCTACCCACGCTTTCGCACCTCAGTGTCAGTGTCAGTCCAGAAGGCCGCCTTCGCCACTGGTATTCCTCCCGATCTCTACGCATTTCACCGCTACACCGGGAATTCTACCTTCCTCTCCTGCACTCTAGCTTGACAGTTCCGGATGCCGTTCCCAGGTTGAGCCCGGGGCTTTCACAACCGGCTTATCAAGCCACCTACGCGCGCTTTACGCCCAGTAATTCCGATTAACGCTTGCACCCTCCGTATTACCGCGGCTGCTGGCACGGAGTTAGCCGGTGCTTCTTCTGCGAGTGATGTCTTTCCTAATGGGTATTAACCACTAGGCGTTCTTCCTCGCTGAAAGTGCTTTACAACCCGAGGGCCTTCTTCACACACGCGGCATGGCTGGATCAGGCTTTCGCCCATTGTCCAATATTCCCCACTGCTGCCTCCCGTAGGAGTTCGGGCCGTGTCTCAGTCCCGATGTGGCTGATCATCCTCTCAGACCAGCTACGGATCGTTGCCTTGGTGAGCCATTACCTCACCAACTAGCTAATCCGACATAGGCTCATCCAATAGCGAGAGCCGAAGCCCCCTTTCTCCCGTAGGACGTATGCGGTATTAGCCTGGGTTTCCCCAGGTTATCCCCCACTATCGGGCAGATTCCTATGCATTACTCACCCGTCCGCCGCTCGTCAGCGGGTAGCAAGCTACCCCTGTTACCGCTCGACTTGCATGTGTTAGGCCTGCCGCCAGCGTTCAATCTGAGCCATGATCAAACTCTTCAGTTTAAAATCATTGTGATGCTTACTCGCCACCCAAAGGCAACAAAAGCGCATCAAACTTGGCTCAAGGTTCAAACGAATTCATTCAACTATTGTTTAAAAACTTACGTTTAAAAACTGTCGTTCTCATGACCGCTTGCCTTGATATTTGGTGATTTATCACCCTCATCGGCAAGCGCCCACATGAATTACCTGATCAAATTATTAAAGAGCTATCGAATGGCGCTGCCGTTCGATGTGGGGCGTATTCTACTCATTTCTATTTATTCGTCAACACTTTTTTATCTTGTTTGATAGCCACCTAGAAAGAAGACAGGCGACTACTTAAGAAGACAGTTTGTCTAGTAGGAACTTCACTACGGGTAGCTACCAATCCTATGCTGGCCGACGGTGAAATAGGGAGCGATTTACATAAGCCATTATCAACACAAGGTCGGCGGTTCTTTCATACCAACTCAAGACGTTGCAAAAGCTCTTGGCGACGTGGCTCATCAACAAAAGCTTCTTCAATTGCATTACGGTTCAGCATGCGAAAGACCTCAGCATCCCAGCCAAATGCTTCAGCACAGGCAACATGATTTGTCAGCAACCCACCGCCAAAATAAGCCGGGTCGTCTGAGCTAATTGTCACCTTGAGGTTTTCTTTCAATAACTGGGGAAGAGGGTGATCTCGAAGATCATCAACCACTTTCAAACTGACATTAGACAGCGGGCAAACCGTTAGTACGATTTGACGCTCTCTCAGCCGTTTAACCACTGCGTCACTTTCGAGGCAGCGAACCCCATGGTCAATTCGCTGAACATCGAGAAGATCCAGTGCTTCAGCAATATATTCAGCAGGCCCTTCTTCTCCTGCATGGGCAACACGCACCAAGCCAAGTTCTTTGGCTCGCGCAAACAGTGCCTGGAACTTTACCGGGGGATTATCACGCTCTGCGCTGTCTAAACCAATCGCATCTAAAAACTTCCAGTATGGAGCAGCGTTTTCGAGCACGCTGAGCGCTTCTTCAGCCGGACGATCACGCAAAAAAGCCATAATCATACCAACAGACAGATCAAGCGTTGCCTCTGCTTCTTCTTTCGCACGAAGCAATCCCGCCATCACAACCTCAAGAGGGATGCCACGCTGGAGATGGGCCTGAGGGTCAAAATGCATATCAATGTGCACGACCCCTTCCCCACGAGCACGCTGGAAATAATCCATCGCCAAGTCATAAAAATCCTGCTCTGTGCGCAGCACATTCATGCCTTGATAATAAAGATTTAGGAACCCCTGTAGGTCATCGAACTCGTAAGCTGCTTTTGCCTCTTTAACCGTCGCATATGGAAGCTCAATACCATTTCGCTTGGCAAGTTCAAACATTAACTCAGGCTCTAGCGAGCCTTCGATATGCAAATGAAGCTCTACCTTAGGCAGCTGAAGAAGAAATTCATGCATACGAAACTCCTGTCATTAGGGTAAATTATTTCCAACATTATCAAGAGTATCCGTATTTAACTTTCCCCCAGCAAGTCGCCAGTGATAGTTAACGCCAGGCAGCAACGACGGGCATTCTACTTGGTGAATAAAATAGATCGCTGTTCGACCAGTGAGCCAATGGTCAAGGGACTTAGCAATATGCATTGCGGTGAACGCATCCACACCGGCAAAGGGTTCGTCTAAAAGCACTACGGCTGGATCACGCAAGAAAATACGAGCCAATGCCACTCTTCGTGCCTGCCCTCCTGAGAGCTGCTGCCCCATTTCGCCGACTTGAGTCATAAGCTGATTTGGTTGCTGCTTTGCCCAATCTTTTAGGGCAACTTGAGAGAGAGCTTCCCACAGTTGATCATCGCTTGCCTCAGGGTTCGCGATACGCAGATTCGCCGCTAACGATCCATCAAAAAGATCAACCTGCTGCGTGAGCAAAGCAAAATGCTTGGCACGGCTTTCCACAGTAACGTTAGAAGGCGCACAGCTGGCAACGTAAACCTGCCCCTCTGAAGGCGATATTCTACCCATAATAAGGTTAGCCAACGTTGACTTGCCTGCCCCTGAGACACCTGTCACTACTGCTCGCTCTCCGGCAGGCAAGGTAAATGTAGTGTCAAACAGCACCGAATAGGCTGTATCGGGATAACGAAAAGAAACATTATTAAACGCCACTGGATGCCCGCGAGAAGCATCAGGCAAAGCCAACCACGGCGCCTCAGTCATTATGCTACTTAGCGCATTTAGTCGCCGAGCAGCGCCATAGCTAGCACCGACTTTTAGAAAGGCGTTAGGCAGCGTAGTGAATACTTCATTTATACCCAGCACAGCGATAACCGCCATAACCATGATAGGCCCCGCCACGTGGCCGGCCTCTACAATGAAGCTGCCCAGCCATAATACGCCCACCAACAATACGCCGGTCACCGCCAATACTAACGCGTTGCCAATGGCCGACTTATAAGCAAGCTGACGCTGATTACTTAGCGCTTGGTCTTCGTGTTGATTAATCCGTGTACGGTACCAAGGGTTGGTTTGGTAACTCATTAGCTCAGCCGACGCTTGTACTTGATCAAGCACTAGACGACGCAACTCTTCTTGGTCGTTAACTTGCTGGTGGCTGTTACTAAACCCCAACCACGCATAACCAAGCGTCACTACAAGCCATAGCACGCTCAATACAGCGGCTATCAAACCACCCAACACTGGCACCCAAATAGCGATAAAGCCAGATACCACAAGGATGCTCAACAGCCCAACTAACGGAGGGATAAGCAATCGTAGATACAGGTTGTCAAGCGTATCAATATCCGACGTTAAGCGACTTAGCCATTCACTCGCGCGGCGGCGCTTAAGCGTTGCTTCATCCAACCTTGTTAAATCGCCAAATACGCGGTAGCGCAAATCAGCGAGCAATGTCAGTACGGTATTGTGGTTATAAAGACGCTCCGCGTAACGCGCCACCGTTCGCAGCAGTGCAAAAAAACGAATACCGCCACCGGGAACATAAATATCTAAAGTAACGGGCAACCCAGCTGCCAACGCGATGCCAGCCAATGCACAGACGGTAATAAACCAACCCGAAAGCCCTAACAGTGCAAGACCTGCCAGAAGCGTCACCAACGCTAATAATGCCCCCATAAAAAAGCGCTGACGACGACGCAGCATGATGAGCAGCCACGGTTTCATATCGCGATAAAACTGCTTCATACCGTCGCCTCAATAAGCTGACCGGCTTTACAGGTAAAATGACGATTAGCAACGGCTACCAGCGCAGGGTGGTGCGTTGCAATAACTAGCGTACGGCCTTCCTTTGCCCAATCTAACAGTGCCTGAATGACAGCCTTCTCAGTAATAGAATCAAGACTAGCCGTTGGCTCATCTAACAAAACCAGTTGCGCCTCGCTAAGGTAGACACGCGCCAGCGTAAGACGCTGTGCTTGCCCCCCGGAGAGCCCGACACCACGCTCGCCTACCAGGCTTTCCAGACCATTTGCTAGCTGGGATAACAACTCACCGAGCCCTGCCCGTTGCAGTGCTCGCACCATTGACGCTTGATCAGCCTCAGGAGCGGCTAAGCGCAAGTTATCGGCAAGACTGCCCTGAATAATGCAAGGCGTTTGATCCAGCCACGCGACCTGACCACTGTGACGATAGCGGCACTCACCGCTGCTAGGCATCATAAAACCAGCCATTAAGGCTAGGATGGATGATTTGCCGCTACCTGATTCACCAGTGATAGCAACCACGTCACCGCATCGGATGGTGGCGTTCAGGTTAGACAAGACCGTGGCACGCCCCTCATATCCAACACCAGCCCCGCAAAACTCAATAACTGTATTCTCTGAATGAGGCACTGACGTGGCTGAAGGGACCAGATCTGGCTCGTTAAGTATTGCCACGATACTTTCAGCCGCCCCTAATGCTGCTGCGCGGTCATGATAGTGCTGGGATAGCGTTCGTAGAGGCTGAAAAAACTCGGGTGCCAGCAATAAAACGGCTAGCCCAGTGAAGAGAGTTAGAGAGGAAGATGGTCCATAGTCGATATAACCAAGCAGACCAAAACCGACATACATGGCCACAACCGCAATCGCCACGGATGCAAAAAACTCAAGTACCGCTGATGATAGGAACGCTAGACGCAGCGTGCGCATACTTAGTCGTCGGTAGTCATCGGTGGCATACCAAACATCTTTTTGTGCTGACTTGGTATGGCCAAACAGCTGGAGCGTCGTCATCCCTCTGACTCGATCTACAAAGTGGGCCGACAAACGCGACACAGCCATGAATTGATCACGATTCAAACGCTCAGCGCCCATACCTACCAACGCCATAAAAAGCGGGATAAGCGGTGCAGAAAGCAACAAAAAGATGGCCACAAGGTAGTCCAGCCATCCAACAATGCAAAGGATAAGTAACGGTAAGGCGACGACAATCCTCATCTGAGGATAAAAACGCGCGAAATAACCGTCCAACGCGTCAATATGCTCTACCGCCTGAGTCGCTATCGCCCCACTCTGTTGGCGAGTAAGCCAAACGGGCCCAAGCGTCGCCACCTTATTTAGCAATGCCTCTCGCGCATGCTGGCGAATACGAAGACTTGCCTCTGCACTACTGGCTTCTTGCATTGCTTGAAGCAGTGAGCGAAGTAGTACCACTGACATCAATCCCAGAAAAAAAACGGTCAGTGATGCCGGTGAGCGACCATGAATGACAAGCTGATCAATAGCCCATGCCAGCCCCACCACTAATAAAACCGTAAGTCCCCCTGCAAGCACGCCACATATCGCTGCTAGCGTGAGCTTTTTGCGTTCACGCCGAGCAAGCGATTTCAACCACGAGCGTGAAGTTAAGGGTATTATCTGACCGGATTGAGAGGTGGCCATAAGATTAGTGGCACTCCTCACTTGATGGTCGCGCCTTGCCAATGGGTACATTCAAGCCAAAGACAACCGCAAACACCTTTGTCCAAAATAGCGAAAGACGATACTACGAAGGCAAGCTGAATCCACGACAGCACGAGGGGGTCAAGCTCCATCACACTCTCCTAAGACTTGGATTAGTATCCCACTGCTGGGTCACACAAGCTTAGTTAAGCCTCACTGGTGCTGCACTTTAGCAATAAGCGCATGCGCTCTAGGCACGATGCAGCAACACAGCAACCAAGCCTGATATTCGAATGTGTTGTAATTTGACGTTGTAACAAACGTTATACACTACTAATCCTGCTGCCAAACTGTGTCGCATTGACGCAGTTAGGACATCACTACAAGGCTAACCATATAGCCAGTGTAAGCAATGAACATAGAGAACAGCACGCCACCCTCGATACGGTTTATACGCCGCGGGCGCCCCCGCCAAGAGAAAGCAAAGAACACCATCATGAGGGTCATAAAGGTCATGACGCTCCAATCACGAATTAGCACCTCGCGCCCCACTTCAATTGGCGTAATGACGCCGGCAAGACCTACCACAGCCAAGCTGTTAAATAGGTTAGAGCCTACGACATTACCCAGCACCATATCATGCTCTTTGCGCCGCAAAGCGCTGATAGAGGAAGCAAGTTCTGGTAAGGACGTTCCTATTGCTACAACGGTTAGCCCAATAATTAAGTCGCTCACCCCAAAGGCTACCGCTATTTCAACCGCCCCCCACACTAAGATGCGCGAGCTAGCAATCAACAACACCAGACCAACTAACGTCCACATAAGCGCCTTGCCACGAGACATGGGCTTACTATCCAGCGCTTCTGACACTTCACCCACTAGCGGGTCGTCTTGCTGCCCTCGTGAACGAACAATACTAACCCCAATAAAGAGCGCCAATGCGCCTAGCAGTAAGACGGCTTCCGCCCGAGAAATCCAACCGTCATAAAGCATATAACCCGTCAGAAGCATGACACCGATCAACAGCGGCATCTCCTTACGGATCACACCAGAATGCACTGCTAAAGGAGCGAGCAACGCGACAAAACCTAAAACAAGGCCAATATTAGCGATATTGGAACCATAGGCGTTACCTACCGCTAAGCCAGGATTTCCTTGCATGGCCGCCAACACTGACACCATCATTTCTGGTGCAGAGGTGCCAAAACCAATAACCAGCATGCCAATTAATAGAGGCGATAGTCCTAACCACCTAGAGGTAGCTGCAGCACCATCGATAAATTTCTCGGCGCTCCATACAAGAAGCACCAATCCCAAAACTACCGCCAAAAAAGGGAGCAACATTATTTCATTTCCTTAATTTCGTAATGTTAGGCACTATCATTAGGCACCATTGCCGAGGCATCCTTGTCTAACTAGTTAGTTAGGTCAAGTGCTGTTTTGGCAGAGCGAAGATAAATCTCGATTTGACAGTAGTATCTGCCCGCCGTACTAATTTGGATTCCTCAACGTATTGAGAATTAGCAGTTGCCTCATTTTCAGTTTATCAAACGACCTTCTTTGCGGGTGAACTCACCACAGGTCGACTGCCACCCTCCTGAAGCACGTGCCCAGCGTAGACGCCTACGCGCCTGTCATGAGTGTGACTGGGTGTCTGCACTCCCTCCACTCGGCTCTGGAGAGAAAGCATCCTGCCCACGCTGTTCACATGTACTGGTAAAGCGGCATCGCTATCCTGCTCAGAGAAGCATGGCGCTAGCGCTTTCATCCTTGATAGCGCTACTTGCAGCAGTGTCATTTCCGTTTGTTAGCTTTAGCATCAGCGGCATTGGTAATCGTATAGAGCTTTCACAGACTGCCACTACGCTCATCGCGTTTCATCAGCCTGTTGTCGCTATCGCTGTCATTATGACCATTGTTGTGCTGCCCGCTATTTATCTAATTGGCGTGATCTGGCTTCAGTTTGGTTTACTTCGCGGTCATCCAATGCCATTTAGTCATGATATCGCTCGTTCACTAGCGAGGCTTACCCCATGGATGATGGCGGATGTCTTCATCGTTGGGGCACTGGTGAGTTTGATAAAAATAGCGGGCATGGCACACGTTGAATTAGGCATCTCCTTCTGGGCGTTCAGCGCGTTTGCCGTCCTTTTACTGTTAACAACACAATCCATTGATTCAGATTGGATGTGGTTCTCTTTAGAGAAAGAACCTCTCGCGCCAGAAGGCACTCTCACAGGAACGACTGCGGCAAGCCAAGGGGTAACCGGCTGCCCAACTTGCGGCCTAATTAATCGCCTTAATGAGCATGGCAAGGGGCGCTGTCTGCGCTGCCAAGAAAAGCTCCACCCACGATTACCCCACAGCTTACAACGCACCTGGGCACTGCTTTTTGCAGCAGCGGTGATGTATATCCCTGCCAATGTATACCCTATTATGATCACTACCAGCTTAGGGCACTCATCACCCTCAACGATCATCGGTGGGGTTGTTCAACTGATCCAAATGGGCTCCTGGCCCGTGGCCGTGGTTATCTTTGTGGCGAGTGTTATTGTTCCCGTTGGTAAGCTGGTCGCACTGGTTTGGCTGTGTATGGTCATAAAGCATAGCAACGAGCTCAACGCACAAAGCCGAACTCGACTTTATCGGCTAACTGAATTTATAGGCCGATGGTCCATGGTTGATGTATTTGTAGTTGCCATATTAGTTGCTCTAATTCGCGCTGGGTCGTTAATGTCAATTACACCAGGGCCGGCTGCGCTCGCGTTTGCTGCCGTCGTTGTGCTCACAATGTTAGCAGCCATGACGTTTGATCCGCGCTTAATTTGGGACACTCCGCCCCCTCGCTCTACACGCCGTAACACGGCCACCAAGGAAACTGTTGATGGCTAATGATTCAACACCAAAGAAAGCCGATACCAACGACAGCAACGATTTACATCGTGCGAAGTCATCACCGCAAACACGGCTCTCTCCGATTTGGATCGTGCCAATCGTTGCTGTTGTGATTGGACTGTGGCTCGCCTACGACAACTACGCCAGCCGAGGCACGCTCGTTACACTAACGATGGACAGCGCGGAAGGTATCGAAGCGGGCAGCACGCTTATTCGCAGCCGCAATGTTGAAATAGGCAGAGTCCAAAACGTTCGCTTATCTGATGACCTTTCCCACGCCGTCATGACCGCCCGCATCCAACCAGAAGCGGAAGCGATGCTTAGGGAAGATAGCCGATTCTGGGTGGTAAAGCCGCGCATTGGCCGTGAGGGTATTAGCGGGCTGGGCACGGTATTGTCGGGTGCCTATATTCAGCTAGAGGCAGGTCAGTCTGATGAACCTGAGCGCGAGTTTACGGTAAGTGATACACCACCGGTTGCGCCAGCTGGGCAGGCTGGTTTGCAAATCAGCTTAGTCAGTCAACTGGGCAACTCACTACGTATAGGCGACCCTGTTTCTTATCAGGGCTATACCGTAGGACGAGTTGAAGACACTCGGTTTGACGCGGAATCTCGCACCATGCACCACCAAGTATTTATTGAAGAACCCTACGGCCAGTTGGTAACGGATAGCACTCGATTTTGGACATCGAGCGGTGTTGATTTCCAACTAGATGCCGATGGTGTACGTGTCAACGTGGAGTCTCTTGAAGCATTACTGGGAGGCGGCGTTACATTTGGTGTACCAGAAGACTTGCCCATGGGGCAACCCGTAGAGCCCAATGCACGCTTTAATCTCTATGCGGATGAAAATACTGCCCGGGAAGGAACCTTCAATCAGTATTTAGAGTACGTGCTATTGGTTGATGATACCGTTCGCGGGTTATCGAAAGGTGCGCCCGTCGAATTTCGCGGCGTAAGAATCGGCACTGTTGCATCGGTGCCCTGGAATTTTACTGCTCCACAGCCCGACTCACGTTCTCAGTTTGCCATCCCGGTGCTGATTCGAATCGAGCCTCAGCGCTTGGGCATTGAGAATGCCGACATTGATATAGAGCAGTGGGACTCGCGCTTTAAGCGCCTCTTCGGCTTAGGGCTGCGTGCATCACTCAAAAATGGCAGCCTATTAACGGGTGCACTTTTCGTTGATCTTAATTTTCAACGCGACTTGGCTGATGAATATGTCGCCGAAACGTTCTCAGAGCGAACCGTATTCCCTACCGTCGCTGGTGGCTTTGCACAGATCCAAGCGCAGGTAACCAGCCTGCTTGAGAAATTAAACGCGCTTGAAGTTGAGCCATTACTTGCAGGTTTAGACCGAAACTTACAAGCATCTGAAAGTATGCTCAACGAAATACGCCAAGTAAGCACCTCCATCAACCAGTTGCTGAATGACCCCGACACTCAGGCAATCGGCGGAAACGTAAATGCAACTCTTGAAGAGCTACGTAGCACCTTGCAAGGTGTATCGCCATCATCGCCAGCCTATCAAGATTTAACAACGGCTATTCAACGGCTGGATCGATTAATGCGCGACTTACAACCACTTACTCGCACATTAAATGAAAACCCAAGAGCGCTCTTATTCGACAACCTGGATACTCAAGATCCCGTGCCTCGCGCACCACGCTAAGAAGGAGCTTACTATGCGCTATAAGGCAATCCGCTATTTATCACTATTTGGCCTTTGCATACTGCTAAGTGCTTGTGCCAGCAGTGTCACACCGCCCTCTCGTTACATGCTACCAAGCGAAAATGCAGTAAGTTCGCCAAACCAGCCGATTGGCACACTGCAGGTGCGATCACCACGTTTAGCACATTATCTGGATGTAGACGGTATCGTCATGCAGCTTGATGACATCACCCTAAATGAAGCCCGCGAACACCAATGGGCTGAAAGTATTGGACGCCAATTAGAACGTGCATTGCGTGCTCAGCTATCCCAAGAGCTCACGTCCATCCAGGTCGTTCATGCTGATGGCAATGCACCTGAAGCGCTCACATTACTACTTGAAGTTGATCAATTTCAGGGGCGGCACGACGGGCGAGCGGTCACCAGTGGTCAATGGCAGTTACGCGGTGAAGATAACAACCTACTTGCGCTAAAAAGTTTTTCTGCAGAGACCGAGCTCCAGCAGGACGGCTACCCTGCTCTCGTTCGCTCGCTTGGCGAAAGCTGGGACAAGGTGGCCCTGCAAATCGCCAACGAGATCCGCAAAGGAAATTATTTTCAGATGTGACATCAGTAAGGCATCCAACCTCTAGGTTAAACGCTGAAATGAAGTATCCATGATATACTAAAGGAGTCATCTTTCAGCATTACCACGTCACCCCCGATTCAAGCCAATGTCTATTTCACCGTCTTGATCGGCAAAAAAATGACCATCGCGGCAGCGTGCTTTATCTGGCAAACTTCGCTGCCGCGAAGGTGTACCATCCTCGCTTTTTGAACATTACGCTCAGTAACGACGGCGCCAAGCGACGTCACTTACTAAGCGATTGCGGAGAACGCATGAGCTTTTCTGAACTTGGTCTGCACGACGATTTACTACGCGCGGTTACCGCGCAGGGCTATACGCAGCCTACCCCTATTCAACAAAAAGCTATCCCCGTTGTACTTGAAGGTCGCGACATGCTCGCCAGTGCACAAACTGGCACAGGCAAAACCGCCGGCTTTACGTTGCCCATGTTACAGCGGTTAGCGAATGGCAAACGTCCTGGCAAACGCCAAGTACGCGCGTTAGTGCTCACGCCTACGCGCGAGCTTGCTGCCCAGGTAGGCGAAAGCGTAACCGCTTACGGCAAGCACCTCTCTTTACGCTCGCATATTATTTTCGGCGGTGTTGGCCAACAGCCACAAGTGGATGCACTCAAAGCGGGACTTGATGTGCTGGTGGCCACGCCAGGTCGGCTACTAGATTTGCATCAACAAGGCCATGTCGATCTATCGGCCGTCGAAATCCTGGTGCTCGACGAAGCTGATCGTATGCTCGACATGGGATTCATCCATGATATCAAGCGTCTATTGCGTTTAGTGCCGAAACAGCGTCAAAACCTGCTGTTCTCTGCAACATTCTCCAACGACATACAGTTATTGGCGCAACAGCTGCTCAACAACCCAGCATTAATAGAAGTCGCACCTCGCAACACGACTGCTGAAAAAATTGAGCAAACCATTTATCGAGTAGATCGTGATAAAAAACGCGAGCTGCTGGCCCATTTAATTCAGCAGCATGGCTGGTTTCAGGTACTCGTTTTCACACGCACCAAACATGGCGCGAACCGCTTAGCAGAGCAGCTTTCTAAGCAGGACATACCCGCCATGGCCATCCATGGCAATAAGAGCCAAGGGGCTAGAACACGTGCACTAGGTGCTTTCAAAAGCGGTGATTTGCAGGTACTTGTCGCCACTGATATTGCCGCTCGCGGGCTAGATATCAACGAACTTCCTCATGTCGTTAATTTCGACTTACCCAATGTGGCAGAGGATTATGTTCACCGCATTGGACGCACCGGCCGTGCGGGCAGCGATGGCGAAGCAGTTTCGCTCGTATGTGTCGACGAACACGGCTTGCTGAGTGGGATTGAGCGTCTTATCAAGCAGAACCTGCCTAAACGTATCGAACCTGGTTTTGAACCTGACCCCAACGCCAAGCCCGAGCCGATTGAAAATGGTCGCCGTGGTCAGAAACAGCCTCGCGCCAAGCGCAAACCGGAAGGACAAGCAGCCAATACAGGCGGTGAACGTCGTCGTCGCGCCCGTCGCTAGCCCTTAGCTTAGGAATATGCGAAGGTTAGCGCTTCGCATATTCCGCTGGCACAGCTTAACTTATTCATGGAGTGATTATGGCGTCGTCTCAACTTATTAACGATTACCGCCAGTGGCTTACCTTCCAACGTCAGGAGCAACTAAGCCGTGAGCACCAAGGTATTTCACAGCGGCTAGAAGATGCCCGAGCATCGGCTGGGCAAGTGCTGCAGGCGTATCGCAGCATGGCTGAAAAAGCCTCTACAGAGGGCGCTTGTTATCGCACACTTTTCTTACGTGAACGTAATAATAACGAATCGCTTCCCTGTGAGGGGTGGTTATTTGTGCGACGGGTACTTAGCGAAGAGAGCAGCACGCGAGTACGGGTAACGCTACTTGAAACCTTTACACTGGAAGACGGTGTTATTACGCCGGGCGAGAAACCTGCACGTAAATTAACCCTCGAAATCTACGACAAGCTGAATATTGATAAGGGGATGCGTACCGAGGTGCGCGTAGACTGCTTAGACACGCAGCAAGACTATCATTTCATTACCCTGCTTGATGCGGTACGCGGCGACTTACGCCCCCACCTCAAGTAAATGTCAGCATGGCTTCTCGTCGCACATACACCTTTATTGTTCTGATGTTCGTAGTAGGGCTTAATTTACGCCCTGCTATGTCATCAGTTGCGCCGCTGCTTTCCCGACTGCAAGAAACTGCGGGGCTAAGCCCTGCATCAGCGGGCATTTTAACCACGTTACCCGTGCTTTTTTTAGGCTTGTCAGCCCCACTTGCTCCTCTACTGGCTAAACAGTTGGGCAGTGAACGGGCCCTGAGCAGTGCACTGCTTTTATTAACCTGCGGCTTAATCTTAAGAGGCATGCCAGTGCCTGGGGCACTTTTTATTGGCTCAGCAATGGCAGGCAGCGCGATTGGCCTTAGCGGCACCCTTCTACCAGCGCTTGTTAAACGCGAGCTGCCCCATAGCGCCGATCTTCTGACTGGTTTATACACCATGGCGTTATGTTTCGGCGGTGCTTTAGGCGCTGGTCTTAGTGTTCCGCTGATGCAATGGCTAGGCAGCTGGCAGTTGAGTCTAATGAGCTGGTCACTATTAGCATTAGTAGCCCTGGCACTCTGGGTGATCAACATGCCAACGGCTCAACACACCCCACTCAAGCCAAGAAACTCTTCTTCGCTCGCCCAATTAATGCGTAAGCCACTTACGTGGCATGTCATGCTGTTCATGGGCATTCAGTCTTCCATGGCTTACATTGTGTTTGGCTGGCTGCCCACCTTATTGGTCTACAGAGGCTATGATGAAGCTGCGGCCGGCTGGACAATGGCCATCTCAATCATGTGTCAGCTAGTTTCAGCGCTGGGCGCACCTTGGCTAGCCCGCTTAACTCACGATCAACGCCCTGCCTTACTGCTAGTCCTTTTTAGCACCGCACTAGGGCTTTGGATGTTGCTTATTGCGCCACTAGCCTGGAAGTGGCCCGGCGCGATACTTCTTGGTATTGGCCAAGGCGGCAGCTTCAGCTTAGCACTCAGCCTATTGGTGTTACGAACGGCTAACTCGCGTCTCGCGGGGCAGCTTTCTGGCTTAGTACAGGGTGGCGGCTATACGTTGGCAGCGATAGGCCCTTTTGGGGTTGGCCTGATGCTGCAAGCCGGAGCAGAGTTAGCCCACATAGCATGGCTGCTTATACTGCTAATTATTATTTGTTGCGGATTCGCCTTATTGGCTGGGCGTAACCGCCAATTAGACGATCATAGTGGTGAGTTGTTAGTACATCGCGGCTAGCAGTCGTACATGGCAATACCTGCCTCAGTTTGCAGAGCCTGTTTCAATAGCATACTGAGCCACGGACACTTATTAGACACAAGCACTTAGACACACTTACTTAGATGCTACGATTGAGAAACACCCCTTTAGATTCGCCCAATTCAGGAAACGGCTATGAGCATCACTTCCCCCCTGGCAAACGCCGCCCCCACTCAAGAACGTGTACTGGTCATCTATACTGGCGGCACCATTGGCATGCAGCCAAATGTAAAGGGACTAGCCCCAGGGGGGAATTTTCAAGATCGCATGGCAGACGCACTAAGCCAGCTTCCGATACTGCACCAACATGCCCTTCCCGCTTATGACGTGCTTAGTTATGCATCATTGATCGACTCAAGTGCAGCGACACCGCTGACTTGGCAACAGATTGCCAATGATATTGCTGCCCACTTAGCCAACTACCGTGGATTTGTCGTTATCCATGGCACGGATACCCTAAGCTGGACCGCGTCGAGTCTTGCCTACCAACTACAGGGGATTGACCGCCCGGTTGTGTTAACAGGCTCTATGCATCCTCTTGAAATGATTGATAGCGATGCGATCGGCAACCTTTACGGAGCATTAAGGTTTGCTGCAAACGTTGAGTTACAAGAGGTGGCGATCTACTTTTCAAATCGCCTTCTGAGGGGCTCACGAGCGATTAAACAGCACACGGAATCCTTAGATGCATTTATCTCACCAAGCTATCCCTGTATCGGTGAACGCGTTGGCGAAGACTTCATTTATTACCCAAGTAGAGGTTTAGGGTTTCAGCAACGCGGCGCGCCCCGCTTTGAGCTTTCAGACTATCAAGCCGTCTCCGATGGCGCCGTTATCAGACTAGCATTGTGGCCCGGCATATCACCTTGGCAACTGGAAGCCCTGCTTGGTGATTCACGCGTTAAGGGGGCTCTACTGCAGCTTTGGGGAGCAGGTAATATACCCAACGACCCTGCAATTATTGATGTCATTGCTAACGCCAGTGGCGAAGGAAAACTGCTGGCCGCGATTAGCCAGTGCCCCCAGGGCAGCATTCATATGGGCGAGTACGCAGCGGGCCATGGCCTAGCTGAAGCGGGCTTACTGTCTGGAGATAACATGACGCCGGAAGCCGCTTTCACCAAACTTGTTCACCTATTGGCTCAACCCCTTTCCATGGACATTCGACGCCAGCGATTTTTAACGCCACTTGTCGGCGAGCGCTAAACACCGCACGTCGATCAATTCGCACTGGCGTAGTCACTTATACACGCTATGTTTAAACATACGCTAACAACCAAAAGGAAAGCAGCGTATGGAACAGCCTGTACACTATTTTAGCGAGCTATTTGAACAACTCGGGCTACGCTCGGATGCAGAGTCCATCGAGCACTTTATTCAACGCCACTCCCCCCTTCCCAAAGAAATGCCGCTCGCAGAGGCTCCCTGCTGGAACGAAGGTCAAGCTGATTTTCTTCGTGAGGCCGTAGAAGATGATGCCGACTGGGCCGAAGTTGTCGACCACCTTGATGCCTCGATGCATAAACGAGCTTGATTGCTGTTGAACACCTCTTTGCGCGCCGCTCACTAACGGCGCCAATGTAGCCATTAACTGTTGAGGCGAGCTTCAACGCGCTCAAGAATTTGCCTACTCACTTTTCCCACTAATGGCTTTGCAGCACGGTTCACCGCTTTTTCCATCAATCGATTACGGATTTCATAACTCAGCGTAAGCGATACCTCTGTCCCCTCCGGCACTTCACGCAATTGATAACGACCTTGGTTTTTAACGCCTTCCAATGATTCCCATGCCAGCACATAAGGTGGTTTGATCTCGGTTACTGCCACATCAAATGACCAATCCATACCCACCGCATGGACATGCCAGCGATAACGGTTATCGCCTAAGGTATCAATTGATCTAATGAGATCAGAATAATCAGCAAAATCTTCAACTCGACTCAGCAGTTCAAATACTCTTTCAGGCTGAGCATTAATAATTTCGCTATGTTCTATGGTGGCCATGGATTCATCCCTTACGACTAGAAGGATTAGCTTAGCATGTTGACCCATGCGCATACCGAACAGAAAATGGTACCAATTGCCGCTACCACTGGCCAGACAAGCCCGCATTGCGTAAACTGCCGTCCTTCCGGACCGGACCCCGGAATCTCATTTAGCGCGACGCTAAAGCACTCAATAAATTCTCCGGCCAATGAGTAATTATTATGTCGTTACCCCCTACCTCTGGCGCAGACGCGTCATCTACCGTTGTGATTTATTCCGGCGGCATGGACTCCTATACCGTTCTTCACCGCGCAATAAAAGAAGGGCTCGAGGTTCATGCGCTCTCATTTGATTATGGCCAACGCCACGCCAAAGAACTGGACATAGCGAAAGCCGTTTGTAAGCAGCACAATATTCCCCATCAAGTCGTTGATATACGTGCTATTCACGGTTTAATTGATAACTCAGCGCTGACCAACCCAGATATATCAATGCCTGAAGGTGACTACGCTGCTGATAACCTCTCTACCACCGTTGTCCCTAATCGCAATATGATTCTGCTTTCGTTAGCTATTGCTAAAGCGGTTAATGTCGGGGCGGGGCGTGTCGATTACGGCGCCCACGGCGGTGATCATATTCTCTACCCTGACTGCCGCCCTGAATTTGTTAACGCAATGAATCAGGTCGCTGGCATCGCTAATTTTGAACCGGTAACGCTGCATGCACCTTATCTAGCATCGAGCAAAGCCGATATCTTGCGTGATGGTTTAGCAATGGGCTTGAACTACCGTGATACCTGGACCTGCTATGAAGGACGTGCGCTGGCTTGCGGCAAGTGTGGCAGCTGCCGTGAACGTCTGGCGGCGTTTGCAGCTAATGATGTTGCAGACCCACTGGCGTATGAATCGACTCCTGCACAGGTTATCGACTGATGTATCACGTCAAAGAAGCTTTTTATACTTTGCAGGGCGAAGGTGCTCAGGCAGGCCGTGCCAGCGTATTTTGCCGCTTTAGCGGCTGCAATTTGTGGTCTGGGCGTGAAATCGATCGCGCCAGCGCAAAATGCTCCTTTTGCGACACCGATTTTATCGGTACGGATGGCATTAACGGTGGGCGCTTTAACACACCACGTGAACTCGCTGATCACATTAAAGCCCTTTGGCCAGTTCATGCGGGAAGAGCAACGCCCTACGTGGTATTCACTGGTGGCGAGCCATTACTCCAACTTGATACCCCGCTGATCGCACTACTGCACAACGCTGGATTTGAACTGGCCGTTGAAACGAATGGAACGCTCATGCCACCAGCAGGAATTGACTGGCTATGTGTTAGCCCTAAGGGCACTAATCCACTGGTGGTGACCCGTGGTGATGAGTTAAAGCTGGTTTTCCCACAATCTGTGGCGCCACCCGATCAATTCGCCAACCTGGACTTCAACCACTTTTTTTTGCAGCCGATGGACCACGGCATAGCGCAGAAGAATCACGCAACGGTTCAGGCAACCACCGCCTATTGCATGGCTAATCCCCAGTGGCGTCTATCGCTTCAAACGCACAAAATTGCAGGATTTGAGTAATGGCGTTATTTGTAAATCGTCTCAGCCATATTGATGTTTCACTGTGGTGCCCTACAAAAGGGTTGGTAGGCTGTAGCTGGCAAGTAGATGCTCAGTTGGATGGGGAGCTAGGCGAAGATGGTATGCTTTTTGACTTCGGGGAAGTTAAGCCTTGGATCAAACGCACACTCGATAGTGGCCTAGACCATACGCTGCTCGTACCTATCAACGCGCCCGGCATTAAGGTTACTGACTGCGCTGAAGGTATCTGCATTAGAACAGCGACTCCTTACGAAATGGAAGTTCGCGGGCCATCCCAAGCGTTTACCTTGCTCCCCTGGGATACCATCACTGTTGAACGTGTCACCCACTATTTAAGCTCACAGCTAACAAAGCAAGAGCAACGGCCAGCCAATGTCCATAGTGTCACCCTAACGCTGAGCGACGAGCCTATAGACGGCGCTGCCTATGGCTACACTCACGGACTGAAACGGCATCTCGGCAACTGCCAGCGGATTGCCCATGGCCACCGCTCGCGCCTGTTTATCTGGCAGCATCAAGCACGTCAACCAGCGCTTGAGCAGCGCTGGGCAGCATGGCTGGATAATCGATATCTGCTTGAACAGGCCGATATTGAAAGCCAGATTGATGACAAGCTGACTTGCCGTTACCAGTCTGCGCAAGGCACATTTTCGATCACGCTGCCTCAACAACGCTGCTGTGTACTGCCCAAGCCGACAACCGTCGAGAATATTGCTTTATGGCTTGCCAAGAGTATTGCAGAGCACAGCGGCCATAAAACACTGGTTCAAGCCTTTGAGGGGATTGATAAAGGCGCGACGGCAGAAGCGTCGCCATGAGTAGTCACGTATTCGCAACAACAGACACCGCCGCCTGTCGAGCAGGCTGCGGTGCTTGCTGTATTGCACCGTCGATTACCTCTTCTATACCCGGCATGCCAAATGGCAAACCGGCGGGCGTTCGATGCGTACAGTTAAGTGATGACAATCTATGCAGGTTATTTGGCGATCCTAGCCGTCCTGCCGTGTGTGAGCGGTTCGACTATGATGCTGATGTGTGTGGCGAACACCGAGAAGAGGCGCTCGCCACACTTAACTGGATGGAATCAACAACGCGTTAGTTGCCAACTCAGGTTTCGTTTTCAACACTTACCGCGTGGGGCAACCGTCTATCAAGCAGGCTAACCCAACGAACAAGCACTGGCGCATCACTATGGCTCACTTCACTCAATAAGCGTCTAAATGCTTCTTTGGCCTGCAGGTCGTTTGGTGCAATACGCGTCAACCAAAGTTCGAGCGCTGCAAGCTCCTGATGGCGGTTTCCATGCTCCCGAGCCTGGTTGATGGCCATTTCAGCCAGCGCCTTCACTTCATTAGCAGGGTGCCCGAGCAAATCGCGCACTTTAGCTAACTGCGTTGCCAACTCAGGTAAAAAGAGCGTTGTGCGTTCTTTAGCAATGACCAGACACTGATCCAGATAATCTTCAGCCGCTTTTAACTCTCCAAGCTCAATACACGCATCTGAGTACCATAGGACCGGACGCTGATAGCGATCACGTCCATTCAGCTCTGCCATCTGGTCTAGACTGTCCCGCACCTGCGCCAAGCCCCCTTGGTCGCCCGCAAGCGCTCGCTGCCAGCCAAGAATCCCCTGAGCAGAAATTTGCCATAGTTGCAAATCGGGCGTACCCGTCATTGCAGCAGCACGCTCAGCGTGTCGTGCAGCTAGATGCACATGGCCAAGCTGCCGATAAAGCGCGGCGGAAAACATCAACGCCATGGCAAGCGTACCTGGATGGCCAATTTTTTCAGCTAGCCGAATGGCGGAAGAGATATGCCGCTCTGCGCGCTGGTAGTCACCCCGCAAGCAGAGCGTCCAGCCTTGGAAAGAAGCAGCGGTTACTTGCGGATGATCAGAGAATGGCAGCCATTCAATCATCATTTGCGCATTGAGCGGGTCAATTTCGTCCAGGTGGTCATGCGCTTGCTGAATACGACCAGCCCAGTATTCGCAATGCGCCCGCGCATAATCTGCCAGCCTTTGGTAGCGCGGATCTTCTAAACGCCCAGCAATGTCTGCCAGCGTTGAGGCAAGAGCAAATGCATCGGCGTGGGCATAGCGCTGACTTCGGCCAACCCATAAGCCCCACTTAACCAAAAATATTTGCTCAAGATCTTCGGGATCTTCCGTGGCGGCGCCACCCGACTGGCGAAGCAACTCCCTCGCTCGCACGAAGCTCTCATGCGCAGTGGGCGAACCATGTCCCTCTAAGGCGAAGGCCGCTTGACCACGCACGGTCAGTAGGCTCACTTCGCGCTCAACTTCATGATCGACATGACGCAGGCTAGCAAGTCCGAAGTCTGCCATGCGCAGTGCCGTACGGTTAGCGCTTACCTTGAGGGCTTCCCGCGCGGCCAGTTCAAAGTAACGAGCGCCCCTGGCGTAGTGGCCACTGCGGCGTAGGTGGGTTGCAAAATCACCCGGGTGGCGGCTAATCCATACAGGGAAGCGTTCTTCAATTAGCGTGACTACCTGTTGATGAAGCTTAACCCGCACATCCCTAGGGCACGAAAGATAAGCGGCTTCTTGCAGCAGTTGGTGGCTAAACTGATGCTCCAGCTCCCCCCCGTCTTTATCCACTGGCTCGATAATTTCCAGTTGGCGCATGTGCTCAATCGCTTGGCACAGTCGCGGCTTTTCCCAACCACTGCACTCTTGCAGAAAATCAAGACGGAAACGCTTGCCTAATACCGCCGCTATGTGGGCAATTTCCCGATCACCTTCCAACTGGTCAATTCGGCTAGCTAGCAGTCCTAATAGCCCTTTGGGCAGCTCATCAAACTGCACACTGCGACCTTCGCGGCGATCCATATCTAAACGCCGACAAATCTCTTGCATATACAGTGGCACCCCGTCGCAACGCTCAATGATTTGATTGCGTAGCCGCGGGCTTAAATGAATGCGATACCGGCGGGATAACTGAGAAAGCAAGCGAGACGACTGCTGCGCATCCAGCCTTCCAAGGGTAATTTGCTGATCCCAGTGCAATTTGACCGGCAGTGACTCTCGGCCATGGTGACTGGCGACCAGCATAAAGGCAGTATTGATCGGCAACCGAGCTTGTAGCCCTGCCAACACCTTGAATGAAGGTTCATCAAGCCATTGCAGATCATCAATCATTAGTACCAATGTCCGTGAACTGGCCAGATGATCGATTAAGCGGTGTAACAGCTTTACAACTAGCTCAATAGCCTCACCATTCTGAGTTAACTGGGCCACTTCTTGAACATCACGCACACCGAGCGCTTCTTCAAGCAATTGCTGACGACCATCCTCCAAAGGCTCTAAGGAGAGCGTTTCTTGCAGTTGACGAACAGCTTCACAGGTTGGCGTTGCTTCAACATACCAAGCGAGCAGAGTACGTGCGACACCGTAGGGCTCTAGCACCGATAGCCGCGTCGTTGGCTGCCAACAAATGGCAGCATCACGACTCAGTTCTAACTGGCGAAAGCCCACCATTAGCGCAGATTTACCCATCCCGGATGCACCACGTACTAGTACGCTCTGGCGCAAGCCAATGCCGGCCCTCGCCAACGCATCTCTTAGCGTGCGTAGGGATGTTTCTCGACCCACTAAACTGGGAGGTAGCGCATCTCTACCGCCCTCATTCACTCCCAGCACTAACGCTCTCAGGCGAACGCGGCCATCGCTAGCCACTAAGCGAGATACCAACCGCGGTTGCAAATCAAGTGCAGGCGGCATGTGCTGACTGGCTTCTTGGGAGATCACCAACTCGCTACCCTCAGCGGCACTCATTAACTCCAGTGATACTTGGGTCACTTGGCCAAGCGGGTCAGCTAGCTGACGTTCAGGTAGATAAACCACTCTTCCGCTATTAAGACCTGCGGCGAGCTCAAATTTTGGAGGATCACCGTCACCGACCCAGTGACGTTGGGACTCTAAAGGCAACGCCAGACGGCAGTGCTCATAAAGCGCAACCAGCTCTGCCAACTGATGAGCCGGACCATGGGTACCAAAGCAGGCCAAGCCAAGCCCACCTGTTGCGCCCGGCAACCAGAAGCCACCTAAGTGATGACACTGCTGTTCTAACCAGCGCAGTAGCTCTAATTGAAGCGCCAAACAGTTTCGGGTAGCCGCGCGATCTTGCCAATCACCTTGTAACTTAAGCCGGATAGCCATCACAGATAACTGGCGCAGCTCAATTTCATCTTCGCGAAGAGGCTTACTATCCGCGGCCAACACGCGCGAAAAAGCGCCTTGCGGGCTCAATACACGCGGATCATGGTGACCATCTGACCAATAATTAGCTAATTGTAGAAAGCTCGGTTCGGGCTGCTGTCCAGAAAGCGCTAACAACTGTAAATAGCTGTTGTACTGCTCATGGGCAGCCGCCATCTGGTTTTTCTCGGCCAACTGACGTACCAGACGTTCATGAAATGGACCGTAGCCAGAAAAGCGACTGACTAAACCTTCCAATAGATTGTCAGGTACATCGGCATGAGCATCTAGCACCTGTTCAGCGAAACGAATAACACGCTGACGCCACTCATTGCGCACCTGAACTAACCAGCGTTGAAATTCGCTGCAGTTGGCAAGCTGGAGTTCTTCTATCAAATCCCCCTGATAACACGACATCACCTCTTCGAGGTTCGCCAAATCTCGAGGGCCTTCCAACAATTGCTGTAATTCATGCAAGTCAACCCGCCAGTGGGCGGGCAACTGAAAAGCGATGGTCTGGCGAGATACGTTCAACACTTGCTCGGCATTGTCCCCCATCGACTGACGCAGACAGTGAAGCGCATGACGTAGGTTGGTTCTGCCCGATGACAGCCCCTGGTCTGGCCAAAGCAACTCTGCGAGGGAAGCTCGGTTGACCGGCTGTCGGTGCAGCAACAAATAAACGAGCAGCGCTTTTACCTTGTCATAACTGAAGTGCGTCAGCACATCTTCTCCTTGTGATAAAGAGAAATGGCCAAACAGGGTCAGTTGGTCTGTCTCACGAGCATCGCGCATGATACATATCCTACCTAGACTAGCGGTGGCTTAAGCAGGCACACCGCTATGAAAACGAAAAGCCGTATCTGGCGAAGTAATCAACTCCGCTTCACGCGCCACAAAAAAGGCGATTCTGTCATCTATTGATGCCGATGTTTGCTGTCTTGCAAGTAGCAAATAGTCTTCAAAGTGACGGCCTTCAGACTTCACTAACGTGCGATAGAACTTGGCAAGCTCTTCATCTAAATAAGGAATTAAGCGCGCAAAGCGCTCGCAGCTACGTGCTTCAATGAGCGCACCAATAATTAACACATCAATTAAACGGTCAGGATCATTGCTACGCACATGCTTGCGCAAGCCTTCGGCATAGCGTGACGCAGTAAGATGACGATACGCCACGCCTCGCTTCTCCATTAAGCCAACTACCTGCTCGAAATGCAGCAGTTCTTCTCGAGCTAGTTGCGACATCTTGCTTAATAGTAACGGCTGATCAACGTAACGATAGAGCAAGCTCATTGCCGTTGAAGCGGCTTTTTTCTCACACTGAGCATGGTCAATAAGAAGTATCTCTGGGTTATCCAGCGCCCATTGCAGCCAAGCATCAGGCGTTGAGCAAGCAAGAAACTGATGGAGACATTCTGGCAGTAAATCATCCGCTTGAAGCGCATGACCTACAGGTTGCAACCTATTTAATTGTATCGACATAACACCATTACCAAGCGCTTATCTCACTATTGTACAACATATAAACGCCCTGGGCGTTTGTTCCCTGCCATTACGCTCGCTGTTGAAAGAGCCGTAACAGCACTTTTTATATAGCACATATCTAATATAAAATTACGCTTATATTGAAGCTCCACACCACAATATCCGCGATTCAGCTGTCGTAGTGATAATAATACGACGAAATGATCAAACAGTATGGTAACGCGGCATCACAATAATCACACGCGCCCTCACCCTCAATTACGCCTGTTCGGTAAAAAACTTCCACCCGCTGGATTAATTAAGAAAAAAACGCGCTATTAAGAAACCCTACACCATCTCCTCAACATAAAGTACAAGGTCCTCAGGAGCTTGCCGCCTTAACATTGTCGACAGTTTCCCGTAGAATCCACCTCATCCACCAGACGCTGTTTGTCAAGCGTATGTCACGTGTCCGGGCACATACTCAATACCGTGTGGGTATGCGCTCGTCACCATTAAGAAGATGAGAGGGCCCCAACGTGCTTGAAGCTTACCGCCAACATGTCGAGGAACGCGCTGCAGAGGGCGTACCGCCCAAGCCCCTGAACGCCGAACAAGTCGCTGCCTTAATTGAGCTACTTAAAAATCCGCCGGCAGGTGAAGAAGAATTTATTCTTGACCTAATCACCAACCGAGTCCCCCCAGGCGTTGATGAAGCTGCTTATGTAAAAGCAGGTTTCTTAACCGCGATTGCTAAAGGTGAAGCCACCTCTCCGCTGATCGATAAGATCCATGCCGTCAAACTTCTCGGCACCATGCAAGGCGGTTATAACATCGTCTCCATGGTCGAACTATTAGACAACGAAGAACTTGCCCGTGAAGCTGGCGAACAGCTCAAGCATACCCTTCTCATGTTTGATGCGTTCCATGACGTTGAAGAGCGCGCCAAAAATGGCAATGCGGTTGCTAAAGACGTTATTCAGTCTTGGGCTGCTGCAGAGTGGTTCCTCTCCAAGCCTGCACTGGAAGAGAAAATCACCTTAACCGTCTTTAAGGTTCCTGGCGAAACCAATACTGACGATCTCTCTCCTGCGCCTGACGCATGGTCGCGCCCAGACATTCCGCTGCATGCCAATGCCATGCTCAAAAACGAGCGCGAAGGTATTGAACCCGAAGTGCAAGGCACGACTGGCCCGCTGAAACAAATTGAAGAAGTTAAAGCGAAAGGCTTCCCCGTTGCCTATGTGGGCGACGTCGTTGGTACTGGCTCTTCACGCAAGTCCGCCACTAACTCTGTACTCTGGTTCTTCGGCGACGACATTCCTTACGTGCCCAACAAGCGCGCTGGCGGCTTCTGTTTTGGTGCCAAGATCGCTCCGATCTTCTTCAATACTATGGAAGATTCTGGTGCACTGCCGGTTGAAATGGATGTTGCCAAACTGGAAATGGGTGACATCATTGATGTCTATCCATACGAAGGTAAAGTGTGCAAACACGGTACCGACGAAGTACTGACAACCTTCGAACTTAAAACCCAGCTGATTCTTGACGAAGTGCGCGCAGGTGGACGCATTCCGCTGATTATCGGTCGCGGGTTAACCGGTAAAGCGCGTGAATCGCTAGGCCTTGAGCCTTCTGATGTTTTCCGCCTACCAGACCAGCCGGTTGATACTGGTAAGGGCTTCACCCTTGCTCAAAAAATGGTCGGTAAAGCGTGTGGCATGGACGGCGTACGCCCCGGCATGTACTGCGAGCCCAAGATGACCACCGTTGGCTCTCAGGACACAACAGGGCCGATGACCCGTGACGAGCTGAAAGACTTAGCGTGTCTTGGCTTCCAGGCCGACTTGGTCATGCAGTCATTCTGTCACACTGCGGCCTATCCAAAGCCTGTCGATGTGGATACACACCACACGCTGCCTGACTTCATCATGAACCGTGGTGGCGTCTCTCTTCGCCCCGGCGACGGCATCATCCACAGCTGGCTGAACCGTATGCTGCTGCCCGACACGGTGGGTACTGGCGGTGACTCTCACACCCGCTTCCCGCTGGGTATTTCGTTCCCAGCAGGTTCTGGTCTGGTAGCGTTTGCTGCAGCGACTGGCGTCATGCCGCTGGACATGCCGGAATCCGTACTGGTGCGCTTTAAAGGTGAGCGCCAGCCGGGCGTGACACTGCGCGACCTGGTTCACGCTATTCCCCTCTACGCCATCAAGCAGGGACTGCTAACCGTTGAGAAATCCGGTAAGAAGAACGCTTTCTCTGGCCGTGTATTGGAAATTGAAGGTCTTGAAGACCTGACCGTCGAGCAAGCTTTCGAGCTTTCCGACGCTTCAGCAGAGCGCAGTGCAGCAGGCTGTACAATCACCCTGTCTGAAGAAAGCGTCACCGAGTACCTTAAATCCAACATCACACTGCTGAAGTGGATGATGGCGAATGGCTACGGTGACGAACGCACGATCAGCCGCCGCATCGAAGGTATGGAAGCATGGCTTGAGAACCCAAGCCTGATGCGTGCTGACAAAGATGCTGACTACGCCGAAGTCATCGAAATTGATTTGAGCGAAATTAAAGAACCCGTTCTTTGTGCGCCTAATGATCCAGATGATGCTCGTCTGCTATCAGATGTTGCTGGCGAAAAGATTGATGAAGTATTTATCGGTTCGTGCATGACCAACATTGGTCACTTCCGTGCAGCCGGTAAACTACTTGAAAAACAGCCTGCGGGTAGCCTGAAAACGCGCCTTTGGCTGGCGCCGCCGACCAAAATGGATCAGCACCAGCTTACCGAAGAAGGCTATTACGGCATTTATGGCCGTGCTGGCGCCCGCATGGAAATGCCGGGATGTTCACTGTGTATGGGTAACCAGGCACGCGTTGCAGCGAAAAGCACTGTTGTGTCTACGTCTACACGTAACTTCCCGAACCGCTTAGGTGATGGTGCAAATGTATACCTCGCCTCAGCGGAACTCGCAGCCGTCGCTGCCGTGGAAGGCCGCCTTCCAACCGTAGAAGAGTACCAGCGCTACATGAGTGAATTTGACGCACTCGCTGGAGAAATATATCGTTACATGAACTTCCACGAAATCGAGGAGTATCAAAAAATCGCCTCGAACGTGATTCCGGTTGCCCAAGAAGCTTGATGCTCTTGCAGTACCGAGAACTTATCGCCGATGCTCGCAACATCGCAAGAAGGATGACCATGTCTCCTTTTTGAGCCGATGACCGAACGCCCCAACCTGCTTGCAGGCTGGGGCGTTTTTTTATGGCCGTCTGACTTTCATCAATGGGTCTTCATGGGCTAATTTTGAAGACAATGCTTCATAGGAGCGTGTAATGACATATGCAACCCCTGTTGTCACACCAGATTTATGTGATGCGAATCCTGACGTAATAGTACTTGAACCGATGTTTGCTAATTATGGTGGCGTCGACAGTTTTTACGGCCCTATTCGTACCGTTAAGTGCTTTGAAGACAACTCAATGGTTAAGCAAGCTGTTGCCGAACCAGGTGATGGTGCAGTGCTAGTTGTGGATGCTGGCGGGTCACACCGCTGTGCCATGCTTGGTGATATGCTCGCCGAGCAAGCCGCTAAAAATGGCTGGGCTGGTGTGGTGATGTATGGCTGTGTACGGGACGTCGATATTCTTGTCACACTGCCACTTGGCGTTCAAGCGCTAGGTAACCACCCGCGCAAGAGCGAAAAGCGCGGCGAAGGACAACGCGATATACCCATTACCTTTGCAGGTGCCACGTTACACACTGGACAATGGCTTTACGCAGATAACAACGGCATTATTATCGCCGAAAAGCCGCTTGAGCTTTCCTAAGGCAAGGGCTTGCCAGGCGTGGTACTTAGTGCCACCCTGGTAATTCAACTCTGACAAAACTGTGACCATGCAGCCGCTTAACCAATTGGGCTACACCCTACTCCACACTCTGCGCGACCATCTTCGTCCTCTCATTGCCTATCACCTGCTCTTCACCCTGCTAGCCTCTGCTCTTGTAGTGCCATTGATTGCGTGGATCTCTCGGGCCTTATTAGCGCAACTCAACCGAACAGTAGTCACCAATGATGCGCTGATTACACTGCTATTTAGTCCACTGGGCTTAGTTGCGTTGCTCGTGGGTCTTGGTTTTGCATTCTTACTGATTTATTGGCAACAAGCAGGCATGCTGCTGGTGGCCGTCAGACCTAAAGACAACCACTACCGACTCGCCTTTGAAGCACTGTGGTTAAGCACACGCCGCTTACCAGCACTCGCGGGTCTGGTCATTCTTCAGGTAGGAGCCCACTTGCTGCTTCTAGCCCCCTTTATGATGGGCTTAACGTGGCTTTATGATGTGTGGTTAAGCGGTATAGATCCCTACTATTTACAACAAACCCGCCCAGCCTCGCTGTGGTATTTTATTGCTTGCGCACTGCCGTTACTGATTGTTTGGCTTGGGCTTGCGGCGTGGCTCTACCTGCGTTGGTTACTAGCGCTACCATTAGTAGCGTTGGACAACTGCTCCCCTTTCCCAGCACTTAAGCGTAGCGTGCACTTAACTCGCGGCTGGCATCGTTCGATTGGCGTGGCGGTCTTGACACTGCTGATCGTCATTATCAGTCTGCCGATTATCTCTACATGGCTATTTGATAGTGTCGTGACGCCTCTGTTATGGGGGCTACCCGAACATAATGCCGTGCTGATTCCAGCGATGTTGGCATATTTAACCAGCTACGTACTGATTACGTTAACCATTACATTTTTAGGTATTGCCACTAATGCCCTCCTATCAGCGTGCTTATACTTGCAGCTGGCTTTTCGAGAGACACGCCCTTCCCCTCGATCAGAACACGCCCACCCTGGTCGCCTTGCGTGGGCGATTGAACTAAGCGTACTACTACTGGCGGGGCTACAAGCATGGTGGATACTCAATAGCTTTGAAATACGCGATAACGTAGCGATCATCGCCCACCGAGGAAGCTCGATGGTAGCGCCGGAAAACACCCTAGCCGCGATAAGACAAGCGCTTGAGGACGGTGCCGATGCCGTAGAGCTGGATGTTCGCCTTAGCGCTGACAACCACGTGCTTCTTTACCATGACCGCAGCTTGGCCCGACTAACAGGTGATCGGCGAGAGTTTGACTCACTCACTAGGGCAGAGTTGAGCAGAGTTGATGTCGGCAGTTGGTTTGGCGATGCCTTCCAAAACGAGCGAATTGCGGGCTTGGATGATGCCTTGGCGCTAGTGCGAGGGCGCGCCAGCTTAATGATTGACATGAAACCCTCACCTGGCGATGAAGAGAGGCTTGCTCGCGCCGTGTTAGCAACCCTTGAAGCAGAAAGCGACATTCGTTATCGCTGCTGGGCAACTCAGCATAACGCGCTCAATGCGAACGCGAACTGCGGGTTTCCAAATGTATTCTTGGAAATGCGCATGGCGACCATGGCACCCAGCATGGTGACTTATTTAAAACAGCAAGCCCCTGAATTACGCATTACCTTACTCGCCCAACTGATCTTGGCTGGCACACTGGATCGACGCCAATTCGATGCTTTAGGCCTGCGTCATAACCGTATCACACCACAAGAAATTCGATTGGCAGCGCTTTATAACTACGAAATACACGCCTGGACAGTCAATGACCGAGCGCGCATGTCGGCACTGATTGATCTTGGGGTTGATGCGATAATCACTGACTATCCAGACCGTTTGAGCGAGCTAATAAAAGACCGCCGTGCGCTGAGCGACGGCGGTCTAATGCTGGTAAAACTGCGCAACTGGCTACGCCAATAGCTAAGGCCTCTTTATAAGCTTCAATCGCCCGGCGCAATGGTCGGGCGAAGCTGCAAAACAGTGCTGCGCGCAGACGGTATTATTCGATAGTTTCACCCGCCAGCATAAACCAGGTTTCAAGTACCGCATCTGGGTTTAAAGAGACAGAATCAATCCCCTGCTCCATTAACCACTTGGCCAAATCCGGGTGATCAGAAGGGCCTTGGCCACAAATACCAACATACTTGCCTTGCGCTTTGCAGGCTTTGATGGCCATTGCTAACAGCTTTTTCACCGCTGGATTTCGTTCATCAAACAGATGCGCAACGATACCCGAGTCCCGATCAAGGCCAAGCGTCAGCTGGGTCAAATCGTTAGAACCAATTGAGAAACCATCAAAGTACTCGAGGAACTCATCAGCCAGTAGTGCGTTAGCCGGCAACTCACACATCATGATAACTTTTAAGCCATCAGGATTAGCCTCACCGCCCCGCGGCAAGCCATTAGCCGCTAACAACTCTACGACCTCGCGCGCTTCATCGGTTGTGCGAACAAAGGGCACCATGATTTCAACGTTATCAAAGCCCATTTCTTCACGAACCCGCTTCAGCGCCCGGCACTCAAGCTCAAAACAGGGCCTAAAGGCATCCGAGATATAACGTGAGGCCCCTCTGAAGCCAAGCATTGGGTTCTCTTCACCGGGCTCATAAAGCTTGCCGCCAATCAGATTTTCGTACTCATTTGATTTAAAATCAGAGAGCCTTACGATCACCCGCTGAGGATGGAAAGCAGCGGCCAGAGTTGAGATGCCTTCGACCAGTTTATCAACATAGAAACTGACAGGATCATCGTAACCGGCAGTACGCAAATCGATGACCTGCTGAAGATCAGCGGGCAGCGTGTCGTAATCCAACAGTGCTTTGGGGTGGACACCGATCATACGGTTAATAATGAATTCCAGCCTAGCAAGGCCAACCCCAGCGTGGGGTAAGCCAGCAAAGCCAAATGCACGGTCCGGGTTACCCACATTCATCATGATCTTGAAGGGAATCTCCGGCATCGCATCGACACTTGAAACCTTACAGTCAAATGCCAGAAGCCCTTCATACACGTGGCCAGTGTCACCTTCGGCACAGGACACCGTGACATCAATGCCTTCTTTAAGCTGAGTGGTTGCATCTCCGCAACCGACCACCGCTGGTATACCCAGTTCTCGGGCAATGATGGCCGCGTGACAGGTTCGTCCACCACGATTAGTCACAATCGCTGATGCACGCTTCATGATCGGCTCCCAATCCGGGTCGGTCATGTCTGTCACCAGGATGTCACCCTCTTGAACCTTGTCCATTTCTTCTGGGCTAAGCACCGTTTTTACCGTGCCACGCCCAATCCGCTGACCAATCGCCCGGCCTGTAATCAGCGTGCGTCCTTTTTCACGCAGATGGAAGCGTTCTAACTTTCCCCCTTCCTGTTGTGAAACAACGGTTTCAGGACGCGCTTGCACGATGTAAAGCTGACCATCATCACCATCCAGTGCCCACTCGATATCCATCGGACGCTGGTAATGTTTTTCAATGGTCATGGCTTGCCGTGCAAGATCCATGATCTGCTCATCGTTAATACAGAACCGACCACGATCGTTAAGAGGCACTTCAACAGTTTCAACCGATTTACCAGCGCTGGCATCTTGCCCATAGATCATTTTGATCAGTTTAGAACCTAGCGTCCGGCGTAGTACTGCGGGACGGCCAGCCTCAAGCGTGGGCTTGTGCACATAAAACTCATCAGGATTGACAGCCCCCTGGACGACGGTTTCGCCAAGCCCCCAGGAAGCAGTGACAAACACTGCGTCGCGGTAACCAGACTCGGTATCCAGCGTAAACATAACCCCGGAAGCGCCTGTCTCAGAACGCACCATCTTCTGCACACCCGCAGACAGCGCGACATTTTCATGGGCGTAGCCGCGGTGAACGCGGTAAGAGATCGCGCGGTCATTAAATAGCGATGCAAACACTTCGTGCACCGCCTGTTTAATATTGTCAAAACCTTCAATATTAAGGAACGTTTCCTGCTGACCAGCAAAAGACGCGTCAGGCAGATCTTCTGCCGTTGCTGAGCTGCGTACAGCAACTTTCAAACTGGGATGCTTAGCCTGAAGCTGCTCATAGGCAGCGCGTAAAGCATGTTCAAATGCAGGGGGAAGTGGCGTATCAATAATCCACTGGCGAATAGTCTTGCCTGCCTCTGCCAGCGCCTTAACGTCATCGACATCAAGGCGAGCAAGGGTGGCGTTGATGCGGTCATTTAGTCCTTCGTGAGAGAGAAACTCACGATAGGCATGGGCCGTCGTGGCAAATCCACCCGGCACTGTCACGCCCACACCTGATAAGTTCGAGATCATTTCGCCAAGCGAAGCGTTTTTACCACCCACACGTTCGACGTCTGCCATACCTAGCTGATCGAACCATAGAATGTACTCTTCCACGCAACCCCCTCGCTTTTAGACTGCTTTGCGACCTGACAGGCCGACTCTAATTGACCATGTCACACTAGCATCGCCCCGCCGCATTCGCCATTGGTCTAATAGCGAACGGAGTGGAGGATTTTTACAACAAAGCGCAATAAAGGGCTTTTTATGTAGTCTTAATGAGGTGGTTTTTGTTAAATAAGCTTTAAAACGAGCTGCAAAGTGAATGGCTTGGCGACGATTGTGCTAACCCACGCGCCACTCCACAATAGCAACTTTCTTTATTGACGGACTTAGTGATGAAGCGAACAGCCTTTTTTATTTCTGATGGTACTGGCATTACGGCAGAAAGCCTTGGGCGTAGCCTGTTAGCTCAATTTAGTGATGTTGAAATCAATATGCTGACAAAGCCCTACATTGATACGCTTGAAAAGGCTCGCGCTTTAGCGGAAATAATCGACTCTACCGCCGTCCGTGACGGCCATCGGCCGATTATCATTGATACCATTGTCGATCAGGATATCCGTAACGTCATTCGACAGGCCTCAGGCTTCAAGGTGGATATCTTCTCTACCTTTTTAGAACCCCTAGAGCAAGAGTTAGAAACTCACTCCTCTTACAGCGTCGGCAGAACGCACTCGATTGGTAGCGATGATGTCTACATGGATCGCATTCATTCTGTCCATTTTGCGCTAGATAATGATGATGGCGCACGAACGCACCAATACGATAAAGCCGACATTATTCTGGTTGGCGTTTCACGTTGCGGAAAAACACCCACCTCGCTTTATCTAGCGCTTCAATTTGGTATTCGAGCCGCTAACTACCCATTGACCGAAGATGACTTGGATGAAGATGGCAGTTTAAAACTACCCAAAGCACTAGCCCCCCATAGACACAAGCTGTTTGGCCTGACAATTGATGCTCGCAGACTAGCAGCAATACGCAACGAGCGCCGTCCAAACAGCCGCTACAGTTCAATGGACCAGTGTTTGCAAGAAGTTGGGCAGGCTGAGTCGCTATATCGCTCGATGCACATCCCGTTTATCGATACGACACGCTTTTCAGTAGAAGAGATATCAACCCGAATGATTGCGGAGACAGGCCTAGCTAGGCGCTTCTCGCCCCGCTAGGCCAGAGCATTACATGCCCTTGGGAGCAAATATTCCAGGGGCATTACGCCAGTAGCCTTTGTAATCCATGCCAAAGCCAAACACGTAACGATCTGCAACCTCTAAGCTACAGTAATCGGCTTTTAAGCCAGGTACCGCTTTACGGTCATGCTGCTTATCCACCAGCACTGCCGTTGTAACGCTCGCCGCTTGGGCTTCCTCGCAGTAGGCAAGAATAGCGGCTAACGTAGAGCCTTCATCAAGAATGTCATCGACGATGACGACGTGGCGCCCTGCCATGGGAATTTCTGGAGAAACACGCCAAAAAAGTTCGCCACCACGCAACTCATTGCGATAGCGGGTCGCGTGCAAATAATCAACTTCAAGAGGGAAACCTAATCGGGTTAGCAGGTGCCCTGTTGTGATCAAGCCGCCATTCATAACGCAGTAAAAAACCGGTAACTTATCCCCTAGATCTTTGCTAATTTCCTCAGCCATTCGATCCAGTGCACGCTCAACTTGTTGTTGAGAAATCAAGCAGTCAGCGTTATCCATCAGCTCACGCATTGAGTCAAGCGACTCAAGCGCCTCTTTATCCAGTTTGGACATCGGGTTACTCCAAGAAGGGGTTAACTAGTCAGTGACTTAAAAACGAAAATAACTTAAGAAAAGATAGGATTAATTCGCTAACGCTTCTAATTTGGCATGGGTACGACGCCAGCGGCCAAGTGCCGTTAGCGCATCCACGTCTGGACGGGCTCGCCCATAGCGCAGCTTGATTGGTCGTTTACTGTGTAATCCCTGGCATGCTTCAACAACGTCTAACGCTGCAGAGCGGTCATTACAGACCAATAGCATGTCGCATCCTGCGGCAAGGGCAGCACTGGCGCGCTCCTTCGGGTCACCCGCTTCATGAGCACCCGCCATGCTTAAATCATCTGAAAAGATACAACCTTTAAACCCCAGGGACTCTCTTAACATTCCCAACCAACTAGGTGAGAAGCCAGCAGGACGTGAGTCAAACGCACTATAAATAACATGGGCAGGCATAACACCATCAAGCTGAGTAGCAAGCTGGCTAAACGGAACAAGATCGCGCTGTTTAATAAGCGCCAGCGGACGGTCATCCACAGGTAACGCCACATGGGAGTCAGCGGCAACGCCACCATGGCCAGGAAAATGCTTACCTACCGCCGCCATACCCGCTTCATGCAAACCGTTGATAAAACACTGACCCAGCGCAGCGACGTGTGCAGGGTCGGTGCTGAAGCTACGATCACCGATAACGCTAGAGATGCCACTTTCGACATCTAAAACAGGCGCAAAGCTGATATCCAGACCGCAAGCAGCCATTTCCATCCCCAGCAACCAACCCGCATCTTTTGCTAATGCAAGACCGGATGCCGAATCCTCAGCGAATTGATCACCGATGCGTGCCATGGCTGGCATGCGAGTAACGCCTTCTTTAATTCGCTGAACGCGACCGCCTTCTTGATCAATACCAAGTAACAGCTCGCCGCGAACACGACGAATATCACTGCAAAGCTTTCTAACCTGGTAAGCATTCTCGACATTTCTAGCGAATAAAATGACACCGCCCACAGCAGGGTCCATCAAAAGATGTTTTTCAGCTTTGGTTAATCGCGGCCCTTCAAGGTCAAGCATGACCGGGCCTAAAGATTGAGTCATTGTGATGGATCCAACAAAAGGGCCGTCAATTTTAGTTGATCAATCTCTCGTGTCAAAAAATCAATAATACGTTGCCTACGCTTAGCCATTATGAAGCCAAACGGGCGTGCCCGGCGGCGCATGCTCAAAAAGATACATCAGATCATCATTGCGCAACCGAATACACCCATGTGAAGCAGCCACGCCCATCGGTTGATCAGGTGGCGTGCCATGAAGATAGATAAAGCGACGCTGAGTGTCGACATCCCCGCCTCGATTCACTCCTCTCTCCAAACCACACAGCCACAAAATGCGCGTTAATATCCAATCACGATGAGGGAATTCCGCCGCAAGCGCCGACGTAAACACCTCCCCAGTCCATCGCCGCCCCCGAAAAACAGCATTATCAGCTAAACCGTCCCCTATCGATGCGCGGATATAATGCCATCCAAGAGGGGTTTGACCGCTGCCTTCCTGCTGTCCTACGCCTTTCTCACCGGTGGACACAGCGCACGTGTACTGCAGCGTGCGCCCTTGCCACCAGCATAGCTGCTGGTGTTTGATATTGATCTCTATCCAACCACCATTCTGCGGGGGTAGTTCAGCTAACGTGGGCGTTCGCATAATGTCCTTCAGCAGCAGGCGGTAGCGGAGCATTCATGGCGGCAACCACGACAGGGCGTAAACGTCTTACCAAATCCCTGACGGTTACTTGCTCATTATAGTCTTTCGCGGCAATGTCTCGCAGCGCATCTAAACCTGACAGCGTAAAAATCACGGTGCCCAGCATGAAATGTAGTCGCCAAAAACGCTCAGCATCAGGTAAATCTGGCGTTGCCTGGCGCACCAGCTCAGTAAAGCGGGTAAACACATCGCCGTACTGCTGCTGGATATAACGGCGTAAATGCCCTTGTGCCTGACTATACGCCAACCCTAGCAGACGCATAAACACCTTCAAACTATTGCGCTCAGCAGGCACTGCCAGCACCGTGCTTGCCATTGTTTCCAACAGCACTTCAAGCGGAATCACATCACCGTTGTACTGCGCTTCCAGTTCATCAAGCGCCGTGTGAAAACGTTGTGAGAAGGGGTCTAAATAGCGCGCAAATACCGCCTGGATAAGCGCCTTTTTAGAACCAAAGTGGTAATTGACAGCCGCCAAATTAACCCGCGCTTTACTGGTGATATTGCGTAGCGATGTTTCGGCAAAACCACGCTCGGCAAACAGCACCTCAGCGGTATCAAGGATACGTGTTACCGTATCAGATTGCGCCATAGCGCCCTCCAGAAAACGAGTGTTTAAAACATCGTTAAATACTATGCCATAACGCTATTTGGCTCAATCACTTATCTTTAGCTTTTTACCCAACGCTCAAATGCACCCTAGGCCCCTATTCAAACGCCTGCCATCAGACGCTATCGAGTTTGCCGTTGACATAGTTCCTTCGACTCGTCGCTCCTAGCTCCATTCCTGACACCATTCGCATAACGACTACCATTGTGAAACGCTCTAGCATGTACTGGACAGAGCAACATACTGTATACTTAACCACATACTGTTTAAGCCGACATGTAACCACTGTCTTATTTAATTTTTTGGAGTTTGTTATGTCGCGTCCTCTTACTGCTCGTCAACAGCATGTTTTTGATTTTATTGTTAAAACGATGTCTGAATTTGGCTATCCACCGACCCGCGCAGAAATTGCCAAAGCGCTAGGCTTTCGTTCTCCTAACGCTGCTGAAGAGCATTTACGAGCGCTTGAGCGCAAAGGTGCCATCCGCATTATCCGTAACACCTCGCGGGGAATTCGACTGCCTAATCAGGAACCACAGGATATCAGTGATGTCTCGGCAACAGCGCCTGCCGCCAACGTAGAACCACTACCAAATGGCTTACCAGTCATCGGAGAGGTGGCCGCAGGAAGCCCGATTCTAGCAGCGGAACACATTGATCGTTATTGCCCACTCCCCGCTGAATACTTTACCCCCAAAGCGGATTACCTTCTTCGGGTGCGAGGCTTGTCAATGAAGGATGTTGGCATACTGGAAGGCGACCTTCTTGCCGTGCATCGCACCGACCGGGTTCGTGATGGCCAGATTGTGGTGGCAAGGCTAGAAGATGAAGTCACTGTAAAACGCTTTAAACGACAGGGCCATACGGTGACACTGATTGCTGAAAACAGCGACTTTGCGCCCATAGAAATTGACCTACGCACGCAGCAGTTGGATATCGAAGGGGTGGGAGTTGGTGTCATACGTGGCGGTAACGGCCAAGCACTGGGATAATCGAGCTCGTATGAATACCGGTGAGGCAATCGTTAGATGCCTTACCGGCCTTACACGCTTACTGAGAATCTATATAGCGACGATCATTAAACGTCGCCACCCAACTCGGGTGATACACCAGCAAAATGCTGAGCAACATCCCTGTGATAAAAGCCTCGGAGGGCATTAACAGGGGTAAGAAGCGCGCATACTCTTGGGCTAAGTACACAGCTTCAGAGTCGGTACCCGCCACTATGATTAGCAAGACCGCTGACAACCCTCCTGCCAGCGTTGCCAGCGCTGCGCCAAAAAAGCCGCATGCGAATAAAAAGATCATCAAGTTATCCGGCAGGCGCCGGTCTACCCATCGCCATACCAGACCGGTAATGACCGCAGGTACAATGCCGGTTACCAATACATTAGCGCCTAGTAACACCCATTCGTTGCGGCCAATAGCTGACATCGCAACATTAATCAGCACATTGCTGATTAATGCGAGAGGCATTTTGAATACCAACGTCATTAAGACGGTGAAGACTAAGTGCAGGGTTAACCAATCGACTGCCTGAGCACGCAGTTGCCACATCAACACCACAGCGAGCGTCGCGGCTAACCACCGATGCTGAAGAGCCACATCGCCTATCAGTACTCGCCAGGGGCGCAGCCATATCATCCACGCAAGTACGCTTAACGATACCAACCACGTCAGCAACAATGCCCAGGGAGCTAAAACACTTTGCGCGAAAGACATGGATGCCCCTATCTACCCGTCAGCTAACGAGAAGCCAGCTGTAAACTTGAATTGACTAAAAACTCTGCGTATCTAAACAACATGCTTAGCTGAACACCACAGTCTTATTGCCATGGATTAATACTCGGTCTTCTAAATGCCATCGTAAACCACGCGCCAATACCGCTTTTTCGACATCGCGCCCAAAACGCACGAGATCCGTTGGCGTATGGCAATGACTTACTCGATGAATATCTTGTTCAATAATCGGCCCAGCATCCAGCTCTTCGGTGACATAGTGACAGGTAGCACCGATTAGCTTAACGCCACGCTGGTAAGCTTGATGATAGGGTTTAGCACCAGCAAAAGAGGGTAAGAAGCTATGGTGGATGTTAATCACCCGTCCCGCGTAACGCGAGCAGAGCGAAGGTGGCAAAATCTGCATGTAACGTGCCAGCACAACGCAGTCAGCCCGTGCACTATCAATCTGCGCTTGCACCTGCTCGAAAGCAACCTGCTTGTTATCAGGATCGACGGGCACATGATGGTAAGGAATGCCATACCACTCAGTGAGTGATCGCATATCCTCATGGTTTGAGATAACCCCGACAATATCGCAGTCAAGCTCCCCAGCCTGCCAACGATAAAGTAGATCAACCAGACAGTGAGACTCCCGCGACACCATCAACACCACACGCCTACGCTTTTGAGTATCGACGAGCGACCACTGCATATTGAAGGCTTTAGCCACCGGCTCAAACGCACTACGTAACGCCTCCGCCGACATACCCAACGAATCTGCCAAAATTTCGTATCGCATGAAGAATCGGCCGGTCTCAAGATCAGAATGCTGGCTTGCTTCAGTGATAGAACCACCTTGTTGAGCAATAAAGCTTGAGACACGCGCCACGATGCCCACTTGATCAGGGCAAGACACCACCAAACGGTAATAATGAGACATAAATAAACACTCTTGACATATTTTAACGGCACGTTCGACAAGCACCTACCAGCGGTAGGGAAGCGGTATATAGGCGAAATAGTGTACCTTATGCTTATCAAGGAAGCACCGCAGCCAAATGCCGCGATGATTGTTACCCGCCCCTGCCTTCCCGTATAGTTAAGGTCTTACTTTTTAGGCTTTTCATTACTGATGCATCCACCACGCGTTCAACTTCGTCCCCGCCGTCGCCCTCCCCTGCGCCTACTGCCGCTAGGTGGGTGTGGTGAAATTGGAATGAACCTTACGCTGTATGGATACGATGATGAGTGGATCGCCGTCGACTGCGGCATGATGATTCGCCAGGATCTACCCAATTCCCCGTTGCAGGTGCCCAATACAGATACATTAGCAGCGCTAAACATTACCCCAAAGGCGCTCTACATTACCCACGGCCATGAAGATCACATTGGTGCCGTGGCGTGGCTCTGGCCTAAATGGAACTGCCCCATTTTTGCAACGCCATTAGCGGCGGGGTTGCTGCGCCATAAGTTTGCAGAGCATCAGCTTAGTAGCGCCGCTATAAACGTTGTGGAACCGGGTGATGCAATGGAGCTCGGCCCCTTCACGCTACGTTACCTTCACGTTACCCATTCGATTCCTGAAAGCTGCTCAATCCTAATGCAGGCAGGCGATTACCGCGTGCTGCACACCGGGGACTGGAAGCTAGACCCTAACCCGTTAATTGGTTCGCCCATTAACGCTGCTCAATTTCGTGCGCTCGCGCCTATCGATCTCGTCATAGGCGACTCCACTAACGCCCCGATGCCCGGCCATTCGGGCAGTGAAGGAGATGTTGCTAAAGCACTCGCTCACACCTTAAAACAGTGCACAGGACGCGTGGTGGTATCTTGCTTTGCCAGCAACCTCGCCCGCGTATTAGCGATTGGGATTGCTGCCCAACAGTGCGGCCGACGCGTCAGTCTGATGGGCCGTTCAATGGAACGCATGGTGAGTGTCGCGAAGGGCCTAGGATATTTAGACGACTTTCCGCCGCTAGTACCTCCCCATGATTTAGGCTACCTGCCGCCAGAAGAGGTGGTGATTATTGCGACGGGCAGCCAAGGTGAACCACGTGCAGCACTGCAACGCTTAGCACAGCGGAGGCACCCGTTTGTGGATCTTGAGCCAGGCGATAGCATCATTTTTTCTGCCAAAGCCATACCAGGCAACGAGCGCCCTATTGAACAACTGAAAAAACGCCTAGCGCAGCTTGGGGTGTCAATTTTCGATGAAATGAACCACCCAGAATTACACGCGACTGGACATCCTGCCGAAGATGAGCTGAGAAAACTGTATCAATGGGTTCGGCCGAAAACATTGCTGCCGGTGCATGGAGAGGCGCGCCATCAGGCTGCCCATCAAGAAATTGCCACCAGTCTCGGCATTAACGCCCCGCTCGCACCGGTAAATGGCGACATGTTGATGTTCGACAATCTAGGATTACGCTGCGAAGCACGCTATCCCCAGCCGCCCTGCATCGTTAATCAGAATAGCGTCGTGCCTCATCCAGGGCTTGATACCGGCTCTCACTCATCGCGGCGCGGCAGCTTGTTCTTAGCGCTTCCCGTTACGGCTACCGACACTGGCTGGTGCCGTATTGGTCGTTTGATGCTGGATGCCAGCGGTACCAGCCCACTCGATGAAGATAGTTTCAGCGAATGGCTAGATGATCAGTTACTAGAAATAGCAGCAGAGACATTGGCCGATTTGCGTCAAGCACTGCAACCAAGGCTAATTCATTGGCTCGCCAATCACCTTCAGCACATGCCAGATGTACATTTACAAATAATGGCAACCGAAATGCCCTCTTCAGAAGCCATTAGCGATAGTTAAAGCCATTGGCGATATTGATGCTGTTGGGCAATATCGTCTACCAGCGCTCTGCAGCTTGCTGATCAGTATGCCGCTCTTTTACCCAGTAAGCCCCCTGGCGGGAGTGCTCTTTCTTCCAAAACGGCGCCTGGGTTTTTAAAAAGTCCATAATAAAGTCGCAGGCTTGGAAAGCATCGCGGCGATGAGCACTGGCCACCAGAACGCGCACAATAGGGTCTCCCGGCGTCAAATCACCAATGCGGTGAATAATCCGTACGGCCTGTAACGCCCAGCGCTGACCTGCCTGCTCACCAATCTGCGTTAATGTGCGCTCGGTCATCCCTGGGTAGTGCTCAAGAGTAAGCCCAATAACATCAGGGGACTCATTAAAGTCACGCACAAATCCCGTGAAGGTGACAATAGCGCCGATATCGGTGCGCTTGCGCAGCGCACTTTCATAGCCATCATCCATTTTAAACGCTGCCTCTTGAACCCTGACAGCAATATCCAATTCAGTCTCGGTAATATCAGCCATCTGATTACCCACCCGTCACTGGAGGAAAGAAGGCCACTTCATCCTCATCGGTAAGGCGCGCACTATCGTTGGCCATCACTTGATTGATAGCACACAACGTGCGCTGCTCTGACAACACATTAAAGCGTGCATCCATAGCGCTTAACGCCGCTTTCAACCCCGCCACATCTCGACTTGGCAGTTGATCAAGCCCAATGGCCAGATCACTCTCTTCAACCCGCTCACGCAGCTCCGCAAGAAACTTAACCCGCACGCAAGGGGATGCACATCGCTCGCCTAAGCGAACCTCCCCCGCAACGCCACCGCCAGTCACAATCGGTTCTGGCACACCTCGTTGATAATCGCCACGAACACCGCCCCGCTTACTTTCCAATTGAATGGCGTCAATGCGCATCTCTTTATCCACCGCTTTACACATATCGTAAAGCGTCAGACAAGCCACCGACACAGCGGTCAGAGCTTCCATCTCTACCCCGGTCTGTCCATTAAGGCGGCACAGCGCGGAAACATCAACACAACCATTAGCGTGATCAATAGCGAAATCTACAGAGACTTTCGAAAGCGCTAATGAATGGCACAACGGGATCAACTCATGCGTGCGCTTTGCCGCCTGAATACCCGCAATGCGCGCGGTCGCCAGCACATCGCCTTTGGGCAACTCGCCATCACTCAACAGCTGCAACGTTTTAGGCTGCATAACGATACGCCCAGACGCTACCGCCTCGCGGCGAGTCTCTCGCTTATCTCCGACATCGACCATGTTGGCTTCGCCGTGTTTATTGAGGTGAGTTAGCTGCATATCGTTACCTTTTTAATCAAGCCACGGTGTTATAAAAATACTGTTTGGGGAGCCGCTAATTTAGTTAGCCACAGCATTGGGTTGAGCATTCATCCACTCGATTACCCACTCAGTGATCGCTTCAATATTATTCAGGTCCAGCCGCTTAGCTGTTGGGCGAATTGATGGAGGCAGTGAGCCACTTGACGCTACCGCCTGTACCCAGTCGCCACTGACAATGGAAACATCGCCAACCCCTGCACGGTACAGGACTAGCTTAGGAATTGGCCACGCCTTGAAGCCTTCCACAATGACCAAATCTGGCGTCTGGGTAATCATCAGTGACAAGAGGTAGCCAAGATCCGGTTCTTCTTGGCCAGGTGTCTCTTGCATCATGGCAAAACGCTCTCGAGATGCAATCAACATAGGCGCAGCGCCAGCCTGACGAAGTTTATAGCTATCTTTTCCTGGCTGATCGACATCAAAGCTATGGTGGGCATGCTTTATCACCCCCACCCTGAGCCCCTTTTCGCGCAGGCGAGGCAAAAGCTGCGCTAACAGAGTTGTCTTACCAGTACCACTCCACGCGGCAATGCCGAGCACAGGAAATGGGCTATCAATTGCCTCTTCCATTTACAACTCCCAATAACCAACCGGTGGGTATGATTGAGTGGCTATTCGCCCTCTTTCTCAGCGGGTAACAGCCAGTTTAGCGCAATGCCAACTAGCGCGGCTAAGCTCACGCCCTGGAGAGTGAACTGACCACCTCCAAACTGCATTCCACCTATCCCAAATACTAAAATTAACGAAACCACCACGAGATTACGCGCCGCCGTTAATGACTGACCTGCACGCACCAGGGTATTCATACCAACCACTGCGATCGAACCAAACAGCAGCGTCATAATACCGCCCATTACAGGGCCTGGAATAGTTTGCAGTAACGCGCCCAGCTTGCCTACAAAGGCCAGTACAATCGCAATCACTGCGGCGATGATCATGTACATGGGGTTGAATGC
This sequence comes from Halomonas sp. KG2, assembly GCA_030440445.1. Lineage (NCBI taxonomy): Bacteria > Pseudomonadati > Pseudomonadota > Gammaproteobacteria > Oceanospirillales > Halomonadaceae > Halomonas > Halomonas sp. KG2. The sequence continues at coordinate 1,983,612 of CP098528.1, read as the reverse complement.
CTTAGTCAGCGTCACTGCCCCCGTTACTTCTGAATAGGTTGTATTGGGAGGACCACCAAACAGCGCAGCTGCCATTGTCGCCAGCCCATCGCCTAACAAGGTGCGATGAAGACCTGGCTTCTCTAAATAGTTTTTGCGTGTCACTGAGCCTATCGCCACCATATCGCCGATATGTTCCACCGCAGGAGCAATCGCAACAGGAATCATGAACAAAATAGCCGCCCAATGGAAACTCGGCGCGGTAAAGTTTGGCAATGATAGCCAAGCAGCATCACGTACCGCAGTGAAATCGACAACGCCCATAACAAGCGCCAAGCCATACCCCACTGCAATACCCCCCATTATCGGCACCAAGCGAAGAATTCCACGCCCGAAAACAGCTAATATCAGCGTTACCAGCAAACTGGCCATGGAAAGGAAAATCGCTTGACCATAACCAATGTTATCGCTTGTCTCTCCTGTAGCCATACTGACAGCGACTGGCGCCAATGCTAAACCAATCACCATAATAACTGGTCCGACCACGACAGGCGGTAACAGCCTGTGTAGCCAAGCAGTGCCTTTAACACGTACTACTTGAGAAATGGCAACGTACACCACCCCTGCTGCCATTAAGCCCCCTAGCGTGGCTGACACGCCAAAGCTTGCTATCGAGCCTTGAATGGGAGCAATGAACGCAAATGATGACGCCAAGAATACCGGCACCGTCTGCTTGGTAATGCCATGGAACACCAGCGTACCAATACCCGCGGTAAATAGTGCGACACTGGGATCTAGCCCAGTCAGCAACGGAACCAATACCAGTGCACCAAAGGCCACGAATAGCATTTGTGCACCTGTCAGCAGCATTTTGGGCCAAGACTCATGACTTGCTGAATGTCTCATCTAAACGTTTCCAATCTTTTCGTTGTCGGTGGTTAGCCAAAAAAATGCCCCCAACGCGAAGCGTAAGGGGCATTGTTAGTCGGAGTGCTTAGCGCGTTCCGAAGATCTTATCGCCTGCATCTCCCAAACCAGGCACGATGTAACCGTGCTCATCTAGCCGATCATCAACGGATGCGGTGTAGATCTCAACATCTGGGTACGCGTCCTGAACACGCTTAATGCCCTCAGGGGCAGCTACCAGCACGATGACTTTCATATGCTCACAACCACGCTCACGCAACATGTCTAGCGTCGCAACCATTGAACCGCCGGTCGCCAGCATCGGGTCGATGACAAGCGCCATGCGCTCTTCAATATCATTGGCGAACTTGGCGAAATAAGGCACCGGTTGAAGAGTCTCTTCATCCCGATAAAGACCCACCACGCTGACGCGTGCGCTAGGAATCAGGTCAGTAACGCCCTCCAGCATGCCTAAGCCAGCGCGCAGAATTGGCACAACCGTTACTTTTTTCCCTTTCAGACGGCGCGTCGCAATAGGCTCGTTGTTCCAGCCTTGAATCTCATGATCCTCGAGCTCTAGCCCCTTTGTTGCTTCATAGGTCAGCAGCTTAGCCACTTCACCTGCTAGCTCCCGGAAGCTTTTGGTGCTCAAATCGGCTTCGCGCAGCAGTCCCAGCTTATGTTGAACAAGCGGATGATTAATGGCGTAAACACTCATGGGACTTCCTCGCTGCATGGGATTCAGGATGGCGACCTAGGTCGCATCGACAAGCTTACAAAATTGCGCGCCATTCTACCCGCAACTGACCAGTAGGTTAAGGGGTTTCCGGCAATTGCCACTCAATCGGCGAACGCCCATGCTCTGCTAAAAACTGATTGGCACGGGAAAAGTGGTGATTGCCAAAAAAACCTCGATGCGCTGAGAGTGGTGAAGGATGCGGTGACTCCAACACCAAGTGACGCGACTGATCAATCAGAACTTTCTTCTGGCGAGCATGACTGCCCCACAACAAGAAAACGCACGGTTCAGCATACCGACTGACAGTTTCAATCGCGCAGTCGGTGAAGTGTTCCCACCCCTTGCCACGATGAGAAGCGGCATTACCCTGCTCAACCGTTAATGCGGTGTTAAGCAGCAGCACACCCTGGGTTGCCCAAGACTCCAAAAAGCCGTGTTGCACGGGTGTAAACCCCACATCAGCAGCTAATTCTTTATAAATATTGACCAAAGAAGGAGGCACTTGGATACCCGGCTGCACCGAAAAGCACAACCCATGAGCTTGATTTGGGCCGTGATAGGGGTCTTGCCCTAGAATAACCACTTTCACAGCGGCTAAAGGTGTCAGCTCAAAAGCGCGAAACCAATGCGATGAGTGAGGGTAGATAACTTTTTTGGCTGATTTCTCTTGAGCCAAAAATGTTTTCAGGGCTGACATATAGTCAGCCTGAAATTCTTGTCCAAGCCATTGATTCCAATCGTCGGGTAGCGGGTTAGCCATATTACTTCTTCAGTTGATCCGCCAGCGGCTCAACATAAGCAATGCCCATATCCCAAGGGAACTGGATCCAACACTGCTGAGCCACTTCGGTAAGGTATTGGTCAACCAGAGGACGCCCTTCTGGTTTGGCATACATTGTCACGAAATGCGCCTTAGGCAGCATTTCACGAACAGCACGGGCAGTTTTACCGGTATCTACCAGATCATCAACCAACAGCCAACCATCACCATCATGGTCAACGCCCTTCATGATGTCTAAACCGCCTTGATCCATATGATCATAGCTTTTGATACAAACGGTATCGATCAAGCGAATATTGAGTTCACGGGCGATAAGCGCCGCAGGTATTAATCCACCACGGGTAATCGCGACGATACCTTTGAAATCTCGTTCAATTAGCTGATGACAAAGTTGACGCACATCGCGGTGCAGTTGATCCCAGGAAATGGTGAAGTGCTGATGATAGCGTTCGCTACTCATAAGTGGCGTTACTCGTCTTCGGTGAATGAACATACCGCGAATACGCTATAGCCAGCATCGCGAATTTTCTGGGAACCGCCCAGCTCAGGCAGATCAATAATAGTTGCGGTTTCCACCACGTGCCCACCAGAGCGTTGAATTAGATTCGCTGCTGCAAGCATAGTACCGCCAGTGGCAATCAAATCATCCATCAGCAGGATACGGTCATTTTTCTGGAAAGCATCGGCATGAAGTTCAACTTCAGAGTGGCCGTATTCAAGCGTGTAAGTCTCACTGATCGTCTTGAATGGCAGTTTGCCCTTCTTGCGAACGGGCACAAAGCTGCAGCCTAACTCGTAGGCCAAGGGCGCACCAATGATGAAGCCACGGGCATCAATCGCCGCGATGGCATCTAAGTTCATTTCCTGGTAGCGATGCACAAAGCTATCAATCAGCTTACGAAAGGCAGCACTATTTTGCAGGAGCGGTGTGATATCTCGAAAATTTACGCCCTGCTCTGGCCAGTCAGGAACCGTGCGAATAACGGACTTAATGTAGTCGCCGTAGATGCTCATCGCGTCTCTCATTGATTAAAGATAAAGCGGGTAATTAACCCAGGAAAAGAAATTTTGCTGCAAACAGTAGCGCCAGCGTTATGACGGCGGGGTTCAAATCGCTGAACCGTCCCGAAAGCGCTTTAATCGCAACATAGCTAATAAAACCAAGCGCAATTCCCTCAGCAATTGAGAACGTCAGCGGCATAGCCAGGGCAGCGATCAGTACAGGTGCAGCGTCGGTTGGGTCTTCCCAGTTTGCGTGGGCTAAGCTACCCGCCATCAAAACGGCCACGTAAAGCAGCGCCCCTGCTGTCGCATAGGCCGGAATAGAACCTGCTAACGGCGCAAAGAAAAGGCTAATTAAAAACAGCACACCGACCACAACCGCCGTTAACCCCGTACGACCACCGGAAGCGATACCCGCGGTTGATTCAATATAGCTAGTCGTTGTCGAAGTACCCAATGCAGCACCCGCCATAGACGCGGTACTGTCGGCCATCATAGCGCGACCAATGCGCGGCAGCTTGCCATTTTCATCCAGCAGTTTGCCGCGGTGAGCCACCCCTACCAAGGTGCCTGACGTATCAAACAGATCCACAAACAAGAAGGCAAAAATGACGCTTAGCATCGCCACATCCAACGCGCCCATTAGATCCATTGCCATAAAGGTAGGCGCAATCGAAGGCGGCATAGACATAATACCGCCATACTGGTTATGTCCGAACAGCGTCGCAAGGATCGTGATGCCCAAAATACCGATCATTACCGCACCGGTCACGCGTAGGTAGGAAAGCGCCGTAATAACGAAAAAGCCCAACAAGGCATAAAGTGCGGGTGGCTGGGACAAATCACCCAGCGCCACATAGGTGGCTGGATTAGCGACCACAATACCGGCATTTTTAAGTGCAATCATCGCTAGGAACAAGCCAATGCCCGCAGCAATCCCCAAACGTAATGAGAGTGGAATAGAATTAATGATCCACTCGCGAATCTTAAAAATACTTAGCAGGAAGAACGTTAGACCGGAGAAGAAGACAGCCCCCAATGCCGCCTCCCAGGTATAGCCCATTCCCAGTACCACACCGTAGGTAAAAAAAGCATTCAGCCCCATGCCTGGTGCTTGCGCGATCGGATAGTTTGCCCAAAGCCCCATAACAAAACAGCCGATGGCAGCAGCGACACAGGTAGCAACAAATACCGCGCCGTAATCCATCCCCGCTTCCGAGAGAATGCTCGGGTTGACGAAAATGATATAAGCCATCGTGAGGAACGTGGTGAACCCTGCGATCAACTCGGTCTTTACATTGGTCTTCTGCTCGGTGAGCTTGAAGTAATTGTCCAGAAGTTTCATGTCGTCTTTATCCTTCGCGCTTACGCTGAATGCGTCCCTTGATGCGAGAAAAGCCGCACATACTACCTAAAGGCTCCACGCGTTGCGAGTGCCCCTTGTGCCGCTAGCGTTAGTGGGAACTCCCCCACCTATCTATTATGAATAGCAAACTTCAGGCCATGAGCTAACCGATCGGTCAACGGTAAGACAAAAAACACGACTAAAGACGACTCGCCAACACCCTTTCAACTGTTTCAACAATCACCTGGGTTTGCGGATCAATCTCGATATTGACCTTGTCGCCTAGCAAGCGATCTTTTAAAACTGTACGCGCCAGCGTCTCTGGTATCAGATTGACGCTAAACTCCACCCCCGCACTATCGCTGGCGGGACGTACGTCACCGACCGTCAAGCTGATACCATCAACACCAATGTACCCTTTCTCGAATACAAATTTAGCGACTCTCTCAGGCAGTGAAAACCAAAGCCGACGATTGTTGGGTGCCTCTTCTATTGCCACCACATTGGCCATACAAATAATGTGGCCTGACATGGAGTGCCCACCAATTTCATCACCAAAACGCGCCGCGCGCTCTATGTTGACGCACTGACCTGGTGCAATTGCACCAAGATTTGTCAAACGCAACGTTTCACGCATCAGATCAAAACTGACATTGTCATCTTCTATCGCGGTTACCGTCAGACAAACACCATTATGGGCTACCGACGCACCAAGAGTGAGCCCTTCACGCAACGCCTCCGGCAATGCGACTACGTGGGTGCGAAACTCTTCCAGCTCTTTAACAGCGACGACCTCAGCCACGCCTTGCACAATGCCAGTAAACATATTGCTACGCCCTCTTTCTCAACGCATTAAAGTCAAAACAGATGCTAAAATTCTGTGCAAGCTTACTACTAATACCCAGCTCGTGTGCAGCCAGAAGCCTTGATACAAACGTTGAAACGGCTTTTTTTCTGATAACAAGCGCCGCACAAGCACTCACCAGAATCAATCACTAACAAAAATCATTGGCTCAGAAAATAAACCTAAATTATCGCATTAAAACATGAAATAGAACGGCGCTAATTGACAAGACACCCACCACTCTTTAGACTTTCGCCGCAAATGTAATGACGCCGATTTGTACCCAGATTGCGGGCGTCCACCAAGCCAATGGCTTGGTGAAGTGCAGCTAAAAGGGTGTGTCCAGCGTTGATGGCCACCCGCAAGGGTGGCCTTTTTTTATTTCCCGCCCTACGCTTGCTCCCTCGCACTCCGTCTTCGGCCTACCGTTAAGGCAGACGCTATGATTGAAATTAGCAACGTTAGTAAAACCTATGGCACTGGCAATAGTGCCGTTCATGCCCTAAAAGATGTCAATTTAACGATCCCCAAAGGCACCATTCACGGCGTTATTGGTCTTTCAGGCGCAGGCAAGTCGACCCTTATTCGCTGTGTCAACCTGCTTGAACGCCCAAGCACTGGCAGCGTATCAGTCGATGGCCAGGAAATGACCCGCCTTAGTCGCGGCGAGTTAAACCGTGCCCGACACCGCATTGGAATGATTTTCCAGCATTTCAACCTGCTAACAACGCGCACTGTATTTGATAATGTGGCACTTCCCCTTGAGTTAATGGGCGAAAGCCGCAGTGCTATAAAGGATCGCGTATTGCCACTGCTGGAGCTGGTGGGCTTGGCTGATAAAGCCAAACAATACCCAGCCCAGCTTTCTGGTGGTCAAAAGCAGCGTGTCGCCATCGCCCGCGCACTGGCCAGCAAACCCAACGTCTTACTGTGCGATGAAGCTACTTCCGCACTAGACCCCCAGACCACCAGCTCTATTCTTGAGCTGTTGAGAGAAATTAATCAGCAGCTCGGCATCACCATTTTGTTGATCACTCACGAAATGGAAGTTGTGAAATCTATTTGCCACCGAGTAAGCCTCATCTCCGATGGTGAGCTAGTAGAAGACGCCGAGGTCGGTGATTTCTTCACTGCGCCTATCACACAGTTGGGCAGGGAGTTCCTGAACGACTTTTTGCAGCTAAGCCCACCCAAAGAACTGATCGAGCGTTTAAGCGATACACCGAGCGAACATACTCATCCCGTCGTTCGGCTAACGTTTTCGGGTGATGCTGTTTCGACGCCACTTATTTCACGCTTAGCGCGGGAGTGCAGCGTTGATGTCAGCATCCTCCAGGCAAAAGTCGAGTCCATTCAAGACCGCACCCTAGGACTGATGATTGCAGAGCTGCTCGGCAGCCCCGCGCAAACTCAGGAAGCCATGGCTTATTTAGAAGCACATCAATTACAGGTAGAGGTACTTGGTCATGTCCAGCGCAATGTTTGATCTTATTTTACAAGCCACGCTGGATACGCTCTACATGGTGGCTGTTTCAGGCGTGATCGCCACCCTGCTCGGTCTACCACTTGGCGTCATGCTCTACGTGACTCGCCCTCGTCAGATATTAGCGATGCCAGCACTCAACCAAGTGCTAGGTATTGTTACCAATGTTGGCCGCTCAATTCCGTTCATCATTTTGATGGTGGCGATCATCCCGTTCACCCGCATGCTGGTCGGCACCTCTATTGGTATTAATGCCGCCTCAGTGCCGTTAACTATTGCGGCTATTCCATTTGTGGCTCGGCTAATCGAAGGCGCGCTTAACGAGATATCGCCGGGGCTTATTGAATCTGCTCAATCAATGGGCGCAACGCCTTGGCAGATCATTACCAAGGTACTGATCCCTGAGGCAAGAGGCGGGATTATCACGGGGCTGACGATTACGTTAGTGACGCTGGTCAGTTACTCTGCCATGGCGGGCGCCGTAGGTGGCGGTGGCCTGGGCGATTTAGGCATTCGCTATGGCTATAACCGCTTCAACCCCACCATTATGTTAATTACCGTCATTATACTGGTGGTGATGGTTCAAGGTTTCCAAAGCCTGGGCGACTATTTGGTGCGCAAGAGTGATCGCAAGTGACGATAGCCTGCACCTTTTATCGGCATAGTCGAATATAACCAAAACGCATTAGAATTTTATTTCTTATTGCCGCATAATCACATCCAACATTTACCGTGCCACAGGAGTGACACCATGCAAAAACTACTTATCGGCAGCCTGACTGCCTTAGCCCTTGCAGTTAACGTTGCCAACGCAGAAACACGCACCATCAAAATGGGCACTGTGGCAGGTCCGGAAACCGAAGTCATGGAAGTGGCGGCTCAAATTGCCAAAGAAGAGTACGACCTAAACGTCGAGATCATTGAGTTCACCGACTACGTCACGCCGAATGCTGCTCTCGCCGATGGCAGTTTAGACGCAAACGCTTATCAGCACGAACCGTACCTACAGGCGATGGTCAATGACCGTGGATATGATCTTGCCATTGCGGGCTACACCTTCGTTTACCCGATCGGCGCTTATTCTGAAAAGTACGACAGCATCGAAGCGCTGCCCGATGGCGCTCAAATCGCGCTGCCCAACGACCCATCTAATGAAGGGCGTGCACTCATTCTGATGCACAACCAGGGCCTAATCACACTTAATGATCCGAGCAACCTGGAAGCTACCCCCATCGACATCGCTGAAAACCCACGCAACTTCCGTTTCCGTGAAATTGAAGCAGCACAACTACCCCGTGTACTACCAGACGTCGACATGGCGTTCATTAACAATACGTTCGCCCAACCGGCTGGCTTGAGCCTGAGTGACGCGATAATCAAGGAAGGTCCCGAATCCCCCTACGTCAACTTGATTGCGGTGCGGGGCGGAGACGAAGATCGTGAAGAAATCCGTCAACTTGTTGACGCTTATCAGCGCGATGAGGTCATCGAAAAAGCAGAAGAACTGTTTAAGGGCGCAGCTGTACCCGGCTGGATCGAATAAACAGTACGGTTTTCTCTATCGATGTCATCAGGCCAGCCTTAGGGCTGGCCTGATGTGTTTAATCCTATAAGGAATTCGTATGCATAGTGTTGATTATGCGTTGCTTAATCGGCAGCTTGAAGCTCTGCTAGACACACGTGATTGGCTAACCAACAGCGCACAAACCTGTGCCTTTATTCAACATGCCCTGAACGACATCAACTGGGTGGGGTTCTATTTGCAGCGCCAGCCCAACCAGCTCAGCCTTGGCCCATTTCAGGGCAAACCTGCCTGCCACCCAATCCCCTTCAGCAAAGGCGTTTGCGGGGCCGCTGCCCGCCAACAAACTACCCAACGGGTTGATGACGTTCACGCTATTGCTGATCACATCGCCTGCGATGCTGACTCTCGCTCAGAGCTCGTTGCTCCCATTGTGATCGACGGCTATCTCTGGGGAGTGCTCGACCTAGACAGCCCTCAGCACGCACGCTTTAGTCAAGAAGATCAGGCGGGTATTGAGGCACTGGTGGCGACGTTTATTCGCCAGACTGACCTCCCTCGCTTTATCGACTAGCTTTATCGATTAGCCATAAAAAAACCCCATGCTAAGAAGCATGGGGTTTTTAAGTATTTGGTAGGACCAGGCGGATTTGAACCGCCGACCTCCACGATGTCAACGTGGCGCTCTAACCAACTGAGCTATGGTCCTATAAGTAACTAGCTGCACGTAACACGTAATATGGTAGGACCAGGCGGATTTGAACCGCCGACCTCCACGATGTCAACGTGGCGCTCTAACCAACTGAGCTATGGTCCTGCTGTGCAACGGATGCGTATTCTACGGTTTCATAGCTGAATTGCAAGTAGTTTTTAGCACTTTGAGGTGACGCAAATGAACTAACTCCCCTCAATTTTTATGTCTTATCGACACTTATCTACGGTTACCGCTAAGCTAAACGTAGATTAACCACTATTCACGGTTAAACCAGGAGGCAAATCTTGCTTGGGCCTTTGCTAGGATGCATCGCCATCTCATTGTTACTCGCCACACTGATTGCCCGCGTGCCTATGCGCTGGTGGTGGGTGCGCAGTTTTGAATTTCCTCGACTGCAAATTGCCGTACTGGCTTTAGTATGCGGCTTAACAAGCCTGTGGTTATTAGACCCAGGGCCGTGGCGGGTTACCGCGACACTTGTCTCACTCATCACGCTAGCGCTTCAACTGCGCTACATTTTGCCATGGACAGCGCTCTGGCCTGTGCAGGTAAAAGCCGCCCATAATGCCCCTAAAGACCAGATGATTACGCTGTTAATCGCCAATGTACTGACACCCAACCGTCAGTCAAAAGAATTACTGGCGATGATTACCCACCACCAGCCCGACATGATTCTCACGTTAGAATCCGACCAATGGTGGCAAGAACAACTGGACCCGGCATTAGAGGCGCAGTGGCCACATAGCGTTAAGATCCCCCTAGACAACCTTTATGGCATGCACCTCTATTCTCGCCTAGCACTGAAAGATACTGAGATTAAGTGGCTTATTCAGGATGACATACCTTCGATTCACACCCAGGTAGAGCTTAAAAGCGGCCAGCACATTCGCTTATTTGCCGTTCACCCAAGGCCTCCAGCCCCCAGTGAAAGCGAAAAATCTTTATGGCGTGACGCGGAACTGTTGTGGATTGGCAAAGAAATACATCAACACCCAAAGGCCACTATCGTTGCCGGCGACTTGAATGATGTTGCCTGGTCACGTACAACACGCCGTTTTTGTCGCATAGGAGGCATGCTGGACCCACGCCGTGGTCGCGGCTTGTACAGCACCTTTCACGCTAATTACCCCCTGTTGCGCTGGCCTCTCGACCACGCGTTTGTCAGCGAGCATTTCACCCTCGTCAACATGCAGCGACTTGGGGCGTTCGGATCTGACCACTTCCCTATATTGGCCACTTTTTGCTATCGGCCTTCGCGTCAAGATGAACACGAAACGCCCGATGCCAGTGCAGCAGAGCGCCAAGAGGCCAACGAAACCATTCAAAAGGGCAAAACGGAAAAGCAAGAAACCTAACCGCCCACCCCCTTAACATCTCAACAGAGGCTACTCAGGTATGCCTCCTTTCGTTAATACCGCAGGGTCTAGCAAACGTTCGAGCGTTGAGCGATCTAGATCGGTCTCTTCCTCCGCAACGTCAATGATTGGGCGCCCAGCCTGATAGGCTTTTTTAGCCACCGCCGCGGCGGCGTTATAGCCAATCACGCTATTAAGGGCCGTGACTAAAATAGGATTCCGTGCGAGCGGCCCCTGTAAATTATCGTCACGCACTTTGAATGTGGCGATAGCACGCTCACCCAGCAAGGTGGCCGTGTTACTCATCAAGGTAATCGATGTGAGAAGATTCGAAGCCACTAGCGGCAGCATCACGTTGAGCTGGAAATTACCACTCTGACCCGCCACCGTTACCGCGGCATCCAGGCCGATAACTTGCGCTGCCGCTTGGGCAGCCGACTCGGGAATCACAGGATTTACCTTACCCGGCATAATGGAGCTACCAGGCTGTAGTGCCTCAAGTTCAATCTCGCCCAGCCCCGCCAACGGCCCTGAATTCATCCAGCGCAAATCGTTAGCGATCTTCATAACCACACAGGCTAACCCTTTCAACTGCCCCGATAACTCCACGGCAGCATCCTGGGATGCCAAACTGGCAAAAAAGCTATCATTAGGCACAAAGGGTAGGCCCGTCTGCTGGCTTAAGTCGCTAGCCATTAGCTCGGCAAATCCCTCAGGCGCGTTAATACCGGTGCCTACCGCCGTACCGCCTTGCGCCAATCGACACAGCCTTGTCATGGCGCTATCAAAACGCTCGATGGCCTGCCCCACTTGGCTCGACCACGCGCCTAGTTCTTGATCCATACGCAGCGGCATGGCATCCATCAGATGAGTACGACCTGTTTTAACAACATGGGCCAGCTCACTCGCCCTACGATCAATCGTGGCCTGCAGCGTCACCAGTGCGGGACGCAGTGTTTCATTAACGGCTATCGCTGCCGACAGGTGGATGGCCGTTGGAATGACGTCGTTACTCGACTGCCCCATATTAACGTGATCATTTGGCGTTACTTCGACCCCTTCACGACTGGCAAGCGTCGCTAGCACTTCATTAACGTTCATATTGGTCGACGTACCAGAGCCTGTCTGGAAAACATCAATCGGAAAATGCGCATTATGCTTGCCACTCATCACTGCCTGAGCCGCCTTCTCAATCGCCTCTGCGCGGGGTTTATCTAACAACCCCAACTGACAGTTACTTCGCGCAGCAGCGAGCTTTATCCGCGCGACAGCGTGAATAAATGCCGTGGGCATGGGTGTATGCGAGACTGGGAAGTTGTTGATAGCCCGTTGGGTTTGAGCGCCATAAAGCGCATTTGCAGGTACATTGAGCTCACCCATGCTATCCCGTTCAATACGTGTATCCATCCTGGCACTCCTTTTAAAAAACGACTTAGCCAACGCCGCTCACATCACTAACGTCACGCTTGCCAACGATTATTTTAGTGATAACGGTTATCTATACGCTTAAGCCTAGCCCTACCGGCGCGTTAGGTAAATCCATGCGCATCATCGACTCACACAGCCACACTCACACGATCCTTAAATTCACTTCACCACAATGTTGCACTGCACAAAAAGCCCTGTTATGCTGCAACGCAAGATTACTAGATATCAGCTGCGGTGGATGCTTAACAAAACCGTTGCTGATCAACCAGCACTAACGGCACCGTCAATCAATGGGCCGATTAGTGGGCAATGGAGCAGGAGTGTTTACCATGCAAACATTTAACACCAACGAAATGACTCAGCAGTTCGACAACATGTTCATGGCACCTGTGCGTGCATACATGACGCTAAGCATCGATTACTCTGAAAAAATGCTTAACGCACAGTTTGATGCCAACAAATCTTACCTAGATACTGGCATCACCCAAATGCGTCAGCTGATGAGCGTGAAAGACGCCAACGGCCTGCGCAGCTACATGGAAGGCCAGCAGAAAGTGGCTAAAGAACTAGCTGAGCGTGTAAAAGGCGATGCAGATAAAGTCGTTGCTCTTCAGCAAGACTTCTTGCAGAAAGGCCAAAAACTGACAGAAGATAATGTTAAGCAAGCGCAAGCTGCTGCTAGCAAAATGAGCAAAACTGCTTAATCTGTTAGTTATTGACTTGCTGCCATTAAAACGCCCCTGCCAGTGATCTGGCAGGGGCGTTTTAGCAATTGCGCTTTACCAATTAAGGGCGGACTTGACGAAAGGAATAGTTAGTTTCCGTTTAGCGGATAACGATGCTTGATCAAGCGTTTCCAGTGCATGGCACAAATCCCCCAACTCCCTCGGCCCGCGGTGCATAATGTAGCGCCCTACGTCATCAGGCAACTGCATTCCACGTACGTTGGCACGAAGCTTTAACGCTGCCAGGCGTTCATTATCATCCAACGGATGCAGGTGAAACGTAACTCCCCAGGTTAGCCGTGATGCCAAGTCCGGCAATGCAACGTCTAATTGGCGTGGAGACGTATTGGCGGCAATCACTAAGGCTTTTCCCGCATCACGCAGCCGATTAAAGGCGTGAAACAGAGCCTCTTCCCAACGCTTACGCCCGATCACATATTCAAGATCATCAATGGCGACGAGATCCAGACGTTCGATATCCTCTAGCATCAGCGGTGGGAAATGACCAAGGTCTGCCAATGGAAGATAAAGTGCCCGCTTATCTGCATCCGAGGCGGCATGACACGCCGCCTGCAAAAGATGGCTACGGCCACTGCCCGGCGCGCCCCATAAATATAAGAACGGCTCAGCATCAGACTTAAGCTGCCGGCTCAGGTACTCCATTAATGAAGCGTTTGCTTGTGAGGCATAGTAATTATTAAATGTCGCGTCGTCTCGCAACCCTACCCCAAGCGGTAGCTGTGCCGGTAATCGGCTCATGGTGACTCCCTTTCGTCGTGACGACCCAGTCCATCATTGTAATGTTGCTGTTCTAGCGGACGTTGCTCGGCATCATAGAGAGCACTGCCTTTATAGCGATCTTTAATTTCCCTTAAAAGCACCATAATGACCGCTGCGGCAGGCAATGCTAAGAGTACGCCCGTCAGACCGAAAAGATGACCACCCGCCAGTACCGCAAAGATAACCGCAACAGGATGCAAACCTATCTTATCGCCTAACAGCTTAGGCTGAAGTATGACACTTTCTGCCGCCTGACCGATACCGAATACCGCGATCACGCCCAGCACAGCCCACCATGTATCAAATTGGAAAAGCGCCACGATAAGCGCCACCACTAATCCCACAATAAAGCCAAGGAACGGCACAATACTGACAAGCCCGGACACAGCGCCAATCAGCAGGCCGAAGTTCAGACCCATCAACGTTAGTCCCACCGCATATATAATGCCTAAACACAGCATGACCAGTAACTGCCCACGTAGAAACGCTGATAGAACTTCATCGCAGCGCTGAGCCAAGCGGGAAACATCGCTTGTCCATTGACGAGGAACCAAATCAGCAAGACTAGAAATCAGCCTGTTCCAATCAAGTAGTAAATAGAACGTTACGACAGGAATCAGGGCGACGTAGGTAACCCAGGAAACGAAAGCCATCCCAGAACGACCTATTTGACTTAACGCCTGAGCTGCATAGCTACCTGCATCACGCCAGTTTTTGATCAAAGTTTCTCTAACGTTCGTTAGCTCCGCGCCCAAATCGTAACCCGTCCACTCCTGAACTTGTGGCGCTAATATGTTCTCAATCCAGTTGAAGACACTCGGCAATGCCTCTCCCAGCTGTTTTGTCTGCTGCACAACCAGCGGGATTAAAATAAGCAGGCTTAAAATAAGGATCAGTAACAGGACAAAAAAGACGCTACTAACTGCCCAGGGCCGCTTCATGCCTAACCGCTGAAAATAATTAGCAAGCGGGTCAGCCAGATAGGCCAAAATCAAACCCGCAATAAATGGCATCAGTACCGCATCTAATAAGTAGAGGCAGCCCACTAACACCACCAAAAACACAACGCCCCACCATGAATGTCGCATGTTCTTTATATCCCTCCTGGAAAGATGGTTAGCGCCCTTAGCGTACTGAATAGTAACAAAAGTAGCGTATTGAACATCGGTTAACGCCGCACATCGATGCGACTTACGTCTCTGGGTGTTACAATCCGTTCCGTTATCGCCCCAGCACTGGCCATTTCGCCAGCACTACCCGTATTGCTATAGGCTTCACAGGATCTGTCATGACCGATACCTCCACTTCTCAGGCCACTCCCTCACTCAGCTATAAAGACGCAGGTGTCGATATTGATGCCGGCAACGCGCTAGTTGATCGCATCAAACACGTTGCCAAACGCACGACACGCCCTGAAGTCCTGGGTGGCCTTGGCGGGTTTGGCGCACTGTGTGAGCTTCCCGCTGGTTATAAACAGCCAGTCCTGGTCTCCGGCACGGATGGTGTCGGCACTAAGCTGCGTCTTGCCATGGACCTTGGTAAGCATGACACCATTGGCATTGACTTGGTCGCTATGTGTGTCAACGATTTGATTGTTGCCGGTGCTGAACCGCTGCTATTCCTTGACTACTATGCCACGGGTAAGCTGGATGTGGATATCGCTGCAGATGTCGTGACCGGCATTGGCGCTGGTTGCGAACTGGCTGGTTGCGCACTAGTCGGCGGCGAAACTGCCGAAATGCCTGGTATGTACGAGGGCAATGACTACGACTTGGCAGGCTTCTGCGTTGGCGTTGTTGAGAAGGCCGATATTTTAGACGGCAGCAAGGTAGCCGAAGGCGATGTACTGCTGGGATTGGCCTCTTCTGGCCCGCACTCCAATGGCTATTCATTGATTCGCAAAATTCTGGAAGTTAGCAACTCTTCACTCAATGATACTGTGGATGGACAGCCGCTTGGCGACGCATTAATGGCGCCGACGCGTATTTATGTAAAGTCGTTGCTGTCGATGATGCGCGGCACAGATATTCCCGTTCACGCGCTCTCCCATATTACGGGTGGTGGTTTACTGGAAAACATTCCCCGTGTTCTACCCGATACCCTCGCAGCCCACGTTGATCTTTCTACCTGGCAGCGCCCAGAAGTATTTAACTGGTTACAAGCCCAAGGCAATGTCAGTGAAACGGAAATGCACCGTGTACTGAACTGCGGCATCGGCATGGTGGTTGTAGTCCCCCAGGCTCAAGCTGAAGACGCTATAGCGCATCTGCAAGCTCAAGGCGAGACCGTCTATCGCATTGGTCAGATTATTCAGCGCCAGGAGGAAGCCGTCGTTTTGGAGAACCTTCGCGCATGAGCAGTACCGACTTCACTAGTGGCACGTTCAACGACACCATAAACGACATGGCGCCAGAACCAACAGCGGCGCGACGTATTGTGGTGCTAATTTCTGGCAGTGGCAGTAATTTACAGGCGCTGATTGACGCGCAAAGCCATGATCGGCTTGGCGGGGAAATCGTCGCTGTTATTTCCAATGAGCCGGATGCCTATGGCTTGAAGCGCGCCCTAGAAGCGGGTATTGAAGCCGTTGCGCTACCTCATCGCGAATATGACAGCCGCGATGCTTACGACGGAGCGCTAATCAAAGTCATCGAACGTCATGAGCCTGACTTGATTGTTTTAGCAGGCTTTATGCGCATTCTGACGCCCCGCTTTGTGCAGCGTTTTTTAGGCAAAATGCTCAATATCCACCCGTCACTACTGCCCGCCTATCAAGGGTTAAATACCCATGCTCGAGCGCTGGCAGACGGTGTCAAACAGCATGGCTGTAGCGTGCATTTTGTCACTGAAGAGCTAGATGGTGGGCCTGTTGTGCTGCAAGCAGAACTGAACGTTACAAATGAAGATACCGTTGAGACGCTTAAGGAGAAGGTGCACGCTCGTGAACACCTTATCTTCCCAATTGCCGTTCAGTGGTTTCTTCAAGGCCGCCTGCAATATAGCGCTGAAAACGCCACCATGGATGGCCATCCCCTGCCCCCCCATGGCATGCGGCTCTCCCACACAGATGCTGCAGAAGAGCTAGACGAAGAGTTTGACGAAAACACGTAAACGTCACTGCTCTGACCATAAAAAACGCCTTACCGCTATTAGCGCGTAAGGCGTTTTTCGTTTAGCTTGCGGATATTAGGTGCGAGGCAGCGTAACGCCTCGTTGCCCCATATATTTACCACCGCGATCTTTATAAGATGTTTCACACATCTCATCCGACTCAAGGAACAGCATCTGAGCTACCCCTTCATGGGCATAAATCTTGGCCGGCAGGTTGGTAGTATTTGAAAATTCAAGCGTCACATGCCCTTCCCACTCTGGCTCAAGCGGCGTTACGTTGACAATAATGCCACAGCGCGCGTAAGTGGATTTTCCAAGGCAAATCGTCAGCACACTGCGCGGAATACGAAAATACTCAACCGTGCGTGCTAATGCGAAGGAATTCGGCGGAATAATACACACATCCCCCTTAACATCGACAAAGCTTTTGTCATCAAACGCTTTGGGATCGACAATAGCCGAATGTATGTTGGTAAACACTTTAAATTCATCGGCACAGCGAACGTCGTAACCGTAGCTCGACGTGCCATAAGAAATAACGCGCTGATCATTCACATAGCGCACCTGCTCAGCTTCAAACGGTTCAATCATGGCATCGCTTTGTGCCATGCGACGAATCCACTTATCAGATTTAATACTCATTTGTTACGTCATCACTCGCTAAAAGAAATAGTGGGGCCGCCGCTATGGCTGGCATTTACCGATTGCGCCACTTGTTTGGCAATATCTGCAAACGTGCGACTCACTGAGCTATCGGGTTCGGAAATCACACTGGGACGACCAGAGTCAGCTAGCTCACGAATAGAGAGCGTTAACGGCAATCGCCCAAGGACAGTCGTATCATACTCTTCCGCGATACGTTCACCGCCACCGGCACCAAAAATAGCCGCTTCGTGGCCGCAATTTTCACAATGATAAAGACTCATGTTCTCTACCACGCCAAGCACTGGCACATTGACCTTACGGAACATCTCAATGCCTTTGCGGGCATCAAGGAGCGCAATATCCTGAGGCGTGGTGACAATCACGGCGCCTGAAACAGGCACTTTTTGCGCCAGCGTCAGCTGGATATCGCCGGTACCTGGCGGCATATCAATCAGCAGGAAATCCAGATTATCCCATTGGGTTTGTGTCAGCATTTGCTGAAACGCACCAACCACCATCGGGCCACGCCAGACCATCGCCTCACGGGTGTTAACCATAAAGGCCATCGACATCGCTTGAAGGCCGTGCGCTTCTAGCGGCAGAAACTTATTGTCCTCCGTCGCTTGAGGCCGGACGCCTTCTTTAACGCCCAACATCTGCGCTTGGCTAGGGCCGTAAATATCAGCATCCAGTACGCCAACACGATACCCCTGGGCAGAAAGCGCTAGTGCCAAGTTCACAGTAACGGTCGATTTTCCGACCCCGCCTTTCCCCGATGCCACTGCTACTATATGTTTTACACCGTCCATCAATGGCACTCCTGTCTATTGCGACTAATCTATCCGTGGTTTGAATGATACTCCTAGGCGGCCTATTTCTAAACCAACATACAAAAGCGGATGCAGGGGCTACCTACATCCGCTTCCTTACTAACAATCAGCACACACTACGCGTACCGATTAGTTACTGTTCTGCTGACCCTGGTCTGCAGAGCCAGCTTCTTCGGTTTGCTCAGAACCATTTGAATCAGCGCTGCCACTCTCTTCATCTGTCAAAGAAGGCACTTCATCATTCGCCGCATCGTTTACATGTAAGCGGCCCTCCAACGAAGAAAGCTCGTCACGCCAGTCACTAAGCTGGGTTTCCAGGCGTGCAAGCTGCTCTTCACGGGCTTCAATGTCACTTTCAACATTGGCTACTTCTTCACGACCAATATCCAGCGCGACCATGAGATCATCCATCTCACTGCGCACTTGGTCGAGGCTCTGTTGCTCTTCTTCACGCAGTTGGGTTAATGAATCAACCTCGCTTTGCAACTCATCCCGCTCACTGGTGAGCGAGTCACGCTCGCTTTGCAAATTATCCAATTCACTTTGAACGGCTGACACCTCTTCCTGAGTACCGGACAGCTGTTCGCTAGCTTCACTAATCTGGGTTTCTAAACCCGACAATTCCTCTTGAGCGGCACTAAGCTCATCAACGGCCTCCTGACGCTCTTGTTCAGCTTGCTGACGTGCCGCCTCCGCTTCTTGGCGGGCCTCTTCGGCACTTTGGCGAGCTTCTTCAACTTCCTGGCGAGCAGACTCAGCCTGGTCACGCGCGCTTACCACTTGATCACGTTCTTCTTTGAGTGCTTGCAGGTCGGCTTCAGCGCTCTCTACTTGCTCACTTAACGCATCGGCTTCTTGCTGAAGTGCATCACGCTCAGCTTCTAGTTCTTCAAGACGCGATTGCACCGCACTTGTATCACGCTGAGCAGACTCTAGATCGCTTTGTGCCTGAGCCTGCTGCTCTTCCAGCGCTGCCATTTCCTCACGCATGGCACTTAAATCGGTCTCAGCTTGCTCAACTTCTGCAATCCGCTGGCTAAGCTGGTTGTTATCTTGCTCGACGCTGGCTAACTGGCCCTCTAACGTTTCGACACGCTCTTGCCGTGTGCCCGAGTTAGATTGCGCCATAATTGCCCAAATAACAGCAATGGCGGCAATACCAGCAATACCTTTGACACGGTTATCCTTAAAAAGCGTTTTCATGTCTGGCTTACTCGCTGACGCTTGATTATCCGAGTGGTTTGCTTCTGGCATACTGCGTCCCTCTCTTCTTTTTTAGGCTACCGATATCAGCAGCGTTGATAGACATTTAGCACCTGACATTCTTTTACTAGCATACACATCTAGCAACATCTAGCCAGCGATCAACGTATATGACTAACGGCCCATACGATGACCCGCTTGTTGGTTAGCCTAGTGGTTACTTTCCTTAAAGCCTATCGCATCCGCAGCAGCAACCTCAAACCAAGAAAGCGTGGCATGTAATGACACAACACTGCCAATAATCAATAACGTAGGCGGTGTAATCTCACCTTGGTGAAATGCCTCAGGCAGCTGTCGCAAAGAACCAATATGCGTACATTGGTGCTGTGTTGTGCCCTGTTCAATCAGCGCCAAAGGGGTGCTGGGTGCGAGACCATGGTCTATCAATGCCTGGCAAATAGCCTCTAAGTTACTCAGCCCCATATAAAACACCAGGGTCTGGCCAGACCGGGCTAACGCTTGCCAATCAAGCGTGCTCTCTCCATGTTGTAAGTGGCCAGTGACTAAGCGAACCGACTGCGCATGATCTCGGTGTGTCAGAGGAATGCCCGCATAAGCTGCACAACCGGATGCCGCTGTAATACCCGGAATGACTTCTACCGCCACATTTTCAGCCATGAGCGTTTCTAATTCTTCTCCGCCTCGGCCAAAAATGAAGGGATCTCCCCCCTTGAGACGCACAACTTGCTTACCTTGCTTTGCCCAAGACACCAATGTTTGGTTAATCTCATTTTGAGGGACGCTGTGCAACGCCTTCGCCTTGCCAACGTAAAACCGCTCGGCCTTAGGCCCAATCAGGGCTAGCACTTCATCGCTAACGAGGCGGTCGTAGAGCACTACTTCTGCTATCTGAAGCCGCTTATACGCTTTCAACGTCAATAGCTCTGGATCCCCTGGGCCAGCACCGACCAAACTTACCAAACCACCGCCAACTTTTTGAGCGCTAGCCGAATGGCCTGTCTTTATAGTGGCTGCCTTTACTTCGCTCAAAGAAATACCCCGAGAATTAAAAATGATCCAATCTATTAAAAAGCAATAGGCCTTCCCGTGTCGCGCCAAAGTTTCTATGGTAGACACTTAACGCCACACTAAAATTCTTTTATGGAATAAATATAGATCAATTGATTTTAAAAAAAGCGAGCATTGTCAGTAATGGCTTACATATTAGTTACGTTTTTAGGGCTAACCTTTACGATTAACTTTTATTTGGCATATGCTTTGGAGCTTCACGCATGCTCGTGAATGATACAGCCCCAGTACCGCAAAGTACTGATAGCCTGATATCCCAGATACCTGGGGTTATTTTTCAATTCTATCGATCACACTGCGGCCGTATGCACTTCCCCTATCTGGAAGGCGGGGGCGAGGCGCTGGCACACATCGACCGACAACAATTAGCGCATGACGCTGGCCAACTTATTGAACACCTAACCGGTCACGATCACCCCAAAATAATGTCATCTATTGAGCGATCTGCACGCTGGATGCTACCGCTCACGACTCGCTTCCGCCTCCCCTTCCCTAAAGGAAAACCGCACTGGATTGCGGTAAGTGCTAACCCCTCCCCGGCATCCAATGGTGTTCGCTGGAGCGGCATCATGATGGATATTACTGATCAAGTCGCAGAAGAGCAGCGACTAAGAAAACTCTGCGACACCGACCCTTTAACGGGATTGCCTAACCGTCGCAAACTCATGGTGCACTTAACGCACCTAGCCTCATTAAGCACGCGGCATGGGACGCCTCTCTCTATCATGATGGTAGACATAGATCATTTTAAACAGCTCAATGATCGTTGGGGACACTTACAGGGCGATAGCGTACTGGAACAACTTGCCTTGCAAACGCAGCAACTCCTGCGCTGCGAAGATATGGTGGCAAGACTTGGCGGTGAAGAGTTTATGGTCGTGTTGCCGCTTACACCGCTGCAACAATGCCATAAACTCGCTGACCGTCTCCGACATGCCATCGCAAGCTATGATTTTGGAATCGGTGCCGGCCAAGTAACCGTGAGTATTGGTGTAGCGGAGTATCGGTGCGGTGAGCTTTTAGCCAACTTAATAGAACGCGCTGATCAAGCGTTATACAGCGCGAAAGAGGTTGGTCGCGACTGTGTATGCCTTCTACCCTAATAAGAGCAATTTTAAAAGGAGGCAACCCATGACAACGCTTGCTCAAACCACCTGTGAACCTTGCAGTAGCAACGCCATACCGCTCACTTATAGCGCATGCCAACCCCATCTAGCAGCACTTTCAGAGTGGCAGATTGTTGACCACGATGGCATCATGAAGCTGACGAGACAGTTTACGTTTCGCAACTTTGCCGATGCCCTGGCATTCACCCAGCGCGTTGGCGATATAGCAGAGCAGGCTGGGCACCATCCTGTCATTGTTACTGAGTGGGGTAAAACCACCGTGACATGGTGGTCTCATGCAATAAAGGGCCTGCATCTAAATGATTTCATTCTTGCCGCCAGAACCGACGAGGTAGCCGAATAAATGTTTGAGCAAATTGAGCGAGTCCCAGGAGATGCCATTCTCGGGCTGATCGAAGCTTTCAAAAAAGACACCAATCCCCAGAAAGTCGATTTAGGGGTTGGCGTATATCGCGATGCACAAGGCAATACGCCGGTCATGCGCGCTGTCAAGGAAGCAGAAGCTCGCCTGCTCAAGAATGAAAACACCAAGACCTATATTGGCTCTCACGGTGCCCCTGCTTACGGTGATGCTGTGCTGCCTATGGTATTAGGTGCAGATTCTTCCGTATTGAAAGCCAACCGCGCGAGCGCTACTCAGTCTCCTGGTGGAACAGGTGCACTACGCTTAGCCGCTGACTTTATTGCCCACCAGCTGCCTGGAAAAGGAATCTGGGTCAGCGATCCTACTTGGCCAAACCATCACGGCATTTTCACCGCTGCAGGTATCGAACTTCACAAATACCCCTACGTTGATGCTGACAACCGCCTTGATTTCGATGGTATGTTAGCCGCGCTGAAAAAGATTCCTGAAGGCGACGTTGTGGTGCTTCACGCCTGCTGCCACAACCCGACCGGCTTTGACCTGTCTAAAGATCAGTGGCATGAAGTAATGGCAGTGCTGAGCGAGCGCAAACTACTGCCATTGGTTGACTTTGCTTACCAAGGTTTCGGGGAAGGACTGGACGAAGATGCCTATGGTGTTCGTCTGCTGGCCGAAAACCTTGATGAAGTTATCATCACCAGTTCCTGCTCAAAGAACTTTGGCATTTACTGCGAACGCACTGGCTGCTTGATCCTGATTGCCAAAGACGCCGAGCAGATGGAGAACGTTCGCTCTCAGGCTGCCATTGTGGCCCGTGAGAACTACTCTAACCCTCCCGCCCACGGTGGCGCGATTGTTAGCGAAATTCTTCACGACGCTGAGCTGTCTGCAATGTGGCGTGAAGAGCTGACCGAAATGCGTGATCGCATCAATACGCTGCGTCGCGACTTCGTTGAAGCCCTTAAGCCTTACGGCCTTGCTGAAAAGTATGCATGCGTTGCAGAACAGCGTGGCATGTTCTCTTACACCGGTTTAACTCCGGAGCAAGTAGACCGCCTGCGTGACGAATTCGGTATTTACATGGTGCGTTCTGGCCGTGCCAACGTTGCAGGATTCTCACACGAGAATTTACCTTACCTTGCTAAGGCCATCGCTGCCGTTAACGAATAACGCCAAGTGAGTTGTTAACCTTAGTATCAACAGCTAAAACGCCCAGGCAAATTGCCTGGGCGTTTTTGTAGATGATTTGAAGATAAGCAACTGAACAGCCAAGCGATTGTTATGTACAATTACTCGCTTGCCGCCAGAGCCTGGGGCGCCCGTGCGGCGTCCGCTACAACGCAATGCTTGACCGATCAGTCAAATCTTCGGCACACTCAGCATAGCCTTGTATACAACACACCATAACTAAGAGGCCTAACATGGCGGCTGTCGGCACTCACTATCCGTGGTACAAAAAAGAAGACACCGACGCGTTCTTCGCGCTGTTTCAAAACAATATTGCCAACTTTGTCATTATCGCAATTACCATGCTGGGCATGGGGTTCCCCACATCCATTGTGTATGGTCAGGTGTTGCCTGGTGCCGCAGTGGCAGTCATGGCAGGCAATTTTTATTACGCATGGAGTGCCGCTAGGCTCGCAAGAAAAGAAAACCGCAGTGATGTCACCGCGCTCTCCTACGGCATCTCCACACCGGTCATGTTTGTGTTTCTATTCGGCGTATTGCTCCCCGCCAAGCAGTTAACCGGTGACGCGGAATTAGCCTGGAAAGTTGCCGTGGCCGCCTGCTTTATTAGTGGCGCAATAGAAGCCTTGATTAGCATCATTGGCCGCTGGGTGCAGTATCACCTCCCACGGGCCGCCATGTTGGGTGCTGTTGCTGGCGTCGCACTCACCTTTATTGCCGGTGAGATGCTATTTAAAACTCTGGAAATGCCTATCATTGGACTTCTGGTGCTCGGCATTATCATTGTTGGTCTTGTGGCACGCGTCAGCATGCCGTTTAAGCTACCGACATCACTGTTTGCCATTGTGGTCGGTACTGCGATGGCATATTTGATTGGCGATGCGGGCAGCGAACGCTTTAGCGATGCTTTTACACATTTAGGGTTCTACCCCCTGCTGCCTAATTTGGCCTGGTATGAAGGGCTGGGCTTGCTGTTTAGCGGCATGCTGGCCGTACTTACCGTTGTGCTGCCCATCACCCTCTATAACGCTATTGAAACCATGAATAACGTTGAGGCGATGGAAGCGGCTGGCGATAAATACGATGTGCGTGAGTGCCAGGCAGTTGATGGAGCAGGCACGATGATCGGCGCGCTATTTGGCGGCGTATTCCCGACAACTGTTTATATCGCAACGGTGGGCGCGAAGTGGATGGGCGCAGGGCGAGGCTACAGCATTCTAAACGGCGCCGTTTATGCCCTCGCCACCATGTTTGGCCTGATCGCTGCCTTAGCAGCCATTATCCCAGTCTCAGTAGTGGCTCCTATCCTGGTATTTGTCGGCATGTCGATGATAGCTACTGCGTTTCAAGCGAACGATACCCGCTATTATCCGGCCATTGCGCTGGCGATGCTGCCCTACTTTGCCAACTACGTGATGACACGCTTCAATCGGGGTGCTGGTGACGTCGTCAGCGATATTTCCAGTGCCATTGTTGTCATGGGACAAGGTGCGATGTTTATGGCCATCTTCCTAGGGGCCATGACAGTGTCGGTGATCGACCATCAGTTCCGCCGTGCAGCCGCATTTGCCGCCATTGCGGCTGGCTTCTCATTTGTAGGATTGATGCACGCCCCAAAACTGGCTTTTAACGCAGCGCCTGAATTTGTCATGGGTTACTTGGGCATGGCATTACTGTTTATGTACTTCTCATTCCAGGAAGCCCCCAAGAAGCACTAAACGGCATTACTTGCTGAATCCCGCCTGCCGATGCGGGCGGGATAAAATGCGCTTGAGCACTATCCAAGCAACCATACCTGCCAACACGTTACCCAATGCCGCGCCAGCGGCCAAGCCTGTCCATCCAAACAACTGCGCACCCAACCATAAACAAGGTAGATAGCAAATAAACAATCGTGCGCTTGAAAGCAGCATTGCTCTAAGTGGCCAGCCGAGAGCGTTACCTGCAGACACCACCAGCATACACACGCCCAACGCAGCATAACTTGGCAACAAAAAGCGAATTAGCAGCGCGAGCTCACTTTGCACCTCCTGGTTCCCGGCTAACACCATAGCCACCCAGGGTGAAGCCAGCGCCAGCAACAGCCCCAGGCTAAGCTGCCATATCAACGCGACATTCACGGCCAAGCGCATCAATTGCTGAATCTGTCCCCAGTCGCCCGCGCCATAGCAGCGCCCAAGCCATGGTGGTAGCGACATCGTCATCGCCAATATCACCATCAGCGAAACCGTTTCTAGGCGGCTGGCAAGCCCCCAAGCCGCCACCTGGGTATCTCCTAGGCTAGCAACAGCCGCAATCGCCAGCATCGCCGCCAGTGGCGGCATCAACTGACTAACCATCGCGGGAGCAGCAATACCGGTAAAAAGCCGCCACGAGCGCCTGGCTTCTTGCCATAGCGCGGTATTCGTCGTCCACTTTCGATGCTGTAGTTTCATACTGCTGAATAACAGCCCCACAAAAAATGCGATGGCGGTCGCCAAAGCGGCACCCGCTAGTCCCCACCCCTGCCAAGAACCAATGCCAAAAATAAATAGCGGATCCAATCCCAGGTTAATAAGGCTACTGAGCACCATCATCTTACCTGGCAGCCGTGTATCGCCGTGAGCACGAAACACGCTATAGATAAAATAGAGCAGCGCGCCTAGCCAAGCTGAAAATAGCTGTGGCCCCCAGTAAGCGCGTATATAAACCAGCGCGCTATCATCGGCACCTAGCAGCCTGAATATGGGTACTTGAAGAAACCAAAGCGCGATGACTAGTAGGCCGATGACGAGGCCACCGGCAATTAGCACAAGGCTGCTTAACCGCTTCGCTCGAACGTCTTCTCCAGCGCCTAAGGCGCGGGAAATGAGCGCCGCAATCGCGATCCCCATTCCCACTTGAATACCAATAATCAGGAATGACAAAGGAAAGGTAAACGACTGAGCGGCCAAGGGCGCTGTTCCCAAACGGGCAATAAAAGCACTATCTACAAGCTGGAAACCCAATAGCGCCAACACGCCAATGGCCATCGGCCACGTTTGACGCCATAAGGTTATCGCCAGCTCGCGTTGCTGCATAACGACCGCTGCCAAAGAGAAATCCTCAAAACAGAGTAGATAACGGTGAACGCTACCTAGTTAACAATACTGACAACCTACGAGATGTAAGTTGTTTCTGGTAACTCTCAACGCAAAGCGCCATCACCCAGGCAAGGGTGATGGCGCTTTCTGCTTGCACTCGTTTACTGACGAATGCCTTCAAACGTCACGTAAAGCTCCAGCTCGTGCATCGCTTCTGGGAAGTCACTCATATCAATACCGAAATCACCCAGCGTTAACATGGTGCTGCCTTCAAAACCTGCACGGTAATTGCCCCAGGGGTCATCACCTTCGCCCATCAAGGTAACAGGCATTTCAATTTCCTGTGTCTCACCATGAAGCGTTAACTCACCGGTTACGACGCCTTCATTTTCACCCGTTGATTCAAAACCTGTTGAAGTGAAAGTTGCCGTAGGAAATTCACCGGCATCAAGAAAATCGCTGCTCAAGAAGTGACGATCACGCTCTGCATGATTAGTGCTCAGGCTGCCTACCTGCACTTCCATTTCTACAGAAGAGGCTTCTAAATCCTCTGGGTCATAAGAAAATTGACCATCAAACTCTTCGAAAGTACCCAGAATATAGGAGAAGCCGAGGTGGCTTATTTTGAACTGAACAAAGGCGTGCTGACCTTCAGTATCAATTTGATATTCTGCTGCTTGCGCTTGGCTGAACGTCGCTAGCGAAGCGGCGGCAATTGCAGTAGCAAAAGCGGTTTTCTTTAACATCGTGGAAATCTCCTTTATTTTCCTAATAAACACTACGAGCAAACTATCAGCGCAGTGGACAAAAAATTCCATTATTGCTTGCGGCCATGAGCAGGATTAACCATCCGCACGAGTGTCGAGTGGCGATCCCACCAATGATGCTTCATAGCGGCTAGCGCGTGCCCTGCGGCCAGTACCATAAGCGCCAGGGCGCTGTACCAGTGAACATCGCCTGCCAGACTAGCTTGATCAGGAAGCCCGTGAAGCAGCGCTGGCACTTCAAACCAATCAAACACACTAATTCCGCGCCCATTGGCGGTAGAGATCAAATAGCCACTAACAAGCACTAACAATAACAAGACATACAACATTATGTGGCCAGCATGGGCAGCGAGACGTTCAAAGCGACTTCCCTCTGCATGAGGCGTTGGCTGAATCAAGCGCCATATTAAGCGAGCAAAGGTAGCAATTAACAACAAGATACCAATCGAGCGATGCACCCACGGCGCTTGGTTATACCATGTATCGTAGTAACCAAGATCAGTCATCCACCAGCCAAGAACAAACAACCCCACAATCGTTAGTGCACTTAGCCAGTGAAGAGCAATGCTAATGACTCCCCATCCACTCTGCGTGTTCCGCCACATCCTTGCTTTCCTCGTTCTAAACAGCAATTGGTCATGCCCGCTGTAAGCACACTTATACACAAAGCATACCGTCTTAATGATCAAAACACTGCTGAAAAAAGCAGAACACACCATTCGTAAAAAACGTTTGTTAAAAACATTGCTAAATGTCGTAGTTAGAAAAACGCCGTCAGCGAAGCAAGCAATAAAAAAACCGGCCACGAATGACCGGCTTATCAAAACGCTATTTGAATCGCTCAGCCAGCCGCCAACGCATCCAGCCCAGCGGCAAGATCGCGCTGAATGTCAGCCTGACTTTCCAGCCCCACCGCTACGCGAATCAACCCAGGGGCGATACCTGCGGCTTCTTTCTGCACATCGGAGAGACGTCCATGCGTTGTGGTGGCTGGATGGGTAATGGTGGTTTTAACATCCCCGAGGTTACCCGTTATGGACAGCATTTTGGTGGCGTCAATCACTTGCCAGGCCCCCGCCTGCCCTCCTTTCACTTCGAAACCTAACACGGCACCAAACCCTTGCTGCTGTTTTTTGGCAAGCGCATGCTGAGGGTGGGCTTCTAAGCCACTGTAGTACACTTTATTAACAGCCGGGTGTTGATCTAACCAGAGCGCCAAAGTCAGCGCATTTTCGCAATGCGCTTTCATGCGCAACGACAAGGTTTCAAGACCTTTGGTGAAAATCCACGCATTAAAGGGGCTCAGGCAAGGCCCGCAAGTACGTACCACACCAAACACTTCTTCCAACACGTCGTGTTTACCAACCACCGCGCCGCCAACAGCACGTCCCTGACCATCCAGATACTTCGTTGCTGAATGGATGACTAAGTCAGCGCCAAGTGCAATTGGCTGCTGAAGTGCCGGTGTTAAGAAGCAGTTATCAATCGCCAAAAGTGCACCACTACGCTTAGCAAGTTCGGCTAATGCTGGAATATCCGCAACTTCAGACAGTGGATTGGACGGTGTTTCCGCAAACAACAGCTTGGTATTTGGGCCGATGGCCTCTTCCCAGGCAGAAACGTTAGATAGCTCTACATAACGAGTCGTGATGCCAAATTTTCCCAGGTATTTGTCAAACAAACTCACGGTAGAACCAAACAGCGAGCGCGATGCAACGATTTCATCGCCGGCACTTAGCAGTGCCAACGCCGTCGATAAAATGGCCGACATACCCGAACTTGTTGCCACGCACCGCTCACCACCTTCAAGCGCCGCCAAACGGCGCTCGAACGTATGAACCGTCGGGTTAGTAAAGCGCGAATAGACGTTGCCCGGCTCCTGCCCCCCAAACTTGCGCGCGGCTTCAGCCGCGCTTTCGTAAACAAAGCTTGAAGTGGGAAAAATGGGCTCGGCATGCTCCTGCTCAAACGTACGGTGATGGCCCGCGCGAATGGCAAGGGTCTCTAGCGACCAATCATCCTGGTGACTATCATCATGCATGGCTGAGCACCTTTTTAAAACGTCAATAAAAGTTGTAATACGAGCGCTTAATACGCGGCATTAGTCATCAAGATCATCATCATCTTGGTTATGCATATCCACTAGCGCATGGTCGCCCGCACTTTGATCTTTAGCCGCGTCATTACGACTCGCTTCAAGCACCGCCAAGTAGGCATCATCAATATCACCAGTAACGTAGTTACCGTCGAAGACAGAGCAATCAAACTCATCCATCTCAGGATTAACCTCACGGCAAGCCGCTTTCAAATCTTCCAGGTCTTGATAGAAAATTCGATCCGCACCAATCAGCTGGCCAACCTCTTCTTCTGTGCGGCCATGCGCAATCAGTTCTTTTGCCGCTGGCATATCAATGCCATAGACATTGGGGTAGCGAACGGGCGGAGCAGCAGAAGCGAAATACACTTTACGAGCCCCTGCATCGCGAGCCATCTGAATAATTTGCTTACAGGTGGTTCCGCGCACAATAGAGTCATCCACCAGCAGCACATTTTTGCCTTTGAATTCGACATCAATGGCGTTCAATTTTTGACGCACCGATTTTCTACGCTGCGTTTGGCCCGGCATAATAAACGTACGGCCAATATAGCGGTTCTTCATAAACCCTTCGCGATAGGTCACACCCAAGTGCTGCGCCATTTCAAGGGCAGAGGTGCGCGACGTATCGGGAATTGGAATAACAACGTCAATATCGTGATCAGGCCACTCGTTGAGAATGCGATCACCAAGTTTGCGTCCCATCTGCATACGCGTGCCATACACGTAGGCACCATCAAGAATAGAGTCGGGGCGCGCCAGGTAGACATGCTCAAAAATACAGGAGCTCAACACAGGTCGATCAGCACACACCTGGGTGTGAACCTGTCCCTGCATGTCGACGAAAATCGCTTCACCTGGTGAAAGGTCACGCTCCAGCTCAAAGCCACCTACATCTAGGGCGACAGATTCCGAAGCAATCATGACCTCCTGGCCCTCGTCACTTTGGCGAGTACCAAACACCACGGGACGAATACCATGGGGATCCCGAAATGCCACCATGCCAAAACCGTTAATGATCGCGACCGCCGCGTAGCCGCCTTTGCAGCGCCGGTGCACTCTACGAACGGCATCAAAAATATCCTCGGCTTCCAGGTGCAGACCCTGCTTACCCAGCTCATGGGCAAATACGTTTAGCAACACTTCAGAATCAGAGCTGGTATTGATGTGACGAAGGTCAGTCGAGAAAAGTTCTTGCTTTAACTGCTCAGAGTTAGTCAGGTTACCGTTGTGAGCTAGCGCAATACCGTAGGGCGAGTTGACATAAAACGGCTGAGACTCCGCTTCACTGGAGGAACCCGCGGTTGGATAACGTACGTGACCAATGCCAAGGTTACCTTTTAGGCGAGCCATGTGGCGGGTATGGAACACATCTCGCACCAGCCCGTTGCTCTTGCGCAGTAGGAAGCGTCCCTCGCTCCAAGTCATCATGCCGGCAGCGTCCTGGCCCCGATGCTGAAGTACGGTCAGAGCATCGTAGATTCCCTGATTTACCGCCTGCTTGGCCAGAAGGCCCACTATACCGCACATTCAAGTTACCTCGCTTTAGTGCCATGGTTCACCGTAGCAAACCCGTACGTTCATCAAACGAATGTGAGCCACTGCCTATTTCTCGATCGCAAAAGCGGGCATTGGTAGACAGCGGCTAACTGTATTACTAACTAAACATCACGTCGCGTTGAGCCAACATTAAGCAGTGCACTCACTGGCCACCATTTTCAGATGTTGGCGTAAAAGGCTGTGGAACAAGCTCTTCCTGAGTGCGGAAATCTGGCAACGAAATATCGCGAAGCGAGTCAGGTGCTTGCGGTAGCTCCCGCTCCCATTGATCTAACTGGCTTACCGCCCAATCGCGCAGCTCAATAAACGTCGGCCGTAGCTCAGCTTCTTGCCAAGCCTGTAGCTCAGCTAAGGGCGTTAGTGTAATAAGGACGGTTGCCACCAATAAAATGACAGCGCCACGAGCAACCCCAAAGGCAGCACCCGCAAAGCGATTAAGCAACCCCATACCGACCCACTCTACCGCCGCATGAACAAGGCGGATCACAATCCCGCAAAGTAAAATGACCGCAAAAATCACTAAAATAAATGCCAACACTAAGCGCGCATCGAAACTGTCGATGAACCCGCTCATTAGATCTGCCACCGGCTCTGCCAAGACGCGCGCTACCAACAATGCGACTACCCAGGCGGCTAGGCCAAGAGCTTCCCTGACAAATCCGCGCATAAAGCCGGCCAGCATAGAAAGTGCCAACACCGCCAGAAAAAGCGCGTCTATCCAAGTAAGTGCCATAAGTTAATTTCTCACCCGCACTAACAGGCCCTGTACATTGGCACGCTGTTTAATAATCGCCATCGCAGACTCGCCGTCTTCAGACGTCTCATAAGGGCCAACATAAACAGAGGTAAGGTTATTATCACGCTCACGTAGGTAGGCGCTAAATCCCGCCTGAGTAAGCTGATCGCTTAGTCGCCTTGCGTTACCCGCATCACCAAAACTGCCCACTTGAACCGCCCACTCGCCTTGGGAAGAAGACGTTGGGCCAGCAGCATTCGATGATGTATTTGCATTATTACGGTTATTTGCAGCCATTAACTCAGCAATTGGATCATTTTCTCCAGCACTCTGAGCGTTAGAGCTACTGGCTTGACCGGTTTGTGGCTGCCTTGGATTGGCATCAATTGGCACACTAGTGGCCGCGCTATCTACAGAACGACCCTCACTTGAGGACGTGTTGATAGATGACGGCATTTGCGGAACCGGAACATCTTGCTGTGTTGCCTCAACAGGCCGTTCAATAACAAACGTAGGCTGAGGGCGCTCTTCACGGGGAGCAGGATCACTCATCAACCACGGCACGAAAATCGCCAGCAACGCGAGTAAAATGACAATACCACTGATGCGTTCCGTTTTACCGTATTTCATATCCCTCTCCATCAAGCTTAGCGAGCACAACGGTTAGGCCGATTAAGCTTGCGGCAGCGTTATTTCCAACAAGGCCGCAACTGTAAAAAACGAGCCGGTCACTAACACCCGGTCGGAGGGTGTCAACTGCTCAGCCATTATCTGCACTCCGGCCTCTGGGGAGTTAGCGCAACAATGCACACGCCCACCCAAAGATGTGATACGCCCCGCCAGTTCGTCAGCTGACCGACCACGCTCCCCTTCCAACGTCACGCATACCCAGTCAGTAATGCGGGGTAGCAAAGCGCTAATAACACCATCAGCGTCTTTATCATTTAGCATGCCGATCAACGCCCACTGCCGACCACCTTCAGGCACCGATGGGAGTCGCCTAGCGACATAGTCGGCTGCATGAGGATTATGCCCGACATCCAAGCACCATTGCCCGATCCACTGCATACGCCCTGGCACTTGCACCTCATGAAGCGCACGACGGCATGCGTCTTCATTGACCACTAATCCGCTAAGTATCAATGCTTGGAGGGCCGTTGCTGCATTATCAATCGGCAAACCGGGATCAGGAAGGTCTGTCAGAGAAATAACCTCTCCCTGGCAGCCCAGTCCACTCCAGTTCCACTCAGACGGACTATCAGCGGCAGAGTCATCATCAATTGAGTGGCTAAACGCCTCACCAAGACAGTAAACAGGAGCGGCAAGCGCATTGGCAGCCTCTGCTACACTGCTGGGAAGCAGTCGACTGCCCAATACAGCGGGTTTTGCAGCACGAAAGATGCCGGCTTTTTCCCGGCCAATTTGAGCAATATCAGACCCTAAAAAATTGGCATGATCCTGAGCAATGGTGGTGACAATAGCAACGTCTGCATCAATGATATTAACGGCATCCAATCGCCCACCCAGACCAACTTCGAGCAGCGCTAAGTCAAGGTTTTCCTGTGCTAGGCACCAGAGGGCGCACAGCGTTCCCGCCTCAAAATAGGTTAAGCTAATTTCAGGCGCTTGTAGCCTAGCGTCCTCTACGCGAGAGAAACCAGTCATTAGCCGCTGGTCGTCAGCATAGTCACCATTGATCGTCACGCGTTCGTTATAGCGCACTAGGTGGGGCGAAGTATAAGTACCTACCCGCAAACCGTGCGTGCGTGCGACGGCATCCATCATGGCAAGGGTCGACCCCTTGCCATTCGTACCCGCCACCGTAATCACCTGTGGTGCAATCGGTCGACTTAGCAACCCCATGCGCTTGGCAACTTCTGCTACACGCTCAAGCCCCATATCAATCCCTACAGGGTGCAGGGTTTCAAGGTAGTGCAGCCATTCGGCTAGAGACCCAGGAGTTAAAGCGTCAGAAGCTAAAGATTCAGGGGCTATAGACTTAGACATTGCGGGTCGGATCGTCGCTCTTAACGGTGCTGGCTTCGCTATGCGTTTCAGACGTATCAACGTCTGCTGCATCTACAGCATCGGCTATTGGCGCTTCATCAACCAACGGCTCGTCAATCGGTGCGTCGTCACTGACATCCCCCTCGGTAGGCAGCGCGATATTATGCGTCAGCTTACGCAGCACACCACCAACACGAGCACGCATATCATGACGATGCACGATCATATCAACGGTGCCGTGTTCCAGCAGAAATTCACTGCGCTGAAAACCTTCCGGCAGCGTTTCACGGACGGTTTGCTCAATAACGCGCGGGCCAGCAAAACCAATCAAGGCATTGGGCTCGGCGATATTTAGATCGCCCAGCATCGCTAACGACGCAGATACTCCACCAAACACTGGATCTGTCAGAACAGAAATGTAAGGCACACCCGACTGCTTAAGCTTTTCAAGCGCTGCCGAGGTTTTGGCCATCTGCATGAGTGAAAACAGTGCTTCTTGCATCCGTGCCCCACCAGAAGCAGCAAAGCAGATCAGTGGAAGTCGCTCTTCAAGGGCAATGGTTGCCGCGCGAACAAATTTCTCGCCCACGACCGCCCCCATTGAGCCACCCATGAAGGTAAATTCAAAAGCAACAGCCACAACTGGAAGCCCGTCTAGCTCGCCACGCATAGCGACCAGCGCATCTTTTTCACCGGTTTCTTTTTGGGCAGCCGTTAAGCGGTCTTTGTATTTTTTAGAGTCGCGAAATTTCAAGCGATCATTAGGCTCAATCTCAGCCGCGATCTCTTGGCGACCCTCTTTATCCAAAAACCAATCCAAACGTTTACGCGCGGTCAACCGTAAATGGTGGTCGCACTTGGGGCAGACGCTATGGTGCTTCTCAAGCTCAGGGAGATAGAGAACCGCTTCGCACTTGGGACATTTACGCCAGAGGCCATCGGGCACGCTGGCGCGACGGTCTTTACGCTGGATACGCCCCATGGAGGGCACAATCTTGTCTAACCAGCTCATATCAAAAAGTTTCCGTATACGTCTATGCTTAGCAACGCCAAGCTTGATGAGTGTCGTCAATCAATTCAGTGTAGACGATGAGGGAATGCGCTTAGGCATCCATCGCGTTGCGCATTTCGCCCAACACGCTTTTAAGCTGACCAGCAATGGTTTCAGGTGCGTCAACGCTTTCTGCAATGCGGTTTACTAGCGCACTGCCAACAATCACACCATCAGCGACTTTCGCCACTTCAGCGGCGGTCACACCATCGCGGATACCGAAGCCAACACATAATGGCAAATCGGTCATTTCGCGCAAGGGTGCGAGATGTTCTGCCACATCGTCAGCATTGAGTGTAGCAGCACCGGTAACGCCCTTAAGCGAAACATAATAGAGATAGCCCTCACCGTGGGCGCATATTGTAGCGGCACGAGCATTGGAAGTGGTAGGCGCAACCAAGAAAATCGCTGCTAAATCGCGGGCTTTTAACAGCGGGCCGAATTCATCAGCCTCTTCAGGCGGCATATCTACCACGAGCACGCCATCAACGCCAACGCTTGCCGCTTTATCAGCAAACGTTTCATAGCCGATCCGCTCTATCGGATTGAGATACCCCATCAGCACGATAGGCGTTTTAGCATCCACTTGGCGGAACTCAGCGACCATATCCAGAAGGTCAACCAAGCGAGTGCCCTGCTTAAGCGCGCGCTCACAGGCCTTTTGAATCACCGGGCCATCGGCCATTGGGTCTGAAAACGGCACGCCAAGCTCAATAATATCAGCCCCTGCCTCTACTAGGGCATGCATAAAGCCCACAGTGTACTGAGGCGCAGGGTCGCCGGCGGTAATATAAGGAATTAGGGCCTTACGACCCTGCTCTTTTAATTCGGAAAAACGCTGGTCAATACGGTTCATGCTAGCCCTTAAAACTCAATGCCATCGATGTTCGCAACGGTCATGATATCTTTATCACCACGACCAGAAAGGTTGACCACGATATGCTGGTCAGGGCGCATGGTCGGTGCCAGCACCTTCGCATGAGCAAGTGCATGAGCGGATTCCAATGCAGGCATAATCCCTTCCATGTGCGTCAGTTCACGAAACGCTTCCAGCACTTCTTTATCGTTTGCGGCTACGTAGTTAACTCGTCCAACATCTTTCCATAGCGCGTGTTCAGGCCCAACCCCTGGGTAGTCGAGGCCAGCAGAAATCGAGTGCGTGTCTGACACTTGTCCCGCTTCATCAGACATCAAGTACGTTCGGTTGCCATGCAAAACACCCCGCGGCGCATTCGTCGAAAGCGGCGCGGCATGTCGGCCTGTTTCGATACCATCGCCACCGGCTTCGACACCGTACATCGCCACCGCATCATCTTCGACGAAGGGATAAAATAGGCCCAAAGCGTTGGAACCACCGCCCACACAGGCAATCAGCGCATCTGGCAAACGCCCAATTTGCGCTAATGACTGTTGGCGCGCTTCACGCCCCACTACCGAGTTGAAATCACGCACCAACTGCGGATAAGGGTGCGGCCCCGCCACGGTGCCAATAATGTAGAAGGTGTTATCAACGTTGGTGACCCAGTCACGCAAGGCTTCATTCATTGCATCTTTAAGCGTACGAGTGCCTGATTCGACCGGAATTACACGTGCGCCCAACAGGCGCATACGATAAACGTTCAGCTTCTGGCGCTGAACGTCTGCCGCCCCCATATAAACGTCACATTCCAGGCCTAAGCGAGCTGCCACAGTCGCCGTAGCAACACCGTGCTGGCCCGCTCCGGTTTCAGCAATAACCCTGGGCTTGCCGGTTTTTTTGGCTAACAGCGCTTGGCCAATGGTGTTATTAACCTTATGAGCACCGGTGTGATTCAAGTCTTCACGCTTCAACCAAATTTGCGCGCCACCTAACGACTGTGACCAACGCTCTGCATGGTAAAGCGGCGATGGACGCCCCACATAATGGGCAAGGTCACGGTCAAACTCGGCCTGGAAATCGGGATCATCACGCAGACTCAAATAGGTCTGCTCTAACTCTTCCAGGGCAAAGCTCAGGGTTTCCGACACAAACCGGCCGCCGTAGGGGCCAAAATGACCACGGGCATCCGGCATTCGGGTCAGGTCGCTGAACTTGGTTTCAGTCGCTGAGACAGTCACAGGCATACCTCACAAGATCGCCAGAACAGGCAAACAATAAATGAACTAACAAAGAGGCGTAGTCACCCTGTTGGGTACGCTACGCAATGAGCTTAATGGGCGCTGGCTAACGCCACATTTTGAACAAAAGATGCCATTAACTCGGCATCTTTTATGCCATGAGATATTTCTATACCACCAGAGACATCAATAGCATAAGGCATTACTTGGTTAACCGC
The DNA here is from genome assembly GCA_030440445.1 of Halomonas sp. KG2. Lineage (NCBI taxonomy): Bacteria > Pseudomonadati > Pseudomonadota > Gammaproteobacteria > Oceanospirillales > Halomonadaceae > Halomonas > Halomonas sp. KG2. Next base: position 1,946,858 of record CP098528.1, on the reverse strand, counting down.
AGAAGCCACATTATCAGCCGTTAACCCACCAGCCAGGATAACAGGTTTTTCTAAGGTTGCGGGGATTCTAGACCAATCAAACGTCTCTCCCGTTCCCCCTGGGATACCAGGTCGATAGGCATCTAATAGCAGCGCCTGCGCGAGCGAGTAGTCAGCCGCCGCCTGGTGCAGGTCGATATCATCACGCATGCGCAGTGCTTTAATCCAAGGCCGTCCAAACTGCTGACAGAACGAGGCTGGCTCGTCACCATGAAACTGAATTAAATCCAAGTAAGGTAAGCACTGCTCAATCAATTCAGCGGGCTGATTAACAAACAATCCCACCCGCGTCACAAAGGCAGGTACTTCCACTGCCAACTCTTCCAGCACAGCAGGCGTTATGCTGCGGGCGCTCTTAGGCCACATCACGAAGCCAAGCGCATCTACACCAAGCGATGCTGCCAGCGCGACGTCCTCATGGCGAGTTAAGCCACAAAACTTAATCCGCGTACGACCAGAGCGCGCGTTCATAACGGGGTCTCCTGCTGTTCTGAAGGTGCTGGCTCTTGCTGGTTTAAGGGCGTCTGGCTCTTAAACGTCAACTTGCGCCTTGCAGCAATGCGCGGATTATCAGGTAACTGACGCTCCCCGGTCCACTCACCGGTAAATGCGAGCAGATTGGGGCCTAACGGCTCTTTGGGCAGATCGAATCGTTCGTCATAAAGTGAGTCTACGAAATGGAGGCCACAGGCTGGAGCAGTAACATCGCCTTTGCGGCGATTCTTCAGTGCCAGCAAGCGTTCAATATGCCCTTCATCCTGTGAACCGCGCCCTACGCTAACCAGTGCCCCCGCAATATTGCGAATCATGTGGTGCAAAAAAGCATTGCCCTGAATATCAATGACCACTATTGGTCCATGGCGTTTCACTTCTACAAAGTGCATTTGCCGCCAAGGCGTTTTGGACTGGCAACCCGCCGCTCGAAAGCTGCTGAAGTCATGCTCGCCTACCAGAGCCTGTGCAGCCCGATGCATGGCATCGGCATCTAGTGGATCTCGACACCAGGTTACGTTGTGGCGCTCTAACACCGGACGACTAAGTTGATTCAACAAAATATAACGATAGCGACGCCCTAGTGCGCCCAGGCGAGAGTGAAAGTCATCGGACACAGGTTTTACCCAGCGCACAGCGACATCTCTAGGAAGATTGGTATTGCTGCCAAAAATCCAGGCTTTTTCAGAACGCTGAACAGGCGGGTCAAAATGGAGGATCTGACGGGTGGCATGCACACCAGAATCGGTTCGACCACTGGCATGAATACGCACTGGCGCGCTGGCCACTTTCTCCAGCGCATCCTCCACCGCTTGCTGAACCGAAGCTGCATGCTTCAAACGCTGAAAGCCGCAAAAGCGCGTACCATCATATTCAATGCCCATCGCTAGGCGCCCCGTTAGGGGCTTTGTTTCGTCAAAATGGTAAAACAGCGTCATGAAGCCACGTCACATAGAAGATAGTTAGGGTGTGCCATTATCCCGACGTCGAGACTCAAATGCCACCTCTTCGACTTCCCAGCGTTCTTCGGCGCTCTTCCATCCATATTGGCTGCTCCCCATGCCTGGAGGCGAAGGTTTCTTCTGCCGTTCGGCCTCACCTATCGGTACTGGCTCACTGTTAGCTGATACTGTATCCGCCGCCGATGAATCCCGCGCTGGTGGCTCAGTAGTAGATGAAGGCATAGTAGGTGAAGACGTAGCAGGTGAAGGCGTGGTAGGTGAAGACGTAGCAGGTGAAGACGTAGCCGTTGGCATCGCATCAGCGTTATAAACCGAGGAAGTGGGCGGAACATCTTCCCACTGCCGTTCACGACGCCTACGCGACCATACTAGCGCTCCCAACAAAAGCGCTAACGCAGTACTAGCAAGCGGCCATTGATAGGCAGTAATGCGTTCAACAAGCGTGCCTGACGCACTCTGTGAATGGTTCAAGTTAGGTACCTCGTTAGCTGTATGACTGTTTGCCATCAACGCGGCACTCCCCGCCAGCACATCAGATATTTCTTGAGCTTGCTGAAGCTCGCGCAGAGAAGCGCTTAGTGCTTGGGTTAGCGACGCCACCTCTTGACGCAGCACAGCTAGCTCCTCATGCATTTCTTCGCGCTCGTCAAGCGCCGCTAGCAGCCTATCCTGGCCCTCCAACAGCTGTTCAGCGAGCACTTGTTCGATGGCGACAGTATCGGATGTTTGCGGGGATGAATTAGTGCCTTGGTCGACACTTTCCATGGCTGGCTCGCCCACCTGCTCCACGCTCAAATCACTAAGGCTTTCAGGTTTTTCTTGGGGTTCAACCTGACGGCCCACAGGCTGACGCATCGCTTGAATCGCCTGGGCAGCATTGCTGGACGTTCGCGACATAACCTGTTGACGGGTAGGGATATTGAGCGTCTGGCCTGCACGGAGCTCATCTACATTGCCAGTGGGAAATGCAGCGGGATTAGCGGCTAAGAGCGCCGTCATCATTTGTTGAATGGTTACATCGGCTGGCTTCACCCTTGCGGCAACGCTCCAAAGAGTATCACCACTGGCTACGTAGACAATATCGCGTGCGGCCGATGCCATAGAAACGGCTGCTCTGCTGGTCGCTTCGGCCAAGCCAATGGCGTCAACAGGGCTGCCTAACGCGTACTCGGGTGGATCAAACAACAGCGTTAAAGCGCGCGTTTGTCGCCCTTCTGGCGAAGAAATCGTTAACAGTAGATCCAACCATGGCTCATGAACTGCCTGGGAAGAGCGCAGCAAAAGTCGATGCCCGGCAGGCTGCTCCTGAACCTGAACACTGATACTTGCGGTAAGGGGTGTCCACTCCAACCCTAACGCTCTAAACGCCGATTCGTTTGCCAGGTCGACACGTAAATCACTCAGCGCGAAACGCTCACTTTCCTGAAGCGGCACAGTGGCCTCAAGCGGCGCATCTAATGGTGAGTTGACCGTTGCCTGACCCAACCCAAGCGCCACTGCTAGTGGACTAATAGCACTTAGCGAAAGTCCCAACATCCCTGTTAATTGTTTTCTCATAAAGGCCTCTGCTGCCTTTTATTTGGTTGCGGCCAAGCCACACTTTCTTACATTTACTTAGCAAAATCACACGCTGCCTCCTTTTTACCACACCCAGAGAATAAAAAAACGGGAAGCTGCGAACAGCTTCCCGTTTCTATCAACGCTTTTATTTAAGCGTGGCGAGCTCTACTGCTCGCGTAAGATCTTCAGCATACGCTTGAGCGGCTCGGCAGCACCCCATAACAACTGGTCACCAACACTGAAAGCTGACAAATATTCGCCGCCCATATTCAGCTTGCGAAGACGACCGACCGGTACTTGCAGCGTGCCAGTCGCAGCAGCGGGCGTTAGGCCAGCAACTGTAGCGTCTTTGTCGTTCGGGATCAGTTGAACCCACTCATTATGCTTGGCAATGCGATCTTCAATCTCGTCAAGCGGCACATCTTGCTTCAGCTTAATAGTGAACGCTTGGCTGTGAGAACGCATTGCACCAATGCGCACGCAAAGGCCATCGATGGGGATCGGGTTATTTTGCAAACCTAAGATCTTGTTAGTCTCAACGCTGCCCTTCCACTCTTCACGGCTTTGGCCGTTATCAAGCTTGGTATCAATCCATGGCAGCAAGCTACCCGCTAACGGCGCACCGAAATTATCCGTGGGGAAGTCACCACTGCGCATCGCAGCCGTCACTTTACGGTCGATATCCAGAATCTCGCTAGAGGTATCTTTAAGCTCTTCGCCTACGCTGTCGCGCAGTTGACCCATTTGGTTCAACAGCTCGCGCATGTGCTTGGCGCCTGAACCGGAAGCTGCTTGGTACGTCATGGAAGTCATCCACTCGACCATGTCTGCTTCGAACAAGCCACCCAAGCCCATCAGCATCAGGCTTACGGTGCAGTTGCCGCCAACAAAAGTTTTAGCACCCTTCGCCAACTGGTTATCGATCACCTTACGATTGACCGGATCCAGAATAATGGTCGCTTCGTCTTCCATACGCAGGGTGCTGGCCGCATCAATCCAGTAGCCTTTCCAACCCGCCTCACGCAAGTCTTTATAAACCGGCTTGGTATAGTCGCCACCTTGACAGGTAACCACCACGTCCAGTGCTTTTAACGCATCAATATCAAACGCATCTTTCAGTGGAGGCACGTCCACGCCGATATCGGGGCCAGGCTGACCAACTTGGGAGGTGGTGAAAAATACCGGTTCAATACCGTTAAAATCACCATCTTCCTGCATGCGCTGCATCAGCACTGAGCCAACCATGCCACGCCATCCCACGAAACCGACTTTCAACATGTGAAGTCCTCCAACTAAGAATGAGAGCGATATTATACACAAATATTAGACACAACGTCGGCCACCCCCTGGGTGGCCGACTGTTAATACCTTTCAGCGTCAATTAGTTAGCACGCTTTATACATAATTTAATTTTTTGCGAAGGCCGCCAATACAGCATCACCCATCTCATCGGTAGAGACACGGCGCGTTCCTTCAGAGGCAATGTCAGCAGTACGCAAGCCATTATCCAACACACTACCAACAGCGGCTTCAATGCGCTCAGCCATGGCGGTTTCATTCAATGAATAGCGCAACATCATCGCGACCGACAGCATCATTGCTAATGGGTTAGCAATATTCTGCCCAGCGATATCCGGCGCGCTACCGTGGCAAGGCTCGTACATACCCTGCCCACTCTCGTTTAGCGACGCTGAAGGCAACATGCCGATAGAGCCGGTAAGCATGGCAGCGGCATCGGAAAGAATATCGCCAAACATGTTGCCCGTCACTACCACATCAAACTGTTTCGGCGCGCGCACCAGCTGCATGGCGGCGTTATCCACGTACATATGGGAAAGCTCAACATCCGGGTACTCCGGTGCCAAACGCTCCATCACTTCACGCCACAGAATAGTGACTTCCAACACGTTGGCTTTATCTACCGAGCAGAGCTTTTTGCCGCGCTTCTGAGCCATTTCAAAGGCGACGCGACCAATACGCTCAATTTCGCTTTCAGAGTAGATATAGGTGTTAAAACCCACCCGCTCGCCGTTGCGCTCTTCAATGCCACGTGGCTGGCCGAAATAGATGCCACCGGTAAGCTCGCGGACAATCATAATATCCAGCCCAGCCACTAACTCCGGCTTCAAGCTAGAGGCGCTAGCCAACTGCGGATAAAGCATGGCCGGACGCAGGTTGCCGAACAAACCTAAGTTTTTCCGCAGACCTAACAGGCCTTTTTCAGGACGCTTGGAAAGGTCTTCGAGAGTGTCCCATTTGGGGCCACCAACAGCGCCCAGCAAAATAGCACTGGCTGCCTTGGCTTTTTCAAGAGTTTCAGCAGGCAGTGGCTCACCGTGAACATCGTAAGCAGAGCCACCGACAAGGCCTTCTTCGACGTCGATATCCAAACCAGCTTCCTGACAGGCCTTCAGCAAGCGAGCCGCCTGAGCCGCAATTTCAGGGCCAATACCATCACCCGGCAGCAGTAATACCTTATGAGTCATGCAATTTCCTTAGCATTTCAAACGTTAAAGGTGAATGAACACTTACGCAGGCTGACGGAACAACCAAGGACGCTGCTGGCGGTGTTTTTCTTCAAACGCGCGAATTGCGTCTTCGTCCTGCAGGGTAATACCAATATCGTCCAAGCCGTTCAGCAGGCAGTGCTTACGGAACGCATCCACCTCAAATTCGAGAATTTCGCCACTGGGCGTAATGACCCGCTGATTTTCTAAATCTACGTCTAATTGATAGCCTTCACTGCCTGCCACTTCCGTAAACAGGCGGTCAACAACATCTTCTTCCAAGGTAATCAGCAGAATGCCGTTTTTGAAAGCATTGTTGTAGAAAATATCGGCAAAGCTTGGCGCAATCACCGCTTTGAAACCAAAATCTTCCAGCGCCCACGGGGCGTGCTCGCGGGAACTACCACAGCCAAAGTTGCGACGCGCCAGCAATACTTCAGCACCTTGGTAACGCGGTTGGTTCAAGACAAAATCTGGGTTCAGAGGACGCTGCGAACAGTCTTGTCCTGGCTGGCCTTCATCCAGGTAGCGCAGTTCATCAAACAGGTTCACGCCAAAGCCTGTGCGCTTAATCGACTTCAAAAACTGCTTCGGAATAATCAGGTCGGTATCGACATTAGCACGGTCAAGCGGCGCGACGATTCCTTCTAAACGTTCAAACTTTTTCATGGCTTAGGCCTCCTGCGCGTGGCTAGTGTCGTTAGCGGGTAAGGTGCGTACATCAACAAAGTGACCAGCAATCGCTGCTGCCGCGGCCATCGCAGGGCTCACCAGATGCGTGCGACCGCCATACCCCTGACGACCTTCAAAATTGCGGTTAGACGTTGATGCACAGTGTTCACCAGCGCCCAACTTGTCGGCATTCATTGCCAAGCACATTGAGCAACCCGGTTCACGCCACTCAAAGCCTGCTTCAATAAAGATTTTATCCAAGCCTTCTGCTTCCGCCTGGCGTTTCACCAAACCAGAGCCCGGCACCACCATGGCAAGCTTAATAGAGCCAGCAACTTTATTGCCTTTCGCTACCTTGGCCGCTTCGCGTAAATCCTCAATACGCGAGTTAGTACAGGAGCCGATAAATACTTTGTCGAGCTTTATATCGGTAATTTTCTGGTTTGCCTGCAAGCCCATATACTCGAGGGCCCGCGCGTGGCTGCGCTGCACGGTGTCATCCAACGCGGCTTGGGGATCTGGCACTTGGCCGGAAATACCGGTGACCATTTCCGGGCTAGTCCCCCAACTGACCTGAGGTTCGATCTCGTCAGCTTGCAGTGTAACCACTTTATCGAACTGCGCGTCAGCATCGGAAACCAGGTTGCGCCAGTCAGCGACCGCTGCTTCCCACTGCTCTGCAGTGGGCGCAAAGGGACGCTCGGCCAGGTAATCAATCGTCGTGTCATCGACGGCAATCAAGCCCACACGGGCGCCAGCTTCAATGGCCATGTTGCATACGGTCATGCGGCCTTCCATAGAGAGCGACTCAATCGCACTACCGGCAAACTCAATGGCATAGCCCGTACCACCAGCGGTGCCAATCTTGCCAATAATCGCCAACACCACGTCTTTAGCGGTCACGCCCAGGCCAAGCTCGCCTTCCACGCGCACTTGCATGTTCTTCATTTTTTGCGCCAGCAAGCACTGGGTCGCCATAACGTGCTCAACTTCTGAGGTGCCAATACCATGGGCCAAGGCACCAAACGCACCGTGGGTAGCGGTGTGGGAGTCGCCGCACACCACGGTCATACCGGGCAACGTTGCGCCCTGCTCTGGGCCTACCACGTGCACGATACCCTGGCGCGGGTCGTTGATTTTGAACTCTTCAATGCCGTACTCAAGGCAGTTATCGTCCAAGGTTTGTACTTGGATTAACGATACGGGGTCTTTAATACCGCTATTGCCTTCAGCGCGCTCTTTTACCGTCGTAGGCACGTTGTGGTCCGGCGTTGCCAAGTTAGCATCTAAACGCCAAGGCTTACGATTAGCCAGGCGCAGGCCTTCAAACGCCTGGGGCGAGGTGACTTCGTGAAGCAACTGGCGGTCGATATAGATCAACGCCGTGCCGTCGTCACGCTGTTTCACCAAATGTTGATTCCAGAGTTTGTCGTAAAGCGTTTGACCTGACATGTTGCTCTCCTGGGCATTGCCCTGCTAGTTCGGTATGGCAGCCTCTACGTGCTGCTTATGTGGCTATACAGGCAGTGTCACGCGAGTCGCACATAAAAGCAATTCATGTTATTCATAGATTAGATTCCAAACTGGAATACTTATTCAGTAGCACCTATTAACTACCTAGTTAGAAATACCTGTTCAGGGAGTCGCAAGTGGATACTCAAAGCCTGCAAGCATTTCTGGCCGTTGCCGAAACCCAGAGCTTTTCCCGCGCGGCGGAACAGCTGTATTTAACGCAGCCTGCAGTAAGCAAACGCATCGCTACTCTGGAAGACCAACTTGGCACCCGGTTATTTGACCGCATCGGGCGGCGTATTGCGCTGACCGAAGCGGGCAATGTATTACTTCCCAAAGCACAGCACATACTGTTTACCGTGGAAGACAGCCGCCGAGCACTTGCCAATCTTTCTGGCCAAGTAGGCGGTAAGCTAATGCTAGCCACCAGTCACCACATCGGTCTACACCGACTGCCACCGCTGTTAAAGCAATACACTCATCGCCACCCGGAAGTGGCGCTAGACCTGCACTTTCTGGACTCAGAGCTAGCCTACCAAGGCGTGGTCGACGGCACGCTGGAGATGGCAATAGTCACTCTCGCCCCCCACCCCGTTGAACAGCTTCACGTGGTAGAGCTATGGCGCGACCGGCTGTGTTTTGTCTGCGCCACCGACCACCCATTGGCGCAGCGTACCCGCTACACTAGCAGCCCGCTCAGCTTGACTGAATTATGTGAATTCAATTGCGTGCTGCCAGGTGCCAAAACCTTTACCCGCACCTTGATTGGCCAACGTTTTGCCGAAGTGGGCCTACAGCTTCCCGTTAGCATGGCGACCAACTATTTAGAAACGCTGAAAATGATGTGCAGCGTGGGCCTTGGCTGGAGCCTGTTACCTGAAAACATGATCGATAGCGAACTCATCGAGCTCAATGTAGACACCGCCTCCATCCAGCGCCCGTTGGGCTATCTCGTCCACACCAGTCGTACGCTTTCCAATGCCGCTAAAAAAATGATTGAAGAACTGGAAAGTACCCGCCACGTCACTCTCAACTAGCCGCACGCACCAGTTTGCGGGAAAGCGCTACGCGAGCCTACCAGGCACCTGCGAAGCGATGCCTGGACAACTACAAAGCGCTACTCGTCTCAATAACATCTCTAATCACACTTCCCAGTTCTGCTATCGCGCTATTTCGTTCTTCAAATGATGCGTCCGTTTCGGTGATATAAAACGCCACGATGGTAGGCTCGCGCCCGGGCGGCCATATAACAGCGGTAATCGATCTTGAACCAAAACCACCGGCTCCCGTTCGATCTCCAATTACCCACTCATCAGGCATTTGTGACCTAAACAAGCCATCAGCCACTTCATTATTGACCAACCATTCACGCAGTTGGTTTTTCGACTGAGGCGATAGCGCGTTTCCCACTACCAGCTTCTCAAGGTTACTCACCATTGCATTGGGCGTGGAGGTATCACGCTCATCATGTGGAGCAGCCTCGTTTAACTCTGTCTCCCAACGGTCCAAACGCGTGACACTATCCCCCAACTCTCTCACAAACGCCGTCACGGCCTGTGGTCCACCAATCGCCTGTAAGATCAGGTTAGCCGCGGTGTTATCGCTGGTTGTCATCGTCGCCTCGCAGAGTTCAAATAGCGATATTTCCCGGTTATCCGCATACGCTTCGGTAACGGGTGAATAAGTAACAATGTCAGAAGCCGATACTTCCACTCGTCTTTCGAGTTGCTCACTTCCTTCATCCACACGCTGCAGCAGCACTGCACACGCTAAGGTTTTAAAGGTACTGGACATCGCGAACAGTTGGTCTGCGTTGTATTCCCAGCGCTGCTCAGTTTCCAGGTCATAGGCTGCAAAACCAACACGTGCATCCAACTGTCTCTCTATACGATCAACCTCTGTAAGCAAATTATCATCCTGAGCCATCAACACAGAAGGAACCGCTATTAAGCAAATCGATATAATCCAGCGCGAAACTCGTTGTTTGCAATCCACTGTCATCATCCTTTAAACATCATAAAATCTATCATGAGGGTAGAGGCATGCTGCCCGCCACAAACAACAGGGCCTGGAAGGCGCATTAATCGCGGGAGGTTGACGACGGGTCACTTATCAGCCTTCCATACAACGCGGAATCAGAGACAACACCGTTCACTTCCCATCGCTGCCGAAGCACCCCTTCTAGAGTAAAGCCAAGCTTCTCAAGCGCTTTCGCTGAAGCGTGATTATCTGGGTCAATTTCAGCTTCAATACGACGAAGCCCCAGTGCATTAAAGCCATACTGTATCAAGGCTTCACCCGCTTCATTAATATAGCCTTTGCCCCAATAGCGCTGGCCTAAGCCAAAGCCGACCTCAGCACGCTTAGACTCTTTGTCATAACTAAACAGCATGCACTTCCCCACCAGATCACTTGTTGACTTCAGATATATCCCAAGCACTAGTGACTCTTCACGCAGCATCGAACCGTTGCTGACATCAATAAAATCCAAAGCGTCCTGAATATCTGACCAAGGTGCCGTATTCCAATATTTCATCACTTCAGGAGAAGAAAATATGTCTAGCAGGCTTTCTGAATCATCGGTTGCTAATGGCTGCAGTGTCAGCCGTTCGGTTTCGATCACTGGGAAAAACAACCCTTCTGACATTCATAACTCCTTTTTTGCATGACGCCGCCAACCCGTGCAACTGCACAGCCCGCGCGACACAACGACATTCTATGTCTCGTGCAGCCTAAGCGATAACGCTTTTGCCAACTCTCCCGCCCAACTCACCGACACCAAAGGATGCCCAGAGGAAGAGCTGACCAGCACAATATCAATACTAGGCAGTGCCGGCATTTCATGGGCAGCACTGACTTCGACCAAATCACTCGGCAAGGAAGCCGTCGCCGCCGCCGTGATGGCCTTACCCTGCCGAACCAGCCCCATCAAAGCTCCTGCGTTGGCACTGAGCGCCTTAATGCGGTAAGCGCGGCGTGTTTTGTTCAGGCCATCCAGCGCAGCGCTGTGAAATTTGCAGTCGGCTTCATAGAGAGCCAAAGGCAACGTTGCGTGCTGCTGCCAGTCGAATTCCGGGTGCTGGATCCAGATTCCCCTATCAAGCATCAGCACATGGCCCTCATCACTGTTGGCCGCTCGCGTCAGGATAGCCAAGTCCAGTGCTCCCTCATCCAGCTGGTTTCTCAACGTGATGGTAGGTGCGCATATCAGCTGTAGTTGGACATTGGGGTGTTGGTCATGAAGGGTATCTACCAACAAAGGTAGCAGGCTCTGGGCGTAGTCATCTGGGCTGCCAATACGCAACGTCGGTAAAGCGGCACTCGATCTCAGTTGAACTAGCGCCTCATCATGCATTGCCAGCAATCTGCGAGCGTAGCTGACAAGACGTTTGCCCTCGTTGGTGAGCTCTAGATTGCGGCCTTCTTTAAAGAACAAGCTGCAGCCAACCTGCTCTTCCAGCCGCTTCATTTGCATACTAAGTGCGGCCTGGGTTCGGTGCACCTGACGCGCGGCACGGGTAAGGCTACCGGTATCAACCACGGCAATATAGGTGCGCAGGAGATCCATATCCATGTAACGGGGCCTCTATTCATCAGCCCCACTAATGGCTGATATCAGTACTATTCGTTTGTCGAACTTCGCGGAAAGCGAAACACTGTCCTCCGTGGCTTGGGTGTGAATCCCAGACCGGCCACCCTCGCGTTCAATTCACAGGAGACGACGATGATCTTGCACGACTACCTACCCTCCGGCAACGGCTACAAAGTGCGTCTATTACTGAATTTGCTGGATAGACCCTATGACTATCGCCATTACGATATCGTGCATGGAGAAACGCGAACCCCGGCATTCTTGCAGAAGAACCCCACCGGCAAGATTCCTGTACTCGAGCTCGACGACGGCCGCTTTCTCAGCGAATCGAACGCCATTCTCTACTATCTAGCCCAAGGGAGTAATTATTGGCCAGAAGATCGCTGGAACCAAGCCCAGGCCCTGCGCTGGATGAACTTTGAACAGTACAGCCACGAACCCAATATCGCCACACCGCGCTTCTGGCTAACTCACCTTGGCCTGAATGATGAACGCCAAGCTCAGCTAGCGGGTAAACAAGCATTGGGGCGCGAAGCGCTAGCGGTGATGGACGATCACTTAGCAAGACAGGAGTGGTTCGTAGCAGGCCGCTACACCATCGCGGATATTGCCCTGTTCGCCTATACCCATGTCGCGGAAGATGGCGGGTTCAGATTGGCGAACTACCCCAACGTTTGCCGATGGCTGAATCGGGTAGCGTCTCACCCGAACCACATTGCGATCATAGCGGAGTAAAAACGTTTCCATGCTGACAATTGCCAAGCTTAAAACTGTACCAGCTCAACTTCATTAAGCTTTCTCTTGGCTGACGCCGCCACGCTGTTAAAAATCGGGTTGTCGGTAATAGCGCGAACGCTTGATAAGCACCAAGTCAAATAACCAGGTTCCTAGCTATTTGAACAAGCAGCCTTCACTTCAGAAGGCTGCCATTCATGTAGCTGTTCAACATCCACAATTGCGTCAGCCCTACTATCAGGAGCATCCCTTGTCACCGCTTACATAGTAATCCGGTAGTATCGACCATAGTCTCCATCCTTAGTCGCGCTATGTACCACCTGCCAGCCCAGCTTTTCGGCGACTCTCTTACTGGCCACATTATTCTCTGCGATGAAAACCTGAACAGTCTCCCAATCAACCTCGGTGGCTAGCTTTTCCACGACCAGCTCACAGGCTTTGGCGGCAATCCCCTTCCCCCAAAACTCAGTTCTAATGAAATAACCAAAATCCGCAACACCGTTCATCTCTTTGATGCCACAAAATCCGATGAACTCATCGCTATTTACATCCGCGATAACAAAGCGAGATGGGGTGGCGAGCGCACTCTTAAACCATAAATCAGACTCGTCCTCTGTAAGAGCACGACGAGGCCCCAGAAACCTCATTACTGCAGGGTCTCTTAGCATAGATACAACTGCCAACCTATCGTGTGCATGAAGGTCTCTAAGCTTCACTAAACTCATCGTTAAAAATTCGCGCTAACATCGACAATTAAAAAACACAATTAATATCAAGCTCATCTTTATTCGCTCTACTAAGACAACCTCCTCGACAACTTGAGGCAAAAACTATAGAAAGAAAAAATGCCGCTACAGTCTCAACAAACCTTAGTAGCATACCCACTTCAACTGTTCTATCATCGCTTTTTGGGTCATGCTCTAATTTCTTTTAGGCCACAACAAAGCTCCAAATAAATATTTTCAAAGCCCTGCCAATACAGATAAAACGGTACCAAAAGCATTAGATAAACAGCACGCAAGTTATGACAACGCCCGCTCGACAACCTGGACATTGAATTCCTCTGATTCTTCGGGTGACTCAAAGTAGCCCGTTACCATCCTGAAAACCTCCTCGGTATCGAAGCTCGCCCGCTCAGGCTGCTCCCTTTGGCGCTGTTTCAGCTGCTTTAGACAAACCTCGTCTTCGACCATCACATAGTACAGTTCGTGGGGTATCCCCTGTGGCGAGTAGATATCCTTAAACCATGCCCTTTGCTTCCTCGTATTGCCGGGGAAATCTAGAACCACAGTGGTGCCTGCCAAAAGTATTTGCTCAACGTGTTCCCTAAGCAATGGTTTAAGGCGCGACGAGTAACTGATGTAGTCGTTGAAATCGTTGATTTCGCCAGGAAAAAGAGCAGATAACCAGTCATCCTCTGAAAGCAGCACGGCGCCGCGCTCACGCGCAATGCTGGCAGACAGCGTGCTTTTTCCAGCGCCCATCTTTCCACAGAAAAATATCAACGTTCCGTAAGAACTCATTTTCTACTCCTTTAATTACGCCTACTGCGTTTCTAATCCTTGCATCCATAACTGGCTTAATTGCTCAGCAGAAACGCCTAAAGTCGCTGGCTGAGACGCAAGTTGTGTTCCAAAAATTCTCTCGGCCACCTGCCTTCCAACGGTTTGAGCTGAGGATGTCTTAACGATTCGCTGCTGATAAAAACTTGTCAGAACGTTTTCCAACTCACCTTGCTCTCCCAAAAGCCTGACAAGATGCCACGCATCTTCCAGCGCCTGACACGCTCCCTGCCCTGATGTTGGCAAAGACGCATGGGCTGCATCTCCAATAATGACAACATTGTCTTGATACCAGTAAGGCAGGGGATCAAGATCATGAACAAAAATACGATTGAGCGATGCTGCATTATAGAATTTCAGCACGTTGCGTACCGGCTCAGGCCAGCAGCGAAAACGCTGATGCAGCTCATCATACCAAGCAGATAAGGGCCGTTGTTTATCAATATCGGCATTCCATGCGCCAGCCCAGAAACATAGTCCATTTTTAACAGGGACAATTCCAAAGCGCTCACCAAGACCACGAAAATCATGGATGGCGTTATCTAAAACCCCTTCATCCAACTGACTAATACCAATGATATTAATGAACCCCTGATAGCGGGGGTTCACTTTTTTTGCATATAACGTGTGGCGCACCACCGAATTCATTCTCCCATCGGCTCCTACTACCACGTCAAACTCTTGCTTTAATCTACCAATATCCTGCGCCGTCATTGGGCAGCCAAGGTGTATTTTCACCCCCAAATTATCCAACCTCTTGGCCAGTATGCTCATAAGATCACGGCGCAATATTGTTATACTGGGGAAACCACTCAGCAGATTCACTTCCTCAATATCAAGCTCACCCTGCCAAGCGCCAAATTGATCAAACTGACGCATTAAACGGGGAGTACCACCCAGACGTTTTAGCTCTTTTTCCACCCCCATCTGTTGCAGAACAAAAACTGCATTTGGCCATAAAGTCACGCCAGCACCAATGGACGAGACCTTACTGTCACGCTCATACACGCTCACTTGATAGCCTTGTTGTGTGGCGAGTATCGCCAGCGCGATGCCTGCAACCCCTGCTCCAACAATGGCGATACGATTGGTATTCTTCATCGGCCCTACCTAAATAATTAAATTCGGCAGAGATTGTCACAAAGCCACCCTGAAGGATAAACACGCTATTATTGCGTTATTAATCCCATTTTTTGAGATAATCTATGATTGAGAAAATCGAGCTTCAATGGTTACTTAGCTTTCAGGCGGTATATCAGCAACTGAGCTTTAAGCGTGCAGCGGAGCAGCTTCAATTGCCAACATCTAATGTCAGCCGCCATGTCGCGTTATTGGAACAACAACTTAGCTTGCGACTATTAGAGCGCACCACCCGCAAGATGATTCCAACCGCCGCAGGCAAGCAACTTTATCAGGCTATCACCCCGCTCACACGAGCAATGAATGACGCACTAGAAGAAGCCTCACTGCATGGTGACTCTCTATCCGGCCACCTTAAGATCATCATGCCTGACCTCCCCTTTCTGGCCGAAATCACCGCAAATTTTTGCCTCCAGCATCCTCAAATACAACTAAGCTGCGACACCCAATTAAACCCTTCAGAAGGCTTGTTAGAAGGGTTCGACCTGGTGTTACGCTTCGGTAGAGGGCCATTGGAGGATTCTGGCTGGGTCGCTAAAGAAATCCAGCGCTGGTCTAGTTGCGTAGTTGCCGCGCCGCAACTTCTTAAACAACACCGATTGCCTAGCTCACTGGATGAACTGAGCAAAGCGCCCTGCATTACCAGCCTGTCTGTCCTACAAGGCATGCCCTGGCGATTCAAGCATAACCAGACCATTCAGGTGCAATCCAGCTATAAGGTCAATAGTGGCTACATGGCTAGAGCTGCCGCGCTGAAAGGGCTTGGCTTTGCTATTTTACCCACTCATGCATGCCAAGCAGATATAGAAAATGGATCGCTTATTAAGATTGATCTTAACTGCCAGCCAGAGGATCTCGTCTTATACGCGATTTACTCGGGAAAAAAATACCCACGGGAGAAAGTGAGAGTATTTTTGGAACACCTGAGATTAGCAATTATGGATCTTGATTCAGGTGGAAATAAAGTCTCGTGATGACCTCCTCTATATCAGCTTCCCCCTGCTACTCAACGCCAGCCTGAAGACATATGTAGGTGGTGACGTAGACTGGGCTGCCATCACAAACGGCGCGCGGAACAGGCGTCCGGCGGCGAATTGATGGCATTACCGGCACTGCGACTACTCTTCAACCTCTTTCAGATTCTCTAATGGAACCCACCCTGATTCTTTGCTGGTAGACTTTTCACACCATAGCCATCCATTCAAAATTCTTGCGCCAGTTAGTCGCTCACCCGCCAGCACATTAAGCTCTCTAGCGGTGTAGTCATCAAGTGCACGCCCCTCTGAACCTTCCAATCGCTCAATAACTTGCCCAGGCACCCAACCTGGTTCCTGCCCGGGAGAACTGCAGAAAAACCAGTTATCCCACTCTTCAGTTCCCTCATACTCCTCGCCAACAACAAGAGGGTCACCTTTTCTGAAAGTGATGGGGTTAGGAAACTCACTTTCATGTGAACTAACAACGAGATATTTCTTGGTGCTCATATAGCTCTCTAATTCTGGTTAACACCCATTTCAGATATGCGAACTTGTGAGCATTACAATGGCCGCAGGCCGCGCATACCTTACCTTGCTATGACTCACTCACCCACTTTGAATAACTGGCACGCTCAATATCCACAACCTCGACGGTTAACGAGCAACGTGGAAGCTCAAGTGTTTGCAATTGCGCTAATACCGATCTTGAAAGCATTTCCTTTTGGGCAGGGGTTCTACCTGCCAGAATCTTTAGCACCACATGCACAAAATCAGACCTTGCCTTCCCCGTTATATAGCTTTGATAGGCAATTGACCTAACTTTTATATCACTACCATCTGCCTCAAATAGCGCTGACGTCATGGCACCTGCAAATACCAATGGTAATATCAACTCACCGTCCAACGATGCTGAATGCTCAATAATGCAATGTGGCATGAACTACTCCAAAATATAAACCGCAAGGAACTGCCGCCGCCATTACTGCGCTTGTCAGGGCAAAGGCTTTGAAAGGCGGAACGAAAAGTTTCCATAGCCCAACTCTCTATAGAAATCTAAAGCGTCCGCATTGAACTCCATTACCTCTAGCTTGATATCCTCAGCACCTTTCTCTTTTGCATAAGTTTCAGCAGCAGACATAAGTTCGCGGCCTAGCCCCCTTCCACGATGGCTTTCGGCCACTACTATTGTGGCTACGTGCCCACGGGGCCGAGAAGTCAGAAATGGGTATGGCGTTGAAGTTGATACCGACACAGCCACGACGCCTGTTAATACGCCATTGTCCTCCGTCACAAAAACCGCAGAGTCATCCATATTCATGAATCCCCGCCAATATGGCTCATCACGATTACTTCCATCTGGCTTCGCGAAGTCATGCGGCATATGCGAATAGTGAATGTCATTAATCTCATTAGAAAGCTGGCACATGGCTTTCAGATCAGCTTCCCTAGCTTCACGGACAGGCAATTTACGATCTCCTTGTGCTTCTATAATGAGTTTAGCGGCGCGAGGAACAAGCACCTCGTAACCATAGTCCGCGAACTGCTGTGTCTGGTTAAGTTTCGGCCGTCCAGACTTCAAACTCATCACCATTGACGATAATGGCTTGCGTATTACTAATTGGGCAAAGATCTATTTTGTCATCATAGCTAGTGATAATGCTTTCAACGACTTGCCTGAAAGGAGCGTTGGTATGGTGTGGTACTGGATAAAAATCAACCATATTTAATGATGAAAAAGAGTCTAAATTAGGTGCCACCGTGAAATCGTCCATGTCTTTCACATACTCGATGCTGCGCGACATAACAATAGAGCCAGCAGACTCTCCGATATACATTTTCCCTGAACTTATTTGCTCCTTTATGATTTTATCTGCACCAGTTCTTTTCAACTCTTGAAGTAAAAAGAAAGTATTTCCACCAGTGACATAGATATAGTCATTTTTTTGAAGCTTGCTGTTTACCTCTTCACTTGGAGCAGTTGAAATCTCAAGCTCATCAACAATTAGCCCACACTTCTCGAGTGCTTCTCTGCCTGCGGCCACATAAAAATTGACCTCTTCGACTAGACTTGCCGTAGGAATGAACGTAACCGTTTTTCCTACACATTTTGCGCTGGTAAATTTCACAAATAGATCTGCAACATCTACGAAAGATGAAGTTAAAAACATGTTTTTCATTCGACTTCCTTACTGTCTAAATGCTGTCATTATAGAGGCTTAACAGGCTGTAGAAAATCCATTTCCGAGCCCTATCTACCACCTTCCATGTTGGTTAGTTTTGGGTAAAGATCATTGCGATACTTCGGATGGAAAACCGATAAGTCTAACTTGTATTCGATCAGGTAATGTAGCGTGCGCTCAAACATACCTAGGTAGAGGTGTGGGCGGTTCGCAACTCCCGCCCACATTCCCTGGTTGAAGTGCCGGCGCTATTTACCTGCGGCGCACTAGAGGCTCGACGATTAGTTGCGGCGTGCCATCCGACGTCTTTTGTGGTGACCGACCTTCTTGATCAATGACGCCCCTAATACGACGGCGCATGTTGGAGAAGCTCGCAAATTGGACGGTATCGATCGGCTGGTCCAGCTGTATCGAAAGCCTATAGCTTTTTCCCACCTTCGATATCGCAACAATCCGGCCGCTAAAATTTTGCCCCAGGTACTGGCCACGAACCTCATCATGGATATTGAAGAGCGTTGGTTCGGCACCTGACAGCCGAGCATAAAGCGTGTTCCAGTCCCGCACCCCGTTTTGCTGGGCGATGAGCTCCAGCGATTGAGCGTGGCTAATCTGTGTTCCTTTGGCGACAAGCGCTTGACGCAGTGATTTTGCCTGCGCCTTGGCTTCCGCAAGTGTTTGAAGGGTCATGTTGGCTCTCCCTGTATTGCCAGCCCAAATCCGGAGCCGGTCGTATGCCGTTTCAGGCTGGAAATCACGATGACAATTGCAAGACTAGCCATGAGGCCATCGGCAATTGGGAACGCCAACCAAATCGCATCGGCGTCTTTGATGAGCGCGAGCGCAACAATCAGTGCCGGACTCAGTAAGAAAGGTTTGGTTAACGTCAGAATCGCTGCTCTCCCCGGCTGTCCCACCGCTTGAAAATAGAGCGCTAGTACTAGAAGCGGACCAACGACGAAGTAAAAATACATCATCGGACGCAGGATCGCCCCAACTTGAGCCACTACGACTGGGTCCCGGACAAAGCCCGCCCCAATATAGTGGCTGCTGCCGAGCAGAATGATCTCAACTGCAACGCAATAAAACAGTGCTGTGCCGAGTGCGAGTCGCAGTACAGCATCCGACCGAAGGAAGAGCCCCGCGCCGACATTGTTCCCGACGATACTCTGGGTTGCGAGCGCGATAGCCATCAAGGGTAGAAAGCTGAAACTGAAGATCCGAGTGACGATCCCGTAGGCCGCGATAATGTCGGCATAACCAGCCTCTGCTGTCAGCCGCAGGGTTGCGATCAGAGTCGCCGAGACAAGCGCGATACCGATGAAGCTGAGACTGAGAGGTGCCCCAAGGGCTAGTATAGGGCGCCAGTCTCCAGACCAGCGGTATCTGCCGAGCGATGAAAGCGGCAGTAATCCGTCTCCACGCAGGCGCAGGCCAATCAATAGCCCTAAGCCCAGGCCCTGGGCTAGCACCGTGCCCCACGCTGACCCGGCGACGCCGAGATCAAGAATAACGATCAGCACATAGTTCAGTGCAATATTAGCAAGCGTCACCCCAACCGACATTAGCGCAATGAACCCCGCCCGGCCCTCATTGCGCAATGCATCCGCATGCAGCCCAAGCAGGAACTGTAAGGGCGTCGCATAGATCATGATCGATAGATAAGTGTGGGCCAGCCCAGTGATGCCGTTCTGCCCATCCGTCAAGTAGCCAACGGCGGCACGCCCCCCTACCAGGAAGATTACGATCAGAGTGAGTGAGATACAGAGTGCCAACCCATGTGCTCGGGTGAAGACTGCCGCAGCCTGATCTCTTGCGTCCGCGCCCAGGTGACGGGCCAGAAGGCTGGACATACCACCGCTGACAAGAGTCGACAGGGCAACGGTGATCATAAAGGCCGGAAAGACGATGCTGACGGCAGCTAAGGCATTGGTGCCGACGAAGTGCCCTAAAAAAGTGGCATCGACAACATTCAGCAGCCCGTTCATTGTCATGACGAGCATCATTGGAAATGCATTAGCTAAGAAAGTTCGCCCTATGGGGGCAATCAAAAAACGATTGTCAGGTGAGTGTCGGAACGACATCATTCACTCCTCAAATGAGGCATTTCGTTCTTGATGGGGGCCTGCATTGCCCACCTACGAAATGCTTCGAGAGTGAGTATGTTCGTACCGTCGGGCTTCACCGTGACTTGCGTCTGCAGGCGGCAGGTGCCCGATACCTTTGGCCGCAGACTTTAGAACCTTACCAACGCATATGTCAATCAGGAAGGCACCAGCCTAGTCGTAACGGGATACCTAACTTTGGAGTGTTTATAGCCCTACCTCCTCGAGGGTTGAGGGGCACATAATAACGTCCGAAGTATCCGCCTGCCTTTGCTTGTTATGTGTTTTTCAACTTCTGATACGCGTAGAAGCAGATTGAATCACCCACAAAGTTGACCATGTTTAAATGGTACTCAGTATGGAATATTTTCATTCCTTCATTCTCACCATAAAACAGCGCCATTCCAATATATGCTTTTTCACTAGGAACGTAGAAGCGACTCACTATTTCATAGTGTTCAGCTATCAATTTTTGAACATCTTCATTACTAGGATCAGCAGCATCTACATAAGAAACCATCTTTTTATAAAGAACGTCCCAGTCAGAATGCACTTTAGCTCGGTCTACATGAGACCAGTTATTCGTTTCCGATAGACTCTTTGTTTGTTCTTCGCTCAATGCGACTCTACATTCTTCGCGAAATTTTTCACTTAACTCATTTATGTACATACTTTCCCTATTTTCAGTAAAGTAAAAACGGCCAATTCAGATTTTCACATAATACCCGCCATCATACGCTTGTCGAATGCATGGCCTTGATATTCATTGATCTTTCTCCCCCAGCTCAGCCTGCTTAGCTAAGCTAAAAAGATGCCTCTACGTCCGGCCACACTTGGCCAAAATATTCAAAACATCTACCTTCACTATGCACTAAATTGCCTTATCAAGCCTAAACAACAAAACCATCTATGTAGAGAAGCTTTATGATCATTCAATCCGAAAGCTTGGCCTTCATCACTCGCAAGCCATTGGAAACTTCGAAGTTCTATGAAGCTCATTTTGGCGCACGTCCAGTTTGCAACTGTGGTTGGTTTATCTACCGAGTCAGTACATCAAGACCTTCTCCATGACCGGTCCGAAAACCCAAAACCGGGTTTCGTCCGTACAAACGATCAGATTCATAGATGTTAAGCCTCTGCTATCAGATACGATCCGGCTCCAACCATTAAACCACCAGCCGTCACTTTAACTGCTCGCTCTGCTCTATGGTTAGTGCCAAATGACGCAACGGCCCCCGCGAAATATGCATAGCCTAATTTGACACCCCCAACGGCGACTACGGTTATCATCGCAATTGCTGCGATATCCCATGTCCGGATAATGGCCAAATCAACAAAAGTAGGGAATAAGCTCGCGTAGAAAAATATAGCTTTTACATCACCCAGAGTGAGAAGCAGACCAGAGAAAAAGCTTGCTGATAATTTCGCTGCTGATCGGCCGGAATGTTCCACTTGCAATGGCGCTTTCGATCTCATAAGACATATACCAAACCAGATCAAATACGCGCCTGCCAAATATCTCAGTATCAAGAAAAAACTACCCACGACTTCTGCCAGAGCAGTCATTCCTAAAACAGCTAGCAATACAAAGATAAGATCACCGACTACAATCCCCGCTGCAACGGCACAGCCGTTCGAGAATCCGGCAGAAGAAGAGCGAGCAACGACCAAGGCGACACTAGTGCTGGGAACTAGCGCTAAAGCTGACATCACTGTAAACAGAGCTAATATTTCGACTAAACTCATAGTAATTCCTGGGCTTAACGCTTGGCTCTGCGGCGTGCCAAAACGCAACATAGGTGCACCCGCAACAGCCGCTGGTTATGTGTTGGTCGCTCAATCTGGCAGCCCCTCAAACTTTGGCACCTCCCCCAACTCTCCATCCCAAGTAGCTTTGCTAGATAAAAAGATGTGTGCAGTTGGCAACATAGTGATTTCAGTGTCCAAACACCCAGCAGGAACGACGAGCAAACCCGCGACCTGAGTATTCGGTAATGCTGAACCACACAACTTACAAAAACTCTTGTTATGACGAGAGCCTGGAAGCGCAAAGGAAGTCACAGCATCAGTACCTGACTCCCAGATCAATTTAGCTGAACTTGAGAATAGATTTGCCGCATGAGCCGAGCCTGTATCTTTTTGACAGTGCTGACAATGACACAGGTAAAAGCTGTCAAACTCGCCTTCTACCTTAAATCTCACGGTGCCACACAGACAAGAACCAACATGATCAGTCATCAGAATCCCCTTCCCAAAGGAATTGCTGAATCTTCTCTTTGACTACCAAGCAGATCATTTGAAAGCAAAGCTACAAGACTCTCCAGATCTTCAGATTTAGCTGAACGATACTTTAAATCCATTGAAAGTTCCTTTTTACTGCTGACTGATAATGCCTCAAGCTGCGGCGCGAAGCCTCCGGCAGCCTTGACTTTTCATGTGTGGCTATTGATTATTTTACCCATCGAAAAGCACGCTTTAATTCGGCAACACCATTCGTTTCATACCAACGACCATGAGCAATGATTACCTTATCAGGACTCCATTCCAGAATTTTATCAATCGCCTTTTTTAATTGTTTATGGTGCCCTATATATGCCATTCGCAAATCAATTGGAAGCTTGCCGTCAGGATCCAAATTACCGGCAAGCCACATGAACATCCTTATAATCAGTGATTTTTCCATTTGAGCCTCAAAGTTCTCGATTAAATCAGCAAGGATAAGCGTATTAGAGCTTTTATGGTAAAAGACGACCTCTTCTAAAATCCTGCTCCCTTTAACGATCAACTGCTCTACATCCTCTCGCCATTCGTTTTCTGGCTCATCTGAAAGATCCTTATCAAATTCCCAACCAGCTTTTCGCGCAGCGTCCCGAGAATCAGGAGATGCCCAGGATATTGCGTTTGGATATAGTGCTTTCCATTCACCAATCCACCAGTAGTGAATTCTGTTGGGAGACACGAGATGTTTAACTTCTCCTAGCTTTTCAATTTCTTCTTTCAAGTGCTGAGTAAGCTCGACCGGAGAATGTATAAATAATGCCTCAGAAGATAACCGAACAATCGTCATCCTAGTAGGAAAGCTTACCCCTTTAAACTTTATGAGTGGGCCATCCACAATCCAAATATCTTTGGCAACAGGTTTGAGAACCTGTATAGGCTTATATGTTTCCATTGCCTTACTCCTGCATCTTTAGCTGCTCCAACCAAGATAAGTAACGCCTTGCTCCTTACTTTCCTTGACCGCTTTTACTTTGAAGGTAACGGTGCGAACGCCTGCATAGGCTGCGTCGGCGGCATTCTCCGCATCAATTGTTGTCAACGCCACCGATAATGTCAGGTCGGTCGCTGTTCTGCTCAGCAGCGAGGCCTTGGTCAGAGATACCATTTTCTACTTCCCCAAAGACTAGTCCACAATGCGACGAAAGGTCTGCTTCCGCCATGAATTAGCGATAGCTTTTAAAGCAGATTATTAACTACAATGAGCGTAACGTAAAAATCGAAAAATTTATATTTTTCCAAAAAATAATTAAGTGCTAGTAGACCTGAGGCTTTAGATTTTGAAAAATGTCGCTGGAATTTTGTGTTTTCTTTTTTGCACGCCTGTGTTTGCGCAGAGTAGTTTTCATTTGCCAGGCGAGGCTAAAGTAGAGGGTGGAAGCTTTTACGTCGGCACAGTTTTCGGCGACCAAGATTATGCTGGCAATGCCAATCTTTCTACCCCGTCATTTTTGATAATGAAAACGGAAGTACCGTACCAGCTCTATCAGGAAGTGCAGTCCTGGGCATTCCAGCATGGTTATTCATTGGGCGACGCCTGTGATGGCGCCACAATTGACGGCTGTCGGTCAGACAACCAGAGTAGCGGCCAGCACCCTGCCGTTAATGTCACCTGGTGGGATACCATTTTGTTTGCCAATGCCCTAAGCGAATACCAAGGGCTGACTCCCTACTACCTAGACACCGAGGGGGCGCCGCTTAAAGCCATACCGGAAATCGATGATAGCTCCGACATAAGAAGGGAGCCTAAAGCATCGGGGTACCGTTTACCTGATATGGTTGCATGGCATGTCGCAGCTAGAGGTGGCCATGAAGGTATTGCAGACGGTTCCTATGGCTACCCTCATTCAGGCAGTCCACAACCAGAAGCAGTCGCCAACTTCCCCTCTGAAGATGGCACCGTATCGGGTACGTTGCCCGTAGGCTCTAAGCTTCCCAATACATTGGATCTTTACGATATGAGCGGTAACGCAGCGGAATGGATTGATGAAAGAAACCATTACGCTAAGGGAATCCCCATGTATTATTTTTGTGGCGGCAGTTATCAACAAGCCGTCACTAACGTGCTATCAAGTTGTGATGTACATTCTCCGGGGTTTGGAATGCCCGATATCGGTTTCCGGTTAATAAGAGCGGTCGATGAGTAAGCACCTATTCTTCCTGCTGGTTTACTTTTTTAGCACTAATGCCATGGCGTTTTCTCAGCTTGAGTTAACCGATGGCGTAAACCGTATTGATCTCAACAGAAACGGTATGGAGGATTATGTCATTGCCTCGATATATGACAGAAACATGTCATATAGTAATAATTCGCTGACCTTCTTCATTCGCTTGCCTAACGGCGAGCTCAGCATTATACCAGCAGCCAATCGAGATACATTCACTTGGCTAGATCATCGTATTTTCTCCGGCGCCATAACGATTCGGGACAACCGCCTTTTCGAGTCCGATAATAGCGTTTTTCTAGTGGTCGCCAAAAAGCATACTGAGAATAGGGATTTGTTTGGGCCTGGGCCTTTTACGTTCGAGGTTTACGGTATCCAACAATTCAGCCAACACCCCGGTGCCCCACTTTATGAGTGGTCACTATTGAAGACTTTTGAGTCGACTGGGCAACATGAGTCTTCCGAGCAGGCTTTCCTGGAAATCGACGCAGAGGCGCTGAAGCGGGGCAATAACTGAGCGCCCTAATCATTCCCTGAGTAACGGTTAGACAACGCTTAGTATTACTTGGTTGATGCTTACGTGTTCATGTAAGCATCAATGATGCCCGTCAAACAGTGTCTTCTTCTACTTCTTGTATGCTGGATTTTTTCGCCTCGCCTGAACTAGCCCAAGGTACACACTAAACCGAGAAAATCACATAATAGCTTTCGAGCAGCATGTTAGGCGATTTTTCGTGCTTTAATTGCGTACAACAATGGAACCTGTTGTCCCTTATATAACATTTGATACCCTAAATCTGGCACCAACTCTAAACCATCAAAGCAATTATAAGGGCTATAGGGATGTTCAGAGAAAGACTCTATAGCTAACCCTGCACCAATTAAAGCGCTTATAACCTCACTCATTGAATGGGACCAAGTTACCACAGTCGATTTAGTGCCATCGCAGTTTTCGGTATAAGTACCTTCCTCTTCAACATCTGGGGCATTGCTAGAGAAGTACGAGTAACCTGACAACAAGTCGTTAAAAGCATGAAACTCAATCAGATGGAGTTCGCCACCAGCCTTTAATGACTTAGCGATTATTTTTGCCCAATCCGCTAAATTGGATAGCCAGCACAGAACTCCGTATGAAGTAAATACGATATCGAATTTCTGTGTATTTTCACGACCAAATTGAATAACATCACTTTCAATAAAATTTGCTTTTACGCCTAAAGACTGCTTCAGTAAGTTTGCCTGTTCGATTGCATCAGCAGACAAATCTACACCCGTGACTTCTGCACCTAAACGAGCCCAAGACAGGGTATCTTGACCAAAATGGCACTGTAGATGTAATAAAGATTTTCCCTCTACATTTCCAACCTGTTTTAGCTCTACTGGGTTTAACGAGCATTTACCATTTTTGAATGACTCAACATCGTAGAATGACGATTCAACGTGTACTTTGGTTCTTTTGTCCCATGCCTCTTTATTTATGCTCAAATAATCCATTTTATGCCTATACAGTATATTTTTTCGCCTAACGAGACGGGAGAAAAACAGATTTCGAACCGTCTCCATCGCCTATCATCCTAATTTAATTACTCAGCGAGTTATCTGCCTGAATCATTCTAACATTGGCATTCAGCCATTAACTGCTCGCTCTACCTCAGAGAAGCTGCTGCAAACTATTATTTTATCAGCCTGAGCTTTCGAAAACGCATAAAATCGTACCAGATTGTCTCGGTCGTACTTTTGGTTCCAAGACATCAGTTCAATAAGATTTGCAAACGTTTCGTTTTTTTCGCGGCTGCGTGAAAGCTTGTAGCCCAAATAGCGCCGCAGTATCCTCCATTGCCTCAGCAACACTGGCGTATTGAGGACAATTATCTTATCGGCGCCTTCAAAGGACTTCTCTAGCCATTTATAGTAAACCCCTTCAATTATCCAGGTGTCATTCGACAGGATGGACTCTAAGTTTCTTTGCCGTACCTCGTCGCCAGACCTGATGTAATCCGTATGGTTTCGATCCCAAAATATGTCATCTAAATCGTGTTGAGGCAGGCCATATTTCTCTGAAAGCTTCCTAGCAATATATGACTTTCCGCTTCCCGGGCCACCAATTATGTGCAGTTTTTGATATTTCATAGCATGACGCCGCGTTAAGTAGTGAGAAACGCTGCCATTCTACCAAAATCGCTGAGGTGTAAACATTAAAGTCAAAATGTCGAACGTTGCGAATCTGTCTTAAATGCTTTTTATATACGTTTCACCGCGACAACAGAATAGATGTGCCAATGCTTCATTCTACCCAATGCAGTTTTAGCTTTTTCGTCACGTTCATAGAATCTGACTATTTCAAACTCAGTGAACAACCTCTTTGTCTCAGATTCGGATAAAGAGGTAATTGGACTACGATAATTTTTAGCCCAACTGTCGTTGACACCCATAAAGTCGCCTGCAAATACCCCACCGACTTCAATTGATGACTTAATATTTCTCCAAGTCGTTTCAAATTGATCTGGGTCTGCGAAGAACAAGCTTGAATTAGCGACAACTACGCCAGACTTAGGATAGTCGAAGGACTCAAACGAAGACTCTGAAATTTTGACTAATGAGCTTGCCCCAAACCTATCTCTACAAATAGCAACTGAGTCAAAATTAATGTCAAAGCCATGCACTTGAAAACCCTGCTGCTCTAAATACTGAATATCACTCCCTGTGCCACAGCCACAATCAGTGGCTACTTTAAGATTTGATTCATTGAACCGAACAGCAAACTCGGTGCGTTTTAAATGTGGGCGAGATAGTGCCTTTCCGTAGTAATGACGCCAGATTTCAGCATTTTTATCCATATTTCTCTGACTTTCCATACAAAAATATATAAAACGCCTTGCTGTGTTGCGCAGCGGTGAGAGAAGAAAAAGTACAAAGGAGAGTATGCCGCTGAGTCGCATATGACCATTTGTTATTTATTTCATTTCTCTCCTGGCTTTTTCTTTTTATCTATCAAAACATCCTGTTGCCATTTACTAGGTTTCTTGTCAGTTCGATGTATACACCCTACCCAGCAGCAAGGTCTTTTTTTTCCTTCTAGAAGCTCTTCAGTAGCTCGAGCTATCCGTTTTACTCTAGTTTTCTCTTGTTTGGCGTCTTCAACCCAACAAATAAATTCATTACGGCCAATTGCCGATAAGGCTTCCCAAGTATTAATGAGGCCTTTTTCAGTTAATGCTACGGCCAAATCAACGGGTAATTCATGCACTAGACCTCCGGAAAGTTTTGGCTTCATATTCAATCACCTAATTTCTGGTTTTGCGGGCCAACGCTCGAAATACATCACGCGTGCTTTCGATCCCCATTTCGACCATACCAACAGTATCGCCAACAAGCATTATCAGAACCAATGCTTCCTCGATACTCCTGGCAACTGGGCAGGTATATGCTTTCAGCATGGAGAGAGTTTTAGTCCATTCATCTCGATAAAAGCTTGCGGTTTCACCTTCATACATCCCTCCTCCTTCGGCTACGGGAGAAGCTAACGCCATTTTAAGGCGCGACGAAATGCTTTCCAAAATGTAAGCGAAGCGAACCTGATAAGCATTGAGAAATCGTTCACAAACACTTTATTATGTGCCGGCGTACGCAAACACATGGTTACGGTGCAACTCCCCCTCTAGGTTGAAATTGAGCTCACCAACGATGTTAAAACCTAATTTATCATAAAACCCAATTGCGTCATGATTATTAACCCAAGTGGATAACCAAAAAGGGAGCCCATGAGCACTTTCTATTTCTCTTAGGAGTTGGCGACCAACACCTTTGCCATGAAAATGTTGTGATACATATAGCGTTACAATTTCATAGCCTGAAACATCTTCAAGCTCTGAATTCAAATCAGCAACAATAAAACCAATAAGGTGCGAATCCTCTTCAAAAACTCTAACATCAATACATTCTCTTTTGAGTAACTTAGCAAAATATTCCTCATTGAAAGTAGACAAGGCATATTTTGATATTTGAGAACGAACACCTTTCACCGCATATGTGTGCAACCAAACTTGAAGTGACAACGCTGCTAGATCTAAACAATCACGTTTCAATGCTTTCCTAATCATTGACGAACTCCTTTAGGCACATGGCAGTTCACTATGACGCATGCGCGTTATCATCAAGTTCTCGTTTCATTAGCTGCGCACTATCACCATAACTTTTACACACCGCTTGCTCTAATGATGTAAAACCTTGTTTTTGCCAAAATTGCATTGAGTTCTGAACAGAAACTAACCGAATTTCTCTGTAGCCTGAGACGATAGCAATATTCACTAAATGCGCCATCATTGTTGAGCCAATACCTTTGCCAAACGAATTACTCGACACAGCTAAATCGTGGAGGAACAAAATTGATCCTTCTGTCCCTTTCGGTAGCTTGTTGAACAATTTCGGTGGCGTCTTACTATTCCAAGAATGCGCTAACGCATACCCTACTAGTTGTTTATTATCTCTATAAATAAAACAACTGCTTGGCGACCTCAGCCACTTATCCTGCAACACCTCTAGGCTCTCTGGTTCAACCAAATGGTAGACTTCTGCTTGCAGTTTCAATATCTCAGGCCAAGTTGTTTCCACGATAGATTCTATTGACATACTCTGACCTAAAATACTTTGGGCATAACAGCGTGTTCTAGCTCATTAGTCCAAGGATATGCACTTGATGGCTTCTCTCAGGTATAGCTTAGAGCTACCGCAGCCCTTTCGGCTAGATAAAAAAGGCACGCTACCGCCCCGGTACAACTGGGCTGCGTTAACACGCTCCGCTGGCGACCGTCTGTGTTTTTTTGTCTGATATTAAGTTAAGCAAACTATCTATTTTTAACATTACTCAGTTTTCTTCGGCATGGCAAAGTCCTTTCGCGGGTGCCTCATTCACTCGTTCCTCGCGATATTCGTTACCGCGCGCTACAAGTTGCTTTGATTGGTTATAACGGCGCGGCTGGTGTTGGCGGCATTATCATCGCGCGCTGAAGCGCCCTCCCACAATAATTCGAGGCCTATGGGCAGCAGCACGCACAGCACTACATGAATGCACTTATTGTTACGTTTATGCGAAGTTTCCTGCGCCTTCTGCTAGCCAATTGTTGAAAAGCCGATTAGCCTGCTAACTCAACCAGCAAGGGATTGAGATGCAAGAGACAACGATGCGGCAGCGGGTGGCGGGTGTTTTGATTCTGCTTGGGCTGTTCGCTCAAATTATTGGCTTTATCGGCGTGATACCGATGGCGCAGGCGGTGAGCTATGTGCTGTGGGTGGCGGTGGCGCTGCTGTGGCGGGATATTCCGCGTCGTTCGCGCATTCAGGCGGGGATATTGATTACCCTTGGAGTGCTGATGCTGATAGTGGCACGGGTGATGTATGGCGCCAATGTAAATTGGCCTGCCATGCTTCAGGGCAATGTGTTTGTGGCCACGATGCTGGTGGGCGTTAGCTTTATTTCGTTGATTGGCACCCAGGGTAATAAGCGCCCACCGGGCAAACGGGTGACTGGTGCCGATGGCGTGCTGCGCACGTGGCTGGGGGTGCACTTTCTCGGCACTATTCTGAATCTTTCGACGATTTTTATGGTGGGCGACCGCTTAGCCAGGCGCTCTCCGTTAACCATGCCCCAGCTGTTGGCCTTAAATCGTGGGCTTTCAAGTGCGGCATTGTGGTCGCCCTTCTTTGCCTCTATGGCGGTGGTGATTGCCTTGGCGCCCGACGTTCAGTACGGCCAGATTGCGCTGATTGGATTTCCGTTGGCGATGCTATCGGGGCTATTAACCACCTTAGAGTTGAGGCGTCGGTTTGATTTAACCGAGGTCGACGGCTTTTCACTTTCGCCACGCAGCCTGTTAATGCCGGCGAGCATGGCAGCACTGGTGATGCTGTTTCATTTTTGGCTGACGCCGTCGCTCACTATTGTCAGTATTATTACCTTTTTACTGCCAGTGGTAGCGGTGCTGAGCAACCTACGGGAAGGCACACGCTTTACCCTGCGGCGCATTCGCCAACACACCACCACACGGCTACCCGCCATGCGCGGGGAAATCTCGCTGTTTTTAGCGGCGGGCTTATTAACGCTGGGGCTTTCTACCCTGGTAGCGGCCGCAGCAGGTGACGAGTGGACGCTATTTGCTACCTTTGGCATGTGGCAAGCCATGGTGAGCTTTGCGGCGATTACGCTGAGTGCGCTGGCGGGATTACACCCGATCATTGGCGTTTCCGTGCTGGCATCTATTTTGAATTTAGCAAGCGGTGAGCAAACGCTGTTTGCCTTTGTTGCACTGAGCGCTTGGGCGGTAGGTACCAGTGTTGGGCCGTTATCTGGCATTAACCTTTCGCTGCAGGGGCGCTACGGGGTTAGCGGCTACCGCATGATGAAAAATAATTTACTGTATGCGGCGATGATGAGCCTGCTCTCGCTGGGTGCGATCGCAGGCCTGAGCATCTGGGTCAATTAAGTGATGAGTGCGCTAGCCTCTTAGGTTTCGACGATTTTACTGGGAAAGCGGTAGAAATAGCGGTGGCCACACTGGTGGCATGGTTCCAGGCGCGAGACGCTTTCTAGCATCACCTGGGCATCGCAGTGTACGCACGCCATCAGGCCCGGCGCGGCGACTTCACCTTCGCAGTAGTCGGCACGAGCAGCTTCTAAGTCATCTTCGAAGCGTTCGCGTTCCACCACGCTGCGGTCGGCGATTGAAAGCAGCGATTCCGCCACCCGCCGTGAAAGGCTGTCGATATCAATGCCCAACCAGCTAGCCACCTGCTTACCAGTATCCGCCATGTAGTAGCGCATATCTTTCAGGTCACGCTCTACCCAGGCACGCAGCAGTGCTAGCTCGTCTTTGGTGTACTCTTCCAGCTCCGCTTCAAAGGCAACGGCGTCGTCCAAATCCTTTTGTAGATTATCCCAGGTAAGATCGTTGGCCCCGTCCTGCATGCGTTCTAGCAGGCGCTCGTAGCCTTCGCGCAAACGGTGATCGTTATGTTGTTCCATGGTACCTCTCCTTTTGTCGACCCAAGGTGCGGCCTATCATCGGCTAACCGTTCAAGGATACACCTGCATAGGATACAATCGACGTTACTTATCTGACAGCCGTCATCCATTATTCACTTTGCGCCCTTTTTGGGCGAATTACCCCAAGGCATTGAAAACACCGATGGACGCACATTACAGCCCCCGTGAGATTGAACGTGACGCTCAGCAGTACTGGGATAAACACCAGTGCTTCAAAGCAGTAGAAGACGCTAACCGCGAAAAGTTCTACTGCCTATCCATGTTCCCCTACCCCAGCGGCAAGCTGCATATGGGTCACGTGCGTAACTATACTATCGGCGACGTTGTGTCCCGTTTCCAGCGCATGCAGGGTAAAAATGTCATGCAGCCCATGGGCTGGGATGCGTTCGGTATGCCTGCGGAAAATGCCGCGATTCAAAACCAGGTGCCGCCCGCGAAGTGGACCTATCAAAACATTGATTACATGCGTAACCAGTTGAAGGCACTTGGCTTTGCCTACGACTGGAGCCGCGAATTCGCTACCTGCGATACCAGCTATTACCGCTGGGAGCAGTGGTTCTTTACCAAGCTGGTCGAAAAAGGCTTGGTCTATAAGAAAATGTCCACGGTGAACTGGGACCCGGTTGACCAAACGGTACTGGCTAACGAGCAGGTGATTGACGGCTGCGGCTGGCGTTCTGGTGCACCGGTAGAGCGTAAAGAGATCCCGCTGTGGTTCTTGAAAATTACCGACTACGCCGATGAGCTGCTGGCAGATCTTGATAATGTCGAGTGGCCCGAAGAGGTCAAAACCATGCAGCGCAACTGGATTGGTAAATCCCGCGGCGTTGAGATGACCTTTGATATTCAGGCGGCAGATGGTAGCGCCTGCGAGCCGCTGGCGGTTTATACCACCCGCCCGGATACGCTGCTGGGTGTCACCTACGTGGCCGTCGCCGCTGGTCACCCGCTGGCTAAGCAGGCTGCCGCGCAAAACAGCGAACTGGCAGCATTTTGTGACGAGTGCGCCAAAGGTGGCACGTCGGAAGCCGAAATGGCCACCAAAGAAAAGCTGGGCATGCTCACCGGGCACAAAGCGATTCACCCGCTCACCGGCGATGAAGTGCCGGTGTTTGTGGCCAACTTCGTCTTAATGGAATTTGGCACCGGTGCGGTGATGGCGGTACCTGCCCACGACCAGCGCGACTGGGAATTTGCCACCAAGTACGGCGTAGAACTCAAGCCTGTGGTGGCCGATGCCAACGGCAACCAGCCGGATATTTCCGAAGGTGCTTATATTGAGCACGGCACGCTGATTAACTCCGGCGAATTCGATGGCCTGGAATTCCAGGCGGCGTTTGATGCGATTGCCGCGAAGCTTACTGAGCTTGGCCGTGGTGAAGTAAAAACCAATTACCGTCTGCGTGACTGGGGTATTGCTCGCCAGCGTTATTGGGGTGCGCCAATTCCTGTGAAATACGGCCCGGAAGGCCAAACCGTGCCGCTCTCCGATGATGAACTGCCGGTAGCACTGCCCATGGAAGTCACCGTGGATGCTTCCGGTTCACCGCTGAAGAAGATGCCCGAGTTTTCTGAACTAGGCGATGGTTGGGTGCGCGAAACCGATACCTTCGATACCTTTATGGAATCGTCCTGGTACTTCGCCCGCTTCTGCTGCGCGGATAACCACGAAGCCATGCTGGACGAGCGCGCCAATTACTGGCTGCCCGTTGACCTGTATATCGGCGGTATCGAACACGCGATTCTGCATCTGCTCTACGCCCGCTTCTTCCATAAACTGCTGCGCGATTTCGGCATGTTGGATTCCGATGAGCCGTTCCAGCAACTGCTCACCCAAGGCATGGTCATCGCGGAAACCTTCTACCGCTTTAAAGATAATGGTGGTAAGGAGTGGTTCAACCCCGCCGACGCAGAAGTCAAACGCGATGAGAAAGGTCGTCCGTTAAGTGCTGTTCTGATCAGCGACGGCCTGCCGGTAGAGATGGGCGGCATCGAGAAGATGTCAAAATCGAAAAACAACGGTGTTGATCCTCAGTCGATGATCGACAAGTTTGGTGCTGATACCGTCCGTCTGTTTATGATGTTTGCCGCACCGCCCGAGCAGTCGCTGGAGTGGTCGGATTCAGGCGTTGAAGGTGCGCACCGCTTCTTGAAACGGATTTGGCGTCAGGTGACCGAGCACCTTGCTGCTGGCACACCGGGCGAATTGACGGTTGATGCGTTAAACAACGACCAAAAAGCGCTGCGTCGTAAGACCCACGAGACAATCAAGAAAGCCAGTGATGACATTGGCCGCCGCACCACCTTTAATACCGCCATTGCCGCAGTCATGGAACTCTCTAACGCAGTGGCCAAGTTCGACGACACGTCCGAGCTCGGCTTAGCGGTCAGCCGCGAAGCGCTTGAGGCATGTGTGCTGCTGCTGGCGCCCATTACACCGCACTTGTGCCACACGCTGTGGCAACAATTAGGCTATGACCAGCCCGCCATTGAAGCCCAGTGGCCGAAGGTGGATGAAGCCGCGCTCACTCGCGACAGTATCGAACTCGTCGTGCAAGTGAACGGAAAGCTGCGCGCGCGCCTAGAAGCCCCGGCCAGCGCAGATAAAGCCGCCATCGAGCAACTGGCGATGGAGAACGAAAACGTCCAGCGCCATCTGGAAGGTAAAACGGTTCGTAAAGTCATCGTTGTACCCGGCAAGCTGGTTAACATTGTGGTGAGTGGATGAAACCATCCCAACACGTTACACGCCGTCGTTTCCTCGCTACCAGCATCGCCGCCTCAGCGGCGGTGTTGCTCAGCGGCTGCGGGTTTCGCTTGCGCGGTTCAGATTCGATGCCGCGCCTGCCTGCTCTGTCACTAGAGGGCGACGACAAAAGCGCCTTGGCCCAACAGCTACGCATCCGGTTACTACAGCAAAGCAGCGAGGTTTCTGATGGCGCTCCCTGGCGGGTCACGCTGGGCTCACCGACGCTTCGCCAACGCCGTATTGGCAGCGAAGGGCGTGCCAGCCAAGAACATGAGCTAACGCTAAGCACGTCTCTCTCCGTACAGCAGCGAGAGGACAATGCTTATGTGCTTAATAATGCAACGATAACGACCGATACACGCATTCGGGTCAGCGATGATGATCTACTCAATCGCGAAACCCTCTTTCAAGAAGCGGAACAAACGCTAACGCGGCAACTGGCTGAGCGCATTGTCGAAAGACTGGCGAACCTTGAGGCCATTCAGTGAAGGTATTTTCGGATCAGCTTCCCGCGGCCTTAGCAAAAAAATTGCCTAAGGTGGTGATTGTTGCCGGTGATGAGCCACTGCAACATCGTGACGCCTGTGATGCCGTGCGCTCAGCCGCGCGGCAAGCGGGTGTTGAAGAGCGGGAAGTGCTTGATGTAGAGCCTAACTTTGCCTGGGGTCGGCTGCTGGAAACCGCCAGCAACCTCTCTTTATTTGCCTCTAATAAGCTTCTGGAACTTAGGCTGGGGACGCACAAACTCGGCCAAGATGGCAATAAAGCACTGGCACAGTATGCTGAATTGATGGATGGCAGTGACGACTTGTTGCTAATCAGCATGGGCAAGTTAGACGCCAAGCAACAAAAAAGCGCTTGGTTTAAAGCACTCGATAAACACGGTTTATTTGTACCTGTATGGCCCGTCGATGCTTCGCGCTTAGGCTACTGGCTGCGGGATCGCGCATCGCTGCATGGTTTGCAAATTGACCTAGAAGCGGCTCGCTTATTGGGTGAGCGTACCGAAGGTAATCTGTTGGCCGCTGACCAAGAGCTGCAAAAACTGGCGCTGATTCATCCACCTAACACTCGCCTTAATGTTGAAAGCATCGCCCAAGGCGTGGAAGACAGCACTCGCTTTGATGTGTTTAACCTTGCGGATGCCTGTTTAAAAGGAGAGCCAAGCCGTACCTCGCGTATCGTTAATGGGCTGCGCAGTGAAGGGGTTGAAGCCCCCATCGTGCTTTGGGCACTCAGTCGCGAGCTACGCACCCTGCTTTCGCTGCACCAGCATTTGGATCAGGGACAAAGCTTTGAGCACGCGTGTAAAACCCAGAAACCAATGATTTTTGATAAACGCCGCCCCGCTTATCAAAAAGCGATCAGTCGCCTATCAATGAAACGTTTACACAAACTCCTGCTGATGGCCCAACGGTTAGATCTTGCTGTAAAAGGAGCTTCTGCGGTGCCCTTATGGCCAGGTCTTCATGACCTAGCCATGACCATGGCGGGTGCTAAGGGGCTGTTAGCTGAATCCCCTTGGACCTACCGCATTAGTGCAAATAATTAGTACTTTTCGTTTTCGCCTTAAATCCACTACGGTTTATTTCTATACTATTGATTCAAGTTATAAATCACCTTGCTCCCCGATACGTCTAAGGATGAAGACAATGAAAAAAGTGCGCGCTTACCTCTCAAGCTTACTGATCGCTGCGTTAGTCATTACCAGCCTACCTGTTGCCGCTGCGCCCACAGCCCCGCAGAGTATGGACGCTGCCGCGACAGAATTAGTCTCTACGCAATCTGTTTTAGCCGGCGACCGCGCAGGTGCTGACCGCGAGCGTATCAATGAAATTCTCGCCCGTGCAGATGTGCAAGAAGAGCTGCTCAAGCAGGGTGTCGATGTAGATGACGTTGAAGCCCGCGTTGCCGCACTAAGCGATGCAGAAGCACAGCAAATGGCCGAACAACTCGAACAGCTGCCTGCCGGCGCCGGCGTGATCGGCGCCCTGTTTGCGGTATTTGTTATCCTACTGGTGACTGACATTCTCGGCCTGACCGATGTTTATCCGTTCACTCGCTGATTTGACAACCATGATGAAACACCTCTTAAACGCCCGCTTTGCGGGCGTTTTACTGCTTGCCCTACTGCTGTCCAC
Organism: Halomonas sp. KG2; assembly: GCA_030440445.1. NCBI lineage: Bacteria > Pseudomonadati > Pseudomonadota > Gammaproteobacteria > Oceanospirillales > Halomonadaceae > Halomonas > Halomonas sp. KG2. Next base: position 1,910,455 of record CP098528.1, on the reverse strand, counting down.
TCTGCTTAGCGGCTGCGCCAGAAGCCCAGTGCTGCTAGAAAGCACTAAGGCTAGCCTAGCACCGCAAACTGAGCTGACCGAAGTACCGTTTTACGCCCAGACGGCGTATCAGTGTGGCCCAGCAACGCTGGCAATGGTGCTCAATCACCAGGGGGTAGATGCAGGGCTTGAGCAGTTAATCCCACAGGTATTTCTGCCTGGGCGAGAGGGTAGCGTCCAACCTGAAATGCTAGCCACTGTGCGCCGTTATAAGCAGTTGGCGATTCCCGTTCGTGGCACCATGGATGCATTGCTTGGCCACCTGGAGGCAGGTGACCCTGTAGTGGTGATGCAAAACCTCGCCTTGCCAGCTTTCCCGATGTGGCACTACGCAGTAGCCATTGGTTTTGATTTAGCTAATGAAACGCTGATTTTACGTAGTGGCGAAATCGAACGGCATACGATGTCGTTTAGCCGCTTTGATGCTACCTGGGCACGCAGTGAGCGCTGGGGATTTGTGGTTAGTGAACCTGGCAGCCTGCCCGAAGGCGTCACCGCCCGCAATGCGCTGGAGGCCATTAGCGCTTACGAGGAGCAGCATGGGCCTGTAGCAACACTTTCCAGCTGGCAAGTCTTTGCAGAACGCTTCCCTGCTCATCCGCTGGGTCAATTTGCACTCGGCAATGCGCTATACGCCGATCAACAACCTCAAGCAGCGCTGGAAGCCTTCGAATCAGCCACACAGCTTGACCCTGCCATGGGCGCTGCATGGCTCAATGTCGCCATACTCAGGCTTCAGCAAGAAAATAGCGAAGGTGCGCGCGAAGCACTCACTCAGGCTGCCGCCTTAGACGGTGACTGGCAGCCACGCGCTCAGCAACTGCTGGATGGTTTGTGAGGTGTAAGCATGGGGGGCATAGCCCCCATGCTTAAAATATTTTAAAACACTCGGTTTAAGCCATTCTGCGCCGCCACTCGGTACGCTTCTGCCATCGTTGGATAATTGAAAGTGGTATTAACGAAGTACTTCACGGTATTCGCCTCACCTTCCTGCTGCATAATCGCCTGGCCGATGTGTAGAATTTCCGACGCTTGGTCACCAAAGCAATGGATACCCAGAATCTCCAGCGTGTCTTGGTGGAACAAAATCTTCAGCATGCCCACTGTATCGCCGGTGATTTGCGCACGCGCAGTATCTTTAAAGAAGGCCTTACCTACTTCATAGGGCACTTTAGCTTCCGTCAGCTCACGCTCGTTGGGGCCGAAAGAGCTAATTTCGGGAATCGTGTAGATCCCAGTGGGTACATCGCTAACGAAGCGATACTCTTTTTCCAGTAGCTCGTTACACGAGTTTAATCCCTGGTCGTAGGCAGCACTGGCGAGACTCGGCCAACCAATCACATCGCCGGCAGCGTAAATATGCGCAATCGCGGTGCGGTAGTGCTCATCAACGCTAAGCTGGCCTCGGCCGTTTGCCTCTAAGCCAATGTTCTCAAGTCCAAGGCTATCGGTATTACCGGTACGGCCATTCGCCCAAAGAAACGCATCGGCGCGGATTTTCTTGCCCGACTTCAGGTTTACGGTTACGCCCGCGTCGTCACCTTCGACACTTTTATAGTCTTCGTTATGGCGGATCAGCACACCGTGTTTACGCAGATGGTAGGAAAGCGCATCACTGATCTCATCATCCAAAAATGACAGCAGGCTATCGCGGTTGTTGATCAAATCAACCTTAACGCCAAGACCCGAAAAGATAGAGGCGTACTCACAACCGATAACACCTGCCCCAAAGATCACCAGTGTCCGCGGGGTATGGGAAAGGCTGAGGATCGTATCAGAGCAGTAAATGCGCGGATGACGAAAGTTAATATCCGCCGGACGATAAGGCCGAGAGCCGGTAGAAATAACAATTTTCTTGGCTACCAGCTCTTCCACACCTTCCTGCCGGTCTCGCACCACCACGGTATGCTCATCTTTAAAACGCGCTACACCATGAAACAGATCAATGCGGTTGCGCGCGTAAAACGTTGTGCGCATTTCGACCTGTTTATCGATGGTGCCACGCGAGCGCTCCATCACTTTAGGAAAAGAAAACCAGCGGGGTTCACCGATATCGCGGAACATACGGTTGGTATTGAACGCCATGATCTGTTTGACCTGATGGCGCAGCGCTTTTGAAGGGATCGTTCCCCAGTGGGTGCAGTTACCCCCCACCTGGGCCTGCTTTTCAATAATCGCCACTCGCTTGCCATGCTTTGCGGCGTTAATAGCAGCGCTTTCCCCAGCGGGACCAGTACCTATCACCACAACATCGTAATTGTGAACGGCCATACGACTTGGATCTCCTTATTCCTGACTTAAAAGCGCTCTCAACAATGGCATTTACATAAACGCTCGCGGTAAGCGAGCGTCTGAGCAGCCAATGGCTAGATTAACGACGTGTTGCGTCATAACCTAGGTCAGCTCCACGGCTTTCATCACTACGCCGACGTACGCTTCCACGCTTGCGGTTTTCTTCTTCGCAAACCTCATCTTTGCCGCCGCAGATGTCACAGCCTTCTTTTAGGCCTAACTGATTTAATCCACCACAGGAACCCGCAATAGGTTTGCGGCCCATTAAGACGCCAACGGCCATTGCCGTCATTACCAGCGCCATAAAACCAAATACCAGTAGCCAGATTGTCATGTTCACCTCCCAGCATTGCATTAACTGCTCACCTGCCGACAACGGTCATGTCGTTAAGTGCCGTAGAATTTTAATACCTATTGTACCTCAGCCACTTCAAAATGATCAGGCAACTCATCGTTTTTCAACCATTCACATACAAACGGGGCTGACCAAAAGGCCAGCCCCGCTCATGCCCGAAGGCAACTTACACAATCACATTGTTAACCGCCGAAGTCATCCAGCAGGATGTTTTCCGGCTCCACGCCCATATCGAGCAATAGCTTGATAACAGACGCGTTCATCATGGGCGGCCCACACATGTAGTACTCACAATCTTCCGGAGCTGGGTGGTCCTTCAGATAGTTTTCGTACAATACATTGTGGATGAAGCCTGTCGGCCCTTCCCAATTATCTTCTGGCTGAGGATCAGAAAGCGCCAAGTGCCACTCAAAGTTCGGGAACTCTTCGGCTAGCTGATCATACTCTTCGTTGTAGAAGGTCTCACGCCAAGAGCGCGCACCGTACCAGAAAGTAATTTTACGATCTGACTTCAAGCGTTTGAGCTGATCGAAAATGTGGCTACGCATTGGCGCCATACCCGCACCACCACCGACAAAGATCATTTCCGCATCTGTGTCTTTGGCAAAGAACTCGCCAAACGGCCCCATAACGGTCACTTTGTCGCCCGGCTTCAAATTGAAGACGTAGGTCGACATAAGGCCCGGCGGGTGGCTTGTGCCCGGAGGCGGCGTCGCGATACGAATATTGAACTTGAGGAGGCCTTTCTCATCCGGGTAGTTAGCCATGGAGTAAGCGCGGATAACTTCCTCGTTATTCTTATGGGAAATTTTGAACATATCAAATTTTTCCCAATCGCCACGATACTCTTCTTCGATGTCAAAATCGGCGAACTTAATATCGTAAGGCGGCGCTACCAGCTGTACATAACCACCGGCGCGGAAGGCAACTTCCTCGCCTTCGGGCAGCTTCAGGTTCAACTCTTTAATGAAGGTCGCGACGTTGGGGTTCGCGGTAACTTCACACTCCCACTTCTTAACGCCGAAGACTTCTTCAGGCACTTCTACTTTCATGTCCTGCTTCACAGGAACCTGACAAGACAGACGCCAGCCTTCTTTCTTTTCACGCATAGTGAAATGAGATTCTTCCGTCGGCAAAATGGAGCCGCCGCCCTCTTCTACTCGGCACTTACACTGAGCGCAAGAACCGCCGCCACCACAGGCAGAGGAAAGAAAGATTCCGTTTGCAGCTAGGGTGTTAAGAAGCTTACCACCAGCCTGAGTCTGCAGGGTGTGCTCGGGGTCGCCGTTGACTTCAATCGTCACGTCCCCGCTACTCACTAGCTTGCTGCGCGCTGCCAGAATGATCGCCGTTAAGCTAATAACGATGACCGTGAACATGACAACACCGAGCAAGATGACAGATGTATCAACCATGTCGGTTTCCTATTGCTGAAGGTTTCTGTACCTCGGCAGCCTGAGCTGCCGAGAAAACCGGCTCCGATTAAAGCTGAATGCCTGAGAAGGACATAAAGCCCAACGACATTAAGCCAACGGTAATAAACGTGATGCCAAGACCCTGAAGACCGCCAGGCACGTCGCTATACTTCAGCTTTTCCCGGATACCAGCCAACGCTGTAATTGCAAGCGCCCAGCCAACACCAGAACCGAAACCGTAGATTACGGATTCACCGAAGTTGTAGTTACGCTCAACCATGAACAGTACGCCACCTAGGATGGCGCAGTTAACGGTAATCAGCGGCAGGAATACGCCCAGCGCGTTGTATAGCGCAGGAACATATTTATCGAGGAACATTTCCAGAATCTGAACCAGTGCGGCAATAACGCCGATGTAGCTCAGCAGACCCAGGAATGAAAGATCGATGTTTTCAGCACCGCTTATGCCAGTCCAAGACAAAGCGCCTTCAGCCAGCAGTAGGTTGAACACTAGATTATTGACCGGAACCGAGATTGTCAGTACGACAATAACGGCAATCCCGAGGCCAAATGCAGCGGAAACCTTCTTAGATACCGCCAGGAATGTACACATCCCCAAGAAGAAGGCCAGTGCCAAGTTCTCAACAAAAACCGAAGCAACGAAAAGGCTTAGATAGTGTTCCATGTTACACGGCCTCCTTCGGCTTGGTGTTGTGCTTCATTTTGAACTCGTTCTCTTCTACCTGCTCAGGATTGACTGAACGTAAAACCCAGATCAGCAAACCGATAATAAAGAAGGCAGAAGGCGGCAGGAGCAATAGACCATTGGGCACATACCAACCACCATTTTGCACTGTTGGCAGAATGGTAAAGCCAAACAGACTGCCAGCACCCAGTAACTCACGGAAGAAGCCAACGACCATTAAGATAAAGCCGTAGCCCAAGCCGTTACCGATACCGTCAAGGAACGACATGCCCGGCGTATTGGACATCGCAAAACCTTCCGCACGGCCCATTACGATACAGTTGGTGATGATCAGACCCACAAATACTGACAGCTGCTTAGACATTTCATAAGCGTAAGCTTTAAGGATCTGGTCAACCACGATAACCAGCGACGCAATAATGGTCATTTGAACAATGATACGGATCGAAGACGGAATATGGTTCCGGATCAACGATACGAACAGGTTCGAAAAGGCCGTCACAAAAATAACCGCTAGCGCCATTACCAGCGATACGCTCATGCTGGTGGTAACCGCTAGAGCAGAACAGATCCCCAAAATTTGTAGCGCAATGGGGTTGTTCTTAAAAATCGGCGCCGTTAAAACACTTTTTGCATTTACATCCGCCATGATCAGGCCCCCTCAACGTCGTCGAAGTCGGTATCGGTGTCTTCGGCATCTTCTGGTTCAGTACCACTACGGAAGTTAGCCAAATACGGAGCGAAAGCCTCTTCGCTGAACCAGAACTGCAGCATGTTGGTCACGCCGTTACTGGTTAGCGTTGCACCAGAAAGCGCATCAACCTCGTGCTCGTTGCTTGCGCCGCCTTTGGTCAGGTGGATTTCCGGTGAGAGGTCGCCCTCTTCGTCGTAAATCTTCTTACCTTCCCATTGAGCTTGCCAACGCGGATTATTTACCTCAGCACCAAGACCGGGCGTTTCGCTATGGTCGTAGTAGGTGATACTGACGATAGTGTTACCGTCGCCTTCAACCGCGAGGAAGCCCATCATGCGGCCCCATAGTCCTTGCCCACGAATGGGCAGAACAATCTGCTCGGGGTTTTCAGCATCACCGACAAGATAAACCGTCGCAAAGTTCTCAACACGAGACAGACCTGCAATGTCGCGATCACCGGAAAGCGTACGACCCGTTGCAGGATCACGAGATGCTTCGAAGCCATCGAAGGTAGCTGGGTCGAATTGATCGGTGTACTCACCGGTATCCAGCTCAACGACACGTGCCGTGATTTGCGTGCGGAACGCTTCCTCAACATCCATACCCGGCTCATAGAGGCGCGCTACGTTAAGAATGTTGGTTTTACGATCCAATTCCTGGTTGAGCTGCTGCATGGGTCGCAACGCAACGGCAGCCGTCGAAACGATTACCGAGCACACGATACACAGCGAAAACGCTACGGTTAGGATCTTTTTGATGGAGTTGTTACCTTGTGCCATTAGGCATTCTCCTCGGCCGCTACGCCAGTCCGCTTGAGACGGCGTTTAATATTGGCCTGGACGAACATGTGGTCAATCAGCGGCGCAAATAAGTTAGCGAACAGAATGGCCAGCATGATGCCCTCAGGAAAGGCGGGGTTTACCACACGGATCAGAACGGTCATCACACCGATCAACGCACCAAACACCAAGCGCCCCTGGTTAGTCATGGAAGCAGACACCGGGTCCGTTGCCATAAACACCATGCCGAAAGCGAAGCCACCAATCACCAAATGCCAGTACCAGGGCATTGCGAACATGGGGTTGCTATCAGAACCAATCAGATTAAACAGCGTACTGGTGACGACCATGCCCAGAAGAACACCCAGCATGATTCGCCATGATGCAATACGCGTCCACAACAGTACTGCCGCACCAATGAAGATCGCCAGTGTCGAGACCTCACCCACTGAGCCAGGGATAAAGCCAAGGAAAGCATCCCACCAGCTCATGGTATCAGTCAGTGCTGTCATACCGTCTTGGAACGCCATGGAGAGCGCAGTTGCACCCGTATAGCCATCAGCGGCTACCCATACGGCATCCCCTGAGATTTGCGCTGGGTAGGCAAAGTAAAGAAACGCACGGCCAGTAAGCGCGGGGTTCAAGAAGTTTTTACCCGTGCCGCCGAAGATCTCTTTACCGATTACCACACCAAAGGTGATACCCAGAGCAACCTGCCAAAGCGGAATAGTCGCCGGCAGAATCAGCGCAAACAGTACCGAGGTGACGAAGAAACCTTCGTTAACCTCATGACCACGTTTGATTGCGAACAGTACTTCCCAAAAACCACCCACCGCAAAGGTGACAAGATAGATAGGCAGGAAGTAGGTCGCACCAAGGACAAAGTTAGCCCATAAGCTGCTGGGATCATGTCCACCCGCCAGGGTCATCATGATCGCTTCACGCCAACCGTTCATTGAGGCATAGCCTGCATCAATGGCGGTGTTGGCCTGCCAGCCTGCGTTCCACATACCGAAGAACATCGCCGGGAAAGTACACAGCCAAACGGTGATCATGATGCGCTTTAGATCGATACCGTCACGCACGTGGGCGGTGGTTTTAGCAACGCTGGGGGGCGAGTAGAAAATAGTATCTACCGCTTCGTAGAGCGGGTAGAACTTTTCGTACTTACCACCTTTATGGAAGTGCGGCTCGAGATTATCGAGTGTTTGTCGAATACCCATCATCAGGCCTCTTTCTCGATCATGGTGAGATTGTCACGCAGGATAGGGCCGTACTCGTATTTGCCTGGGCAAACATAGGTACACAGTGCCAAATCCTCTTCGTCTAACTCAAGACACCCAAGTTGCATGGCAACTTCAATGTCACCCACGATCAGCGTGCGTAGCAGCTGTGTTGGCATAACATCCAGAGGCATAATGGCTTCATATGCACCGATCGGCACCATGGCACGTTCAGAGCCATTGGTTGACGTGGTTGGTGCATAATTGCTTAGGCCTTTAATCTTAGAAATGTAAATGCCCATGATTGAGTGCCGATTAGCACCCATAGACATCCATCCCAAGAAGGTGCGCTTGTTACCTTCCTCGAGCAAGCTTACTTGGTTATGGAAACGTCCCAAGTAAGTCAGACTCCCTTCAGCGGAAGCACCAGAGAACACAGAACCTGAAATAACACGGGTGTCATCGGGTTTGATGACCTCACCTGCTAACAACTCCTCCGTACTGGCACCAATACGGGTGCGCAATAAGCGAGGATTTTCAGCACGCGGGCCGCCGACAGCAATGATACGGCTTGTATCAAGCTTGCCTTCTACAAACAGCTTGCCAAACGCAATCACATCCTGATAACCGATGTGCCACACTTTTTTGTGCAGGGCTACCGGTGAAAGATAATGAATATGCGTTCCTACCAAACCTGCCGGATGCGGGCCAGCAAAGCTCTCAGTCTTTACGCCGCTGACATTACCACCAGGAATGGAAGCATTAGCACCCGTACACAGAAAAACGTTGCCCTCGGTCAGGCGGGTTAGCACCTTGAGGCCGTCTTCAAATGCCTGGGAGTTTTCGTTAATCACTACCGCAGGGTCAGCGCTGAGTGGATGAGTATCCACAGCAGTAACAAAAATATCGGTAGGTGTGCTGTCGATAGCTGGCGTGCGAGAGAAAGGCCGGGTGCGCAAAGCAGTCCAAAGCCCTGACTCAACCAGTTGATCAACAACAGATTGACGTTCAAGCTGCCCTAAAGCGTCACGATCATGAGAAGCAAATGTCATCGCTTCTTCATTTTCATCGACTTTAATAACGACAGACAGCAGACGTCTCTTTTCGCCACGGTTAATAGCCACGACTTCACCGCTGGCGGGCGCTGTAAAGCGTACACCATCAATTTTCTTATCGGTGAAGAGTAATTGGCCCAGTTTGACCTTATTCCCTTCCTGAACTTCCATCGTCGGCTTCATGCCAACGTAGTCGGTGCCCAGGATTGCCACGTGGCGCACAGGCCGCGCATCTTCAATACGCTGCTCGGGCGCTCCCGTGATGGGGAGATCCAGGCCTTTTTTGACTTCGATCATAGTCTCGCCCAGTTGATGGATCGGATATACGAAGGTAAGGGGTTCGAATGCTTATTTCTGTTCAGTAAATTTTTATTGTCTGTTCAGATTGTTACCAGTCAGGCTCAAGCACGCTTGAACCACCCCGAAAAATCCATCGTATTATAAAGATAAGCGCGGCCAATGACCACATCCCTGACAGCCTCCTAAAGTGCTATAGACGCTTGAGCTGATCTCGCTTTCAACACAAAAAAAGCCACCCGGAGGTGGCTTTTGGTACAACTTAGCGGCTAAAAGCGCATTAACTGCTGCTTAAACGCCATTAATGCTCAAACGGCTTAATGCGGCAGCTTCAAAAACTTCACATTAGACATATGCTGAAGAATACGAATAACTTGGCAGCTATAGCCAAATTCATTGTCATACCACACATAAACGACGGCGTGGTTACCGTTTGCGATGGTGGCTTTAGCATCGACAATACCCGCATGACGATTGCCAACAAAGTCAGACGATACAACTTCTGCTGAATCAACGAAGTCAATCTGCTTCTGGTAGGAAGAATCAATCGATACGCGACGCAGGTAATCGTTCAACGCCTCTGCATCGGTGCCCTTTTCCAAGGTTAAATTCAAAATAGCCATAGAAACATTAGGCGTAGGCACGCGAATGGCGTTACCTGTGAGCTTACCTTCAAGTTCAGGTAGCGCTTTTGCGACTGCTTTTGCTGCACCTGTTTCGGTCAATACCATATTCAGCGCCGCACTACGGCCACGACGGTCGCCTTTGTGGTAATTATCGATCAGGTTTTGGTCGTTGGTGTAGGCGTGCACGGTCTCTACGTGCCCTGTCACTACGCCATACTCATCATTTAGCGCTTTTAGCACTGGCACAATGGCGTTGGTAGTACAGGACGCAGCCGACACGATACGGTCATTATCGCCAATTGTTTCATGGTTAATGCCGAATACGATATTTTTGATATCGCCTTTGCCTGGGGCCGTTAACAATGCTTTCTTAGCACCCTTACACTCAAGATGCTGACCCAAGCCAGCCTCGTCGCGCCAGATACCGGTGTTATCAACAATCACAGCGTTGTCGATACCGTAGGCGGTGTAATCAATTTCACTCGGTGAATCGGCGTAAATAACCTGAATCACATTACCATTGACGATAAGTGTACGCGCTTCAACATCGACGGTAATCGTGCCATCGAAAGGCCCATGTACCGAATCACGACGCAGCAGACTGGCACGCTTTTCGAGGTCTTTTGCCACATCACCGCGGCCACGCACAACAATGGCCCGCAAGCGCAACAGATTACCGCCGCCCGCTTTTTCAACCATTACTCGCGCCAGCAAACGACCAATACGACCAAAGCCGTAAAGCACGACGTCTTGAGGCTCGCCTTTACTGCCATTCGGCTGAAAGCCATCAATAATTTCAGCAAGCTCTTTACGCAGGAAAGCATCAAGATCACTACCACCCTGGCGCTTAAAGTTAACGGCCAGCTTACCAACGTCAACATGAGCAGGCCCGAGGTTCATCTCGCTCATCGCTTTTACGATGGGGAACGTATCTTCAACAGATAGCTCAGTGCCTTCAATTTTGCGTACAAAGCGGTGATCTTTGAGGATGCGAATAACTGACCGCTTAATCAGGGAGCGACCGAACATAGTGGCGACAACATTGTTTTGGCGATACAGCTGGCCCACCAGTGGAATCATTTGCTCAGCCAGAGCTTCGTTGCTTTGCCATTCCTGAAAAACGTTTTCGAGAGCTTGCTGACTCACGTGCGGCCTCATTGGGTAGTGAAAAGAAATTTCTTAGAACATTATCCTGGGCTTACCAACATGCCGCAATGAATGGATAGTCGCACAACATGTAGGGGTATTACAGAAAAAGCGGATTGACTACAAACCACAATAGTGTATCGAAACCACAAGACTGACTTAACTACTCGTGGTTGCTTTGCGCAGGCCTCTGCCTGAAAGTACTGATCGTGTATGATCCAGATTCCGTTTCAGCGCAAAACGATACCGTGACTATGTCCTCTTTTTCTCTGCTCGAACCACCCCAGCCCAAAGGGATTCGCGACACGCTCTACCTAACAGCGCCGCCGGGCAGTGCAACTGCCCTAGCGCTGGCTCAGGTCGCGTTAAGCGCACCATTATTGGTTATTACGCCGAATACTGCCAGCGCACAGCGCCTGGAACAGGATCTGGCATTCTATAGCAATGTTCCCGTCCTGCCCTTTCCAGATTGGGAAACGCTGCCTTATGACAGCTTCTCCCCGCATCAGGATATTATCTCGTCACGCCTACGCACGCTGCGCTTATTGCAGGATGGCGTACGCGGTATTGTGCTGGTGCCAATCAATACGCTGATGCAGCGTCTGCCTCCCGTATCATACATTGCCGGGCGCGTGATGACGCTTAAAGCGGGCGCTAAGCTAAATCGGGAAACATTTCGCGAATCGCTATCGCGGGCAGGTTATCGTGCCGTAGAAACGGTCTACGAGCCTGGCGAATACGCCATGCGCGGCGCGATCATCGACCTTTTCGCCATGGGCATGGATGAGCCAATTCGTATCGATTTGTTTGATGACGAAATCGATACGCTACGCCATTTCGACCCTGGCAATCAGCGCTCTACCAATAAAGTCGATGTGATTGAGCTACTCCCAGCTCATGAGTACTCGCTAAGTCGCAGCGCCATTGCTTGTTTCCGAGAACAGTTTGAAACGCTTTTTGATGTTGATCCGCGCCAGTGCCCTCTCTATAACGATGCACTGAAAGCCATCCCCTCCCCGGGTTTGGAACAATATTTGCCACTGTTCTTCGACGAAACTGCTTCTTTATTTGAGCACGTTACCGATGACACCCGTGTGGCACTGTTGCCAGGTGTATTCGAAGCAGCTGAGCAGCACTGGCAGTCTATTGAATCACGCTACGATAATTTGGGTGTTGATCCGACACGCCCCCTTTTACCACCTCTTCGCGCCTTCATTCCCGTTAATGATGTTTTTTCGGCGATCAAAGCTCGCCCGCGAATCGAACTAACCGAAGACAACACGCAACGCCATGCCCTGGCGCCGAAAGCCCAAGCACTCCCCTCGCTGGCAATTAACGCTCGTGCCAAGCAACCCCTTAACGAACTGGCTACCTTTCTGGATGCGCAGCAAGCTACGCGGGTACTGTTTGTTGCCGAGTCGCGGGGACGCAGAGAAGCATTAGAAGAAGTATTGGCGCCGCTTAATTTAAAACTGCCCCATATTGACAGCTTTCAAGACTTTTTAAGCAGCACTGACCGCATTGCCATTACTGAAAGTTTGGTAGGCAGCGGCTTGTGGCTTAGCGAACCGAATGTCGCAGTGATCAGCGAGACAGAGCTCTTTGGCGATGTCGTACGCCAGAGCCGGCGGCGAGAAAAAGCGACCGACGACAACGAATTGGCCGTGCGCCATCTATCTGAGTTACGAGAAGGCGCACCGGTTGTTCACCAAGCACATGGCGTCGGCCGCTACCTGGGGCTGGAAACCCTTGAAGCTGGCGGGCAAGCTAACGAATTCCTGGCGCTTTCATATGCCGATGGTGCCAAGCTCTATGTCCCGGTCGACAGCCTGCATCTTATTTCTCGCTATAGCGGCGCTGATGACGAACTCGCTCCGCTGCACCGGTTAGGCTCAGATCAGTGGGAAAAGGCACGTCGTAAAGCGGCTGAAAAAATCCGCGACACTGCCGCTGAGCTACTCGATATCTACGCCCGGAGGGAGGCTCAGGAAGGCTTCATTTATGATACGCCAGGTGATGAATACGTTCGTTTCTCTGCCAGCTTCCCATTTGAAGAAACCCCTGACCAGCAGGCCGCCATTGAAGCAGTTATAAGCGACATGATCTCTCCTCAGCCAATGGATCGCGTCGTTTGTGGCGATGTAGGCTTTGGTAAAACCGAAGTCGCCATGCGCGCTGCATTCCTGGCCGTTCAAACCGGTCGCCAAGTCGTGGTGCTTGTGCCCACCACACTGTTAGCTCGCCAGCACTTTGAAAACTTTCGCGACCGCTTTGCCGACACCGCCGTGAATATTAGCCTTATTTCGCGCTTCACAGGCGGCAAGGAAATGACGCAAACCTTGGAAAGCATCAAAAATGGCCAAACTGACATCGTAATCGGCACCCATAAACTGCTGTCTAAAAGCGTTGAGCTACCCAAAATGGGGCTTTTAATTATCGACGAAGAGCACCGCTTTGGGGTCGCACAGAAAGAGAAACTCAAAACGCTGCGCGCCGAAATCGACATTCTGACGCTAACGGCAACACCGATTCCGCGCACCTTGAATATGGCCATGAGCGGTATCCGAGATCTTTCGATTATTGCCACTCCACCCGCGCGCCGCTTATCGGTCAAAACCTTTGTGCAACAGCGAGACAGCAGCGTCATTAAAGAGGCGCTGCTGCGTGAAATATTACGCGGCGGACAAGTCTACTTTTTGCACAATGAAGTAAAAACGATTGAAAATGCTGCCGAACAGATCCGCGAACTGGTGCCAGAGGCCCGGGTTGCTGTTGCTCACGGCCAATTACCCGAGCGCAGCCTTGAGCGAGTCATGTCAGACTTCTATCATCGTCGCTTCAATGTGCTAGTGTGCTCTACCATTATCGAAACGGGCATTGACGTGCCCAGCGCCAATACGATCCTGATTGAGCGCGCCGATAAGTTTGGCCTAGCCCAGCTACACCAACTGCGTGGCCGCGTTGGACGCAGCCACCACCAAGCATATGCTTACCTACTAACGCCGCCCCCCAAGGCAATGACACGAGATGCCGTGAAACGCCTGGAAGCGATTAGCGCCTCCGATGATCTCGGCGCTGGTTTCACCTTAGCAAGTCATGACATGGAGATACGTGGCGCAGGCGAGCTCCTAGGCGACGAGCAGAGCGGCCAAATGGAAACCATCGGCTACACGCTTTACATGGAAATGCTGGATCGCGCGGTCAAGGCTATCCGTGCGGGCAAAACGCCTAACATTGACGCCCCCTTCAACACCGGTGTCGAGATTAGCCTCAACCTGCCAGCATTGATTCCAGACGACTATATTCACGACGTACAACAGCGCCTGGTGATGTATAAGCGTATCGCCAACACCCAGAGCGACGCTGAACTTAAGGAGCTACAAGTCGAGCTTATTGATCGCTTTGGACTCCTTCCTCAGCCCTTGAAGAACCTGATACGCCAGACTAGGCTTCGCCACCGCGCTGAACAACTAGGTGTCGCGCGCATTGAAGCCGGTGAAAACCGTGGACGAGTACTTTTCAACGGCTCGACCCAGGTCGATCCGTTAACACTTGTGACACTCATTCAAAAATCGCCACAGCACTACCGACTGGATGGCTCAGACACTTTACGATTTGAATTCCCAATGGAAACTACCGAACAGCGTTTTGATAAAGTCGAAGCTCTGCTGACAACACTCAATCAAAAAGTAGCGGCGGCGTGAACCTTGGGGCAAACTTGTATGAAAGCCCTACACACGGCCCTCTAACTGCCGCCCATGACAATGCTAGTTTGCAGCAATGTGGCGCATAAATTAACTAGGAACCACCATGAACATTCGTAAGCTATATAACGCCTGGGGCCCAACGAGCTTAGCTGTCTTACTTACAGCAAGCCTCTCTACCCCTATTTATGCACAGTCTTCAGCCGATACGGCTGAAGGCTCAGCCCCTGCTACAGAAGAGGCGCTTACCAGCGCTGACCAGCTCGATGAGCAAAGAGAACTACCCCGCGGCCATTTTCGCCTTCCTGAAGAAGGTGACATTATTGGAGAACACTACACCGTCGTCGTAGAAGATCCTGAAGACACACTCATCGATATCGCGCGACGCCATAACATTGGCTACGAAGAGATTCGTATGGCTAATCCAGGCGTCAGTATGTGGGTACCTGGGGAAGGCACAGAAATCGTTATACCTGCGCGCTATATTTTACCGCCTGCACCCCGCGAAGGCGTGGTCGTAAATTTGTCTGAACTGCGGCTCTATTATTATCCGGCTGACAACCCTGGCATTGTTGAAACCTACCCTGTCAGTGTTGGCCGTGAAGAATTTGCCACACCGGTCGGCATTACCCGCACGACCGTAAAGGTAAAAGATCCTGCCTGGGCGCCGCCAGCCTCTATGCGTCGTGAAGCAGCTGCACGTGGCGAGCCAGCCCCTTCTATTGTGCCTGCTGGCCCCAACAACCCACTGGGTCGTCACGCTATATTGCTGGCGATGCCTAGCTACCTGATTCATGGCACCAACCGCCCTGAAGGGGTGGGCATGCGGGTCAGCCGCGGCTGCATCCGCATGTTCCCCGAAGATATCAAATCGCTCTACGAGCGCATGCCTACCGGCACTCAAGTCAACTTGATGGATGCACCGTTTAAAGCAGGCTGGGCAGCGGACGGCACACTGTTTGTACAGTCTTACCCTCAGCTTGAAGAAAACGTTGGTGATTTTGAGCCACTGCTTAATGCCATCGAACGAGTAAGCGAACTTGCTGAAGACCAAGCAGAAATTGACTATGCCCAGGTAAAACTAGCAGTAGAAAATCCGGATGGTCGCCTTATAGCCCTTTATGGTCCCCAAGCACCAGCGCCAGCCCCGACTGAAGAAGAGCCCGTGGAGCTTGATGGGTTATTCGAAGAAATTGAGCTCACAACAGCGACACAAGCCGAGGAAGAGGCATAACCTGAGTCAAAATAAAAAAACCCCGCCGAGGCGGGGTTTTTTTACATCTACAGCAACCCTAAGCTTTAACACTTAGAGCCCAGGCAGAATTACTTCTGCATGGAACGCTGGAACATGCGGTTCATTTCTTCACGGTTCTGCTGAGACATCTGCAGAGCAGCTTGCGCATCGCGCTGAGCTTGGTTAGCAGTGTTCATTGCTTGTGAAGCCATGCTGCGTGCTTCTGCGGCATCAGCCTGTGCAGATTCAGCAGTCATGCGAACTTCTTCCAGGGCGCTGGTAGAAGCACAGCCAGCCAGGATTGCCAGTGAAGCGGCAGCGGCAGTCATCTTCAGAGCAGTCTTCAGAGTCATAATGTTCTCCTTGAGTCTTCCTTGGGTACAACGTTAAGGGTATGACAAATTTAAGGCTAAAGCGTTAGCTCAATTTTGTCTACCTGCGGTGCAGGTTCTTTACAGCGACTTGTACCATGGCATTACGCCAATATACGCAAGTCAAACGCTGTTTTATAATAGACCACAGCGGTTGTCTATAGCCACGTATTTAAAACCTTTAACTTCCTTCAGCAGCATAGCCTATCGGATCACTACGCGAGTGCCAACACCTACCAGCGACGCAACGCGCTCAATTTGCTCGTTGGTGACAGCAACACAACCCTGAGTCCAATGGAACCGGCCATGAATATCTGGATCACCCTCACCAATACCATGTATGCCAATGGCACCGCCTAATGCCGTATTCTGCGGTGGTGAGCCGTGGCGCTGATAGTGATCAAAATAAGCATCGTAATCCGCTTGGGAGTAAATGCCTTTTTCGAGCGCCATCCTAGCATGAGGTGGCGTAGGATAATCGATACCAATAAAGATATGCCACTGACTTTCGTAATTAAATCGATTAATTCGAAACTCGCCAAGCGGTGTCACGTTATCACCGCGAACCCGCTGGGTTTTCGCCCCACCTCGCCCTAGGGATATGGGCGCGTAGTGCTCAACCAACGCATTACCACGGTAGACACTCAACGTGGCGTCTTGATCATCAATTAACACCCATAGTTCATTGCTGTGACGCGGGATACTCGCACGCGAAAGCAACGTCTCAACCAGATCTGTGGGCTCATAATTATTTAAGGTACCGGAAGTCGCTGCACTGGCCACAGCAGGCCAGCCCAGCGCCAACGCTAAAAAACGGCGACGGTTTACAGGCATCATTATCGTTCTCTATATAGGCCAGCATCACCAGCCAACAAAGCATTTATGGCGGTTGTTATACCTTATTCTCACACCAAATGTCAGTGCTTTCAAAAAAGCCAAATAACAAGCTAGCGCGCCAATATGGCAACCGCGCCATTATTAAACGGTAGCTAAATCACTTCAAATGCCTACCTAGATATCTTCGAATTCTTGCATACTCGCTACTAACTTACGCGCTTCAGCATGATGTCCTTCCGCCAAAGCGTTAAAAAAAGTTTCCTCTGGCTCTATTTTTGCCCGTGATGCGCGGTGCTCATAGAGGTCCTGTAGCTTGCGATGCGACTCAACCGCTACACGAGTTAGTTCATCAATTGAGTCTGCTATCGTTTGTTGCGCAAGCGCCTCAAGCACTGGAGGCTGAGGAAAGTCATTAGGATCATCAAACCATATTTCCAACACTTCTTTATGATTAAAGCCATCACTAAAAAGCGCTTCTAGCCCAGTCTTCATCCGGAGCTCGCTGTCGGCTAAATACGTTAACGCCATGGCAAGACGTTGATGGTCACTTGAATCGGCTGCGACACGATACTGACGCGCCATGCGCCCATGATAATCCGCGGCCCATTCAACGAAGTCTTTGACTTGGTTATAGCGCATCTATATCTCCTCGTTGCGATTCACTCTCTCTAGGCAATACGTTTGTCGTTATAATTACCACTCTTGGCTAGTTTCACGTAACGCAGCAATATCGCGTTTTGCAGCATGAAGGTTAGCTAACAGTTGGTCAGCAACACTCACCTGACTGCCGACAGCGATCATTGAGGGGTTCTGCACTGCGCGTTTACTTGCCCCCTCGTCACTGTGCAGTTTCTCAACTTGCCCCACCAGCCAGTGTAACCAGCTATCCGGCTGGTGCAGCATATCTCTTAAGCGCTGCAGCTCAGCAACGGCAGGGCCCTTCTCATTAAGGAGCACTTGCCAGCCATGCTCGTTAAGACGCGCATGCTCGGTCACTTCTTTGAGCAGCGAGTTTAATGCCAGCTCAAAGAGCGCCAAAGCGCTCTCTTCAATCGCCATTTGGCGAGCCTGAGCATGTTCGTCATTACCTGTTGGAAGACCAACCAAAAGCTCAGCTTGATAAAGCAATTGGTTGGTACGAGAACGTGGGCTCACTTGCGCTTATCCTCCACGTGCCATTTACCCGCCTCAAACGTCGCTTTCCAGCCGGTTGCTTTGCCTTCTTCATCGGTCATCACGTACTGCTCTTTATTTTTCCGTGAGTAGCGAATTTGTGCAGGACGGCCATCCGGGTCTTCGCTGGGCGCCTTTAAGATAAAGTGATACTTTTCCGGTAGTTCGTCGGCGTGGGCTTTTAGCTCTTTGACCAACGGCGGACGAGTTTCACGGTTTTTAGGGAACTTGCTGGCCGCTAAGAACAAGCCGCTGGCACCATCACGCAGCACGTAGTGATCTTCTACCTTTTGGCAGGCCAATTCCGGCATGGGAATGGGGTCCATTTTGGGCGGTGCCACTTCACCACTGCGAAGCAACTTGCGGGTGTTTTTACACTCACTGTTGGTGCAGCCGAAATATTTGCCAAATCGACCTGACTTAAGCTGCATCTCAGAACCACACTTATCGCATTCGATAATGGGGCCGTCGTACCCTTTGATTTTGAACTTACCTGCTTCCACCTCATAACCATCACAATCAGGGCTATTGCCGCAAATATGCAGTTTGCGCCCCTCATCGATGAGATAATTATCCATGGCGGTTCCGCACTTCTGGCAACGGCGCTTGGCACGGAGTGCGTTGGTTTCTGCTTCTTCGCCTGCATCTTCGGCAACAGCTTCTTCACCAGGAATTAAATCAATGGTGGTTTTACAGCGCTCTTTGGGCGGCAAGTTATAACCACTGCAACCCAAGAACACACCGGTGGAAGCCGTCCGGATTTGCATTTTGCGACCGCAACTTGGGCAGTCAATATCCGTAGGAACCGGCTGATTAGGGCGCATTCCTTCGTCGCTTTCGGCCTTGCTAAGCTCCTGGCTGAATTCGCCATAGAAAGCATCTAGCAAGGCTTGCCAGTTACGCTCACCTTCCGCAACTTCATCCAGGCTATCTTCCATTCGAGCCGTGAACGAATAATCCATCAAATCTGGGAAAGACTCTTTTAATCGCTCGGTGACAATATCACCCAATTTTTCAGCATAAAAACGGCGACTTTCTAGCTTCACGTAACCACGATCCTGAATCGTGGAAATGATGGCAGCATAGGTAGAAGGACGGCCAATGCCCTGCTTCTCGAGCTCTTTTACTAAGCTGGCTTCCGTATAACGCGGGGCCGGTTTAGTAAAGTGCTGCTGGGGATCAAGCTTCTCAAGCGCCATCGCCGTGCCCTTCGGCAAATCAGGCAGGCTTTGGTCTTCATTTTTACCCGATGGCTTCATCACCCGCGTGTAACCATCAAACTTGAGCACTCGTCCTTTGGCACGCAAGTCGTAGCCATCAACCTCAACACTCAGCGTACTGGAAAGGTACTCAGCAGGCGTCATCTGACAGGCCACAAATTGACGCCAAATCAGCTCATAGAGACGCTCTGCGTCGCGCTCCATTCCAGAGAGATCACTTGCCTTGCGCTCAACGCTAGAGGGCCTGATCGCCTCGTGGGCTTCTTGGGCGCTCTCCTTGCTGCTGTAACGGTTAGCAGAGTCTGGTAAATAGCGTGCTCCGTACTCATCACCAATAAACGAGCGAACACTCTCTACCGCATCCTTTGAAAGATTGGTGGAATCGGTACGCATGTAGGTAATGTAGCCGGCCTCGTAGAGGCGCTGAGCCATGGTCATGGTTTTCTTAACAGAGAACCCCAACCGGCCACTGGCAGCCTGCTGCAGTGTTGAGGTAATAAACGGCGCAGTTGGCTTGGAGCTCGTCGGTTTGTCTTCACGGGAGGTAATCGCAAGCTTGGCTTTGCGCAGCTGCTCAATACGCGCAAGCGTGTCCTTTTCGGAGGTAGGACGGAAGGGCTTACCATCCTGACGCACCAACGCAAATCTAACCAGCTCGCCATCCGGGGAA
This sequence comes from Halomonas sp. KG2, assembly GCA_030440445.1. NCBI lineage: Bacteria > Pseudomonadati > Pseudomonadota > Gammaproteobacteria > Oceanospirillales > Halomonadaceae > Halomonas > Halomonas sp. KG2. The sequence continues at coordinate 1,890,619 of CP098528.1, read as the reverse complement.
GCGAGATCTGCATGGACATCCCAAAACTCTTCAGGAATAAACGCACGAATTTCTCGTTCACGCTCAACGATCAAGCGAACCGCGACAGATTGAACACGACCTGCTGATAAGCCCCTGGCAATCTTGGCCCACAACAACGGAGAAAGCATAAAACCAACAACGCGGTCCAAGAAGCGGCGCGCTTGCTGCGCTTCCACCCGGGGAATATTTAGCGTCCCTGGCGACTTAAACGCATCCTGAATGGCATTTTTGGTTATTTCATTAAATACAACGCGCTTATAGCGAGTGTTATCACCACCAATTGTCTCGCGCAAATGCCAGGCAATTGCTTCCCCTTCGCGGTCCAAATCCGTTGCGAGATAAACAGCATCCGCTTTTTCAGCCAGCTTCTTTAATTCAGCGACGACTTTTTCTTTACCCGGGAGCACCTCATAGCGAGCTTCCCAGCCGTTATCCGGGTCGATGCCCATCCGCCGAATTAACTGATCATGAGCCTTACGTTTTTTGTACTCTGCTTTCTCTTCCGCCGACATCTTGCGTGTTGCCGCAGCCTGGCGAGCGCGCTCCTTCGGGTCGGAGGCTGCCTTACCTGAGCCGCTGGTCGGCAGGTCACGGATGTGACCCACGCTCGACTTTACGATGAAATCGTTGCCGAGATACTTATTGATCGTCTTCGCTTTCGCAGGCGACTCGACGATGACCAGTGACTTGCCCATAGTGCTCCACTTTCCTAATGCTCAGGCGCTATCGCCCATGCTCTGAATACGTTGTCGCCTGTTGTTACCACTTGACGACCATGAGAAAAATGCGCCTACCCTACCCCAGCCCTGCAACAAGCGCCAGTAACAACCGACGCATAAGTAACAAACTAATGCTGAAGCGCAAGGTGTCTATCCGTACTATTTTTCATAATGAAGTAGCTAGACACTAGACTGCCAATACGCAGACGGCAACCCAAAATACGGAAACAAAAAAACGCCCCTGTATCAAAACAGGGGCGTAGACAAACGTTACAACACTTAGCGCTTGCGCGGTGGTTTCCTACGCGACGCCGCTCTTGGCTGAGGCTTGCTTGCTTCTTTAGCTGCATCTGTTGCTACATTATTAGTAGCAGGCACCGTTTCGGTAGAGGCGCGTTGGGTAGCATCCTTTTCCGCCGATACTTTCTCTGTCAACACGCTTTCAGCTTCTGTCACCACGCTGTCAGTTGGAGAGCTTGCCGCGGTTTGCGTATCAATAGCCGCCTTCTGGTCACCTGCTTGCTTAGTGTCAGTAGCGGGTACGCTCACAGCTTTTGGTTGAGTAGCTTTTGGTTGAGTAGCTTTTGGTTGAGCGGCTTTCGGCGGCCTCGCTTGATCAAACAGCGTCTTCACCTGTTCAAAACGCTCTGCTGCGTGCTCGGATAATTCACCGCTCGCGGCGAACACATGTTCAAGGTGCTCAATATGACCGTCGATATCACTGCTGCTTTGCCCTTTTAATAGCTCGGGCAATGACGATAGCGCTCGCTCACGATCTAATTTCAAGATAAAGAACTGGTCACGCACCAAACGCTTAAATTCACTCAGCGTTGAACTAGGCTCTAGCTCAGCACGAGAAGCACGTAACCGCTTGAAATTACGCTCATCTGTCGCTGGCGCTCCGCCTAATACATAGATAACCGAACGCATGACTGCTTCGTGAGCGCCACCCTGGGCAATTTTATTGCGCAGCTCATTTTTGCGGTTTTCAACAAAACGTTGATGCTCTGGCTCGGCTCCAGGACGACGACGATGCACATGCGCATCGCCACGCAAACCTACCGCTGCTTGCAATAGAGGCTGTCCATAAATATCCATAAACAGTCTTTCTGTCGTGCTATCGCGCAAATCTCGCACTGCATTGAGATTAGCGACAATTTGATCGGAGCACATCGTTTCTAATGCTTTGAAAACATTATCTTGGCCTACTTGCTGACGATTACTGCGTACTGATTCAGCCATCACCGGCAGCGGAACTGTCAGCGGATTACGATCAGATAGAAGCTTGTAGCCTAACCGGATAGGATGCATACGACGAATCCAGCGTGCCGCTTCGGGTGTCATCATGGCCTGTACCCAAGGTTGAACGTACAACCGATAGAAACCAAGGTTGATCTCTGAAATACGTGCAACCGTTGCAAACCGACGGTCATCCTCAGGAATATGCTTTACATCCTGATCCAGCTCTTCAAAGTTACGCGATGTGAACTCAAGCAAATAATCACGCTCAAGTAACTCCGCATCATCTCGCTCGCTGACATGCGAGACCGTTGTCTCATACAGCCCTGGCGGCATAACATCGATATAGTCCATGTTGGCCGTGAACTCAGTATGCTCTTTGCGCGACACGCTACCGGAAACAAAAATCCCTAAGTGCCCAGTTGTGTCGTGCATGCAGTACACGATCGTCTGTTCGTTGGCGATGATATCTTCTTCGCCTTCGTATAAATCACGTACCCAACCCAGCGCCTGAGGCGGCGGAGTGATGTCATCGCCACGCGAGCAGAATACGACAACAGGTGAGCGCACATTGCGAAGATCAATACGGCGGCCATCGCGAGTCACCAGTTGGGCCGTCGAGAGACGATTACCAACAAATAGGTTATCGACAATATATTGGATCTCTTGGCCACCTAAGACAACGTGACCGCCCCACCAGCGCTCGAACTCTAAATAGCGCTTGGATTCGGTATCAATGTTGTCATACAGATGGTACTGCTTTTTCCAGTAGGTGTTGGCTGGATTGAGACGCTCGAAGTTCTGCACTAGCCAAGCACCATCAAACAAGCCGTTACCAATGTCGCTAGTTAAAGCAGTAATCCAGCTTCCACCGGTCATACCACCGGTATAGCGCATAGGCGCTTTACCGTGCTCCCCAGCCCAGTAAGAAAGCGGCGCACCGGCAATAAGAATCGGACCGAACACATCCGGCTCAAGTGCCGCAGCCATCATTATTTGCCAACCCGCCTGACAGTTACCTACCACCATTGGTTTTTCAGCTGTTTCTGGGTGCAGAGCGATAACATGACGCAAAAACGCAATTTCCGCTTCTACCACATCCTCAACGGTTTGACCCGGTTCAGGAAAAGGCAAAAAACCAATAAAGTAGCAAGGGTGACCAGCCTTTAGAGCAACCCCAAGCTCGCTATCGGGTTTGAACCCGCCAATACCAGGGCCATGACCTGCCCTGGGGTCCACAACCACAAACGGTCGTTTCTCAGGGTCAATCTGAATATGGCTGGGGGGAAGAACTCTCAGCAGCTCATAATTGGTTGGATGGGGAAGTGTGCGTCCATCAATGAGCACCTCTGTATCAAATCCAAGCACGTTCGGCTTGGTTTGCTCCATATGCTCAAGATATTGATTTCCGCGTTCGCGCATAACATCCCAATACAGGACGCTACGCTCAATACTGTCGCGCCAATAGCCCGCTGCAGCCCGTCCGAATCCGAACGGATCTACCATGCTAGCAAAGGCCTCGCCGACCGGTAATGGAGCCATTTGATCAGACGCTCCTGGCCACAGGCTTTTCAGCGCGCTGCCAGGCAACAAAGGATGAGCGAGAAAGTTCATAAATTCTCCCATTGGGTTGATGCAAAGCATCCGTCCCGAAGCGTTGATGCTGCAATGCAATATAGTTTAGGCCACTCGCTGCATAACGTCGATGCTTACCTTTGCAAATTCATCATTGTTGTCATAAAGACGCCGCACATCATCGGTGGTAGCATTTCCAGCGTAATGCTGAGACTTTTTGTTTTGTGGCACTTTCTATCTTCGGAGGGTGTATACCTAGAGGTTGCTATGTCATCCCTTACACTACTCAACCGTTTGACCTTCCGACAATTACAGGTATTCCAGGCCGTTCACCGCCAGCGCTCCTACTCGCGCGCAGCCGAGCAGCTAGGGCTTACGCAACCTGCGGTTAGCGCACAAATTCGTCAGTTAGAACTCGCTCTTGGTCAGCCACTGTTTAAATATGCCGGTAAAACCCTTCACGTGCTACCTGCAGCGGATACGCTAGCGCTCTCGACACGTGAGATTTTCGGACAGCTCTCTAGACTGCAAATGAATCTCTCGGAGATTAATGGCAGCATTAGCGGTGAGTTGAACATCGCGGCAGTCTCCTCAGCCCAATATGTGGTGCCTTATTTACTAGCACGGTTTCGAGCACGCTATCCCGACGTACGCATTCGTCTAAAGGTATGCAACCGCAGTCAGGCGTTGGAAAGACTGGCAGAACAAAAAGATGATGTCGTGATTATGGCCATGGTGCCTGAAGACGACGACTTGGTAGTCATGCCCATTCTTGAAAATGAACTCATCGCTCTCGTATGGCCAGACCACCCACTACTTCACATGGAAGCACCCACATTAGCCGACTTTGCGCGCCATTATGTATTGATGCGTGAGCCAGGTTCTGGGGTACGTATCGCATTTGAGCAACTGGCTGTTGACCAAGAAGTCGGCCTTCCACACCGCATTGAATTAGGCACTAATGAAGCCATTAAACAAGGCGTTATGGCCCATTTAGGCGTTGCTGTCTTGCCACGCTTGGCGGTTCAACTTGAACTAGAGCAGGGGCTGCTATCAGCGCTCCCCCTACCCAACTTCCCCATTCGGCGCTCATGGTGCACGGTGTATCGTCGCGATCATTTTCCGACGCCAGTCGCTGATCTTTTTTTACGCTTTACACGGGAGCACCTACCAGATTTTCGTCGGCATTTCCAAGCTCCCTCTAGCCCACTGCCTAGCCACGGCGTTTCCTGCCTACCTTTACTGTCAATTTAGTGGGCTGTCGATTGGCTGGACTGTCTGTTTGGCGGTTCGATGAAGGGGGCTTAGTGTCTTGTTAACCAACAGATATGTTACATTAGCCTACTACCTACGTATCATTCAGAATCTTCAGGGTTTGGCATGTATTCGCGCAGGCGATCCAACTGTCAACGCCATGGCATTTAAACGCCATCGCCACAGCATATGGTTAGACGCCACGACGTTTGGGCATTGCCTGCCGCACAGTAGAGAGGCTCTTTCCTATGAGCAATAACCCCACAACGCGCGTCCCTAGCGGCGAAAAATTCCGCAATGAACATGGCATGTCGGTCATTAAAGACGGCATGAAACAGCGTAAAACGTCGTCAGATGAGGCGTCTCCCAGTCTTGACCGTAAACCTAAATGGTTGCGCGCACAGATCCCTGGGGGCGAACGCTTCGAAGCCGTCAAAAAGAATGTCTCTACGCACCGCCTTAGCACTGTTTGTGCAGAGTCGCACTGCCCTAACATGGGCGAATGCTGGAGCAATGGCACCGCCACCATTATGTTAATGGGGTCTGTATGCACACGCGCCTGCCGATTCTGTGCCGTGGACACAGGCAATCCGAAAGGCTGGCTGGATCTAGATGAGCCGGAAAACACGGCAAAATCAGTCGAGTTGATGGGGCTGCGCTACATCGTATTGACCTCCGTTGACCGAGACGATCTGGACGACGGTGGCGCTACGCACTATGCCAACTGTATTAAGGCTATCAAATCCCGCACGCCGGAAGTGGTTGTCGAAGCTTTAACACCCGACTTTGACGCTGATAAAGCCGCCATTGAGCGGGTGGTCGATTCGGGCTTGGAAGTGTTTGCACAGAACGTAGAGACTGTTGAGCGACTAACCAGCAAAGTACGCGACCCACGTGCAGGCTATCGCAAAACGCTGAATGTCTTAGCGCATGCCAAACAGTATCGGCCAGACATAATTACCAAAACAAGCTTGATGCTTGGATTAGGTGAGACAGACGAAGAGATTCTTAAAACCTTTGATGACCTGAGAGAGATTGGCGTTGATATCGTGACGCTTGGACAATATTTGCGCCCAACCAAAAACCATCTAGCCGTAGAGCGCTGGGTTACCCCAGAAGAGTTTGATCGCTATCGCGTGCTTGGCCTTGAAAAAGGCTTTAGGGAAGTGCCGTCTGGGCCGCTGGTTCGCTCTAGTTATCGCGCTGACCGTGTTTTTGAGAAAAACAATCTTGGTCTCGCGTCGCCTGCCGCGGTTCCTGGCCATGAGCCTGACGCTAACCGTATTCCTGCGTTTAACGTCGGATAAACCGCCTAGGCTAGCTGCCTTTCATAGACTATTTTCACCAACTATTTGCACTAACTATGTTCACTAACTATCTGCACGCAATTGGCACAACTAACTCAGCTCCAACAGTGCCTTGCGTGCAGATAGCTCATGATTGGATAAACGACACATCCACCAACTGACGATCCAACCGCTGAGCCAATGCAGACGCTAGTTGACCACCCACCTGTTGAGCAGCAGGCAGCGCCACTAAATCAGCCAATCGCGTTACTTGCATACCTGCATAGCCACAGGGATTGATGCGCCCGAAGGGGGATAAGTCACCGTCTACGTTTAGCGCAACCCCGTGATAGCTTGCACCCCGCCGAATTCGTAACCCTAGCGAGGCTATTTTCGCCTCACCCTGCTGCGTATCCACATAGACGCCTGGCGCATCTGGCTTCGCCCAGGCAGAAACGCCATAAAGCGCAAGTACGTCAATCACTGAATTTTCTAGCGCAGTCACTAGCTCACGAACACCAATTTTGCCACGCCGAACGTCCAGCAATGGATATAAGACAATTTGGCCTGGGCCATGGTAGGTCACCTGCCCCCCACGATCCGTTTTCACGACAGGGATATCACCTGGCATTAATACATGCTCTGGCTTTCCCGCCTGGCCCTGAGTAAAAACGGGGTCGTGCTCGACTAGCCAGAATTGATCAGGCGTTGTCTCGTCCCGCGTATCGGTGAGTTCGCGCATCGCGCTCCACACCGGCAAGTAGGCACGATGGCCAAGCTGATGCAGCTCAATAGGTTGACTAGCCAAGGTCATACCACCATGTGTACGCGACCTGTCGCCTTCAGATCATCGAACAGCTGGCGTAATTGCTGTTCGCCAGTGGCCACAATAGTGACACGCACAGATTGAAAACGGCCGTTACGGCTGTCGACGACTTGCAGCGACGTCTCATCAAAATCTGGGGAATGTTTAACAATCACTTGGCACACGCAGGCCGGAAAATCTTCAGCAGCATCGCCAACCACTTTCAATGAGTAATCACAGGGAAAAGTGATTTTAGGTGGCTCGTTTACTTCAGGCTGACGTAAATCTCTTAGCCCATTTTTCGCGCCTTTTTTCATAGCTCGCCTTTACACGGGAATATATAGATACTTCTGTTCAGGGTACGAGTGCAGTACAGCCTTATAAGATTAGTAGCTTAAGCGCAAAAGACTAAAAATTCTGCGCTTAAGCTCGCGACTACTAATCGGTAAAGTTGCTAATCAAACCACTGAAGAAACGCCTTACCTGGTCAAATAGACGCTTAAACAAGCCACCCTCTTCAACATTTTCTAGCGCCACTAGCTGACGCTCACCGACCATTTCCTCACCTAAATATACTTCTAACGTACCGACATCATCACCCACGGCAATCGGCGCTTGAAGATCGCTATCCAGGTTCAAGCGAGCACGCAACTCTTCATTACGGTTGCGCGGAAGTGTCATAAACACTTCATCATCAACGCCTACACGCAGTTCATTATTATCACCACCCCATACCCGTGGCGTTGCAAGCACTGCACCACGCTCATAGAGCTTCATCGTTTCATAGAAGCGGAAGCCGTAGCTGAGTAGCTTTTGCGTTTCCTGCGCTCTTGCCTCTTCTGAATTAGTGCCCATCACGACTGAAATTAGGCGCATGCCATCACGCTCGGCCGAAGAGACAAGACAATAGCCTGCCTCCGTTGTCCAACCGGTTTTCAAACCATCGACACTCGGGTCGCGCCATAGCAAGCGGTTACGATTTGGCTGGTCGATGCCACCAAACGCGAAGTTGCGTTGAGAATAAATAGTATAGTGCTCAGGGTAATCGTTAATAATATGCTGTGACAACAACGCCATATCATGGGCGGTGGAGTAGTGATTATCGCCAGGAAGACCTGTAGGATTTTGGAAATTAGTATTGTGCATTCCTAAACGCGTAGCATGCTGATTCATCAAATCGGCAAATGGCGTTTCGCCACCCGCTAGATGCTCTGCCATCGCCACGCTAGCATCATTACCCGATACAATAATAATGCCATGCAGCAGATTATCGACCGAGACTTGATCGCCTACCTCGATGAACATCTTAGAGCCACCGGTACGCCAAGCTTTCTCACTGATATTAACCATATCAGTCAAGCTAATGGTGCCGCGATCTAACTCACGCTCGACCAAATAAGCGGTCATAAGCTTGGTCAGGCTAGCGGGTGGTAAGCGTTCATCAGAATTATGCTCAGCAAGAATACGACCGCTGTTGGCATCCATCAGAATCCATGAGCTCGCCGCCAGCTGAGGAGCGGAGGGAATAATCGTTTGCGGCTGAGGTATCACCTGAGCCACGACCGGTGAAGACACCACGGCAAAAACCGCAAACAAACAAAGCCCAGCGGTACGGCGAATAGACATCAATACATTCATCTCTTACTTCTCACAACAAAGAAAAAACGTCAACGAAGCACGTTATTTTAGCTAATAAATGGGGGTGAGCTATCTCACGATAAACACTTGTGGGAAGCCCGCCCGACGGAGTTCTTCACGTGCTTGGGTTTCCTGATTAGGGCTCACTGGCCCAACTTGCACACGATGCACATCTGCATCACTCATCACCCGTACGTTATGCGGGAGCTCACCAACCAAACGTTGCTGCAACTGCTGGGCGCCTTCTTCACTGCCCAGTGCTGCAATTTGTAGATAAATAGCGTCATCCGCTGCCATTGGTCGCTGAACAGCAACATCTGGAATAGGTCGTGCATTCGCAGTAGAAGATGTTGAAGGCTCCTCACCACCTGGACGGCTACTCCTACCTTGCTGAGCCAGCCATTGTTCAGGCTCGATAGCCTCAACCCGGACGGCGCCAGTGCCATTATCTAAAAAGCCTAGTCGTGCAGCCGCTGCATAGGAAAGATCTATTTCACGGTCGCTATGAAAAGGCCCCCTATCATTGACGCGCACGATTACAGATTGGCCGCTGTCTAAACTGGTGACACGGGCAAATGTTGGCAGTGGCAACGAACGGTGAGCCGCAGACATTTTATACATGTCATAAATCTCTCCGTTTGATGTGGCATAGCCATGAAACTTTTCACCGTACCAAGAGGCCGTCCCTTGCTTCACGTAGCCCGCCGCATCCGGCAGCACATGATAGGTTTCCCCCCACACTTCATAAGTGGAGCGATTACCGGAACGCGATGGCGGCTCTATGCGCGGCTCAGCGTTTGGCACCTTGCTTACATCCGGCGGCTCTAACGGATAGGCGTCGCCCGTCATTGCATAGCGCTCCCCGGACGACGATGCACCGCCACTACTCGCTCCACTGCTGAGCGCCCCACTCGCACTTTCAGCAGGCTTACTAGCAGGCTGATTAGCGCTATTTTGTTGAGCTTCATGGCTGGCACAGCCGCTAACCAGCGCCATGATGATCACCGCACCACCTATGCCACGAGCCTCAGACAGCACTGTTCTCATAGTTAACCCTCAACCTGCCGCGCAATCGCCTCTGACAGTTCTGTCACTGCCATTGCATAGAGATGGCTGTGGTTATAGCGGGTAATAACGTAAAAGTTATATTCCCCCAAGCGATATTGGATACTATCATCAGCAAGCTCGAGCCTTAAAGGCACCACAAGCAACTCTGGATCAAGCGCACTCTGCGGTTCAATGCCAGCTTCAATCGCTTCAGATACAGTCACATCCGGCTTACTGGTTTGATTAATAGAAAGCATTTCAGGTGCTGAATCAGGGCCATCGGCCTCATGATAAATTGCCCCTTCACGCTGCCAACCATGTACCGCAAAGTAGTTCGCCACGCTGCCAATGGCATCGACCGGATTCTCCCATAAATCTCGTTTACCATCACCGTCAAAATCGACGGCATAGGCCTGATAACTCGTGGGAATAAACTGGGGATACCCCATTGCGCCCGCATACGAACCATACAGCTCGTCAACCTCAACGCCTTGCTCATGAGCGATTTTCAAAAAAGCCGCCAGTTCGCCCCGGAAAAAGCTACCACGGACAGGATGGTTGAAGGCTAATGTTGCCAATGAGTCTAATACAAGGTGGCGCCCTTTATGCTTACCGTAATAGGTTTCAACACCAATAATGGCAGCAATGATCTCTGGTGGGACACCATACACGTCCTCAGCCCGAGCAAACGCATCCTCATACTCACTGATGAACTCGGCCCCCTCCTCAATACGTTGCTGAGTTAAGAATATATCTCGATACTCATACCAACGTAAGCGACGCTCAGCCGCACCTTCCATCGCGTCCAAAACAGATTGGCTAAAGCTGGCTTGATTCAGAGCATCTGTTAGCCATTGCCGAGGAATTCCTTGTTCTGCTAACTCGTCAACTAGCTGTTGAGTACCTTCGTGCTGCTGCGGGTCAAAAGGCGACGCATCGTCAGCCCATGCAGCCGTGTAAGCACACGCCAATAACATAGCTGCCATGCAGCCGCCTGCTTTATTTCGGGCCCATTTCATTAACTAACCACTCCTGTGAAAAAGCACCGCTACTTATCTATTCGATACTAGCGCGGCAACAACCGCCGATGGGCATGTATTGACATGAGAATACCGAACCCTGCCAGCAAGGTCACGCTGGAAGTCCCGCCATAGCTCACTAGCGGCAGCGGTACGCCAACAACGGGCAAAATACCACTCACCATGCCGACATTGACAAACACATATATAAAAAACGTCAGGATAATGCTGCCTGCAAAAAGTCGCCCAAAGGTGTCCTGAGCAGAGGTTGCCAGCCAAAGGCCTCGCCCCACAATCATGACATACAGGGATAGCAGCACTAGCATTCCCACCAGACCAAACTCTTCACCCAGCACGGCAATAATAAAATCCGTATGGCGCTCAGGCAGGAATTCTAATTGAGACTGGGTACCCTCAAGCCAGCCCTTCCCCCACAAACCACCACTGCCTATCGCTGTTGTTGATTGAATAATATTCCAACCCGCCCCCAAGGGGTCGCTATCCGGATCCAGGAACGTTAAAACCCGTTGACGCTGATAGTTGTGCATATTCATCCATAGAACAGGAAGCCCTGCTGCTATTAAGGCACCAACCAAACCAATTAGGCGCCAGGATAAACCTGCCAAGAGCACGACAATCACCGCCGCGCTAGCCACTAAAAGCGACGTCCCAAGATCCGGCTGTATAGCCGTAAGTACCACCGGCAAGCCGATGATCACCGCACAAACAAAAATATGCTTGAAACGTGGCGGTAATTGGCAGCGATTCAGATAGGCAGCCACCATCAGTGGCACCGCTAGCTTCATCATTTCAGATGGCTGAAATCGAATAACGCCCGGTATCTCAAGCCACCGCTTTGCCCCCATCCCCACATCACCCGCTATTTCCACTGCCAACAACATAGCTAAGCCCAGACCGTAGGCAAAGGGAGCCCAGCGCAGAAACGTGGAAGGCGATAATTGCGCAATAACCACCATAACAGCGATGGCAACACCAAAACGTATCGCTTGCGCAATCACGGTATCAATACGCTGCCCGGAAGCGCTATAAAGCACTAACAGCCCCCCTCCCATCAGCAACAGCAGCAAACCTAACAGCCACGGGTCAAGGTGAATCCGCTCCCAGATGCTTTTGCGCCGAGCAATACCGCTATCGGGTGGGCGTACTGGATAACGGCGTAGTGGGCGAGAGAGGGTTTGCCATGACCTCATTAGTTGCCCTCCACGTTGGCAGTATCTTCTTCCAGTACTTCTTTAACTTCTTCAGCGTCTGGCGCATCGTCTCTTAATATCCATGCATCGGTCATCGCACGCGCCAAATGAGCGGCATGCGTACTCCCGCCTCCAGCATTTTCAACAATAACTGAGACCGCAATTTGTGGGTTATCGATTGGCGCAAACGCCATAAAAAGAGCGTGATCACGTAAGCGCTCTTCAAGTTCTGCGGCGTTGTAACGCTGATCTTGTCCAAGTGAGAACACCTGGGCGGTGCCTGATTTCCCCCCCATACGGTACTCTAGCCCCACCCCTGTGCGGCGTGCCGTGCCTTCTCTCCCACTAATTACTTTTTCCATGCCGCTGAAAACACGGTCCCACCAGCTGTCATTATCCAACTGAATATCGGGCAGCGTATCCGGCAAATCCAGCGCTAAGGGCTCGTCACCTATTGCTAACGCAAGACGCGGCTTTATCCAATGACCGCGATTAGCCAATGTAGCCGTTGCACTCGCCAGTTGTAACGGAGTTACTTGCCAGTAACCCTGCCCGATTCCCACAGAGAGTGTTTCACCGGGATACCAAGGCTGATTAAAACGTGCCCGCTTCCAGTCACGAGACGGCATCAGGCCGGTGCTTTCGCCTTGCACGTCATGAGCAACACGTTGGCCAAAGCCAAAATTGGTCATTTGTTCATGCAGATTATCGATACCCAGATCATGGGCTAGGGTGTAATAATAAGTATTGTTTGAAACGGCAATAGACCGCTCCAGATCTACTCGGCCATGCCCCCAGCGCAGCCAGTTACGATAGCGACGAGAGTCGTTGGGCAACTGATAAAAACCAGGATCATTAATCGTGCTATCAGGTGTGATAACACCCTCGACTAGTCCCGCAAGCGCCAAAAAAGGTTTAATGGTTGAACCTGGCGGATAATGGCCACGAATTGCTCGATTAAACAGCGGGAGGTCGATATTTTCCTGCAAGCCGCGATAAGAGGCGACATCAATTCCTGTCACAAACTGATTACTATCAAAGCCAGGCGTCGATACCATGGCGAGGATTTCACCCGTCCCAGGAACGATCGCGACGATAGATCCACGCCTGCCATCTAACAGCTCGTAAGCCAGCATTTGCATTGACTTATCAAGCGTTAAAGTAAGGTTTTCCCCAGGTACCGGATCAGTACGACCAAGCTCTCTAAGTACACGCCCACGTGCATTCGTTTCAACTTTACGCAGCCCCGCCTGCCCGTGCAGTTCCGTCTCGTAAAAACGCTCAATCCCCGTTTTACCAATAAAGTGTGTTCCCGCATATCGCCCAGTATCTAGGGTTTGCAGCTCTTCTGCGTTGATGCGCCCTACGTAGCCCAGCGAATGGGCCATCATTTCGGCATCAGGATAGTAACGGAGTAGTTGCGCCTCTACTTCGACCCCTGGTAGACGATGCCGATTCACCGCTAGCCGTGCTATTTGGTCTTCACTCAAATCACTCATTAAAAGCGCAGGCTGAAACGGGCGCTGGCGTTGCCGGGAACGGACATTGAACGCTTCAATATCATCTTCGGGCAAGTCTAGAAGCTCAACTAACAGCGCCAACGTTTCATCTAAATCATCAACGCGTTCGCGCACCAATGTGAGGTTATAGGTAGGGCGATTTTCGGCGAGGAGGACGCCATTGCGGTCATAAATCAACCCCCGATTGGGGGGCAGAGGCTCGACACGGACACGGTTTTTTTCGGAGCGAGTACTGTATAAATCGTGCTGAACGATCTGCAAGTATGCTAATCGTCCAGTCAGCAATCCCGTCAAAACAACCACCACTAAGACGGCAAGTAGCGCCCTGACACGAAAAATACGCAATTCTTGCTCAGGGTTTTTAAGCGTGTCATGGCGCTTAGGCATGGGTAACGATGACTCTCAAATCAGACAAAAAACAATTATCGATGATAGGGATGACCTACTAGCAGTGTCCACGCCCGGTAAAGTTGCTCAGCCAGCATGATGCGTACCAGTGGGTGTGGCAACGTGAGAGGCGATAAAGACCACGCTTTATCAGCCATTGCTGAAAGGGATGGCTCTAAGCCATCAGGTCCTCCCACCAACAACACAATATCTTTGCCCAACATGCGCCAAGCGTCGGCTTCGTCAGCAAGTTGCTCGGTACTCCAGGTTTTACCCTTAACCTCAAGTGCCACGATATACTCGTCGCCACGAAGCTTGTCACGTATACGCTGAGCCTCTTGCGCACGCGCTTTAGCTATATCAGCATTTTTGCCACGCTGACCCAGTGGAATTTCTTCAATTTCAAGCGAGAAGTCTCGAGGCAGCCGTTTGCGGTAGGTCTCAATGCCCTCCTCAACCCACGCAGGCATTTTGGTGCCCACCGCTAACAGCCGGATCTTCATGACATCGTGGCTCGCTCTTCAAACCGTTTGAGCGACTCACTAATAGCCCCAGCGTCATTGGGTAGGTCTGCCCATAAGCGCTCAAGATCATAGAGGGCTCTGGCTTCAGGCAACATAATATGGACAATCACATCGCCTAAATCGACCAATACCCAGTCAGCATTATCGCCACCTTCAACACCTCGGGGCGCAAGACCCGACGCTTTGGCCTTTTCCACAACATTTTGCGCTAAGGCAGCCACGTGGCGAGTGGAGGTACCACTAGCGATCAGCATCAAATCAGTAACTTCAGTCAGTTTGGAAACATCTAACTGCGTAATATCTCGTGCTTTAAGTTCTTCTAGGGCATCAACCGCTAGATTTTTAAGTGTATCGATGTGCATGGCTCCTAAAGGCAACCCCTTGTTGTCGCAAGCTCAGCAAAAGCAAGCTCAGTGATAGTCAGTCAATAAGCCGGCCATTGTAACGGCTTCTTTCCTGACTGCCAGCGCTATTCATCAGAATGATACAAACCGTGCCGCAGAATGGCTTCTTCGACGGCCTCAGGCAGTAGATAACGAACGCTTTTGCCCTTTTCTAAACGCTCTCTAATATAAGTAGCTGAAATCGCCATCATGGAGGGCAAGGCCAGCGTCAGAACACGACCATGAGGGCTTTGCATCAGTTCATCTACACTATCGACTTCACGATTACTCACCAGTTCCCTTAATTCCTCAGGCCATGGTGCGTTATAGCCAGGTCGAGCGATCACAACGAGATGTGCTAAAGAGAATATCTGATTAGCTTTGTGCCATTTGGCTAACCGCAGAAAAGCATCGAACCCAATGATCATCACTAGACACGCGCTATCGCCATACGCTTGCCGCAATTCAGCAAGCGTATCCACGCTATAAGAAGGCCCTTCGCGGCGTAGCTCTCGATCATCAGCCATCACACCTGGTGTGTCGCTAATGCCTAGCTTTAACAACTCAAAACGCTGTTCTGGTGACACCTGAGGCGTATCACGCAGAGGCGGCTGAGGAGCGGGAATCATGTGTAAACGATCAAGCTCCAGGGCTTCACGAACCTCAACGGCGCTTCGCAAATGCCCCAGATGTACAGGATCAAATGTGCCCCCCAGCATGCCTATTCGCATGGGTGTTAAACTCATTGCCTGATTTGCCCATCACCAAAGACTACATATTTTTGCGTTGTAAGCCCTTCTAATCCAACCGGCCCTCGCGCATGCAGCTTATCGGTTGAGATACCAATTTCTGCACCCAGTCCATACTCAAAGCCATCAGCGAAGCGCGTAGAGGCATTGACGATGACTGAGCTTGAGTCAACCTCAGCCATGAAACGTCTCGCGAGACTGATGTCTTGAGTCACAATGGCATCAGTATGATGGGAGCCATAGTGCTCGATATGCTGAATCGCCTCATCCATTCCATCGACAACTTTAATCGCTAAAATCGGCGCAAGGTACTCAGCACCCCAGTCCTCTTCGGTGGCCAACGCCGCCTGGGGCAGCAATGCTCGTGTACGCTCGCAACCACGTAGCTCTACATGATGCTCGGCGTAGGCACGAGCCAACTCTGGCAGCACGATGTCAGCAATCGGCGCATCCACCAGCAGCGTCTCCATCGTATTGCAGGTGCCATAGCGATGCGTTTTGGCGTTTACCGCGATGGCCAGCGCTTTAGCGGGATCGGCCGTAGTGTCGATGTAAACGTGACAAACCCCATCGAGGTGTTTAATGACCGGCACCGTTGCTTCGCGGGAAATGCGCTCGATTAGAGACTTTCCACCTCTTGGAATTATGACGTCGACGTACTCGGGCATGCTGATCATCGCACCTACTGCAGCGCGATCGGTGGTGGCAACAACCTGTACGGATTCAGCTGGCAAGCCAACATCGGCTAGCCCCTCCTGAATACAACTGCTAATCGCCGCATTTGACGCACTGGCTTCAGAACCGCCGCGTAGCAAGCAAGCATTACCCGATTTTAAGCACAGGCTTGCTGCCTCAAGGGTAACGTTCGGGCGAGATTCATAAATAATGCCAATAACGCCTAGCGGCACGCGCATTTTGCCAACTTGAATGCCGCTTGGGCGATAGCGCATATCGTCAATTTCGCCAACGGGATCTGGCAGTGCAGCCACTTGGTGCAAGCCTTCGACCATGGCATCAATTCGCGCATCATTAAGCGCCAGACGATCAAGCAATGCAGCGTCTAGGCCGGTTTCTTTGCCACGCTGCAAATCAAGCGCATTAGCTTCTAGTATTAATTGTCTAGAGGCTGTCAGGCGCGATGCCATTGCCTCAAGCGCACGATTTTTCAATCCCGTATCAGCACGACGTAGCTCTCGAGCAGCTGCCCTAGCGCCTTGACCGAGCACCTGGATATAAGCGGGCACATTCCCCGCAGCTAATTGCTGTAGGGCTATGTTTTGGCGTGCGTTTGAACCGCTCATACTTTCTCCCTGTCTTATTGCGTATGCAAGGCAAGTTGCATTCTATGGTAGTGGTACTAGGTGTTTGGCAGTATGTTACGCCATTAGGGCGTTATACTGACGCTGTTAATGAATACATATTGACGCCCACGCCTAGTCAAAGTGCTCCATGGGCAATCTTGAATTAAAGGTGAATAGTAAGCCACCATGCAAAACAAGTACAAAATACGCCTGCTAAGAGCCAACCTGTTCGCAGCGGCGTTAGCATTAGCGTCCTGGACATATATGGCGCAGCCAGCGGCCGCGCTAGTACTTTGGTTGTCTGTAGGCTGGCTTTTTGTTACTGCGCTATTGCTCGACTTTAGCCATCGTCGTTCTAAAGGCCTACCTTGGCAAGTACTCACGGGGGCGCTACTACTGGGACTTATTGCCGTGGCTCCAGAGCGCCATAGCTTTTTAATATGGGCTTGGGCGGCAATGTTTATGCTGCCTCAGAAACGCTGGGTGGCCGTGTTCAATACGTGCGCCGCGTTGATTAGCTGGTCATTAATCGCCCCTCTTCTTAGCTTACCCGAAGCGCTGCTACTGTTGGCGGCATTGATCACGCTAGGCGTGCTGTCCAGTGCAAAAGCGTGCCAGTTAATCGATATTAACGGCTCCATTCGCAAACGCCTTCGGCTAATCCCCGGGTTAAATCTATGGCCTAGCGGGCAGCTGCTGAGAGACCTCAGCCGCGAACAAACCCGTTCTGAACGTGAAGCCATCTATGCAGAGTTATTAATTATCCAAGTAAAACGCCATCAGCTTTGGTCGTCGGCGCAAAAATTATGCAGCCTCATATACAGCTTCGAACACGTTTATCGCTTAAATAATCAGACACTTGCCGCCTTGATGTTGTCGCATAGCCCAAAGGAAGCCGCCCAACGCCGCAAGCTTCTCTGTGCAGGCCTCCCAGAAACACAGCACTCCCATCACTTACCACTAATGGATATAGAGCTATCGGGTCTATCCGTCGAGGCGCTAGTTCAGCTCCCGCCTCAACAACGGGAAGGTAACGATGATTGACCAACTGCGACACAGACACCTGATAACGTTTGCCTACACCGCGAGTGTAATCCTAGTAGCAGGATACACATTCTGGCTTTATAGCATGGGCAATTATCACGACCTTTTAGTGCCAATGTTTGTGACACTACTGCTACTTACTGCGTTGTTAATGCACCACAGCCAAGCGTTAAACCCTGTTGTTCCCCGCGCTATTTTGCTGGGTAGCAGTTATGTCATTACCCTGGCCACCTTCTACAATCATCCTAGCATCTCGACAATTTGGATCGGACTGCCCACGGCCGCGGCATTTTTTTTACTACCGCTATCGAGCGCGTTCTTACTAACGGTATTTTCCAGCCCCCTGTGGTGGCTACTAACCCGTCACAGCGATGCATCCTCAGAGACAGTTATTGCTTATATCGCTCTCATTCTGCTGATGGCCTTACCACCATGGGAGCACGCACGTCAGAGAGCATTGTTGAGGGCGACAGACCCAAACGACAATGATTGCAATGCTTACCATATTGATACGCTAAAAGAGCGGCTTCACAACGAGTTTCTGCGCGCAGCAATGCTCAACAAGCGCTTGGCAGTCTTAGTGATGCATTTACCCCAGCTTGATATGGCGGAAGAGCAATTTGGTTCACGCGCAAAAACGGCGTTGCTTGGCGCGCTCTGTAACGAGGTCAATAGCCGTTGCCGCGACCACGATCTGTTAGGTCGGGCAGGCAACGCCACGTTCTGGTTAGTACTGCCCGACACAAGTGAGAGCGGTGCTATGTTGGTGCGCGAACGGCTTCAACGCGCACTATCACAACGTGTTTTAGTAGAAACGGGGCAGTTAGAAACCCGCATTGCTGTTTGCCTACCATGCCGAAATGAGAGCTTTGAACGCTATATAAATCGCCTGGAAGCTCGTGCAAACGCATTATCTATAGCCTGATGCGGATTAAATGGAGCAGTATTTTTCATGGCTGATACGCTTTTTGCCCTGTCACTCTCGCCAGCCATGTTACTCCTGATGGTTGCACTGATTTCGCTGCTTGAATCCCTTGCGCTGGTTGGCTTATTGGTCCCTGGTGTTGTATTAATTACCGCCGCTTCGTCCGTGGCGGGACATGAAGCCATTGCCCTGCCATGGCTAATCGGTGCTGCGTTAATAGGCGCAATGTTGGGGGATAGCATTAGCTACCTGCTTGGCTATCACCATCGTGAACAGGTCACTAACCGCTGGCCTTTATCCATGCACCCAGAATGGCTTGAACGCGGCGTACGTTTTTTTAACCGTTATGGTATCCATTCCGTATTTATCGGTCGGTTTGTAGGCCCAGTCCGCCCCATTATTCCGCTTATTGCAGGTATGCTGCGGATGCCAAAGCGCACTTTTTTGTGGGCCAATATCACCTCCGCAGCCCTATGGGCCCCCGCTTATGTGTTGCCTGGCTACTTACTAGGAAGAACCTGGCAACAGCACCTCAACCTCCCCCCAAATATAGAAACGGCAATCATTACATTAAGCGCAAGTATCGTCGTGCTTGCAGTGATTTTTTCCTGGGGAAGAGCCCAAGTTGGACGCCACGGTTTCATCTACTTGGCAACAGCACGTCTTATTCGCCGCATCCCCTTTATGCGTCGGTCGTGGCTCTCAATGAGCCTTAATGATGAAGTGCCGCTAGCCTCGTTACTGCTGTTTTTGATCACGTTGGCAAGTGTCTCCGCCTGGACTCTGCTAGTCATCCATCATCAAGACCCGCTGGCGATAGACCTACAAGCACAGCGACTGTTTAGCTGGTTAACCAATGAACCACTTCAGTTAATCAGCGTAGCCTTAGCTAAAACAGGCGATGCACTCGGGGTTAGCGCACTACTTTTGCCTTTGGCCGTTTGGCTGATCCACCATAAACGCATCGATGCTCTCTGCCATTGGGTCTTTGCCATCGGTGGCGTTGCGCTGCTCAACACAATAGGAAAAATGGTTTTTGAGCGTGCTCGACCAGCAACGCCGGAGTACTTAATTGGCTCATTTTCATATCCAAGTGCACACACCTCCACGACGGTTGTTGTTGTAGGGCTAGCAGCGGCTTTCATTGCGGCAGAATTGCACCGCAAACAACGCATTTGGGTTTATTGGCTGGCCATTATCTTAGCAACACCCATGGCGTTATCGCGCTTGATATTAGGCGTTCATTGGCTAAGTGATCTCATCGGCGGCGCCCTCTTGGGCTTGCTGGTATGCGCCCTCATTCGGCTGAATTGGCAGCGACGCGTTAGGGCTCCTTTACCTCATTGCCCATGGGGCAGGCTAATGGCATCCACCATCGCGTTGGTAGTCCTGCGGATTATCCTGATACCACCTGTCTAGCCATTCGGTGCTATCCCAGGGCCAGCCAGATCCCCACGCCTATCATTAATGTCCCGGCAATGCGATTAAGCAACCTTACATTGCCACTTTTGCCCAGCACGTTACGCAGCGTTTTGCCCCCTGTTGCGTAGACCAGCATGCTGGCAAACTCGATCACTAAAATAACCGCAATCAGCAGCGTTAGCTGAGGCGCAAGTGGCCGACTGCCATCTAAAAACGGCGGCAACAGCACCATGAAAAAGGCCCAGCCTTTAGGGTTGGCCACTGCCGTGACTAATCCCTGAGTGGCCAGTTGCACTCGCCCTGCAGCAGGTCCAGCATTAAGCTCGGCAGGAATAGCCATACGCCCTCTAGAGCGCCACATCATAATGCCCAAATAAGCTAAGTAAGCGCCGCCTACCCACTTAAACGCAATGAACAGCTCTGGCTGTCGTAGCATTAACGCGGCTACACCAGCACCTGCAGCGGCGGCCACAATACCAACACCCACTAACTCGCCTATCATCATCCACAGCGTTCGCTTCACTCCCTGGGTCATGCCCAGCACCATGGCCAGCGTCATACACATCCCCGGCGTTAGTGAAACGAACAAAAAAGTGGGTACAAACACTGACAGCGTCGCCCATGACATCATCATTACTCTTCCGTGTTGTTTACGTCGTTATCGGTATCATTCGACGTGGTTTCATGACCCTCTCCCCAGCGCGGTACAAGACGGTGGGCAATACCTAGCTGATTGAGTATCCGGGCGACCACAAAGTCGATCAAATCTTCTATCCGTTCTGGGCGATGATAAAAGCCGGGGGCCGCGGGCAAAATTACGACGCCCAGGCGGCTTAGCGCCAGCATGTGCTCAAGGTGAATGGGCGAAAATGGACTTTCACGCGGCACCATGACTAGTGTCCGCCGCTCTTTGATGGCAACGTCAGCGGCACGCTCAATTAAGTTGTTGCTCGCGCCTGTTGCGACGGCAGACAACGTACCGGTAGAGCAGGGACAAATTACCATCGCAGAGGGAGCACCGGACCCCGATGCCACGGGCGCCATCCAGTCTTCACGCCCAAAACAGCGGATTTGACCGGGCTTGGCACCACTCTGCTCAGTAAGCGCCTCGACTAAGCGCTTTGGCTGAGCGGGTAACGACACATCAGTCTCAGTGGCAATAACCATGTGTGCCGCCTTGGAGATCATTACCCACACTTCATGCCCTGAGGCCACCAATGCATCGATCAAGCACAGGCCATATTGCGCCCCCGAAGCTCCTGTCAGCGCCACCGTCACCGGAGGTTTAAAGTCTGTCACTCAGTTTGCTCCTTGGCAGACAGCGCACTCAATAGACGCTGGTGAACGCCCTCGAAACCGCCATTGGACATAACAACGATACGGTCAAGTGGTGACGCGTGAGTAACAACCGCCTTAACAAGTGCATCGATATCGCTATATAGCTCGGCGCGCTCGCCTTGTTCAGCCACTAACGCCTCCATCGACCAGTCAAGCCCTGCTGGTTGAAACCAGAACACTGCATCCGCATCGGCAACGCTCTCGTTTAGTCGAGCACGTAGAGCGCCTAAACGCATGGTGTTGGAACGTGGCTCAATCACCGCGAGTAGTCGCCCTTTGGTGGTGGCTGCGCGCAACCCTTTTAACGTCGCTGCAATCGCTGTTGGATGGTGGGCAAAGTCATCAATGACTTGCACGCCATCCACTTCACCGATGATTTCCTGACGCCGACGGGGCGTTTTAAAACGCGCGAGAGCAGCACAAGCGCGAGCGAGATTCACACCGCAACGGCTCGCTGCAGCAAGTGCCGCGAGTGCATTGCGCGCGTTGTGCTCACCGGTTAACGCCCACTCGACCACGCCATCCTCTTCGCTGTTTGCCCCGATGTGGAGTACCTGAAAGCGACTACCATCCTCACGTTCCAAACGCAGTTGCCACTCGCTGCTCTCTAACGTGCCAAAATGCTCGACCGACGACCACGCTCCCATTTCCAGAACACGCTCCAGCGCTGGCTGTTGATCAGCAACCAGCAAGCAACCTTGGCTCGGCACAGTTCGCACCAAATGGTGAAACTGGCGTTCAATCGCCGCAAGGTCAGGGAATATATCGGCATGGTCAAACTCCAAGTTGTTCATCACCGCAATCTGGGGACGGTAGTGAACAAACTTAGAGCGCTTGTCAAAGAACGCCGTATCGTACTCGTCAGCCTCGACAATAAAGGGACTGTCGTGATGGCCTAAGCGTGCCGACACGCCAAAATTACGCGGCACGCCGCCAATCAAAAATCCAGGCGTTAAGCCAGCGCTTTCCAATAGCCATGCCAAAAGGCTGGCAGTGGTGGTCTTACCGTGAGTACCTGCAACGGCAATGACTTGCCTCCCAGGCAGTACATGTTCAGCCAACCACTGAGCGCCAGAAGTATAGGGCAAACCGCTATTTAGCAGCGCCTCGACTTCTGGGTTACCCCGCGATAGCGCATTTCCTACAATGACAAGTGAAGGCTGATCAGCAAGGTTTTCGGCGCGATACCCTTCCATCAAGGTGATCCCTGCCTCTTCCAACTGGGTACTCATGGGAGGATACACATTCGTATCTGAGCCGCTCACCTGATGCCCTAACTCCCGCGCCAGCAAAGCCAGGCTCCCCATAAAAGTGCCGCAGATACCCATAATATGCAGACGCATAGGTGAAGCGCTCCTTACTTAACCAGTTAACTAAGCTGCTGAGACTAGCATGCAACGTTAACTGGCTCATCTAGTTCAAGGCAGGTCTTGGCTTTAAAACTAGCGCCTAAGCACGTTCAGAAGTGACAAAACGCCCAGTTTGATGCAGGATGCGGCTACCTTTTTGCTCATGATCTTTTAGATACGATCATTCATACACATCCTAGCGCTGACTAATTTCAGTGTTGCCGAGGGAGCTTACAATGCGTGTTTTAATTCGCTATTTCTTCAGAGGTGTTCGCCTTATTCTAGCCCCCGTCATGTTGATCTCAGAGAAGCTTTCAACCCCAAAAGCGGTAGAGCGTACCGAGGAAGAGCAAGCTAAAGTCGATGCCGCCTGTGAGCACCTAGCCCTCTATCAGTTCCGGACATGCCCTTTCTGTATCAAAGTACGCAAAGAGATCGCACGCCTGGGACTTAATATCGAACTGCGCGATGCTCAACTAGATCCTGCCCATAAAAAAGCCCTGCAAGAAGGCGGCGGCAAGGTCAAAGTTCCCTGCTTAAAAATTAATCATGAAGACGGCCGGGAAGAGTGGCTCTACGAGTCAGATGCCATTAACCGCTGGCTACATCAACATTTCGCTTAAAACACATTTTTGCAGATGCCGCTATTGAACAGAAACGCCTAAATAGCGGCTCACACTCCCTCCACCTTCGTCTAACCTCCCCTCCTTGCAAGGCCGTACCCAGCCCAGTCATTCAGCAGATGAATGATACCTCTCATTATTTCGATTGTATGACGCGCCCCACACTCTCTATGTTTATAGCGAACAGAATATTGTTAGAACAGCTTACAAGCTGACCGTGTCTGTTTTGCTGGTTTTCAAATGCAGTTGGTGTTTAAAAACACTTAGTTCTTAAACACACTCGTTATGGCCAGCAAAGTGAACAATAAACAATACAAAGGGAAACATTATGACGTTTAAGAAAACGCTACTGGCTTCTGTTATTGGTGCCGTGGTTGCAGGCACGACGATGCTGCCCATGACCGCGAGCGCAGAAACCCTGCGCATTGGTTACTCTGCCGATCCTGAAACCCTCGATATCCACGAGCAGTTATCTGGCGGCATGTTGCGCCTTTCACACTTAGCGTTTGACCCGTTGGTACGTTGGACAAAAGATTTCGAGTTTGAGCCGCGCCTGGCAACCGAATGGGAACAGGTAGACGAAACCACGACACGCATGACGCTGCGTGAAGGCGTCAAGTTTCACTCAGGTAACGATTTCACCGCCAAAGACGTGGTATGGACCATTGAGCGCCTGAAAGAGAGCCCCGATTATCGCGCTATTTTTGAGCCCGTCGCTGGTGCCGAAGCAGTTGACGATTACACTGTCGAAATTACCACCACTGAGCCCTACCCACTACTGCTCAACCTTGCGACTTACATTTTCCCCATGGATAGCGAGTTCTACACGGGAGAAACGGAAAGCGGCAATGAAAAAGCAGAAATCGTAAAAGCGGGCAACTCATTTGCATCGCGCAATGCATCGGGCACAGGCCCATTTATTATCACTGAACGCCGCCAAGGTGTTCGCGTTGATTTTGAACGCTTCGAGGATTACTGGGATACCGAAAGCGAAGGCAACGTTTCTAAAATTGTCCTGACACCTATTGCTGAAAATGCCTCACGCGTGGCGGCACTACTGTCAGGCGGCGTTGACTTTATCGATGCCGTACCGCCCAACGATCTGGACCGTGTTCGCGAAGCCGGTAACGCCAACCTGGTAGAAGTGGATGGTACGCGCATCATTGGCTTCCAAATGAACGAAGAGCGTGTTGAAGCCTTCCAGGATGCACGTGTGCGTCAAGCCGTTGACCTGGCGATTAACCAAGAGGGTATTGCCGACCGCTTGATGCGCGGTTTCGCTACGCCAGCAAGCCAGTTCTCTCCCGCAGGCTATTCAGGCCACAACCCTGACTTAGTGCCTCGTTATGACGTTGAACGTGCCAAAGAGCTGATGGCAGAAGCGGGCTACGAGGAAGGGTTCAGCGTTGATATGATCGCGCCCAATAACCGCTATGTGAACGATGCCCAGATCGCTCAAGCAGTGGCAAACATGCTGGCACAAATTAACATTAACGTTAATCTGCGCACCATGCCCCTCGCTCAATACTGGCCTGAGTATGATGACCGCGCTTCCGATATGGCGATGATTGGCTGGCACGCTGACACCGAAGACACCGCCAACTTCTTCCAGTACCTCTCTTTCTGTATTGATGAAGAGACTGGCGCCGGCCAGTACAACTACGGCAGCTACTGCAACGAAGAAATCGACGCACTTGTGACTGCGGCAGATAGCGAAACCGATCTCGAAAAACGCAATGAAATGCTGCGTGAAGCCGAAGCCATGCTTTATGAAGACGTGGGCTACATCACGCTGCATTGGCAGAACCTTGCCTATGGTGCAGCTAACGGCGTTGATATCGAGCCAGTTGTTAACGCCCTAGACTTCCCCTATCTAGGTGATCTGGTAATTAGTCGCTAATTACCACGCTTACTTTTACACGTGCAAGGATGCTTCGTTCCCCAACGCTTTGGGGAACGAAGCGTTGTATGTGGTTAATAGCCTCATCATAGGCTTCGCCCTAACTTGCAATTAACTCTCTATTAAACCTATGACATAGGTGGCGTACGCCATGATTGCTTTTTTAATCAAGCGCCTGATGCACGCGATATTGGTGATGTTTGTCATCAGTGTACTGGCCTTCGCCATCCAGGATAACCTGGGTGACCCTGTACAACAGATGGTCGGTCAGTCGGTTCCCGAAAGCGAACGTGAAGCCATTCGCGAGCGCTTGGGCTTAAATGATCCGTTTTTAGTTCAGTATGTACGCTTTGCGAAAAACGCCGTTCAAGGCGATTTTGGCGACTCTTATTTTTATCGTGAACCTGCGCTGGAGGTTATCGCCCGGCATTTGCCTGCAACGCTCGAACTGGTGTTCGCCGCCACGCTGATTATTGTGCTTTTCTCAGTACCGATTGGCGTTTATAGCGCGATAAAACCTCGCTCACCTATATCACGTTTTTTTATGGGGGCTTCGATCATCGGCATTTCGATACCGGTGTTTTTGACCGCCATCTTATTGATTCAGATTTTTTCGATTGGCATCACTATCACGCCGTTTCCTGAAAGTACCAGTTGGGGAGCTTGGCTAAATGGCCTGCTATCGACAGAAGGCAATATGCCATCGTTTGGCCGCGGCTATGACTTAGTACATGTGGTAGGCCACTGGGACACTAACTTGGCCACGTGGAGTGGTTTACAGCACCTAGCATTGCCCGCTATTTCACTCGCCTCAATTATGTTGCCGCTGTTTATCCGCCTGATTCGTGCGGAAATGATGGAAGTGCTGCAGTCAGAGTACGTGAAGTACGCCCGAGCCAAAGGCATTTCAATGCGACGCGTTTACTTTGTGCACGCGCTTAAAAACACCATGCTGCCGGTTATCACCGTTGGTGGCGTACAAATCGGCACCATGGTGGCTTACACCATTTTGACCGAAACCGTTTTCCAATGGCCGGGCATGGGACTGATGTTCCTTGATGCTATTAACCGAGCCGATATTCCGCTGATTGTTACCTACCTGATGATTGTCGGCGTCATTTTCGTGGTGACGAATACCATTGTGGATTTGATCTACGGCTTCGTTAACCCCACCGTAAAACTGACAGGTAAGCCCGCATGACAACGCCCACAACAACGACTGCACCCAGCCGCTGGGAACGCCTGCGCGACTCCTATTTATGGTACAGCTTCAAACGCGACCGCACGGCTCAACTGTGCCTCGCAGTCTTTATTTGCTTAGTGATCGCAGCGTTTTCAGCCCCATTGCTAGCCCCTACCGATCCTTATGATCTGGCTCAAATCGACATTATGTCGTCCGAGCTGCCTCCCTTTTGGATTGAGGGTACCGATGAGCGTTACAGCTTAGGCACCGACGCTCAAGGGCGCGATTTATGGTCGATTATTCTCTACGGAACCCGCGTATCGCTACTAATTGGCTTTGGCGCGGTCATACTTCAAGCACTGCTCGGCGTAACGTTCGGCCTAATGGCAGGCTATCTAGGCGGCCGCGTCGACGCGTTGTTAATGCGCTTGGCCGATATCCAGCTGTCATTTTCTACCCTGATGGTCGCGATCGTCGTGGGCGCTCTAGTGAAAGCCACTATGGGCAGCGCGTTCTACAGCCAATATGCCGTGCTCATGCTTATTTTGATTATTGGGTTAGCCGAGTGGCCGCAGTACGCACGTACGGTGCGCGCCTCAGTGCTAGCTGAGAAAAACAAAGAGTACGTCGATGCTGCACGCGTCATGGGGCTACGTAGCAAACGCATTATGTTCCGCCATGTGCTGCCTAATACCATGTCGCCGATTTTTGTTATCTCAACGGTGCAGATTGCCAACGCGATTATTTCAGAGGCTGCGCTGTCATTTTTAGGCTTGGGAATGCCAGAAACCCACCCATCGCTTGGGTCACTCATCAAATCGGGCTTTGATTATATCCAATCGGGGTCTTGGTGGATCACTCTGATTCCTGGAGCAGTACTCATTGTGCTGGTGCTGTCTATCAATCTATTGGGCGATTGGCTACGTGATGTCATGAACCCACGACTCTATAAAGGCTGAGGACACCATGGCACTACTTGAAGTCTCTCAACTCGATGTACGTTTTGCCCTTCGCCAAGGTGAAGTGCGTGCTCTACGCGATGTCAACTTTACCCTGGAGCGCGGCGAGCGCTTAGGTATCGTAGGCGAATCTGGCGCGGGTAAATCCGTGGCCGCCTTCTCGCTACTTAACCTAATCGCCAAACCTGGCTTTATAGCGGGTGGCAGCATAACGTTCGAAGGTCAGACGCTTAACACCATGTCTGAGCGCGGCCTGCGCAAAATACGCGGTAACCGCATCTCGATGATCTTTCAAGATCCGATGATGACGCTGAACCCCGTGCTCTCGATTGGTGAGCAGATGGTCGAGTGTTTAAAAGCCCATCGACGTATCTCCACCAAAGAAGCCCGCGCGATTGCCCTGGATAAGCTGCAGCAGGTACAAATCCCCTCGCCAGAAACACGCTTGGATCAGTACCCTCATGAGCTTTCCGGCGGTATGCGTCAGCGTATTATTATCGCCATCGCCCTACTGCTCGACCCCGATATTATCATTGCCGATGAACCGACTACCGCCCTGGACGTGACCATCCAAGCGGAAATCATGGCGCTGTTGCTTGAGCTATGCGAACAGCACAACGTGGGTCTGATTCTCATCACCCACGACCTGGGGGTAGTGAGTCAGGTCACCCAACGCATGCTGGTTATGTACGCCGGTCGCGTTATTGAGCAAGGCCTCACACGGGAAATCATCAACGATCCTCAGCACCCCTATACCCAAGGGCTGATCAACGCGTTACCGCAAATGGCGACCCCAGGCGAAAAGCTCAACCAGATCCGTGGCAGCATGCCGTCACTCTCTAACTTACCTAGCGGCTGCGCGTTTCATCCTCGCTGCGACTTCATCAATAGAGCAGATGGTCAACCACGGCCTGCCTGCACCCAGCAAGTGCCTGAATTTGTCGAATCCGGCAATTGCCGTGTCGCCTGCCATATGGTGGCTGAAATGCTTGAAGATCGTCGCCTGAAGGAGGAAACGTCATGAGTGCTCAGGTAGAAGCGCGCAACGCTGCGCCCACGCAAAATGAAGAGAGCAGCGAATCGTTGCTACAAATTCGTGGCCTTAAGAAGCGCTTTTCATTATCAGGGGATTTTTTGGAACAGCTGCGCTTTAAAGGCGGCAAGCTGGTGCGTCACCAAGAGCATGTACATGCGATTAATGGCGTTAACCTTGATATCAAACGCGGTGAAGCGCTGTGCGTGGTCGGTGAATCTGGCTGCGGTAAGTCCACCGTGGCACGCACGGTAATGGGCTTACTCACCCCCACAGAGGGTGAAATCCGCTATGACGGGCAGCGTATTGATAATTTGAGCTCTCGCCAGCTATTGCCTTATCGCAAGCGCATGCAGATGATTTTCCAAAATCCTTATGCCTCGCTTAACCCACGGATGACGATTCAGCAAACGCTGGAAGAACCGCTGCGTTTGCACCACCCAGACTGGAACCGTGAGAAGATACTCGATAAGGTCCAAGAGGTGATGGGGTCGGTGGGAATAGACCCCGACTGGGGCAAGCGTTTTGGCCATGAATTTTCCGGCGGTCAGCGCCAGCGTATCGCCATAGCACGCGCCCTAGCCGTTGATCCTGAGTTTATTGTTGCCGACGAGCCCATTTCGGCACTGGATGTCTCCATTCAGGCGCAAGTGCTCAACCTGCTGATGGAGGCACAACAAGCGCGCAACCTGACCTATCTATTTATCACTCACGATTTGGCGGTTGTGGAGCACTTTGGTACCCGCGTAGCGGTGATGTATTTAGGCACTGTGTGTGAAGTGGCCACAACGGCAACGCTATTTGCGAAACCGCGCCATCCCTATACACAGGCGCTGCTATCCGCTATTCCACGCCTAAAAGATGACCGCCCCCAGCATATTCGTCTTACCGGAGAAGTGCCTACGCCGGTCAACTTACCGAGCGGCTGCGTATTCCATGGCCGTTGCCCCTATGCCAACGCCCGCTGCCATCAGGAAATCCCTACCCTGCAAACGCAGGATGACGGCACTCGCGTTGCGTGCCACGCTGTTGAAGAAGGTCGCCTATGACGCCAGTTTTAACGACAGCATCACGTTTGGCAGCACGACGAGGTAAGACATGGAAATTCGCTGGCTAGAAGACTTTATCGCCCTGGCCAGAACGCGACACTTCTCTCGCGCAGCGGATGAACAGCACGTCACACAGCCCACTTTTTCCCGACGCATTAAGTTGCTAGAGGAAGAGATGGGCGTGACACTGGTCAATCGGCAAACGTTGCCACTTTCGCTAACCCCCGCGGGAGAGGAGTTCCTGACGCTGTGCGAACAGGTAACTGATCGTGTGCGCTTAACCCGTGACCGCGTGCGAGAAATCAGCGCCGGACAGCAGCGCCGTATCATGGTGGCTGCTCCACAGAGCCTACTCCCGCAGTTTTTGCCAGAATGGCTGGCTGCTACGGGTTGGCAAGAGCGCATACAGCCCTATTTGCGAGCAACCGGGTGGGCGGCGAGCGACTATTTTCAAGCGCTTGGTCGAGCAGAGTGCGATCTGGCTATCTGCTATTGGCCAATCGGGCGTTGCGATTTAGATATCGATACCAGTGCCTGCACGTATCGGATCATTGGCCACGAGCGTTTGATTCCTGTCACAGGCCTAGATGCGAATGGCACCCCTTGCGCGTTGCTACCCGGCTCGCGCCAGCAACCCGCGCCTTGTCTGGCCTATCCAAAGCGCGGCTTATTGGGCTCAGCGGTAAAGGCGCATCTCGCCCGCTTACCGCAAAGCACCTACCTCACGGCGCAAAGTGAAAACCTTTATGCGGCGGGTATTAAAGAGTTGGTGCTTCTCGGCTACGGCATGAGCTGGTTGCCCGAACGCAACATAGCTGCTGAGCTATCCAACGGCACATTAATCAGAGCCGGCGATAGCCGCTGGGATGTCCCGATGGAGCTACGACTATATCGGCACCAAAACCAACATCACGCAGAGCTGGATAGCCTGTGGAGTGAGCTTGCTCCACCACGCAGTTAAGTCCGAAGTTAAAGCAATAGCCCGACTTGATACCATCATCAGGTTTATGGCCGAGCCGTCAT
The DNA here is from genome assembly GCA_030440445.1 of Halomonas sp. KG2. Classification (NCBI taxonomy): domain Bacteria; kingdom Pseudomonadati; phylum Pseudomonadota; class Gammaproteobacteria; order Oceanospirillales; family Halomonadaceae; genus Halomonas; species Halomonas sp. KG2. Next base: position 1,860,093 of record CP098528.1, on the reverse strand, counting down.
TGAAAAAAGGACACTACTTGAATGTCAGCTTCTTTGTTTAACCTGCAGCGCGAACACTTAGCGCATTTACAGCAAGCTTATGCAGACCTGTTAACCAATCACAGTCTCGATAGCTTAGCCATCTATAGCGGCCACGCCAGCGCACACTTTGGCGACGACCAAACGCCAACCTTCCAAACTTACGGCCATTTTATGCACTGGGTAGGCATGGCCGATATTCAGCACAGTTGGCTGGTGATTCAACCCGGCAAGCGCCCGCAGCTGTATTTGTATGCGCCGGCAGATTTCTGGCATTTGCCTACTCGCCTGCCTGAAGAGCCATGGGTAACTGAGTTTGATATTCATCTGTGTAGCGAAAAGACCACACCAACGTTAGTGGGTCGCGCGGCAGTAATCGGCGATATTGAGGCCACCACACGTCAAGCATTAGACGCGCAGTATCAGCCTGAACCGCTGGTTAGAGCCCTAGATGAACTGCGCATGTTTAAGACTGCTTATGAAATAGCCTGCTTAAGCGAAGCCAACCGGCTTGCCATAGCAGGACATCAAGCCACGCAGGCTGCATTTATTGGCGCATCAGCTGAGTTAGATATTCAACTGGCCTACCTGGCTGCCAGCAGGCAGCGGGAGTCTGATGTCCCCTATCAGAACATTATTGGGCTAAATGATCATGCGGGCGTATTACACTACCAACACTATGACCTGAATAGTCCTACGCAACGACATAGCCTATTGGTTGACGCTGGTCGTCGTTTTCGCGGTTACTGCGCTGATATTACACGCACCTATGCAGGCCCTGACGCGCCAGACATCTATCGTGATTTAATTGACGGTATTCACCAGGTAAAAGACACGTTGGTGGAAAGCGTTGCTCCAGGCGTCGAGTTCATTGCGCTACATGAGCAAATGCATCGTTTGCTGGCAGATATCCTTATTGCCAATGACCTTTTTCAGGGCAGCGCAGAACAGGCAATTGATGAGGGAATCACGCGAGCTTTTTGCCCACACGGTTTAGGGCATTCGTTAGGGCTGCAGGTTCATGATGTGGCAGGGCTTCGCCATCCAGATGGAACGCCCTCGCCCGCTCCTGAACATCACCCAGCGCTACGTTTAACTCGTACGCTGCGCCCCGGCATGGTAGTAACGATAGAGCCTGGGTTCTACTATATCCCTATGCTGCTGGAACCATTGCGCGACAAAGCACTACCGATTAACTGGAGAGTCGTTGACTCGTTAGCCAACTGTGGCGGCATTCGTATTGAAGATAACGTCGTTGTCACAGAGAGCGGCTTCAAAAACTTGACCCCCTAATCAACAAAACGCCCGGCTCAAGGATTAACTCCCCAGGCCGGGCGACTATCAGATCGCGGGCAAAATCACCCTGCGCACTTCTCGTTAGAAGCGGTAGGTAACGCCACCACCGATAGTAACGGGTTCCATGTTTACTTTACCGACCTTGTTACCACCTGCATTGATGTCGGCATTCACGTCTGCATAGCTAACATAACCATTTAACATGACGTTATCGGTAACCGCTAAATCAACCCCTGCCTGACCGATCGCGCCATAGCTTTCATCAACGCTTAAGCCAGTGGGCTCGCCTGAGAAGCGAGTATAGTTCAGGCCAACGCCTACATAAGGCTGAACCTTAGAGTCTAAACCGCCCATCGGATAGTAGTTAACCAACAGATTAATCGGCAGGCGGTCTACGCTGCCTGCGCTGCCACCAGGACTGGTATTGAGGTCGTGTTCAAACTTCTCGGAGCTGTTCAGTTCAGCGCCAAGCTTATCGGTGAACAGGTAACCCGCGCCAAACGTAAATCCTCGCGCGCTTTGTACGTTTAGGTCTGCCGCGCCAACATTGCCATTTCCAGAACCCGTATCCGTTTGGGCGACACCACCACGTACGAAAACGTCACCTGCTTCGTAAGCGAGTGCTGCTTGGCTGGCGATCAATGCGCTAGCGGTAAGAACAGCAGCAGATACTAATTTTAATTTACTCATCAGGGTAATCCTCTTACATCTTACTCGGGATTGGTGCCGGTAACTCCAGCTACCTATACAATATATACCAATCGAACAGCGTTTCCAAACTTGTTGTGTTATTTTAATATAAGTTTTACATATCGAGCACTGTCGGCGAACAGCATCGGTTATAAAAATCAAGCACAAAGGACAAACATAAAAAAAGTCCCCCGAAGGGGACCCAGGTGGAGCACGCCAGCTCACTCAGTGTATCGCTTACCAATCTCTGTCGGGGCGATGTAGCAAAGAAGGAAGAGACACCCATTTAACGCAGGAACTCTGTTCATTTGCTTCTTACCTAATACATAGCGAGCCGCGTGCCAATTTAAATTTTATCAATCAAAAACAATAGCTTATTAAAAATAAATACTTAAAACTTATCGTAATGCATTGTTATCAATGCCAAAGCGCACCATCTATGAGCATGGCAGGCTGGTTTTGCCTCATAACGAATCGCCCTATGGTAAATTCTATTTAGCGTTGTCTAGTGCAGTGCTTCGAGTGTGATCGGTTGATCTCATCTTCAGCACATGCCGCTAAGTCTCTTAACACCTGACGCTGCTGCTCATTTAAACGTCGTGGCACGGAGTCAATGAGACAAAACGTGCCTACCTTGAAGCCATTCGTCGTTGTCATCGGTACACCCGCATAGAAACGTATCCCTCGATGCGCCTTTACCAGCACATAGTCTTTAAAACGGCTGTCTTGGCTGGCATCTTCAATCTCAAAAATTCCTTCTTCCTGAATGGTATGGGCACAAAACGACTCTGTGCGACACGTTTGGGTAAGTGCGATCCCTTGTCGGGATTTAAACCATTGGCGATCTTCATCGACTAACGTTACCAGCGCAGCCTCCACACCAAAAAACTGGATCGCCAGTCGAGCAATTCTATCGAAACGCTCTTCAGGAGGGGTATCCAAAAGCGCCAGTTGGCGCAATGCCCGTAGCCTTGCTTGCTCACCCTTTACCATGGCGACACCCTCTTCTTAGGTAATGGATAGCGTCATTCATGCAGCAATGCTGCTTAGATCGTTTTGATTAGTAAAATGTATGCATTAATTCAGCTTTTGTCGTCGGTTACACTATTTTTACATTTACGCTTCATGAATTATAAAAACTATCTTTTTATTATCAATTAGTTAAAAACCGTTATTATTAAATCAAAAAAGGCCATCATAAGATGGCCTTTGGTCATTGCCCGCAACGGCGCTAGGGCGTGACGATTATTTTCACCTGCGCTTTATCACTCAACAGCGCTTCGAATCCCTCTTCAACAATATCTGCTAGCGGGATGCGTTGGGTTACCATATCTTCAGCGCGGAAGTAGCCTCGCTGCATGAGTGCCATTACCGCCGGATAAACATGGCGATAGGCAATAATGCCCTTCATGGTACGCTCTTTAATGACCAGATCGTTGGGATGGAAACTGGCCTCCCCTTCCCAAATACTGACCACGATCACTTCTCCGCCTTCGTGGGTACAGTGCAAGGACTGATTCAGTACGGCGGGAATGCCGGTCACTTCGAACGCTACGTCAACACCACCGTTGCTCAACATTTGTAGCTTAGCCACTGCATCTTCTTGCTGCGGATCGACCACGATAGCGCCAAGCGCTTCGGCCTTCGCTTTACGTGAAGGTGCTACCTCGACGGCGTAAATTTGCGCGGCGCCTGCCGCTTTTAGTGCCTCGATGGTCATTAAGCCAATCGGGCCCGCGCCAAATACTGCTGCGCTATCACCTGCCTTCAAGCTACTTTGACGAACGGCATGCAAAGCAACCGCCGCTGGCTCTACCAGTGCCCCTTGCTCGAAGCTGAGGTCATCCGGCAGCTTATGCACCATGTGCTCCCCCATCACGGTGAACTCCGAGAAGCCGCCGCCGCCACCCGAAAGGCCATGGAAACCCAATAGTGGCGTGAGGTTGTAGCGCTCCATCTGATAAGCACCGTTCTGGTTAGGTGAAAGGATCGGCTCTATGGCAACGCGATCGCCCACTTTCACCCGGGTTACTTTGTCGCCCACCTCAACCACTTCACCAGCGAATTCGTGCCCCATGATAATCGGTGCTTGCTCACCGCTAATGGGGTGAGGCTTATCGACCGGAATAAAAATCGGCCCAGCGGCGTATTCATGCAAATCGCTACCACAAATACCACACGCCGCCACCTTAACTTTTACCTCATGAGGGTCGTTAATCGTCGGTATCGGCATTTGCTCAACACGCAGATCTTTCGCTGCATACCAAACCGCTGCCTGCATAGTGCTCTTTTCGTCGTTGCTGTAGGTCACAGAGAGAATCCCCCATCTACTGCAATTGCTTGTCCAGTTACGTGTTCAGCGCAAGCCAGATAGACCACCAGTTGCCCCATATCCTCGGGCGTTTGCGCTTCGCCCTGAGGCAGTAAGGTTTTTTGATGTCTCTCCCAGGAGGCCTGCTCAGTTTCCCCCTCTTCACGCCACCTCCCAGCGAGACCATCTTCTCCCCGCCACATACCAGTGCCGACGACCCCAGGGCATAGCGCATTCACTGTCACGCCATCGGATGCGACTTCCTTAGCGACAGCATTGGTAAAGCCAATGACCGCAAACTTAGAAGCGGAATAATGGGAAAGATTAGGAAACCCAACCTTGCCAGCGATGGAAGAGACGTTGACTATCCGCCCATATCGGCGTGGCCGCATGACTTCTAACTCAGCCTGTGTACACAGAAATGTACCTTTAGCATTGACCGCCATAACACGATCCCACTCCTGCGCAGACAGCTCCTCAACCGAATGAATGCTGATAATTCCTGCGTTATTGACAGCAATATCTAGTTGCCCGAAATATTCTTGCACCGCCTGTATCAGCATATGCACCGATTCGGAGGACGAAACATCGACCTGTAGCGCAATACTACGGCGGCCAAGCGCTTCGACCTTAGCAGCCGTTTCTTCTGCAATTTCAATATCCAAGTCAGCGACGGCCACATCCGCACCAGCTTTTGCCAGTGCCATCGCAATACCCTGGCCTATGCCACGCCCTCCGCCAGTGACTAATGCCGTCTTTCCATTCAATTGCATGAGCGTCTCTCCTCTTTAATTAATTGAACCGAGCCGGTATACCGACTCGCATAAACGCTCAGCCCAAGTGATGAACTGGCTGCAGGCCATAGACAGGGGTATCTAGCCCTTCCATGCGTGCTTTTAACTGCAGCGCTAAATAACGTGAGTAGTGCCGCGACTGGTGTAGGTTACCGCCATGGAACCACAGTGCCTCTTGTTGAGTGGGCTTCCACATATTGCGCAGCTCTCCTTCCCATGGGCCCGGGTCTTTGGTGGTGTCGGAACCTAGCCCCCAGCACTTGCCGACTTTATCGGCCACTTCTTGAGAAATAAGCCGCGCCGCCCAGCCATTCATCGAGCCATAGCCGGTGGCATAAACAATCAAGTCAGCATCAAGCTCGCTGCCATCGGTCAGCGTGATGGAGTGTGAGTTAATACGCTCAATGCCCACACCACTGCGTAGCTTGATGTCGCCACTGGCCACCAAATCACAGGCTCCCACATCGATGTAATAGCCCGAACCGCGGCGCAAATATTTCAAAAACAGCCCGGATTCATCGTCACCGAAATCAAGCATAAAGCCTACGCTCTCAAGCTTTTGGTAAAACTCGGCGTCACGCTTTTTAATCGCTTCAAAAGCGGGGCGCTGAAAATCCGGTAATACTTTGTACGGAATCGAGGCAAACACTAGATCGGCTTTTTCATGGGTTAACCCATTCGCCACAGCCTCTTCCGAATAAAGCGGCCCCAGCACCTCCTCCATCAACGAATCCGACTTCACAATATGGGTCGATGAACGCTGCAGCATGGTGACATCGGCATCGTGCTCCCATAGCGCGGCGGCAATGTCATGGGCCGAGTTATTAGAGCCCACAATGACGCACTTCTTACCTTTATAGGCATCCGGCCCCGGGTGCTGGCTAGAGTGCTGCTGTTCGCCTGCAAAGTTTTCTGCCCCCGGGAATGTCGGCACATTGGGCATCCCAGACATACCGGTAGCCATTACCAACTGCTTGGGCCGTAGCGTGATCTCTTCGCCGTTGCGCTTAACCTTAACCACCCACTCACCTGCGGCTTCGTCGTAGCTAGCATTCTGGCACTCGGTGGAACTCCAATAATTGAGCTCCATCACTTTTGTGTACATTTCCAGCCAATCACCCACTTTGTCTTTCGGGGCGAATACCGGCCAGTTATCTGGGAAAGGGATATAGGGAAGGTGGTCGTACCACACTGGATCGTGCAAGCAGAGCGACTTATAGCGCTTACGCCAGGAGTCTCCCGCGCGCTCGTTGCGCTCAATGATGATCGTCGGCACACCCAGTTGCCTGAGCCGTGCGCCTAAACCAATACCCCCCTGGCCACCGCCAATAATCACGCAGTAAGGCTGCTGAGTGTAGCCCAGCTCCGCTTCTTCACGCTCCCGTGACTCCAACCACGTTTCACGCTGCTTATTGGCACCGTGCTCAGCCCCTTTGGGACGATGGTGATTGCACTGCTCAGGGTAGTCGTTCAGTGCTTGCATGGTGGTTAACAACGTCCAGCACTTGTCTTCTTTTAGGCGCAAATAGCCTTTACCACGGGCAACCGCCGTATTGAAAGTAAACCACACATCGTAGATGCCGCCGTTTTCAGTGGCCTCGCCGTCTAACTGCCAGTCTGTGGGCTGTGCGTTGTTGAGCGTGGCATTGAGCATGGCCTGAATTTCATCTTTGCCTTCGCAGGTTTTTAAATTCCAGGTAAACGTAAGAAAGTCACGCCAGTAGCACTCGTCTCCAAACAGCGACAGTACTCGCTCAATATCCTGGGTTTGAAGGGCAGTATCGAAATCGTGCAGCCACGCTTGAACAGTCTCCGTGGGGGTTTGCTGGACTTGTGCCGTTATCTTTGACATAGCGGGTACTCCATGTGCATTTGTTATTGTTGAGTTAACTGTGATGCACCCAATACATAGCAGCCGCCGTGCCAAACCAACCATATAAAAAATAAGCAACTGAAAAATATATAATTTATCCACATACAGACAAATAGATAAGGCAGCGAAAGTGCCGTACACCTGTCACGCTGTTTACAGCTAAACGTTACAGGTGTAACGCACGACTAACGGCGTAAGCAGACCACGTTGACTCTGGGGGTAAAGCGCATAGGCTGAAAGAACAATAACGATAGCGCCCAACGAGTAACGCCATGCTGCACTCCACGCTTGCACCTACACGGCTTCAATCTGAACAACGTCGACATATCGAGCATATTTTTCAGCTCGGTGAAGGACTCGATACCCCCAGCTTGCCTGCGCAAGCCACCATTCGTCGTTCCTGGCTGCGCTGCCTGAACGAGTATCAACTAGACCCCACTCATCCACGCCCAGCACGGGTCGTGCCGCAGCAAACATTGATTGAGCACCGCGAGTCTGTTGATGAGTTACTGCATGTCGCCCGCGCCGGGGTCGATCAGCTTTATGGGCAAATAGCGCAGCTTGGCTACGTACTACTCGTTACCGATCACCGCGGCATTACCGTTGAGTTTCGCGGTGATCCGAACCAGGACCAGCAATTACGCAAAGCAGGCCTCTACCTGGGGGCAGACTGGGATGAACGCTTTGCTGGCACCTGTGCTGTTGGCACCTGTTTGCATGATCGTCAAGCCATCATCTGCCACCGCCAAGAACACTTCGATGCATCCCATATCTCGCTGACCTGCACCGCTGCTCCTATTGCTGACCCTCAGGGTAATGTGATGGCTGTGTTAGACATTTCCGCGCTGCAGTCGCCTACCCAGCACGAAAGCCAAAATTTCAGCCTATCGTTGGTAACACTTTATGCGCGCATGATTGAGGATGCCTATTTTCTGCAGCGCTACCGCGACTGCCTGATGGTGCGTCTAGATACTTCCCGGGAATTTGTCCACGTCAACGGGCGTGGCTTAATCGCCATTGAAGAGAATGGACAGGTCATCGCTGCCAACGCCGTAGGCCGCGAGCTAATCGCCGAACACCAGCATCGCTGGCCCCCTTGGTCGGCAAATCACACCCCTATGCTGGGTGAGCTATTCGAGTGTGAGATCGCCGATATACTCAGTATTAATAGCGGTACTGATGATCAATTGCGTGCCTTCCGCGCTCGCGCCAGCAACACCATCCACTTTATAAGTCTGCTAGAACCCCGCCGCCCCCGCATGGCGCAACGGGCAACACCGCTTTCTTCTGAGCTGCCGGCCCCCTTAGCCCGGCTGGGTGCCGACGACCCTGCGATGCGCAAAGTGCAAAAACTAGCCGACCGCTTGCGCAATGAAGCTAACGTGAACGTACTGATTAGCGGCGAAACCGGCACCGGCAAAGAGGTCGTTGCACGGGCGCTGCACGAAAGCGGCAACCGCGCCAAACAACCATTTATTGCCGTCAACTGTGCAGCCATTCCCGAGTCACTGATTGAAAGCGAACTGTTTGGTTACGAACCAGGCGCCTTCACCGGCGGCCGCTCAAAAGGGATGCGCGGGCTTATTCCACAGGCCCATGGAGGCACGCTGTTTTTAGACGAAATCGGTGATATGCCATTAGCGCTGCAGACCCGACTGTTGCGCGTGCTGGCCGAACGGGAAGTGATGCCGCTGGGGGCTAACACGCCAGTTAAAATCGATATTCGCGTTATTACAGCCACCCATCGCCATATCGAAGAAATGATCCAGCAAGGGGAATTCCGCGAAGACCTCTATTACCGGCTAAACGGTGCTCAGCTTCGACTGCCCGCGCTACGCGAACGCGCCGATAAACTGTTTGTTATTCGCCGCGTATTTGAAGACGTCGCCGCCGAACGCGCCACGCAAATATCGCCGCGCCTGCGCGCGGATGCCATCAGTGCGCTACTCGCGTACTCATGGCCCGGCAATATTCGTCAGCTCAAAAATGCCCTCGCCTTTGCCCTCGCCACCTCAGAAAGTGACGAAATAACCGTTCACGACCTGCCAGAGCAGTGCCTTAGTCAACGTATTACTCACCACGCGGCGGCCCAACTGGCAACGAACACCAATGACCCCCTTTCTGGTTCGCTTATCCACCTACTCAAGCAACATCACTGGAATATCAGCGCAGTTGCCCGTGAGCTAGGCGTTTCGCGTCCCACGGTATACCGGCAAATGCAGCGCCAGGGGATTGTGCCCCCCAACTGGCAGGGCTGAAAGCCAATCGCGCTATCGACGAGTTGGCCTTGGGGTTTACCCTCACGTACACTTGTTTGAATCTATTTTTAAACAACGCGTTTCGACAAGCCGAGGCTCCCCCATGGCGTTTGATTCAACCTCTTCTTATATTGCCACTGATGCTCTCAAGCAGGCAGTCAATGCTGCTGTTGTGCTGCAGCGTCCACTACTCATCAAAGGTGAACCCGGTACCGGTAAAACGCTGCTGGCCGAGGAGCTCGCCGAATCCCTGGGCACCAAGCTGATCACCTGGCATATCAAGTCCAGCACCAAAGCTGCTCAGGGGCTTTATGAGTATGATGCCGTCAGCCGCCTACGCGATTCCCAGTTGGGCGTTGAAGGGGTGGAAAATGTCGGTAACTACATCAAACCCGGCAAGCTGTGGGAAGCTTTCACCGCGGGCGAGCGCGTGGTGCTGCTGATTGATGAAATCGACAAAGCGGATATCGAGTTTCCCAACGACCTGCTGCAAGAGCTGGATCGTATGGAGTTTCATGTTTATGAAACCGGTGAAACCATTCGCGCCGAACAACGCCCAATTATCGTGATCACTTCGAATAATGAAAAAGAGCTGCCCGATGCTTTCCTACGTCGCTGCTTTTTCCATTACATCGAGTTCCCCGACCGCGAAACTATGCAGGCGATTGTGGATGTTCACTTCCCGGATATCGCCCCCAGGCTGGTCGGCGAAGCCTTGGAAGTGTTTTTCGATCTGCGCAACGCCCCTGGGCTCAAGAAAAAACCCTCTACCTCAGAGCTGGTGGATTGGCTCAAGCTGCTAATGGCCGACGAACTGGCTCAGGAAGCGCTCTATCACCGCGACCCGGCCAAAGCCCTACCACCGATGGCGGGCGCGCTGGTTAAAAACGAGCAGGATACTCACCTGCTAGAACGCCTGGCATTTATGATGCGTCGCCAAAAGAGTACGGGGCGCTAAGCCATGTTTATTGGTCTGTTTGATGCCCTCAAACGTGCTGGTGTGCCCGTTTCTCTGCGCGAATTGCTCGACCTGCACGCGGTGGTCGAACGTGGCGTCGTGTTTGCCGATATGGGCGCGTTTTATCAAGTGGCGCGTACGGTCATGGTCAAAGATGAGCGCTACTTTGACCGCTTTGATCGCGCCTTTGCCGCCTGGTTTAAAGGCCTTGAAGATATGGACTCGGCAATTGAGGCGCTCATTCCCGATGAGTGGCTGCGACGCGAATTTGAAAAACAGCTCAGCGACGAAGAGAAAGCCAAAATTGAGTCACTAGGTGGTCTTGAAGAACTAATTGAGACCTTTAAAAAGCGCCTGGAAGAGCAAAAAGAGCGCCACGCGGGCGGCAACAAGTGGATTGGCACAGGTGGCACCAGCCCTTTTGGAGCGTATGGCTACAACCCCGAAGGCATACGTATTGGCCAGGATGGCTCGCGCCACCGTCGCGCGACCAAGGTTTGGGATGAGCGGCGTTTTCGCGATTACGATGACTCGCTTGAGCTGGGCACCCGCAATATCAAAATGGCCTTACGGCGGCTACGCAAGTTCGCCCGTCAAGGAGCGCTGGACGAGTTTGATGTGGACAGCACCATCCGCGAAACTGCACGGGATGCGGGGCTACTCAATATCCAAATGCGCCCCGAACGCCATAATGCGGTGAAGGTGCTGCTGTTTTTGGACGTCGGCGGGTCGATGGATGATCATATTCGCGTCTGCGAAGAGTTGTTCTCAGCGGCACGCTCCGAATTCAAACACTTGGAACATTACTACTTCCACAACTGCCTCTACGAAGGGGTTTGGCGTAATAATATGCGTCGGAGGAACGAGCGCATCCCAACCATGGATGTGTTGCACACCTACGGGGCAGACTATCAGGTAGTGATTGTCGGTGATGCCGCCATGTCGCCTTACGAAGTCACTCATTCGGGCGGCAGCGTGGAACACTTCAATGATGAACCCGGAGGCGTGTGGCTAAAACGCTTGGCTGATACGTTTCCACGCTTGGCGTGGTTAAACCCTATGCCACCCCGTGCCTGGGAGTACACCTACTCGACCCAGTTAATTCGTGACGTAATCGATGACCGCATGTATCCCATGAACATGGAAGGCCTGGAGACAGCGATGCGCGAGTTAGCTAAGTAGTAATTCATCGCAAGGAACGGCATTACCATTGCATCTGAAATGGTAATCAAAAAAGCGGCGCGTTCGATGGAACGCGCCGCTTTTGCACACCTAATCGACTAGCTCATCTCACTAAGCCATGCGTGACAGCACATCATGGTTGGTCAATTTACGGTGCAAAATTGCCATCACCACATGCCCCACACTCAGCGCCAGCAGTGCCCAACCAAGTTCGCCATGCAGCAAACCGCCAAGCTCTGTCATCCAGGCAATTTTTTCACCATCAAAACCGGGCATTAGGTTGACCCCAAATACATCCAGCGCACGACCTGAACCATACTGACGAATCAGCGCAATCGTGGGCACCGCAATCATCAAACCATACAGTGCCAAGTGCCCCAATTTTGCCATTACACTAACTGACGCCGGGCGACGCGAAGCGTTGATTAACGCCCAGACGCCTCGCACGACCACAAGCGCCAAGAGCGCAACGCCCACTTGGCTATGAGTCCCCCATAAAAAAGACTCAAGCGGAGTGTCTTCGAAAAACACCCGCGCTGCAGCACTGCTGAATTGCCATACAAATAGTAGTGCCATCCCCCAGTGAAGCAGGCGGCTGACTATCCCATAGCGTTTATTAGTATCCATCATTGCTAGCGCCATACGCTTTTCCCTTTAAGTAAAGATAAAACATGCCGCTATTTTACCCAGGAAAACAGCCAACATCATGACACCAGCGTGCAAGTTTGTTGCATAAAATGGAACGCTGCGTTGTTTTTAGCCTACAGCGTGGTCGGAAAGTTGTTTAAGCCTGACAAAAAAGCCTCTTTGGCCTCAGTAAATGCAGCGGGATCATGCTTAAATCGGCGCAGTATTAGCGCTTCATCAAGGCTCAAAGTGGGCGTCAGGTCAGTACTCTGCTTAACAGGATGGCGAGCGCCTAAACCAATGCGTTGCCCCTGTGCACCATCAAACCAGCGCTTAAACCCGCACTGCTGATAGAACGCTTCTTGGGTGGCATCACTTACCTCAACGCGCAGCGGGGCTTTGAGGCTTAACTCACTGATTAAACGCGCTTTAGCACCATCAACAAACTCACAAGCGTGGGTTACCGTCATCCCCTCGCCAGCCTCATCCAACACCAGCAATGCTAGCGCCAAGGGTTTACCATCGCCATCGACACCCGCCAACAGACGGGCTGCCTCTTGGTCAAACAGTACGTTTTTCGTTCCGGTAAAAACCACCAGCGGCGTTAACCCAGCTTGCTGACCGTATACCTTGGCACACAAGGTTGCCAAACACGCATTACGCGGGGCGCTCTGACTAATATGAACTACCTTCATTACGCTCTCTCATGAGAATTTAAAATCACATCAACAACGGGAAAAGCTTAAAAGTTGGCCAGCCTAGAGCAAAGCTTTCGCCAGCACCACCCTCTGCCCCAAAGGAACTACACGCTAGTGGCAGAGTCGCACCCATCGCGACTCGCCTATTTGTCGCTAAGGAGAGCCAATGCCACAGTATATCGACGATCCCACGTTACCCAAACCGAGTTTCCCTGGTAGTCACATGGTTATCGATGACCATTATGTGTTTATTTCAGGGCTAACGGTTACGGATCTTTCTAACGGCAAAGCCACTCGCGGAGATGTCAAAGAAGAAACACGCCTCGTCATGCGCGAACTTGAACGCATGCTAAAACAAGAGGGAGGCAGCCTGGCGGATATTGTTAGAGTCGACATTCATCTTGCTGACTTAAGGCAGATCAATGCATTAGACAGTATCTACGCGGAGTTTTTTGAACCGGGCCGCTACCCAGCGCGCACTTGCACCGAGTCACCACATATTTGCGGGGGCAGCACCGTCGAGATTACTCTGATGGCAAAGCGCCCACCGCAAGAATAAACACTCTGCATTCTGGGCGCTTAATGCGCCCTTACCATCGCCAACACCGCATCAATATCCAAGTGCGCTTCCAGCGTATCAGCCAGTCGCTCCAGCGCTTGCTCGCGGTGGGCGCGATAATCGACGGGTACCGCACTTTCTAGCCCTAACGTAGTCAGCAACGCTTGGCAGGCTTCAGGATGGTCAAACAACCCATGCAAGTAAGTGCCCATCACTTGGCCATCGATACTGATAGCGCCATCCACGTGGCTACCTAAATCAAACAACGGCCGATTGAGTGCAGCTCCGTTGCTCACACCATTGTGAATTTCGTAGCCCGTCACTGCCGCTTCTTGCCCGACCATGACGCCGCTGACATTGCGTAACTGCTTGCCCGCAACCATTCGCGTGGATACCTGCAGCAGCCCCAAGCCGGCTACCTTCCCGGGCGCGCCTTCCAATCCGTCTGGGTCATCTATCCACTCACCCAGCATTTGAAAACCACCACAAATCCCCAGCACCTTGCCACCGTAGCGCAAATGGCGAGCAATCGCGTCTCTCCAGCCCTGGCGTGTTAGCCAGGCTAAATCACTGGCGGTGCTTTTGCTCCCCGGCAGTATCATTACATCAGCAGGTGGAATCGGTTGATCTGGCCCTACAAAGGTAAGCGATACCTGAGGGTGTAAGCGCAGTGGATCAAAATCCGTATGATTGCTGATACGCGGCAGCGCGGGAACAACCACCTTAAGGGTGTGGCTGGCTTTCTCAGCGTGAACCCGACCAATGCTATCTTCAGCATCCAGCAGTAGGCCCTGCAAGTAAGGCAAGGTGCCCAGAACAGGCTTGTCAGTATAGGCCTCTAACCACTCAAGCCCTGGTTCTAAAAGGCCAATATCGCCCCGGAAACGGTTAATAATAAAGCCTTTCGTGCGCGCCTGCTCGCTGTCGCTTAGTAGCGCCAGCGTTCCTACTAGCTGAGCGAACACACCGCCGCGGTCAATATCGCCTACTAACAAAACCGGACAGTCGGCAGCTTCGGCAAAGCCCATATTAGCGATATCGCCTTTACGCAGATTGATTTCCGCCGGACTGCCCGCGCCTTCGGCAATGATCACATCAAAGCGGCTTTCCAAGGCCTGCCATGCCGCCATGACGCTCTCTTTCGCCGTGCGCTTAAACGCGTGGTAATCCAGTGCATCCATATGGCCATGCACTTTACCGCGTAAAATCACTTGGGCTCCGCGATCCGTCTCCGGCTTTAATAGCACCGGATTCATATCACTATGGGGAACCACACCTGCCGCCTGCGCCTGTAACGCAGTGGAGCGTCCAATCTCACCGCCATCACTGGTCACGGCGCTATTCAGTGCCATGTTCTGGGGTTTAAATGGCGCGACTGAAATACCACGGCGCTTCAACACGCGACAAAGCCCAGCAACCACCGTGCTTTTGCCCGCATCCGAGGTAGTTCCCTGAATCATTAATGTGGTCATGCCCGTCGGCCCTTGCTGAAAGTAGCCGAACTGTAGCCGCCGAACAGATAGTTAGCAACGGACAAGAGCTCTCAACAACGTGCATAGCCCATGGCATTTCGGTATCAACCGCCAGCAGACAAGCCTGCTAGTTTCCGCTAGGGTAGCGCCTCACGCTGCCAAACGAATTCGTATTACATGCAAGAGTTACTCAATAAGATTGCCGCCGAACTGGCCCTTGAAACCGAGCGCGGAAATGTCGCTGACTATATTCCCCAGCTTGCCCATGTGAACCCCAGCCAATTCGCTATCAGTTTGGCTACGGTAGACGGCCAGCGCTTCTCTGCGGGCTGCGCCACCACACCGTTCTCAATCCAGAGCATTTCCAAAGTATTTACGCTAACCATTGCGCTGGGAAAATGGGGCGATGGATTGTGGTCACGGGTGGGGCGTGAGCCTTCTGGCGACCCGTTTAACTCTATCGTGCAGCTTGAGCATGAAAGCGGTAAACCGCGCAATCCGTTTATTAATGCTGGGGCGATTGCGGTTGTTGATGCCATCATGATGGGTCACGAGCCTAAAGAGACACTGGCGGAAATTCTTAGCTTTGTGCGCTATATCGCCGACGATAACAGTATCTGTTTTGACCATCAGGTAGCGGCTTCCGAAATGCAGCACAAAGACCGCAATGCTTCTCTGGCGCATTTTATGAAAGCCTTTGGCCACCTACGCCATGATGTCGATAAGGTACTAGGCACCTATTTTCACCAGTGCGCTATCGCCATGAGCTGCGAACAGCTGGCTCACGCCGGACTGTTTTTGGCATCGGACGGTGTCAACCGGCCAAGTGATTTACGCGTGGTATCGCCCCAACGAGCGCGACGGATTAATTCATTGATGATGATGTGCGGCCACTACGATGCGTCGGGGGAGTTTGCCTTCCGCGTTGGCCTGCCCGGAAAAAGTGGCGTTGGCGGTGGAATTTTGGCTATTGCACCTGGGCGCGGTTCGCTTGCCGTATGGTCACCGGGGTTGGATAAATACGGCAATAGCCTGCTGGGCACTCGTGCCCTGGAAATGTTTGCCCAAGAAACCGGCTGGTCGGTATTTGGACACTAAGTCAGGGCTAATGCGGCTCAAGCTGAGGAGAATGCTGCGCCGCTTCCCAAGCCTGGACCTGTTGTTTGGTTTCAACCCCCCAACGATAGCCGCCTAGCGCACCACTTTGTTGAATCACTCGATGGCAAGGAATCAACAGTGCAATAGGGTTAGCACCCACCGCATTGCCGACGGCTCGAGATGATTTCGGCATGCCAAGTGCCTGGGCAATTTGCGAGTAGCTCGCCAACTGCCCTTCAGGAATAGTGAGCAGCGCGCGCCATACCGCAATCTGGAAATTAGTACCGCTCACGTGGAGCGATAGCGTGGCAGGTGTCGCTTTTGTGGTCGTTTCTGCAGACGTTGTAAACAGTGCCTCTACCGCATAACGGGTGGCATCAGGGCGATGGCATAGCGTGCTGCGTGGCCACTGCTTTACGAGTTCTGCCAGCAACGCTTCCTGGCTGGTAGACGCCACAAAGGCCATGCGACAAATTCCTCTCGGCGTTATCGCCACTAATATTTCGCCAAAAGGTGTGGGGTGCACACCATAGCCAATCTCAACCCCCTCCCCTTGGCGCTTAAACTCACCCGGCGTGACCGCTTCTAGCTGCACAAAGTGGTCATAAAGCCGCGAGCCACCGCTTAGTCCTAGCGCATGCACGGTGTTGGTAAGACTTTCCGATGATGCGATCAGTTGTTTGCCCCGCTCCAAGGTCAACGCCTGTAAAAAGCGCTTAGGGCTGATACCCACATAACGACAAAACAGCCGCTGGAAATGGTAAGCACTCAAATGCACCTGAGCCGCCACCGTTTCCAAACTTGGCTGGCTAGCGGCATTGGCCACCATGTAGGACATCGCTTTTTCGATACGGGCATAGTCATTCATAAAGACGTTCTCACCGGAGCTAAACGAGGAAAAGCACAGGGCTCTCTGAACATAGAACAAGCTTAACCAGACCGTGTCATCCGGCCTACCCGAATCTTGCGCAATATCGTGGCATCTCAATTTTGTTCAATACTCTTTTCTCGCGCTCTTGCAAGCTCTTGATTCTGTTTAGGAGGACAACAATGAGCGTTTCACTACTGTTACCGATGTCAGCATTTGCCCTTGCCGCGTCTATTTCCCCAGGTCCAGTCAACCTTGTTTGCCTGAGTAGCGGCACCCACTACCCTATTGCCAAAGGGCTTATTTTTGTCACGGGGGCGACCCTGGGGTTTCTAGTGCTTTTCCTGGCGATTGGCGCGGGGCTCTACTCACTGCTAAACGTAGTGCCACTACTAGAGGAAATACTACGCTGGGCGGGGCTACTCTTCTTACTTTACTTAAGCTACCAGCTTTGCCAACATGATGGCGCTGTTCGTGGCCAGAGTACAGATAAGCCACCGGGCTTTATGACTGGCGCGATGATGCAGTGGTTGAACCCTAAGGCGTGGCTGGCGTCTGCCGCCGGCATTGGGGCTTACACTAGCAGTAATGACCCCTACCAGTTATGGCTGTTCGCTGCTCTCTACCTACCCATTTGTTGGTTGTCATTGGCCAGCTGGGTTTATGCAGGTGCTTTTCTTAGACGTTATATTCACCGTCCGTTCATTCTGCTTACCATTAACCGCACGCTGGCTGCTGGCCTAGCTGCCAGCGCTATTTTCCTGCTGTTTGAGTAGCGGATAGCGATACTGGTTGGGTGTTGCCGCCACTAACCGCTTAAATGTTCTCTGGAAGTGGGGTTGGTCGTTAAAGCCAGCTAATAAAGCCGCATTAACGATCGACTCCCCCTGCCTAAGCGCCCGCTGGCCAAGCTGAACACGGCGATTAATCAGATAAGCATGGGGAGTAAGCCCATAGTGCTGCTTAAACGCACGGATAAGATGGCCAGCGCTATAGCCGGTTAACTGACATAGCGTTTCCAATGACACATCAAATGCCGCATTCACGTCACAATAGGCAGCCGCAGCCTGCAAACCATCCGGCGGCTGCGGTCTTGAGACGGTTGTCTCGTGTGCTAATGCCAGCATCAATGCGGTAAGAAACCCAGTAACTGACGCGTGCTTCATAGAGAGAGTGCATTGCTTATCCAATAAACAAGCCGCCATTTCACAATAGTGAGCATACAGCGCTGGCTGTGAGACCACCGCCGTATCGATATCACTCCAGACCGGGGAACCAAGCGTGCCTATTTGATAGCGTAAATCCGCTAGCCATTGTGCATCCACATAGAGCATCAAATATGCCCAAGGTTCGTTCTCGATGGGGTTGCAGGCATGCACCCAATCGGGGTTCATCATAACCAAGTCACCGGCACTAATGGGGTAAGTCGATTCCCGATAGAAAAACGTACTGCTGCCTGACGTAATAGCCCCTACCGACCAGTGAACATGGCTATGAGGGGCGTAGCACACTTGTCTCGCATCACTGATTTTACGCAGTTCGACATAAGGCAGACGTGAGTCGCGCCAAAAAACAGGCGGCGACCCAGCACGCGGAGACACAGCCTGTAGAGACTTAGCATGTAAAGACTCAGCACTTGGAGACTTATAACTCATCTTCTGCTCGCATCATCAAAAATAGCGAATTGCCTGATAACTTGACCTACGCTAGACAATAGCACAGCACGCGCACAGTATGGGCCGCCAGACAAGCTCTATATAAGCAAGATTGCGTAGGAATTCGCAATGCCATAAACGTCAGGAGGACACCATGGCCAATCGAATGAATAACCCAGATCATCGTGATGCGATCATCCTTTTCGCCCGAATGG
The DNA here is from genome assembly GCA_030440445.1 of Halomonas sp. KG2. Classification (NCBI taxonomy): domain Bacteria; kingdom Pseudomonadati; phylum Pseudomonadota; class Gammaproteobacteria; order Oceanospirillales; family Halomonadaceae; genus Halomonas; species Halomonas sp. KG2. The sequence continues at coordinate 1,841,521 of CP098528.1, read as the reverse complement.
GCTACGCTTCTCGCGGCATCGTTTATGTATTAGTGGGAGGCCTAGCCACCCTGGCAGCCTTTGGACAAGGCGGCCAAACGGAAGGCAGCCGCGGTGCTCTAGAAAGAGTGCTAACGGCCCCCTTTGGTAAAATCATGCTAGGTCTTATTGCTGTCGGTTTGGTCGGCTACGCTCTGTGGCGCACGATCCAAGCTGTCAAAGACACCGACCATCATGGTAATGGTGCTAAAGGCTTAACTATTCGCGCGGGTTTATTAGCGAGTGCCATTACGCATATTCTTCTGGCATTTTTTGCCGCAACGCTCATCTTCCAATTTGCAGGCTCTTCTGGGGATTCCAGAGGCGGCTCGCAAGGCGTAGCAGATTGGCTGATGCAGCAGCCATTCGGGCGATGGTTAGTTGGCGGGGTTGGTTTAATTTTGATGGGGGTTGGTATTGCCCATGCAATCAAAGGCTACAAAGCAAAATTCGATAAACACTTTGCGATGCCACCACAAACTCAACAATGGGCCTACCCCATCTGTCGATTCGGCTTAGTGATTCGCGGTCTCGTCTTCGTGATCGTGGGCAGCTTTTTTATCATCGCAGCCTACCAAATTAACCCTAATCAAGCAGGTGGTATGGGGGAAGTATTCAGCACGCTGCGCAGCCAACCTTTCGGTCAGTGGTTGCTTGCCTTTGTCGCACTTGGGCTCTTTGCGTTTGGTCTCTACAGCCTTTTAGCGGCCGTCTATCGTCGCATTAATACTGAAATGTAGAGACATAAGATGCTTTCAACAACACGGACTAAACAGTGGTTTGAGCGTATTAATAGCTCGAAAAACATGCTGTGGCTACTCGGCACCCTGTCTTTTTTAGAAACCATTATTTTGCCAATTCCCATAGAGCTGGTGTTAATCCCGCTCATGGCGATTAACAAGCAGCGTATTTGGGCAATCGCCATCGCGACAACTCTCGGCTGCCTGATAGCTTCGATTGTGGGCTACGCCGTTGGCATGGTGCTTTATCAATCCATAGGTACGTGGTTTATCGAATTTATGGGTATTGAACAAAGCTATCAATCTTTCCAAACCTTCTTTGAGCAGTATGGTTTTGCCGCAATTTTAGCCATAGGCATACTGCCGATCCCGTTTCAGGTGGCGATGATTACCGCCGGGCTTTCCGGCTATCCGATTATGTTATTTGTGCTGGCTGCCCTGATAGCCCGTGGGCTTCGCTATTTCGGCCTTGCTTGGCTGGTACACCGCTTTGGCAACCGCGTAGAACTTATGTGGAAGCGTCACGCGCTTAAAACCAGCCTAGCGCTAGGCATGGTGGTTCTGGTGGTGGTCGTCGGATTGCAGTCGCTAGCTGGGTTAGTAATATCGCGTTAATCGCTAAACCGAAGGCCTTCTTCATCTCTCAACTGCCCGACTAGGCCTTATTGCTATTATCCAGTGGTAATGTGCCGTACTCTTTCACCGGCTGAATAGCAAAGTTGCTGCGAATATCGCTCACTCCTGGTAAGCGCAGCAACGTCCCCGTTAAAAACGCCTCGTAAGCTGCCAAGCTAGGCACTACCACCTGTAGCAGAAAATCCGATTCACCAGACACCAAATGCGCAGTGACTACTTCCGGCAGTTTAACCACTGCTTCTCGGAAAGCATTGGCTTGCTCTTCGTGATGTCGCTCTACCTTAATGCCCACAAACACCGTTAACTCCAGCCCGACGCTTCGACGATCAAGCTCCGCGTGGTAGCCACGAATAATGCCGCTTGCTTCCAAGCGTCGCACCCGGCGTAAACAGGGGGACGGCGACAAATTTACTTTCTCAGCGAGCTCAACATTGGTTAAGCGAGCATCCCCCTGCAGCAACGCAAGAATGCGTCGGTCGGTAGCATCCAACTGACCATTTGGCATAAGCAAACACTTCCCCACTCTTAGTTGGCACAAAATACCAATAATTGATGTTTCATGAGCGTAAATGGCAAGAAATCACTCATCACTTTAACGGTACCATGCCCTTTGTGAAGTCACTACGTGCAATCTTGAGGGAGCGGCCATGGAAATCGGTCTTTTTATTAGCGCATTAGCCATTGTTTACCTGATTCCGGGCTCGGATATGCTGTTGGTGCTGCATACCAGTAGTACGCTGGGCCGCGGGCATGGGCTAGCCACCGCGCTAGGGTTAGCCATCGCCCGAGGACTGCATGTGGCGTTAGCCGGTTTGGGCCTGGCCGCCCTATTTGTCGCCGCTCCGTGGCTTTTTGATGCTGTTCGTTATCTCGGTGCTGCCTACTTGATTTGGGTGGGTGTACAGCTGATTCGTAGCAAACGGAGCACTGATACTAACCAGCCGCAAGCATCGCTCACCGGTAGCTATTACTTAGCCTGGAGACGGGGTCTGTTAACGAACCTGCTGAACCCAAAATCGCTGCTGTTTTGTTCGGTGTTATTACCCCAGTTCGTCCACACCCAACAGGGTGACGTTGCGCTCCAGTTTACGCTATTGGGGGCTGTGCTAGTGGGCGTCGGGCTTCTCTACGATGCGCTATATGCCTGCTTGGGAGCGCAGATGCAACGCTGGTTTGAAAGTCATCAAACAAGGCAAACACTACAACGTTGGGTATTTGGAACGCTAATTATTGGCTTTGCCCTGAAGTTAGCCTCTTAAATTTAAGCAGCAAAAAGCCTACCTAGGCTGCGTTGATAGTTTAAATACCATAATCTCGCTCGACTTTGGCAATGCGCGTCTTAAAATGCCGGTACCACTGCTGATGGCCTAGACGCTGGGCTTCCAGATGCTCAGCGTGGGCCTTCCACGCTTTGATTGAGGCCAAATCAGCCCAGTATGACACCGTCACCCCAACTTCATTTCGGGCAGACTCTACCCCCAAGAATCCCGGCTGCTGTGCTGCAAGTTCAACCATTCTGGCCGCCATTGCGTCATAGCCGTTATCGATCTCGGTGCGTTGCGAGGTAAAAATAACCGCGTAGTAAGGCGGCTCGGGGGTGTTAGCAATAGTAGGTATAAAATCGCTATTTTGATACGTGCTGGGTGGGGCATCAGTCATTTACACATACCTATTACAAAGAGCTATTATAAAGCGCTATTATAAAGCGCTATTACAAAGAGCTATTTTAAAGAACTATTGCACATAATAACCACTGACTCGCCACTCACCATTTTCAAGATGAGGTGTTACGGTCTCTACTCCTCTCGCCTTATTTTCAAATCGAGTATGGAAGATAAAAACCATATAGTCGCCATCTGGCGCACCCGGCATAGATCGATAGTGAGAGGCTTGTACTTGTCGGCGTGATTCTACCGGCCCAAACTCATTACGTGCTAACTCAATAATGCGTCTAAGCATGCTAGGCGATAGCGGCGTTTTTAGTAGCGGCGATGAGCTCTCCCAGGCTTGTTCAACCTCACCATTATCAATTGACTCTAACCAAGCGAGCGCCGCTGATTCAGCCGTATTAGCAAACGCCTGAGCATAGGTGACTAGGCTAAGCAGGATCGCAGCGAGAAGGAAAGCAGGTGATTTGGGCATGGCAGACTCTGTGACGGCTTGGTGGCTTTTACCTGTTAAGTGATTATCGGACAATGACTGAATTTCTTTAGCACCGAACCACATAACAGCAAAACGAAGGGGGAAAATCCTTCTGGATTCTCCCCCAGTCACTACTGCGTCGACCGTCAGTTAGCCGCCTAACGACAGTACTTAATAACCCACGTAATAGCCTAATACCAGCGCTGCCCAGCACATAACGTAAACCAGCACTAACAAAGGAGTAATAACACGCAGCCACTGTGCATAAGAGACCCTACCTAGCGCCAGCATGGCAAGGGTGCCACCAGACGTTGGAACAATCAGGTTAGTCAAACCATCTCCCACCTGGAAGGACGTGATCATTAATTGACGGCTCATGCCAATTAAGTCTGCTAAGGGGATCAAAATCGGCATGGTAACCAGTGCTTGGCCCGATCCGCCCGGAATAAACAGGTTGATCACGCCTTGAATCACACTTGAAGCAACAGCCGCCACGGCGGTAGGCATATCACCCACCAGAGAGCTAAGCGAGTTAACAATCGTATCGATAATCTGGGCATCTTTAAGGATGACCTGAATAGAGGCTGCAACGCCAATCACTAAGGCACCAGCGGTTACCGATGAGGCGCCTTCCATCATCTGTCTTACCAGTGCATTAGCACCCAGGCCGTTAGCGAGTCCAATAACAATCGCCATCAGCAAGAACATGGCGGCAATCTCATTGATGTACCAACCGCGGGTAAACACACCGATTAGCATGATAATCAGACCAGCAATAAAAATAGCTAATGTAATGATGTTCTGGCGGGTCAACGTATAGTCTTCGAGACGCTTGGTTAGTTCGGCCGGGTTGTCATCGTGGTAGTCCATTTTGACAACGTAACGACAGATAAAAAGCGTCAAGGTAGCCAGACACGCAACCACCATCAACGTGCGTAACCACCAGCCTGAAAACGTAGGTAATTCACCAATACCCTGCGCAACGCCAACGGTGTATGGATTGATCGGCGACAAAGCGAAGCCAATGCCGATACCACCCACGGCCATCACAACACCGACTAAACGAGAGCAGCCAATGGCAGAAGCTATCAGTACACCAATGGGTACGAGCGCAATATTATTTTCGAAACCAACCGCAACGCCAAAGAAGCCATAGATAAAGGTACCAGCAGCAATAATTAGGTTGCGGCTTTTAATGCTATTTTCAGCACCGACGCGATGAACGGCGACACCAATGGCGTTTTCCAGCGCACCTGTCTTCTGCAGAATATGAAATAGGCCGCCAGCAATAAACACGATAAACAGATATTGCGACGCATTAATCAGACCTTGCGGTATGGCGACGAAAATCTTGAAAAAATGCAGATTCGCAACATCTGACAAGTACATGAAAGATTCAGGAATAACTGTCGTACGACCATCGACAGTCTGACGTTCAAACTCGCCTGCGGGCACAATAAACGTCATTAGGTAGGCGGCGACCAAAATGAAGAAAATCAACACCATCGGGTCCGGTATTTGTTTGTACCACTTACCTGATGCAGGGGCTTTTGTGTCTGAGACTTGCTGTTGTTGGCTCATAATCAACCCTTATGATTTTTGTGGCTTTATGTTGAGCTAGTTGGACAAACGTCGCGATACAAGACTGCCAGCTATTGCTGTTGGGCGAGTCGCTGGCAGGTGTTTAAGAGAACCTCAATGGCAACGCCGAGATCCTCAGGCTTGATAGCTTCGCTGGGGTGGTGGCTAATACCGCCGCGACAACGCACAAACAGCATGCCGATGTCACACAGGTCGGCCATGGCTAACCCATCATGGCCAGCACCACTGAACAATACCCGTGGCTCAATTCGCGCATCCTTGAGCGCACTGCGCATGGTGTCGATAAGGTGCGGAGCACATTGAACCGCAGGTTGTTCATAGGTGTGACGATGCTCCACGCCAAGATTCAAGGCCTTAAGAGACGCGTCAATTTGGCTTAACAGCTGAGTTCTTGCTTGGCGGCGAAGTGCATCATCCGGCGAGCGCAATTCAATGCTCAAGGTGGTGGTCTGAGGGATAACATTGACGCCGTTAGGTGCGTTCTCAATCTTACCCACGACACCGACGAGTTCATCGGTGCTTTTGCATAACGTATCGACCAGTTGAATAACATGGGCAGCCCCCACCAGTGCATCTTGGCGCATGTGCATAGGCACAGTTCCGGCGTGACCTGCCATGCCCTTGATCGTTATCTCGTGGCGCTCGATCCCAGTAATTGCACTTACCACCCCTACCGGTACATCAGCCTGTTCAAGCTGAGGCCCCTGCTCGATATGCGTTTCGATAAAAGCAATCACGTCTTCCGGTAGATAGCGATCTGCATCGATTCGTTGAGTGTCACAACCAAAGTCAGCCAGCGCCTGCCCAAGCGTTATGTCCTGACTATCGCGGGCTTTAAGCATCTCTGGTTTAAAGGTGCCTGCCAGCACTTTAGAGCCAAGCAAAGTAGAACTGAAGCGTGTCCCCTCTTCGTCGCTAAACGCCACCACATCAATGTGAAAGGGCATTTCGATCGCGTTTTCATACAAGTAGCTAACCAAGGCAAGCGGCAAAATAACGCCCATCATGCCATCGTACTTGCCTCCATTAGGAACTGTGTCCTGATGCGAGCCGAGCAACAGCGTACGGGCATCGGTTTGTGGACTGGCATAACGGCCGATCAGATTCGCGGCGTTATCCATGCGCACAGACATACCCAGGCTTTTCATCCACGTTGCAAGTTCATCGAGCACAGCGCGGTGTTCGGGGGTGGCGCAGCGGCGGGTAACGCCATCGCGTTCAACATTGTCGGTTTCACTGAACTTAGCGGCATCTTCGAGCCACTTCCACGCCTGTTCTCCGGCCTGGGTTAAAGAAAACGTCATGGTTGCCTCAAAAGGTGGTTGTTTGGCTAGCTGCTCAGCACGGCTATTTATCATGATAAATAGCCTATGAGAGCGTCAAACATGCTGTCAAACCCTTAAAGAGATGGACGAGCAAGCATTCCAACTGGGCAAACAAAAAACTCAGTTAGAATAAAAGGTTAAAATGTTAGAGGTTCTCGACTTTAAGACTTATGTCTAAATCACGTGGTAATGATTAATAACGATGCGGATTGTCAGCGGTGGGCAGACGAGCAAGAAATGACTGAAAATCACCATCCTGCTCGATACGTAAATGGAGTTCGCTCAGTGCCGTAATCGCGTTGGGGGCATAATCGATACGCAAGTCGTAGGGCAAGCCGCCTGGGGCGCGTACTTTTAGAGCCGCTGAGAGCGTGCCACGATGATCCCCGCCCTGCTGCTGAGCAGCACTCAGTGCGGCTATCAAAGCGCTGGCCATGTCTTTACGCCGACGAGTGTCAAGATAGGCCGCCTCCATGGCGGGAATAACCTCTCGACTGGCCAGCATATTGCCTGCAATCAACAGACCATCGCTGATGCGCATCTCAGCAACCGGGACGTTTTCATCGCCTGTCCAGCCTGCGGCAACACCGTGCCGATCCATTAATGCCACCTGTCGCCACGCAGCGCCTTTGTCCTGCTGTTGCAGGCTGCTGATAATATCCGCCACCTTTTCGCCGTTGGCTAAGCGATACAGCCCTTGCTCTGCACTGAATACATTGGTGCTAAAGCCCTGGGTAATAGCGGCACCAATACCCGGTAGCAAATGGGGAACAAAACCGCCCAGTGCGGGGCCGCCCGTGGCACATGCGATACCGAAAGTGTCAGATTGTTTATCCAGTGCGATCAAACTGTAGGTCATGGTGGGTTACTCAATTAGCAAATTTAAGAAGCCTAAAATTTATCATTATAAATTATTCTCGCTTCTCTTCTAGCGGCTTAACGCAGCTCTACATGAGGCGACATTTGCTAGACATCACGCCACTTCAAGGGGATGATTCTCACTAAAACAGCCTCTTTCAATGTTAGCTGAGACAACCATGAAGCAAGCACGCCAACCTGCTAAACCTAAGCGTACCGACGTAATCAGTGAGGCGATAAAGGAATACATTGCGCAACATCAATTAAAGCCCGGCGATCGACTTCCGCAGGAACAAGAACTGATCCAGGCGCTAGATGCATCCAAAGGCACGGTACGTGAAGCTCTCAAGGGGCTTGAAGCCCAGGGGCTGGTTCAAACGCGAACAGGCCCAGGTGGCGGTGCCTTTATCAGCGAAGTCAGTGATGATCGAGCGATGACCTTGTTGGGTAACTATTTTTTCTTTCACTCACCCACCATTCACGACATCTATGAAGCGCGTAAAGCGCTCTGGCCAGCCCTGGTAAAGAGTCTTGAAGGTGTGCTCGACACGGATGCCTTTGATCGACTGGCGTCAGTAATGACCTTTTATGACCACCCGCCAGCATCGCTAGAAGAAGAGCGCGAGCAGCGATTGAAGGAGTTAGAGTTTCATTTAGTCCTGATTGATTATTGCCCTAACCCTCTGTTGGCTTTGATGTGCCGATTTCCAGTGCGTTTGCTGATGAATATGACCGTCTGTCAGCGAATCTACGCACAGCCCAACCCTGAGTTACGCCGCCAAGGCTATGATTATCAACGTCAATTATTAGAGGCGTTGCGCAAAGGAGACATTGAGCGCGGCTGCAAGATTGTCAGCGAACATATGCAGATGGCACAAACACTTATGGAAGCCAGAGAAGCAATGCTGGAAAAAACCTTCTTTAAAGCTGGCAATGACGGCGAGATCGATAGCAATCGTGACTATCTAGCGCTAACAGGGTACACGCAAGCTAAGCAATTAGCTGAGCAAAATGGCGGCAGCAACCCAATAAAATAAATACAATTTACCTACGACATCTCCCGCTTTATGAAAAAAAGCGGGTCTGACCTTGCCCTCGCTTCTAAAACCTTGCGCGCTCGTTTACTATGCGCCACCCCAATATTTTAGCGCCCACCATTAGGCTACTATGTCCGCCAATCTGTCCGCCAACGCACTCTATACCGACCTATCTGGTTACTACGATTTGATGTGCGTCGATATCGACTACCAAGCGCAAAGCAACGCCATTCGTCGACTCCATCAGATTTTCGGCAACGGCGGGCATACGCACCTTGATTTAGCCTGTGGCACGGGCCCTCATGTCCGCCATTTTATTGATTTTGGTTATCTCAGCAGTGGTCTTGATATTAACCAACCCATGCTGGATATCGCCGCCAAGCGTTGCCCAGAAGCGCTTTTTTCGCAGCAAGATATGAGTGCATTCGAAGCCAGCGAACCCCTCGATTTGATCACCTGCTTTTTGTACTCGATCCACTACAACGATGGGATTGAAAAGCTAAAAGGGTGTATTTCCAGCGCCCATCGCGCATTAACACAGGGCGGCGTTTTCTATTTTAACGTGGTGGATAAAAACAAAATCAATAACGACTTATGCGTTAAACACAGTGCCAGACAAGATGACAATGTCTTCACGTTCCGCTCGGGTTGGCACTACGGCGGGCACGGCGAAAAGCAATCGCTTAGGCTGAGTATTGAAAAAACCAACGCAGGCGCCACGCAAGTCTGGAACGACGAACATCCGATGGTAGCGGTCAGCTTTACGGAATTAACCGCCCTACTGACGCCTTATTTTGAGGTGCATGTATTTGAGCACAACTACCAGACCATTACCCCTTGGGATAACCTTTCAGGCAATGCGATTTTCGTCTGCGTGAAGCATTAGCATCGGTAAAGCAGAGAGGCTGACAAGGTTGCCCCTCTTGCTTTTACCTCACAGCAGATAGCGCGCAGAAACCCAGGGGTTAAGGTGTTGCGTCTGAATCGTTCGAGCCAGGCCGTAGCTGGCGTTGAATACCGAGTAAGAAATTACGCAGCATTTGATCTTTACACTCACGGTAATTTTTATGGCTTGGCTTACGGAAAAAGGCGCTGAGTTCATGGTGGCTCAGCGGTAAGCCCACCTGTTCAAACACTGCCAAGATATCGTCTGCTTTTAAATTCAGTGCAATGCGCAGCTTCTGGAACACCATATTATTGTTGAGTTGTGCTTCAGGCACCGGCTGCGGGCCTTCACGCTTGCCACGTTTAAAGCTGATAAAGCCATTCAGAAACGCCGCCAACTCTCTATTTTTCATCGTGACAAAAGCATCATCTTCGTCTTTTTTCAGCCAAGCCGTCACCTGCGCTTGACTCACACTGACGTCAGCCAGTGAGAAGATATCCACGATGGTGCCGTCTTTTAAATCAAAGGTGTAGCGGATGCGGCGAAAAATATCATTATTCGTCAAAATAGGCTTCCTAGTGGGTCGTTAGCGTTTCAAGCAGCTGATCGATTTCCGCTTTCAGCTCGTCATCTTCAATGCCATCGGCGCTGGCTTTGGCATGTTGCAATCTTTCGATGGCGTCATCCGTTTGACCTAACTGTACTTGCAACGTCGCCATGGAAAAACCGATAGAGGCCATATGGTCTTTCGAGTTCTTAGCAATGGCTTTCTCAAGCGCCTTTTGGTAAATCGGCAGTGCATCCTCTAACTCTTCGGTAAAGTCAGCCAAGGTTTCCCACTGCTCTGGGTGATCTTTATCGGTGTTTTCGTTGTCGGTGCAAATCGCCTGCAACTCGGCATAGAGCGGCTCAAATGCTTATCTGTCATCTTTAGCCGCGGCTTTCATTAGCCGTTCAGCTAGTTCATAAACCGCTTTATATATTTTGGTGTTAATCATTACCAACCACCTTCCTTTCATTAAAACAAACAACAAAATCAACCAACAAGCCGACTTATCTAGATATTTTCGATAAAAACTTTAAAAGTCAGCCCGACAGATAAAAGTCACGATAGCGGTATTCCACCATAATCACGCTATTATAGCCTTTGATAGCGCATCATCGGGTGATCATTTTACAGCTTTCGATATCAGCAAGGTGGCTTTTCACTTCCTTGTGACGTTTTCCGAGAGGTACACCCCCCTAGTTGCTATCTACTGCGGATCTTCACTCGACAACAGCTCTTTCAACCCAGGATTTCGCCAATGAACTTTCTGATACAGAAAGGCTTTAGTCTTGAGAAAGCAGGACCTGTCGCGAGGCTTTACGAGGAAGCGTTCGGCGCTAAATTTACTAGCGCAATACCTGACAAGGCACAACGCATCAAGTTGCTCTCCCACTGTTTTGTCCCTGAGTTCTCTTTTACTGCCATCTGTGAAGATGAGGTCATTGGGCTAGCAGGGTTTCAGCAGCCGAATGGTTCGCTAACGGGCGGCATCGGTATGAAACAGCTGATAGACGAACTTGGCTTAACAAAAGGGCTTTGGGCATGCTTGGTGTTCAGCCTGTTCGAGCGCCAGCCAAAATCTCAAGAACTGGTCATGGATGGGATTGCTGTCGATAGCCGGTTCCGAGGGCAAGGCATAGGCTCCAGACTCCTGGATAGCATTATTGCACACGCGATGGATAACGGTTTCAAGACGGTTCGCTTAGACGTAATCGATAGCAACCCAAGAGCAAAAAAACTGTACGAATCCAAGGGGTTTGTGGCCGCAAAACACGACGACTTTCCCTACTTGAAATGGCTAGTCGGCTTTAGCGGGTCAACCACCATGGTGTTAAAAATCGCAGATTTAGCCTAGCCAGCGATTTACGATACCCTTCGGCTGCATTCGGCTAGCTACCTTCGGATGTGGGCTGGGCGTCCGCCTTGGGGAATCTATCCAGCCAGTTGGCTAGGCAGTCGAGCACACCGTCGGCGAAAATAGCGTCACCAAGAAACCAGATTTTGGACAGCTTCAGCCAAGCATCCATGCCTTGATGGTCAGGTTTCACCTGATCTGACTTCATCAGGCTATGGTCAGCGTCGTCGACGCGGCGAACTTCGAAGAACGGCGTGGCTGAACGCTCAAGCAGTTGACGATAGGTAGTCGCGCTGGAAATCGGATCGACATAGGCATCATGCGAGCCAAAGAGCGCCAACATAGGCACGTTGATAGCCTGCAGGTCGCTACGCACATCGGCTTGCCAGTTGCGTTTCGCGAAGCCCCAGAAAGCTTCACTCATTGGCTTAACGTCTACCTCACCTTCGATATGCTCCAAATAGGTTGCATAAGGTGCATTGCGCTGTATTAATGCGTTGACCTGGTCAGCGGCATACTCTTCCGCCTTGATCTCCTGTTCCGTCAGGCCTTTTGCGATCATGCGTTGACGTCCAGAATAACGCGATTGATCCATCCAATTGACCGCGCCCGACACCGAGATCAGGAAGGTAATATCATCGCGCAAGTTAGCGACCTTGGGCAGCACCCAGCCCGCCTGACTAAAACCAATCAAGCCAGTTTGCCTCTCCCCCAGGCCAACGTGTGTATGCAGAAATTCAATAGCCGCAGCAACTTCATCGGCCCGATCTGCCATTGACTGCAGTCGCCAATCGCCTTCGGACTCACCCACCCCGGGTTTGTCCCAGGACAGCGAGCACCATCCTTGCTCCGCAAACAGACGCCAAAGAGGTTCGTAGTAGCCATAAGCATCGCGCGGCATATCGCCGGAGCCGTGAACAAAAACTACGCATGAATCAGGCATAGCCGTCGAGCTTGGCAGTACCAATACGCCTTTCAGGGTATGACCAGCGTGAACGAAACTGATCTCCCTACGCACCAAGGGATCATCATCAGCGATAATAAAAATCGCGCCTAAGCCCAGGCATAACAGCAGCAAGACAACAGCAATACGCCTAGCACTTGTGCTCTTAGCACTTACTGAGAAGAGTGGCATTGGGGGTCCTTGGGCGGTTTGTTTGACGGAGCGACCTGGAGGATTCGTTTCAGATCCTGGGTAATAGCCATTAGCACAGGTACCAGGAATAGCATTAGAACGGTGGAGAATAGCTCGCCAAAGGCTAGCGAGGCCGCAGCAGGCTTCAGGTATTGGGCCTGTTCAGAGGTTTCTGAGAGCAGCGGTAGCAACCCAATCACCGTGGTGGTTGTGGTGAGAAAAATCGCCCGAAACCGGCTCGTGGCCGCAGCCTGAATAGCGTCATAGGGAGCCATGCCGTCGGCCACAAGCTCGTTGTGGCGGCTCAGCATCACCAGACTATCGTTCACGACCACGCCGGCCAGGGCTAACATGCCGAACATCGATAGCAACGACAGGGCTAGGTCGAGATACAGGTGGCCGAGAATGGCGCCAACAAAACCGAACGGGATAATTGCCAGGATAATAAAGGGTTGCCAGTAGGATTTTAGCGGCACCGCCATGAGCACATAGATCAGTACCATAGCGATTAATAGCGCTTTCTTTAGACCACCCTGCAGTTCACCCATTTCTTCCAGCTCGCCTCCAGGACGAACCGCCAAGTCCGGGTACTGCTGCTGGAGCTGTGGCACAAGTTGGCTCAACACGGCCCGTGCCACCTCCTCAGGGGCAACCACGTTACGATCAATGGTTGCCGAGACCAGATTGACCCAGTTGTTGTTTTCCCTGTACAGCGCCTTGGGCTTGAGAACCCGCTCAACGTCGGCAATGTCAGCGAGCAAAAACCACTGGCCCTGGTGGTTGCGGACGTGGGATTGCAATAGGTCATCCATTGTATTGCGTTGCTCAATAACATATTGCACCAGGACCGTTAGCTCAGTGTTATCACGCTGAACTTTCTGCACCTCAGCGCCGCCGAAAGCAGACCCCACCTGCATCGCGAGGGTCTGTTGATCAAATCCCAGGCTCTCGGCGGTGGGTTTAAGCGTGACCATAAGTTCGCTCTGTGCCCCAGCCATCGAGTCACGAGGGTTATGCACCCCATCAATACTACCCAGGTAATCCTTGAGCACGTCGCCAGCCGCAACCAACGTCGCTTGGTCGCCACTGGTCAATTTAATCTGAAAACCGCCACCCACCTCTTCAGAGCCCGTAAAGTGTAATTCAAGGCTTCCTTCAAGCAGGCCAACCTGCTGGCGCCAGCGTTGAATAACGTCTTGGACATCGATGCCTGGACGCTCTGCCACCGGCGTTAGCTCCGCATAAATACTGGCGGATTCAGCACTGCTAATCGCTTCAAAGATAGTTCGCACAGGGAGTTGATCCAGACCATATTGCTGTTGCAATAGCGCATTGACAGCGTCCCCCTCGCGGCGGATACGCTCAACATTGGCGCGGGTCAGCTCAAACGGCGCCCCAGGGTCCATCTCCAGCGTTATGCTGACAACCTGGCCGGGCACCTCTGGGAAGAACACGCTTTTCACCAACCCTTTCATGGTTAGTCCCAAGACGAATATCGCGACGCTGATAAAAAGGATAAGCACGGCATAGCGGTGACGGACAGTCAACCTGAGCAGGGGCACGTAGCAGCGGTCGCGCAGGAAAAACAACACAGTTTGGGCGCTCAGTTGCACCGACTGCCAGAGACGAGCAATTATCCACCGAGGGGGCTTGCCAATATCAATGCTGGCAAGATGGACAGGTAAAATGAACTTACTTTCCAACAGTGAAAACAGCAGCGCGAGAATGACCACCCCCGAAAAGCTCGCTAGCACTTTACCTAAGGGATTATCGAGGATCAGCAGCGGGAAAAAAGCGGCAATGGTGGTCAGCACACCGAAAACGGTGGCCACCGAAACCCTGGCCACTCCAGCCTCAGTGGCGGCGATGGGATTATGATTGAGACGGCGCTGCTCGAACACGCTTTCCCCGACGACCACAGCGTCATCAACCAGGATACCCAACGCCAGAATGAAACCGAACGTGGTGATATCATTCAGCGAGTAATCCACCCAACCAGTGCCGGACACGGCGATAGCGCCCAATACCGACACGGGAATCCCCATCGCCACCCAAAAAGCGAGTTTCACATCAAGAAACAGGGCTAGGATTAGCACAACCAGCACTAAACCTTGCAGACCATTTTTGGTTAGCAGGGCCAGACGGTCGGCGATGTAGTCAGCGCTATCGCCCCAGGCGACCACCTCAACTCCCTGGGGCAATTGGCGGCGAAAGTCACGCAGCACATCATGAGTAACGTCGGAAATACGCAGCAGATTTTCACGCTGACCCACTAATATTTCCATGCCCGAAGTGGGCTGACCATTAAACCGAAACCGATAGTCACCCTCGACTGTTGTATCCTGGATAGCGGCGATGTCCCGTAGCAATACTTGATCGCCGTTATGCTCCTTGACGATGGAAATGGTCCCGAATTCGGGCGCATACTCAGACTCACCATCGGTTCTGATATAGATTCGACCCGCGCTAGTTCTCAGGGAACCAGCCTGAAATTCCAGCGAACTGGCACGAATACGTTCCATCACATCGGGCACGGTCAGGTTTAGCTGGCGTAACTTCCGGCTGTCGACTTCAATGCGCAGCTCCTGTTTATGCAGTCCCCAGACATTCAATCTGGATAGTTCAGGCTGGGCCAGGAGCGCCCGCCTTAACCGCTTGGCAAGCTCATGTAGGGTAGCCTGCTCAGCATCACCGTAAACGTTGATATAGAGCGCCGGATAGTCAAAGGCGCTGGCGTCGATTTGCGGCCTTTCGGCCCTGGCGGGTAACTCGATCCCGCTATCCATTCGCAACCGCACCTTATCCAGCAGCCTATCAAGGCTTTGCCCACTGGCTCGTCTAAGCGTAATTGTAGAAAGGCCATCGCTGGAGACCGCTGAAAGGCTGCGAACCCCTTCCAAGCCCTCTAAAGCCGTTTCAATTTTCTGGCTGACCAGGGCATCGACCTTGTTGGGAGGTGCGCCTGGAAACACGGTAGTAATAGTAATGCTATCCGGCTCGACGCGGGGAAAGCCCTCTATACGCATGTTGTTCAGTGTGACTAGGCCCACTATCAGGATAAAGGCCATCAGTAGATTAGCGGCAACCGGATTACGGATAAACCAAGCGGTCAGTACGTGCATCACCAAGCCTCACCGATGGTTGTCCGTACACGCTGCCCCGGTAGATAGGAGGACAGCGGGACAGCAACGATTTGCCATTGATCGTTATCGGTCGGCGCTCTTACCAGCACGCGGTCATCGCGGTGGGACAACACATCGACTACGCTGCGAGCTAAGGTACTGCTGCCCTCTTCAACCCACCAGATCGAGCCATCGACCGTCAGTGCCGATGCAGGGATGCTGAGGGTATTTTCCTCTATGCGGCCTTGAAAGCTAGCTTTAACGAAGTCGCCTGCCAGAACAGCAGTCTCGGCACTTTGGAGATCGAGATGCACAATATAGTGGCGTGTTGTAGCATCAAGATAGCCACCGCCCTCACGTATGTCTGCCTCGCCAATGGGCTGGCCCAGGTCGTTGTAGAGCACTACTTTTTGTCCCTGGATTGGATGATTAAGCCGTTGCCAGTCGCTCTTGCTGATACTGGCTGCCAGCTCATAGTGAGCATCACCTATCAGCCGAGCGACCGGATCCCCTGCCATTAGCATTTGCCCCGGGCTGACATAGCGCTCGACAATAAAGCCGCTATAGGGCGCTCTTATCACCGTTTGGTCGAGTTCCCGCTGCGCCATATCAACACGGGCTCTGGCAGCTTCAACCGCAGCATCGGCAATATGGCGTTGAGGAAGGTGCAGAGCCAAATCATTGGGCGGTTGTTCTCTGGCACTTGCAAACTGCCGCCTGGCCACCTGGGTAGCGTATCCCGCCCGCTCCTGCTCCAGCTCCGCCTCACGGAACAAGCGCTCGGCATCAGCCCGTTCTGCCTGATAGCGGGTATCGTCAATGACCACCAGTGGCTCTCCCTCACTAACGCGACTGCCAGCCAAGGCGCGGTCATGCACCCTAACAACAGCACCACTGACTTGCGCTTTCAGTTCGACTGCCCAACGTGACGTCACCTCGGCATAGGCTTCAACCTGCACAGGCTGCTCACCACGGCTGACTTGCTCTACGCTGACGAGGGGCGGAAGCGGTGCCTGGTTGCGTTGCTCAACCTCGCTAGGGCTCTCAACTTCAGCAAGCAGCCCAGTGACGGCTAACAGGATGCCAATTGCCAGAAGCAAGGCCAGAACGCGGCTGTTGAGCAGCCTTCTAAAATGCATAGAGATAGCCTGCGCTGATAGACCACAGATGATCATTATCGACGATAGGACTATCGTGAACCTCGTCGGAAAAACGGCGCTGGCTGAAGTCAATCAACAGCCGGTGCGATTCGCCAAACGAACGGGATAGGCTAATACCGGCCTGATATTGATAGGCACCTTCAGGACGGTATGCAGGACGCCCTACCTTCACATCATCGGCATCGACTCCAACGTAGTAGCGTGCTACCTGACTGCCCGCGTAGGTCAGTGAAACATGCGGCTCAATACGCCATTGCTGAAACTCAAGGGGATAACCGTAGCCAATTACGGCCGAGCCTCCATTATGGTTGCCGGAGATATCCTGCCGGTAGCCTAATGTCAGGTAACCCAGTGAACCAAACCAGTCGACACTCACTGCGGCAGTGTAGATGTCGTCGAGTTTCTTCATATCCTTGAGCTCAGGACTGTTACCCCGCTCAACATCGCCGAAGGCGTCATAACTAATCGCCGCGGACAAGGCCCAATTGTCTCCTCCCGCTAGATAGCTACCCAGTGAATAGTCACGAAAGAACCAGTTGTCCGACTCCCACTCGATATAGGGCAGCAGATCTGCATTGTCCTTACCGCCTACGTAAAGGGACGGTTCCGTGTAGGCAATAAGCCCGATAGCAAAGGTGTCGGCGCTTTCTTGCTCCTGGCTGAAGGACCAGGGTGAATAGGTGGCCAGAATGGCCGTCGCCAGGGGAATGAGAGAACGAATCTTCATTGGGTTGACTCCGTTTTGAATCAGTAACTCAAGGTGAAGTGAGAGGCTGATGTTTGCGGAGTCGATTGTCAGACAGAGGGTATTAAGCGGGTCTTAAGATAGTTAGGTGGTAATGGCGATAATTACCAGCGTAGGGTTACGCAAGCCCTCGGGTAGTCAAGGACGAACTCAAACTGCCAATCAAGCCGGTTGGCTATACGCTCAACCAACTGCAGGCCTAATCCGAAGCTGACCGTTTCAGATTTGCCAGCGGCATCTACGGGGTTTGAAATAACCAACGAGTTATCTGTAATCGCTAGGGTAATCGTCCCACTACTGGTGTGCTGGAAAGCATTACGGATCAAGTTGGCTAGTACAATGCGAAACAGATCATGTTCAATGTTGATACTGCTGACCTGATCGTTAAGCGACACCTGAATATTTTTATTCTCAACCAAGTACTGCATATCCACCAACAGTTCGCTACACAATGCGCCTGGCCAGACGATGGACTTTCCAATAGGTCTGGAGGATGGGCGTGCCAGCCACAAAAGGGCTTCCGACAACAAAATCATATTGGCGCAGGCGCGACTAGCCCGCAACAGAGAAGGGAAATTAGGATCCTCAGGGGCAGTTCTCACTCCTAACGTATCCAGGGAGGCCTGAATAATCGCGAGGGGGGTTCTCAACTCGTGGCTAGCATGGCGCAAAAACTGCTGCTCACGTTCGTTGTATTCTCTTACCTGTTGTAGTGTCGACAGCAGTTGATTGGCAATTTGGTTGAGCTCACTGATTGAGAACTGAACATCAATCTCACTGCCGGGATGCTGCTTGACCCGGCTTGACCACTCCACGAGTAGCGATAGAGGCTTCACGGCGCTCTTAAATAGCCAGGAGATAACCAAAAATAGCACCAGACTAAATACTCCAGTCACTAGGCTAGCCTCGATCAATGCCTGCTTGAAAATAGCTTCGGCCAAGGCATCAATCTTGTCGGCCTCTTCAAACTCCAACAGGTAAAGGCCACCGGCCTGCTGTTCTTGAGACTGTTCTTGGGAACGCTCTTGAGACTGCTCTTGAGACCGCCCTTGTGACTGAACCTGCGAATAGAGCAAATAACCGTATTCACGAATACCCTGCTCATTAACCCGCTCTATTTCCAGCGGCTCCAGGGGTTGAGTTTTACTGCTAGAAAATAGCTGTCGAATCTCTAGGGGAATATCATCCCACTCCCGGTAGGCACTCACGTCACCCCGCTGCGGCAGTACATAGTCGGGGTTGTTATTGGCCGCCTGCTGCAGCTTAATCGCATCAAGATGCATATAATACTTAGCCGCCTGACCCACCTGATAAAAGCTGAAAATAGTGACCAGCGCAATCTGCCCAATAAAGATGGCAATGGCCAAATACAGCAAGTGCTGTCGAGACTGGGCGGCTAAACCACGAACCGGATTGGAAGACATCAGCGCGTCTCCACAAACAGCGACAACCCAACCCCGACATGGGTATGAATGAGAAGCTGTTCAAAAGGTTTATCAACCACTTTACGCAGTTGGTGTAAGTGCACGTTGACGGTTCCCTCCTCCACCTCCTCGCCTGGCCAGACATGCTCCACAATTTCGTTTCTCGAAACCACAGCGGGCGATCGACGGGCAAGCAATAACAGAATTTTCCAGCTGGTCGGCGTCAGCTTCAGCGCCTGCTCAGCACGAATGGCCCGGTGCTCTTTTGGGTAGATCCTGAGATCAGCAATCCGTATACATTCACGCTCGGGGTGACGACGGCGGTACAGCGCATTCAGTCGGGCCAAGAGTAGCGGCATCGTGCAAGGCTTGATGACATAGTCATCGACACCGGCATTAAACCCCTCCATTTGATCGCCTTCCATATCGCAAGCGGTCAGCATCAGTATCGGCGTATCAACACCATTAGCCCTCAATTGCCGACAAACATCGATGCCCTGCACCTTCGGCAGCATGTTATCCAGGATTAAACTGTCATAAGGCTGCTGGGACGCCAGGGTGATACCGCTGGCCCCAGTATAGGCAAAGTCGCATTCGACACGGTGCAATTCCAGGTACTCGGAAATAGCCAGTGCCAAGTCCCGGTCATCTTCAATGATTAATATTTTCATGGCGGCCGACTACGGAAAAAGAATAGTTAGCTTAAATGGAGATGCCTTAATATTACATTAAGCCTGCCGTTTTTTAGGCGTGTGCATAATCGCTGCACCGCCTTAGTTTGCCGCCACCCATTAATCCTATGTGGCCGAAATTGACCGCTTTTGGACCGCTCAAGGTATCGTTGGCTGAAATGGAAATAGCTAATCTGTAGCCTCACTTCAACACGATGAGATTAGCCATGACTCAGTCTAAAACTGCACTGCTATTAATTGACGTTCAAGCGTCCTTTCCCGCCCGCGATTATTGGGTAGAATCACTGGCGCAAGCATGGCGCCCCAAGCAGCGGGCGATGCTAGACGCGGCGCAGTCAAATAACATACCTGTTGTGCGCGTTTTTCATGAAGAACCTGGTAGCCAAGGCGCTTTTGACCCCGCTAATGGCCTAATTCGCCCGCTTGATGGTTTTGACGATGAAGCGGCAGTGACCTTCCATAAACGTGTTCATAATGCATTCAGCGATACTGAGCTTGAAAATTGGTTACGCGAACGCGACATTACGCAACTTGCGATTAGCGGTATTCGTACAGAGCAATGCTGCGAGACAACCACCCGGGTAGCGTCAGATTTAGGTTTTAGCGTTGATTTTGTCAGCGATGCAACGCTAACGTTCCCTATGACGCGTAACGGCATTACATGGTCAGCCGATGATATTAAGGCACGTACCGAACTGGTACTTGAAGACCGTTTTGCGCGTATTATCAGCACACAAGACTTGATCGATGAGTGGCAAAACACGCGTGAGTGAAACACAACACAAGAGTCAACTGCTCTCCAAAAGAGCCAACACTCTGCGGATTGCGGTATTGATGATGCCTGGCCAAGTGCCGCTTGACTTGGTCGGGCCTCTTCAGGTTTTACAGTGTGCCGACCGGCTATCAATCGATGTTGAGGTTTGCTATGTCGGCCCAAAAACCGCTATGCCGTGGTTAGGGCCGCTGACGCTTAGTGGCATTGACCCGTTACCCGAACAGCTGCCGCCTCAACAGCTACTGCTAATTCCAGGACAGTATCGCAATAGTGTTGAGCCATTGGCGCAGCAAGAGTGTGTTAGTTGGCTTAAGGCAAACGCATGCTATGCGGACACGTTGATGACGGTTTGCTCCGGCACGCTATTACTGGCTGACGCAGGCTTACTGGAGGGGCGACGCTGCACGACGCATCACACATTAATCGAGCAATTACAGGCCAAAGCGCCTAAGGCCAAGGTACAAAGCGATTGTATTTTTATTGAAGATGGCCGCTATTTAACCAGCGCTGGAATTTCAACCGGTATAGATACCATGCTGTACTGGCTTACTCGCGCTTGCGGTCATTCATTGGCGCTAGCGGTAGCGCGAGAGATGGTGCTATATCTTCGCCGCAGTGGACAAGAACCCCAGCTGGGAGCCTGGCTTGAGGGCCGCAATCATGTGGATGAACGGCTGCATCGCGTTCAAGATGCAATATGTGCCGCCCCCTCGCAAACCTGGCGTATTGAGACATTAGCCACTCATGCAGCCATGAGTGAGCGCCATTTTCGGCGCCGATTCAAAAGCCTCACCGGTATGCTGGTGGGAGACTACATTATCGGGTTGCGCCTGCAACGCGCTAAAACATTAATGACCGAGACGCCATGGACGCTAGCAAGGGTGGCCGAAGCATCCGGTTTCGGTGATGAACGGCAACTAAGGCGTATCTGGGCTCGCCACGAGAAAGTACCACCGAGTGTATGGCGCCGCGCCAGTTCTCAAAAGCTGCTGGATTAAGCCAATACGAGCTATCATTAGGAAAACATATCGCGGGTTGCCCCCCATGACCGATCTTATCCTGCCAAGCCACGCTAACTACCTCAATTTTCGACATTGCCTACCTGATAAGCGTTTAGCCCCGTGGGTACAGTGCCTTTGGTCAATGGGTGGCTCAGGGGATATTACTGAACCCAGAACCGAAAAATTTTATCCCGATGCCGGCGCTAGTCTCAGTATCAAGCTAGCTAGTTCTCACCCCATCATTACGCTCTGTTTTAACAGGCGTACGCTAATAGAAACACTCGACGCCCACACTCCCTGTCTGGGGATTCGCTTTAAAGCAACAGGCGTTCACTGCCTGTTAGGCTTGCTACCCGAAGCATTCGCAGATAAACCGCAGCGCTTAGATAACGAGCTTGAAACACCGGCGTTACAAGGGTTAATGCCCGTAGCGGAGCACCTCTACCGCCTGGACGCACAGCAGGGTTTACGCCTGTTAGAAACATGGTTGTTACACCGGCTAAAGAGCCAGTCACTGGTCAATAGCCGCACCCTCAGGATTGTTCAAGCGATTGGGGAACTAAAGCATCCTCCTCAACAGTTAGGCGCCACACTAGGGGTGACCAGGCGAACCCTGGAACGCAAATTAAAGCGCGAGGTGGGCGTTACGCCAGGCCAATTAGTCGCCTATGCCCGACTAGACCGCGCCCGTCATAGGCTACTTGAAACCACGCTGCCCCTAGCGGAAATAGCGCTGCAATGCGGCTACTATGACCAAGCTCACTTCACTCATGCCTTTCAATCACTCGCCTATGAAACGCCCGCCGCCTATCGCAAGCGTAAACTGTCGCAAATTTACAAGGCGTAAAAAAGCCTCGACGTTAAGCTGAGCCCTCAACTTACGCATTGAGGTCATCCATATGTCGACCCGTCTCTCTCAGCAGTCTGTGTATCGCCTTGTCCCACGCCTAGCTAAAAACCTGATTGCATTAGGCAACGTTGCGGAAGATTCAACGCTTAATCGCACCATCGTTCACTTAGTCAACCTGCGTGTTTCGCAAATAAACCACTGTTGCTTTTGCCAGCACATGCATTCTCAAGAGGCCAGAGACGACGGCGAGCATCAAGTTCGCCTAGACGTGTTACCGGCCTGGCGGGAAGCCTCCTGCTTTAGCACACAAGAACGTGCCGCACTCGCCTGGGCTGAAGCACTCACACTCATCAGCCAACAGCCCTCCATCAGCGACGACACCTATCAAAACGCGTTAACTGCCTTTGGTGAGCAGGGGCTAGTTGACCTAACTGCGATTATTGTTCAAATCAACAGCTGGAATCGGATATCGGTGGGCTTTCAGTTTGCACCGGACATTCGTATCTAAGCCATCTTAGATACCTGACAATAAAACTTCAGATGGGTGAATGGAATGAACAGTGTGACGAAGCAGCGTCAACGGCTCCCCAACTTTCTGGGTCTCTTATCCAGTCTATGTTTTTTCTTTGGCAGTCTTTTATTCCTACCGTCAGGCGCTATTTATGCAACCGTAGGCGTATGGTGTTTTGTGATGGGCTCGCTGATCATGTTTATTATTTACGCAATGAGTATTAGAAGTATGGGTAAAAAGCACGTCTAGTTGAACCAACAGCTAACCTTGATATAGCCGCTGGGTTGTCAACTACCTAGCGGCTCTAGAAGGCAATGCCCTCTACGCAATACCAATGGCGCTAGCGCTTTAGCTTTCAGCATCCAGTAGAGCCATCAAGCACTTATCGAGTTCGCAATATTGCAGTGTAACGAGCACCACTGCTGCAGCGTTAGTCGGTACAACCTCACTGGTCGAGCGTAGAACTCGATCGTATCAAACTGACTAAACCCGGCCTTCTCTGCGACCTTGAGTGATGCACCATTGTCAGGCTCAATAACAGCGACCACGGAAGCAAGTTGCTTTTGACTAAATGCCACACTGAGCACCGCTTGCACTGCTTCAGTCGCCAAGCCCATGCCCCAGTATTGTTTAGCCAGCCGATAACCTAGCCCAATTTCTTCTACACCATTAACCTCTTCGGGGCTAACACCGCAAAAGCCAACAAGCTTATCGGTTCCCTTCTCAACCAAAGCCCACGGCCCAATACGATGAGACGCATAGCACTCCAAACACCAGTCGATAAATCGCCGCGTTGCGGCTTCATCACAAACGCCTCGGATCGAGTGCTTCATGACGTCAGGATCACTGAGGATCTTGGTCAATTCGGGAACATCGTTTAAGGACAACGTTCGTATAACCAGACGCTGCGTTTCACAAATTTGCACCATTTTCTCCTTGTGCACGATGCCCAAAGCCGCTGTTGCTGCGGTACTGCTTAGGCAGCCTTGAAAATCAGCTTACCTTGTACTTCGTTTGAATAAAATTGTTTGGGAATGCGATCGCTTCGGCCTCTTCAAGCCTAATCTGTTGGTTAAGGCTTCCAAACAGAGCGATACCGCCACCTAAAAGAATAGGTGCTTTTGTGATGGTCATTTCATCAATTAGCCCAAGATTGAGAAACGAAGTTATGGTTGAACCGCCATCTATATAGGCATGTTTAAATCCTTTACTTGCCAGCTCAGCCATTAAGTCTTGAATCTCACCAGCGTACATTTCCACTTTGCCTTGCAAGTTTTCAGGAGGTTCGCTGACTGAATGACTAAGCACGACGATGTGAAGGTCACCATAGGGCCATTGGTCAGGCGCTAAATTCATCCCCGAGATAACGTCCATGCACTTACGCCCCATCACCATACAATCAACGGAGTCAATAAAGCTCTGAAAGCCCATATCGGGATTCTCACGCATATCTGCCTCTAAGTTGCCAGCGGTATGAAGCCAGTCAACGCCACCGTCTGGGGTCGCAATATATCCGTCAGCACTTGTTGCTATATAGACAGAACACTTCATAAACATCTCCGTAATTTACAAACCATGACCAAGTGCCAACTTAATGTGCGTAGAGAACTTTTCGGGACTTTCTTGGGGCAACATATGCCCCTCGCCAGCAACTTCATTAATCACAGAGTTGGCTAACAAATGAGCGGTTTGTTGAGCAATAAGTCTAAACATATCACGCGTTTCCGCCCCATAACCTATAACGATTGGAGCACTGATTTTGGAGACCAACTCAGCGTTTATGGCTGGCTGCTCTTGTTGATTCAGTTGATGGGTTAACGTGTACGCTTTAGATCCTGGATTCATAGAATAACCGCAGCACTTTGGACACCACGGTGGAGGCAGGAGGGTCAGCGCCGGTACCCTTCTCGGCTCACCGACCAAAGTGAAGCAGAGCATGGGATACCGACAGCTGACCCAGACCCAACGATACCAGATCCACGCCCGCTATGACTTGGGCGTGAGCCAGCGTCAAATCGGCAGAGAGCTAGGAATCCACAGCAGCACGGTCAGCCGTGAGCTGCGTCGTAACGCCACTTCTGGTGGCTACGACCCCGAGCAGGCCCAGTCCCTCAGTGATCACCGCCGCCGCACCGCCTGGAAGTGGACGAAGCGCTTGCCCAGCCTGATCACCGCCGTTGCCGACCGGCTGCGAGAGGAGTGGAGTCCGGAGCAGATCAGCGGCTTCATGGCACCGTTGGCCGGCATAGGCGTCAGTCACCAGTGGATCTACTCCTTGATCTGGGATGACAGA
This sequence comes from Halomonas sp. KG2, assembly GCA_030440445.1. Classification (NCBI taxonomy): domain Bacteria; kingdom Pseudomonadati; phylum Pseudomonadota; class Gammaproteobacteria; order Oceanospirillales; family Halomonadaceae; genus Halomonas; species Halomonas sp. KG2. The sequence goes on along the minus strand of CP098528.1, from coordinate 1,816,668 downwards.
GCGCAAGGTGGCGATCTATGGCGGCACCTCCGCCAACCGAAGCGTCGCAGCAAGCATCGGGCTCAGGCCAAGAGCGCTGGGCTTGGCAAGATCCCCAGCCGCGTGGGCATTGAGCATCGCCCGGCAGAGGTCGATGCCAGGCTCGTCATCGGGCACTGGGAAGGCGACACCGTCATTCAGGGGCATAAGCAATCGGGGCTGGTGACGCTGGTAGAGCGCCGTAGCGGCTATCTGCTGGCGGCGAGGTTGCCCAGGGTCTCAGCGGAGCTGACGCAAGCGGCCATGATCCGGCTGTTGAAGCCTCGCCGGGGTGCTGTGAAGACCATCACCCTAGACAACGGCTCGGAGTTCGCCGGCCACATAGCCGTAGGCAAGGCGGTGACCGCAAAGACCTACTTTTGCGATCCCTACTGCTCTGGCCAGCGTGGGAGCAACGAGAATACCAATGGCTTGATACGGCAGTACTTCCCCAAGGGAACAGACTTCCGCCAGGTCACCGATGCCGAGCTGCGCAAGGTGGTCGAGAAACTAAACGACCGCCCTCGAAAGCGACTCGGTTACCGGACACCGGCACAGGTGTTTCTGGGGGAGTACTCAGGAGCCCTGGACACAGCAGGTGCTGCACTTATTGCTTGAATTCAGGGATATCTGCAGCGCTTGGATACTTTCGTCCTGAGTAGAAAAATACCCTTCTCTATTACCTGAACCGTCAATTAAGCGCTCAACCGCTAATTCAATATTTCCAGCATGAAAATTTTCAAAAACCGGACTGAACATGGCGTTGGCATCCGACTGCCAAGCCTCCATTTTCTCTCCTTGTAAACAGCCTGGATAGCCAGGCTCGTACAGGAACACGTTGGACAACGCTAAGTCATGTGTCACCAACATATTAATGATGACATCCGCCCCGTAAGACCAACCAACAATATTAATGGGTTTATCTTTAGGCAAGTTCGACAGCAGTTCAGCTAAATCATTGGCATGCGTATTTAGACCAAAACCACCTGAACAAGGCTCGCCAAAGTGCCTCAAAGTAACAGAAATCACCTCATAGCCAGCTTTCAGGTATTCAATATGAGGAAGCCACATAGCGCCATCGGTGAGCGCCCCATGAACCAGTACTAAGTAGTCACCGGTTCCCTCTTGAAAAGAGTCCATTACAGTCATTCCTAAATCGGTTGCAAGCTTTTTCCATGCTCTAACTAGCACGGGATTGAGCAAAAAATAGCACCACCACACGTTGCAATAATATTCAGCTGGCAATCACTTTGACCTGCACGCAGGAAGGTGTAACCCTAGCGATTCCAGCGATACTCCATTTGTCGTGCTGTTTTCTCCGCAAGCTCGGTGCTGCGTAACTTGGCAACCAAGTGTAAGCACATATCAATCCCCGCAGAGATGCCACCTGAACTAATGACACCGCCATCGTCTACCCAACGCACGTCCTCCACCACATCAAGCTGCGGAAACTGAGCTTTTAAATCACCTTGGTCATCCCAGTGAGTAGTTACTCTGCCTTTCAGGCTACAACTAAGAAGATGCCGGTACACACTGTGGCTACCTGCTGCACTATGGCTGCTTGATGTGCAATCCAGGCCTTTACCTTTTCGTTTGCCATCTCCCCCGTGTGCACACCACCGACAATAATCAATACATCAATGGGCGGATGATTATCGATGGTGGCGTTTGGCAGCACCTGGTAGCCCGCCCGGGCAGTTACTGGGCCGTCTTTTTCAGCAATTAAAAATACTGAAAACGGCTCGTCTTCATCACTAACGCGACTGGCCGTGGTAAAAACTTCAAAGGGACCCGAGAAGTCGAGTACTTCTGCTTGGTCATAGATATAGATGCCAATGTTCATTTGAGGACGTCCTTAAAATCTAAGCCTGCTATTTACCAGCAGTTAACAATAAAGCCACCACCCCTCGCCATGCGTTACACCGCGCACAGTTCAACACTCATTAAATTAGCTGGTGTTGTAGTGCGTGGTAAGCGAAGCGCACCCGCAAAAGCAGTGCGCAGCAGTGCCGGGTTAGGTTTGTAGGCCACTGCCGACGGCTACCATTAAGCATTGACTAGCAACTTTGGCCACGTTTGAAGCCACCGCTTATTGTATACCCGAGCGTCAAAGTCTGTTCGCTTTGGCCGTTTTGGATTTAATGTAATGGTATAGTTAAACAGTGGCTTAACGCCAAAAGGAGCCATAATTATTAGCTCTCCGCGATCATCCAACGCAGCGCCTACAGCAGTTTCTACTTCTACCCAGAAACTCATGGCATCTTCGGTTGACGTATACGGATAATCGCCATTGCGCGCGTGCATTCTTGCTTGGTTCTTTACTGACCAGGGTAAGGTTGAAACGCCCATTAACCTTCGCTCAATCTCACGATCACGAGAATCGCCTACATCGTCAGAGTCGAAGTAAATTAAATCAATGTCGTTCAATGGCGTACTCGCTACAAAGCCATGCAGCTTGTCCCACACTAAGTTTCTAACGAACCCTGCAGCGAGACACCAACCCGGCAGCTTCTGCGCAGCTGCGGTAGTCAGCGCCGCCATGCGATCAGGATCACTCATTATCCATTGCTTGATCAGCGCTTCATGATCCATCGCAACACCTTACCATGGCGTTTTATTCTGATTATCGAAAATAAAACAGTGTATTCATCAACTTGAACGCTGTAATGCTGCGTGAAGCGACTGTAAGCTATCAGGACCATCATCTAACCGAACACTGCTGCACGACACTCGCTCCCATGTCGCCGATGAGGTCAAATGTAGATGCACTGCGACGCATGATCCCGTCTCGTCATCGAGCAATCCAGCGGGGATCCAAACAAGCTTCGTGTCTCTTAGTTTATTGGGCACTGAGCTGCCACAGGCGGCGCAAAAGTCATTCCGATAACCCGTTGGCTTTTGAAAAGAGCGAATATTGGCTTGACCAGAAATCCACTCGAAGCACTCCTCGCTTACAAACGTAGCGGCATTCGCTGAAGAACCAGTCGTTTTCCGACACAAAGAGCAGTGGCATTGATAAAAGTTTGGTAGCTCTCCTTTAACGCTGAACTTAACCTCTCCGCAGAGACACTCACCTTTCATTCAACACTCCTATAATACTCTGCATCCAGCGGCCCAGACCGACGCCACCGCGCTAGCAATAATATTCCATGACTAACTCTGGGTGGCCAGTTTGTTCATCAACTTGCTCACCTAATGAAATAAATCCCTGCTTTTTATAAAAGTTGATACTGGGAGTATTTTCTCGGTAAACCGTTAGTTGCAAGCACTCCCTTCGGCTCTTGGCATCATCAAGCATAGCGGCTCCTACACCTCGCCCCTGCAAGCTTGGCGACACAAAAACGGCAGCCAGTGTATTTCCGTATAAACTGTAGAAACCAGCTATCTGGTTCTCAGATTCAAACACAAAAGTTTCCGAGGCAGGGATATAAACATCGCGCATTTCGGTAACCTTTGACGCCCAAAACTCCGCTTCAACAAAAGCGTGCGCTTTAATCGATGCTGAAAGCCAGATCTCCAGAATCTGGTCAATATCCGTCTCTCGGTATTTGCGAATCATCTAAACGTTCCTAATTGATGGTCAGATGAGCATACAATAGCTTGTTTTTATTCGCTATTCTTGGGCTCTTTATGAATCATTCCTCCTCCTGCGCTACCCCGCGCTTCGATTTAGCTATTGATTGAATTAGCCAGTGTTTTATTGCGTGGTAAGCGTAACTCATCCGCAAGGGCGGTCTGGCGCAATAACGCCGTCTGCTGAATGGGCGATAAGTCCAGATTGCGCCCCCAGCCGGTTACGCATTTCTGGATCGTAGTTGCCTGGGATATCCAATCCTCCCCATAGCATGCCATGCTGGTTCGCAAACACTTGCATGTACTGAAGGGTATTCAACTGATCACCGCTTAAGTTAGCCCCAATAGTAAAACCAGCGGCAATATTTTAAGTACTGATCTGATTTACGAAGCCAGTCTCATCCCTTATACCAACCCGGTTGCCATCGGGGTCAGCGATGTTGATAGTTCTACCCCAAGTATTCTCGATAATGGTGGTTTGAATACCCCAAGACCTGATTCTTCTTAGCGCCTCTTCCAAATTTTCAACGTTGAACCGCAACTTAAAACTACTTTCTTCTGGCGATTTGATACCTTTCTTTGCCTTACCGCCCTGTTCCACCATCAAATAACCATGACCAAATTCTAAACAGGTGAGCTTAAAGCCGCCTTCGTCTCTCTCAAACAGCTGATGCAAGCCAAATAGATCCCGATAGAAAGCGACACACTCCAAGTAGTGTTCAGTATTAAGAATTACTCCGTAACGGACTACATTTGCCTTCATAAACCCTCCTATTATACAGCACTAGGCTGTGCTGCCGCTCCAGCAGCGACAGCCTGGGCGAGTTGCTTAGTACTGCCCAAAGCAGAATGAAACACAACGGCAACGTTCATTACACTGACCCTTTCCGTTACTGTACTACTGGTTACTGAGCATCGCGGTTTAGATTTCGCTCGGCAGGTATATCGCTTAGGTACTCGACAAACTCCACTTCAAAACCCGCCGGATCGACAAAATAGACATTTTTCCGAAACGGCTCTATAGCGCCAGGTTTGGCGATGGCGTAGCCCACTTTATTGAGCCTAGCGACAACGGCATCAAGGTTATCGACCACATATGCAAAATGAGCCAGCCCAACGGAGTGACCTTTCAAATCGCGGTTCTCCCCTTCGCCGTGATCGCTTAACGCCAAGTAATTTTCATCGTCACCAAAGTGCACCCATTTACGCGGTTTGCCATACCACTCGCCATGACCTTCGTCCCGCACCCGCCAATGTGGAAAAACTGCCCGGTAAAAATCCAGCATGGCACCTATATCAGTAACCACCAGATTAACGTGCTCTAAGTACATACGAGACTCCTTGCGCTATGTGAGATGCCAGGGTAAAACCTCAACTTAAGTTGAGGTAAAGTGGTTTGTGGAAAAAAAAATGGCAAAAATATGAGGTGAGTAATGGCAGAAGCAATTTGGAGTGTTGGTAAGGTTGCCAAGCGCTGCGGCATTAAAGTAAGCACCCTGCACTTTTACGAGCAGCAAGGGCTGATCCACAGCTGGCGTAATGCAGGCAATCAGCGGCGTTATAAACCAGAAGTGCTAAGGCGAATTTCGGTGATAAAAGCAGCGCAGAGAGTTGGCGTCAGCCTGGAGGAAATAAAGCAGGCCTTTGAATCATTACCGAATAACCGCACGCCAACGGTTGAAGACTGGCAGCAGCTTTCAAAAAACTGGCAGCAGATGCTGGATGGACGAATTGCTTACCTGCAAAAATTGCGCGATAACCTAGCGGGATGTATCGGCTGTGGCTGCCTCAGCATGACTAGCTGCCCACTCTATAACCCCGACGACAAACTGGCTAACTCAGGTAGCGGCCCTGTGCTGCTCGATCAGGCAGAGCAGAATGCCAGAACCCAGCAAGAGCCAAACGCTGGTTCATAGCTCTTAAAGTAGCCCTTAAAATAGTTCTTAAAATAGCCCTCAATAGCAGCTCTTACATCTTAATCTACACCAATGAACCACTTGGGTTTGATACGCCCAAAGTCTCGACGGATATTGGTTTTCAAGGCTTTCTTGGAATCCAGAACGACAGTATCCCGCTCAGTTCTAACAAACACCACCCAATGCCAGAAAGGCCGGCCCTGCTCCGTGCGCCACTTGATGGCCAACAACGCCTTATCTGGAAGCGTCACCCAAGCCTCGAATGGCGTCTCTGTTGGCGCAGCCGTGATACCCAAAGTACACAACAACCTACGGACATACTCGGTATCTGACCAAAGCGCGGTGTCTTCGGCATAAATACCCAAAGCATTGGCTGTCGCTTTGGCCTGCGCATAAGTAATGCCCGCAAGCGCGGCGCATGCTGCGGTAATCCCCCCATTTTTAGAGGGCTTCAAAAGTAGGCCTCAGGCCATCATGGCCAACTTCTGTTGAGGAGTGATTCCTCCGAGTCCCATATTGGGTCGTTCGTGATTGTAGTGCCAGAGCCAGCGAGTAGCATAACCTTGGACTTCTTCGGTGCTGTCGAACAGATACTGGGCCAGCCAATCGTAACGCACCGTTCGGTTGTAGCGTTCGATATAGGCATTCTGCTGGGGCTTGCCGGGCTGGATAAACGCCAACACAATGCCTTGGTTTTTCGCCCAGTTCGCCAGCTTGCCGCTGATGTATTCAGGGCCGTTGTCACAGCGAATAGAGCGCGGTTTGCCCCGCCACTCAATGATCTGCTCCAGTGACCGTATAACACGCTCTGTCGGAAGCGAGAAGTCTACTTCGATGCAAAGGCCTTCGCGGTTGAAGTCATCAATCACATTCAGCAGCCGGTATCTGCGACCATCGTTGAGCTGGTCGTGCATGAAGTCCATCGACCAACTGTCATTGATCATTTCCGGCACGGCCAATGGCTCCGGCTTTTCACGAACCAGGCGTTTCTTGGGTTTTATCCGCAGGTTCAGTTCCAGCTCCCGATAAATTCGGTAAACCCGTTTGTGATTCCAGCCAAACCCTTTGACGTTTCTCAGGTGCAAAAAGCACAGGCCGAAGCCCCAATTGCGCTGGTTATGGGTCAACCGGATTAGCCAGTCGGCGATCTCGGTATTCTCGCTGCTGAGCTTGGCCCGGTAGCGATAGCAGGTCTCGCTGATGCTGAACATCCAGCAAGCCAGTCGAATGCTGATGCGCTTCTCATTGACGGCTTTCTGCGCCATCTCACGGCGTCGAGACGGCTTCACCACTTTTTTTCGATGGCTTCCTTGAGGATGTCCGCTTTCAATCGTTCCTCAGCGTACATCTTCTTGAGCCGTCGGTTTTCATCCTCTAGCTCTTTCAACCGGGCCATCATGGACGCATCCATGCCGCCGAATTTAGCTCGCCACTTGTAGAAAGTCGCACTGCTCATGCCATGCTCACGACACAGCTCTGGAACCGGAGCGCCGCCTTCGGCTTGCTTGAGAATTGACAGTATTTGGCTGTCAGAAAAACGTGATTTTTTCATGCAGAATCTCCCTGCGTTTAGCTTACGGAAAATTCTACTTTTGAACACCCTGGTTTTTCGGGGGGATTACCCTGCAATCCCACAGCCGGATATTTCTTCTTGAACAACAGGGTTCATTGAGTCTTCCAGTTAGTAAAGAACTATATGAAGTGGTACGGGGAAAACTAGCGGATAGTCGCTACCCTCGAACTGCCGAGCATGCACGTCACAGCCATTAAGATTATAATCACTGGCTAAGCCAGACCCATCCTACTATCGAACTCTAAGCCTCGGGCGTATTACTGTGAACATCCCCCATCGAAGTGAAAAAAGCCAAGCTAGACCTGTTCGCAAAGGCCTGCACCCGAGAAATCAACATAACCAAGGCTATGACTTCCCGGCTCTCGTAACAAGCCACCCAGCATTAGCCTCCCATGTAAAACCAAACACACATGGCGACCTTTCCATCGATTTCGCAGATCCATTGGCAGTAAAAACGCTCAACGCTGCGTTATTAAACCGGTACTACAACATTGTCGATTGGGGTATTCCAGAGGGCGCGCTTTGCCCGCCAATCCCAGGCAGAGCTGACTATATCCATTACATGGCTGACTTGCTGGAAATTGGGCCTGGGCTAGAACAGCGCAGTATTAAGCTGCTCGATATCGGCACGGGAGCAAATGGAATCTACCCAATACTGGCCTGCCAAATTTACGGCTGGCAGTGTGTCGGTAGCGACATTAATCCTCAGTCGCTTGAGAACGTAGCCACGATTATCGCCAACAACCCCACACTCAAAGAACGCTTCACGCTGCGCACGCAGCACGATAAAAACCACATTTTTGAGGGGATCATTCAAGCTGGGGAATTCTTTGACGTCAGCGTATGCAACCCACCTTTCCATGCCTCGCTTGATGAAGCTCTTAAAGGTAGTCGGCTTAAACTCAATAACCTCGCTCGTAGTCGCGGTGAGCAAAAAGTAAAAAACCAATCACCCACTCTGAATTTTGGCGGATTGGGAGCAGAGCTTTGGTGTAAGGGGGGCGAACAGCTGTTTCTTAAAAAGCTCATCAGAGAAAGCAAGGTGTATTCAACTCAATGCCGCTGGTTTACTAGCCTGGTATCAAAAACGGACAATGTTAAGCCTGCCAAGAAGTTGATTGGTAAGCTCGGTGCCGTTGATATACGAGAAATAGAGATGAAGCAGGGAAACAAGATTACGAGAGTATTGGCCTGGACATTCACCTGAGCCGCGCAGAAGGTTTACGATGGCAGGCAACCACGGTAATCGGCAATAAACACCAAACCAATATGAACTTAATGGTTTGGTGTCGTATGGGCGATTCAAGTCAGGATACGTTAGCGACCCAGGAGACTCTGTGACTTAGCACCCCGAACTCATCCTGGCAAATCTCCTTAAAGGTGCACGACAATTAAGCCACCATCGCCGTGCTTCCTCAGGCCTATGCTACTAATCAACGACAAACAATTTAGCTCCTTGCTTTGTCGAAGAGCGATGAAGTTCGGCATTATCGGCAACTTGGTAGCTAGAACCAGGCGTGAGAACAAAGCAGCGTCCATCGTCGAGCTCAGTATGAAGTTCACCTTCAAGGCAGAGCAATATGTGGCCTTTAGCACACCAATGATCCGCCAAATAACCAGGACTATATTCAACCATTCGCACCCGGATATCCCCAAAATTTCGGGTCTTCCAATAAGCAACGCCACTTTCTCCGGAATGCTCCGTCTGCTTAACTTCAGACCAATCTGTGACCCCAAAAGGTAAATCTGTAATGTTCAAACGGTATCTCCATAAGTAGATAACAGCAATTATTCCAGCGTGGGCCTAGTTTGGTATCAAACTACAGCAAAGCGGCTCTCTGCGATTAACTCAGATCACCGCTCTATCAGCCAAGGAATTTTTCTTAGCCAATCCTTCGGTGCCTCACTATTGATGTATTTTTTGGCTCCAGCTATTGATGCACATTTGTGATTTCCAATTTTATGCATTGCCTACGAATCATCAGTCGCGCCAGCGGTCAGATGTATTGATCAGCCATCCACGTATGGACTCAGCGACGTCTTGAGTCATGGGTCGGCCATCTGAGTCAGATAAACCATGATCCATCTCGGGGTAGGCCATCAGCTCGATATTGAATTTACCTAAGTCGTGAAGGTTTTCGATTAACTCAGCGACTGCCTCAGGTGAAACAGACTTATCGCTCCCGCCCTGCACAATTAAGGCGGGTATCTCTACACGGCTCAAAACAGATTCTTGATCAATCGAAAGCATGCTTCGCCACCATGCGTATCCATGGTTACTGAAAATCCGCCGACGGCCAAGCAGCGTGAGACAACTCTCTGATAAGGTTGTTATGCTTGACACTATTACAGTCAGACCCTTGGAAAGATACTAGAAGCGTATCTGATGAAAGGTTATCGGATGCAACTTCTAGGTAATAGTCAATGATGCTGCCATCCGCTCTTTTGAGTGATGAGACAGCATCGTTTTCATTTGCCACAGCTTGTAAGCCCGAATAAGAAACAACCTACGACACATGTAGCCTTAAAATACTTCTTTCTTTTTTCTAATACCCGATGCATCCGCTGGTTATGTATTTTTACAAGATTGACCATTTCAAAACCACGCCAACTAAGTGAATTGAACCAACAACTAAGCAAATAGCCGAGCTCCATAGCCAAAAAGCGGTGCTGTTTTGCTTTATCTGAGGGTGATCAGTGACAAATGGAGCAATTAAGCCGCCTAAGCCTCGAAGTAAGTAAATGGTTGTTATTGCGCACAAGGCTAATTTTAAAAAAGGCATGCTAGGTAACAGTCCCGCACCAGACCACGCATAACAGCCCCAAATAATTAAAACTGAGGCAATCCCAAGTGTTATGACTGTTGGCCGCAAAGAGCGCTTCTCAGCCATTAGTGCCATTGCTTCCCCTGCACCGAAAAAACGATACCAGTCTGGGCCTCCAATCACGACACCGACATGCAGCGCCGCTGCTAAAAAGCTCAATGAGCCAGCAACGATTAATAGTTCAAAACTCACAAAATATGTCTCCATTCTTCATGACTACTGCCCATACGCCCTAGTCCCATGTTCCGTTAGACTCTGCACTTCACATGTTTTCTCTAAGCTAAACAACGCGCGACACTGCCTCCCAAGCCAGTTCTTATCGACCATCAGCGATACAGTTTATGGTAAATTTTGCGCACCTTTCCAGAATAATTAGTTTTTAATTCTATTTCCTCTCTGCACACTCGATCTTGTCTATACACTCGATATTAGTTGACTCATAACACTGCACTGCTAACCAACATCGGCTTTTTCTAGCCTAGCCAGAGAACAGCGCAAGGACCCCCTACGGTTTTCTCTAGCCAAGCTAACCCCTTCATAGTACGAATTAAAACCTAAACTGATAAGTGCCACTACGAGTCGACGTCGCGGTTGATCCTAGCAACTATCAGTAAGATAAGAATCGTACTTCAGTATTATTAGACAAGGGAATTAAAAAGTTACATTACGCAAAGAAAAAAAACATCAAATTTTAAGGTTGTTGCTATGTTAAATAAAGTGAACCTTCAGGTGTCCATGCGTAGGGAGTAGATAAATGTCACAACAATTTGACGAGCTTGCCGCCTTATATGAAAAAATGGCCGAATGGCCATTTCGAAAGTACTGCGAGATACCCTCCACTATTGAAGCTCTAGGAGATATTAGCGGGCTTTCTATTCTTGATTTCGGCTGTGGAAGTGGCTTCTATACCCGGCTGTTAAAAAAACATGGCGCCAAGGAAGTTGTCGGCTACGATATATCTTCGGGGATGATAAGTTACGCGCGTCGTCGCGAAGAGAAAGAGCAACATGGCATCTCATATATTGATAATAAAGACAGTATCCCAGAGAAACACTTTGATATCGTTCTTTCTGTATATACTTTACCCTACGCGAAAAACCTAGCGGGCCTTATGGAATTGTGCGGTGATATGGTGCGCCCCATAATACCAGGCGGTCGTCTCGTAACACTTCCTCTTCACCCGAACTACGCGCTACAAACATCTTACTATCGCCCCTACGGTTTCGACCTTATTAGTAGCACTACCACTCCTAGAACTGACGAAACGCCGCTGAAACTTCACTTGTGTCAGCCCCCCTATGATGACTTTGTAACTGCTTACTACTGGTCGAGTGAGGCATTAACTAACGCCTTGGAACACGCCGGGGTAAAAAATATTGAATGGCAAAACTTTCATGTAACCGATGAGGGCAACGAGGTTCACAAGAGTAGTTTCTGGGAGGCTTATCAAACATGCCCACACTCAATCATTCTCTCAGGACACAAAGGAGTGTGAACGTGCTGACACCTCCCGTGTCCACCACCACCTCCCTGCCTCCCTTCGGAGCCGTTTGGGTCCGCTGGTTCAATTCGATCAGTTCTCTTGACCATCACGAGTGGGACTCACTGGTCGAAGACAGCAATTTTTTTAATAGCTACAGATGGTTACAGTCTCTCGAATACTTCAGTCGACCACGCTCTGTGTTGGCGGCTTTCGGCCCTGGGGGGCTTTTGGCAGGCTGCCCAATATGGGAAGGACAGCCTGACGACCCTCTGTTCGCCCCCTCACACTGGTTTACAGAGTTGCCAGGGCCATGGAAGGAAAAATTTCTGTGGGTGGGGGCATATCGCTCCACGCATAATGAGCTGATTTGCGGACATGGAGCTCGTCATCAAGAAGCGCTGGCACTGCTGCTTCATGAGCTCCAAAACAAAGCCAATCATGATGGGCTGGCTGGCGTTCTACTGCCCTATATGCCGTTGAAAAGAGCCCTGTATGTAGCCTCGCACCACCCTGATGCACAAGTGCTGCTTCATGATGCCGAAGCTTCCCAGCACATCTCACCAGGAGGCTTAGACGACACCATCTCGTCCTGGAAGAAACACTATCGAACACGCACACGAGCCGAAATAAATGCCTTCCACAATCAGGGCAATCAAATAGAGTGGTCACCTATTACGCCAGTACTAGAGGAAATACTGGTCAATCTTGTTGCCATGAATCGATCCAAACACGGTGCGACCACTGGAGCATCATGGATGCGCAAGGTTTTCATGAGTCAGCACCAGTCCAACGTCATTGATCACTCGATCGTCGCCCTTTCCCGAAACAAGGGGAAGATAAATGCTGCCACCATATTTTATCGTTTCGGAAACTCGCTTCACGCCCGATATTTCGGTTCCGACTACACAGAGGAGAAGGACGACTTCCGTTACTTCGTTCTCAGCTACTACGCACCTTTAAGGTATGCGCCCAAGCATGGCTTAAAGACATCCCACCTCTCAGTTTCAGCCTTGGATGCGAAAGCAAAACGTGGAGGATGCATCGAGCCACTCGCCACCGTCGCAATTCTTAGAAAAGAAAAATTAGCGGACGACCTTGTGAAGAAGCACAACTTCGCAGTCGTTGATAGCCACCAGAACAGGTTTCGCAAACACCTGGCCTCGGAATGGTTCAACGATGGAATCATCTGATAATAGGAGAGATTCATGCTTCATCTAGTCTATATTCTTCAGCCTACCGAGCATGCACGAACCCACACAAAAGAGTTCTGGGAGTGGATACGCTCACGTCAATCCTGGTTTTACGATGGCTTGGACATGGTTCATGAGCCACGTTGGTTCAACTACGTTATCGGTAATAACGTGCACTGCCTGGAGCACTCGGTAGCTTTCGAAGACGAAGCGGCCTGGGGTGCCTACCGCAAGGCAGTTTCACAGCGCTGCAAAGATCCAGAGTGGGAGGCAAGGCGGATCGAACAGGAAAAATGGTGGGAAATCATTGACTCCCGACTCATGAACGATATTCAACTGGAGAGTTAAGAATGACGGAGCATACAACAACAACACTACACACACGTGCGAACCGACTTCTGGATACAGCTTCTTTCATCACATTGGCCACCTGCAATGATACTGGAACGCCCTGGGCATCCACCGTCAATTATGTAGTCCTTCGCTCTCCACTGCGCCTTATCTGGTACTCCATGACCCAGGCTCAACATTCGATTAATATCGATCGACAACCCATGCTGTCGGGTTCAATCTTTCGCACCGATCTCGGCGAGTTATCACCTCCCGCAGGCTTAGATGGTTTGCAGCTCCTTGGAGATGGCCGCGCCGTGCCCGATGAAGAAGCAGCCGCTATCCATACCTTGTACTATCGCTTGAACTTTCCCGATCCAGAGTTAAGAAAATCCTGGGAACTGCCACTAACAGATTTTCTCACAGGAGGGCGAAGACGATTCTATGAAATGCGCCCACATAGTCTATGGTTGCTCGATCTGGATCAGTGGCGAGAGGACAAGGTGGACCAACGAATTGCGGTCGATATTTCGCAGTTAGCTTGACCCGAACAATGCGCTTCGTGGCGGCTAAGAGCGTTGCTCAACAAGATAGCCAAGCCACTCAGCGTATCCATGAAGAACCGTATTTATGAAGAGCTAGCCAGCGGACGGCAAAAGCCCCTCAAACCTGTAGCCTACGGCTAACGCCCATATTTAGCTGCCGACACGAGCCAAATACGCTTTTGCGCATTCACCTACAAAGCGTCGGCCGGGATTATCACCCGCGATCCAGTCCTCAATAGGAAAAAGGTCAAACAGACCAACCTTCACAAGCGTTGGAACGGCAAGCTCAAGCTCTTTTTCTACTTGGCCTCGCTCGCCAGCGTTATAAAGATTAATGTTATAGAGCATCGTGGCAACCGTTCCTGTCTGAACCTTACTGCCATCTTTGAGATGAACGGAAGGTAGGACTTCCCCACCGCTAACGACTTTCTGATTTACAGCGGCCAACTGCTCCGTATGCTCAACGCTTTTTTTCATTAGCACTCTCCTTCTTTCAAGCGGCTTTACTTTTAAACAGCTAGAGCCACGTTACGGTGTGAACAACGCCACTATTTCACTAGATCATTGTGCCGTAACCACTTAAGCCAACTCAAACCTAAAATGCCAAGCGTTGCGAATCTACCTCGAACACGCTGTTCTGAGGTTTTCTTACCCCATACGGAAACGCCCAAGGTTATTAGCCTCGGGCGTTTCTTCTAGCAAATTTGGTTACCACAAACCGAACCTTAAAGTGTCATATGCAGAATTGGAAAGGGTTTTCCCATATCATCAAGGGGTGAGCGTGAAACTACCTTGAACCCCATATGCTCGTAAAAGCCAACAGCCTGTGGGTTTTGTTCATTGACGTCCACGTTGGTTGCACCTAACAGCTCAATCGCGTATTGCAGTAGTGCCTTACCTATGCCTTGCCCTCGCGCTTCATTCAGGATGAATAGCATTTCAATCTTTGAGTTTTGGGCACCCAAAAAACCTAGAATTGAACCACGTTCATCTTTAACGCACCTCAATGTAACAGCGGGAAAAGCCTGCTCAATGATAATTGGTTTAAAAAACTCAATATCTTCTTCTGATATAAAGTCATGCGTTGCTCGAACTGACTCTTCCCAAACATTAAGCATCTCTGCATAATTTTCAGGAAGCACACTTTCTACCATCATCGTACTTCTCTACAGTTGACTGAAATTCATATGCAGACGCACTTCCCTAGTGACTATTTTCATCACTACCTCTCCTCGAATACCTAACACACGCCGCTCGGCGAATTATCTGGCTCCTCGTTATCCCGGATGGCGCAGATATCTTCGATATCCACCGGCCGTGCGAGTGTAGATTTATACCGAACCAGATCGTCTTTCAGCATCAGAGGAAGCTCAAGACCCAACAAATGCACGGTGACATAGCGAGAAAAATCTATGTTGAGTGGCACCCAGGTTTCGTGACTTGCATCGAAAATTTGCGAGCCGTCAGCGTTACCTACCTCCACTTTAATACCTTCATACTTGAACTGGACGTAGGTTAGATCCCAGCCTTCCTCCTGGCGGTGAGCGGCAGCTTTGGATACAAACTGCTGACCGGCCTGAACCACTGACGCAAAGTGCTCGCCGGGGACAAACAGGTCGATGTCATTAAGCTCACGCTCAGAGCCATACCCCTTTGCTGCGAGCCCCCCGCAGATCAAAAAAGGAATACTCCTTTCTCTCAGTAATCCCACTATCCATTGGGCTGCTAAATGATGCACGCTTCCTCCTTTTGCGCATTCCCGCTCTGAAACGCTTTGTTAGGGCGATGCTAATCAATAAAACTGAAACCAACAGGATAAGAGTGTAAACCGTCGAAATCCCCTTTACTAAGGGCTACACCGGCTTTTCTCGCTATCGCATATACCATGCTCATATGAAACATGTAGTTAGGGACTATGTACCTAAACACGTAACTGCTTTGCGGAAGACTAATCTCTGTAAAACCTGCTGTATCTGATATCAACTGACTATCGTCCAACTCCTCAGTATCAGGAAGTTTCTCAAGCTGAATTTGCACCTCGTGCATCAACCTAAGGGACGCATTTTTACCTGGCGCTGAAAGCTCATACGAAACAACTTCACCACCAACTAACGGACAGTACCCCCTTAAAAGAAAGTTGGCAGCTATTTGTGCATTCATTTCCAGAGAAAACATCCCTTCGTGTAGGGTGTCTGAAAACAGCTCTTCCGGCACTTTCTCAATAATGGCAGTCAATTGGGACAGGTAATTGAGAAAAAGTTTTCTAATCGAAGTCGTCATTATTAATCCCTTAAATCTTAACAGTGGATAGACTACACGATCTGATATTAACTGAATGCGCTGCGCTGCCATCGCGGGTGCCTTATGGCTCGTTCCTCGCCAAGCGTTACGCCGCGCACAAACGTGCCATCGTTTGATTTTGTAGTGCGTGGTAAGCGCGGCGCACCCGCAATTGTGGCTCGAAAATATGCGTGGCTTAAAGCGACTCCGCTGCAGTGGCCAGCTATTTAGTAAAAGCTAATCTACTTAGTTAAAGCTAATAATGATTCAAACACACAGCGTTCGAAATTAAAAAAATCATAAAAAACAATACGTATTACAAAACATCACTTACCATTCATTTAATTAATGCCTGTCATTTCATCATAAACTTTGCCATTCGGCACTATGAAGCTAATTGCTCTATTCGAGCAATGAACGGCTACTTTTCCGTTATACTGCAGCATCTTTAATTTTCGACACACCTTACGACCATCTGTCTGAGCACCTCATGCCATTTTCAAAACTAGGCTTATCCCGTCCTCTTGTGCAAGCGATTACCGAACTCGGTTACAAAACGCCAACGCCCATCCAGGAACAAGCAATTCCGACCATTCTTTCGGGCAAAGACTTAATCGCCACTGCACAAACAGGCACAGGCAAAACCGCGGCCTTTGTTCTGCCACTGCTAGAACGATTCAGCCAAGCGGAAGCATTGCGCGGCAAGCGCATACGCGCGCTGATTCTGGTGCCGACCCGTGAGTTAGCGGTTCAGGTCGAAGCCAATGTGGCTCAATACGCTAAACACACGCAGTTAACCTCTATGGCCGTGTATGGCGGTGTGGATACCGCGCCTCAAAAAGAGCGGCTAATCGAAGGAGTGGATATTCTGGTCGCCACGCCGGGCAGGTTGCTTGATTTAGCGCATCAGCGTGCGCTGCACTTTGATGAACTTGAAGTCATGGTGTTGGACGAAGCGGACAGAATGGTCGACATGGGGTTTGTCGATGATATCCACAAAATCTTAGTACGCCTGCCTGAAAACCGACAGAACCTACTGTTTTCAGCCACCATGACCGGCGACGTTCGCGCCCTCGCCTACGGTTTTTCAGATAGCAAGATGACCGACCTGGCGGCTGACATCTCCATCTCTCCCAATATCCGCGCCGCCGCCAATATCAAACAGTGGCTAATCACGGTAGACAAAGACACCAAGTCCGCCCTGTTGAGCCACTTGATCAACGAGCAAGCGTGGGATCAGGCGCTGATTTTTGTCGAGAAAAAACACAGTGCAGCCAAGCTGGTTGCTCAACTGGAAAAACGCGGTATTCAAGCGGATTCCATTCATGGCGGCAGAAGCCAGGCCATGCGCGAAAAGATTTTGGCGCAGTTCAAAACAGGCGAACTGAAGTACCTAGTGGCTACGGGCGTCGCCGCTCGAGGGTTGGATATTGGTGAGCTGAGCCGAGTGGTGAATTACGATTTACCTTTTCAGCCAGAAGAGTACATCCACCGCATTGGCCGCACCGGCCGCGCGGGTGCCTCAGGTGAAGCTATCTCTCTTGTCGACATCAGTGACTTTAAAAACCTTTGTGCGATTGAAAAACGCTTAAACAATATTATTGAGCGCAAAGAAGTTGAGGGCTTCCCGGTTAAAAAAGCCGTCCCCGCTTCCAACTTGAACCATGCTAAAAAAAGCAATCGCTAAGAATTAGCAAAGAAGCTCACCTCTTACAAAAGTGAGCTTCTTGATCGCCTACATTTACGAGGCGGGTAAAAACGCATCTAATAGCTCGGCATTGGTTGGATATTTATCCAATAACGCCAACAGTTTCTGCGCCCCTTCTACTGGCTTAAGATGTGTCAACGCTCGACGCAATGCGCGTACTTTTTCAATATCTTTCGCATCAATCAATAGCTCTTCTCGGCGGGTACTGCTTTTGGCAATATCTATCGCCGGGAAAATCCGTTGATTCGCCACTTCCCGTGACAGCACGATTTCCATATTGCCCGTGCCCTTGAACTCCTCGAAAATCACCTGATCCATACGGCTTCCGGTATCCACCAGCACGGTAGCCAGAATGGTGAGCGATCCGCCGTTTTCGATCTTTCTCGCAGCGCCAAACAGTTTGCGTGGTATTTCCATCGCACGGCTATCCAACCCACCCGACATGGTACGACCACTGCCGCGTTGCTCGGCATTATGAACCCGCGAGAGTCTGGTAAGCGAATCGATCACAATCATCACATCATGCCCCTCGCCTGCTTGCTTACGCGCCGTCTCAAGGAGCTTATTTGCCAAATGCACATGGTGTGAGTAGCTTTCGTCTGAAGATGAGGCATGGACTTCTGCCGACACGCTGCGCTTAAAATCGGTCACTTCTTCAGGGCGTTCATCAATCAGCAAGGCATACAGCTTTATGTCAGGATACGCGCCTGCCACGGCCTGACAGATATGTTTTAACAGCGTCGTTTTGCCAGAGCCCGGCGGTGCAACAATCAACCCGCGCTGCCCCATCCCAATGGGCGTAATCAAATCCATCGCCCGCACACTACGCTGCGAAGAGCCAAGCTCTAAAACAATGCGTGGGCTAGGATGAATCGCCACGCCATTTAAAAAACGCTTTTCGGGATCATCAGGAAATGGACTTTCAATTTCATCGGCAGGCTTGGCATCTAGCTGCCTTTTCGTTTTCAAACTGAGTGTTTTTCTCGCCATAATATTGATGGATCGCCTTGAATAGCCTGGATTAATAGAATAATTGCATCTGAGCGCTTCTTCGCTGAATAGCGCATTGGGTGGTGGGTACGATAAGGCTCTTAGACGGCTTGTAGCTCTTTGGCGACGACATCATCACCGCGTGTCCAATGCGCGCCGCTAATACAAAATTTAGCTGCAAACCCCATATGGGTCATGCCCAATTTCTTACGCAAAGCAGCGACATCAACCAGCTCCGGCCGATGCGCTTTAGCCGCGACGTTGCGACCGTGATTAAGGTCAATGGCTTCTTGCAAACCCCGAGCAATACTTCCTAGGAACTAGCCATGATGCTTCTCCAATGCGGCATTAACAAGCATATTGACCAACTTGGAAAACGCATTTCAATCTACTTTTGAGAGATTTTCGCGCTCGAACGCTCGCTCCGAGGAGTATGAACCGGCTCCCCTCATTCCTATTATTTCCGCCCCACCTCAGCTCCGTCATTCCAGAGCCACCTAAGCCCCGTCATTCCCGAGAGGGGTTATCGGGAATCCAATTTGACCTTTGTCAGACGAAGCTAGAGCACTTAAATCAAAATAGATTCCCGCTAAAGGCATGCGGGAATGACAGCTGGAGAGAAGCAGTCATTCCCGTCGCCTTATTAGGCACCGTGCCTCATCAGGCAACATTGAAAGCCCAGTGTTAGCAGCGGGCTGTTACTGATCCTATCTGCTCGTTGCCTTTTAAATCTTCCATGATTCCTCTCAGTAGCTGAGTATGTGCGGTAGACGCGATACTTATATCCGGACGTATGTTGTAGCCGCCGATTAATGACTATCTGTCTGTTATCCGACTATGCCAAAACTAAGCATCAGCGGCTTTTAATACAGCTACAATGCCCGTAGTACCGGGCAATTTTTGGCACGAACCGACGAAAAATAGCCCCGCGTGCTTACGCTTATTAAGGCGTATTCTTGAATTTATGAATATACCGATTAATTTCCTCACCTTGGCCTATCGCTTCATTAAATTCGTATTCGCATTCTCTCTCCGACAGCAAAGAAATGAGCTGTTTGAGTAAATCGACATTTGGTCCCTTATTCTTACGCAACCCTGACAGGCCAACCTTTGTGGTTGATATAAATTCCACTTTACAAGGTTCCTTCAGTTTTTCTAGGGCGGCAATAAAACCTAATATGATACATCGATTAGCAGTTGTATCCTCGATACTTTTAGTCAAGTATTTCCTATGCTCGCCATACTCCAAGAGAACCTCATACAGTCCAGATCCAGACTCAGAATTACAGCTTCCTATCGAATATATTTTCACTTCCTTCATTACTCTAAACCTCAGGAGTTACGCAGCCTTAACGCCTGCTTAAACCGCAGACAACGCACAAAACAAGCCGCTGTATTACACCTTAAACACCAAACTCACCGCAAACCAAAGATGCCACGCATCTGTTTTTCGGTTTGAAATTTTTGTTAGGTTTATTTACTTATATTTCGAGCAATCATCAACACTTCATCTGCCGAATATAAGTTGGAAATTGTCGTCTCAACTTCAGCACCCAAAGTGCTTTTGTATAACTCTTGAGCATAGTTATCAGCTCGTGTAGTTACCAAAATATGCTTTAAAAAAGAATGCTTAAGTGCAAGCTGACTTTTCACCTTAGGCAATGACTTGATGATTAGCTTACGACCAATGCCCTTTCCTTGATAACTCGGCATGACTGCCAGTTGCTCTAATTCCAAAACGGCTTCTGGGCGAAAACCGCTCTTTTGTACCCAAATAATATAGCCAACAATTTCTTTTTCAATTTCAGCCACATAGATCAAACAACGAGAAAAGGCATTCAGATTACATTCTAGCCATTCATTTGAATAGTTTTGTCTAACAAACGCTAATTTATGAACTAAAGCTGTACTTGGCAAATCTTCTTTCATCATCAAACGAATAACCAAACTGACCTCCTAAAGCTGACAAGAAACCTAACGCCCGCAGCACGGAAAAATCTGGAGCGCAGCGGAAAATTTTTCCCAGTGACTGCGCTTGTTAACTGGCACTTTCGATCTCTTCACTATGAAAATTTGCCCCCAGCGCTGGTGCTTCGATGGCCCAAGTCGAGAAAACGCATGCATAGGAATTAGCAACGTCGGCCATGAACTCTACCCAGCCGAGGTGCTGCTCTTCCGTCATTTCGATTCCGTAAGGACGAGTGGTACCCTTAACAAGCCAGCACCCGTCTCTCTCGAACTCTACAACTTCCATTTCATAGTTCTCAGAAAGCTGATTGGCGAGCGCTTCGGCGTCGTGCTGGGACTGTCCAAAATGAACAAAGTCCAGCGCCAAAACTGTGTTGGATGCTACTCCGGCTGACTCCAGTTGACGCCACACCTCTGTAGCCTCCTGAAGACGCTGCGCTTTTTTGCGACCGTAGTAGTCTTCTCATACCTGCTGCGGATCCTCGGTTGGCACGAGATCCTCCTTTGCCAGTTAACGCCGCGCTCACCGGAAAATTAGGAGCGAAGCGAGTAATTTTTCCGTGTGTAGCGCTTTGTTATGCTGAGATTCCATCTAACCTATCTCAACTTTTCAAGTAGCCGCTGAAACACATCTCTAACAGTCAGCTGCCTCAAATCAAGATATCCAACGGTATCCTCAATACCAGGTATTGAGGTGTCATCTAATCGCAAAGGCAATATGTACTCGCTACTGTCTTTAAATGCCCGTGCTTGGGCAGATTCGCGCTCTCTTTTCGTCCAGAGTTTTTTTGCATAATGCTCACTTAGGAACATAACACAGTATCGAGCTTTGTTTTGATATACATCCGATAGATGCGTATAAAGGTTTCGTCCCCATAGTGATGATTGCTCATATTCATCATAGAAGACCGTAAATTCCGCATCTCGTAATAACTCAGCAAGCTCCTTCGCATATGATCGATCTTCGCCAGCAAAAGATAACGCCACATCATAGTTCGTCACACCCTGAGCTTCTTGGATAGCAGGAATTAGTTCTCTAGCTTCTCCAGCCGCCGAGTCCATTCCAACCAAAAAATCAATAAACGTTCTAGACCTTTCAACCCAAATCAGTGACCATCGAAAATATTCATGTTGCTGTTCCCAGTATTCACCTTTCTTACCTTCATTTTTCGTGCAAAATGAATGCATAGGCTCCCAGACATCAATATCCGGATTTGCACCCGTTATTCGATTCGCAAGAGATTTTATAAGCTTTTCTACTACTTCTACTTCTGCTTCAGTCGGACAGATAGCTTCCCACTCCGCCATGCTATGTATGCCTGGATCTTGATTGTGAACCTTCTTATGAAGAAACTCCCTATAAATTGTAATTCGATTCACAAGTCGATCTAACGAAGACTCTATACCTGCTATAGCTTGAACTGTACTAAAAGCCATATTTTATCCTCTTCATCGAATTCCATACTATTTTTCAATCAATGAACGGTGCCAAGATTGTTATAGCAACATCACAGTGATTATACAGCCTGCTGCATAACACCCTTGAACATGCCAGCACGTTTATTGGCGTTATCTAGCCACCCCAAAAATCATAAGCCACTGTTTTTATAGTTTTATTTATCTCATAAGGCAACATATTCAAAATTCGCGTGCCGGCTCGTTTTTACGATTTAATCATACTTTATTGATAAATTTTTCTTAGGTCACGTGGCTTTGAAGAAAAATTGAGCTGGAGCAGACTTTGGGCAGCAGCTGCCATCGCGGGTGCCTTTTGGCTCGTTCCTCGCCAAGCGTTACGCCGCGCTACGGGGTGGCTAGATTGCTTATGTGGCGTGATCATCGCGCGCTGAAGCGCCTTCCCACAACATCACTAATGTAGTAACGGATTGCATTGCGGGAGGTGTTTGGGCTTGGGCATCGACTTCTTTCAGCGGGTGATGTCGGGGCTTGGCGAATGCAGAGGAGTATGAACCAATCTTCTCAGCCCTGTCACTCCAGAACCACCTCAGCCCCGTCATTCCCGAGCGGGGTTATCGGGAATCCAAGTTGACCTTTTCAGCCGAAGCTAAGGTACTTAAATCAAAATAGATTCCCGCTAACGGCATGCGGGAATGACAGCTGGAGAGAAGTATTCATTCCCGTCACCTTATCAGGCACCGTGCCTCACCAGGCAACATTAAAAGCCCAGTATTAGTAGCGGGCTGTTACTGAGTTGCCTATTAAATCTACCATGACTCATCTCAGTAGCTGAGTGTGTGCGGTAGACGCGATACTTATATCAGGACGTATGTTGTAGCCGCCGATTAATGACTATCTGTCTGTTTTCTGACTATGCCAAAACTAGGTATCAGCGGCTTTTACTACAGCCACAACGCTTGCATTTGCGGCTTGGTTGAAATTGCAGCTGTTTTGCAAAACAGGTGACAGTTTACCCAAACCCGGCAAGAAGCGCTTTTTAGCGTCATGCGCTGGCACCCAATATTTGCAAGTAAGTACCTAATACGAACACAGCTAGACCAATGTAACCTTGAACATGGCCTCTTTTTTTAGAGTTTGTATCTTGCAATAAAATTGACAGATGATCATCAGCTTTTTTAAATTTACTATTAATACTTTGCGTGTGTTCCTCTGACGACAACTCAGCAGTAGCTAGCTCTACTTTATTTGCCATTTTCAAACGCTCAATTTCTCTTTTTATTTCAAGTGCTTTTGCTTCAACTCTTTTGCCATATAACAAATCGTATGCAGCTAAGAGACCACCTATCATTGCTAGATAAAGCCCAACCTGGGACACTAATATTTTATACGGCTCTAACTCCGGAATTTCCAGCCGCATGGCAACTAAAGCCAAAGTAACAACAACGGCGATAAACAACGAAATAAACGCCTCTTTTTTCGTTGACTGAAGAGGCTTTACTAAAATTAAATCTTTAAACTCTTCAGACTCCATAGTCATTAAATTTCACTCCTTTGATTATTTAATTCACCACCGGTCTTTAAAAGCTAATAATGAGCAACTGTTTTTATAGCTTTATTAATCTCGCATGGCAGCATATCCAAAATTCGCGTGCCGGCTCATATTTCTGATCTAATCATACTTTATTTAAAAATTAAGCTTAGGTCACGTGATTTTGAAGATAAATTGAGCTGGAGCAGGCTTTGGGCAGCAGTGCTGCCATCGCGCCGGGCCGCCGCTGCGGGTGCCTTTTGGCTCGTTCCTCGCCAAGCGTTACGCCGCGCTACGGGGTGGCTAGCTTGCTTATGTGGCGTGATCATCGCGCTCTAAAGCGCCCTCCCACAACATCATTAATGTAGTAACGGATTGCATTGCGGAAGGTATTTGGGCTTGGGCATCGACTTCTTTCAGCGGGTGATGTCGGGGCTTGGCGAATGCAGAGGAGTATGAACCAATCTCCTCAGCTCCATCATTCCCGAGTGGGGTTATCGGGAATCCAATTTGACCTTTTCAGCCGAAGCTAGGGTACTTAAATCGAAATGGATTCCCGCTAAAAGCATGCGGGAATGACAGCTAGAGAGAAGCAGTCATTCCCGTCGCCTTATTAGGCACCGTGCCTCATCAGTCAACGTTAAAAGCCCAGTGTTAACAGCGGGCAGTTACAAACAGGGCACTCATCTCTACTGGTGTTCGGAAGTGTCACCCCTTGGACTCAGCGGCTCCAGAGACTTCAGTTGCTACCTGTGTAGAGTTCTGGTGAGGCGATGCAATGGTCGGCGAAAACCACTGCACAGTCACCATACCCACCAGCACCAGCGTGACACCTGCCAAACGCCCAATGCTGACCTCCCTCACGGGCAGATTCAGCCAGCCATGATAATCCAACAACAGTGAAGTAATCAGTTGCCCGGCAATGACACATACAATGAAGTTGGTCGCCCCGACGCGTGGTACTAGAACCAATGCTGACGAAATATAGATGACTCCTGCTACACCGCCCAGCCAAGCCCAAGCCGGTATGTATCTGATGGTCCCCAGAGCAGGAGGAGACACTTGCATGACAATCATTATGGGTATTACGACAAGCATACTGACAACCAGAGAGACCAGTGTCGCCCAAAGGGGGTGGCCTAGCGCTCGGCCCAATTCAGCGTTGCTGCCAGCTTGAAAAGGCACCAAGGCACCCGCGATAACCGCCACAGCCGCAAGCGCCACTAAAGTGAAAGGTGAATTCATGACAAGACTCCTGAGATATTGCAAAAGGTCTTTTATCTTTTATGATTCACCCTATGAATTGAAATTCAATTTTTTATTTTACTGTATTCGCCTCATGAATAACTTAAGACGCATCGATCTCAACTTGCTGGTTACCCTGCACGCGCTATTAGTGGAAAAGCACGTGTCACGTGCGGCACGACGCTTACATAGAAGCCAACCGGCCGTCAGCCATGCTCTCGCCAATCTGCGAGCCATCTTTGACGACCCGCTGTTGGTGAGACGAGCAGGCAAGCTGGAGCTCACCTCACGTGCCAATGAATTGCTACCGAAATTAACAGAAGCACTACATCAGCTCGGCGCGCTGATTGAACAGCCCGCCTTTGACTCCGCCCATGAGAAACGAGTGTTTCGGCTTGCCATGTCAGACTATGGAGCTCGCGTAGTGCTTCCTGGTTTGGTTCAGCGATTGCGTTCAGAAGCTCCAGGGGTTGATCTGCAAGTTTCTCAAGGCAGCCGCGCCGCGATGCTGGCAGGTGTCCATGATGGGGAGGTCGATATAGCTTTTGGCGTGTTTCAGCCGCCTCTTTCAGATGAGTTACGTACCCATAAGCTATTCATTGAGCACTTCGTTTGTGCTGCGGATAAAAACACGCTGCCCAAAACGGGCGATCTTGATAAAACACAGTGGCTCTCGCGACCGCATGTCCTAGTCGCCATGCAAAGTAGTGAAAGCAATGAGATAGAAAACGCATTGCATAGAGAAGGCGTCAGCCGTCGGGTTGCGATGACCCTACCCCACTGGGGAGTGGCCAGCCATGTGGTGCCAAATACGGATTTGATCTTGACGGCCGCTCGGCGCAGCTTTGATCTATTTCTGAAGGACTCACCACTGCAGCTCTTCACGCCGCCTTACCCCATTGATCCTTTTGAGTTCAGCATAGTATGGCACTCACGGCGGGAGAGCGATGCCGGGCACAACTGGCTGAAGCAGGCGATCATTGAGATGCTTCAAGAAGATGAGGCAAAGGAACCGGATGAGTCAGCAATTGCCGTGCCGACCTTGACCATTCCCCCGACATCAACACCATAAAAGTGGCTAACATCTCAAACACTGGCGGCGCGTAGCGATGTTCGAGTGTTTTAACTTGATACTTATTGAGTCTTCCCCCCAGCTCAGCCCGTTTGGCTAAGCGCAAAGGCGACCAAACCTAACAGGAGAAGGCTCGGTAAATTACCACGTTAAAGAGCCTTAATAGGTGTTTGCTGTAAGCCATTCACCTGATTGTGGCACCACGATGCTCTCCTTTCATATAACGCCGCGTTAAGTAGTGAGCAACGCTAACCACCCAACCTAAACTACTGTGCTGTAAACACTTAAGCTGAATCAAACCGAAAATGCCACGCGGTGCGAATCTGCCTTAAACGCTTTGTTATGGCGATTTACTTTAGACTTGCTTGGATTATTAGTAACTCAATTTCATTGTCCGATGTATTAACCAAACCATGGGTGCCAAAGCGTTTATTAACTATCATATCTCCCGAAGCCACCTTTCTGTCCTCACCTTCAATGGTCATAGTGCCTTCACCTTTCAAAATGATATACATTTCTTCATCGTCTCCGTGAGTATGCTCACCCATAGAACTTCCCGGTGGCATAACGACACGGATGGCAAAGTCCCAAGCACCATCGAAATCTTTACGTCTGAATGCACGATAGATATCTATTGAACCTTCTCCATCATGGCTATTTTCGTCGACTTCTTTATCACAAGTGTAAAAATTACGTATCATCTTTTCCGAATTCCTTTCTGATTATTTTCCGCAGATCTACTGAGCGCCATAACGCTTCACATAAACGGCGCGAGGAACGAGCGTCCGGCGACCGCAGGGAGCGAATTTAATGTGATTGTTATATGCCATTTGGCACCTTCTCTAAGAATTTCCTCAGCAAGGAGGCTGAGTGCGTGAAGTTTTCAAGCTGGTCTTGCAGACCGTATGCCCACTTGATGCCATGGAAGAAATTATTCCTGAAACGATAAACTATGATCAGGCAGCCAATAAGCTGGGAAGCTGGATCTACATTCTCCCCGGTTAGCACAGTACGAACCAAATCAGGGTTGTCATTGTTACGCAGGTGGAGATTTTCGAAGCGATGATTCGTATTCCCCCCATCAATATACCGATTGGAAAAGTAGTCTAAATGCTCCGTGAACCAACCGTCGTTAATGATTTCCGGCTCAATGCCTTCGACTTTCTCTGAAATCTTCCTGACAGATGCATTGCTCCCCAACATCTGGGCCTCGAACAAAGTCCAGAGCAACGTAAACCTTTGAAGCGCTTCATGCTCTGCAGTTGAGAGATTTTCAACACCGGGAGCTACCCTTTCAATATCAGTTAGCTGAACCACTGAATCTCCTTTGGCATATAACAGTGATTATATAGCCTTCTGCATAACACCCTTGAACATGCCAGCACGTTTATTGGTGTTATCTAGCCACCCAAAAAATCATAAACCACTGTTTTATAATCTTATTTACCCAGCATGGCTGGCATATCCAAAATTCCCGTGCCAGCTCGTTTTCACGATTTAATCATACTTTATTGATAAATTTGGCTTAGGTCACGTGGCTTTGATGAGAAACTGAGCTGGAGCAGGCTTTGGGCAGCTGACGCTGCCTTCGCGCCGGGCCGCCACCGTGGGTACCTTTTGGCTCGTTCCTCGCCAAGCGTTACACCGCGCTACGGGGTGGCTAGATTGCTTATGTGGCGTGATCATCGCGCGCTGAAGCGCCCTCCTACAACACTGCTAATACAGTGACGATGTTGCGGGAGACGCATGAGCTTAGGCTTTGAGGACGTAACGTAGGGTTTCAACGACTTGATCTGTCGTGGTGCACCAGGCTTGGGCATCAACTTATTTCAGCGGGTGATGTAGGGCTTGGCGAATGCAGAGGAGCATGAACCAAGCTACTCAATCCCGTCATTCCAGAACTACCACAGCCCGTCATTCCCGAGTGGGGTTATCGGGAATCCAATTTGACCTTTTCAGCCGAAGCTAGGGTACCTAAATCGAAATGGATTCCCGCTAACGGCATGCGGGAATGACAGCTGGAGAGAAGCAGTCATTCCCGTCGCCTCATCAGGCAACATTGAACGCCCAGCGTTAGCAGCGGGCAGTTTGATCTTAGTTGCTTGGCCTTGTTATAGGGCGTGTTTGTCGCTATTCCAATCCCTGATTTGATCAATCGTGGACGTAGCGCCGCCACATACTACGACCAATATATTGCTGAAACCATCGAGTTCTGAGGCACTCTCATATGCCATTGCCAGGCTCGCACCACAGGCAGGCTCTACCACGATGCGATGATCGTCAAGGAAACGTTCGCAGGCAGTCAGTGCGCTTTGGTCTGATACCACGACGCTGTGGATAGGGTGAGTTTTTGACCATTGGAAAGCATTCTCGCAAACACGCTTGGCACCAAGTGAGGTGGCGATGCTTGTTACCTTTTCCAACTCGACCGTATGACCGGCGTTTACGGCTGCATGAAATGAGGCGGCCCCCGTAGTTTCTACGGCGAAAACGGGGATATCACTCCATCCGTTACGATGAAGCCCTTCTACCACACCTGAAAGCAGACCACCTCCGCCAACGGAAAGTACGACAGCATCGGGCTTAAGACCGGAACGAAAAACTTCATCAACCAGTGTAGCGTGGCCCTGCCAAAGCAGCGGATCATCAAAGGGGTGGAGAAATGCATCCGATGCGCCGATCAACGATTGGGCAAAGGCGTTGGCTTCTTGCCAGGAGGCGCCATGCACGATGACCTCCGCTTTCTCCAATCGCAGCAGTTCTTTTGCCCTTTCAGTGGTGGTTTCCGGCACTACAACCGTAACCGGAACACCTAGCCGACGACCGGCGTAGGCGACAGCCAAGCCAGCATTTCCTCCAGATGACGAAATGAACCTTCGAGCACCTCGAGCCAGATAGGTTTCGCACGCATGGCCAATGCCCCGTATCTTGAATGAACCGGGCGGCTGCAGCGCATCAAGCTTAATCCAGACCGAACGTCCGGTGGTAACGCTCATTGTGCGGAATTCGATCAGAGGAGTTTCAATGTGTAGTGTCATGAGTACCTATCACAAGGCTGAAGAAAAGCCCGATTTCGAGCCGTTTCCGCCACCTGTTTTCCTTATTCATTTACTCAGCCAGTCATCCAGCTGAATCATCTTAATATCGACATTCAGCCACTTGAGCGCTCAGCTCAAGTGAGTTGAAAACTGTATTTGCCCTAATAAAGTAACTTATTCCGCTCTGCATTAGCACACCAGCAGCACTTGTTCAGATAGTGCTTCAATTTCATCGACATGCCGACTGACGAAGCTGGCCAGTGTGGTGAGGTGGGGAATGGTCAGCAGCACCACTGTATCCCGCGGCTGGAGGTGATGCCTTTGGAGTAGGCAAGCAGGATGATCTTCGACAAACAAGAGGAAGAGCCTGTCAGGCCCCCCACCTTTACATTCTGTGTTTTCACGAAATTGGCGAAGCCGGATAGCTGGTTCAGCCTTGGAGATCGCCCTCTTTGGGTTCCGACATCACAGCTATTACTTCTGCATCTTCATCACCCTCGGCCAGATAAATATGCCCGATGGAGCTGTTGAAGTAAGCCGTTTCTCGTTCACCCAGGCTGATGCTTTCACCATTTTCAAAGTGAATGCAGACGCGCCCCGATAGCACCATGGCAAACTCCTCTCCGGGGTGGCGGATGAAGTCTTCAAACTCACCCAGATCACGCGCCTGAATCCGAGCATAAACCGGCATCATACTCCGACCGGGAAACTCACCCGCAATAGGATGATATTCATAGCTGCCAGTAGCATACCCAGTCGCCTCAGAAATTTTGCTGGTGACCACCGTTGGCTGATCTGACCTGTCTGCACCCGATTCAGGGTTGAACAGCTGGGGCAGGCTGACATTCAGAACACGTGCGGCAGCAGCAAGCTTGTCATAGCTGACAGTTGCCTGCCCCAACTCCATTTTCGACAGCGTTGAAAGCGCAACACCACTTTTCTCAGACACCTGTTTCAGGGTGAATTTCTGCTGTTTACGGTGAGCCCTTAGGCGAGAGCCGACCAGTACTCGGTCGATCAATGTATCGGACGGCTGGGATTGTGAGTCTGTTGGCATGAAAGCTTCGCGGCTCGACCTGGCTATGAATACGAAGTCCTAGTGTATCCCGAAAACAGCTTGACTTTAAGGTTCTCACATTTGATATTCCCTTTTATGAGAATTATCATTTAAGAGAAATCGTGATTCTATCGTGCTGCGCGTGCGGCTCGGTCACTCAATAGCCATCAACGAGATATAACCCCATGTCCAATTCAATCGAACGTATCCCCAGCGACTTGCCCTTCCCATTCTCCCGTGCCGTTCGCGTGGGAGGTTTCCTGATGCTTTCAGGCCAGATTCCCATGACTGCTGAAGGCGAAGTCGTCAAAGGCAGTATCGAAGAGCAAACCGAAGCGGTCATGACCCGTATCGGCGAGTCCCTTGAGCACTGTGGAGCAAGCTTTGCGCAGGTCGTTAAAGCGACCGTCTGGCTGTCGGACATGAAGCACTTTGCGGGCTTCAACGAAGTCTACAAACGCTATTTCGAAGCAGGTCTGCCGGTTCGCTCCACCGTGACAGCAGGCCTAGCACTGGGCGTTGATGTCGAAGTGGAAGTGCAAGCCTGGGTCGGTGAAGCCTGATTCAGCCAGCTAACTGGCACAGAAAAATAAGAAACTGAGGATTTGGCACCATGAAAGATGTATTGAAAATCGCGGGCGCTTTTGTCGGATTTCTGGTTGGAGCAGGCTTTGCTTCAGGCCAGGAGCTGCTTCAATTCTTCGTTAGCTTCGGCGTTTGGGGGCTGGCAGGTGTCGCGCTGAGTACTGCCGCTTTTATCTTCCTGGGCATGACGCTGGCGAATCTGGGTAGCGAGCTTCAAGCGACTTCTCACAAGGAAGTTGTGCGGGCTATCTGTGGCCCCTGGCTTAGCAAACCCATCGATTTGCTGATGACATTTTTCATGTTTGCCATAGCCGTAGTGATGCTGGCCGGTGCCGGCGCACTGCTGGAACAAAAGCTGGGCCTGCCTGCAGCCTTGGGCAGCGCGCTGGTGACTCTGCTGGTAATTGCAGCCACCTTTCTCAAACTGAAAAAAGTGCTCACGCTGATCAGCAGCATCACTCCTCTGCTGATTCTGGTGGCACTGGGCATCGCGATCTACGCACTGGCAACCCGAGAAACCGACCTGACGACACTGAACCAGTTGGCACTCGACCAAAACGCAGCCACCAGCCATTGGGCACTTGGCGCCATGCTGTACGTTTCGTATAACATCTTCGGCTGCGTCGCGATTCTTGCCATCTCCAGTGGTGCTGCAAAAGACCGCCGCAAAGCAACCTGGGGCGGTATTCTTGGCGGCATTACCCTGGGCGCGCTGATGATGACGATCAGCCTGGCCATGCTGTCGCGCCTAGACAGCCTAGTCGATACGCCTATGCCGATGCTGGCTTTGGCACTAGAGGTTTCCCCTGCGCTTTCCTCGCTGGTGTCGGTCGTCATTCTGCTGATGATTTTCAATACCGCAGTGGGCTGCCTCTACTCTTTTTCATCCCGATTTTTGCCGGCCGATACCACGTCTTTCCGCGTTGGATCCTTAATAGCGGGCATCATTGCCTATGCCTGTAGCATGTTTGGATTTGTCAGCTTGGTCGGCATGGTGTATCCCGTGTTCGGCTACATCGGGTTCATCCTGATTACCGCAATAACCGTTGCCTGGGTGCGCCAACGCATGAAGCACAGTCACAAAGCACAAACTGCACGAGCCCAATAAGAAATTAATGGATTTATGGCACGTGAGATTCTGGTTCTGGGTGCTGGCATGGTCGGAGTATCCGTTGCCTAGCACCTGCAGCAGAGAGGCCATAAGGTCACACTTGTGGATCGCAAAGCACCAGGGTGCGAGGCCTCCTTTGGCAATGCCGGGCTGATTCAACAAGAAGCCGTCTTTCCTTGCTCCTAACGCTAAAGCTGTGGGGCGCGCAGCGAAGCAAGCGTCCCACACGCGCGCCTTGTTAGGCCAAAAGTGCAAGGCGAAAACAAAAAATTAATACTTTGAGTATACATTGAGCATTAATACTTCTATGTGGGCAGCGGCTAAATGGTAACCAATGGCTAGTGAATTAGGGTGGCCGCACCCATTTCTGAGTTTAAGACACTTTTCTAGCTCTCCTTTTACGTTTTTGCCAATAACGGAAATCGCAGAGCATATTTGAAGAAAATCATATTCTTTAATTAGCGAGAGATCGTCAGTCGTTTTAATAGAGCGCGCTTTTGAATTTCTCTTCAATAGCTCCGCGTTAAATGCAGACAAATGATTAGATGTAACGTGCTCATACAGCACTGAGACAGCACCAACCCAACTCAATACAACCGCAGACCGAAATAGGCTAGATTCAAAAGCGGAAATGGATTCTTCCACGAAAGAGCGGGTTAAGGGGTCTGTAATTCCACCAAAATGTTGACGAAGTTGCGAAGATACTGGACTGGCTATCCCGGTGGCGACTGGCCCTACCGTCTCAGCGATATGCTTCCTACCATCTAGTGAAATACTATAGCCATCAGGAAACCTAGCAGTATAGCTGCCCGCAGAGGAAAGTATGGAGGAAATGTTCCACTTTTTTGCCGCAGGAAGCCCGTGATCTGTAATTGTTGTACGCACGTCAGTGGGTCTCCAGTGGCGTTCTACGTCCGTAGCCATTGCGATGAGACACTTTTGAAGCCTTGTGAAGTCGTTTGATACAAGAAGATTTGGCAGTTGTTCAATTGGAATCATTATTCAGAGTGCCTGCAATCATACTGTTCACGCGGTTGATTCCTTCACGCGTCAATTTATAAGTTTTCCGAGCTTGCTGTGAGCTTCCAGATCTTCGAGTTTGTATTGCTAGCTGAGGCTTTGAACTTATCAGAGATGAAAACGCATCATTCATTCGCTTGATGCCATGGCCAAGGTGCTTAAGTTCCTGATTGACCTTGGCGCTGGTGAGCGACTCATCACCACAAATTACTTGGTGCCAGTAACCAACAACTAGGACTTTATCTGCATTAGTAGATGGAGAGCAGGCTGTATAAAGATCAGCAACATCTTCAGGTTCATCCCTTTCGACAACCGGCTCTTCACTAGGAGCACTATCTGGACTTTGTTGCTGTTGAGGAGTGGCTACGACTCTAGTGTCCGCACTGACTGGTGCCGATGAGGGTGACAATCCAAATTTTGCTGTCACCCATGCCAGGACTCTTGTTCGCTCTTCATCAGAGAGGTCGCTCAGTGCAGTATATACTGCTTGCATGGCCTCTAGTTCTTGATCCATGTAAATGCTCCTTATCTTATTCAGGCATAACGCCCGAGCTCAGGTGCATTTGAGGAGACGCCCGTTTTTGCGATAGCAAAAATGGGGGGCGGGTCAAATGCCACCTGCAGCGATTTGTTAGACGCAAACTCACCCGGCGCCATCGATTTCTCCAAGCAAAGCAAATTCAAGCTGTTCGGGTTCCTTAGATGCTTCTAAATGCCCTTTCATCTCTGACCAAACATCATCCATTTTGGAAAGATCGTCGTCGGTATAGATGATGTAGGAGACGCCATACTTCCTCCAATAGCGCTTGTGCTTCTTCATCTCCTTTTCGAAATTCTCCTTCGCGTCCTTGTCATATTCAGCCATCTTGCGGCCAGCTCCTTTCAGCTTGCCGTGCGTCGACCAAGGAGAAAATTCGAACCCATACTTTTCGTGAGTCCAGGGGTTCACAATGAGATAGTCGAGCCTGTGCTGATGCTTTTTCTTATAAGGATCGTATCTAAGCTCGGGGATGAGCAGCGGAACGGACAAAGAATCCGCGCTCGTTTTGACGAAGTCAATGTACCGGTCTGCGATTTCCAACTGATACTTTGATTTTGTCCGGCGAACCATGTCGCGGAAGAACTGCAGATAGTCGTCTATGATTGTGAACGATCGAACACGCTCTTCGCCCATGTAGCAAAGACCTGTCTCCATAACGTGAGCAATTGTCCAGTAAGGCTTTTTAAAATGCCGGATTTCAGAATTGTCATTTTCCCACTGATCTCCGGCATAGCGGGGCGTCACGAGCACCCCGAACTCATCATCGTTGTTCCCAAACCAATATTCGCTCTCATCAAGCTTCGGTTTCTGCTTGTAATGCTCCTCGTAGTGCTTCAAGAAGGAGCTTTCAAGGAATAGGGAAACGTATTTCTTAAAGTTTGGGTGGTCTCCGGTAATGAGGTCGTACATCACAATATGACGATTGTTCGTTCCAGTCCTTAATGCCCGCGAACGGCAGAGCTTCAAGCCAGAAAGCCACTTGCTTTTGTACTCGAGAGGGGTATGAATCACCTCATCGTGCAGTTTGATGTAATCATCTGTCTTACTGCCTATAAAGGCGTTGAGGGAAGCTTCTGCGGTGTACTTCCCGCCGCAAGCCGCCTTCATCTCGTCGAACACCAGGGGCTGAAGAGTTCTCCGTTGAGCCTTGATTTCGGCAACTCGCTTATTTCGGGCAGTCTTATTTGGGTCTCGTTTAGCCACCAATCCTTCCCTTTGCGTCTAACAGTGATTATATAGCCTGCTGCATAACACCCTTGAACATGTCAGCACGTTTATTGGTGTTATCTAGCCACCTCAAAAATCATAAATCACTGTTTTTATAGCTTTATTTACCCAGCATGGCTATATATCCAAAATTCGCGTGCCGGCTCTTATTTCTGATCTAATCATACTTTATTGATAAATTTGGCTTAGGTCACGTGGTTTTGAAGAGAACTTGAGCTGGAGCAGGCTTTGGGCAACTGTCTTCGCGGGTGCCTTTTGGCTCGTTCCTCGCCAAGCGTTACGCCGCGCTACGGGGTGGCTAGATTGCTTATGTGGGGTGATCATCGCGCGCTGAAGCGCCCTCCTACAACACTAGGGCAGAGTATCGGTTCAAAGGTGGGGTTGCTTATGTGGCTGAGACTTTGCGGGCTGAAGCGCCCTTCTACAACACTAGAGCAGAGTATCGATTCAGTGACGGAGGTTATTTATGTGGCGGGACGATCGCGCGCTAAAGCGCCCTCCCACAACACCACTAATGCAGTGGCGGGGTTGTGGGAGGCGCAGCGTGCTTAGGCTTTGAGGACGTAACGCAGGGTTTCGACCACTTGGTCGGTGGTGGTGCACCAGGCTTGGGCTTGGGCGTCGACTTCTTTCAGCGGGTGGACGATGTCTTCGCTGTGCAGGGTGATGTAGGGCTTGGCGAGTGCGGCGCAGTAGCCTGCATCAAAAGCGGCGTTCCACTGTTTGTATTTGTCGCCGAAGCGCACAACTACCAGATCCGCTTGCTCGATCATGGTGCGGGTGCGGATGGCGTTGACCTTGGAAGACTGGTGGTCGCGCCAGAAGCCATTTTCCGGCTTGCCAAGGTGGTCGCCAGCGGCGTCACTGGCGTCGTGGTCAGTGACCGGGGCAGTGAAGACGATATCCAGGCCCGCTGCATCAGCGCCGCGCTGAATCTCTTCGCGCCAATCGGTGTGGATTTCGCCAGAAAGATAGACGTAAAAACTCATAGTCGCTCCTGATAACTTGGTTATTTAATAGGCAGGATTATTTTATGGAAAAATATTCCATATTGATACCTGGGTTTATTTTTCCGATTTTTTGGCGAGCAGGTAAATATCCATAATCCAGCCGTGGGTGTCGCGTAGTTCCGCGCGGCGTTGGATGATTTGGTCGCTGACCTCGCTTAGCCAGCCTTTGAGTAAGCACTGTTTATCCATACCCAGGTAGGCGCCCCACCAGATGTAGGTGTCCTCAAACGGCAGCGTGGTAAACGCCCCGCCGCTATCCAGCATTACGGCTACCGTTCCTGCATCGTTCGGCCAGCCGCGCTCGCGCAGGCGGCGGCCGGTGGTGATTTGTACTGGCTCGGCAAGCGCATTGAGGGGAATTTTATGTTCGGCGGTAAGCACCTGCAGGCTGGTGATGCCAGGCACGACCTCGACATCCACTTGCTTACCCGCAGCATTTAGTCGCTGGCTAATACGCAGGCTGCTGTCGTAAAGCGAGGGGTCGCCCCACACCAGCATGCCGACCCGCCCGCCATTGGGGAGATGTTTATCCATCAACTGCGCCCAAACGCTGGCAATCGCAGCGTGCCAGTCATCTACCGCACTAAGGTAATCATTATGATCATCGCGACTGGGGAGATCGAATTCGACGATCTTGGTGGTCACCGGTTCTTCTAACAGGCGCTCGCAGAGTAAGCGGCGTAGGTCGATCAAATCCGACTTGGCCTCGCCTTTGCGGGGCAGCAGAATCAGGTCGGCGCGATTGAGGGCGCGCACTGCAGCCAGGGTGACGTGATCAAGGTTGCCGGTGCCGATGCCTATTAGCGATAGCGTGATCATGAGTCGCTCTCTTGGTCTTGGTTTACCGTGGCAAAAGGCGAATCTGCCGACTGAGGGCGAAAGCGGCGGTCGTAGCCTACCGCGTAGAGGCTGCTCTCCTGGAAGTCATCGCTTTCAAGCACTGGCCCCACCAGGATCAATGCGGTGCGCTGCATGGAATCATCGATCAGCTCTTCTATAGTCGCCAGCCGCCCCCGCACCACTCGCTCATCGGGCCAGCTTGCTCGCCACACAATCGCCACCGGACACTGCGCGCCGTAGTAAGGCGTCAGGCTTTCGACTACCTGGGAAAGGTTATGGATGGAGAGATGGATAGCCAGCGTTGCCCCAGTGCGGGCGAAATTGGCAAGCGTCTCGTGACTGGGCATGGCACTGGCACGACCCGGTGTACGGGTGAGCACCACCGACTGAGCCACGCCGGGTAACGTCAGCTCCTGGCCTAGGGTTGCCGCCGCTGCCGCAAAGGATGGCACGCCGGGGGTAATGCTGTAGGGAATATTAAGCTCGCGCAGGCGACGCAGTTGCTCGCCCATGGCCGACCATACCGAGAGATCCCCCGAATGCAGCCGGGCGATATCCTGGCCTTCAGCGTGGGCGCGGCTGATTTCCTGCATAATCTCATCCAGCGAGAGCGGCGCGGTATTAATCACCCTTGCCCCCGCCGGGCAGTGTTCCAGAATCTGCTCCGGCACTAAAGAGCCCGCATACAAGCACACCGGGCAGACGGCGATTAAGTCGCGCCCGCGAAGAGTAAGCAGGTCTGGCGCGCCGGGGCCTGCGCCAATGAAGTGTACGGTCATTCGGTGGCTCCTTCTGGTACTTCTAACAACGCCAGGGCGGCAGTGGCTCGTCGATCCGCTGAAATGATCCTTGGCCCCACTAATCTCGCATTTTGGCCTGCGGCTAATAGCGCCACGGCCTCGGCAACGCTGCCTGTGCCGCGCGCCTGCAAACTGTGTGTTGAATGGGTAAGCGTTGCCACTGTTGATAGCTCGGCATCTGCTACGGCGATGACTTTGATATTACGCAGTCGGCCTAGCTCTTCTACCAACGGCAGCATGGAGTGAGCCGCCGCCAGCTTATCGATAACACCGTACTGGTCGATCAGTTGATCCAGCGCTTGGCCGAGCGATTCAAGCGTGGCTTCACTGCGAAAACCAAACCCTGCAGTTCTCAACGTCGATGGCTTCATCGAACGACCCGCCACTGAACAATCGGGTAGCTGGCTTTCCAGCCCCGTCGTGTACCGATGGGGGCGGCGTTGGCAAGCTCTAGCCGTAGCAGTTCGCCGCCTGCTTTTTGTTGCCAGTGCGCCAACAGCGCTTCAGATTCCAGAGTGACGGCATTGGCGACGATGCGCACGCCCTTGGGCAGGCGCTGCCATAAGTCGTCTAGCAGCGCTTGGGATAACCCGCCGCCGATAAATACCGCATCGGGCAGCGGCGTGTCGTTGAGAACGTCAGGCGCGCGGCCCTGTTTTACTTCTAGCCAGTCAACGCCCAGGTTGCTTGCATTGCTGCGCGCTCGCGCTGCCCGTTCAGCGTTTTGCTCAAAGCCCACCGCCTGATTATCCGTATGGGCGAGCAGCCACTCAATGGCGATGGAGCCTGAGCCGGTGCCGATATCCCACAGCCGCTCGCCGGGCATGGGGGCCAGTGCCGCTAGGGTGATGGCGCGAATGGTCTGTTTGGTAATCTGGCCGTCGTGATCAAAAAAATGATCCGGCAGGCCGGGCGTCAGAGGTAAGGCGGGGCCGTTACCAGCAACTTCCAGCCCTACCGCAACCGGGTGGGCAATGTCATCGGGCAAGCTGGCGTCGCTACGGCAATGGCGAATACGCTCGTTATCGCCGCCCAAAGATTCCAGCAGCGTTAGCTGGGTATTGCCAAAGCCAAGGCTAGTTACCAGCGCCGCCAGCTCGGTCACCGCCGCGCCGTCTCTTACCAACACTAGCAAGCGTCTACCGGCATGCAGGTAGGGCCGAACGCGCGTTAGCGGTTTGGCGTGTAAACCCAGGCAAACACAACGCTCCAATGGCCAGCCCAAACGTGCAGCCGCCAAGCTAAAGGTGGACGGGGCTGGCAGTGCCTGCCACTCGTTTACGCTGAGATGCTGCGCTAATGAGGTACCCGCCCCAAACCAGAACGGGTCGTTGGAGACCAGCATTACCACTCGGCGGCCACGCTGGTTTAGCAGCTTTGCAATGCCATCGGCAAAGGGCACTGGCCACTCAATCACCTCAGCGTTTAGCGGCGGTAAAAGGCGCAGGTGACGGCGTGCGCCGAACACTACCTCGGCACTTTCCAATGCCTGTCGGCTTGCCGCTGTCAGCCCCTGTGTGCCACCCTCTCCCCAGCCTAAAAGGGTAAGCCAGGGAGCGTTGTTAACCTCAGCCATGATCAAAATCCTAATTCTCGGCGGAACCAGCGAGGCCAGCGCCCTGGCTAGCGCTGTTGCCAAGCGTGGCATTCCCGCCATTTTTAGCTATGCAGGGCGCGTTAACACGCCTAAACCCCAGCCTCTACCCACCCGTATTGGCGGCTTTGGTGGCGTTAATGGGCTGGTCACGTTTTTAGCCCAGGAGCGCATTACCCATATTGTTGATGCCACCCACCCGTTTGCCGCACAGATGAGCAGCAACGTGTTAGCCGCAGCGGCACAGTGCGGTGTAAAGGCCACCGCTTTTACCCGGCCTGTCTGGCAGCCTGTTGCTGGCGACCAATGGCAAAGCGTGGCAAGTATTGATGAGGCCGTTAGCGCCTTAGCTGGCCCACCCCAACGGGTACTGCTTGCGATTGGGCGAATGCACCTTAGCGCCTTTGCCGCCCAGCCTCAGCACCATTATGTGCTGCGCTTGGTTGATCCGCCGACCAGCCCATTGCCACTGCCGGATATCAGCAGTGTGATTGATAGAGGCCCGTTTACCCTAGAAGGCGATCTCGCCCTACTGGAAAATCAGCGCGTCCAGCGCATTGTGTGTAAAAACGCAGGCGGCGAAGGTGCATCGTCCAAACTCAGCGCGGCAAGAAGGCTCGGCCTGCCCATTGTGATGATCGAGCGGCCAGCACTGCCGCCATGTCATGAAGTTCATCGTATCGATGACGTGTTTAGCTGGCTTAGTGACCACTATTAATCATCACAGCGTTTAATCAGCCGAACGCGGCGTGTAAACCAGCGGCACGCCACTGCGTTCAATCAAGCGGGTTTGCTGGGAACCAACGATGACCAGCGTGCGCATATCCGCCATATCCGGCGTCGCTTGCTCTAATGTGGTGACGCGAATTGCTTCTTCGGGAGTGGAAACCGCGCGGGCGAAGATTATCAATCGGTCCGGCCCGCAGGCTTCCTGCAGTACCTCTAGCGTTCGTTCAAACCCCGCTGGCCGTGCCTTGGAGCGCGGGTTGTAAAACGCCATGGCGAAGTCGGCCTCGGCAGCCAGACGCAGGCGCTTCTCAATCAGCGCCCAGGGTTTGAGGTTGTCGGATAGATTGATGCAGCAGAAGTCGTGCCCCAGCGGTGCGCCGACGCTTGCACTGGCGGCCAACATGGCAGAAATACCCGGCAGTACCTGAATATCCAGCGTGCGCCACTGGGCATCCCCCGCTTCCAAGGCTTCGAACACCGCAGCGGCCATGGCGAACACACCAGGATCGCCAGAGGAGACAACCACTACCCGGTGGCCCTCAAGCGCCAGCTGTAACGCCTGTTCCGCCCGGCGAATCTCT
Organism: Halomonas sp. KG2; assembly: GCA_030440445.1. Lineage (NCBI taxonomy): Bacteria > Pseudomonadati > Pseudomonadota > Gammaproteobacteria > Oceanospirillales > Halomonadaceae > Halomonas > Halomonas sp. KG2. The sequence goes on along the minus strand of CP098528.1, from coordinate 1,776,872 downwards.
TCGCGGTTATCAGAGCCATGACGGACTAATCCAGCCCTGGGAGCCACGCGATTAACGTAGGGCACATAGCCGACCACATCGGTGGCTTCGAGCAGCGCAGCCGAAACCTCCGGGGTAATCATGGCGTCGGCGCCCGGCCCGAGGCCGACGATTTTCAGCCAACCGCTCATGGCCGCCTCCCGTTGCCATGAATCAGCACAATCGAGAAGTACGGCACGCTTTCGCCAACCTCGCTCAGTGGCAGCACACGCTGCTGGGTCATAGCGGCGTACTCAATCAGCCACGCCTCGCCTTCACGGCCAGCATGCGTCAGCGCTCGGCGAAGTTTGGCCAGGTTGCGGCCAATTTTCATCACCACCAGTGCATCGGTTTGGGCGATGCGCTCGGCCAGCGTCTCTTCCGGCAGCGTGGCCATCAGCACCGTCATGATGTCATCGCCCCAGGTAATTGGCTGTGCGGTAGCCGTCCAGGCCGCCGACATGCCGGTAATCCCCGGCACTACCGAGACCGGCACGCGATTCAGCAGCCGCGTGTAGAGGTGCATAAAGGAGCCATAGAAAAACGGGTCGCCTTCACAGAGCACCACGACATCGCATCCGGCCTCTGCCATCTCGATCAATTGCGCCACGCTGCGTTCGTAAAAGGCCGACAGCATTTCATTGTAACGAGGGTCATCAAACGGAATTTCCGTGGTAACCGGATACTCCATGGGTAGCTCGGTTGCGTCGGGGGCGATCAATCCTTCCACGATGGTACGCGCATGTCCGCTGCGACCCTGCTTGCGAAAATAGGCCACATGGCTGGCACCACGGATCAAGCGGTCGGCACGCACGCTCATTAGGTCTTGGCTGCCGGGTCCTAACCCCACTCCGTAAATGGTTCCTTGGGTCATTCGATACGATCCGCCATGGCGTTGATGGCCGCTACCGTGACGGCGCTACCACCCAAGCGGCCACGCACGATACAGCTGGGCAGCGCGGGGTTAGCCAACAGCGCTTCTTTGGATTCCGCCGCGCCAACAAAGCCGACCGGGCAGCCAATAATGGCCGCCGGGCGCGGGCAGTCTGGGTCTTCGAGCATATTAAGTAGATGAAACAGCGCGGTGGGCGCGTTGCCAATGGCGACCACGGCGCCTTCCAGGTGCGGCCGCCACAGTTCCAGCGCTGCCGCTGAACGGGTATTGGCCATTTCCTGGGCAAGGCCTGGAGTGCGCTCATCGTTAAGGGTGCAGATGATGTTGTTATTAGCAGGCAGCCGTTTGCGGGTAATGCCTTCGGAGACCATCCGAGCATCGCAAAGAATCGGTGCGCCCTGCTCTAACGCTGAGCGCGCACGATTGACCACATCATTCTGAAAATGGATATGCGCCGCCAGCTCCACCAGCCCGGCGGCGTGAATCATGCGTACCGCAACCGTATCTTCTTCCGCTGAAAAGCGATCAAGCTCAGCTTCATTGCGAATAATCGCAAACGACTGCCGGTAAATCGCCGGTCCGTGTGTTTCATAAACGTGAGGCACCCAAACTCTCCAAATAAACTAATTCGCAGTTACTGGTCTGCAAGGCATCCGTGCTAGGGCAGGTTTCCGCGAGGGCGCTGTGAACCCGTCCCTGGGAGCTACTTTTTCCACCCCTGGAAAAAGACCCTCGCTACAACCTGCCCTGGCACTCAGCTATCCAGCATATAAGCTACTATTTTTTAATCTCGATAAACCTAACGGCTTTCGCTGAGCTTTTTAATAACATCCAACGCCTCACTCTCAGTGACGCCTGACTTAACCGGTGCGCTATCGGCGCGACCGTTAACAATCACGTCAAAGCGCCCATCGCGGCCGGTTAGGCACAGCGCTGCTGACCGTTGGCGGGCGCAGCCTTTGGCGCACCCGGATATATGTACGCTTGTTGCTACCCAGTCACTTAGCCGTTCGGCAAGCGGCTGGGTGGCAACACTCGCCTGTTCGCAATAAGGTGCGCCGGGGCACGCGTCCAGCGCTAACCGCGGGTCGCTATTATGACGGATTAAGCCATCAACCGCGGGTAGTGTATCGCAATCTTTCAACAATAAGCGCCGCCAGGGCGTGACCTGCACAGCGCTGATCTTTACCAAAGAGCCACTTGTCTGAGAGACAGTCTCGCGCAGCGTATTAGCCGCCACCCGGCCAAAAGGCAAACCTACCACCATACCGTTGCTATGTTTGCCCAGCGCCAGCTTCTCGCCAGGGGGTGCAGGGGCAGTATCAGCGGTCGCCCAATCGGGCAGCGGCGCTGTGTGCCGCCGCATGCGCCCAGAGTCCCAGCCACCGCTGTCCACAAACCAGTGGGTCAGGCGTATTAACTGCTCAACGGCGGCTTCGGGCTCGTTCACCGCCGTGCCACACTGATAGCCATCGGCGCGTACTATCAAACCGCCGTCCACCGAGCGCTCAATACGAAAATCGGCGGCGCTATCGCACAGCACCGGGGCTTTTCCCGCATCAATCGCAATGCCGATCTTGCCAGGCATGGGCGCTAATTCGCTGCCCCGCGTTTGCAACAGGTGGGCAATGGTATGAGTGTCGTCGCCCTCTTGCCAAGCAGGTGCCAGCATCAGTTGAGGCTGGCGTTCTGCTTGCGGGTCGTCGTTCACCAACTGATGCTCAACCAGAAACGCCATCAGCGGTGGCCAGCTGGCCTCGTGCACTCCCCGCAGTTGAATATTGGCCCGGCTGGTTAGCTCGATTAAACCACTACCAAAGGTCTCAGCGGCTTCGCACAGTGCCACTACTTGCTGGCGTGAAAGCTGGCCCAGCGGTGGGCGTACACGCACTAGCAGGCCATCGCCGGTGGCCATGGGCCGCCACGCGCCGGGGCACCAGCCCTTAATGCGCGGGCTGGTGGTCATAATGCCCCGTCTCTTTGGCTTCATCCATTTCCAGCAGCAGGTCTTGTAGCGCCTGGCCATGTTCGCCGGGGGCTTGCCACATGCCTCGCTGGGCGGCTTCAAGTAAGCGTTCCGCCATCTCTTCTAAGGCTGCGGGGTTGTGCTCACGCAGGAACTGCTGATTAGCAGCGTCGAGTACCAGGGCATCACTCACCTGGGCGTACTGGTAGTCGGCGACTAGATAGGTGGTGGCATCGTAAGCAAACAGGTAGTCCACCGTAGCCGCCATTTCAAACGCACCTTTATAGCCGTGCTCGCGCATGGCATTGATCCACTTAGGATTCAACACGCGTGAGCGAATCACCCGTGCTAGCTCCTCTTTCAAGGTGCGAATCTTGGGCACCGCGGGATTGGCGTGGTCGGCGTGATAAATGGTCGGTGCTTTTCCACTTAGCGAGCGCGTGGCGTTGGCCATGCCACCCTGAAAAGCGTAATAGCTGTTGGAATCAAGAATATCGTGCTCGCGGTTATCCTGGTTCTGCATCACCGCATCCAGCCCCTGGAGCTGCTGCTCGAACGCCGCCCGCGCAGCAGTGCCGGAGGCCTTGAACTGGCCGTAGGCATAGGCACCTGTATCCAGGTAGGCCTCGGCTAAATCGTCGGCGCTGTCCCAAGAGCGGTTTTCAATCAGCCGGTTTAAGCCCGCACCATATTCGCCGGGCTTGCTGCCAAAGATACGGTAGCTTGCCTCTTGGGCGGCCATCTCGGGGCTTAGCCCTTGGTCTTCCAGTGCTTGCTGGCGAGCAAGCACCGCCTCGCGGATGGTGTTGCTGTTACCCGGCTCTTCATAACGGGCCACCGCTTGCACGGCGGCGTCAAACAGGCGGATCACATTGGGGAAAGCGTCGCGGAAGAACCCAGACACCCGCAGCGTGACATCAACCCTTGGCCGATTGAGCAGCATCGAGGGGATTACTTCAAAATCACTCACCCGCTGGGAGCCCAGCGACCATTTAGGGCGCACGCCCATTAGCGCGAAGGCCTGAGCGATATCATCACCGCCGGTGCGCATGGTGGCGGTGCCCCAAATCGAAAGCCCCAATCGGCGCGGATAGTCGCCGTTATCCTGCAGGTAGCGCTCGACAAACGCCTGGGCGGATTTTTCCCCCAGCGTCCAGGCAGCGGGCGATGGAATTGAACGGTTGTCGACGCTGAAAAAGTTGCGCCCAGTGGGCAGCGTATCCAGCCGCCCTCGGCTGGGCGCGCCACTAGGCCCGGCAGGCACAAAAGTGCCCTCAAGGCCGTCGAGCAGCGACTGAATCTCCATCTTGACGCCACGCTGCATGGCAACCCATAGCTGGTCGCGGGTATAGCGCAGCTGCTCCGCCGTATTGGGGTAATCGTGAGCCAGCTCTTCCAGGCAACCCGGGGCTAATACGTAGTCGGCCACCCAGCGCTCGGCCAGCAGTTCAAGGCGCTCGCGGGTGTCCGCGCCGGTGCGCCAAGGGGTATCGAGTAGCTCCCTTAGAACAACTGGTTTAGGCGCCTGCCAGGGTTCGTTGCCAGCGGCTAACGGATCAAAATCCAATCCTAAATCGCTCGCCAGATTGTGCAGCAACCCACGGCTGGCCACCGCTTCACCACGGGGGAGCCGTAGCAGCGCCACCAATGTCCCCGCTCGCTTCTCTTGCGGCGGCAGCGTGCCGAGTATGTGCAAGCCATGGCGAATCTGCGACTCTTTGATATCGCACAGAAACGTATCCAGCTCGTTGAGGATGTCGGCATCAGCAGTACTGTTTTCACAACCGTCCACGGCGTGCGCCAGCTCCTGGTCGATGCCGGTATCTCGCAGGTGAGCGAGGATTTGGCTGCGAATCAGCGCTTCCCGGCGCGGGTCCATATCCAGCGCTTGGTAATACTCATCACATAGAGCTTCAAGTTCGGCCATGGCTCCATAGAGTTCGGCCCGCGCTAGCGGCGGCATCAGGTGGTCGATAATGACCGCCTGACTGCGGCGCTTGGCTTGGGCACCCTCGCCGGGGTCATTAACAATAAACGGATAAAAGTGCGGCAGCGGCCCCAGGGCAATATCCGGCCAACAGTCAGCGCTCAAGGCGATACTTTTACCCGGCAGCCACTCTAAATTGCCGTGTTTGCCTACGTGGATAACCGCGTCGACTTGATAGTGCTCGCGCAGCCAGTAGTAAAACGCCAGGTAGCTGTGGGGCGGTGCCAGCTCCATATCGTGATAGGACTGGGTGACATCGTCGATAAAGTCGCGTTCCGGCTGAATACCCACAAAGGTTTCACCTAAGCGGATACCGGCGATCATCAAACGTCCTTGGCGGCATTTGGGGTCTTCGTGAGGCGCTCCCCAGCGCGTCCACACAGTTTCTTGCAGCTCGCTGGGCAAAGTTTTAAACCAAGCTAGGTAGTCATCAACGCTAATGCTCTGCCAGCAGGCGCGCTGGTCGAGGCTGCCGTGATCGTTGGTCACCGCGCCCTGAAGCTGGCGGATCAACGCATCACCATTTTCCGGCAGCTCGCTTAACGGATAACCCGCCTCTTTCAGAGCGCTGAGAATTTGCAGCGTCGACGCTGGGGTATCCAGCCCGACCCCGTTACCGATCCGGCCATCGCGATTGGGGTAGTTAGCCATGATCAGCGCGATACGCTTCTGCCCATTGGGGGTTAGCCGTAGCGAACAGATGCGCCGCGCCAGCTCGGCGACAAAGGCGGCCCGTTCTGGATGAATCACGTGGTGGGTCACCGCCAACTGGCAGCGCTGGTTGTAGTGGGCTTCGGCTTTAAACCCCACCGCCCGAGTGATAATGCGACCATCCATCTCGGGGAGCACCACCTGCATCGCCACATCGCGGCTATGCAGTCCAGCGGCCATGTCCTGCCAGTCTTCTGAGGTGCTGCTAGCAAGAATCGCCTGAAGCACCACGGGTCGCCCGACAAACAGGCTGTCGGGTAGCTTTTCACCCAGAGCATCCAGGCCGTCGGCGTTGCGATTGACCGCAAAGCTGGTGGTATTAATCACCAGCATGGCGCCGGTCTGCTCAATCAAGTGATTGATAAAATCAATGCATGGCCCCTCTTTCAAGGAGGCCACGGCAACCGCTAGCGGCTCTAGGCCTTTTTCTCTCAGTGCGGCCAGCAATCCGTCGGGTACAGCGGTATTCGCCCCCTGCAAGTGGCTGCGATAAAACAGCAGCAGGCACACCGGCCGCCCGGGTATCTGACGATCGCGCCACTCGCTAAGGCTGAACGCCTGCTGGTCTTGCGACGCATAAATCACCGCGGCCGGAATAACTTTCGGCTCCTGCCATGCCAGAGAAAGCGATAAACATTCGCTGGCGATAAAGCGCAGCAGTTGCTCGGCGTTCTCTACACCGCCTTCTCTTAAATAGCGCCACACCCGGTAAGCGCCATCAAAGGCGATGGTGGAGTCTTCTAACAGGGCATCATCCGGTGCGTCGCAACCCGGTACCAAAATCAGCTGGCGTTCGGGTTTGGCTGCCGCCCAGGCGAGCAGGCGCTCATGACCATACTGCCAGTAGGCTTTACCACCCAGCAGTGAAACGATGACCAGTTGGGCGTTTTCCAGCACCCGATCTTCGTAGAGATCATAGGCCGCCGGTTTTACCAAATTCATCCAGTTGGCTAGCCGTACCGAGGGGTACGCTTCCCCCAGGCGGTCAACCGCCTGGGCCAGCGCCGACAGATTGCTGTCGGCGGCGGAGAGTATCACGACCTCGGCGGGGCTCTGTTGCAGGTCGATAATGCCTTCATCATCGACAAAGCCCCCGGGCTTGGCGGCAAATAAGTGCATTAGCTGGCCGTCTGAACCTCTGCCTCAGTTAGCGCTTCACGCAGCGCGGCGCTATCCAGCGATTTGCCAATAATGACCAGTTGGGTCTGGCGCGTCTCGTCTTGGCTCCAAAGCCGGTCGAAGTAACCTTCCAAGCGCTCGCCCACTGCTTGAATCACTCGGCGCATGGGTTTGCCCGGAATCGCCGCAAAGCCTTTGGCACGGTAGATCTCGTGGCTTTTCAGCAGTTGCTGCAGCTTGCTGGCCAGGGCGTCGCCATCCACTTCACCCAGGGTAATCACGCAGGAATCAAAGTTATCGTGGGCGTGGTCGTGGTGCGCGCCTTCAGCGTGGTGCTTATCGTGATGATTGGTGATGCTGTCAATATGCTCTTCGCTGGCCGCACCAATGCCCATCAGTGCTTCCAACTGGGCGGTGTCGGTGGTCTGGGTCTGATCGATAAACAGCGTTTTCACTGACTTACTCACCCGGGACTGAATCACCGCTTCAACCTGCGTGCGCTCTTCAGGGCTAAGCAGGTCCGCCTTGCTGACCAGCACCAAATCCGCCGCGCTTAGCTGGTCATCCAGTAGCTCGCGCAGGCTGGGGTCGTGATCCAGGCTTTCATCAGCGCGACGCTGGGCTTCAACCTTATCCACATCGCTGGCATAACGACCGGCGGCTACCGCAGGGCCATCAATCACGGTAATAATCGCATCGACGGTGCAGTGCTGACGCACGTCGGGCCAGTTAAACGCCTGCACCAGCGGCTTGGGCAGTGCCAGGCCGCTGGTTTCGATCAGAATGTGGTCGATATCATTGCGGCGGGCAACCAGCTTTTTCATCACCGGCAGGAACTCTTCTTCCACCGTGCAGCAGATACAGCCATTGGCCAGCTCATAGATGCTGCCATCTTCCCCGTCTAGCTGCCCGCCTTCGCTACCCTCTTCACACCCCAGCGCACAGCTGCGCAAGAGGCTGGAATCAATATCCTGCTCGCCGAACTCATTAACAATCACGGCGATCCGCTTGCCGGTCACTTGGCGCAAAATATTGGCCAGCAGCGTGGTTTTGCCGCTGCCGAGAAAACCGGTGACGACTGTGGCGGGAATCTTATTCAATTGCATGGGTAAATGCCTCGCTGTGCTGCAGTTCGCAGTGCGCCGGGCTGGCGGAAAAAAGCCTCGCCACAGCGTCAGGGTTGTTGGGGAAAAACAGATGTAAGTAGGTCGCCGTTAAGCGCTTTTGACGGTAAATCGCTTCCCCCGGTGCGGGGTGGCGCTGGCGACGACCGTGAGCAATCGGCTCAGGGGTGCCTTCGGCTATAGAGCGGTGGTGCGCATGGCCGCGAACCGGGCCTTCCGGCAGCTCGGCGGTTTGCATCCCCTGGCAGCCACGCCGACCGCGCATCGCCCCCTGCCCAGGCAGCAAGCCGAGCATGGGATGGAGGATATCGTCGTAGTCGGTCAGGGTTTCCAGGCAGTACAGCAGGCCGCCACACTCAGCAAGAATGGGCTTGTCGGCGCTATAGAAAGCCTCAATGGCCGAACGCATGGCGCTGTTACCTGCCAGTTGCTGGGCATGAAGTTCCGGGTAGCCTCCCGGCAGCCACAGCGCATCGCATTCCGACAAGCGGCTATCCGTCAGCGGCGAGAAAAAGCGCAGCGTTGCGCCCATCTGCTCTAGCAGGTCGAGATTGGCCTGGTAGATAAAGCTAAAGGCGGCGTCGCGGGCTACGCCAATGGTGCGGCCTTCAAGTACCGGCTTCACGGTGGCAAGCTGCTCTTGCGGAGCGGCAAAGGTCACCGGTGGCAGTGCTGCAAGCGCTTCCAGCAGCCCTGCCGCCTCCAGCGCTCGGGCGCCCGCTTCAAAGCGTGCCTCTAAATCCTCGCGAATCTCCGCAGCTTGCACCAGCCCAAGATGGCGCTCGGGGAGCGCTAAATCAGGGTCTCGTGGCACAGCGGCCAGCAGGGGAATCGTCGCTGGCAGCGCTGATTCGATTAGCTCACGATGGCGCTGCGAGCCGCAGGCGTTGGCGACTAATCCAGCGATATAGATATCATCCCGAAAGTTGGCCAGCCCCGAAACTAGCGCCGCGGCGGTCTGCGCCATACCTTTTACATCCATGACAATTGCCATGGGAATGGCGAACAAAGCCGCCAAGTCAGCACTAGAAGGCTCGCCATCAAACAGCCCCATGGCACCTTCGACCAGAATCAAATCCGCTTCACAGGCGGCGTCATAAAAACGCTGGCGGCAGTAGGCTTCGCCTGCCATCCATAAATCTAACTGATCTACCGGTTGACCTGACGCCTGAGACAATATCTGCGGATCCAAATAATCAGGGCCGGTTTTAAACACCCGCACCACCTTGCCCTGATTACGCAGCAGCCGCGCCAAGCCCGCCGTGACGGTAGTTTTACCCTGGCCAGAAGCCGGGGCAGCTATAAACAGCGCGGGGCAGCGAGCGGTTGGCGTACTCATTAGTATTCGATCCCCGCCTGGGCTTTGACGCCGCCGCGAAACGCATGGCGCTCATCCTGAACAACGCTGATGGTATCGGCGATTTCCTGCAGCGGCGTGGCCATAGTACGCCCGGTAATAATCACGTTCTGGTGCGCCGGACGGCGTTTGAGTGCTTCCACTACTGGTTCGGGGTCGAGATAGCCGTACTTGAACATGTAGCTCATCTCATCCAGCACGATCATATGATAGGCAGGGTTCTCCAGCAGCCCTTTGGCGACCGCCCAGGCGGCTTGGGCGGCTTCGATATCCCGCTCGCGGTTCTGGGTTTCCCAGGTAAAGCCATGGCCCATGATGTGCCAATCAAGCTTGGGATGATCGCGAAAGAACAGATATTCGCCGGTTTCGCGGCGGCCTTTGATAAACTGAATGACCGCGCACTGCTGACCGTGCCCTAGTGAGCGCGCCATAGTGCCAAAGGCCGAGCTGCTTTTGCCCTTGCCGTTGCCTTTAAGCAGAATCAGCACGCCACGCTCTTCGGTGGCACGGCTAATACGCTCATCGACCACGTCTTTTTTGCGCTGCATGCGGTTTAGATGGCTAGCGTCACTCATGGGCTTTCCCCAGGTTGATGTGCAACAACAGAATGTGCGAAAACAGGATGTGCCAAAGAGGGTTTACCAAACGAGGCTGGCCAATAACGGGCGCCTAATTGCTGGGCGATGCGTACGCCCTGCCCGCGCTTAACTCTCGATTGCTCGGTATCGATCAGCAGGCAATCACCTAGCGGGGCGAGGTCGTCAACAGATTCCCGTGTGCGGCCATCGGTAATCAAATAAGTACGTACCTGTAAGCCAGGCTCGCGGCGCTGCCACTGTTGAATTAGCCGTTTGGCTTCAACAATCGCTTCCCGCAGTGGGGTGCCACCGCCGCCCTTGGCACTATCAAGCGTGCCCCGCGCGTTTTTGGGCGCTCGACGACGTGACAGTAGCGACACCACGCCACCATTACCAAACCCCAGCACCGCGACCTGCTCCCGCGCAGCGTAAGCTTGGGTAACCAGTGACTCCACCAGCCCTTTGGCTTGGCCTAACAGACGCTGCCCCAAGGTGGAGCCAGAGGTATCTAGTAGTACCAGGTGCGCTATCGCCTGCCCTGCGCGAGATTTGCGCATTTTCAATTGCTGCCAAGGCCATTGGCCACGATTGGCGATTAGCGTCGCGAACCCGTCTAGCCGCGGAGTTTCCGCCTGAGAGCGCCCGCGACCGGAGACACCTCCCTTGCCTGTGCTAGCCGCTGTATCAGCGCGTTGCGCACGCGGGGAAAAGCTATCGCTTTCGGGCAGGTTAACCGCTGGCTGGTGAATAGACGCCTGCGCCATGGGCGGCATAGCGCCCCACTGACCCTGCTCACCATTTTGGCGGGATAATCCGCCGGTGGCCGCGTTATTAGCTGACGACGAACCGCCCTCCCCATTTGAAGGCGTTTGATTAGGCGGGGAGGACGGCGGATGTTGCTCTGGCGGCTGGGTTCGACGATGTGCCAGTACCCAGGGCTCAACGGTGTCGATATCTTGCTGTTCAACGCTCGCCACGCCACGCCAGGCGGCATGAGCCTGGGCGGCTCGGTGCCAGGTAACGTCTGCCCGCAGCCCTTCAACGCCTGCGGCTTCGCAGCGTGCCGCAATGGTCTCGTACACCCAGTCTTCGCTAGTCACTGACGCTAGTGCCTGTTGGGCATGGTCAAGCTGCTGAGTCAGCGCTGCCTGCTCTACCGCAAACTGTTGTATGTAAGCCTCTGGGTCGCAGTCAAAGGCTTCGCGCTGCTGAACAATAGCAATGCGCTGTTTAACACTGACGCGGTCAGCCTGTTCAATACAGAGCCCAAAACGGTCGAGCAGCTGCGGGCGCAGCTCGCCCTCATCAGGGTTCATGGTGCCAATCAAACTAAAACGCGCCGAGTGTGAGTGGCTGATTCCATCACGCTCAACGATATTGACCCCGCTGGCGGCCACGTCGAGCAGCAGGTCAACCAGAATATCCGGCAGCAGATTAACTTCATCGACATACATCACCCCACCGTCGGCTTTGGCGAGGAGCCCTTCATGAAAAGTGGCTTGCTGCTCGGCTAGCACCTTTTGTAAATCTAGACTTCCCACGAGCCGGTCTTCACTGGCACCCAGCGGTAAGGTGACAAAGGGTGGCTTTTTGCCATTGGTGTCGTTCGGCAAAACCGCCGCCAGCGCCCGCGCCAGGGTGGATTTCGCACTGCCCCGAGGACCGCTGATCAGGACACCACCAATGCGCGGATTAATCGCATTCAGCAGCAAGGCGGTTTTCAGCGCTTCCTGGCCGACAACACCTACAAAGGGAAAGTCACTCAACCGAACCTCCCATGCAGAGCATGCCTGAAGCTTGAACTTGATTCATGATGACTTGGTAAGTAATGATAAAACCATTCATAAGGAAGCGATGAAATAAAGTGTCGCAGTATAGAGGAAGGCGCGGCTTCGAAGCCAGCTTAGTGCCCAGCATAGCCTAGAAGACAGTCCCTATTAGCACACGGTAAGACAGGCCTAATGTCGACACTAGGCCAAATTGAAATGACATTTAAGAATACACAGCCACAGAGGCTTTGTTTTGTCTTATCGTAATGAAAAAAATGGGTTTAATGTCAAATTTAGCCGAAAGATCGGGCTTTTTGTTGTTCTACCTCTACCCGCCACCTAGAATAACCGCCGTCGGTGTTCCTCACGGAACTTAATAGAGAATCCGCTGCGGCTTAGCCGCGAAACGGAACTGCCCCCGCAACTGTAGGCGGTTAGCGATGCTCAATGAGCCACTGGACGTATTGTCTGGGAAGGCGAGCTAGCCATGACCCGCCAGTCAGGAGACCTGCCGACCATGTTAATTAATCGAGCGAGACAGTTCGGCCAGATATTTTCTGGCTGTATGCATCGCTCATCATGCACGGGAGTGTACATGATGTTGAGATTGACCACGGCGGTAGCTGCCAGTGTTGTAAGCCTTGGCCAAGCGGCTTACGCCGCTACCGATTATCCCCTCACACTCACCAACTGCGGCGTAGAGATAAGTGTAGAGTCGCCCCCCGAGCAAACAGTAACGGTGGGTCAATCGGCCACAGAGATCCTTTACTCATTAGGGCTCGCTGATAGCGTAGTTGGCACCTCAGTCTGGTTTAATCCGGTCTTGCCGCAATTTACTGAGGTCAATGACCAGATCGAGCGGATCGCCAACGACGATCCCAGCTTCGAAGCGGTGGTCAACAAACGCCCTGACTTAGTTGCAGTGCAGTACGAGTGGCACGTGGGGCCTACCGGGAGCGTGGCCAGCCGAGACCAGTTTCATGAACTAGGTATCGCTACCTACATCATGCCCGCCGATTGCGATACCAAGGATAACTCTACCGGCGGCGATGGTACCCGCACCGCCGCCTTCTCGACGCAATCAATCTATAAAGGGATCACCGAGCTAGCCGAAATTTACGATGTTCAAGACGCTGGTGAATCCCTGGTGACAGACCTAAACGCCCGTGAAGAACACGCTATCAACCTAGCAAGCAGCCTTGATTTGCCGGAAGACCTGTCGGCAGTCTTTTGGTTTTCATCAACGGATCTGGGGGTGAGCCCTTTCGTTGCCGGCCAACTGGGCGCACCGGGCTATATGATGGACAAACTGGGCATTCGCAATGTCATCGAGTCTGATGAAGAGTGGCCCACCGTTGGCTGGGAAAGCATCGCCCAGGCTGACCCCGATGTGATTGTTATCGCCGCCATGGATCGTCGCCGTTTTCCTGCTGACGACATCGAAGCAAAGCGTGAGTTTCTGCACAACGACCCGGTTACCCGCGAAATGACGGCGGTTCGAAATAACCGCATCGTTGAGATGGATGCCCATGCGATGAGTGCCACTATGCGCAGCATTTACGGCCTTGAGTCACTCGCCGAAGCGCTGTCGACGATGTCTTTCAACTGAGATGGCTTTTAACACATGAGCATAGCGCTAACACGGCCGACCGCTAGACGCTTCGGGCTGCGCTGGCTTTGGGTAACGCCTCTTGTGCTGGTGGCCGCACTCATCGCGGGCACCGCCATCGGCGAGACATCAATTCCCATTGATACGATTCTCAAAGTACTCGCCAACCAGCTACTTGGCAGCGATTACCCAGTTGACCGAATCGACGAGGGTATTATCTGGAACTACCGCCTCAGCCGCGCCGTCGTTGCCGCTTGCTGTGGCACCAGCTTGGCGCTGGCGGGAGTGGTACTGCAGGCCCTGCTGCGTAATCCCCTAGCCGACCCCTATTTAATGGGCATTTCTGCTGGAGCCTCTACGGGTGCCGTTGCGGTGGCAGTTGCTGGGTTAGGCGCCGGCATGCTGTCACTCTCCTTGGGTGCCTTCGTTGGCGCCCTGCTTGCCTTTGGCATCGTAGTAATGCTTGCCCACGCGGCCAACAGCGGTGTCGGCGGTGGGCGTGGCGTTCAGGCAGCAGGGGCAATTATTCTGGCCGGGATTGCTGGCTCGCAGCTATTTAATGCACTGACGGCTTTTATCATTACCAAGTCAGCCAGTGCTGAGCAGGCGCGGGGCATTATGTTTTGGCTGATGGGCAACCTCTCCGGGGTGCGCTGGGCTGATGCTACCTTAGCGGTGCCTGCCGCGCTGTTCGGGCTAGTGGTTTGCCTATGGCACCGCCGTTCCCTGGATGCGTTTACCTTCGGGGCCGACAGCGCCGCGTCGATGGGCATTGCAGTGCGCCCGGTGCGCGGCATGCTGATTATCGCAATGGCACTGGTCACTGCGGTAATGGTTTCCATCGTAGGAGCGATTGGCTTTGTTGGCTTAGTGATTCCCCATGCGATGCGCTTTATTGTCGGCAGCCAACACACGCGCTTGATACCCGCCACCGCGCTTGCTGGCGCGGTATTTTTAATCGGTTCAGACATTCTTTCGCGCACACTGATATCTGGTCAGGTGCTTCCCATCGGGGTGATTACATCACTGATTGGCGCGCCCGCTTTTGCGCTTATTCTTGTCCGTGGCAAGAGGCATTAATGCAATTATCCGCAGAACAACTCACCTGGGCGGTACATGGCACGCCACTGGTCATTGACGTTACCCTGACTGTCGAGCCTGGCCAGACCTTTGGCCTGGTGGGCCCCAACGGCTCGGGAAAAACGTCCCTGCTGCGTCTGCTGGCCGGTTTGAACAAACCAAAATCAGGACAAGTGCGGATTAATAACCAGCCTTTGCACGCCCTCACGCAACGCTCTATCGCTCAATCTATTGCCTTAGTTGAGCAGCAGGCTGACACCACCGATAGGATTACCGTGCGCCAAGTGGTCGCGCTGGGTCGCACGCCGTTTCTTTCCGCCTTACGCGCCTGGTCAATTGAAGATGACGCCATCGTGGCTAAAGCGCTGATAGATGTTGATATGGCGCATATGGCAGATCGGCTTTGGCATACGCTCTCTGGCGGTGAGCGCCAACGCGTGCATATTGCTCGGGCATTGGCCCAACAGCCTAATATCCTGCTGCTGGATGAACCCACCAACCATCTGGATATTCGCCACCAGCTGTCGATTCTTGAACTGGTCAGGCAACTGCCGATTACGGTGATTATTTCCCTGCACGATCTTAACCAAGCCATGGAGTGCGACCGCATCGGCGTTATGGATAGCGGCCGCCTAATCGATAGTGGCCCACCCCACGACGTGCTCACCGCCAGTAGGTTACAACAGACCTTTGGTGTGCATGCCCACGTGATCGATGACCCTGTCGATGGCAAACAGGTCATGCGTTTTCGCAATGCTGTTTAGAAACGTTGGCAAGGGATAAATGACATGGGGTAGATGACATGGATAAATGACATTAGGTAAAAGCCAAGTAAAAGGTGGCGAGGCCTAAGGGTATAGTGAGGCGTTTTCTTGGTTAAGATATTGGGGCCTAAATGAGTACTGACCATCCACCAAATGCGCATCTTGCTAAATGGGAAAATGCTAGAAACCCTGTGGTGTCGATGTTTAAAGAGTACCCTGCGGGCCATCACATCCCTCCCCATCAACATCAGCGTGGACAGTTAATCTATGCCAGCACAGGTACGATGAGACTATGCACCCGCGATGAATACTGGTTATTACCTCCGTTTCGTGGCGTCTGGATGCCTCCTTACGTAGAACATGAAATGAGCGCCAGCACGCCGGTATCTTTGCGGACATTATATGTCAATGTCGAATCGTTCACCTTGAACTTGCCCTGTCATCCAGTAGGAATAGGCGTCACTGCCCTTTTACGCGAACTACTGATCAGGGCCTCCTCTTTTTCAATCACCTATCATCCAGACAGCTTCGAAGAGCGCTTATTGCGGCTAGCATTAGAAGAAATGAAGCAGGCCTTCGAGTGTGGATTAAAGCTGCCCATGGGCAGAGATAAGCGTTTGAAAAAGATCTGCGATACGTTGCTGGAAAATCCGGGGGATGTGCGCTCACTGGCAGATTGGGCGAATGAGGTCGGAGCAACGACGCGGACACTATCCCGACTATTTCGCACTGAGACAGGTATTTCTTTTATTCAATGGCGAGAGCAGGTACGCATTGTAAGTGCTATGTCGGGGTTAAGCACCGGGCAACGCGTTAGCCAAGTTGCAGAGCATCTAGGATATGCTTCACAAGGGGCGTTTACCGTGATGTTCAAACGTGTCACGGGGAAATCTCCCCGAGAGTATTTAAACGATCTGTCTTGTTCTCAAACAAAGTTGTCTCGCATGGAAGAATAGAATCCGCGTGAGATTGATATTGTTTCTCTACTTCTTGAAATAATCGGTAGAGGAATATGAAACGTTCACTAACGTCACTCACTGACCACTATTACGTTCTGATAATCGCGTCTACATTCCTGCAAGGGTCTTCTTTTGTCAGCACTAAGCTCGTTATGGAGCAGATGTCGCCTTTATGGGCAGCGTCTGCTCGCTTCCTGGTCGCAGCGGTATCTTTGTCGCCTTTTGTTTTTATCCAAATGCGCAGGCATAAACTATCTCTTAAAGAGCTTCCTTGGGTAAAACTGCTAATAATTGGTAGTTTTCAAACAGCCGGCGTCATGTCGCTACTCAACATTGGACTAACGGCGACCAGCTCTTCAATAGCGGCCATTCTTATGGCTAGTAACCCTTTACTGGTGGTTGTCTTGGCATGGTTTATTTTAGGCGAGCGCTCCTCGACGTTTGCCTTATTCGGCTTAGCCTCTGCATTTATTGGAGTGGTTATTTGTATTGGGATCGACGTTGACGGCTACCACGGAGTCGGGCGTGGGGAAGTATTGGTGATGCTAGCATCTACCTGCTGGGCCTGCTCTACCGTGTTAAGTAAGAAATTTGCCATGACGCCCTCACCTTGGATAGTCACTTTCTGGCAGATGTTGATTGGCTCCCTGCTGCTTGTGGTGATAGCGGCATGCAGCAAACAACCTTTTTCCCTGCCGACGGATGCTTACCACTGGGGAATGTTTATGTGGCTGGCAATTCCCGCATCGACTGGAGCTATCGGGCTTTGGTTTGCGGCGTTAAAGATTGGCGGCTCCGTACATACAAGCGGCTTCTTGTTTCTGTGCCCACTATTTGCCGCCCTGGTTGCATTTATATTGATCGGACAACACCCGGCATGGCATGAAGTGATTGGCGGTGTTTTGGTGGGCACAGGCCTGTTTTTGATGTCCCGCCAGCGTCAACCAAACGAGCGGCAGCAAAAACCAGAAACCCTACTTGATGCCCGCTAACGTAGCAGCGAGCGCTAACTGTTGAGCTAGCTAAGCTAGTCATCACTCCTTTATGGGCACAAATACCGGTGCCCCTTCAACCTCGACCACCGCCAGCCGCTGCTGGTAAAGGCGTTCTAATGCACTGGGCACTAGCATGCTGTCTCGCGCTCCCCAGCAAGCCTCGCCACTGGGGTAAAGCAGCAAAAGGTAGTCACACCAGCGGGCGGCTAGATTTAAATCGTGCAGGCACATCATCACCGCGCTGCCCTGGGCTGCCTGCTGGGCCATCAGCGCCATCACTGCGCTTTGGTGGTGTAGGTCAAGGTGGTTGGTGGGCTCGTCAGCCAGCCAGATGCTGGGGGCCTGAGTCAGTACCGTGGCCATCGCCACGCGCTGGCGCTCACCGCCAGAAAGCGTACTCACCAAACGGTCGCGCAGGTGCGCAACGTCTAACCGTTCAAGCGCTGCCTCGGCTTGGGCGTAGTCGGAGGCGCCCTCCATTTGCCATGGCGATAGGTAGGGGTGGCGGCCAATAAGTGCGGTTTCCAGCACGGTCGCGGGAAAGCCATCCAAGCGTTCCTGGAAGACAATTCCCAACATTTGCGCAACTTGCCGCCTGCTCAGCGTCTCAAGGGGCTGTTCCCCCAGCAGCACTTGCCCGGAGCGCGGCGCGTTCAGCCCTGCCAAGGTGTGCAGCAGCGTCGTTTTACCTGCTCCGTTGGGGCCAAGCACGCCCCATATCTGCCCTGGTTCGATGGCAATATTCAGCGCCGTGCCATCGTCTCTTCCCGGTACGTTGATGATCAGGTCTTGGGTAACCAAACGGCTCATCAGCGGCTCCGGTAAAGCAGAAAGAGGAAAGTCGGCACACCTAATAGCGCAGTAATCACTCCCACTGGCAGTTGTTCTGGAGCAATCATTGTGCGCGCCAGTGTATCGGCCAGCACCAGTAAGGTGCCCCCAGCCAGAGCACAGGCCGGTAAGATTAACCGCTGATCATTACCCAGCAATAGGCGCAGCATATGCGGCACTACCAAGCCGACAAAGCCAATGCTACCCGCCGTAGTAACAGCCGCGGCGGTTAGCAGACTGGCGACGATATAAATGCACCACTCAAGTGGCCGGACGGCAACGCCCAGCGCAGCAGCTTGCTGTGGGCCACGGGCCAGCACATTTAAGCTGCGTCCAAGAGGCATCAGTACCACGCAGGTAGCCAGTAACAGCAGCAGCGGCGGCCAAGGAGCACGCGCGTAGGAAAGATCGCCCATTAGCCAATACAGCATGCCCGGCAGCCGCTCGGCGGGGCTCAATGCTAACATCAAGGTGATCACTGCGCCCCAGCCTGCCGCAACCACTACGCCGGTTAACAGTAACCGCGAAGGGGTCCAACTACCGCTGCCGTGGGCCAAGCCGAAGACTAATAACGTCGAAAATAGCGCACCGCCAAATGCCGAACCTGAAATTGCCAATCCACCAAGACCACCTAGCATGGCAGCAAGTGCACCAATTGAGGCACCGCCGGAAAGCCCGAGTACATAAGGGTCTGCAAGAGGATTACGCAGCAGCACTTGCATCAGAGCACCCGCTACCGCCAACAATCCACCAACAGCAAAAGCCGAAAGCGCCCTTGGCAAGCGCAGCTCCAGCACCATGGTACGCGCAAGCGCATTGCCCTCGTCCTGGCCGATATAACCAAGATGACCGAGAACCACTTGCCAAATTTGCCCAGGGGAAAGCTGCGCACTACCAATACCAAGGGCGATAATCAGAGAAGCCAGTGCCACCAGCAGCAACAGGCCAAGCGGGAAGCCCAGTCGTGCTAACATTTAATCGCGCTCGCGTCTTTGTCGGGCGATATCAAGCTTCTCGCAGAGAATTTGGCTACCTTCCATCAAGCGTGGAGTAGGCCGCTGAATTAAAGAAGGCGGGACGAAAAAGAGATTATCATCGGCAATCGCCGTTACGTTTGAGTACTGCTCCCAGTGGGTCAGCCAATGGCGATTCTCTTCACCCATGCCTCCAGCAACAATCGCTTCAGGGTTCGCCGCCAGGACAGCCTCATCATCGATACGTGGCACCAGACGCGCCTGCTCACCAAACACATTTTCACCGCCACAGATCTCGATCACTTGGCCGATAAGATGTGCGTCATTGACACTCATTAACGGCTCATCCCACACTTGATAGAAGGTACGCACCGGCTCCCGGTCACGATATTGAGCGGCCAGCTCAGCCATCCTCGACCGGAAATTATCAGCGACCGCCTGACCGGCTGTTTCAGAGCCTGCCAGCTTCGCCAAACGCTCAATTGCGCTGGCCACTCCCTCAAAATTCCTAGGCTCAATATAGAACACCGGCATACCCAGCGCTTCAAGGGTTTCCAGCTGTTCAGCGGGGTTTCCGGTCACCCAACCGATCACTAAATCAGGTGCCAGCCCTACCAGGGCTTCTAAATCAATGCGCGTGTGGCTGCCAACAGACGCGACGTCTTTGGCCTCTGGTGGATAATCACTGTAACTAACCACCGCCACCACCTGATCCCCGGCGCCCGCAGCGTAGGTTAGCTCCGTCGCCCCTGGCGAAAGCGTAGCAATACGTTGAGCTGGCGTGTATAGACACACTTCACGCTCACGATCATCCACCGCGCAGCGGCTGTGGTCATCTGCCAATACGGCGCTTGCAACCACACCACTGAGCATCGATAAGCTTAGTATCAATCGACTTAACAACAGTGCGGGGCCAGTGGCCCCGCGATGTTTAAACAATGTCTGATTCGCTTTTTTATTGGCCATAGTGAACGCTTAAAAATCCTGCCCGGCCTGCGTTAATGTAGTCGGCACCATCAAACGAGCGCGTTGTAATGTAATCTTGATCCAACACGTTTTCCAACGTTACACGCGCACTCCATAGCGGGGCAAACTGCCAACCTGCACGCAGGTTAACCAGCCCGTAACCGCTGAGGCGGTCTTGGTTCTGCGCATCACGATAACGGTGGTTTTGAGCAATCCAGGAGCCACCCACCGACCAGTCGCCAAGCTCACGGTCTACGTCTAAGCGAAGGCTTTGTGAGGCACGGTTTTGCAGGCGCTTACCTGTTAGGCGGTTTTCAGGGTCGGTGTAGGTCAGCGCGGCGGCTAGCGTCCAATCGTCGAGCTCAACGCCAGCAGCCAGTTCAGCCCCACGAATACGGGTTTCAGGTACGTTAAACAACAGCCCTTGACCAGTAATCAAGTTGTCGATATCGGTTTGATAGAGTGCCATATCCCAGAACCAATGGGCGTACTGACCGCGCACACCTACCTCAATGCTTTCCGACGTTTCAGACTCTAAGTCGGGATTACCAAAGCCTGGGAAATAGAGCTGGTTGTAGGTGGGTGCGTTAAAGGCTGTACCGTAGTTAGCACGCAAGGTGTGG
Organism: Halomonas sp. KG2; assembly: GCA_030440445.1. Lineage (NCBI taxonomy): Bacteria > Pseudomonadati > Pseudomonadota > Gammaproteobacteria > Oceanospirillales > Halomonadaceae > Halomonas > Halomonas sp. KG2. The sequence goes on along the minus strand of CP098528.1, from coordinate 1,756,547 downwards.
TGACCGTCTACGTCATAGCCCACGCCCACACTGCCGGTGACTTCTTCGCCGTAAGCTTCATTGTCATCAAAGCGTAAGCTGGCTTGCAGAGTAAAGGGTGCAAAATCGAGCAAGGCTTGGGTAAATACCGCCGCGTTGCTACGGCTAGTTTCATCGTACGCCGTAGTGCTATTAACGCGATCTTCGCTGTATTCAGCGCCTGCAATCAGCTCGTGGGCACCCGCTGTGAAGGTGTTTTCCCAGCGCGCGGTACTCACCTTGGTGTTAAACACTGAGTCACCAAAGCTATTGATGTTATCGCTTTCATCACGAGATTCGCTGAGTGTTAAACGGCTGCGCCAGTTATCGGTTATCGGCAGCTCGCCGTAGACACCCGCCACCTGCTGAACGAAGTCGTTTTCACCGCCATCGTATTCGTTATGACCACGGGCACGAAGCGCCAACACGCCCGCTTCTGCACCACTTTCAAAGGTGTGAGACACCCGCGCTAACGCCGTGGTGTTGTCATAGCCCTTATCGTCGCCATCGCGTCGAATCGGTTGACCATCCGTGGTGAAGTGGCTAGCGGCAAAGCTATAGCGGGTGCCGCCCTCTTTGCCACTAATACCGGCACTCAGGCGCTGGGTATTAAACGAACCACCACCGACAGAGACACGCGGTTGCGGCCCCTGTTCTTCACCTTGGGGGGTAAACAGCTGAATAACACCGCCAATCGCGTCGGCACCATAGAGGCTGCCACGCGGACCACGCACAATTTCGGCACGATCAAACATGCGCGGCTCCAGATGCTGCCAGGCAGCCCCACCACTAGTGGCAGAACGAAGACGAATACCGTCAATCAACAGGACATTTTGGCCGCTACCGCTGCCGCGAATAAAAACACTGCTGTTTTTGCCAAAGCTGCCGTTGGTGGAAACATCCACCCCTGGCTGGCCGCGAAACAGGTCGGTAATACTTACCGGATCTTGACGGCGTAGCGTTGCCTCATCCAGTACAGTCACCGAGGACAGGCTGTCATTAGCAGTACGCGGGGCTAGTGCGGCGGTAACAACAACGGGGTTTAATGCATTCGTAGCAGACTGCGCGTTAGATTGGGCTTGAACGGCCATGGGCAATGCGGCCATCGCAAATGCCGCCAGCGCGGCAGTAGAATGAAAACGGTAAGACATGAGGAGATCCCTTGCTCACTGTGCTCACCCGCACAGCGTATTTTTTTGACCGGGCAGAGGGATGATGGGGAGATCGGCAGCCTAAGCTGGCTATATCACCCTGAGCACGCCCTCCGCGTCTCGGCATGTTGTGGCTCTTTAGAACCATGCCTCTTAGGCCGGTCTCCGGGCTGACGAGCGAAAAGCAGATAACAACATCCTGCCTTTCCGAACGACCACCTTCCCATGCATTAGCACAGTGGCATCTTTAGCCGTTCTTATCTCGATCACCGTTGCGGGGGCAGCGCTGGATTCACGTTAGTGTTCACCAACTTCCCGTTTAACTGATGGCGGTAATCGCCACCAGCACCTGAGAGTGCGCGTAAACTAGCAACTTGTTAGGGGCTGGTCAATTGAACCGATTAGGGTTTAAGCGCCTGCACGAGCCCATGTCGTACATGCCAGACCTGCTCGGATTGGGCGGCGGCGTCTTGGCTAAACCAGCCGCTTAAATCGCGCAGGCGGCGCTGGTCTCGGGCCATAGGAACGATTCCTCGCCCTAACTCGTTCATGATGATCACCAGCGTCACGCCACGGGTTTGTGCGGCAGTGGCCAAGCTTTGCAGATCTCCCCGCCAAAGAGCGCGCGACGCATCGCTGCTCATATCCGCGTGCAGCACTGCCGCTAACCACTCAAACACACCGTGCAGAACGAACGGCACATTAGGCTGCATGATATGGGTCACTTCGTGTAAACGCTGCCCTGGAGAAAGCCGCCACCAAACAGCGCTGGGAAAGCGTGCTTTTACAACATCGCGCTTACCTGCGCAGGCACCGCCGATGAACAGCTGCATTGCCACTCTCCTTTGCCATCTTCACGTTTTAGATACGTCAGTTGCCAACGCCGTCCTTGTGCTTGGTGAACGATGCCTTCCCAAAAGCCAATGGTTTCGAAACGACGCCGCAACTCGCGTATTACCCCGCCGTGGGTAACAACCAGCACTTTTTGATAATGATGTTCGCGGGCGTGCACAGCCACCTCTTCAAGCCAAGCATTTAAACGCTCACGTAGCTGGCCAGACGATTCGCCGCCGGGAATTTGCAGCTCACCCACGCTATCAATCCAGGCGCGATAATGGGGTAAGTCTTTTAGTTCATCGTAAACTTTGCCTTCATAGTCACCAAAATCCAGCTCACGTAATCGTGGTTCTAGATACAGCGGCATACCCGGCTTTGCCGCCTGCGACCACTCAAGGGTTTGCTGACAGCGGTTTAAATCGCTTGAATAAACAGCGTCAAAACTCTCTTCCGCCAATGCGTCACGCAGTGCCAGCAGCCCCGCTTCTGCATCAGGAAATAGCAGCGGAATATCGCGCTGCCCTTGGTAGCGGCGCTCTAAATTCCAGGCGGTGATACCGTGGCGAACTGCCACCAACTCCACATTAAGACCAGTAGCCAAAGCTCTCCTCCTTCAATGGTGGCACCTACCATATCACCATTGATGCCGTTAAATAGCCGCAGCATTGCCCTTCTGGCGATTGCTACCCACACGATGATAACCAACCCCCAGACAAGCAGTGTCGGTGAAACCGCAACAACCAGCGCTAACGGTAGCAAGGCATAACCAGCATCACGGGGGCTAAGCGACTGCTGCCAGCTCCATGCGAGCCCCTTCCCGTGAGCGCAGGGAGTAAAAATCAGTAATGCGACCCCAGCCAATCGGCCTAATGCAGGCACTGCCACCAGCCACCACAGCGGCGCCTGATAAGCCACCAGTGCCCAAAGCAATACGCCCTTCCAGGCCAGCAAAAACAGCAACGCCAGGATGCCGAAACTGCCTACCTGAGCGTCCTTCATGATTTCCCAACGCCGCTCAAGGGGCTGGTTACTGCCTAACGCATCGGCAAGGTCCATTACGCCATCAAGATGTAAACCACCCGAAAGCGCTACCCATAGGCTTAGCAGTAGCAACGCAGTGATTGGCGCTGGTGACGCTATGACACTTAATAGCAGCGCGCTTAGCGCCAGCACGCTGCCAATTAATAACCCTACCAACGGATAGGCGCGAATTGCCCAGCGACGGGTGGCTGGTGTCCATGGGCAGGCAATCGGAAGCGGAATTCGGGTTAGAAACTGCAGCGCGAGTATTAGGCCGAACAGCGCATTTTTCATCGTTTCCACTCCATGGCACAGCCCGCGATGACTTCAAGCACTGAGTCAGCTTCCGCCGCTAACCAGCGGTGTAAGCACTGGATAAACTCAACGTAGCGCCAGGTAGCGGAGTGATCAGGAATCAGCTCTTCGTTGAGATCGTTCGACACAATCACCAGTGTTAGCCCCCGTGCTTGTGCATCACGCAGGCAGCGACCCAACAGCACTAGGCCTTGCTCATCACTGAATTCTTCATTTGGCTCAGCGCCAAACAACACTTGTCCTGCCCATAGGGTTAAACAATCGAGTAGCACCGCGTGGTGATCAGGCACTTGGGCAATCGCTTGGTCAATTGCCAGGGGCGCCTCTAGCGTTACCCATTGGCCTTCCCGGCGAGCTTGGTGGCGCGATACCCGGTCGACCATTTCGGCGTCATAAACATTGGCGGTGGCAATGTAATAGCAACTGGCGTCACCTGCCGCGCTGAGCACACGCTGCTCCGCTACTTGGCTTTTTCCAGAGCGAGCGCCCCCACTAACAAAGACAATCATGCAGCACCTTTAGCAACCGGTTATTTGCCGACTCGTCACGCAGTGCCAAACGTAACCAACTGCCCTCAAGCCCTTTAAAGCTGTAGGTATGCCTCGCCAGCAGTCCTTTATAAAGCATGCGTTCAAACAGGTCTGCGCTGGTCACGCCGCGCTCACGCTGTAAAATACCTGGCCGCACAAGGAAAAAGCAGCTGTGACTGGGTACCACCTCAAGCCCTAGCGCCTGCAACGCCTTGCCCAGACGTGGCTGCTCACTAGCCAGCCACTGCTGGGTGAGCCGTGCAAACTCGCCATCCTCTAACAGCGGCGCCACCAGCTCGGCAGCAAAATGGTTCACACTCCAGGGCGGTTGATGGCGGCTCATGGCGTCTACTATGTTTTCCGCAGCCAGCACGTAGCCTAGGCGCAATCCAGGCAAGGTATAAAACTTGGTCATTGAGCGTAGTAGTACTAGGTGACAGTAACGCTTAAGCAGCGGCGTCAGCGCCTCGACGCCTGTTGATAGATCGATAAATGCTTCGTCGACCACCACTTGGGTTCCGGTAGCCTGCGTATGCGCTAGCAGTGTCTCTACTGCATCGATGGGTATCAGCGTGCCAGTTGGGTTATTCGGACGACACAGAAACACCACGTCGGCGTTTGCTGCGTTCTCTAGCAAGTCGGCCATATCACAAGCGAAATGCGGCTCTCGCAATACATGCTCGGTCATTTCAATCCGGTGGGCAGAACAGGCTCTGGCATATTCACCAAAGCTGGGAGCCAATAATAAGGCTCGGCCACCGGCATGCAGCGCAGCGGTAAGAAAAATGGCCTCCGCCCCACCATTGGTTAGCAGTACTTGTGCTGGTTGAACACCATTTTGCGCCGCAATGGCCTGCCGGGCCGAAGCGTAGTCCGGCGAGGGATAGCGACTAAGCCCACCAAGCCGTGTTACCAACCAGCTTGCCAGCCACTCGGGCGGCCCAAGCGGGTTAAGGTTAGCGCTCACATCGTCAACCACATGATCGGCAGGTAGCCCAAAACGCTTCAGCAGCGCTGCGGCCTGGCCACCATGGCTTGGCCAATCAGCCACCTTGTGAACGTTGGTTTGACGACTCATAGCCATGAAATCCCCGCGCCTGCCGACCCCATTAATACGCCCGTTAATACACTCATCAACACGGCCATTAACAAGAAAAACAGCAGCCAAGCACCGTGCATTAATTTAATGGTGGCGTTGATATGCGAACACGTCAGCGTTTCCAGCGGAGTGCCAAGGGTTGCTCGATGGGAAACCACCCCCTGATAAACATTGGTGCCGCCCAACTGCACACCCAACAAGTTCGCGACCATGGCTTCTGGCCAACCCGCATTAGGGCTTGGGTGACGGGGCGCTTGGCGGCAGGTGGCCAACATGGCCCGGCGCCAATAGAGCGTTGAGGATTGCCAGCTGATTAGCCCCCCGGCAGCCCACAAGCATAGCGCGGTCAGCCTAGCGGGCAGCCAGTTAGCGATATCATCAAGCTTCGCCGAGGCATAGCCGAAGTCGCTGTAGCGTTCGTTTTGATACCCCACCATGGAATCCAGCGTGTTGATTGCTTTGTAAGCCAGCGCCAGCGGCGCACCGCCGATAAACGCGAAGAATAGCGGCGAGGTGATGCCATCCACGGTATTTTCTGCAATGGTTTCCACCGCACCACGGGTAATCTCCGCCTCATCCAGCTGCTCGGTATCACGCCCCACCACCATGGCAAGCGCCTTTCGCGCCGATACTAAATCACCGTTAGCCAGCGGCACGGCAATGGCGCGCCCCGCTTCCGCCAAGCCTTTTATGGCCAGCGTTGTCGCCAGCAACCAAAGCTCGGCGGCTAGCCCAATCCAAGGGTGCACCCAAGTCAGTAGCTCCAAACTCAGCCAAGCGAAACTAAACGTGCCCAGCACAATGATTGCGGTGAGTAAAAAGCCCAGGAGTCGACGGCGCTTGTCACTGCCCTGGTTCCAGCGCTGCTCAAGTACGCTGATGGCACGCCCAATGATGACCACTGGATGCGGCAACGAACGCGGGTCACCAACGACTAAGTCGATGACAATCGCCAGTGCAACAATAACGATCCCGCCATACATGACGCCCCCAGTCATGGCGCACTATTATCGTGAATACCCGCATCGGCAAAAGTGGCCATCTCACTAAGCATCGCGGCGGCGGCCTGCAATAAAGGAAACGCCAATGCCGCGCCACTGCCTTCTCCCAGGCGCATTCCCAAGGCTAGCAGCGGCGATGCATCAAGTGCCTCAAGAACCGCGGCATGGCCGGGCTCTTCAGAGCGATGCCCAAAAATCAAATAACCACGTACCGCCGGACATAAACGGCAGGCCGTCAGGGCGGCTACCGTAGCAATAAAGCCATCCACAATGGCCGGCAGTCGGTTTGCCGCCGTGGCCAAATAAGCTCCTGTCATGGCAGCGATCTCTAACCCGCCAAGCTTGGTTAGCACCTCCATGGGGTCTTCGGCATTGGCTTGGCGTGCCTTTAGCGCCCGCTCGATCACCGCTACTTTATGGGCCTGCTGGGCGCTGTTAATACCGGTGCCAGCGCCCACCAGCTGGGCCACTGGCTTACCGGTTAGCGCCGCCAGCATGGCGCTGCTTGCCGTGGTATTAGCAATGCCCATTTCACCAACAATAATGCATTTCGCACCCGCCTGAATGGCGCGTTCAACGGCTTCGCAGCCTACCTGTAACGCAGCCAGCGCTTCGTCACGGCTCATGGCATCTTCAAGCACCATATTGGCGGTGCCCGCGCGCACTTTGGCATCAATCACGCCAGGCATTGCCAGCGGTGCCGTAACACCAACATCCACAACCTCAATTTGGGCACCAATTTGTCTGGCAAAGACGTTGATCGCCGCCCCGCCATGAGCAAAGTTAGCCACCATTTGCGCCGTCACTTCTTGTGGAAAGGCCGATACGCCCTCTTCAGCAACCCCGTGATCAGCAGCAAAGACAATGATCGCCGGTGGCGTGATGCTTGGCTGACATTCACCCGTGATCTCACTAAGCGTAACGGCCAATGCCTCTAACTGGCCGAGGCTGCCCGGCGGCTTGGTGAGCGTATCAATATAGCGAAGCGTCAATTCGCCAGTGTGGCTATCAAGTGGCGTGACTTGGTTAACGATGGAATGCATAGCAGCTCCAGGGCAGCAATCGAATTCATTTTGCGCCAGATGGTAGCAAAAGCGCGGCTGCTATACTTGCGCTTTAAGCTGCTTCAACACGCAACAACCCCTTCCGGGGATGGATTGTCCTGTTAGCTGTAATGTTCATAAAAGCATCATCATTTACGACGATAGTTGCTATTAATCAGGGGTAATAAAACTACAAATATGGTTTTTATTGCCGTAAAGTCTCTTATATCGACACAAAAAGATGTAAAATAACTACAAACTTGACTCACCGTCTCTACCATGCAGAGGTCTCTATGCCGAGCTCAACACCCGCTACTTTAAATCCTACCGTTGCTGAGGTTACCCAACGCATTCGTGAGCGCTCTGCTGAGCGGCGTGCTCTCTATGAGCAACGCATGGCGGACCAGCATAAGCGTGGTGTGCACCGTGCAGAGCTATCCTGCGGTAACCTGGCCCACGGCTTTGCCGCCTGTAGCCCCCAAGAGAAAGACTCCCTGAAGCTAATGAATAGCGCCAACTTGGGGATCATTTCTTCTTACAACGATATGTTGTCGGCCCACCAGCCGTTTGAAACCTTCCCGGAAACCATCAAAGCCGCTGCTAGCGCCATGGGCTCAACCGCCCAGTTTGCCGGTGGTGTTCCTGCCATGTGTGATGGGGTTACCCAAGGGCAACCGGGCATGGAACTGTCGCTGTTTTCCCGCGACGTGATTGCGATGGCTGCTGCGGTTGGGCTTTCACACAACATGTTTGATGCTGCCCTTTATCTGGGCGTGTGCGACAAGATTATCCCTGGTCTGTTTATCGCAGCAGCACGCTTTGGTCACCTGCCTGCTATGTTCGTACCCGCTGGCCCAATGCCCAGCGGCCTACCGAACAAAGAGAAAGCGCGCATCCGTCAGCTATACGCAGAAGGCAAAGTGGGCCGCGAAGAGCTGCTGCAAGCGGAGTCTGACTCCTATCACAGCCCTGGCACCTGCACCTTCTACGGCACTGCCAACTCAAACCAGCTGATGATGGAAGTGATGGGGCTTCACCTGCCAGGCACCTCGTTTGTGAACCCAGGCACGGAAATGCGCGAAGCCTTGACCCGCTACGCGACCGAACAGGCTATTCGCAACACTGAACCTGGCGGCGACTACCGCCCTTTCTATAAGCAGATCGATGAACGCGCCATCGTCAACGCGGTGGTAGGTTTGTTGGCATCTGGCGGTTCAACCAACCATACGATGCATTTGATTGCCATGGCCGCTGCGTCGGGCATTACGCTGAACTGGGACGACTTCACAGATCTCTCCGCCGTAACGCCCAGCCTGATGCAGGTATACCCTAACGGCCAAGCAGACATTAACCACTTCCAGGCGGCAGGCGGCATGAGTTACCTGTTCCGCGAACTGCTGGGCGCTGGCTTGTTGCACGGCGATATCCCGACGGTGTTCGGCACCGATCTGACGGCCTACACACAAGAGCCCTTCCTGGAAAATGGCAAAGTGGTTTGGCGCGAAGGTCCAGAAAGCAGCTTAGATGAAACCGTTTTACGCCCAGTCGCTACCCCCTTTGCAGCGACTGGCGGCCTAACGGTAATGAAAGGCAACCTGGGACGCGGCGTGATCAAAGTATCCGCCGTTGCCGACGAACATCGTGTAGTAGAAGCCCCGGTGAAAATCTTCGCCGACCAGAACGAAATGAAGGCTGCGTTTGAATCCGGCGACTTAGATCGCGATGTCATCGTTGTGGTGCGCTTCCAGGGGCCAAAAGCCAATGGCATGCCGGAACTTCACAAACTGACGCCGTTCCTGGGCGTACTGCAGGACCGTGGCTTCAAAGTGGCACTGGTGACTGATGGCCGTATGTCTGGCGCGTCAGGTAAAGTGCCCGCAGCGATTCACATCAGCCCAGAAGCACTGGACGGTGGCCCGCTATCGAAACTGCGCGACGGCGACATTGTGCGCCTGGACGCCAACGCAGGTACGCTGGAAGCCAAAGTAGAGGCGGCTACCTGGGCCGATCGCGAGCGCGTAGTGGCGAATTTGGACCACTACCACGTTGGCCTAGGCCGCGAACTGTTTAGCGGCTTCCGCCACCTGGCCATGCGTGGCGAAGAAGGCGCAGGCTCGCTGGGCGGCTTTGAAGCCGACGACCTCGCTCGCCAACAGGGCCAGATTCTTCAAGAGGATGCCTAATGCGACCGGCCTTAATTGGTGATATTGGCGGTACCAATGCCCGCCTGGCGCTCGTCACGCCAGGTGAGGTGACGCCCCACGATATTATTAATCTTCCCTGCGCGGACTACCCTGGGGTTATCGACGCGATTCAGGATTACCTGGAGCGCGTGGGCGCCACGGGGGAAAATGCACCGCTGGAAGCCTGTTTGGCGTTTGCCTGCCCGGTTCACGCCGAGCGGGTCAAGATGACCAATAATCACTGGGATTTTATGAAAAGCGATGTTCAGCAGACGCTGAACCTATCGCTGTTTAAAGTGATTAATGACTTTACCGCACAGGCGCTGGGCGTTCCCCATGTGGATAGCGACAACCTAGTGGAAGTGCAAGCAGGTGTGGCTCAGTCTCACTCTACCCGCTTGGTGATTGGCCCCGGTACAGGTCTGGGCGTTGCTGGCGTTTTTCCCGGCCAACACGCCTGGATACCGCTCCCCACCGAGGGCGGCCACGTCACGTTCGCCCCCACTGACAGCACCGAGCGGGCGCTGTTGGATGTTTTTCTACAGCGCTACCAACGGGTCAGCGTAGAACGTATTTTATGCGGCCAGGGCTTACTGGAGCTGTATCAGGCCCATTGTGCTCTGAACGAGCAGACGCCTGGCTGCACGACGCCAGCCGAAGTTACTCAAGCCGCCAACCAGGGTGACCCTATCGCCACCGCCAGCCTACTGCGCTTTTTAAAAATCCTTGGCGATGTATGCGGCGACGCGACCCTAACAATGGGAGCTAGAGGCGGCGTTTATCTATGCGGCGGGATTTTACCGCGCCTACTGGAGTGGCTACCCAAATCCGAACTGCGTGATAGCTTTGCGAACAAGGGCCGGATGGGCGCGTATAACGCCGATATTCCCGTGTGGATTGTTACTCACCCGTGGACAGGGCTGCTCGGCGCCGCCGAAGCGCTGCATAACGAAGAAGTCTTTTAACTTATTAGGAATGCCCATGCCTGCTCACACCTTTGATGTGCCTTTTGTTCTCGGCATGATGCGCCTGCATGAAGCACCAGAGATGCATCAGGCGAGCTATCTCGCCGACTGGATCGAAGCCCGTATCGAGCAGGGGTTGCTCTGGTTCGACCATGCCGACATTTACGGGAACGGTGCGTGCGAGACGCTGTTTGGTCACGCGCTAAACACGCGTCCCGGACTGTCAAAACGGCTTAAGGTGGTGACCAAAGCGAGCATCGCCAACGATAACCCAGCCCACGGCTCTGGTAAGGTGAAACACTACAACGCCAGCCCGGATTATCTAAGCCGCGCCATTGACAATACACTTAACCGCCTTGGCGTCGAGCGGCTAGATCACTTTTTAATTCATCGCCCTGACTTATTAATGAACGCAGAAGCAACTGGCCGTGCCCTTGATGACGCTATCAATGCAGGCAAAATTGGCGCTGCGGGCATTTCTAACCATTTGCCAAGTCAGTGGCGTAGGCTGCAAAACGCCATGCACCACCCTTTACGTGCCAACCAAATCGAGCTTTCCATTAGCCATAATGCCCCCCTGTTTGATGGCAGCTTTGATGATCTATGTGCCGACGGCCATGCGCCGATGGCCTGGTCACCACTAGCGGGCGGCACGCTCATGCAAGGCGACGTCGGTAACGTTCTTAACCGCGTCGCCCGAGAGCAAAACGGCACCCCTAACGCGTTAGCGCTGGCTTGGCTGCGGTCACTGCCTAGTCGGCCGACTCCCGTTGTGGGCAGCGTGAAGCCTGAGCGTATTGCTGACATGCTCGACGGGCCTGAGACGCTCTCAAGAGAGACATGGTACGAGCTATTAGAGGCCGCGCGAGGCCACTGCGTCGCGTAATCCCATCATCAATTAATAATATAATGACAAGGAATGACTTATGATGCCGGTGATTGCTTTCGGTGAAGCCTTGGTTGATATGTTGTCCAGCCGCTTAGGCGATGACACTGGCCAAGAAACCTTCACGCCTTACGCGGGCGGCGCGCCTGCTAACGTCGCGGTTGCCTGTGCCCGACTTAACGTACCCAGCCAGTTTTTAGGCATGGTGGGCGACGATACGTTTGGCCACTTCCTGATTCGTGAGCTGAAAAGCCATGGTGTGGATACTCAGGGTGTGGTGTTGACCAAAGAAGCACGCACCGCGCTGGCGTTTGTTTCCCGGGATAGCAGCGGCGAGCGCACGTTTGATTTTTATCGCCCACCGGCGGCCGACCTGCTTTATCGCTTAGAGCACCTGCCCCACGGCGTGTTTGAACAACCGGCGATTGTTCACTTATGCAGCAACAGTTTGACTGACCCTGAGATTGCCGATACCACTTTAGCGATTGCCGCTATGGCAAAGCGCGCGGGCTGTTTAGTCAGCGTGGATGCCAACCTCCGCCACAATCTGTGGAGCGAAGGATCAGCCGACCTCTGGCTGGTAACCGAGCTATTGGATAGCGCCGATCTCGTTAAAGTCTCATTAGATGAGCTTGACTATCTGCGTGGTGGGCATTCTCAGGAAGCGTGGCTATCTCAGCGACTAGCCGCCGGGGTAAACGTAATTTTAATCACCGACGGCCCTAACAAGGTGGTGCTGAAAGGTGTTGGCCTTGACCACACCATCACACCACCTAAAGTGACCGCTGTTGACACCACCGCTGGCGGTGATGCATTTATTGGCGGCCTGCTGGCTGAGCTTTCACGGCACGGAATTGATGAAAACTGGTACCAGGACAGTGCCTTTCTAACCCGCGCGGTGGATATTGCCTGCCGCTGTGGTGCTCACGCAGTGACCCGCCCAGGCGCCTACGCCGCACTGCCGACCCATAGTGATATTGAAGCGCTAAGAAATACGTCACATCTGTAGCAAAAAAGGGCGTGCAACAGCACGCCCTTAATCACGCATCCCACTTAAACGCTAAATCCCACTAACGCGCTAACTACTACTGACGCGCTAACAAGTGCAAGAATCGGCTACCTTCTCTTGCGCTACCGGTGTTTTACTCGACACCACACTGCCACCGAGCAACTTTGCACTACCTTCCAATACGTACACATCAATCGAGCCTGTCGTTTGGGTTGTAAAGCTAACCTGAGTAATCGCTCGTTGTTGCGTATCACCGTTCACCAGGATCTCCAGCGAGCCATGATCACACCACCACTCTACCGTGATCGTTAAACCATCAACGCTGCCCGCTGCATGGCCACAGGCGAAATGGTCATCGAAAGCTGCTTGTCCGTTCACGCCATTACGCGTGTAGCGAAGTGCAACGTCCTCTTCTCCCGCTGCAAGCGTAAGCTGTTGATGATCTCCCTGCTGAAGCGACAGCGCCACTCGGCTGCCAGCCGTTAAGGTCAGTTCAAGCAAACCACGACTTACCGGTGGCAACGAGGTTAAGGCGCTATATTGCCCAACCCCCAGCATCGCCTGTGGCGGGATAGTATGCGGTACGGCTGTCAGCGCCTCATGGCACTCGCTGGCGATACGCTGGCAAAGCTGAATGCCGCTCGATGTCGCACGCAGGGTTAACTCCCTGGGCAGGCTCATCATTCCCCGCCAGCCGGCTTCAGGCGCATGATTGGCATACTGCCAATTATTCAGCCAAGCCACGGCTAAACGGCGCCCCGAAGTATTCGACCAGCTCTGCACGGCGTAAAAATCACGCCCTTCATCCATCATCATGACGTCATCAGGCGAGTGGTCGTTAGTAAAACACTGGCCGTCGAACTCGCCCACAAAATATTGCGTGAACGAGCCAAAGGCATTATCGGGCGTAGCCCCAATGCCAACGATTAATACCCAGCGGCTAGATAGCTGCCCATTCTTAGCACCTTCCACTGGCAGCTCGAACAAATCGGGGCACTCCCAAGGGTGCTGAGTATGCGCGCCGTGGCCTTCGCCAAACGCACTGGCAAACTGCCAGTGCAATAGGTTTTGCGAGGTATAAAAATGAATTTCCTGCCCACAGGCCAGCGCCATTACCCAACGCTGGGTAGCGGCATGCCACAACACTTTTGGGTCGCGAAAATCTTTTAATCCTGGCGCGGCAAGCACCGGGTTATGGGCGTACTGATGCCACGTCCGGCCCTTATCACGACTGTAGGCCACACACTGCGATTGCTCATAATCTTCAGGGTCATCGGAAAGCACTCGGTGGCAGGTATAAAACGCCAGCAGCCCCGGCTGACCGTCAAACAGCCCCGTCACATCATGCTCATCTACGATGGCACTACCTGAAAAACACGCCCCTTGGGCGTCTGGCATCAGTGCAATAGGCAAGTGCTCCCAGTCGCAGAGATCGGCGCTTACCGCATGCCCCCAATGCATGGGACCCCATACCGTGTCGTGGGGATGGTATTGATAAAAGAGATGATACTCCCCTTCGAAATATACAAGCCCGTTGGGGTCATTCATCCAGCCAGTAGGCGGCGTAAAATGCAGCGTTGGCCTAAGAGGAGTAAATTTGATGAGATTCAATGTAAAAAACCCTAACTTAATCGATTAAGTTGAGGCTATCACGCTTTTTTCTTCCCGGCTCTAGGTTTAGTGCGAAAGCTCGGCTAAAGGAGGATAAACAAGGGAAAAATTAACAAAAACCATCACGCTGCCTATTCCTGCACTTCCTCGATGGCACTAAATAGAGATTGAGCTAGCCGGGTCGATCTTTACGATGATTCAAAGACTCAAACGTCGACCTGGCACGAGAAGTTCTTCAAGCACTATCGACAGTGAACCTGCCAGGCTCAGCCTCCCACTGCCCGTGCATATACTTCAGTGGCGTCATCCCTGTGTGCTGACGGAAGAAATGAATAAAGGCGCTGTCCGAAGAGAACCCCAACAGATAGGCCACATCGTTAACCTGACGTTGCATTGATAACAGTTCGATAGCGGCAAGCAGACGCCATTGCTGGCGCCAGGCCTGGTAGCTCAGCCCGGTTTCACGGCAAAAAATCCGGCTAACCGTCTTAGCACTAGCACCGAACTGTCCTGCAAGCGGGATCAGAGCTGGGGGTAATTCCCCCTCAGGGCTCCAGCGTTCAACCAGCGCCTTCAAACGCGGGTGTAACGGTAGCGTCAGTTGCAGTGACTCACGCTCAGCCTGCTGCATCTCTTCTATAAACAACGCCAGCGTGTTGTGCGTATTAACATCCGTTATATCCCAAGGCCACCAGGCCATACGTTCGATCAGTGCGCGCAAAAGCTCATTCACTACGACCACTTTCACCTCCTGGCCAAGTAACTGAGACACCTCGAGGCTGAAGTAGACGGAGCGATATGACACCACATTGGTCATCATCGCCTGATGCTGAACCCCAGCAGGAATCCACGCCGCTCGAGTTGGCGGCAGCACGCATCGCTGACCATCCAGCACAATGCGCATACACCCACGAGGGGCATACAGCAGCTGCCCTTTGGCGTGACTGTGCATACCTGAATCATGGCGACCGACCTCGGCGGCAATTCCCACCACGTTGCCGACTACCAAGTCCGGGTTAAAAGACTGCTGCTGGTTGATCAGTGCCACTGTCTTATTTTCGACATATTTGGTTTGAATAACGTTATTTGAACAACACAAGACTAAGTAAGCTAGCGCCACGTTTCAAGAGACATGGAATCGTTACAATGAACCCGCTACTTTTTTTGATCCTGGCACTGATGATGTTCCCCCAGGTGGTCGAGACTATCTACAGCCCTGCACTACCGTCGATGGCGAGCTTTTTCGGCGTATCAGCCTCCACTGCGGGACTGACCCTCTCCTGCTATTTTTTAGTGTTCGCCTTTGGCGTAGTGTTCTGGGGCATGATGGCAGACAAGCTAGGTCGTCGTTCGGCAATGCTGCTTGGGCTGGGCTGCTACGCACTCGGTTCAGGCATTGCTATCTACGCTCCCGATTTTCATTGGCTACTGCTAGCCCGAGCGCTAAGCGCCTTTGGCGCAGCGACCGGCTCTGTGGTCTGCCAGACAATCTTGCGTGACCGTTGGCAGGGAGCGAAACTGGCACAGATTTTCTCTTACATGGGAATGGGTATCGCCCTTAGTCCAGTGGTCGGTCTGTTTGCTGGCGGGCAGTTGGTCAGCGTTGGTGGTCATCAGGCAGTGTTCAGCGCACTGCTTGTGCTGGCACTCCTGTTGCTTGCCATCACCGCCAAAATACTGCCAGAAACCCGCCAGGCACAGGTGCCTGTTGACCTAGTCACGCTAGGAAAACAGATGGTGAGAGACGCTGCGCTATGGCGCGATGTCATTCTGGTAGCCTGCTTTAACGTACTGCTGTTTGGCTATTATCTACAGGGCCCATTCCTATTTGATAGGCTTGGACTGAGCGCGCAGGCGTTCGGGTACAGCGGAGTAGCGCTGGCAACCGGCAGCATACTTGGCAGCTATGCCAACAAGACGCTACTCAAGAATGGCGGGAGCCCTCACCAACTTATCGCCCGAGCCTGTCAACTAGCGGTGGTCAGCGCCCTAGGCGTCTACACCCTGCAATCTTCCTTGCTATTCCTGTTACCGATGATGGGTATAACAGCAGCGTTTGCGGTGGCTATTCCCAATATCCTCAGCCGAGCACTTAAAAACTACCAGCAGCAGTTGGGCAGCGCTGGCGCCCTATTCGGCCTCGGCTACTACCTGCTAATAGGAGTAGGGCTCGGAGCCAGCAGTTGGCTAAATAATATGGGCCAGAGTGCCTTACTGTGTGCCATCACGGCACTACTCGCCACGGGTTGGGAAAGGTCGCGCCGATAACCCCCTACCTGGCACACCACAAAAAAGCCCGAGCATGGCAATATGCTCGGGCAAATGACTTACCCACACGACCCGATATCAGTGAGGCAAGTAACGAGAGTGCTCGTGTCGATTTACATCGTATTCGTTAGTGGTGAAAACGCTCAGCGGCCTGACGGGCCAGCTCGCGAATACCGTCCCAATCCTCTGCTTCAACCATGGCTTTCGGCGTTAGCCAAGAACCGCCTACACACATAACATTGGGTAGTGACAGGTAGGTTTCAGCGTTATCAACCGTGATACCGCCGGTTGGGCAAAAACGTGCTTCGGGAATCGGCGCGCCAAAGGCTTTGATAGCTTTGGCACCACCACTGGACTCAGCCGGGAAAAACTTGAAGCGGCGGTAGCCGTATTGCCAGCCTGTCATCAGCTCAGAGATCGTTGATACGCCGGGCAACATCGGCACCGGGCTCTCTACGCCATAGCGATAAAGCGCTTCAGTGGCGCCGGGTGTCACCACAAAATCCGCACCTACCTGTTCAGCTTGGCGGTATTGTGCGGGCGTTAACACGGTACCTACACCGATGCTAGCTCCCGGCAGCGCTTCTTTCATGCGTTTAATTGCTTCCAGCGCGCAGTCGGTACGCAAGGTAATTTCCAACACGCTTAAGCCACCTTCCACCAAGGCGCGACCTAGCGGTACCGCATCTTCAAGACGCTCAACGGTAATTACCGGAATGACCTCGGCTTTTAAGCAGATGCTGTCAAGCTCGGCAGTGCGCGTTGAGGGTAGCTGTTTATCGATTGTCATCAGTGAGTCTCCAAGCAGGTGTTACTGGCAAACGTTTATTGGCGAAAGCCCAGGCGTTACGGCGCCCAGTAGATCGCTAACGGGCAAGATAAAAACGCGCGAATAGGTAGCTTAAGGACATCATCACCATTCATGGCGTTTGCCAATACGCTGCGCTTATCATCGCCAGTAATATGTAAAATATGTCGATGCGCCTGATGTAGGCGATCTGCCGAGAAAGTAATACGCGGCTGCGGCTGACTAGGCGTGCGTACCGCGACAAGCGGCTCATCGGTAGAGAGCGCTAAACCTAGTTCTAGACTGTCGGGGAACAGCGACGCCGTATGGCCATCGCCGCCCATTCCCAAGATCACAACGCTGGCGGGCCAGGGCAGAGATGCCGTGCGTTTGGCAACCTCTTCAACTCCCTCTTCCGGCGTCGAGGCATCTGAGGTTAGCGGTACGAAGTTGGCGTTCGCAGCCGCTCCTTGAAGCAGGTTTTCGCGCACCAGCTTGGCATTGCTATCGCTACTTTCCTCACCCACCCAACGTTCGTCGGCCAAGGTGATATCAATGCGCTCCCAAGGCAGCGGCTTGGCTGCCAGCGCTTTAAAAAATGGCACCGGCGTAGAGCCACCCGAGACGACTAGTAGCGCGCGCTCTTGGCGATTTAAGTCTTCGGCCAATGCCTGGAAGACCGCTTCTGCCAGCTGTTGTGCTAGCGCCTGACGTGCTTCGCTCATATTAATAATCCTCGTACCAACTGCGGCCATCTTGGGTAATCATGGCGATGGAGGCGACCGGCCCCCAAGAGCCTGCCGGGTAACGGCGCGGCGGGGTTTCGCGGGCTTTCCAACCGTCGATGAGCTGGTCGCACCAACGCCAAGCGTGCTCAACTTCGTCACGGCGCACGAACAGATACTGTTGGCCTTTCATAACTTCCAGCAGCAAGCGCTCATAGGCGTCTGGGATACGTGATTTAGGGAACGCGCTGTTAAAGTCCAGGTGCAACGGGCCAGGACGCAGGCGCATGCCTTTATCCAAACCGCTGTCTTTGGTGAGCACTTGAAGCGCGATCCCTTCATCCGGCTGCAGGCGAATAATCAGCTTGTTAGACGCAATTCCCCGCTGGTCAGGGTCAAAAATATAGTGCGGCTGCTGGCGGAAGTGGATCACGATTTGGGACAGTTTTTCAGGCATACGCTTACCGGTACGCAGGTAGAACGGCACACCCGCCCAGCGCCAATTTGAAACCTCAGTTTTCATTGCCACAAAGGTTTCGGTCTGGCTTTGGGTATTCGCCCCTTCTTCTTCCAGGTAGCCCGGTACCGGCTGACCATCGTTGGTGCCCGCGGTATATTGCCCACGTACTACATCACGCCCCAGCGCTTCACCGGTAAACGGCTTTAGGGCTTTAAGCACTTTTACTTTCTCATCACGAATCGCGTCGGCATCCAGGTTGGAAGGCGGATCCATGGCAATCAAGCATAGCAATTGGAGCAAGTGGTTTTGCACCATATCGCGGAGCTGCCCAGCATCATCGAAGTAGCCCCAGCGCCCTTCAATACCGACCTTTTCTGCAACGGTAATTTCTACATGGGAAATGTGGTTCTGATTCCATTGCGTCCCGAATAACGGGTTAGCAAAGCGCAGCGCAATCAGGTTTTGTACCGTTTCTTTACCTAAATAGTGGTCAATACGGTAAATACGCGACTCAGGAAAAACGGCCCCAATTGCGTCGTTAACTTCTTCTGATGACACTAGATCGTAGCCGATGGGTTTCTCAACGATGACCCGCGTTTGCTCATCCAGGCTGCCACTCGCCTCAAGGTTGCGGCAAATATCGCCGTAGATCATGGCGCCAACGGATAAATAAACCACCATGGGGCGATCGGAGCCTTCGCGCCATTCACGTATTTGCTCAAAACCCTCAGCTTTTTTGAAATCCAGCTGGCAATAGTCAAGCCGATTTAGAAAACGCTCGAGACTCTCTTTATCTTGCTCATCTTTTTTTAGCCGCTTTTGCAGCGCGCCGCTTACTAATTGGCGGAATGCAGCGGTGTCATGCGCTTGACGTGCCAGCCCCATAATCCGCGTGCTTGCGGGCATTAAGCCCTCACGGTCAAGGTGATAAAGCGCAGGAAACAGCTTGCGCATCGCAAGATCGCCCAGCGCCCCAAACAGCGCTAAATCAATAGCGTGTTTCTGATCGCCCAGCGGGGAATGTGACTGGCTCATCTCAGCTCCTATTTATAATTAGATGATCTAATGTAGTTAGATTACCTAAAATCTATCTGATATCGGGCATTATACGCAACATTACATGTAATTTTACTACAAAAAAATAGCACTGCCTCCCCAATTACAACTTTAAACGTTATTTACGTCTCTATTTGAGCAGTGTCGACCCTGAGCAGTACCGATGCCGACACCTAACGTTATACCGCTTTATTGTTACCTTTCATTCCACTCTACGCCCCTTGGATACGCCATCGCTACGCCCCTTGAGGATGAGGTGACATTGCGCGTAATTGGCGACGCTGGCAGTGACTAAAGCGCTGCTCATCAACATGCTCGCAGCACTCTACGACAACAACAATGAGGTATTTACATTATGGCAACGTCTCGCCCAATTATGATGCCACTGCTAAGCGCCACGCTGGCTGCCAGTGCCGCCCTTCCCGCCGTTGCGTTTGAGGACGACCGCCTGACTATCTGGATGGGTGATAATAAAGGTCAAGCAGGCATTCGCGCAGTTGCCGAGCAGTTTCTTGAAGAAACCGGCATCGAAGTTGAGGTGGTATTTCCCGATAACCTTACCGACCGCTTTCAGCAAGCGGCGGGAAGTGGCCAGGGACCGGATATCGTCATTTGGGCTCACGATCGCATGGGCGAGTGGGCACAAAGCGGCTTATTGAAACAAGTCGCCCCTAGTGACGGCTTCCGCGAAGCGTTTTACGACTTTACCTGGGAAGCTGCGCTGTGGAATGGTGAAACCTACGGCTACCCGATATCGGTAGAGTCACTGGGCCTCATTTACAACAAAGCCTTGGTAGAAACACCGCCAGAAAGCTTTGCCGAACTGATGGAGCTTGACGAAATGCTCTCTCAAGACGGCAAAAAGGCCATCCTATTTGATTACAGCGAGCCGTATTACGGCTGGACCCTGCTAGCGGCCAACGGCGGCTACCCTTTCAAGCAAACCGACAGCGGCTATGACGTCAGCGATATCGGCGTTAACAACGAAGGTGCCTTTCAAGGGGCTGAACTGCTGGTTGAGTTGATCGAAAGCGATGTACTACCCCGCGGTACTGATTACAACCTGATGGACACCCGCTTTAACCAGGGCGAAGTGGCGACCATGATTAGCGGCCCATGGGCCTGGCCGAACCTGGAGCGTAGCGGAATTGACTACGGCGTCGCACTACTGCCGAAAGTGGGGGATGAACGTGCTAAACCCATGTTTGGCGTGATGACGGCAATGATTAACTCCGCCACACCCAATGATTTTCTCGCCGTGGAGTTTTTAGAAAACTACCTGCTTAGCGAAGAGGGCATGCACACATTCAACAGCGACGGCTCACTGGGAGCGGTTGCTCATATCGATTATCAGGCTGAGCTTGCTGATAACCCTAACATTGCCGCGACGCTTGAAAATGCCGAAGTCGGTATGCCCATGCCAAATATTCCTGAAATGGGTGCTTTCTGGGCAGCCATGGAGCCCGCCCTGCAAAACATCGGCAGTGGACGTCAATCGCCCCAAGAAGCGCTGGATGCCGCTGCGCGGCGTATGCGCCAGTAAGCTTTTTCTGCCCCTTCTGCCCGGTCGCCAATGCCACCGGGCAGCTTTCAGGATGTCACTATGTATACCACTAACGCCTCTCGTGGCCTTCCCCGCCACCGCTCTCGCCATCTCACCGAACGTTACACCCGCTGGGCACTGCGCTGCATCATTGCCACCTTGGTAATCGCGCTGTTATGGCTGGTAGTTGCCTTCCACCTTAACGGCCAGTGGATGTTCGCACTGCTCTTTCTAGTGCTGGGCGCCTCGCTAGGCGTGGTGTTTACTAAACGCACGTTAATGAGCCACCGGTATATTTTTCCTGCCGTGGCGGGGCTGGGCGTATTTGTTATTTTCCCGCTGCTTTACACCATCGGCATTAGCTTTAGTAATTACAGCTCCAGCAACTTGCTATCGGAAGAGCGCGTGCGCGGCCAACTAATGAGCCAAACCTATCAACAGGAAGGCAACGCGTTTGAGCTAACGCTTTACCAAGCAGGTGAGCTTGTCCGCTTATACCTGGAAAACAGTGAGGCAGACACGCCCCAGCGTTTCGTTTCGTCACCGCTCAACTTCGCCAACCATGAAACCCGCCAAATAGGCATTCAGGCAGTAGACGCTTCGCCTGCCCAAGAGCCACTGGGGATGCGCGCTATTATTCAGGCACGTGATTCTCTGCAAGGGCTTAGGCTGCTGACACCTGATGGCGCGGAGCTGCGTATGGCAGGGTTACGCCAGTTTGCTCCTATGGTAGATCGCTACGAAGCACGTGAAGACGGCTCGCTTTATGATCGCCGCGATGACCGCGTTCTTACCCCCGACCCCGCTAGCGGATTTTTTGTCGCTGATAACGGCGAAAGCATCACGCCGGGATGGCCTGTTAACGTAGGGTTTACCAACTATACGAAGATATTCACCGATCCCGACATTCGTGGTCCCTTCATGCAGATCTTTGTGTGGACCTTTGTGTTTGCCGCACTGACGGTGGTCTTCACCCTAGCCGTTGGCTTTGTCTTGGCGTCACTGTTGCAGTGGGACCAACTCAAGGGCAAAGCCGTTTATCGCACGCTGTTAATTCTGCCTTACGCCGTGCCCGCCTTTATCTCCATCCTGATATTTAAAGGCATGTTTAACCAACACTTCGGTGAAGTGAATATGATTCTGGACACGCTGTTTGGCGTTCGGCCAGAGTGGTTCACTGACCCGTGGCTGGCGCGCTCCATGCTATTGATTGTTAATACCTGGTTGGGCTACCCCTATATGTTGCTGCTGTGTATGGGGCTAATCCAAGCCATCCCCCAAGATCTCTACGAAGCCTCGGCGGTAGATGGCGGCGGCCCCATTACCAACTTGTTCAAGATTACCCTGCCACTGATTATTAAACCGCTAACACCGCTGTTAATTGCTGCCTTTGCATTTAACTTCAATAACTTTGTGCTAATTGCGCTATTAACCGGCGGCAACCCTGACATTTTGGGCGCCAGCACACCAGCAGGCACCACCGATCTCTTGGTCAGCTACACCTACCGCATTGCCTTCCAGGATGCCGGACAGAACTTTGGGCTGGCAGCCGCCATCGCAACGCTCATTTTCCTCTTGGTCGCGGGTATGTCGTTACTCAATTTGCGCCTTTCCAAGGTTAAGGTTTAGGAGGTTACTCATGGCCATGGTTCAACCCCGCTCTGTGGGTGCGCGCCGCTTGGGCGCACACCTTGCACTGATCTGCTTTGTTTCGCTGATTGTCTTCCCACTGTTGTTGGTGATTTCAATCTCATTTCGCGAGGGTAACTTTGCCTCTGGCAGCTTGATTCCCGAGAATTTCTCGTTGGAACACTGGTCGCTAGCACTGGGAATTCCCTGGGAACGCCCGGATGGCAGTATTGTTCAACCGCCTTTTCCCGTGCTGCTGTGGCTGTGGAACTCGATAAAAGTGGCGGTGGTTTCTTCGGTGCTGATTCTAATGTTAGCGACGACGAGCGCTTACGCTTTCGCACGCATGCGCTTTAAAGGCAAAGAACCGCTTTTGAAAGGCATGCTGATTTTTCAGATGTTTCCAGCCGTGCTGTCGCTCGTGGCGCTTTACGCCCTGTTTGATCGGCTGGGGCAGTTTGTTGGCTGGTTAGGCATCAATACCCACGGCGCACTGATCGTGGCATCACTGGGCGCGGTCGCGCTGCATATCTGGACCATTAAAGGCTACTTTGAGTCGATTGATGGCTCGCTGGAAGAAGCGGCGATGGTCGATGGCGCCAGCACCTGGCAGGCGTTCCGCTACATTCTGCTACCGCTGTCGATTCCTATTCTG
The DNA here is from genome assembly GCA_030440445.1 of Halomonas sp. KG2. Lineage (NCBI taxonomy): Bacteria > Pseudomonadati > Pseudomonadota > Gammaproteobacteria > Oceanospirillales > Halomonadaceae > Halomonas > Halomonas sp. KG2. Next base: position 1,733,756 of record CP098528.1, on the reverse strand, counting down.
ATGGTGGTTTTCATTCTGGCTTTTGTGATGAGCATCATGGAATATCCCATGGCCTCAGTACTACTGGTGGATGAACACAAACTCACTCTGGCGGTAGGTGCCCAACAATACCTTGCTGACCACAACCAGCGCTGGGGCAACTTTGCCGCTGCTGCAGTGCTTTCCGGCCTGCCCATTACCGTTGCGTTCTTGATCTGCCAGCGCTGGATTATTGGCGGATTAACCGCTGGGGGCGTCAAAGGCTAAATTCCTGGATTTAACTCATAAGTGCAGCACTCCCGCTTCCTCGCTTGAGCACCTTGCTCGTCACCGGCCCTATTGATGGGGCCGGTTTTTTCATCACTGTATTGATTACTTGAGTATTTTTTAGAGAAATTTTACGGACTTTTTGTGATTGTCATGGTGTTATATCGCGATAAACATTAGGGCAATTTAAGAGCGGATCTATGACCACCTTTCCCAGCGGGATTTACTATCGAGACGCTTACCGCAATTGGGCACAAATATTTAAAATCATGGCAGTGTTATGGTTAGTGCTTGCCATGTTTATGACACTGCCTTGGATTGTTCTGGTGTTTGAAAAAGATCCTGACGCTCCTGCGTTCGGAATGTCGCTTCTCATTATTCTGAGCGCCACGCTGATCACTTGGTTGCTAACCCGCCGAGTATCGCTGGAGCTGAAGCCTTGGCAAATGTTTATCTTGACGGCGGGCAGTTGGACCAGCATTAGCTGTTTTGCCAGCCTTCCACTTATCTTAGGTGCGCCCCAACTTAGCGTCACGAATGCAGTCTTTGAGTCGGTCTCCGCGATCACCACTACCGGTTCGACCATTTTAACGGGGATCGAAGAGTTATCCGACGGACTAAAGCTGTGGCGAGGCTTAATGCAGTGGATGGGTGGTATCGGCATTATCGTCATGGGCATCGCTATTCTGCCGTTTCTTAAAGTAGGCGGCATGCGGCTATTCCACACTGAATCTTCGGATTGGTCCGATAAAGTAATGCCTCGTACGGGGGGTATTGCAAAAGCGACGCTAACTATCTACGTGGCGCTGACCCTACTGGCCATACTGAGCTATTGGGTCGGTGGAATGCTGCCACTAGATGCCGTGGTTCACGGGATGACATCATTGGCGACCGGTGGCTTTGCCAACTCTGACGCCTCGTTTGGTGCCTACGCGGAGCAACCGTGGTTGGTATGGATGGGTAGCCTTTTTATGCTGAGTGGTGCGCTACCCTTCGTCTTATATATTCGCTTTATTCGTACCTCCCGCAGCGCCCTGTGGAAAGACCAACAGGTGCGTGGTTTGTTAAAACTGCTGCTAGCGGCAATTTTAGTTCTTAGCACATGGCGCGTTTTACAAGGCGATGATTGGTTTGTCTCGCTCACCCACGTCACGTTTAACGTCATTTCAGTTGTGACTACCACTGGCTATGCATCCGACGACTATACGCTGTGGGGTTCATTACCCATCGTGGCGTTCTTCTATCTTACGTTTATAGGTGGCTGTAGCGGCTCTACCAGCGGTGGTATGAAAGTTTTCCGGTTCCAAATCGCTATGCTGATGCTGCGTAATCAGTTGCGCTACCTAATTCACGCGAATGGTGTTTTCACAACGCGCTATAATCAGCAGCCGGTGACCAATGATATTTCCCGTAGCGTAGTGGCCTTCTCTTTCTTCTTTTTTATCACGATTGCAGTGCTTGCCTTGAGCCTTTCAGCATTGGGACTGGACTTAGTCACTGCCCTTTCCGGTGCGGCCACTGCGGTGGCGAATGTAGGCCCGGGTCTCGGTGACACCATTGGCCCTGCAGGTAACTTTGCAACTCTACCCGATGCCGCTAAATGGCTACTGTGCATCGGTATGTTAATGGGGCGCCTGGAGATTTTAACGGTCGTGGTGCTGCTCACACCGATGTTCTGGCGACGCTAACCTTGTTAGAACCGTGCTACGTTTCAGGGCGCAGCGCGGCTTCTACCAGCAATCGATATCCGACGCCTGCTTCTGTTTGAAGCAAGGTGGGTGTTTGTGGGTCATCTCCCAGCTTCTGCCTTAGCCGGCTGATCACAATGCGCAAATAGTGCGTATCATCAACATGCGTTGGCCCCCATATCTCTTTTAACAGCTGGGTCTGGGTAACGACTCGCCCAGCGTAGCGGCACAGGCGTGCTAACACAGCGAACTCTTTGCGCGTTAAATGCACGTCTTCTTGCTGTAGTGTGACACGCCTTAGTTCCAGATCAATCGCTAACCCCTGACTGATATAATAACTTGATGTTTGCTCTCCCCGAGCTTTCTGGGCCAAGCGCAATACAGCTCTTATACGCGCGAGTAACTCTTGAATGCCAAAGGGCTTAGTAACGTAATCGTTAGCACCGTTATCCAACGAAAAGACTTTCTCTTCTTCCCGGTCACGAACAGATACCACAATGACCGGCACGGGACTGTGCTCACGTATACCCTGTAGTACTTCGTGGCCATCCATATCAGGTAAGCCTAAATCGAGCAGCACGACGTCAGGGGCTTGGGTATACACCATGGCTAACGCTTGCTCGCCATTCTCTGCTTCCAATACTGCGTAGCCCTGAGAGGCTAAACTGATACGCAGAAATCGCCGAATCTGCTGCTCATCATCAACAATTAGAATGCGACCGCTGCCTTCACTCTTCATCACCCCTCCTAATATCTGCACCTAACAGTGGCAGCGTTATAATAATCGCGGTACCTCGCCCACTTTCGCCCGTACTGGCCATAATAGTGCCGCCATGGGCGCCAATCATGCCACGACATATGGCCAAACCAAGGCCGCTGCCGTGGGCACTTCTATCGCCGTCGCCACCGCTGTAAAACATATCGAATACCTGCTCGCGCAGCTCGGGGGAAATACCAGGGCCTTGATCTTCAACAGTAATCACCAACGTTGCGGGGTCACCTTCCGCGCAGTGCGCCTTTATGCTCAATTCCCCCCCTGGAGGTGAAAAACGTTGAGCGTTATCCAAGACATTGACCAACGCTTGCTCTACCAGCGCAGGGTGGACATAAAGTAGCGGTAACGAAGGAGGCCAGGACTTGCGCACAACGACATGCTTAAGTGACTGACCCAAGCGCTTGAGCGCTGAGTTAATAACGTCGTCAAACGCTACCCAGTCTCGCTCAATTTTTAACGTACCGTGGCCTAGTCGGGTCATATCCAACAAGTTTTGTATGTATCGATTGAGCCGCTCACTTTCGGACAAAATGCCATCAAGCAGCTCACGTTGGTCGCTATCGCTTAGCTGCGGCTTGAGTTCAATCAACGAGCTGGCTGAACCAATAATAGAAGAGAGTGGTGTACGTAGGTCATGAGACACCGACGAGAGTAACGCAGAGCGCAGACGTTCATTCTCTTCGGAGACACGGGTTGTATTCAGCTCTGCCACTAGTCGGGTGCGCTCTAGCGCCATACTAAGCTGACGCACCAGCGTATCCATTAACGACTCGCGTTCGTAGGTGAGCGCTTTTTGGCTTTCCGACAGTTTAAGCGCCAGCATCCCTACTTTTTCTCCCTGCACGGTCAGGGGTATCAAGCGCCAAGCCTGTTGACTCAGGGTGTCTGTGCCTTGGCCACTGGGCTTTTGATGCTGCCAACTCCATACCGCCGCTTGCTTAGCGGCCATGTCCAGACGCACCGAATCCGGCAGCGCCTGCACAACTCGCACTTCATTCGCGCTTTCGGCGCTTTCAATAAATACCGTGGGCACCGCAAAGCACTGCACCAATGTATCAACGCCAATTTTTGCTGCACTGGCGCTGTCTGTCGCGGTTGATAGCTGTTCGGCATAACGCAACAAAAGTTGGGTCTGATCGCGGCTAGCGCGCAGTGCAATTAAACGCCGACGTCCCCTGCCCGCAAGCTGCCCAACCACCACGGCTACGAGCAAGAAGAACACTGCGGTCAGCAGTTGCCCACGCTCTACCATGGCAAAGGTTAGACGTGGCTCGGTAAAGAAGAAGTTGAACGCTAAAAAGCTCGCGATGGCACTGAACATTGCCATGGCGGTACCCGCCCAAACGGCACTAAACAGTACGGCCACTAAAAACACTAGGGGTAAGTTGGCCAGCTCAAGCCAGGGCTCTAGCATGACAGCCACCCCTAGGGATGCCATCACCGCCAAGCTAGTGGCCAGTAATTGGGGAGGATGCAGTTTCCAGCCATGCCGCCATCTATTGGCGCGTTGTTTTACGGCCCCTTGTGCCACTACAACAATATCGAATGCCTCGGCATGCGCCATCAAACGTTGAGCCAGTGGCCGTGACCATTTCCACCAGCGACGCTTCGCTTCGCGGCCTACCACAATGGTGGTCGCATTAATTGAACGTGCATAGTTGAGCACTTCGCTTAGCTGACTATGCCCTTGTAAACGTATTGAATCGCCACCCAGCCGAGTAACCAGGCTAAAAACTTGTTCAACAGCTAGTTGCTGCTCTGGGGAAACAATTCCTTTATCAACATAGACCGCTCGCCAGACCGCCAAGCGCCGCTCTGCCATCCGATGAGCCGCGCGAACCAGCGATACGTCGTCTTCACTGCCATTAATCACCACCAACAGGTGCGGTCTTACCGGCCAGGGGCCTGCCCTACCACCCGCATCCATGGCTACCTTCACATCAGCATCTACTCGCTCGGCCATGGTTTGAATTGCCAGCTCACGCAGCGCGTTGAGATTGGATTCATTAAAGTAACCTTCCATGGCAGCACGGGCTTGTTCGGGTATATAGACTTTGCCACGCCTTAAGCGCTCAAGAAGCTCGTCAGGCGTTAAATCAACAAGCGATACATCTCGGGCGCGCTCTAACAGCGCATCGGGCACCGTTTCGCGCATGCGAATCCCAGTAATCCGCGCGACATCATCATTCAAGCTTTCGAGATGCTGGACATTAACGGTTGTCCACACGTCAATACCTGCATTGAGCAGCTCTTCAATATCCTGGTAGCGGCGCGAGTGCCGACTGCCAGGGATATTACGGTGGGCAAGTTCATCTACCAATAAAATAGTGGGGCGTCGCGCCAGGGCGGCATCAATATCAAATTCATAGAAGGTTCTGCCATGGTGCTTTAAAGGCGCTAGCGGAAGCCGCTCCACCCCATCGCACAAGGCTTCGGTATCTGCGCGCCCATGCGACTCCACCACGCCAATGACAATATCTTCACCTTCCTCTGCCCGTTCACGGGCGGTGCGAAGCATGGTGTATGTCTTACCCACACCGGGTGCGGCTCCCAGAAATACACGCAAACAGCCGCGCGCCTCTCGGCGCGCGGCTTTTAGCAATGTATTGGGATCGGGTCGCTGATCCGCTGAATACATTGGTTTACTCCATGGTGTCTGAAGCCACCGGGGTGACGGGAGCTGGGGTTAATGGCGCTGCGGTGGTTGATGATACTGGAAAACGATCATCCAAACTGACATTCAGCCGCAACACATTCACCACCGGCGAGCCCAGCCAGCCTGTGTTTTCAAGTGCTTGATCAATTAGCGCCATCACAGTAGCTTCGTCGATGCCGCGTGCTTGCGCTACTCTGGCAACCTGTAGCTCAGCCGCCTCGAGGGAGATATGCGGGTCGATACCGGAGCCAGACGCGGTAATCAGATCAACAGGGATTTGATCGACACTTACGTCTTCACGTTGAGCAATGACATTTGCATCTGCCTGGGCGCGCTCGCGCAGCGATACGTTACTCGGCGCCAGATTAGATCCTGAGACGCCACCTGCGTCATTGCCCGCCGCTGATGGGCGACCAATAAAGTACTCATCGCTGACAAACGTCTGGGATACCAGGCTTGACCCGACCACCCGACCAGAGGCATCTCGAATCAAACTCCCTTGCGCTTGCTCGGGGAATAACCAGCCGCCCAGTGTTGTGGTAACCAACGGGTAAATCAGTCCCAGAAGAACGGCCATTACCACCATAAAGCGAAGTGCATTGCCCCAGGAGGCCTTTGCCTGTAGCACCTCGTCATTCGCAGCGATCTGGCGTTTCATATCTACATTCATCACGTTTCTCCTAGATAAATAACGCAATCAGCATGTCGAGAAGCTTGATGGCGGGGAATGGCAGTAGCAGCCCACCCAGTCCATAAATCAGCAGATTTCGACGCAACAACTCTGTCGCCGATGCCGCCTTTACAGACACACCGCGCAAGGCAAATGGAATCAATGCCGGAATGATCAAGGCGTTGAACAGCACTGCCGCTAGCACCGCTGTGGTCGGCGAGTGCAAATTCATAACATCGAGTACGCCTAGTGCAGGAAAACTGGCGGCAAACAGCGCTGGCAAAATAACAAAGTATTTAGCCACATCATTCGCCAGCGAGAACGTCGTCAGCGCGCCTCGGGTAACCAGCAACTGCTTGCCAATTTCTACCGCACTAATCAGCTTGCCAGGATCAGAGTCCAGATCCACCATATTGGCCGCTTCACGGGCTGCCTGGGTGCCAGAGTTCATGGCCAACCCTAGATCCGCTTGAGCAAGAGCAGGAGCATCGTTAGTACCGTCACCCACCATGGCAACCAAACGACCACTGGCCTGCTCTTCGCGAATCAACGCTAGCTTGCGCTCTGGCGTGGCTTCGGCAATGTAGTCGTCCACGCCTGCCGTCGCGGCAATAGCCGACGCCGTAATCGGGTTGTCGCCCGTGATCATTACGGTTTTGATACCCATAGCACGCAGTTCAGCAAACTTCTCCGCGATACCGCTTTTAATCACATCAGACAGCGCCACCACGCCCAAAATCTGATTACCTTCTGCCACCGCAATGGGGGTTGCGCCATCCCGTGAAATACGTGCAATGACCTGCTCGTAATCGCTGGGTATGTCACCGCCTTGAGCTTTTACCCATTCCGCAATCGCATTCGGTGCTCCCTTGCGCAGCTTTTTGCCGCCGATCAGATCAACGCCTGACAGGCGTGTTTCAGCACTGAACGCTTCAAAGACTGCACCATCGGTTTCTTGTCTAAGCTGGACATCAACGCCCTGTTCAGTGGCTAGCTCTACAATTGAGCGACCTTCCGGCGTAGGGTCTTCCAGGGACGTTAAAAAGGCCACGTCACGGACTCGCTGACGCGGAACCTGCTGGCAGGGAGCAAACTCCGTCGCACGGCGATCGCCAAGCGTTATCGTGCCGGTTTTATCCAGCAGCAAGGTGTCGATGCTGCCAGCAATCTCAACGGCTTTACCGGATTTAGCCACCAAGTTAGCCCGCATGGCGCGCTCCATACCCGCAATACCGATAGCAGGCAAGAGGCCACCAATAGTGGTGGGAATTAAACACACCAGCAGTGCCACGAGCATCACCGTGGAGGTTTCAACGCCCACAAAAGCCGCCATGGGTACCAAGGTGACGACCACGATTAAAAACACCAGCGTCAGCATTGCCAAGAGTACCGATAGCGCCAGCTCGGAAGGTGTCTTCTGACGGTTGGCGCCTTCTACCAAGGCAATCATGCGATCTAACAACGATTCGCCAGGGTTAGCGCTAACTTCAATAATCAGATAATCCGACAGCACTTTGGTACCGGCACTGACACCGCTGTTATCAGTGCCCGCTTCACGCAGTACGGGCGCAGATTCACCGGTGACAGCCGACTCATTGATCGAGGCAGCCCCTTCAACGATATCGCCATCGGCGGGAATCAGCTCCCCTGCAACCACCTTCACACGATCGCCTTTACGGAGAGAGTCGGCCGTTACATTACTCGTCGTACCATCAGCGTTCAGCTTAACCGCCTTCAGCTCTCCCTTGGTTTTACGCAGCGCCCCAGCATGGGCTTTACCACGTGACTCTGCCAACGACTCGGCACCCGTGGCGAACAGAACGGTGGCTAGCAACAACAACGCTATAGCCAACGCAAAACCGCCATTTTCTCCCTGGGCAAAAGCAATGGGTGTCAGCCCAAAGCACACTACGGTACCAATGGCGACCACGGCCATCACAGGGTTTCGCGCAAGTTGTTGAGGCGCAAGTCCTTTCACAGCCCCAGCGACGACCTGGCCAATGGGTAGCGGACGACGCGGCTGTTTAGCAAGCTCAGTATGTGACATCTCGTTTCTCCTAGAAGCCTTGCGTCACGGCTTCAGCAATCGGGCCAAGCACTAACGCCGGTAAGAAGCCCAGCAGGTTAACAATCACAATCACACCGGCGGTCAATCCCATAAATGCCGGACTATCCATCGGCAAGGTGCCGCGTCCTGCGGGTGCCGTGCGCTTCGCTGCCAGCCATCCGGCCACCGCTAATGGCACCAGCATGGGCAGGAATCGACCGACCATCAGGGTGATAACACAGGCAAGGTTCCACCACGGCGTATCATCGCCAAGCCCTTCAAAACCAGAGCCGTTATTAGCAAATGCAGAGGCAAATTCGTAAAGCACTTGGGTTAGGCCGTGGAAACCTGGATTTGAGGTTCCAGCAGCGTTAGGCATTGCTACGGTAAGCGCGGAGAGACCAAGTATGACTAACGGCTGTACCAGGATCGCTAGGGAGATCCAGCGCATTTCACGGGTTTCTAGCGGTTTGCCAAACAGCTCAGGCGCTCTACCGACCATCAATGAGCCAACAAAAGCCGCCAACATCAGATAGAGAAAGAAACCGATAAGCCCAACACCTATGCCACCAAAGGTGACGTTCACAAACATATCCATCAACACCATCATGCCGCCCATGGGGTTGAAGCTGTCGTGCATGGCGTTAACGGAGCCGTTCGATGTTTGTGTCGTCCAACTGCCCCACAAAGCGGAAAGATCGGTACCAAAACGCAGTTCTTTGCCTTCCAGATTAGCGCCGGGCTGGGAAAGCTCGACAAGCGCAGCATTCGGCATACGTTCCGAAGAAACCACAACCGAGGTGGAAATCAGCGAAAACGTCAGCATCACAGCACCAATACCGATCATTAACCGGCGTCGGCCACTAATAAGTGCGATGGCAATCAGTAATGCGAAGGGAATAATCGTCAGCGAAGCGGTTTCAATCACGTTGGCCAACGGCGTTGGGTTTTCAAGCGGAACGCTAGAGTTTGGCCCATACCAGCCACCACCATTGGTGCCTAGCTGTTTGATCGCAACCATTGATGCAACCGGCCCTAAGGGGATCGACTGCACCTCTTCCACTTGCGAATCCAGCATCTCCACCTGATGCGCCGCTTGGTAGCTAGAAGGTACTCCTTGCGAGGTCAGTAACAGCGCCACCACTGCTGCTAGCGGCAACATAACGCGCACTAACGTGCGGGTCATATCATGATAGTAATTGCCAACCCCTTTTACCGTTCCCGCAGGCCGAGCCACTAGCAAAGTACGCGCTATGGCGACTAGCACAGCGAGCCCCGTAGCGGGAGTTAAAAACTGCAGCGTTACAATGGCAAAGGTTTGGCTTAGGTGGGAAAGCTGCGCCTGGCCTGAGTAGTGCTGCTGGTTAGTGTTGGTGGCAAACGATACCGCCGTATGCAGCGCTGTATCCCACTTCATACCGGGTATGCCGTCAGGATTCAGGGGCAATAAGCCCTGACACATAAACACCAGCCATGCCAGCAGTATCAAGCCTACATGCAGTTTCAGAATAGCTAGCGCATAGACTTGCCACGTCATTACGCTTTGACTATTAACGCCTGCTAACCGGTAGATAGGCGTTTCTATCACTCTGAATAGCGTGTCGATTCGGCTTGGCTGGGTACTTAGCGCGCGGGCAATGTATATCCCTAATGGCACACCAAGTAATGCCACGATGGCATAAATGGCGATCATGTCGTTCATGGCAATCTCCTAAAAACGCTCGGGGCAAAATAGCGCGTAAAACAAGTACGCCGCTGTACCGGTCGCGATTATCAACAGTGCAATATTCATCGATGTGCCTCCTTTGATTGGCACCTTGAGCTTAGAGATTGCCTGCGTAAAAAATCGATGGCGTTTAAGGCGTTAGCCGTCAAAAAGATGTAAAAAAACAACTTTTGGCCCATTAAGAGAGCTGCCTGCCATTGCTGCACTCGACAGCTTCCCTATAGATAGGTGACTATCTTCAGTGACATGTCGCCAGAGTGATCTAACCACCGATGAAGATTATTATTTTGGGTGCCGGCCAAGTCGGTGCCACCCTGGCGGAGCACCTTGCCCGCGAAGAAAATGACATCACCGTTGTCGATACCGACGGCGCAAAACTGCGCGAGCTGCACACCAAACTGGATATTCGCACCGTGACGGGCTCGGCGTCGTATCCCATTGTGCTGCGTCAGGCGGGCTGTGAAGACGCCGATATGTTGATTGCGGTGACCAACACCGATGAAATCAATATGATCGCCTGCCAAGTCGCCCATACGCTGTTTCGCACGCCTACCAAAATTGCCCGCGTACGCTCAACCGCCTACCTCACCCGTAAGGGGTTGTTTGCCCACGAAGCGATTCCTATTGATGTATTGATCAGCCCTGAACAAGTGGTTACGGATCATGTTCGCCGCCTGATTGAGCACCCCGGTGCGCTGCAGGTGTTGGAGTTTGCCGGTGGTTTGGTGCAGTTGGTGGCGGTCAAGGCGTTCTACGGCGGCCCACTGGTGGGGCAGGATTTAGCCTTTTTAGCCAAACACATGCCCAACGTGGAAACACGCGTGGCAGCCATTTACCGCCGCAACCGGCCAATTATTCCCCGTGGCGATACGGTGATTGAAGCCGACGACGAGGTGTTTTTCCTGGCCGCACGGCGTGATATTCGCGCGGTAATGAGCGAACTACGCCGCGTTGAACGGGATTTCCGGCGGGTGGTGATTGCCGGTGGCGGCAATATCGGTGAACGCTTGGCCGAGCACTTGGAGCACAGCCACCAAGTTAAGATTATCGAGCACAGTTTAGAGCGCTGTACTGCGCTTTCCGAGCGGCTTGACCGAACGGTGGTACTCCACGGCAGCGCCACCAGCAAGCGGCTGCTGGAAGAAGAGAACATCGAAGACTGCGATATCTTTTGTGCTCTGACCAACGACGACGAGGTCAATATTATGTCGTCGCTGCTGGCCAAACGCTTGGGCGCCAAGAAGGTACTGACACTGATTAACAACGCTGCCTACGTGGACTTGGTTCAGGGGGGCGAAATCGATATCGCCATTTCACCCCAGCAAGCGACCATCGGCAGCCTGCTTACCCACGTCCGCCGGGGCGATATTGTCAACGTACACTCACTTCGCCGTGGTGCTGCGGAAGCCATCGAGGCGATCGCCCACGGTGATAAGCAGTCATCCAAAGTGGTGGGCCGGACCATTGCTGAGATCAATCTGCCTGAAGGCACCACCATTGGTGCCATTGTGCGCGGCAAAGAGGTCATCATTGGCCATGGGGATGTGATGGTAGAGAGCGGCGACCACGTCATTCTGTTCGTGATTGATAAGCGGCGCATTCGTGACGTGGAGCGGCTGTTCCAAGTGGGATTAACGTTCTTTTAAGCCACCCGGAACTCGCCTGTGATGTCGTTAGCATCCATCGTTAATAACGCTATGCGTTAAATCTCCACCGCGCGGCCAATAAACTCAATCGGACCCGTTGGTAAACCAGTGGGTGAACCGGTGTCCTCTTCTAGCGTGAGTTCAAAGAGCTGGTTATTCTCAAGCGGCGGTAACTGGTCTAAACGCAGGCGCAACGGTTGCCCTGGCTCTACTAGACCAAGTGAAACCGGCGCTTGCCAATCATCTGCCTTGGTCCAGAACTCCAGTGCTTTACCTTCGGGCACTTCAAAAGCGCCCAACGGGATCAGTTGAATCTCTTGACGGTTGGCGGCCTGTACGACCCACCCTGCTGATTGAGTTTGCGGCGCTAACAGCACCACCATATATTCCGGCGTTGTTGGTGCAGTAGAGACATTGGTCAATATCACGCCCATGGTCACCGCGGCAGCCAAACCAAGGCCGGTAGCGGCGCGCCAAAATGGCAGGCTGTGCACTAAGCGGCGTGACGTTGGTGCCGCCCTTGGAACACGTACTGATCTTTTCGATTCGGCGTGCATGCTGCGCTCTATGCGCGGCCATAAATAATCTGATGGAGTAACAGGATCAACGATCGCGGTGTAGGGGAAAAACTGCTCTTCCCAGTCAGCCACGATGGTTTGTAATTCTGGATCATTGGCCAAACGTGCCTCAAAGGCTTCTCGCTCAGCGATGGGTAACGAACCTAGCACGTACTCCCCTGCAAGTGCATACAGGTCATCGTTTTCGTTTGAACGTGTCATGACATACACTCCCGCAGGCGAAGTAAACTTCGCTTAATCCAGGCTTTGACAGTGCCTAGCGGCGCGCCAGTGTGTGCAGCAATCTCGGCATGACTTAACCCATCCACGTAGGCATGTAGCACACAGTTGCGGCGCTCGGTTTCCAATTGCTGCAAGCACTCATCCATCTGTTGGCCAGTCTGCCAGTCAAAGGCCTCCGCCGTTGTCGATAATGACTGTTGGTAGGTATCATCATCGGCTAGCTCGCCTGGGTCGTCGATATCCACCCTGATTTCTCGGTCGCGCTGGCGAATAGCGTTTAAGGCTAAGTGGCGGGCAATACTAAATATCCAGGTACGGGCAGAGCCCCGTTCGGGGTCGAAACTATCGGCTCGCTGCCAGATGTTCAGGCAAGCATCGTGGACAATGTCCTCAGCCATACCGCGGTCTTTCACAATGCGCATGACAACGCCAAGCAGTCTGGCACCCTCTTGACGATAAAGCTGATGTAGCGCCGCTTGCTCACCACGCGCGCAGCGGGCAAGTACATCAGCATAATCGAAGTCGTTAGCTATCGTAGACACGCCTATATCAGACACATGCTAGCTCCCTGGTGACACGCCGATACAGTCGCCGATACTATTCACAAATACTATCGCCAATACTGTCACTGTCATCGCCGCTCTTTTGGCTAGCATAGCGGCTAGAGACTCGCGAGACGAGCCTCTAGCCTTACTTAGATGTGTTTATTGAGAAAAACATTGCTTAGCAAAAGTGTTACTTACCACTTAGCAATAAAAGGACTTAGTTAGCTGTCCAGAAAATATAATCTGCCTGGTAGGTGACGACTGCGGTGGCACCGTCATGGCCATCATCGCAAGCCACATCGGGTGCGACACCACCTTGAGTGTTCAGGCGTTGAATGTAGCTAACGCCAGTCATTGCGCCCTCACCTTCCGCAGGATTCGCTTCAACGAGCTGCAACGGGATATTGCCATCACCATTCGCGGCAGTTGCCAACTGAGTGCCGGTCACTTTGGAGCCATCCAACGCTTCCCAAGTAGCAGGCGGTCCATAGTAGCTGCCAACTTGAGCACCATCACTGTCGTTCAGCGCCGCGTGGGGGCCTTTGAATACCCAGCCCATAGTACCGTCACCTTTAGCTTCGCACATGTAGGTAATCGCACCCACACCCACTGTTTCCAGAGCGACGGTATTGCCATCGGGCACTTGAACGTCGGCAGGCGCCATATCGGCCAGCGCAACGTGACTGAAGGATGCAATCAAGGTAGCGGCGAGTGCTGCACGCGTAAGAGGTTGGATAGTCATTTCAGTCTCCTTGGGTTTTGTATCAACCACTGCAAAGTGTGGCTGTATAGGGGATACACACGAGAAGACGTTTTGGATGCACTCTTTTTAGAAAATAATTAAGAAAAAAGCGCCTAAAAAATTTGAGGCGCTTTTTATGCATATAAATCAGTTGATTAATTATTGGCTAACACCATCCACTGCAACCTGCCGGGGACAGGCATTGCCATTCTGATCAAACAGGTGGCAATGCTGGCCTGCAAGCCCTAAACGCACCGCTTGGCCCTCTTGTAGGTGGGTCAAACCGTCTAAACGCTGGGTAAGTGGGGCATCGATGCCTGCTACCTGCCAATGCGCCAGCGTTTCGTAACCCAGCTTTTCCGCCACCATTAAGGTCGCATTCAGCGTGGCTTCTGCTTGTTCGGCTGCGACAAAATCTTCTGCCCGCAGCCCAAGCGTTGCGCTATCCCCTGCCTGAAGGTGCTTGCCATTGACCGCTACTGTCAGCGTGTCGCCGCTATGCAGGCGCACGACTGTTTGACGCTCGCCTGGGTCTACCACCGTGACGGGAAAGGTATTAATCCGTGGCGAGCCGATGAACTCGGCCACCTCAAGGGTTTTAGGGAAATGATAGAGCGAAAGCGGCGCGCCGACCTGGGCGATACGGCCACGGGAAAGCAGCACAATACGGTCCGCCAGCGTCATCGCTTCCACTTGATCGTGGGTCACGTAGATCATGGTGGCGTTCAGGCGCTTATGCAGCGCCGCAATTTGCACCCGCATATCCACCCGCAGCGCGGCATCCAGGTTAGAAAGCGGCTCATCGAACAAAAAAACCGCGGGCTCTTTTACCAAGGTACGGCCAATCGCTACCCGCTGACGCTGGCCACCTGAAAGATCTTTAGGTTTACGTTCCAGCAGTTCAGTCAAGTGCAACATGTCAGCGGCATGCTGAACGCGACGAAGAATCTCGGCTTTATCAGTGCGCGCCAGCTTTAAGCCAAAGGCCATGTTTTCCGCCACGCTCATATGCGGGTAAAGCGCATAGGATTGGAACACCATGCCGATATCCCGCTCCTGGGGCGGAATCTCATTGATCCGCTGGCCATCAAGCTGCATATCACCTTCGGTGATATCCTCCAGGCCTGCGATCATACGCAACAGGGTGGATTTTCCACAGCCAGAGGGGCCAACGAAGACCACAAACTCGCCATCTTCGATCGTAAGATCGATATCCCGAGAGATTTCCACACCATCAAAGGATTTACCAATACCGCTAAGCGTTAAACGTCCCATGGTGCATCCTCCTCGGACGGTGGGCAGCAGGCAATCGCCACGCCGTAAGGTGGTAGCCGTAGTTGCCCCTCCTGCCACTCGCCGTTTAGCCAAGCAGGCGAACCCTTCAGTGATTCAGCGCTTTTAGGCGCCATGCGAGTGACGGTTTGGTCGCTAAAATTCAGCGCAATCAGCAGACGTGAGTGTTGATAAGTACGCTCTAAACAGAGCACCTCATCATGCACGGCGTGATAGCGCACCTGCCCTTTTACTAACGCTGGCAAGGTGCGGCGAAACGCTAAAAACTCACGGTAGGCATTGAGCAACGAACCGGCATCGTTATCTTGTTGATCAACGGCGAGGCTTGCGTGCGAATCGGGCACTGGCAGCCAGGGCGTGACATCGCTAAAGCCAGCGTGTCGCGCGTCGGCTTGCCAAGGGTGTGGCGTTCGGCAACCATCGCGACCTTTATAGGTAGGCCAAAAGGTGATGCCCGCCGGGTCTACCAACTGTTCAAACGTCAGTTCGGCTTCTGGCAAGCCAAGTTCTTCACCTTGGTAAAGGCACACACTGCCCCGCTGGGTAAGCAAAAACACCATATAAAGCCGTAGCTTATCCAGTTGCCCTTCAGCCTGCCAGCGAGTGGCAAGGCGGGTGACATCGTGATTTCCTAGTGCCCAACAGGGCCAGCCGTCGCCAATCCGCGCCTCCATTTCGGTAAGTGTTTTATGCAAATAACCAGGATCGGCTTTGTCGGTCAGCAGGTTAAAGGAGTAGCACATGTGCAGGCGATTGCCGCCTTGGGAGTATTCCGCCATCACGCCCAGGGCGTCATCGTCACCAACTTCTCCGACGCTCGTCGAGCCAGGGTACTCATCGAGCAGGCCGCGCAGGCGCTCTAAAAACACCACATTTTCCGGCTGGGTTTTATCGTGCTGATGCAGCTGGTAGCCATAGGGGTTGTCCGGGCGAACACCTAAAAAGCTTTCGGTTACTGCTGCACGCGGAGGATTATCCTTGAGCTCGCCGTGGGTGCAGAAGTTCACTGCATCAAGACGGAATCCATCGACGCCCCGCTCCAGCCAAAAGCGCGCTTCTCCCAAAATGGCATCCACCACGGCGGGAGTGCGGAAATTGAGATCCGGCTGACTGGCCAGGAAGTTATGCAGATAGTACTGGCAACGGCGCGTATCCCACTGCCAGGCGCTACCACCAAACACCGACTGCCAGTTGGTCGGTGGCGCACCATCAGGCTTGGGGTCGGCCCAGACATACCAGTCTGCTTTCGGGTTATCACGACTTTTGCGGCTCTCTTCAAACCAGGCATGCTGATCAGAGGTGTGCGACATTACCTGATCAATCGTCACCTTCAGACCTCTGGCATGGGCAGCTTCAACTAGGCGATCAAAATCTTCCAGGGTGCCAAACATCGGGTCAACACCACGGTAATCACTAATATCGTAGCCGAAGTCTTTCATGGGCGAGGTAAAAAACGGCGACAGCCAAATGGCATCGACGTTTAGCGAGGCAATGTAATCAAGCTTATCGATCACCCCTTTTAAGTCACCAATCCCATCGCTCTGGCCGCCCTTTGCGTCGCTATCCATAAAGCTGCGCGGGTAAATTTGGTAAATCACTGCACCGCGCCACCAGTCAGCGCCTTGGCTGCCAACGTAGTGGGAAGTAGAAGATGCCTGCATCATTATATTGTCCTTATCATTACCTGTTGATTGGCATGATGCAGCGTTGATCAAAAGATAAAATCCTCCCCTTGAGGTAGCAGTGGGCGTAGGTATTAGGAGTAGGTGTTAGGAGTAGCCGCTACCGCCGCCCATAAGCACTGTTTACTCTCCTCTTATTCTCCTTGAATATGCGCCAATAATTGCCCCGCCAGCGCAATGGCTTCATCACGCCGCCGAATATTCTGTTTTTGATAAAGGCTGCGGATATGCGTTTTGATGGTGGTCGGCGCCACCGATAGCTGTTCCGCGATCTGCTCATTAGACAGCCCAGCATGAATCAGCCCCAAGATTTGCCACTCTCGGCGAGTGAGTGGCGACGTTCGGATAAGCTCAGGCACATCCGGCCGTGCCACAATGTTGGCAATTACTGTCTCGTCCAGCATCAAGCGGCGGGCGCTGCCAAAATCTTTTTGGCGGCCAGCTAAGGTCAATAACCGCTCCGCGCGAGCCTGTTCAAGGGGGGCTAAGCTGTTACTTGCTAATAGCGTCGACAGCAGCTCCCCCAGTGGTTTGCCTAAGCGTAAAAAGCTGCCTACCAATGCAGTGCGGGAAGCTAAACGGAGTGCCTGCTGCATATGGCTACTTGCCTGGGCGGTTTTCCCCTGATGCCAAGCCACCGCCGCTAAGCACAGCTGGTTGCGATTCGCGTCAGTCACTAACCCCAATCGCTGGGTGTGGGCTTCAAGGGCATCCAGCAGTTCGCGGGCCTCTTCATAGCGCCCCAAGAGTGTTAATGCACGGGCATGATTACGTACGTTGCACTGAGAAAAGTGATTGGTGGCATGCTCGGTAAGTGGTTCTGGCGCTTCTTGGCGCCAACGCTCAACCGCATCCATATCGTGTGTCGATTGCCACCACGCCAACAGCGTTGCATGGGCATTAGCTACCCAATCAATATGATAATCACCTTCTGAGAGAATTTTACGCAGCCTACGAATGTGGTCGGCACACTGCGCTTGGTCTCCTCGGCTCTGGGCGACTTTAGCGAGCTGAATATGGCACTGTAGCGTCCAGCGCTCACCTTGATTGTCTAACACCGCAATACCTTTCAACGCAGCCTGCTCGGCTTCGTCTAAGCGATGCCACTCCCAAAGCACCTGGCTGCGAATGCGGTACAAAAACTCCGCAACCGGTAAATGTTCAAGTTCGGCGCGCTCTAGATGCGCAAAGGCGCGCTCTTGAATATCGTAGGCGGCCTGCAAGCGTCCCTGAGCCACCAGGGTTTCAGACTGATGACAGTATGACCACAGCAGCAGCTGATGATCGCTGCGCTGACGAGCTTGGCGCTCTACTTCTCTAACGCGCTGAAGCGACTCTTCCAGATAGCCCAGAACAAAGCGTGCTTCACTAAGAATAGCGGTAGCGGTCAGTGGTGTTGACGCCAGATAGCGAGCAGGCGCCGCGAGTGCTTGCTCAGCCAGTGGCGCTGCGCGCTCAGCATCACCATGGTTAATCGCCAATTGGGCACGCAATGTGGCAAATTCAGCACTCAATGCCTGCCATTCGGGCTCATCCAGCTGCGCCTCTATCCATCCGATCACTCGTGCCGTGATATCAAACTGAAATTGCCCATGGGATACCCAGCCATAGAGCAGCGTATGCTCCGGACGCTTTGAAAGTCGCGGTTCGCCCAGCAGCGCAAAGCCTTGCGCTAATAACGCATAGGCACCACTGGCTAGTAATGCAGGGCCCTGCGCGGTCAACAAGCTGGCAACATCCTCTGGCTCCTCGGCTAAGATTGCCTGTCGTAGCGCCATGACCGGATCATTTAGCGCTAACCACGCCTGGCTTGCACGCTGGTGTAACCTTCGCTGGGTGGCTAAATCAAGCTCGTGTCGGCGGTGGCGAAGATACTCGCCAAACAGTCGCTGAAAGCGGAACCACTGGCTATGCGGGTCGGGGCGTTCAATGAATAGCCCAGCTTGCTCAAACGCTTCCAAGCGCTGAGTTAACCGCTCTCCTTCCAAAAGGCGCGCCATTAGCTCGGGCGAAAAGCGTTCTAATACTCCCAACTGAAGCATGAGCTCGCGCTCTTCAGCAGGCAGCGCGGCAGCGAGTAGTTCATCAAACCAAGCGACAAAATCAGGGTGCGCACCGCTTAAGCGCTCTACCAGCGCATCGAAACCTGCGCGCGTGGTAGTTCGCTCAACCAGCCAGTTAAGCGCTACAATCCAGCCACCGCTTCTACGCAAGGCGCGTTCAAGGCTTACTCGGGTGGGTGGAAAACTTAGCTGTTCGGCACACAAGGTGTGTGCTTCTTCGCTGTCAAAGGCCAAGCCATGAAGGTCAATCTCTTCAAGCTCCCCTCTCAATCGCAAACTCGCCAAACCAAGCGCAGGTCGCGAGCGGCTCGCCAGTGTCAAGGTCAACCAAGGCGGCTGGTGACGCAGCCAGTGAGCGACGCCCGCCAAAATATCGGGATGGGTCACGTGTTCAAATTCATCGACGACGAAACGACACGGGGATCGTTGCTCGGGCAACTCTCCCAACCAGCGCTCAAGCTGTTCGACGCAGTCAGCATTGTCAGCCATGGATGAAAGTACATAGGCGTCATCGAATAGTTTATTCAGCGCTGCCCGCCAGTAGGTTAGAAAGCGTGCTGGCTGGTTATCACGTTGATCCAATCGTAGCCAAGCGGCCTCCTGCTCCAGCGCGGGCAATCGTTCAGCCAGCAGTGTCGTTTTGCCATAACCCGAGGGCGCTGCCAGCACCAGCAGGCGGGTACGCTCATTTAAGGCGAAATGATCATTTAAACGTGGCCGGGCCACCACACTAAGCGGCAACGGCGGTGCCTTTAGCTTTTCTTGGAGTAACGACATCAGCGCCTCCCGATATCAGTGCTTTTACCTAACAAAAAGCCCGCGACACGTCGCGGGCAATCAGCATTGGAGAAACAGTTTTCGCTAGCGAGCAGCGGCTTACGCTTAGAACCTCTGCTTAGGAACCTCTGCTTAGAACCATACCTCGGTCTGTACGCCAAAGGTAAATTCACCGCCAGTGAATCCATCGCTACCTAGAGAGCTGGCACCGTAGCTATTAAGGCTCTCGTCCCAGTCGCTGTAAGTCGTGAATAGACGGATCTCAGGACGCTTCCAGAAACCACCGACTTCCGGCTTGAAAGTCGGTGCGATAGTGAACTTCATATAGTCACCATCAACCGCGTTACGGTCACTGTAACCCTGTGGATCTAAATCCATCCACTGATAGCTAGCTTCGTACTGCATTTCGAAATTCTGATTAATTTCATTGGCCAGACGCACGTTTAGCGTAGCCCAATCATAGCTGTCACCGTTAGCGAAACGATCTTCACTGGTTTCAGCCAGTATCGACGGTGCAATACGCCACGTCGGTGTAATGTAGGTCGTTCCGTATAGCGCCAGCCGCGTTGCGGTAGCATCATCCGTCAGGTCGCCGTTGCTACCCAACCCTTTAACTTCGGCCCCTAAGCCTTGGCCGTGCAGTACAGCGGCCTTAAAGTTACCTTCGCCCATGCCGAAAAAGCTGTCGCCGTGGTAAGCCACCATAGTATGCCAGCCGGTATCAGCCGCGGTTTGGCCCACGCCAATATCACGCTCATCGTTATCCGCAGCAGACATGCCGTTGACCATGACCTGCCAGTTACCGAAGTAATTATTAGAGGTCAATACGAGGTTATCCGTATCGCTATTTTCTCCATCTAAACCGGGATTTTCACGGTTGACGAGCGGATAGTCACTGAAGCTGCGGCCATAAACTGAAAGGTTACTCTTCCAGTTATCGGCTAGCTGCATATCGTATATACCGCCACCGGTACCGGCGAGAAAGACGACATCGCTATCTAGCCAATGGATATCAAAGTTATCACGGTCAAAGCGCTTACCGGCCCAAATAGAAGCGTTTTCAAACGCGCCGGTAAAGCTTGGCAAATCACTAAATTCGGCATACACCTGGCGCACGTTTAGGTTGGTATCGTCACCTACCCAATCGTTACTGGAATTAGTACCGGCAGCCAACATCGTGGTGTAACGGGCTTTTGCACCGTTATCAAACTGCATGCGGTAGTTAAGAATGGCTTCAGAGTAGGTATCCGGCTCGTTGCCCAAACGACCAACAGCACCGCCATTTCCACCCGCGGGTGTTAGATAAGGACCAGCTGGTGCGCTTTTGCCATCTTCACCAATTAGCAGGCCAGAACGCGCATAGACATTAAAGGAGAACCCCTCTTCACCGCTGGATTGGCGTTCTACACGGGCAAGGCGTTCTTCAATATCAGCATTGGTGGCGGGCGCACTTGACGATGGTGCAGCATGTCCCTGCTCAGCTAACTCCGCGCGACGTTCTGCAGCCTCCGCCCGCTGCTCAGCAGCGGCAATTCTTGCTTCTAACTGAGCAAATCGCTCTTCCAATGTTGTATTGGCGTTAGCAGCTCCACTCAGTCCAAAACTGGCAGCGGCGATGGCAATGGCGAGAGGTGTTTTGAATGTCATTTTGTGCATTGTTTTAAACCCTAATTTATTAAATCCTTGTTTTTAAAAGCCATATTATTAAAACTCATACTCTTAAAAGCTGTACCCCAAGAGCTATTCCCAAGAGCTATGCTTTAAAAAAAGCGTTTTAAAAATCGCTTTAAAAACTTGGCTTTAAATCTTTTATTTTTGAAATTTTGTTGAAAACGTAAGTTTCTGATGCTGTTGCTTTAAGACTTCCTTCGAGCCAAAGACCCCCGTCTGTCGCTTTACTGCACGGATAGCCCACGCTCATCAACACGCCCAACGACTCTCCCACTGAGTGGCGCTAAACGCTGTTCTGCGAACCGAATTCAGCAGATTATGTTGCAAAGCAACTACGTTTTATCCCGCTAGATAACGGTAGAAAGAACTTAATCGATTAAGAGGTAGTAAACCAACAAGAAATCACTAATTATCGACCAATGTCTAAACTGATCACTAGGTTAGAAAAAAGTGATGCAACAGCATTAGACAAAAGTCGCTATTGAACTTGTCACGAGGAGACGGCTAACTGGCACCTTACTTAATCGTTTAAGTAGGCACTGCAAGCGCTTTTAACACTCATTACCCATAACAACAAATGCCGAGGAACGCCCTATGAAAAAGACACTACTCACTTCTGCCATTGCTTTGGCTAGTCTCGCTAGCGCCACAGGTTCTGCCCAGGCGGCTGAGTTAACCATTTCTTGTGGAGCTGTTGGCGCGGAGCTTACCCTTTGCCAAGAAGGTGTGAGCGCCTGGGAAGAGAAGACCGGCCACAGTGTCGATGTGGTTTCAACGCCAAACTCATCCACTGAACGTTTGTCACTCTACCAACAAATTTTATCCGCCAACTCTAGCGACATTGATGTCATGCAGATTGATGTTGTCTGGCCCGGCCTACTCGCTAATCACCTGCTTGATCTAAGCGAAGTGCTGGGTGAAGACGCCGCGGCAGGCCACTTCGACACCATCGTCACGAACAACACTATCGATGGCCGCCTAGTTGCGATGCCCTGGTTTACCGACGCAGGCGTTCTGTATTACCGCGAAGACCTGCTGGAGAAACATGGCCATAACGTACCTACTACGTGGCAAGAATTGACCGACATCGCGCGTGATATCAAAGATGCCGAGCGCGCAGAAGGCAATGAGCGTATGCAGGGCTTTGTCTTCCAGGGGCGTGCTTATGAAGGACTTACCGTCAATGCCCTGGAGTGGGTATCAAGCTTCGGTGGCGGTACCGTGGTAGATCAGGATGGCGAAGTCACCATCAATAACGAAAAAGCTGCTGCAGCGCTAGATTTAGCAGCCTCATGGATTGGCGATATCTCTCCGGAAGGCGTGCTGAACTATACCGAAGAAGAAGCCCGTGGTGTCTTCCAGGGCGGTAATGCCGTATTTATGCGCAACTGGCCATACGCCTGGTCACTAGCTCAAAGCGAAGATAGCGATGTACGTGGTAGCGTCGGCGTCACCCAATTGCCCGCAGGTGGAGAAGACGGTCGAAGTGCAGCCGGCTTAGGCGGTTGGAACTTAGCAGTATCCCGCTATAGCGAACATCCCGAGCTCGCCGCTGACCTGGTCGCCTTCTTAGCCGGTGAAGAAGAGCAAAAGCGTCGTGCCATCCAAGCGTCCTACAACCCCACCATCGATGCGCTTTACCAAGATGAAGAGGTACTGGAAGCCGTGCCTTTCTTTGGCACTCTTTACGACACCTTCACCAACGCCGTTGCCCGTCCGTCAGCACCTACCGGGGATGCCTATGGCCGTGTTAGCAATGCCTTTTTCAGCACTTCCCATGATGTGCTTTCGGGCACTAAAACTGGCGCTGACGCCGTCGCTGACCTCGAAGGCGATCTACTCCGCCTGAAGCGTCGCAACTGGTAACCGCGGAGATACCTATGTCGACCTCTTCTAACAACAGCGCGCCCCTGGAGGCGCGCTCAGCCGCAGCGCCAGCGCGTCGGCATCGCGGCACTAAAGTACGCCGCCAGCGGGTCAAAGCGGCTTGGCTGTTCTTGGCTCCCATGCTGATCGCATTAACGTTGGTGGCTGGCTGGCCGTTAATGCGAACATTTTTTCTAAGCTTTACCGATGCCTCACTATCGGATCTGGGGGCGGCTAATCTAATCGGGTTTGAAAACTATCTGGTTTACGACAATGGCCGCTGGTTCGGGGTTCTTGCTGACCCAGTCTGGTGGCAATCTGTTTGGAATACTGTTTATTTTTCGGTGGTATCTGTCTCCTTAGAAGTCATTTTCGGTGTCATTGTGGCGCTGATTCTAAATGCAGAGTTTAAGGGTCGGACGATTGTTCGCGCAGCGGTGTTGATTCCGTGGGCAATCCCCACCATCGTTTCCGCCCAAATGTGGGCGTGGATGCTCAACGATCAGTTCGGCATCATCAATCACCTGCTAATGACGGTTGGGATTATCGACAATCCGATCGCCTGGACGGCGAGCGCTACTTACTCAATGTGGGCCGTCATCATGGTTGATGTCTGGAAAACAATCCCGTTTGTCGCTCTGTTGGTGTTAGCCGCCCTACAGATGTTGCCAAAAGATTGCTACGAAGCCGCAGAAGTAGACGGCATTCATCCCGTGCGTGTGTTCTTCAAAGTTACCCTGCCGCTGATTACGCCTGCTTTGATGGTGGCGGTGATTTTCCGCCTTTTAGATGCCCTGCGGGTGTTCGATGTGATCTACGTACTGACGTCTAACTCAACCAGCACGATGTCGATGTCAGTCTATGCGCGTCAGCAGTTGGTTGAGTTCCAGGATGTTGGTTACGGTAGTGCGGCCTCTACCCTGTTGTTCTTGATTATTGCCCTGGCCACCGTTGCTTACCTCTATTTAGGCCGTAACAAAATACAACTAGGAGGTGACTGATGAACCAACGTCAGTTAGCCAAAATTGCCAAGCGCGTCGGCTTTTGGGCCTTAATTGCGCTGATTATGGTATACGCCGTTTTCCCGTTTTATTACGCGGTCATTACCTCACTTAAACCTTCCAGCGAGCTCTTCCAGGTTGAACTTTGGCCCTCCAATTGGAACCTGGACAACTATGCGCAGATTTTTAGCCAGTCGAGCTTTATCCGTGCGATTTTTAACTCGGTAGTCGTAGCATTTAGCGTTGTTTTCATCGCGCTGCTACTGGGTATCACCGCCTCTTACGCGCTGGGCCGGGTTCGCTTCCGTGGCCGCTCGACCGTCATGCTGGTCATTCTTGGGGTTTCCATGTTTCCTCAGGTCGCGGTGCTCTCAGGCTTGTTTGAGGTGATTCGCGCACTAAATCTCTACAACAATCCCGCTGGCCTCATTCTGAGCTACACCATTTTCACGCTGCCCTTCACCGTCTGGGTACTTACCACTTTCATGAAAGAACTGCCCATGGAGCTGGAAGAAGCCGCCATTATGGATGGCGCTACGCCCTGGATTACGATTACTAAAGTCTTCCTACCGCTAATGTGGCCCGCCATGGCAACCACTGGCCTGCTCGCCTTTATTGCGGCGTGGAATGAGTTTCTGTTTGCCTTAACTTTCACACTCACTGATGCCCAGCGCACCGTGCCTGTTGCCATTGCCCTGCTGTCAGGTGGTAGCGCCTACGAGCTGCCTTGGGGGCCAATCATGGCCGCGTCGGTCGTCGTCACCGTGCCTCTGGTTATTTTGGTCATCATTTTCCAACGTCGCATTGTTTCAGGCTTAACTGCGGGCGCAGTTAAGGGCTAAGCGTGGGTGTTATTGACGTTTTATTAAGGATTTATTCATGCAAGACAACCTGACCTGGTGGCGCGGCGGCGTTATCTATCAAATTTACCCGCGCAGCTTCCTAGACAGTCGTGGCGACGGTATTGGTGACTTGAAAGGCATTACCGAAAAGCTCGATTACGTCGCTTCTTTGAATGTTGACGGTGTCTGGCTGTCGCCTTTCTTTACGTCTCCCATGTTGGATTTCGGTTATGACGTCAGCGACTACCGTGACGTTGATCCCATGTTTGGCACCCTGGATGATTTCAAGGCGTTGCTCGACAAGGCCCATTCACTTGGGCTGAAAGTGATGATTGATCAAGTCATCAGCCATACCTCTGAACAGCACGCTTGGTTTAAAGAGAGCCGCCAGAATCGCACCAACCCCAAAGCCGATTGGTTTGTGTGGGCAGACCCTAAGCCCGATGGCACACCCCCTAATAACTGGCTATCTATTTTTGGCGGCCCTGCCTGGACCTTTGATTCACGCCGCCAGCAGTATTATCTACACAACTTTTTGACCAGCCAGCCGGATGTCAACTTCCACAACCCGGAAGCCCGTCAGGCACAGCTGGATAATATGCGCTTCTGGCTGGATCTTGGCGTTGATGGTTTCCGCCTTGATACCGTCAACTTCTACTTCCACGACGCCGAGCTGCGTGACAACGCACCGGTGCCCAAAGGCGAATCCAAAACCTTAGGCGCACCGGAGGCTAACCCCTACACGTGGCAGCGCCATGTCTACGATATTAGTCGCCCTGAAAACGTAGACTTCTTGAAAGACTTACGCGCCTTGATGGACGAGTATCCCGGCACGACGAGCGTGGGCGAAATCGGCGATGACAATCCGCTTGAGCGTATGGCTGAGTACACCGCAGGCGGTGACAAACTGCACATGGCTTACACCTTTGACTTGCTCAATAAGCCACGCTCCGCCAGCTATATTCGTCATGTTATTGAGCGCTTTCAGCGCTTAGCGGGCGATGCCTGGCCCTGCTGGGCAACATCCAACCATGATGTTGAACGCAGCGCATCACGCTGGGGGGCTGAAGAAGATCCCATTGCTTATCCCAAAGTGATGTTGGCCATGCTGTTTTCCCTACGTGGCAGTGTCTGCCTTTATCAAGGGGAAGAGCTAGGGCTGCCAGAAGCCGACGTGCCCTTCGAGCGCATTCAAGACCCTTACGGCAAAGTGCTCTGGCCAGAGTTTAAAGGCCGAGACGGGTGCCGCACGCCGATGCCATGGACCGATGGCACCCAGGCAGGTTTCTCGGCCATTGAGCCATGGCTCCCGGTAGAAAAACGCCACCTGCCATTGGCGGTCAGCCGACAGCAAACGAACCCGGACTCAACGCTTAACGCTGTGCGCCGGATGCTGGCTTTCCGCCAAACGCACTCCGCGCTGTTCGACGGTGATTTACAGCTGATTGAGGTTGGCGAGGAGTTACTGGGCTTTATTCGTCAAAATGACCAAGAGAAAGTGCTGTGTGTCTTTAACCTGACGGGGAATGAGCTGCAAACAGCACTCCCCTTAGACGTCATCGGTGACCTGGAAGGACACGGCTTCACTACGGCACGCAAGGGCAATGTGCTGACGCTGCCCGCCTATCAAGCCGCCTTCATGCACGTTGCTTAGTCACATCAATGGCAATACTCAATAACAACATTCAATAACGATAGTCGGCCCGATACGAGGAATGCAGCATTGAGGCCGACAAGGAGCTAACCATGGCAAGTGTTACGCTTGAAAAGATCAACAAAGTATTTGGTCGCGATCACATTATTAAAGACGTTGACCTGACCATTGGCGATGGTGAATTTGTCGTCTTTGTTGGTCCCTCCGGCTGTGGCAAATCTACGCTGCTGCGCCTTATCGCGGGTCTTGAGTCGATCACCGACGGTGACTTAAACATTGGTGACACGCTGGTCAATGACCTTCCCCCACGAGAACGTGGTGTGGGCATGGTGTTCCAGTCGTATGCTCTTTACCCGCACATGACCGTTTATGACAACATGGCCTTTGGCTTGAAGCTTGCCAAAACGGACAAAGAGACGGTCCATGAACGGGTAATGAGTACCGCTAAAATTTTGCAGCTTGAAGACCTATTGCACCGCAAGCCGAAAGCACTGTCGGGCGGTCAACGCCAACGTGTTGCAATGGGCCGTGCGATGGCTCGGGAACCTCGCATTCTGCTTTTTGATGAGCCGCTTTCTAACCTGGATGCGTCGCTGCGAGTACAAATGCGCAACGAGATCGCGAGGCTGCACAATCGCCTAGGCTCTACGATGATTTATGTGACCCACGACCAAGTCGAAGCAATGACCCTGGCAGATAAAATCGTGGTGCTAAAAGGCGGCCATATCGAGCAAGTAGGTAGCCCACATGAACTTTATCAACGCCCAGCCACCAAGTTTGTCGCAGGTTTTATCGGTTCACCGACGATGAATTTTATGCCCGCGGAGCTTGCCAGCGGTTCAACAGATGGTTGCCGGGTGACTGCAAAAGGATTGGGAGAGATCACACTTCCCCAAGCCGCAGATAGCTATCGTACGGGCAGTTCGCTTACCTTAGGCATACGCCCCGAGCACCTACGTTTAGAGGCACCCAAGGGCGATAACTGCTTTGAAATTTTCAATGTCGAGTACCTGGGTAATGAGGTCTATGTCTACCTAGAACCCAAAGAGGGCGATACACTGCTTATCCACCGCAGCGAAGCCCCGAGCCAGTGGGAAGAAGGCCAAAAAGTATCCCTAGTGCCTGACATTGAGCATGTGCATCTATTTGATGAAAGCGGTGCGGCGTTGATGCTTTCTGAGACACGCTCTGCAGCTTAACGAACACTATCGACTGCGCTGTTGCTGAGTGAACAACGGCCTTTGATGCTACTACCTCTATAGCAACGGTAGTGGAAACAACGTCAAGGCCGTATTTTTGTGCGTCAGATTCAATTCATTAGCCTGCGATGTAAAATAACGCCCAAATAATTAAACAGGATAGGAAACCCGTGACTGCCCATCGTCGAATGACTCTCAAGGATCTTGCCACAGAACTCGGCGTTTCCACTGCGACAATATCAAACGCTTTCAACCGCCCCGACCAGCTTTCGCCTCTGCTACGCGATCGTATTTTAAGCGAGGCCAAACGCCTTGGGTATAACGGTCCAGATGCCAAGGCCCGCAGTCTACGCACCGGGCGTTCCAGCATTGTTGCGGTTATTCTTGCCGAAAGCCTGACCTACAGCCTCAATGATGCTGTCGCCAGTGAATTTTTATCCGGCGTCGCTGAAGTACTTGATGCTCATGGTCATACCATGCTGCTACTGCCTGGCAGAGGCCATGCCTCCCAGCCGCCCGGGTCTGCAAACATTGCCGATGGCTTTATCGTTTACGGCCTGATGCCTAATAACAAGCTTCTAAGCGAGCTGCCTGCGCAGCGGCCACTGGTGTCCGTGGATTTCGACATTGATGGCAGTCCGACTGTGCATATCGATGATCAGGATGCGAGCTACCACCTTGCCCAGCACGCCTTAAAAACGCGGCCACAGCGGCCTGCGGTGATTAATCTTCGTCTGACAAAAGAGCATTGCAACGGCCGCATCACCAACGCGCACACCCTACTGCCGGGCAGCAGCACCATCAGCCGTGCGCGCCTGGCCGGATTTCATGCTGCACTCACCGAACATGGCTTTGATGCTGAACAGATCCCACTATGGAATATCGAAGAGAACGTGTTTGATGTGTGCTCACCAGTGATCACAGAAATCCTCGACCTGCCTGCCACGCAGCGCCCGGATCTGCTGCTATGCATGTCAGACCGTATTGCGCTTACCGCGCTGACGTTGGCCGAACAGCGTGGCATTCACGTACCAGGTGAACTAAGAATTACCGGCTTTGATGGCATTGCTGAAGGGCAGTACCGGGCGCCGCGTTTAACGACTGTGCGCCAGGACAGTGCGGGCAAAGGCCGCGTGGCGGCAAAAATGATTCTAGGGCGGATACCCAAAACCCAGCAGCTACTCAAAACTGAGTTGCTGCTGGGCGACACTTGCCCATAAGGGTCAGCCAGGTGTTATTTGGCCGTTTTCTGCATGGCAAGGGCGGTATCTAACATACGGTTGGAGAAGCCCCACTCGTTGTCGTACCACGCCATGATTTTCACCAGGCGGCCATTCACACGGGTGTGATTGGCATCAAAAGTAGATGAATGCGCATCATGATTGAAATCAATAGACACCAGTGGCTGTGCGTTAACCGCTAGCACAGACGAGTTCGCCGCCGCTTGTTCAACAATTGCGTTGATCTCTTCTTTGCTGGTATCGCGGCTTGCCGTAAATGTTAAATCTACCAGGGAAACGTTGATCACCGGCACGCGTACGGCTAACCCATCAAACTTACCTGCCAGCTCCGGCAAGACCAAACCAACGGCCGCTGCTGCGCCTGTTTTGGTCGGAATCATCGAATGCGTCGCACTACGCGCGCGGTAAGGGTCGGAGTGATAAACATCCGATAGGTTCTGGTCGTTGGTGTAGGCATGAACCGTGGTCATCAAACCATTTTCAATGCCTACAGCATCGTTTAACGCTTTGGCGACAGGCGCCAAGCAGTTAGTCGTGCACGACGCATTGGAGACCACCGTATGTTCAGCCGTCAAAATATCGTCATTAACACCATATACGATAGTAGCGTCAGCATCGGGGCTGGGTGCAGAGATCAACACACGCTTAGCACCCGCTTCGATATGCTTGGCAGCGGCTTCTCGCTTAGTGAACAAGCCTGTGCACTCCATGACGAGATCAATGTTCATGGATGCCCAAGGAAGCTGGCTAGGATCACGCTCAGAAGAGATCGCGATGCGATCGCCATCCACACGAATACTTTCGGCATCATGCTCAACGGCAAAAGGAAAGTGGCCGTGAACCGTATCGTGACGCAGCAGGTGCGAGTTTAGGGAAGGATCACCCAAATCATTAATCGCAACCACTCGGACACGATCCCGGTAGCCATTTTCGTACAGCGCACGCAGTACGTTACGACCAATCCGTCCAAATCCGTTAATAGCAACTCTTATTGTCATGATGGCACCTCAATCAAGCAGTGGTAGTCGATGGCGTATCCAGTAAAAAAATTACTAAAAATACGTATTTATTTACCTTTAGGTCAATTTTTACCTATCCAAACTGCCCTTAAAGGCTAATAACATCTCAATATGTAGTAAAATTACTATATAAAGGCTATCGTAGTCCAATAATTAATCACCGCCAAGATGGTCACTAGGAGTAACGTTTATGACTCGCTCAACATCTCCCACTCCCCTTCGCCGCACCAAGATTGTCGCGACGCTTGGCCCAGCAAGCGATCGCCCTGGCGTGCTGGAAGACATGCTAAAAGCGGGCGTTGATGTCGTGCGGCTAAATTTCTCCCATGGCGCCGCAGATGACCATCGCCGCCGCTTGAAAGAGGTACGCGAGATCGCCCAGCGACTAAATCGCAGCGTTGCCGCCCTGGGTGACCTGCAAGGGCCAAAAATCCGTATATCACGCTTTGCCGAAGGTGCCGTTCACTTGGACATTGGCCAGGCCTTTGTGCTCGACATGGCGCTAGATGCCAACAGCGGCACGGCCGAGCGCGTCGGCTGTGATTACAAGTCGCTGATTGACGATGTCGCCCCTGGCGACCGGCTACTGCTGGATGATGGCCGTGTCGTGCTGGACGTCACCTCGATTATTGGTCAAGAAGTGCACACACGCGTTCACGTAGGTGGCAAGCTTTCCAATAACAAAGGCATCAACAAGCAAGGTGGTGGATTATCCGCCCCGGCGCTTACCGAAAAAGATAAAGAAGACCTAAAAACCGCGATCGATATCGGGGTGGATTACCTGGCGGTATCGTTCCCACGCAGCGCTGCTGATATGCAAGAAGCACGCGACCTGCTCGGCGAAGCAGGCAAGGAAATAGGCTTGGTTGCCAAGCTTGAGCGCGCCGAAGCGGTTGCCGATGATGAGACACTGGATGGCATTATCGAAGCCTCTGAAGCCGTGATGGTCGCGCGAGGCGACTTAGGCGTAGAAATTGGCGATGCCGCACTGATCGGCACTCAAAAACGCATCATCAAGCATGCTCGCACGCTTAACCGCGCGGTAATTACCGCCACACAAATGATGGAGTCGATGATTGAGTCGCCACTGCCCACCCGCGCGGAAGTATTCGACGTGGCTAACGCAGTGCTTGATGCCACCGACGCCGTCATGCTTTCCGCGGAAACTGCCGCGGGCGACTATCCGGTAGAAACCATTCAAGCGATGGATCGGGTATGCCTCGGTGCTGAACGCGAACGTATTGCTCAGTCATCAGGTCACCGTATCCATGAAGGCTTCGAGCGCATTGATGAAACCATTGCCCTCTCTGCCATGTATGCCGCCAACCACCTTACCGGGGTACGCGCCATAGCCTGCATGACCTCGACAGGTTATACGCCACTGATTGCCTCACGCATTCGCTCTGGCCTGCCGATTGTTGGCCTTGCACACAGCCCGATTGCCCAACGGCGCATGGCGCTTTACCGCGGCGTCGTGTCGATCCCCTTCGACACAACCCATATGGATCCTAAAGAGCTCAACCAAGAAGCCGTCAAGCTACTCCAAGCGCATGGTTTGGCACACCCTGGCGATCATGTCATTCTTACCCGCGGCGACCACATGAACGCCCACGGCGGCACTAACACCATGAAAGTGCTGGCCGTTGAAGAAGCGCAAATCTAACTGTGACCTGAAATAGCCGGAATGTTAACTGGAGAGCCATGCCATGAGCGACGCACGTCCACCCCGCCAAGCCGTTCGTACGCTGCAAGCGCGTAAACGCATTGCGCTAATTGCCCACGACGGCAAAAAAACCGAGATGCTGGAGTGGGCAACACGCTGGCAGGAAACGCTCAGCCAGCACACTCTCATTGGTACGGGGACTACCGCTGGGCGGCTCAAAAATACGCTTGGCCTAGAGGTCGAGGGGTTGATGAGCGGGCCGTTGGGCGGTGATCAGCAAATTGGTGCGCGCATTGCCGAACAACAGCTAGACGTGCTGATTTTCTTCTGGGATCCGTTTGCCCCTCAACCCCACGATCCTGATGTCAAAGCGCTGCTGCGTTTAGCCGCGCTATGGAACGTGCCGGTGGCATGCAATGCGGCGAGCGCCGACTTTTTACTGTCGTCGCCCTATCTCAGTGAACGTTACGATATGTCTATTCCGGATGCACAGGCCTGGGCTCAAGCCCGCACGGTATAGCTCTAAACAACTCAAGCTCTGAACAACTCAAGCTCTGAACGAATCAATGGGGCTTATCGGGTACGTAGGTGGCGCGCCACGACCTGCTGCCCACACTGATAGTCGCCGTTCATGGCATTCAGGGCGCAGCGCAGGGTGAGTTCAGCAATGCGATCATAATCTTGCAACGCTGAATTCACCGCTTGCGGCAGAAAATCCAGCAAACGGTGGTCGCCAAAGGTGGCCAACCGCATATTCTCTGGTAACCCGCCGCGCTCCAGAAACACGTCAAATACCCCTTCCATCAGCACATAAGACGCGGTGATCAACGCATCAGCGCCGCCCTTCTCATCCAGCAGTTGAGCGGCAAGACGGGCACCTTCGCTACGCTCGTAGTGCGTACCGCTAAGTAAAACCGGCTCGATAGAGCTATCTTGTAGCGCTGACTGAAACCCCACTCTCCGCTCGCGACTGATCGACAAGCTTGGCATCGCTTCTAACCACGCCACCCGCCGCGTGCCACCCGTAATGACCGAGCGGGTTAGCGCATATGCCGCGTCTTGATCGTTGCTAACGACACTGGCAAAACGCGTCGGCGCAAGCCCACGGTCCATGCCCACAACGCACCAACCTTCATCCACCAACTCAGCATAGAAGGTGTCATCCTCGGCCAGGCAGCTGGCGGTAATAAGCACCTCACAGCGCTGCGCGCGAAGCGCTAGCGCTAAGGCACGCTCGCTATCGGCACAGTCATCTGAGCTAGCCACCAACAGCTGATAGCCCTGCTCTCTCGCGCCACGCTCTAAGCGTTTCGCCAACCGCGCATAGCTGATATTTTCAAGGTCAGGCACGATCAAACCAATCAGCCGACTTGCCCCACGACGCAGCGCCGCTGCCTGCGGGTCAATGTGATAGCGATGCTGCCTGACTACCGCCATTACTTTCTCAATGGTGGCATTACTAATACGCCGTTGCTCGGCCTGGCCATTAATTACATAGCTCGCCGTGGTGCGCGATACGCCCGCAAGCCGGGCAATGTCGGCAAGTGTCATGCAATTCTCCCTCTGGTTGCCGATGTAGTTTATCAGCCGTTTCTCCCCACCCAGACTAAAGTCTAGAAAGACAACCCTTGTGTCTTTAAGTGAATCGATTCAGCATAGCCAACTAACCACAGATGACACGATTCATCCAGCGAAGCTCAACGCGCTACGACCAACGTTTAAGCATGATCACGCTGCAGACATTACCCCAGGCTGACAGCGTTTACAGGAGAACCCTATGTTAACTCTCGGCCCAGATGACATCTTGCTCGACCGCCATGCGGACGACTGGCAAGCTGCACTCGACATCGCCGCCAAGGCGCTAACGGATGCGGGTTTAGTTGAGGCCGAGTACCGTGATGGCCTCCATGCCCGTGAAGCGCAGTCGTCAACCTATCTTGGTAACGCGATTGCCATTCCACACGGCACGCCGGAAAGTCGCCAGCACGTAAAATATACCGGCGTGAGAGTACTGCAGTTCCCCAAAGGCATTCAGTGGCACGACGGCCAGACAGTCTATGTTTTGGTGACGATAGCCGCGCAAAATGATGAGCACCTGGATATTCTGCGCCAGCTGACCCACGTCTTAGACCGCGAAGGCGTCGCCAATCAGCTCGCCAGCGCCAGCTCGGCTGTCGAGGTAGCGCGTTTACTTTCCAAGCCGGCGCTTGAGCCGCGCCTGGATGCCGATACGCTGTGCATTAACTTCCCCGCTCGCGACCCTCAAGAACTCGCCCTGGCCGCTGCCGCTCGGCTGCGCCAAAGTGGCTGCGTTGATAACGCTTTTATTAGCGCCATCGCCAGTGCTTCCCCCCAATGGCTGGGCAAAGGATTTTGGTTGGCAAGCCACACCCAAGGGGTGACACAACCCGCACTAGGCGTTGCCACGCCAGCCGATCCTAAACTTGAGCATAGCGGCCACCCTGTCCACGCACTGTTCTGTTTAGCGGCCAGTGGCGATGCCCACCGCCCACTGCTGGAACAGCTACTAGCCATGTTGGAGAACGGCGAAAGTGACAGTTTGGTGGGCAAAAGCAGCGCACAGCTGCTGGCCACGCTGGCGGGTGAAACCGCCAACACTCAGACTCGCCGCGTGCGCGTCTTGAACCCCCATGGCCTGCACGCCCGCCCGGCAAAACAGCTGGTACAGATCGCCCGCGCACAATCAATATCGATTAACGTACGCCTTGAAGAAGGCAGTGCCTCCACGGTTTCTGCCGCCAGCCTGACCAAAGTGATTGGCTTGGGAGCACGGCGTGGTCAGTGGCTGATCCTTTCTGCCGAAGGCGACCAGGCAAGTGCCGCGCTAAGCACAGTGGCCGCCGCCGTTGAAGACGGTCTAGGTGAGAAAGTAACGCCGTTCGACGGCGGTTTTGATACCAAGTCGGTGACTAACACGAGCAAGCCAGTTGATCCGTTAGTCGTTGATGCGCCCCACGCAGGCGTCGCCGCTTCGCCGGGCTTAGCCATTGCGCCGGTGTTTGTGATTCGCCCGATGCAGTTCGACTATGCTGAACACGCCAGCGACCCCGAACATGAAATTAGTCGCCTGAAAGCGGCACTCAAAGAAGGCGCCGCTCAACTTCAAGCACTGGTGCATAACGCCCCTGGCGGCGAAGTGGCCGACATTCTCTCGATGCACGAAGAGATGCTCGACGACCCCGAGCTGCATCACGCTGCGATTGATGCGATTCGTGAAGGTCGTTCAGCGGAAGCCGGTTGGTGGAATGCTATTGAAACCGCCGCCCACGCCCAGGAAATGCTTGCCGATCGCCTATTGGCCGAGCGCGCCGCTGACCTGCGCGACGTAGGCCGCCGCGTACTAGGGGTATTGTGCGATGTCCAACTGCCAGAGCCGCCTGACCATCCGTATATTCTGGTCATGGATGACATCGGCCCTTCCGACGTTGCCCGCCTGGATACCTCACGGGTACGCGGACTGCTTACCGTGCGCGGCGGCGCCACCGCACACAGTGCTATTCTGGCTCGTGCACTGGGCATTCCCGCAGTTGTCGGTGCTGGTGAAGCCGTGATGGTACTGCATAACGGCAGCATGATGATTCTGGACGGTGAACGAGGGCGGGTTACCTCACAGCCTTCCGAAGAGCGCCTGCAGCGCGCGGAACAACAGCTTCTCGACCAGCAACAGCGCGAAGCCGATGCCTGGAAGCTACGCTTTGAGCAAGCCCAAACCCGCGATGGGCATCGAGTAGAAGTGGCAGCCAATCTTGGTAACACCGCCCACGCCGCCGATGCGGTTGAACGCGGTGCCGAAGGCGTTGGCCTGCTGCGCACCGAGTTCCTGTTTATGGCCTACTCCAGCGCACCGGACCTAGCCACCCAAATTGCCGAGTACCGTGAAGCCACCGATGCCTTGGATGGCCGTCCGCTAGTCGCGCGTACTCTGGATGTGGGTGGCGACAAGCCGCTGCCCTACTGGCCGGTTCCCCAGGAAGACAATCCTTTCCTTGGCCTACGCGGCATTCGCTTAGCGCTGACCGAGCCGGAAGTGTTGGAAACACAAATCCGCGCGCTGCTGATGGCAGCTGTCGGCCGTCCGCTACGCATCATGCTGCCGATGGTTAAGGATGTCGCTGAATTCCGCGCCGCCAACGTCATCTATGACCGCCTACTTAGCGAAATCCCACCACAGCAGCGCGCCACTGATGTGCAACTGGGCGTGATGATCGAAGTACCCTCCAGCGCACTGCTAGCACCTACGCTGGCGGCCGAGGTGGACTTCTTCTCCGTCGGCACGAACGATTTAACTCAGTACACCCTGGCCATCGACCGCGGCCATCCAGAGCTTTCTGCCCAGGCCGATGGCTTGCACCCCGCCGTGCTGCGTTTGATTCAAATGACCGTCGATGCCGCCCATGCCCACGGCAAATGGGTCGGCGTATGCGGCGAGCTTGCCTCGGACGCCATGGCCGTGCCAGTCCTGGTAGGGTTAGGCGTTGATGAGCTTTCCGTCAGTGCGCGACAAATTCCGCTAGTCAAAGCTCGCCTGCGTGAATTTGATCTTGCCGATGCAAAAGCCACTGCCCAGCTAGCGCTAAGCAAAGCCACCAGCGATGAGGTGCGTGACGCCCTGGAGGCCCGCTAATGGCCCAGGTAGTGTGCATTACACTCAACCCCGCGCTGGATTTAGCGTTCAACCTTGAAACGCTGACACTTGGCCATGTGAACCGCCCCCACAGCGCCCAGTTAGAAGCTGCGGGCAAAGGCGTTAACGTAGCACGCGTGCTGGCCAGCTTAGGCCATCAAGTAATTGTTAGCGGCTTTCTCGGCCAGGATAACGACGCACCGTTCAGCTTGGCATTCCCCCACTACGGCGTGGAAGATGCCTTTGTACGCGTACCCGGCAGTACGCGCATTAACGCCAAGCTGGCGGAACAGAGTGGCCGCGTCACTGATATTAACGGCCCCGGCATGCCGATTGAGGCTGCCCATTTAAATGCCTTACGAACGACCCTGGACGATTTGTTTCAGCGCCTCGCTCCGCCCCAAGCGGTCGTCGTTGCCGGTAGCCTTCCACCGGGTATTGATCAGCCGCTGTTTGCTGAACTACTAACCACCCTAAAAAGCTACGGCGTACCACTTTGGATAGACACCAGCGGCCCAGCACTGCTGACCGCCATTGCTGCTCAGCCTGCGGCTGTAAAACCTAACGAAACGGAACTCGCTGACTGGGCTGGCAGCGCGCTAGATTCAAATCAACAGCGCCAGATCGCCGCCGAGCGACTGCACGCCAGCGGCATCGAGCACGCCCTGATTTCCGCAGGCTCAGAGGGCGTTTTATGGGCTAGTTCACAGGGCACTTGGCAATCCACCCCACCTAGCGTAAACGCCACCAATACCGTTTGTGCGGGCGATACCTTTGTGGCTGGCATGCTCCATGGGCTGCTCAGCAACTTCGCTCCACAAGACACCCTTCGCTTCGCAACGGCACTCTCTGCCGAAGCGGTTCGCCACGTCGGCGTGGGCACCCCACACGCCGACGATTTTGACTTACTCCAACAACAGACTTTGGTACGGCGTCTTGACGACACCATCACCGAGGGAGCCACGCGATGAACCTGATTCTAATTACCGCCTGCCCCAGCGGCATGGCGACCACCTTTCTGGCCGCCAAGCGCCTTGAGCAAGCGGCCACGCGGATGGGCTGGAGCGCCCATGTGGAAATGCACGGCGAGATTGCGCCGCTGCAGGCTGCCACCGCCGAGCAAATTGCTAATGCCGATTTAATTGTAGTGGCCGCCGATCATGTTCCTGCCCCAGAACGTTTTGAAGGCAAACGACTTTTCCAGGCGCCGATTGCCAGCGCCCTACCCGACCCCAGCGCCTTTTTAACTCAAGCTAAACGTGAAGCACCGATTTACACTGCCCCTGCAACCCCTACAGCCGCCGCGGCTCCGGCGAGCAACACAGGTGGCAAGAAAATTGTCGCTGTTACCGCTTGCCCCACTGGTGTTGCCCATACCTTTATGGCCGCTGAAGCGCTAGCCGAAGCAGGCAAAGCCATGGGGCATGCCATTCGCGTGGAAACTCAAGGCTCAGTAGGCGCTCAAGATCATTTAACCGAACAAGAGATCGCCGACGCCGACGTGGTCGTACTGGCCTGCGATATCGACGTTGACCCAGCGCGGTTTGCAGGCAAGCGCATCTACCGCACCTCAACCGGCAACGCACTAAAAAAGCCACGTCCCACGCTGGAAGCCGCCCTTGTTGATGCTAGCGTAGAAAACGCTAGCAGCAGTTCGGGCAACGCCAATAAGAGTGTTAAAGAGAAAGGCGTTTATAAGCACCTACTCACCGGCGTGTCGTTCATGCTGCCTATGGTGGTAGCAGGCGGTTTGCTGATTGCGCTGTCGTTTGTCTTCGGCATTGAAGCCTTTGAGCAGGAAGGCACGCTGGCCGCTGCGCTTATGCAAATTGGCGGTGGTACCGCCTTCGCGCTAATGATTCCGGTACTGGCAGGTTACATTGCCTACTCCATCGCCGACCGCCCCGGTATTGCTCCAGGTATGATTGGCGGTATGTTGGCGGCTGACATTGGTTCCGGATTTATCGGCGGCATTTTGGCAGGCTTCCTGGCAGGCTACGTGGCCCTAGCGGTGACCCGCTACGTTAAGCTGCCCTCCAGCGTTGAATCGCTCAAGCCTATTCTGATCATCCCACTAGTGGCCAGTCTGGTCACCGGCCTAACGATGATCTATGTGATTGGCGAGCCTGTCGCTGCATTGCTGAATGCGCTGACCAGCTTCCTGGCCTCGATGGGCTCTACTAACGCAGTGCTGCTGGGCATTCTATTGGGCGCCATGATGTGCTTCGATTTGGGCGGCCCCGTCAATAAAGCAGCCTATACCTTCGGCGTGGGCTTGCTGGCTTCAGAAACCTACGGCCCAATGGCAGCCATTATGGCGGCAGGCATGGTGCCAGCGATTGGCATGGGCATTGCCAGTTTCGTAGCGCGCAATAAATTTTCTGAACCAGAACGGGAAGCAGGCAAAGCTTCATTTGTACTCGGCTTTTGCTTTATTAGCGAAGGCGCCATTCCCTTCGCGGCGAAAGACCCGTTGCGGGTTATCCCCGCGTGCATGGTGGGCGGTGCGATCACCGGTGCGCTTTCCATGCTGGTAGGCGCGAAACTAATGGCACCTCACGGGGGTATCTTTGTTCTGCTGATTCCCAACGCCATCACTCCTGCACTACTCTACCTTGGCGCGATTATCATCGGCTCGCTGGTAACCGGTTTAGGCTATGCCTTTATCAAACGCGGCGCCGCTCACGTCGCCGTTACCAGCTAAACGCTTGAACCTTAGTGCTGGGCAGGCTGCCGCCTGTCCAGCGCCTCTTTGGCGATGCACCTCCCTCCTCAACCCCACGCCATCAACGGTTTATTACTAATTTTTTAACCATAAATCGCTTAACAGTTGCTTAAATCGGGGTTTTATGTAGTATTTTTACCTAAATAGAACCATAAATAGTACAAAGCACGAGCCAGCAATATAGCGCTCGTCACTTAATAATGATCTAAAACAACAGGACCGCCTTCTATGTTTCAACTCACCCGCAGCGTTACTTGGCAGGCACTTGAACGCCTGCGCGACAAAACCGCCAACGACCGCATTCGTGATTACTTCACCAATGACCCGCAGCGCTTTGAAAAAATGAGCCTACGGGTGGGCGGCCTGTTTCTGGATTACTCCAAACATCACGTTTCTGATGAGGTACTCGCCAAACTGCTTGAGTTGGCCGACCACTCTGCCCTGGTGCAACGTCGAGCACAGATGTTCTCTGGCGATATTATCAATGTCACCGAAAATCGCCCGGTACTCCACACCGCACTGCGCAATTTAAGCGATGAACCGGTTCATGTAGACGGCAACGACGTGATGCCGGAAATCAATCGCACCCGGGAACAAATCAAGCAGTTCTCAGAAGCGGTGAGAAACGGTGAGTGGAAAGGCTATAACGGCCAGCGCATCAAAGACGTGGTCAATATTGGCATTGGCGGCTCAGACCTCGGCCCTAATATGGCCGTACGCGCGCTACTCAAATACCGCCATCCAGAGCTGCACTTCCACTTCGTTTCCAACGTCGATGGCACCCATATTCAAAAGGTGCTTTCACGGCTAGACCCGGCGACCACGCTATTTATCGTTTCCACCAAAACCTTCTCTACCCAGGAAACCCTGCTTAACGCCAAAACCGCACGGCGCTGGTTCGTGGAAAATGCCGGTGAAGATGCCGACGTAGGCGCCCACTTTATTGCCGCTTCCACTAACCGCAAAGCGGCGATGGAGTTCGGCATTCGTGAAGAGAACGTGTTCGAGTTTTGGGCCTGGGTGGGCGGTCGCTACTCCATGTGGTCATCTATCGGCCTGCCGATTGCGCTGTCGGTTGGTTTTGAAGGCTTTATCGAGCTGCTGGAAGGCGCTCATGAGATGGACCGCCACTTTATAGAAGCGCCCTTCGCGCAGAATATGCCCGTTCTGATGGCGCTGATTGGTATCTGGTACATCAATTTTATTGGCGCCGAAACCCAGGCCATCGTGCCCTATGACCAAGCCTTGAACCAACTGCCTTCTTTCCTGCAGCAGTTGGATATGGAGTCGAACGGCAAGTCAGTCGATATTTTCGGCCATCCGGTTAACTACAAAACCGGCCCGATTGTCTGGGGGCAAACCGGCTCCAACGGTCAGCACGCTTTCTTCCAGCTACTGCACCAGGGCACCCGCTACGTGCCGATTGATTTTATTGCCTCGCTGAAACCCGAGCCCGGCGTGGAAGACCACCACTTCGCCTTGCTGACCAATATGCTCGCCCAGGCCAACGCCTTTATGGAAGGCAGCCAAGGGGACAGCAAAGAGCTTAGCCAGCACGACCCCTACAGCTGCCCCGGCAACCGCCCTTCCAGCACGCTACTACTGGACGAGCTAACGCCAAAAAATCTGGGCGCGCTGATTGCCCTCTACGAGCACAAGGTGTTTGTGCAAGGCGTTATCTGGAACATCAACTCGTTTGATCAGTGGGGCGTGCAGCTTGGCAAACGCATTGCCGGTGAAATCAGCGAGCGCATCGACACCAACGCCGCCGACTTCGATACCTCAACACAAGGTCTGCTGGAGCTGGTACGCGCTCATTTTCCTGGCGACAGCAGCGCAAAGCAAAGCGCGCCAGCCAGTGCTGATAAGAAACAGGCAAGGAAGAAGCGTTAAGCGGAGAGTTGGGTAAACGTTAGAAAAATAAACGCCTTGGCTGAAAAGCCAAGGCGTTTTTGGTTTGATCTTTGATGCCAGTATCGACACTGGTTGAAGGCAATCAGAAGCCCCGAGCCGCCTAAATTAATCCGGCGCAAATTGCTCGAAGA
The DNA here is from genome assembly GCA_030440445.1 of Halomonas sp. KG2. Lineage (NCBI taxonomy): Bacteria > Pseudomonadati > Pseudomonadota > Gammaproteobacteria > Oceanospirillales > Halomonadaceae > Halomonas > Halomonas sp. KG2. The sequence goes on along the minus strand of CP098528.1, from coordinate 1,692,829 downwards.
CCTGCTGTCCGGTCATTTTCTCTGTTTGGTTGCTAAACGCGTAATAGTCAGGCTTCTCATCAATGAATATTTCACTGGCGAGTTGGAACGCCTGATCCTGGAACAGGCCTGCTGGGAGAATATACTCATCGCTGGGTAGCAGGTGATAGAACAGATGCGTCCCGCAGGTTGCACAGAAGCCCCGCTCTGCCCAATCAGACGAGCGGTAAGCGGCAGGCTCAGCACCAGAGAACTCTACCGGACCACCGCAATGCACGGCGAACATCGGCCCACCCGACCAACGCCGACATAGTGAGCAATGACAAACACTGACCTGCTCGTGGTTAGGTGCAGTCACTTCGATGGAACCGCAAAGACATGTGCCCTTCATCGCAAACTCCTTTACCGTTAGCCCCCATGGCAGCCGCTATCGTGATGCCAACTAATGCTAGGCTGCTGTAGGCTCATTGAACAATATTCTGTTGGAAAACGGATCTACCACTTCAAACACTCTATCGCCCCACGGAGCTGTGGTTATTTCCGGGCGACTAAACTTGTAACCACGGGATAGGATCTCGCGGTATAAGCCTTCAAGATCATCGGTATTCACAAACGTTTTAGCGCCGGGGGAGCAATCCCCAGAGTGTTCGCTGAGGTGAAAAATCAAATCACCTCGGGATACCTGCATATAGACAGGAAAGTCTGCTTCGAAGCGATGTTCCCAATCAAGCGACATCCCCAAAAACTCAAGATAGAACGCCTTGGCTTTAGATTCATCAAAAATTCGTATAATCGGAATGGCTTGAAAATGCACTTATGCTCTCCTGACAAACAGCGCTTTACCTAACCTTAAGTGTTCGATTTAAACAGGCGCAGAGCTGCTCTCTATGCCATAGGCTTGGCGTATATACTCAACGGCTTCAGCCATGCCACTAAGCACCGCTGTCGCTGAATGAAAGTTTTGCTGTTGAGACATTTCCGTGGGTAGTGCCAAGCAGCTAATGCCAGCTCGAAAGGCGGCTTCAAGACCATGTTGTGTATCTTCAATGGCGAGACATTCATCCGCAGCAACGCCAAGCCGTTGAAGAGCCAGAAGATAGCATTCAGGTGCGGGCTTGCTGTTTCGGACATCATCGTTAGAAACAACCGTCAAGAACTTATCTTCAAACTCATTGGCTTGCAGCGTTTTTTGAACACCATTTGCACTAGCGCCTGTCACCACTGCCAGCTTCAAACCTGCACTGTGGAAGTAAGCAATCGCCTCTCGTACGCCAGGCATTAACGGGAATGCCTGGCTAGCAAGGTAGTCCTGCGTCGCGGCGTTCTTCGCTTCTATAAGTTGATCAGGGGACGCATCAATCCCAAACCTCTGCACCAAATCCACGGCATTGGCACGCGTTGGTAAGCCTGCATAGTGGGTTCTGTACTGCTGCTCGGACAATTCAACGCCATATTGGCTCAGAATAGGTACCCACATTTGAAAATGGATGTGTTCAGAACTGACGATAGTCCCATCGTGATCTAGCAAAATTGCGCGAAGTGCCACAAGACCTCCTAGAAATAGAGCGTTTAAAACCCAAGGCAAAGCTACTATCGCATGAGCTGCAAGATTGAAAATATGAAAAGCTAATTATTTTTACTTCGAGTCGGAAACTACAAGGGTGTTTACGAGTAAGCTATTCACTCACTGCCCTGAAAAAAACGAAATCACTAAGACTCCAATCTTGTTCTCAGCAACTCCTTAGCGATTGCTTTGGCTTTTACGGCAGCTTTTAAATCCCCCATCACGTGGGCCTGAACAGTCGCCCCTTCTTTTAAAGTAGCTACCGCTTCCGACAACGTAGTCACCGTCTTTTCATCAACGAATATTTGTGAAATATACCCGCTTATCAAGCCAAGCATGGCTCTTTTATGGCTAGCGCACTGTTGATGCACGGGATGATTTAAGTCACTGAATTCAGCACTGACATTGATGAAATAACAGCCATGGAAAGGATAAATTAGCGTTTCTCTCTCATTAAACCAATCATCCAACGCATCGAACAAAGCAAAAATTGCGCTTTGTCCATCAGGTGCGCCCTGGGTGCGTCCTTCAATCCAGGAAAAAAATTGCCGGTCACGATAGTCAACCGTTGCAGCGATCAGGGCTTCTTTGCTGGAAAAATGATGGTACAGCGTTTTTTTTGCCACGCCTGATTCAGCAATGATCCGGTTAATACCAATGGCATGCACCCCGTGGCGGTAAAACAGCCCAAAGGCGACCGAAACTAACCGCTCTCTTCTGTCCACAGCACAACCTCACCTTCATTTTACGAGCAGCATAATATTGACGCACAGAGACCGATCTGTCTACCATAGTCAAAAAGGGAGACAGATCGGTCTCCCCTACCTCACTTTCGCCCAAGGATGCATTTATGAGAATTTCCCTGTGTTTACCTGCTCAACAGAAAGCAGCCCTGCTCGCTGGCATTGGAGCGACTGGATGCATCACAGCACTCAGCTTTCTAAGTTCACACAGTGACGCGTTATGGCTAATGGCCCCCTTTGGCGCCACCATGGTGATACTGTTTGGATTACCCGCTAGCCCATTAGCCCAACCACGCAACGTGATTGCGGGTCACTTAATAACGGCGGCGTTAGGACTAATGGTGGCTCATTTTTTTGGCGTTCATGAATGGACGCTGGGCTTGGCAGTCGGTTTATCGATAGTCGCTATGATGCTTACCCACACCATCCACCCACCTGCAGGTGCTAATCCCCTACTGATTATGCTAGCGGGAGAACACTGGCATTTTTTGATCACTCCCGTGGCGTCTGGAGCCCTTCTAATTGTGGGATTCGGATACGTCTATCACCGGCTTATTTCAGGGCAACCGTACCCCAAACAATGGTTTTAGTAGAGAAGATGTTAACAGCACAAAACCGATGTACAGGCCATGCAAGATCGGATGCGAAATAACAGCATCTGAAACATAAAAGCACCTAGACATAAAAGAACCTAGACATAAAAGAACCTAGACATAAAAGAACCTAGACATAAAAAATACCCCTTGGCACTTTCGAGCCAAGGGGTATCGGTTACGTCAGCAGCGATGGCGGGCTTTAGAAGTGCCACTCCAAATTTAAGGTCATGGCATCGGTATCGACACCCGGTTGGCTGTGGTTTCCGAATTTGTTGCGCCAATACTCATAACCGACGCCCATCCATAAGGAGTTTTCCGCGCCCCATGCAACCTGCCCGACGTCTAGCATCAGCGAGGTGCGCATTAACTGCTCAGGCTCGGTCGCTTCCCCAAAGTAGTCGTCTCCTTTTTCGCTGTTGTAGTTATAAAACCCTTGGAATTTTAGCGGTAACGTCGCCGCTTCAAACGGCAGCCCCCAGGCCAAGTTAATTTGGTAATAGGGATCAAACGAAATGCTGTTCCGATTTCCTGGCAGCCCACAAGGTGGCAAGCCGCAGTGGTTCCACTCACGGCTATAGAACAGGCTTAGATCCACAAAGCCTCTCGGCACATCAAATTTAAATGTTGGCCCCACCACTAATTGGCGTTTACGTGGTGCAAAGCCAGTATTTTTGGTGTTTAGGTCAAACCCAAACGTCAGCGCCATGTCTTTGACGGGCCCGAAAGCGATGGGCTCATTGAACACGCCGCCTCCATGGAGTTGATGACGGTATGTCAGATAGGCTTCCGTCGCCCCTGAGTCACTGTTATTGACGGGGTCTTGGCTGCTGGATTGAAGCACGTCCAGATTTAAAAAGTTTTGGCCCAGTGAGTAACCACTAACATGGGTGAACTGGAGAATATGCTTCTCTATGTTCTCTGGGTTATTCGGCTCAGTAAACTGCGTTCCATAGCGATAACCCACAAACGTATCGCTCCATGTCGCTGCCTGGGCACCTGCCGAGATAGTGCCAAGAGAAGCGCCTATCGCCAGATACGTTGCCACTGCTCGATTGCTCTTCAACATGCAAAACCCTTTGTTGTTTGATTTTGTTTTTAGACATCTTTCTAAGCGCCCTTCTATAAGGACCTTTCTAACGCCGTTATGCCCGCTTTTCGCGGGTGCGATAGCGATTTTTTTGCGGAAACGGCACTTCTTAGAGTACATTTAGCGATATTTATTGTATACAATAAAACAGATAAACAAATACAAATGGAGAATACAATGTCGCGTATTTTAGAAGCAGCTCGCCCCAGCCGCCTTGGCTTAGACGCCTTTCTTGAGCATTACGGGGACGTTTTTGAACATTCACCCTGGGTCGCCGAAAACGCCTGGAAACAGGGGTTTACCGACCAACACGATGACCCAGATGTGCTAGCTGACTGCATGGGCAATGTGCTTAAGGGTGCTGATATTGATCAGCAAATTGCGGTCATCCGCGCTCACCCAGACCTTGCCGGGAAAGCAGCTCTCGCGGGCGAGCTAACCCAGGATTCCACTCGCGAACAGGCTGGTGCGGGGCTAGATCAGTGCTCAACCGAAGAGTTTGAACGCTTTCAACGCCTCAATCAGGCCTATCAAGATAAGTTCGGCTTCCCCTTTGTGACCTGAATTCAAGCAATAAGTGCAGCACCTGCTGTGTCCAGGGCTCCTGAGTACTCCCCCAGAAACACCTGTGCCGGTGTCCGGTAACCGAGTCGCTTTCGAGGGCGGTCGTTTAGTTTCTCGACCACCTTGCGCAGCTCGGCATCGGTGACCTGGCGGAAGTCTGTTCCCTTGGGGAAGTACTGCCGTATCAAGCCATTGGTATTCTCGTTGCTCCCACGCTGGCCAGAGCAGTAGGGATCGCAAAAGTAGGTCTTTGCGGTCACCGCCTTGCCTACGGCTATGTGGCCGGCGAACTCCGAGCCGTTGTCTAGGGTGATGGTCTTCACAGCACCCCGGCGAGGCTTCAACAGCCGGATCATGGCCGCTTGCGTCAGCTCCGCTGAGACCCTGGGCAACCTCGCCGCCAGCAGATAGCCGCTACGGCGCTCTACCAGCGTCACCAGCCCCGATTGCTTATGCCCCTGAATGACGGTGTCGCCTTCCCAGTGCCCGATGACGAGCCTGGCATCGACCTCTGCCGGGCGATGCTCAATGCCCACGCGGCTGGGGATCTTGCCAAGCCCAGCGCTCTTGGCCTGAGCCCGATGCTTGCTGCGACGCTTCGGTTGGCGGAGGTGCCGCCATAGATCGCCACCTTGCGCTCTGTCATCCCAGATCAAGGAGTAGATCCACTGGTGACTGACGCCTATGCCGGCCAACGGTGCCATGAAGCCGCTGATCTGCTCCGGACTCCACTCCTCTCGCAGCCGGTCGGCAACGGCGGTGATCAGGCTGGGCAAGCGCTTCGTCCACTTCCAGGCGGTGCGGCGGCGGTGATCACTGAGGGACTGGGCCTGCTCGGGGTCGTAGCCACCAGAAGTGGCGTTACGACGCAGCTCACGGCTGACCGTGCTGCTGTGGATTCCTAGCTCTCTGCCGATTTGACGCTGGCTCACGCCCAAGTCATAGCGGGCGTGGATCTGGTATCGTTGGGTCTGGGTCAGCTGTCGGTATCCCATGCTCTGCTTCACTTTGGTCGGTGAGCCGAGAAGGGTACCGGCGCTGACCCTCCTGCCTCCACCGTGGTGTCCAAAGTGCTGCGGTTATTCTATGAATCCAGGTGATTGCTGTTAAAGGGCTTGATCGACACGCCATCCTTTACGCGTTCGAAAAGCGCCTTGAAAACGACGCCGCTACCGAGCGTCAAACCGCTATTGAGCAAATCATCCAGATAGCGCGCTTTCGCCTGCACATGCGTGCGGCCGAGGCAGCGTAATTCTCACGCGCTTAGCGCTTGTTTTTTCCTTTCAGCCTGAGCTGTGGTGCTCGGCCCTTCAGGCTGTGAGGCTTACCTTTTATCGTCATTCGGAGAGACCTCTATGAGTCTGGAGACAAGAGAAGATCTCGATCCGCTCGAAACCACGGAGTGGCTGGAATCCCTGGAATCAGTACTGGATCGTGAGGGCGAAGATCGTGCCCGCTACCTGATGACCCGCTTGGCGGATCGCCTGCGCCGGGACGGGATGAAGGTACCCTTCTCGGTGACAACCCCGCACCGGAATACGATCCCTGTGCATCGCGAAGCACCGATGCCCGGCGATCTGTTTATGGAGCGCCGCATTCGGTCGTTGATTCGTTACAACGCCATTGCCCAGGTCATCCGTAATAACCGCGCCAACCCCGGGCTGGGCGGCCACATTGCCAGCTTTATGTCGTCGGCCACGCTGTACGATGTCGGCTTTAACCACTTCTTCCGCGCCCCCAAAGGCGACTTTGAAGGCGACCTGATTTACATCCAGGGCCATGTTGCCCCGGGTATTTACGCGCGTTCCTACCTAGAAGGCCGTTTATCAGAAGAGCAGATGGACAAATTCCGTCGCGAAGTCGACGGTGATGGCCTCTCTTCCTACCCCCACCCGTGGCTGATGCCGGACTACTGGCAGTTCCCTACGGTGTCCATGGGCCTTGGCCCGATTCAGGCCATCTATCAAGCCCACGTGATGAAGTACCTGCATCACCGTGAGCTGAAAGACATGTACGACCGTAAGATCTGGTGCTTTATGGGCGACGGCGAGTGTGATGAGCCGGAGTCCCTGGGCGCCATTTCCCTGGCCGGGCGTGAAAACCTCGATAACCTGATCTTCGTTATCAACTGCAACCTCCAGCGCTTAGACGGTCCGGTACGCGGTAACTCCCGCGTCATGGACGAGTTCGAAGGCGTGTTCCGTGGTGCCGGTTGGAACGTCATCAAGGTCGTCTGGGGGCGTCACTGGGATCCGCTGTTCGAGAAGGACAAAAAAGGCATCCTGCAAAAACGCATGGATGAAGCGGTCGACGGTGAGTACCAGAACTACAAGGCCAACGGCGGTTCGTACACCCGTGAGCACTTCTTCGGTAAGTACCCCGAAACCGAAGCGATGGTCAACGACCTGTCTGATGAAGACATCTGGAAGCTCAACCGCGGTGGCCACGACCCGTTCAAGGTCTACGCGGCCTACCACGAAGCGGTCAACCAGACCAACGGTAAGCCCACGGTCATTCTGGCGCACACCGTCAAAGGCTACGGCATGGGCAGCGGCGATGGCGAAGCCGCCAACGAGTCCCACCAGGTCAAGAGCATGGAGTACGAGGCGTTGCGTAAATTCCGCGACCGCTTCGGTATTCCGCTCACCGACGAGCAGCTCAAAGATGTGCCCTATTACAAGCCGGAAGAAGACTCTCCCGAGCTGAAATACATGCACCTGCAGCGGGAACGCTTAAACGGCTACCTGCCGAGCCGCCGCAGTGACTTTGAGGCGCTGGAGATCCCCAGCCTGGAAGACAAAACCTTTGCCTCGCAAATGGTCGGCTCCAAAGGGCGCGAAGTCTCCACCACCATGGCGTTCGTGCGCGTACTGAACGGCCTGGTGAAAGATAAGAAGCTCGGCAAACATGTCGTCCCGATTATTCCTGACGAAGCGCGTACCTTCGGTATGGAAGGCATGTTCCGTCAGCTCGGCATCTACACCTCGGAAGGTCAGAAGTATGAGCCGGTCGATAAAGGCCAGATCATGTTCTACCGCGAGGACCAGAAAGGCCAGATTCTCGAAGAAGGGATTAGTGAAGCCGGTGCCATGTCCGCATGGATTGCCGCCGCGACGTCCTACAGCAACAACAACGTCACCCTGCTGCCGTTCTACGTCTACTATTCGATGTTCGGCTTCCAGCGCATTGGTGACTTGGCCTGGGCGGCCGGTGACCTGCAAGCCCGCGGCTTTATGGTCGGCGGCACCGCCGGGCGTACCACGCTCAACGGTGAAGGCCTGCAGCACCAGGATGGCCACAGCTTGATTCAAGCCTCCACCATCCCCAACTGCCGCAGCTACGACCCGACCTACGCCCACGAAGTGGCGGTCATCCTCCAGGATGGTCTGAAGCGCATGTTCTCCGACAAAGAGAACTGCTTCTACTACCTGACGGTGATGAACGAAAACTACGAGCACCCCGCGCTTGAGAGCGTGCCCACCGACGATATCGTCAAAGGCATGTACCTGCTCAACGAAACGCAGGGCGACAAAGGCCGCGTGCAGCTGATGGGCTCCGGCACCATCCTGCGCGAAGTCGAAGCGGCTGCTGAGCTGTTGGCCAACGACTGGGGCATTGGCGCGGATATCTGGAGTGTGACCAGCTTTAACGAGCTGCGTCGCGAAGCGCTGCTGTTGGAGCGTGAAGGCTTCCTGAACCCGGATGCTGAGGCCAACAAGCCCCACGTGACGAAGTGCCTGGAAGGTCGTGACGGCCCAGTGATTGCCTCCACCGACTACATGAAGCTCTACGCCGACCAGGTGCGTGCCTGGGTACCCAGCGAGTACACCGTGCTGGGCACGGACGGCTTTGGCCGTTCCGACACCCGCGAGAAGCTGCGCTACTTCTTTGAAGTAGACCGCTACTTCGTCACCGTGGCGGCGCTACGTGCGCTGGCAGACCGCGGTGAGCTTGATCGTAAGCACGTCGGCGAGGCGCTGAAGAAATATGGCATTGACGCCAACAAGCCGAACCCGCTGACCAGCTAAACCGCTGCCCGGCGGGCAGAAGCCCGCCGGCTCGATCCGATTTGGAAGGAGCGCGACCTTGAGTAGCGAAATCATCAAAGTTCCCGATATCGGTGGCGATACCGATGTCGAAATCATCGAGATTGCGGTGTCAGAAGGCGACGTCATTGAAGCGGAAGACACCCTAATCACCCTGGAATCCGACAAAGCCAGCATGGACGTCCCGGCCCCGAAAGGCGGCAAGGTGCTCAAAGTGCTGGTCAAAGAAGGCGATAGCGTCTCCGAAGGCGACGACATCGTTGAGCTGGAGGTTGAAGGCGGCACAGACGGTGGCGAAGAGACGTCAGCCCCCGCGTCTGACAGCCAGCCCAACGACGCGCCAGCGAAAGACGCCAAACCGACGCAGGAACAAGTCCCCGCACCGGCAGCGAAAAAAGCCAGCGGCGGCAAGCAGACCGTTGACATCAAGGTGCCTGACCTGGGCGGTTCCGACAGCGTTGAAATCATTGAAGTCGCGGTCAGCGCCGGTGATGAGGTTAACGCCGAAGACACCCTGATCACCCTGGAGTCTGACAAAGCCTCCATGGACGTGCCCAGCCCGCACGGCGGTAAGATCGTTGCGCTCACGGTCAAAGAAGGCGATAGCGTCTCGGAAGGCGACGTGATCGGCCAGATGGAGATCGCTGGCGACGGCGGTGATGCATCGGCTGAAGAAGACGCACCGCAGGCCGCTAGCCAAGCCAGCAACGAGCCGCAAGCCGCTGCTGAAGAGCCGGCCGTTGAAAAACCTGTCGCTGAAGCACCAGCAAAACAAGCGCCTTCCCCTGAAGGCACTCCGAGTCCGGAAGCACAAATCGCTGATTACCAACCGCGGGATAGTAAGCTGGTACACGCAGGTCCAGCAGTACGCATGCTGGCACGTGAGCTCGGCGTAGACCTCGGTCTTGTTAAGCCTAGTGGTCCGAAAGATCGGGTGCTGAAAGAGGATGTGCAGGCTTACGTGAAGCAGGCCATTGCCAACCAGGGTAAAGCACAAACAGCGGCTGCTCCAGCGGCGAGTGGTGGTGCTGGCATTCCCGCGATACCGGAAGTCGACTTCAGTCAGTTTGGCGATGTCGAAGAGAAGCCGATGGGCCGTCTGCTCAAGATGGGCGCGACCAATCTGCACCGCAGCTGGCTCAATGTGCCTCACGTGACGCAGTTTGACGAAGCCGACATTACCGAGCTTGAAAGCTTCCGTAAGGCCATGAAAGCCGAGGCCGAAGCCCAAGGCGCTAAGCTGACACCGTTGCCGTTTATGGTCAAAGCCTGTGCCTTTGCACTGCGTAAATTCCCCCAGTTCAACGTCAGCCTGAAAGGCGACGGCGAAACACTGGTATGGAAAAACTACGTGCATATTGGGATTGCCGTGGATACGCCTGATGGCCTGATGGTGCCGGTAGTGCGCAACGCCGATAAGAAATCCTTGATTGAGATAGCCAAGGAGATGGCGGAGCTAGGCAAGAAAGCGCAAACCAAGAAACTTAAGCGTGATGAGATGACCGGTGGCTGCTTCACCATTTCGAGCCTTGGCTCGATTGGTGGAACCGCGTTCACACCGATCGTTAATGCGCCGGAAGTGGCGATCCTGGGAGTATCGAAAGCGCAGATGAAACCGGTATGGGATGGCAGTGCCTTCCAACCGCGCTTAATGATGCCGCTATCGCTCTCTTATGATCACCGGGCGATTAACGGTGCCGATGCCGCCCGCTTTACGGCCTTCCTGGCCGATGTGCTGACGGATATTCGCCGATTGCTGCTGTAATCGTCTCACAGTAAGCCAAAAGCGGCGCCCAATAGGGCGCCGCTTTTTTGAGACATCAGTTTGAAGCATTGAAATCTATTGTTAGCGAAAACCATGATCAACGAAAACCTAGGGTTAGCAAAAACCCAGGGCTAGCGAATCACGCCCTAACAGATTTACCGCCTAGAATAGTCATCAAGTCGTCGTTTTCCGGCTCTTGAGACGACAGCACCAGCAAAGACTCTAAGCTATTAAGGTGCGTGTATATCGCCTGCTTAGCCGCCTGTGCATCACCACTCGCTAAGTGTGCAAGCAAGTTGGCATGGTCTCCTTCCAAGTAGCAAGAAGACAATCCTGGACGCTTATAGAGAGCGATGACAATTGACGTTCGCAAGACGAGATCGGTCAGCATCGCGCCCAAGATACGATTAGGGGCATGCTGGGCAAGGAGATGATGAATGTTGAGGGAATGCTCAATGCGTGACGGTTCGTCACTGTTTTCAAAAGCCTGCTTTTCAAGGGCGACCTGCTTCTCTAAAGCTTTGTAAGTCGCCACATCCAGCTTACCCGCCAACAGCGAGACAATCTCACCTTCCACTAACCTACGCGCGGAAAACGTCTCTCGCGTTTCGTCAATCGAAGGCGCTCTGACGCGGGCGACCTGGTTCGGCCGTTGGTCGATGACATGTTCAGCATCAAGCCGTGTTAACGCTTTACGCACCACTGAACGGCTGACTCCAAATACATCGCCGATGGTGACTTCGGGCAGTTTTGTATTTGGTGCCAGTCGCTGCATCAGTACCGCAGACCGGATGTGTTCAACAATATCTTGATCGCTAACGCGACCTTCTTTCGTTTTGGTAAAACCTTTCTTGTGCCAGCCGAGGGTCATGGCCTAACTCTCTAATGAACCTCGACGAAACTTATCATGTTTACCCCTCGGACAACCACTCAGAACCACGCAAAACAATGCCTTAACGGGTAATCGGGTCGATATGTGGGCACAACGACAGTCTTACGACGGGTTGGGTAGAATAAGAATCGCTCGGAAATCGTTAACATTGGTTCGGGTTGGCCCCGTAACCACAAGGTCATCTAAAGCGTCAAAGAAACTGTACGCATCATTACGGGCGAGGTAATCCTGCGCAGAAAGCGTTAATGCTTTAGCCCGCTGCCAGCATTCAGGCCCAATTAACGCGCCTGCGTTATCTTCAGAGCCATCAATTCCATCGGTATCAATAGCAATCGCATAAATGCCATCACACCCTTTTAGCGTATCAAAAAGCCCCAGCAGGTACTCAACATTGCGCCCTCCTCGACCATTACCACGCACGGTAACGCTGGTTTCGCCACCTGACAGCACTAGCAGCGGACGAGTAATTTCAGACTGCAACTTGCACGCCATACGCCCTTGGGCAATGCCTAAATCTCTTGCTTCACCCTCAAGATCATCACCTAACACTCTTACCTCTAGGCCACTCTCTTCGGCACTGAGCTGGGCGGCCTTCAGTGCGTCGCGCGCGCGGGCTAGGATAGTCGATTTGTCCCGTGCAAATCCTTGGTTCCAGGTCTGAGGCGCACGATGATCGGCCATTAAATGGCGTTTCACATGCTCAGGCACCTCAATCTCATGGCGGTTTAAAATTGCCAATGCATCTAACGACGTTGTGTTATCCGGCAGCGTCGGGCCTGAGGCAATTAAGGAAGGCACGTCACCAGGAACATCCGAAATAAGTAGCGTCACCACTTGAGCAGGGTGCGCTGCAGTGGCCAACCGCCCGCCTTTAATTGCAGACAAATGGCGTCTTACGGTGTTGATTTCGCGGATCGGTGCACCGCAGCGAAGCAGCGCCTTATTCAGAGCCTGTTTGTCTGCTAACGAAATGCCGTCCGCCGGCAGGGTCATTAACGCGGAGCCGCCGCCGGAGATAAGTGCGATCACTTGATCGTCTTCACCCAGGCCTTTTACTTCATCAAGCATGCGCTTAGCGGCTTGCTCACCCAGCGCATCAGGCATTGGATGAGAGGCTTCCAGTACATCGATATAGCGACAGGCTGCCCCATGCTGATAACGGGTCACTACTACGCCTGTTAAGTCGACCTCTTCGCCTGACTCACGAGCGCGTTTTTCCCACGCCAACTCTAATGCGCGCGCCATGGCGGCGGCGGCCTTACCCGCGCCCACGACGACAGTTCGGCCTGGCGGTTTTTCAGGCAACTGGGCAGTTAATAAGCTATCAGGATGTACCGCAGCAATGGCCGTTTCGGCCAGTTGATTCAGCCACTGGCGGGTCGCCTCTTCACTGGTAAAAGGCGCCAAGCGAACAAGGGAATTCATCAAAAGACTCCTCGGGCAGGGATCAGGAAAAGGGCTCAGAAAGGAGCTTAGAAAAGAACAAAAAAACAGCGCTTGGAAAGCTCAGTAAAAAGAACTTAAGGCTTAGCAAAAAGAGCTTAATGGCAGGCCAACAGACGCTGGCCTGCCTGACAAAGGCGCGTTATTGGCCTACCTCATGGTCTGCTAGCTTCTCTAAAGCGCGCACAATACCTGCGTGATCCCAATCCTGGCCCCCGTTGGCAACACATGCTTGGAACAGCTGCTGTGCATTGGCGGTGCCTGGCAATGACAGATTTAACGTCCTGGCACCCTCTAACGCCAAGTTGAGATCTTTCTGGTGCAGACGAACGCGGAATCCAGGCTCAAAGGTGCGCTTGATCATGCGCTCGCCATGAACATCAAGGATTTTCGATTGAGCTAAACCGCCCATCAGTGATTCACGCACTTTAGCGACATCAGCACCGGCTTTAGAGGCAAATAACAACCCTTCTGCCACCGCTTCAATGGTTAGCGCAACCACAATCTGGTTGGCCACTTTACACGTCTGACCTGCACCATGACCGCCGATGTGGGTAATCGTCTTCCCAACAACGTCCAGATATGGCTTGGCTCGCTCAAACCCTTCCGTTGTTGCGCCCACCATGATGGTAAGCGCAGCGTTAATTGCACCACCTTCACCACCAGAAACCGGCGCATCGACAAACTCTCCGCCCGCATCGGTAATGCGCTTGGCAAATGCCTGAGTCTGCATCGGGGCAATGGAACTCATATCAATCACCAGAGTGCCGGGCTTCAGGCCTTCAATCACGCCTTCCTCACCAAATAACACACTTTCGACATCGGGCGTGTCGGGCACCATGGTGATAATGACGTCAGACGCTTCAGCCACCGCTTTGGGTGAAGCGACTTCACTCATGCCTTTTTCGGCAAGCGCAGCATCCAAAGTGCCGCGTTTAACAGTCACTAACGAGTGACCAGCGTCGAGCAGGTGCCCCGCCATAGGACGACCCATAATGCCTAAGCCAATAAAACCAATCTTACTCATAATTGTTCTCCATTCGCGTCTTTTAGAAACCAACCTATTGTTTCTAAATGATTTATATTTCCTGAGTTAACGACTATCTACTCACCTGCCTGTTTTAAGTCACACAGGGTTAACGCGTTTTGTCTAACCAACCTAAACCTTCTACCGTCGTGGTCTTGGGCTTGTACTCGCAGCCGATCCAGCCGTCATAGCCAAGCTGCTGCAGGTGGCTAAATAAGAAGGGATAATTGATCTCACCCGTTCCTGGCTCATGGCGCCCGGGGTTGTCCGCCAACTGCACGTGAGCGATACGTGCAAAATGCTTTTCAATAGTGGGCGCAAGATCACCCTCCATAATTTGCATGTGGTAGATGTCATACTGCAGCTTTAAGTTATCGCTGCCGACTTCGTCAAAAAGTGCCAACGCCTGCTCGGTGCGATTAAGGAAAAAGCCTGGAATGTCACGGGTATTGATAGGTTCTGCAAGCAGCAAAATGCCGGCTGCTTTGAGTTTTTCGGCCGCGTAGCGAAGGTTTTCGACCAAGGTACGGTGAGCTTCAGCATCACTAACGCCCTCAGGCTGAATACCCGCTAGGCAGTTCACCTGCTTGCACTCAAGCGTAGTGGCATAGTCGATCGCTTTATCCACACCGGCACGAAACTCTTCTACCCGGTCGGGATGACAAGCAATGCCTCGCTCGCCTGCTCCCCAATCTCCCGCAGGTAAGTTGTGCAGCACTTGGGTTAGGCCATTCGCATCCAAGCGCTGCTTGATGTCAGCTGCCGCATAGTCATAGGGAAAAAGGTACTCAACCCCTTTAAAGCCCGCCTTTGCGGCGGCCTCAAAGCGGTCAAGAAAATCGACTTCAGTGAACAGCATACTGAGATTCGCGGCAAACTTAGCCATAGTGTTCTCCTAACGTTTTAGCGTCTTAATAACGACTTCAGCGACTTGCCTGGAAGCACCTCGGTGCATTACGTCAGGCTGGCAATAGAACTCGGTGCATCGGTAAGGTTTTCAGCTAACGCTTCGAACTCATTAACCCCATCAAGGTCAGTGCCCATCGAGATATTGGTAACCCGCTCTAGAATGATTTCCACCACGACCGGCACACGGTATTGGCGCATTAGCTCACGCGCTTTTTCTAACGCAGGTGCAATCTCATCGGGTGTAGTGACACGTAGCGCTTTACAGCCAAGGCCTTCAGCAACCGACACGTGATCTACGCCGTACTCAGCGAGCGCCGCTTCTTCGTCGGTATAGTTGATGTTCTTGAACGACAGCTGGACACAGTAGTCCATGTCGAAGCCACGC
The DNA here is from genome assembly GCA_030440445.1 of Halomonas sp. KG2. Taxonomy (NCBI): domain Bacteria; kingdom Pseudomonadati; phylum Pseudomonadota; class Gammaproteobacteria; order Oceanospirillales; family Halomonadaceae; genus Halomonas; species Halomonas sp. KG2. The sequence continues at coordinate 1,677,829 of CP098528.1, read as the reverse complement.
TGGGCCTGGCGAATCAAACCGAGATAGGAGTTGTTCACCAGCACGTGGATATACGGCAAGTTAAACTGTGCCCCAACCGCTAGCTCTTCGACCATGAACTGGAAGTCGTAATCGCCTGACAGCGCAACCACTTCGGCATCAGGATCGGCACGGCAAACACCCAGTGCTGCAGGCACTGTCCAGCCTAGTGGCCCAGCTTGACCACAGTTAATCCAGTGACGAGGCTTGTACACATGCAGGAACTGAGCGCCGGCAATCTGCGACAAACCGATGGTGCTGATATAGCGCGCATTTTTGCCAAAAACCTTGTTCATCTCTTCGTAAACACGCTGGGGTTTCACCGGCACATTATCGAAGTGCGTTTTGCGCAGTAGCGTGCGCTTACGCTCCTGACACTCTTCCGCCCAGGCACTACGGTTTTTAAGTTGTCCGTTGGCCTTCATTTCACGCGCGACATCGATAAACAGGTCTAGGGCAAGCTTTGCGTCAGAAACGATGCCGTAGTCAGGTCCAAAAATACGACCTATTTGCGTAGGCTCGATATCAACATGAACAAACTTTCTATCTTTTGTATACGTTTCGACATTGCCGGTGTGTCGGTTAGCCCAACGATTACCAATCCCCATGACAAAGTCAGAGGCCAACATGGTCGCATTGCCGTATCGGTGCGACGTTTGCAGCCCCACCATGCCTGCCATTAACGGGTGGTCATCAGGGATCGTTCCCCACCCCATCAGCGTCGGGATCACCGGTATGCCGGTTAGCTCAGCAAATTCAACTAATTGCTCAGCAGCATCGGCATTGATGATACCGCCACCGGCCACGATCAGCGGCTTATCGGCTTCGTTGAGCAGCGTCAGTGCTTTTTCAATTTGGGCACGGGATGCTGAGGGTTTATAAGCCGGAAGTGATTCGTAGGTGTCTGGATCAAACTCGATTTCGCTCATCTGTACATCGATGGGAAGATCGATCAATACCGGCCCTGGACGGCTAGAACGCATAAGCTGGAAGGCTTTCTGGAACGCGCGCGGTACCTGGGCAGGTTCCATCACCGTGACGGACCACTTGGTCACCGGGCCAGCAATCGCCTGAATATCGACGGCCTGGAAGTCTTCTTTATGCATCTTGGAGCGAGGTGCTTGGCCAGTGATACATAGAATCGGAATTGAATCAGCACTGGCGGAATACAGGCCCGTAATCATATCCGTGCCTGCGGGGCCAGAAGTACCGATACACACACCAATGTTGCCAGCGGTTGTGCGGGTATACCCTTCCGCCATGTGTGAGGCGCCTTCCACGTGGCGTGCTAACACGTGATCTACGCCCCCCACTTTACGCATCGCAGCGTAGAAAGGGTTGATCGCAGCACCTGGCACACCAAAGGCAACATCAACACCTTCTTTTTTCAGGACGTGAATGGCGGCTTCTGCAGCTGTCATTTTAGCCATCACAACTTCTCCTCGAAGAGTGAATACATTTAGTATTCATTTTTGTATTTAATTTTGTATACGAGACAATATTCAAAGTATGCGCCATCCAACGCACTGTCAATATTTAATGGAAAATATTTCCACTAAATTCAACAGTCGCAATAAAAATCATTTAAAATCAAGTTATTAGGATATATTATGCTGAGTATAAACACGTACAAGAGAGCGCAAGTGTTACTAACGAAACGCTCTCGGTATTGGTGAAAACAGGCATGCCAATCGGACCGGTGCTTTTGCATCCAGTCCATACAGGGGTGAACATTGTGTAGATTTAATCCCGCGCGCAGCGTGCTATTGCCGTCTGCAACACCTAGCCATCGCGTTTCGCAAGGACTTGATCGTGCCCGAGCATGTCGGAGATTGTTCTCGCGGCCTCTTGCACCAGCGCTTGCAGCTTGGTTCGCTCATCTTCGGCAAATTCATGCACAGGCACCATGATACTAACGACGCCCTCCACTACCCCATCATGGTTGTAGAGCGGGTAGGCAATCGATGAAATACCAAAGTGATAGTAAGAATCTGCAATGACATAACCACGCTGACGGTCTTCCTGAACTAAGTCCCACAGCACATCACGCCGAATCGGTGCACCAAGCTCCTTATTAAGTAGTTGGTCGTCAGGATAGAGCGATTCAAACTCCTCTTTCGAGAGATCTGTCAGCAGTAGTCGCCCTAGTGACGTACAGTGCAGTGGAATTCGTGTTCCTACACTAACGCGACGAATCGTGGCGTTAGTGGCACCCACACGGGCCACATAAACGGCATCCCTTCCATCGCGAACGGCAATATGACTTGAGCAGCCGGTCTGCTCGCATAGCGACTCAATAACAGGATGGCCTACCTGCACAACATCCAATGAGGCCACATATTCAAAGCCCAGCTTTAGCACGTTAACACCCAGCGAATACAATCCAGTGACCGGGTGATGGCGTAGAAACCCCATATGCTCCAAGGTCTGTACTGCGCGATACGACGTCGACTGGGGATAACCAACGCGTTTGACGATCTCAGCAAAACTCATTTCACGATGATGACGATTGAGTTCCATTAAAATCGTCAGCCCTCGTTCAAGCGCGGGAATTAAATGCTTTTTTTCCTTTTCACTCATGGCGGGTTAACTCACTTCGTTATTTGTATTATCGAGATAACGTAAAACCCCTAACGCCTGCGCAAACCTACTACTGGCCGATTGCCATTAATGATTTAAAGCAACATTGAGCATGCGTTAAGGAACTCAGCTAATACAGCAGCTAACACCGCTAGAAAGTGCTAGCTGCTGACGTCACAACGAGCGAGCTAGTTACTCAGACCACTCTCCAATCAAAGCGCGCTCTTCATCTGTCATATTGGTCATGTTGCCAAGGGGCATGTATCCACTGGCCACGACCTGCTGAATACTCTCTTTGTGATGCAAAATTTGCTCAAGGTTATCGTAGGCAAAGCCCGCAGGAGGAGCAGAAAAACCAGGCTGTGTTGGCGACTGGGCATGGCACGCAACGCAGCGCTGCTCAATAACCGCCTGCACGTCAGTAATATCTGTCCCACTCTCTGCACCAGCATTAGCTTGTTGGTTAGCTGGCATCCCTATCCAAAACGCCACCATAATCAAGACGACACCTGCCGCAGGATAACCAGGCCGTATTTTCCCAGCGTGCATCAACACGAAATACTGACGAATTAAGGCACCCGCAAAAATCAGCAATGCCATGATGATCCATGCATAGGCGTGAGAGTATGCAAAGGAGTAGTGGTTACTGATCATTAATAAAACAACGGGTAACGTAAAGTACGTATTGTGTACCGAGCGTTGCTTACCACGTTTGCCGTCTAACGGATTTGGCGTTTCGCCAGCTTTCATCGCCTTAACAATGCGGCGCTGCCCAGGAATGATCCAGAAGAACACGTTGGCAGACATCGCTGTTGCCATAACAGCCCCGGTCAATAGAAATGCGGCACGACCTGAGAACATATGAGTACTCAGATACGCGACTACCACCATCATGATCGCAACACCAATACTTAATAGGCCATCGCGCTCCATGTTGGGGCTGATGCGTTTACACATTTCGTTATAGACCACCCACCCCAGCAGCAAGAAGGTCAGCGCCAAAACGTTGGCCTGCCAGCCGGTCATATTGGCAGCCCACTCCCAGCTACTGTTGGGATTAACCAAATAAAAGCCAGGATTAAACATGTACAAAATGATGAATAAAGCGAAGCCAGATAACCAAGTGGTATAAGCTTTCCAGAAAGACCAGTGGAGGTCATCAGGCAGCTTTTCCGGGCTGGTAGCATATTTCTGATTATGATAGAAGCCGCCGCCATGCACGGCCCACATTTCACCAAATACGCCTTTTTTACGGCAGTTTTCATCTTTGGGGGATTTCAAGCCATTATCTAGCATAACAAAGTAGATAGACTCACCAATCCAGGCAATCGCGGCAATAACGTGTAGCCAGCGAAGCATAAAATTAGAAAAATCAATTAAGTAGGACAGCATATCGGCTTCCTCGCCTCATTTGTTTGTTGTTAGTCGGCAGCATAAGGTTTTTTATCAGGGCTATTTTTATCGGGACTATTGATTAAGTCTCTTTAGCTGCCGCGATACGTGGAGTAGGCATAGGGCGATAGCAGCAATGGCACGTGATAGTGCTGTGTGGCGTCATTGACCCCGAAGCGAAGCGGTATCACATTTAAGAACGCAGGCTCGTTACTATTAGCAACTCGGCCAGCCTGACTGGCGAAGTAATCGCCTGCATGAAACGCCAACTCGTACTCCCCTTCTTGTAGCTCGTCGCCATCTAATATGGGATGGTCACAGCGGCCATCATCATTGGTGGTTACCGTTTTGAGGAAGCTGCGCTCACCGTTAACGACACGGTACAGATCAATTTTGACCCCCTCGCCTGGGCAGCCTTGCGCAGTATCTAGAACATGAGTTGTTACGTAACCCATTGGTTTCTCCGATATTTTATTAATGTAATTAGAGCCATTACCATGTCTTTTCCCTATGCATTGCTAACAATAAGCAGCTCAAGCGCGGGTGAGACACGTCACAGCCCAAAACCCAATGACTACATTTCTATATAAAAAATCGACACATTTCAAAGAATTTTTGTATACATTTTTATTAGGAAGCGTTGTTCACCCTGTCCAGCACCAAAATTTTGACGCCACCTTCGCTGCTCAGGTTTTCTTTCCTAGACGACGACCAGGCATCTCAACACAAGCCTCCCCCTGACAGAAATGTTTAAAAATAAATTAAAAATCAAAAGCTTGAACAAAAATTATGATAGATGCAGCGGTGAAACCAGCACGCTATTTTTCGTATCAAGAAGCGCTATTAGCCAAATAGATGAGCATAAACAGGGCGAAATTATTTATTTTCAGCAGATTTTTTGTGTACAGTATTAACTTTAAAAATGAACAATAATTTCAAATCATTGAATACAACAACAAAGGAGAGTCCCTCATGAGTGACGCCACATCCTCGTCGGAAGAGCGAGCGCGAATAGATGGAAAGAGCACCTCCCTCTTTGATTTTTATGGAAAACCTAAATTTCTAAAGGTACTGCCACTTTCTCTTCAGCACCTACTCGCCATGATTGCTGGCGTGATAACACCGCCTATTATCGTTGCTGGAGTCGTTGGCGCGAGCGTCGAAGAAAAGCTTTTGCTCATCCAGATAGCAGTACTGGCATCCGGTGTCTGCACCGTGTTCCATCTATACGGTGTGTGGAAATTCGGTGCGCGCTTACCTGCTATCTTTGGTGTCGGCTTTGCCTACGTACCGACGCTTGTGGCAGTTGGCGCTCAGTATGGGATTGAAGGCATACTCGGTGCCCAGTTGATTGGCGGTATGACCATGGTCGTGGTGGGCTACTTCATCCAATATATTCGCCATTTGTTCCCCCCTGTCGTGGCAGGAACAGTGGTATTGGTGATCGGTCTGTCGCTATATGACATCGCAATTCGCTATATGGCGGGCAGTGGAAACGTTAATGCCGCCAATTTTGGTGATCCAATTAATTGGATCGTCGCTGTCGTTACGTTACTCACTGTTTTAATTGCTGCCCAATTTGGTAAAGGGGTGATTAAGCTCTCAGCCATTATTGTGGGCATTGTGGTCGGCTATTTACTCTCCCTATCGCTAGGCCTAGTTAGTTTCGACAACGTCGCCAATGCATCCTGGGTAGCCGTTCCTAAACTAATGCCGTTTGAGATGGAGTTTCACACCGCGGCCATTGCTTCGATGGTCGTCATTTGTGTTATTAACTCCGTACAAACGATTGGGGATTTATCTGCCACAACCGTTGGCGGTATGAACCGTGAGCTAAAAACAAAAGAGCTTACCGGCGGCCTGCTTGGCAATGGTTTAACCACTACCGTCAGCTCTTTCTTCGGTGCCCTGCCCACGTCCACGTTCAGCCAGAATGTTGGCATCGTAGCCATGACCAAGGTAATTAGCCGATACGTACTGGCGCTGGCAGGTATTTTTATGATTCTAGCGGGTCTCAGTCCGAAATTCGGCGCAATGATCACGACGATTCCTTATCCCGTTTTAGGTGGTGCAACAATTACCGTGTTTGGCATGATTACCATGACTGGCATTCAGTTGCTGGTTAAAGATGAGATGTCTGCGCGCAATATGACCATCGTCGGCCTTTCCTTAGCACTAAGCTTAGGTATCGCTGCAGAGCCATCTGCTATTGAGCAATTTCCTGCGGTATTAAGAGATTTGATCGGTGGCGCCCCCATCGTTGTGGCCGCTATTACAGCTTTCACGCTGAATATCGTTCTACCCAAAAAATCTCTTTCAGATGAGGCTAAGGAAAGAGAAAAAATTGCTAACGAAGATAAAGACACTAAGGACGAAGCCAATAACCAAGGTGATAACCTTAGTCAACGTAGCGTTCATGCTGAATAATGATGTATTAATTAGCAACAAGAGCATCATTTAAAACATGCACGACGCTTTAGAACTGCCGCTCCCCCGGCAGTTCTATTTCTCTATGCAGAACATAATAATGAGACGAATGGAGTGGTAATCCCCCCGAAAAACCAGGGTGTTCAAAAGTAGAATTTTCCGTAAGCTAAACGCAGGGAGATTCTGCATGAAAAAATCACGTTTTTCTGACAGCCAAATACTGTCAATTCTCAAGCAAGCCGAAGGCGGCGCTCCGGTTCCAGAGCTGTGTCGTGAGCATGGCATGAGCAGTGCGACTTTCTACAAGTGGCGAGCTAAATTCGGCGGCATGGATGCGTCCATGATGGCCCGGTTGAAAGAGCTAGAGGATGAAAACCGACGGCTCAAGAAGATGTACGCTGAGGAACGATTGAAAGCGGACATCCTCAAGGAAGCCATCGAAAAAAAGTGGTGAAGCCGTCTCGACGCCGTGAGATGGCGCAGAAAGCCGTCAATGAGAAGCGCATCAGCATTCGACTGGCTTGCTGGATGTTCAGCATCAGCGAGACCTGCTATCGCTACCGGGCCAAGCTCAGCAGCGAGAATACCGAGATCGCCGACTGGCTAATCCGGTTGACCCATAACCAGCGCAATTGGGGCTTCGGCCTGTGCTTTTTGCACCTGAGAAACGTCAAAGGGTTTGGCTGGAATCACAAACGGGTTTACCGAATTTATCGGGAGCTGGAACTGAACCTGCGGATAAAACCCAAGAAACGCCTGGTTCGTGAAAAGCCGGAGCCATTGGCCGTGCCGGAAATGATCAATGACAGTTGGTCGATGGACTTCATGCACGACCAGCTCAACGATGGTCGCAGATACCGGCTGCTGAATGTGATTGATGACTTCAACCGCGAAGGCCTTTGCATCGAAGTAGACTTCTCGCTTCCGACAGAGCGTGTTATACGGTCACTGGAGCAGATCATTGAGTGGCGGGGCAAACCGCGCTCTATTCGCTGTGACAACGGCCCTGAATACATCAGCGGCAAGCTGGCGAACTGGGCGAAAAACCAAGGCATTGTGTTGGCGTTTATCCAGCCCGGCAAGCCCCAGCAGAATGCCTATATCGAACGCTACAACCGAACGGTGCGTTACGATTGGCTGGCCCAGTATCTGTTCGACAGCACCGAAGAAGTCCAAGGTTATGCTACTCGCTGGCTCTGGCACTACAATCACGAACGACCCAATATGGGACTCGGAGGAATCACTCCTCAACAGAAGTTGGCCATGATGGCCTGAGGCCTACTTTTGAAGCCCTCTAAAAATGGGGGGATTACCGAGTGACACATGCACCGCTTAAACAATCTAACAATGAGAATGAGCTGGTCACTCGTTTTATGCGCTTTTCTGACATTACTGCTGCTGCTGAGTGGTACCGGCCTCTACGCGATCAATCATAGTCAGGAAAGTATCGAGCAATTTACCAACGTCAACGTCAATCAACAATCGACACTGAACAGAACCAATTCGTCGATACAAAATGTACGTTTACAAATGGGCCGCCTGTACGAAGAGCTTCTAGAGGCGCACCCTTCTCTTACTGCCGTTGAAAGGCGCCAACGAGCGGATGAAATGCGTAATCTGCTTGAAAGTGCAGACAACGTGTTCGCTGAATTTCTTTCTTTATCATTCAACCCGTCTCATGAGCACTTCATTCGTGAAATAGAGAGTAGCTTCAATAACATGATGAGCCACCAGCTACTTCCTCAACTTGATTCGCTTTATCAAGGGGACACTGCTGACTACCAACGCCTGCGCAATAGCACCCATGATGCCTATGACACTTTTTATCAAGATGCCGTTAATTTTTTTCATACGGTAGAAGACGAAGGTAATCAGCGTTTGGATAACTTCTCTTCAGTGGTCAACTTAGCTAATTCCGCTATTGTTAGCGTATTCATTATCGCGCTAATCATTACTGCCATTGTCTACTGGGGTGTAAGCGTCAACTTAATTCGCCCAACGCAGCGCATCAACGAGCACTTTCAATATATTGCTAAAGGTGATCTTTCTAGAGAAATTGAAGTGCATGGCCGAAATGAAATCGGCATTCTCTTCAACTCGCTACGCAACATGCAAAAAGATTTGTTGGAAACGGTGGCAACCGTGCGTCATAGCAGTGAAGAGGTTTTTGCAGGCGCACGGGAAATTGCGTTAGGCAACCAAGATCTCGCCTCGCGGACCGAGCGCCAGTCCGCTTCATTAACACAAACTGCCTCCAGCATTGAAGAAATGACGGCCACCATGGAACGTAACAGTGACAACGCAGCGCAAGCTAGCCGCGTTGCTCAAGAAGCTGCGCATAATGCACAGCAAGGTGACGATGTCGTGACTCATGTGGTTAGTAAAATGCATGAGATACGTCATAGTTCGCAACAGATTACCGACATTATTGGCTTAATTGACTCAATCGCCTTTCAGACCAATATTTTGGCGCTCAATGCATCCGTTGAAGCAGCCCGAGCAGGTGAACATGGCCGAGGGTTTGCCGTGGTAGCCAGTGAAGTTCGCCTGCTGGCAACACGCAGCGCGGATGCCGCAGCAGATATCCGTCAATTGATTGCAACGTCAGTAAGCCAGATAGAAGCAGGCACTCAACAAGCGGATTTAGCCAGTGAGTCAATGGTCGCCATTATGGAATCCGTTAAGCGTGTTACCACTTTAATGGATGAGATCGCAGTCGCTAGCGAGGAGCAACGTGTTGGCATCAACGAAGTCAATAGTGCTGTTGGCGAAATGGAGCAGACGACTCAACAGAATGCCGCCATGGTGGAGCAAGCCAGCACCTCCGCCACTCAGTTAGAGCATGAAGCTGAACGGTTAACCGAGGTTGTGCTTAGGTTTAAACTCAACGCCAGCGCTGAAAACAGCCAATCACGTGCCCAGCTGGTTTCGCTAACTCACCAAGCTGTACCTTGCACATAGAACCAAACGCCATATACTGTATATATAATCATATATGGCAACTCTAGTCCGTGCAGAGGTGGCAACTCATGGCTTCTTCCCCTTCCAGCGCTACTGTATATAAAGGGCGCGGTGCGACCTACGACCCGCATAACCGCTTCGCACCAACCTGCAGCGTAGTAGAGGATGATGGCTGGTGGCATGAGGAGGCCTCTACTTCGCTTGCAACGGAGATACGCGAAGAGCCCAGCAAGAGCGCGCTTTCCTGGAACCGTTCACCGGATTTACCCTTTGACCGCTCACTCAATCCATTTCGCGGCTGCGAGCATGGCTGCATTTACTGCTACGCTCGCCCTTCCCACGCCTACTGGGATTTGTCACCGGGGCTCGATTTTGAAACTAAATTAATCGCCCGCACAGGCTTAGTTGAGCACTTAACAGACGAGCTTAGCCATCCCCATTATGTATGTCGTCCTATCAACCTTTCCGGCAACACCGACTGTTACCAGCCGCTGGAAGCGAAATACCAAACAACTCGTCGTTTATTAGAGCTGCTACTAGCATGCAGGCATCCGGTCACTCTAGTGACTAAAAGCACGCTAATACTGCGGGATTTAGACCTGCTCGCAGAAATGGCCGAGCATCGTTTAGTGCGGGTGTTTGTTAGCCTGACAAGCCTGGATGCCAACCTAAAGCGTACCTTGGAACCCCGGGCGGCCTCGCCTCAGGCGCGCTTAAAAGTGATTCGCGAACTCAACACCGCCGGCATTCCCGTGGGTACGCTGGTCTCACCGATTATTCCTGGCCTTACTGATCACGAAATTGAACGCATTCTTGAAGCGGCCAGCCGAGCAGGCGCACGCACAGCAACGTGGATGCTGCTACGCCTACCCCATGAAGTCGCACCGATGTTTGAAGCATGGCTACAAGCCCACTACCCCGAGCGAGCCGCTAAGGTAATGAGCCTGATTCGCCAATGCCGAAGCGGCCAAAACTACGATGCACAATTTGGTAAACGCTTCCGTGGTGAAGGTGTCTTTGCCGACTTAATCGCCCAACGCTTTAATCGCGCCAGCCGCCAGTGGAACATGCAGCCACGCACCGAACAGGGCCTGAACACCCACGACTTTCGACCACCACGGGCGCAAGGAGATTTATTCATTTAAGCTAAGCCTTTTGATGTAGTAGCTTCCCGCAAAAGGAAACCCAATGACCTCGCTTAGCAAGACCAAATCAAGTTTTTACCGCCGCTTGTATGTCGCGCATTTAATTGAGCAAGGCGTCGCAAACGTACCAGCGTTAATCGAGGTCACCGGTATGCCTCGTCGTACCGCGCAGGATACTATCGCCTCACTTGCGGAGCTGGATATCGAGTGCGTATTCGAGAAAGGCGAAGGTGAGCGCCATAATATTGGCCACTACCAGATACGTGACTGGGGAGCGATAGATCCTCGCTGGGTTGCTACTAATGCGGAACGGCTAAAGCAGTCTCTTGGTTACGCTTAAACACTGACTCATTGTTCCGGCTCAGACCATGCTAATCGTGCGGCGTTAAGCGTCACGCTGAGCGAGCTTATTGCCATGGCGAGTACTGCAATCAACGGTGGTATGGCCATGACCACCACCACGCCAAGTGCCAGGGTGTTATAGAGTGCCGAAAAGAAAAGATTTTGCTCCATCACTCGCCGCGTGCGTTTGGCGATGCTCAGCAATTTTACTACCCCACCAATCCCTGGTGTCATTAGCTGGGCAGATGCTCCTTCGCGGGCAGCTTCGCTGGCACTCAGTGGGGCAATGCCAGCGTCTGCTGCCGCCAAGCTTAGCGTATCGTTTAGGCCATCTCCCACAAACAGTGTTGGCGATGGTAACCCGCGTAATAGCCGTGCCTTGGCTTCCGGTGAGCGCTGGGCATAGCAAGCCTCGCGCACCAGACCAACACGTTCGCCTAACCAACTAACCGCGCCCTGTTGATCACCACTGATCATTGCAACCAGATAACCTGACCCTAACAGGTGCTTCACGTTTAGCTCTGCATCGTCTACAGGTTGATCGGTCAGGTAGAACGTCGCCAGCCAGCCTGACTTATCCGCCAGCATTACCCGGGAAGCAAAAGCTAGCGTGGCCTCTTCCGCTTGGGAAGGAACATCAACCTGCTGTTTGGTCAGCCAACCGGCGCTACCTATCATCAGACATTCACCGTTTACAAGGCGAACACGGCGTCCTTCCCCGGGGAATTCATCAACGTCTTCTATGGAAGGCTGAGAGCTTTGTTGATCTTGGCCACCAGACCAGCGCGCCAATGCTTGCGCCAACGGGTGTTCGCTCCCGGCAACGGCGCGGGTGAGCTTGTGCTGCAGCGTGTGTTCATCCATGCCATCCCGCACTTGCCAGTGCAGTACCGCATGGCATCCTGTCGTTAAGGTTCCGGTTTTATCCAGCGCTACTGAACGAATACGCGCCAAGATTTCTAGCGCGGCGGGATCGCGCAGCGCGATACCTTGCTGCATAGCCTGACCGCTACCGGCAAGACTAGCCAAAGGCACCGCCAGCCCAACGGCACAGGGGCATGCCACCACGAGCACTGAGAGCGCACGCACCAGTGCATCCTCCCAGCCCAATCCAACGAGTAGCGCACCAAGCAGCGTCACTAGCGAGAGCACAAGTGCCAAAGGACTTAACCAGGCGGCAAAACGGTCGGCTAGTTTCTGCAGTTCCCCTTTTTGGGCCTGATAGCGGCGCATTTCATGACGCAGTCGATCCAATCGGCGTTTACCCACCACCGCAGTGACCTGCATTATCAGTGGCGTTGTGCCTAGGTATCGGCAGCCGGCATACACTTTCTGCCCTGCATTGAAGTGACGTGGCAAGCTTTCACCGGTCAGTGAGGCGGTATCAATCCAACCGGGAGCATCAAGAATGCCATCTAGCGTCACTAACTCCCCCGGCGCTAGCTTAACGCGCGTACCCGCAACCACATCATTAATAGGAAGTAAGACCCAGGCCCCCTTTTGCCAAGCGCTTATAGCTGCATCTGGCAACGCCAGCGCATCCAGCGCTTTCAGCCCACGGTGGCGGCACAGCGTTTCTACCAGTCGCCCAACGAGCAACAGCACAATCAGCATAACCGCCGTATCGAAATACACCTCCGCCGAGCCGCGCCACAACAACCCAGCCGATACACTCACCGCACCGATCGCGCCAAGGCTAACCAGCACATCCATCCCTGGACGTTTGGCAAGTAACGTGCGCCAGCCCGCTCGGTAGAACGGCCAGCCCGAATACACCACTACGGGTAGCGCAAAGGCACCCGATATCCACGCCACCACATGCTCTATCGATGCGCTCGGTAGCGCTCCCACATAAATAAGCAGTGATGCCAACATGGTCCACATACCGAATACGGCGCCTACTAACAACCGCAAGGTAAGGTAGCGGCTCTCCTGCTCAAGACGATCATGGGCATCATCAACGGCTTCTAATTCAGTTAGCCGATAACCCAGCCGTTTGACTACCGGCGCAAGCTCCGTCAGATCGACTGCGTCTCGCGCACCTTTCACCCACACGGTTGCCGTGGGGTAGTGGACGCTAACGTCGATGACCCCAGGCAGACGTGCTAGCGCACCCTCTACTGCCAGAGCACAGCTGGTACACCACATACCATGCAGGGTATAGAGGGGTGTGTTATGGCTAGATGTTTTATCGTCTTCTGGCCTCGAGCTAACGTGGGCGTTATGACTTATAGGCAAGGCGGCACACTGATAATCGGCATACCCGCAAACACCACACCGAAAGCGGAAAACAAATATAGCCACGCCGAGACAGTGGCATGAAAGCGCTGGCGACCTTGATGCTGCTTCGCCACTTGGCAACTCCCCCAGGCAAGCGCCGCAAGCCCTACGACAGTAATGAGACTAACACCACCTAGCGCGGCATTAAGACCTGTAAGCGCTCCCGCTTCTGGCGATGGTGGCGCCACCGCACAGGCTACTGAAAGGCCGCTATAAACGGCCACAAACCATAGGCTCCATAGCGTTAGTCCGATAATTAAGTGGATGGGATGAGTAAAATGTAGTCGTACCATCACCATTATCCTCCTATCACCCGAGGCAGTATCGCCAACGCCCCGACTAACAACCAGAATGTGACCACGTTATAGCGCCAAAGTAGTGCCACTACGGCGGGTTCAAACGGCGCCTGCGCACCCACGTAGCCATAACCAACGCGCATGCCTTGCAACACCGTTAAAATAACCGCTAGGCCACCATGAAAAAGCGCGTAAACAAGCCCCACCAACATCACCGCATCGTGGGTGGTTTGGGTTGGTGAAAGATCGGCTCGCCACAGCGCCCAGCCAGCGAGCCCCAATTGAAGTGCGCCTAACGCAGCGGCTAAATAGAGGCTTGCTCTTAACCCTGCATCACGCTGCTGACGCAGCCCGCGTACCAGCTTCTCTACCACCACGCACCCTGCTATAACCGCCCCGCCAGCCATGCCCATTATCAGCAGAGACAGCGGCGGTGTATCTGGCATTTGCCACTCAGGCGAAACAGTCCATAGATAAAACCAGCCAAACAGGTAGGAAAGAAAGAACGAACCATTGGCAATTAAAAACACCGCCATTGCCCAAAGCCCAGGGCCATCCATCGTACGCGAATGGAGCGGCGGATCGCCTGGCTTCACGCCTGCATCAGGAGCCGCATTCGGGTGTGCGCCGTTCTCCCACGACCAGCGCAGCAGAAACACACCTGCAATCACTACGAAGATGCCCGCTAGCGCATAGACTCGGGTTAATAAACTAATGCACACCACTGCCAGCGCTGCTGCGGCCAACAGCGGCCACCAGGAGTTACCAGGCAGGTGAATGATTTCGCGCACTTTGCCAGTAATCGGGTCGCTACCCCACATTTCACGTCGGCCGTGGGAAGCCACCGCTAAGCCGTGCATACCCTTCGCCATGGTATGTGGCAAATTCGGGTCATCCCACAACGGATGCCGTGTTTCTACACTAGGTAAGCTGACAAAGTTATAAGCGCTTGGGGGCATCGAGTTAGCCCATTCCAGCGTATCGGCATTCCATGGGTTCTGTTTGGCGGGTTTACCAAACCGGAAGTGCAGCGCGATATCCAGCAACACCATGGCAATACCCGCCGATAGCACAAAGCTACTGACGGATGAGAGCAGGTTATAAATCTCCCACCCGGAGCCAGCCTCATAGGTATACACACGCCTGGGCATGCCTAAAAGGCCCGTCCAATGCATAATCAAAAACGTACCGTTAAAGCCTAAAAAGGTTAGCCAGAACCCCCAACGCCCAAGGTTTTCAGATGGCATACGTCCAGAAAATAGCGGCAACCAGTAGTAAAGCCCGGCAATGAGTGGGAAGAACATGCCACCCACCAATACATAGTGCATGTGGGCCACCACAAAGTGGGTATCGTGCACCTGCCAGTTAAATGGCACTAGCGCCAACATCACCCCGGTTAAGCCACCGCAAACGAAAATAATCAAAAAGCCCATCACCCAAAGCATGGGCAGTTTCATTTTAGGTTTACCTAGCCACAGGGTCGCCAGCCAAACGAACACCTGAATCGCCGTTGGTACCGCCACCAGCATGCTAGCCGCCGAGAAAAATGCCTGAGCCAGCTGTGGGATACCCACTGTAAACATGTGGTGTACCCAAAGCCCAAAACTGATAAAGCCCATAATAGCGATGGCAGCTACCACCCACCCATAACCGACAATAGGCCGCCCGGCAAAAACCGGTATTAGCGTCGAAACAATGCCCGCGGCAGGTAGAAAGATGATGTACACCTCAGGGTGACCAAACAGCCAAAACAGATGCTGCCACAGGATGGGATCACCGCCTCCCGCAATCTGGAAAAACGGCATACCAACGGCGCGCTCAAGTTCCAGTAATACGCTGCCAAGAATCAACGGTGGAAACCCCACCACGATCATCAGCGCCATGGCCAAGATATACCAAGCGAACAACGGCATTTTATGCAGCGCCATGCCCTGAGTGCGAGTACGCAATATTGACACTACCAACTCGACACCCGCAGACACTGCGGAAATTTCCACAAACGTGATGCCTAACAGCCAAAAATCCGAGCCCAGATCAGGCGCGAACTCTTTGCTACTTAGCGGGGTGTACATAAACCAGCCGCTGGAAGGCGCCATTTCAATAATCAGGCTGGAAGTAAGAATAATCCCGCCAAATAAATAGCAGAAATAGCCAAGTGATGTTAGCCGAGGGCAGACCAGGTCCCGGGCACCAATCATCTTTGGGATAAGGTAAATCGCCAGCCCTTCCAGCATAGGAATGGCAAACAGAAACATCATCACCGTGCCATGCATGGTGGTGACCTGGTTATAAATGTCTGGCGACATAAAGTTTTGGTCGGGCATCGCTAACTGGGTCCGCACCAGCATTGCCAAAATGCCGCCAATCAGGAAAAACACCATCCCTGTGACCATAAAACGCAGGCCAAGCGTGGTGTGGTTGACGATAGTTAAGGATCTTAGACCTTTGGGGTTCCCCCAAATGGTGTGCAAGTCTTCGTGCAATTGCTGCGGGTCATGCTCAATGGCTTCTTGATTGACACTCTTCATGGTGACAAGGCCTCCAGCCAAGCACCCAGGGCATCCAAGGTGTCTGTTTCAATATCACTGTGGGTAGGCATCTTATTGCCTGGCTTTAGCATTTGGTGATGCTGCAACCAGTGGCTAACCGCTCCCTCTTCCATGGCAATCACCCCCGCGCCTAGCGTGGCGCGACCGCCCACATCTGAAAGCGTTGGCCCAATCCCCCCTTGGCTAACGCCCGCTACCTGGTGGCAGCGGGCACAATGCGTCATAAAAGCATCTCGCGCGTCGTCGTAGGTAGTATCGGCAACAGCCAGTTCGCTAAGCGTCGTTTCTTGTCTTGCAGTTAACCATGCCTCGAACTCGCTGCGCGGCAAGGCCTCCACATGCAACTGCATATGGGCGTGGCCCACGCCGCAAAGTTCGGCACACTGCGCACCAAACACCGCGGGCTCATCGGCTTGTAAACGAATTTGATTTACGCGACCCGGCAACATATCTATTTTCCCCCCCAGCCGGGGCACCCAAAACGCATGAATCACATCGGCACCGCTGACATGAAAATCCACTGGCTCTCCCGCAGGCATCACCAGTTGATTAGCGGTAACAACCTCACCGCCTTCAGCATCGGGATAGCGCACTTCCCACCACCACTGATGGCCAATCACCTCGATAACTTCTGGCGGTTCGCTCATGGGTAGCGTTAGCATCCGCTGGCCGGCGGGAACTCCAAACAGTAGCAGCGCGGTAATGCTGGCCACAGGCAACAGAATGCCGCCGCCAATAATCCATCGGCGAGCGATACGGCGCTCCTGGGCAGGTGTGCGTTCCACATTTCTTGGTTTAAAGGCGTAAAGCCAAAGTGCTGTCACCCCAATCAGTACCAGGGTGGCAAATCCGAGCATTACCCACCAAATTAGCTGCACGTCTCGCGCAGCAGGCCCAGCCGGGTCTAAGATAGATCTATCACCTGTGCAGCCTGCTAAGCTCACCAGTAAGAAAGTCCCCAGCAAGCACGCTGTTCGACGGCCCCATCGTGACGATAAATATGAAATGGTGGTGGACGTTACGCCATTACGTTCCTTCATTTGCAATTTTCCTGGCATACCGTTGGTCTGAATGACTTTTTCGCTTTGTCTAACCACAGGAAGTGACCATGACACATACTCCCCAACGCTCGATAAAAAGCCGTGCCGCGCTGGCTGGCCATCCGCTTCATCCAGTGATGATTCACTTTCCTGTGGCCGCACTTATGGCGCTGGTCGCCAGCGACCTGGCTTACTGGTATACCCAAGACCCATTCTGGCTGCGCAGCGGTTTGTGGTTGGCGGGGATAGGCGCGTTTGGCGGCTGGATTTCTTCGGTAGCGGGCATTATTGACCTGGTCACCGTGGCGCGGATCCGCCGCCTGATCACCGGCTGGAGCCACGCGATTGTGGCCGTTGTCATGCTTTCCCTGGCATCGCTTAATTGGCTTCTGCGATTTAATGAACCTGGCGCGGTACTGCCCTGGGGGCTGGCCATTTCGCTGGTCACTGCCTGCCTGATCGCGCTGGCAGGCTGGCTGGGCGGCCAGTTGGTATACGAGCATGCCGTCGGCGTCGACGTTGAGAAGTCGCCTTAACAGCGCAATGTCGGCAATAGTAGTGTTGGCACTTAAGGGAATAATCTTCATCGCATTAACTCCAAGCCAGCGGTTTGGAGAGCACAAACCCAAGCACACCCAATATCCCCGTTAACGCGAGAATTAAGGCGCATAGACTGGCAACTTTTACGCCTTTGAAAATCCCCATTTCCAGCCGCAAAATAAGCCAGCCGAAACAGCCGTGGGCAGCCACCATTAGCACCACGGCACCTAGCTTTAGAATTAACCACCCTCCGAGAAGGCCATGTAACAGAAACAGCAGCGTGCCCGACGCGATGGCGACCAGGGCAGCAGGTGTTGCAATGGAGTTGTAGAAAAATCGCGGCATCGGGGGCGTGCCTTGCGCGAATCCAGCGTCTTTACGCAGCTGGAGCGCATGCAAAAGCAGAGCGGGTAAATAGAGAAGCGCGCCGCACCAGATAACTAGCGCGGCGATGTGCAGCAGTTTTAGCCATGGCATTGAGGCTTCCTTGCGTTGCGTAAGGCGATAACGGGATTTGCCCCAGATAACCTTAGTTAACAAAAGCGACTCTAGCTAGGCAGGATAGCGAAGATAGGCAGTTATAATCAGTTAAAAGCCCGCGTTAGGAGATATAGCGAGGGCTACTCCACAGCGATTTCGTAACCGGTGAATTTACGCAGGTTGATAACCCCGGTATCAAAGATCAGGTACTGCCCTTTTACACCTTGAAGGGTACCTTCAATCAGCGGCTGTTTATCAAAGTTATGGGACGTCACTTTAGTTGGAAAAGTCGCCACGGGATAATGAAAGTCCAGTGGCGTTTCATCCAGCGTACGAATGGCATCCGCACCGTGCACGTCACGTAACTGCCCTAACCCATCGGCTAGCAGGTTAAAAAGACGGTCACGCTCTGCGCACAAATCCAATGGTTTCACTTCGCCTTTAAGCATGGCACGCCAGTTAGTTCGGTCGGCCACTTGCTCTTTAAAGAGCATTTCGACAAAACCAGACTGTTGTCGGGTATTTACCTCAAGAATAGGCAACGCCTGAATGGCCCCTTGGTCCAGCCAGCGGGTCGGCATTTGCGTTTTGCGGGTGATACCTACCTTCAAGCCGGATGAGTTCGCTAAGTAGACAATGTGTGGCTGGAAGCAGTGCTTCTCACCCCACTCGGGGTCCCGGCAGGTGCCCTGATGATAGTGGCACGTCTCGGGTTTCATGATGCAGGTATCACACTGGGCTAAACGCTTAAAGCAGGGGTAACAGTAGCCTTGAGCAAAACTTTTTTTGGTTGCCCGCCCGCAGTGGGTGCAAGCAATCGCACCGCTCCAGACAAGTTGCATCGGCGAGCCGATACGCTCATTCAGAGGCATTCGATGTTCGCCCGCGCGAAGGTGATACACCACCCGATCATCTTGGCGACTAGGCAAATCAGCCGCCATTTTTTGCAAACATCCTTGCACCGGGGATGCTACCGAGGCAAACAGATCATCAGTCACGCGTGGCATCCCGGGCAAGGCCTGCCATTTCAGGGGAAACACCGGCACCGGTCGCGCTAGCACCACAGGTACGCTGCTCCAGATAGCCAACACGGCTCTCTTCAGGAACGTTATTCTCCACCTCAAAACGCATCACCGCTTCCAGGCACAATTCGGTCTGTTCTGGCGTTAAATACCGGCCATCGGGCCATTTGCGCAACGCTACTGCCTGCTTAAGGCTTTCGTAAATAGCGGGCGTCATTTGGTTAATCATTTTATCGAAGGTCATGTCACTCATCGTAGGCACCTTTAATGTTTGCTTCGTTTGGATGAATAATACCAGCCTGTGACCAGCCCCACGAGCAGCCCGCCCAAGTGCGCTTCATTCGCTACGTTGCCAAAACCCACGCTACCGGCAATATCGGTCATGGTGAACACCATCCAGCCCAGCATGAAGACGACTAGCATCTGGGGGACGAAAAATCCGCTTTGCGGGGCACGATAAGACATCAGCCATACATGGGCCAACAGGGCGTAAACCACACCCGACATACCGCCAAACAGCACGGTGCCAGTGACATATTGCGCAATGTTAGCGCCAATACCGGCAACCAGAAGCAGTAGCAGCATGGTACGGCTACCCTGGAGCTGCTCGATTTGACGCCCGAAGTACCATACCCACATTAGGTTGAAGATCAAATGCATCCAGCCAAAGTGTAAAAACGCAGGCGACAGTAAGCGCCATACTTGGCCAGACATTATTGTGTCACTAAGGTTGCCATATACGAGCTGCCCACCTGAAACGCCCACTGGCACGATGGTCAGCCCTACAATGAGTAAGTCGCCAAATACCCCTGTTAGGGCAAAAATAACTAGGCTAATACCAATCATCAGCGCTGTAACCGGTACTTGGCGCAACATCGGTACCAAGCGAGTCATCCCGCTTCGGTGACGGGGTCGAACAGTCGTCGTAATCAGGGGCTCACCTCGCTCCCAGCGGCTCACCAACGATCTCATTTCATCATGCTGGCGCGGGTCGGCAACCCATAGCAGCTGGCCATCTGCTTCATCGGTAATGCGGTGACCAATGCGGTAGTGCCATAGCGCTTTACGCAGCTCTTTTGTGTCCGCGCCCGTGGGTAAAAGCATTACTGGATGCATGGCAGGTTCCTTTCAACCAATAAGAATCGGCGTAACATCACGCCGCGTCACCAACGGATAGACGAAAAAAATCCGGCGGAGGGGGCCGCCGGATCAAAAAGCAAGGGATCATTCAAGGGAACACTTACTCTGATAACCGACAACACCGTTAGTTCAGCTATTTTGAAAAAAATATGTAACCGAGTGTAAAGATTAACAATATCGCTATTAATCAAAATCTATTTCCCACGGTTTAGGCAGTGCACGCTCCTCTTTTGGCACTTGTATCCATACAAAATGATCAGCATTGAGCCGCGCTTCTCCGCTCCAGCGATAAGCCACTAAACGGCCAAATTTCACCGCACTATAATCCAAGCAGGCAATGTTGTGTGCTGGTAAGGCGGGAATACCCTCGCACCAGTAATGGCCGATAAATAAAGGGGGCTGTTCTGGGCCGTAATAACTAAGGCGCTGGCGTTCAGTATCGGTCAGCGTTCTGGTCTCTAGGTCACCAGGAAGGTTATCTGGCTGAAATACCACGTCCCCCCACTGCTGGGGGTTCGCTGACCAAAAGTGCGCACGAAAACTCTGCCTGGTAAAGCCATCGCCTGAGTGTATCGCAATGCCTTTTGGTAACGGTATATGAGGCCCACGGGTTAGGCGATCAAGTATACGAAAGGCTTGTGTTGAGGGGTCAGTGGACTCAACCAGAAAGTGGTTGTCCATGCAGGCGTTGGGCGCGCGCTGTTTAAGCTGTCGAATCAACTCGTCATCCCAGCAGGCATGCACCACACGAATCCCATCCAGCTCAAGGCAGAGTGGAATCGTCTTAAACCACGCCAAGGTGTCTTCCCACTCATTGGTATAATCTCGGTACTGGGCCAACGTGTCTTCAATAATACGGTTATGGCGCGGCGTATGTTCGCGCAGCCAACGTTTGTTGCTCCCAGGGGGCGCAGGATGCGTATAGGCCAGAGCATTATATTCATGGTTACCCATAACAATATATGCTTCGCCCTCTTCAACCATCCGGCGAGCGATGGTAACCGCTAGACGAATACGCGGACCACGATCAATTAAATCGCCTAAAAAAATCACTTTTCGGCGTGGGTGACGATACACCCCACCCCGCTGATGATAGCCAAGCCGTTCTAATAACGCTGCCAGTGTTGCACCACAGCCATGTACATCCCCGATTAAATCGTAGCCCTCCATATTAATCCCCTAGCCGATGGCTCCAGCCGAGTTTACTGCGCAACACTTCATAGAAGTTATGCCCAATAGGATGCACGAGCTGAACGCGCTCTGGTTTTCGTTGGATAACGAGCACATCGTCAGGTTTCGCCACGGCACGAGTTTGTCCGTCGCAACTGATATGGGGATAGGTCTGATTGGTTTCACCAATGTGGACACGGATTTCACTGGCAGCGTCAATCACAATAGGACGGCTCGACAGCGTATGGGGGAACATAGGCACCAACGTCACTACATCCAGTTTGGGGTGCATGATTGGCCCGCCGCCAGAAAGCGCATAGGCAGTTGAACCAGTGGGCGTGGCAATAATTAAGCCATCACTACGCTGGCTATACACAAACTGTCCATCAATAAACAGTTCGAACTCAATCATGCGCACCGCTTTACCGGGATGAACCACCACTTCATTGAGCGCAGCACCACTCCCCACCGCTTTACCATTTCGGTACAACACGGCATCTAGCAAGAAACGCTCTTCAACTTCAAACTCTCCCGCCAGCACTTCGCCAACCCGGCTTTCCAGCTCATCAGGGGAAATATCCGTTAAAAAGCCTAACCGCCCCCGGTTCACGCCTAACATCAACGTACCGCTAAGGCATAGCGTGCGGGCAGCCCCGAGAAGGCTACCATCCCCCCCCACAACGATGACCAAATCGCACAGCTCCCCCAACATGCGGCGGCTGGCTTCAGGCAGCCCATGGTTCGGTAGCACCGTTGCGGTCCGGTCTTCAATCAGAACTTTATAATCGTGGGCAACTAGATAGCTGACCAACCGCTTAAGCGAATCGACCACTTTGTCACTGCCTAAGCGGCCGATTAAGCCGATTGTTTTAAAGGACGTCGCTTTTTTAAGGGGCGCTTCTTCTAAAGGCTGCGTGCGTTCGGCCTGGCTCAAGGGTGCTAAACCTGACGATGGGGTGTTAGACATGGACAACTCTCGCTGGCATCAGCCCACATTATGGAGAGTATGAGGGTGTCGAGCAAATTGCCCAGCGCAACGCGAAACCGCTGGCTACTCTGGGCAAAAACAATAGCTTGAATTAGTTAGACCGGTATAGCGCGACGACGCTGCAACCACCAGTGATTTAACCACAGGGAAGCGGCCATGATAGCGGCACCCAATAGTAGCTTGCCTATATCTGCATCTCGGTTCCAAATCACCAGATTAACCACCAAACCAGCAGGCACCAGCGCATTGTTCATTATTGCCAGCGTTCCTGCATCAACCTTGGTGGCTCCTTGGTTCCAAGCGAAATAACCCACACCAGAAGCGACTAGCCCAAGCCATGCCAATACACTCCATTGCACCGGTGTACTGGGCAGCGCTGCCGTATTACCAAACAGCAAAAAGGCCGGGAGTGCCACGAGCATTGCGCCGATAAAGAACCAGCCAAACACGTTATGCCACGCCAAGGTAGGCGGCAAATCAGCCGCGAGACGACGATAGCCAACCTGACCTAACGCAAAACAGAGGTTAGCCCCCTGCACTACCAAAAAACCCAGCCAGAACCCACTATCAATACCATCGTAACGAATCACGCCTGCTCCAATCACCGCCAATAGTGCGGTCACTAGATAAATAGGCGTGAAGCGCTTAAACATTAGGTCATCTAGAAGCGCAATATAAACTGGCGTGAAAATCGTGAATAACAGAACTTCAGGAACCGATAGCAGCAAAAACGAGTGATAGAAGAAGGTGTACATGACGCCTAACTGCACCGCACCCAGCGCCATTAACGCTAAACGCTGTTTTCCACGCAGCAAACTGGGCCGTAAAAATGGCAGGAACACCAGCATGGCGAGCGTTACCCGTACAAGCACCGCAAAGTAGCTGTCTACTTGGCCTGCCAGATATACACCAATCAACGAGAATGAGAACGCCCACAGCGCCGTCACGCCAACAAGGTAGCCCATAGTAAACCCCACCCAAAAGAAAAGTTGACTGGAATTATACGCGCTTCACAACAACTGCCAATGGGCTATAGACGAAGAATCGCTAGCTTAGTGCTTTTTTAACCATATAAACGCATGCACTACGCCAGGAAGCCAGCCCAACAACGTCAACACAACACTAAGGGCAACACGTTTTGCCCCGCCCTCTGTTAGCCCAACGGCCAAAGGTGGTAGCAAAACGGCTAACGCGCGGTAGGCAAACAGAACCGATGTCGGTTGAGGCGATGCTGGCACGCCTTCAGAAGCAATGGGTGATGGGGTTTGATGCTTAAGCGCACTATCCGTCTCATTTGTTTGCGCGGTAGGCGTAAAGTGCTCTACCGCCGCTTGCGCTTGCTTAGCTTGCTGCTTCTCTTTAGCTAGTGCTTTTTGGTGAGCCTCTTTATCAATTTTCTGCTCTAGCGTTTCCGCGCCGTCTGCCAAATCGTCGTGATGGCGCTCCCAGTCTTCCCAATCATGTGGTGTACCGGATTTTGGACGCTGGCTACCTGCCCCACGAGCTCTCTCCCACGCTTTTTCTTCTAATGTGTTGGGCCGTTCAGGGTCTCTTTCTATGCCAACGCCTTTGCGATTGAGGTATTCACGTGCGTCCATACTGACTCCTTGCAGCTTCTGGAATGAAGCAAAGCGTTGAATGTATCAATAATAAGGACAACGCAGGGTGAGTTAAATCTTCTACATTAATAGAATTATAGGTCTCGTGGCTCATAGGTCTTGTGACTCATAGTTCTTGTGATTCATGGCTTTCATGCCGCAAGCGGTTATTGCTCTACTCTTCTTTAGAGTGAAACTGCGCGTATTACGTCAAGGAGTGTCAAGATGAATAATAAAACCCCCGATACCGTACGCGATGTCATGTCACGGGACTGCTACCGCGTCACTGGCCAAACCTCTATCACCAACTTAGCTCAAGGTTTGGCATTGCATCGCTTACCAGGCGCTCCAGTGGTAGATGCGTCTGATCGGCTGATTGGTTTTATATCCGAACAGGATGTGATGGGTCGCGTATTGGACAGCATCTACCACGATGATGAAGCGCCGCTGGTACGTGAGTTAATGCGCCAAGACGTGCTCACCACAACGCCCAATAAAAGTATCACCGACTTAGCGCAGGAAATGCTCGGAGCAAAACCAAAGGTTTACCCCGTTGTGGAGCAGCAACGTTTAGTGGGGATTGTCACGCGCCGCGACATCTTAATGGCGCTGCTAACGATTCGCCGACACTAACTACTGCCGTACTACGTCAGAAAAAGACCGATTGATAAGCAAAAAAAACCGCTGCTTGATAAGCAGCGGAAGCAAGGGATCGAAAACAATAGCCAGAACAACACTATTAACGACTGCTATCGCGATGTTGCCTGTACACACTCTGACACCTTGTAGGGGAAAAGTTCGCGAAACTGCAAAATTTTCGTCTTAACGAGCAGCAGGCGTATACTGTCGTGCATTGTTAAACGAATGCTGATACTGATTTTGCAGGGAGTGTAGTATGGCGCTGTACCTTTTAGTGTTTGGCGTCTGTTTGCTGGTAATAGGTGGCGTGCTGGTGATATTAATGACAGTAGGTACGCCACGCTACCGCACTGAGCCTAACGATCTGATCAATTTGTTCGACAAAGCGCTGGAAAGCAGCATCAGTGAAACGGAGTGGAATGCCATCATTGGTTACCCCATTCGCCACGATGAGTACCTAGAGAGTGTCCGCCGTCGTGCATCACATTTAATGGACACCCACGGGCGCCATTGGCAAATTGCTCGAAGCAAACCGTTACTTAACCAAGAGGGTTACGAGGAACTGAAAGCATTACGTGATCATTTAGCGGCACACACAGCGCTGCGCCAGCAGTAACAGGCCAGTCGTGTCGAGGAGACCCCATGCCGAGTACTATTCGTCAAATCCCTTTAGAAAGTGCCACAAAACATCACTCCCACGATTTTCACCAAATCGTCATTACGCTGTGCGGCTCTTCAGAATTTGAAATCGAAGGCCTCGGCGGCCGGGTAAACGCATTTTCAGGCTGCATTGTTCCCGCGAATCACGAACACTTCTATTCAGGTAATGGCTACAATCGTCAACTGATACTGGATCTACCTGAAGATGCGCCTGCTTTAACGGGCGAACACCGCGAGTTGGTAGCACTGTTTGATGCACCGCGTTTTTTTGCACTCGACAACCCATTGCGCCACTACCTTGCTTTCGTAGAAAGCGAGCTCGCCCAAGGATTTGACACGTCGGCAATGTCTTTTCAGCAGGACCGGCTTGCTGCCACGCTGTTAGGTTCATTAAAGGCTCGCCTGGGCGCCTCAGAGAGCGCATCACAACGGCGGCTCAATCTTGATCAAATCGATCGATTTATTCGCCACCACTTGGCCGATGAGCTGAGAGTAGCTGATTTAGCAAAATTGGCTTGCCTTAGTGAGGCACACTTTTCTGAACGCTTTCGCGTCCAAACGGGCCTGTCACCCTGGCAGTATGTACGACGCCAACGCCTACACGCAGCTCGGCAGCTTGTATTACAAAGCCGTCTACCACTCACTGACATAGCCATTCAAACAGGCTTTGCCAATCAAAGCGCTCTTTCGCATGCTTTTCGGCGTAGTTACGGCTTGTCTCCCCGCCAGCTACGCCAAGGAGTAGGTGCAACCAATCCGCCGCTCGATTCGGCTACCCACTTAGCGCCGTCTTCAACATCCGGTGCAACCTCGTTAGCATCTTCCGCGCCTTCTTCAGGAGCAAGCGTCAAGACTGGCGCACTCTCATTTCGCTAGTGATGAAGCAGTTAGCTTGGGCACATAACACGCTATTTTGCGTGCTGGCAGCCGTTTAGAGACTAAACTAAAGTCTTAAAAAGCGTTTCTTGCCGAGAATTTGACACGTTTTGCCATGAAAACGACATACACCTAATGGCAGCTCGCTCTACATTCGACCGTTATCTTGGGCGCAGCGCCCTACCATCGCTTTATTTCGGTTATTTGATTCAGCTTTTCGCTTTCTGTTTAGACTTATGGGGGCCTCAATGCTCAATGCCAAGAAAATGCGTGACCCTGCCATCTGGCAAACTGATCTTGATACGCTTATGGAGCGTATCAGTGATCATTATCTTGTCGATGAGGATGCCTTCGTCAGTGAATCAAGGCTCTCAACGCTGGCCCACACTACCTACAGCGTTTTGTGACTGAAAAAACAATCACCAACAGCACTGCCGGGCTGGGTGGTAACGCGTCGTTTCTGGCGCTTGGCGATAAGTGAACAGCTCAGCAATGCTGACGTGTCGACTTGCAAGGAGAACCCCATCATGAACAAAACTAATCTTAATTTGCATAGCGACGTGAGTGATCTTCGCTCACGCATCCGCAGCAACTATGACGCCGATGAAACAGCGGTGCTGCATGAGCTGATCGAACGCATCAAGCTGTCAGAGGATGACCGACGTAAAGTTGCTGCCGCCGGTGCCAACTACGTGGAGCGTGTGCGCAAAGAAAGGTCTCCCTCGATGATGGAGGCGTTCCTCGCCGAGTACGGCCTTTCCACCACCGAGGGCGTCGGCCTGATGTGTCTGGCAGAAGCCCTGCTGCGCGTGCCTGATGCGGAAACCATCGACGACTTAATCCACGATAAAATCGAGCCGTCCGACTGGGGCGCACACCTGGGGAAATCGTCCTCATCGATGGTTAATGCCTCGACCTGGGCGCTGTTGCTAACCGGTAAAGTGCTGGAAGAAGATCCCAAGGGCCCAACCCGGGCGCTACGTGGCCTAGTACGCCGCATGGGCGAGCCGGTAGTGCGTAAGGCGGTTGGTCAGTCGATGAAGATTCTCGGCCGCCAGTTCGTACTCGGCCAGACCATCGAAGAAGGCATGAAGAATGCCCGCGAGCTTGAGAAACAGGGCTACACCTACTCTTACGACATGCTTGGCGAAGCGGCTCGCACGGATGAGGATGCCGTCCGCTACCATGAGGCCTATGCCAAGGCAATCACTGCGATCGCCAAACAAGCCAAGGGCGATGTACGTGGAAGCCCTGGTATCTCGGTGAAACTATCAGCCCTGCATCCGCGTTATGAGTACACCCACCGTGACACGGTAATGGCAGAGCTCGTACCCCGTGCGTTGGAACTGGTAAAACAAGCGGCCAAAGCCAATATCGGTTTCAATATCGACGCAGAAGAGCAGGATCGACTGGATCTGTCGCTCGACGTGATCGAGGCACTGATGTCCGACCCCAGCCTCGATGGATGGGACGGTTTCGGGGTCGTTGTGCAAGCCTACGGGCGCCGCGCCGCACCGGTGATAGAAACACTTTACGAACTTGCCGAGCGGTTCGGCCGCAAGATCATGGTGCGCTTGGTCAAGGGTGCCTACTGGGATTCCGAAATCAAGCTCTCCCAAGAGATGGGCGTTAAAACCTTCCCGGTCTTCACTCGCAAGGTCAATACCGATGTCAGCTACATGGCCTGTGCCCAGATGCTGCTCGACCGGCGCGACCGGATCTATCCACAGTTCGCCACACACAACGCCCATACCTGCGCCGCCGTAGTGGCCATGGCAGGCGATGACAAGGACAGCTACGAATTTCAGCGCCTGCATGGCATGGGCGAATCGCTGCACCACATCGTTAAGGAGGCTGAGGGCACGCACTGCCGCATCTACGCCCCAGTCGGCGCTCACCGCGACCTGCTGGCCTACTTGGTGCGTCGCCTACTAGAGAATGGCGCGAACTCCTCGTTCGTCAACCAAGTGGTGGATAGCTCAATTCCCCCGAGCGAAGTATCAAGAGATCCAGTTGAAGGGTTTAAACAGCTTGGCGAGGCCATCTCAAGCCCATTGATCCGCCAGCCCGGTGAGCTGTTTTCGCCAGATCGCAAGAACTCCAAGGGTTATCGTATCAACGAACCCGCCTCGATCCTGCCGCTGCTTAATGCGCGGGAAACCTTTGCTGACAAGACCTGGACAGCAGGCCCCATGCTAGTGGGAAATCCTGCTCCCCAAGGCCCAGCTCGCGATGCAGTCTCTCCCGCCGACAGCTCGCGCATTATCGGCAAGGTGCATGAGGCCACCCCTGAGGAGGTAGCCGCCGCTCTCGACGCTGCAGAGGAAGGCTTTCGTGAGTGGTCAGCACGTCCTGTGGCCGAGCGCGCCGAAGTGCTCCGTCGTACCGCGGATCTCTATGAAGAACATATCGCTGAGCTGACCGTGATCACCACCCGCGAAGCCGGTAAGATGATGTTTGATGGCATCGCTGAAGTGCGCGAAGCGGTTGATTTCCTGCGCTACTACGCCAATGAGGGCGAGCGGCTGGAAGCAGAAGAACCCGGTAGCGCCCGCGGCATCTTCGTCTGCATCAGCCCTTGGAACTTCCCGCTGGCCATCACCACTGGGCAGATCGCCGCAGCCTTGGTGGCTGGCAACGCGGTACTTGCCAAGCCCGCCGAGCAAACACCGCTGATCGCCGCCCGCGCCGTCGAATTGATGCGTGAGGCTGGCCTCCCAGAAGCGGCACTTCAACTGCTGCCTGGCGATGGGCCCACGGTGGGTGGCCCACTGACTAGCGATCCACGTATCGCTGGAGTCTGTTTCACTGGCTCGACTCCCGTGGCACAGATTATCCACAAAGCACTGGCGCAGAACGCAGGGCCCGATGCGATACTGGTTGCCGAA
This sequence comes from Halomonas sp. KG2, assembly GCA_030440445.1. NCBI lineage: Bacteria > Pseudomonadati > Pseudomonadota > Gammaproteobacteria > Oceanospirillales > Halomonadaceae > Halomonas > Halomonas sp. KG2. Next base: position 1,648,798 of record CP098528.1, on the reverse strand, counting down.
ACCGGCGGCCTCAACTCGATGATTGTGGACTCTACAGCGCTGACCGAGCAGGCAGTCCGCGATATCTTAATCTCCTCCTTCCAGTCGGCTGGGCAGCGTTGTTCAGCGCTACGCATGCTGTATGTGCAGGAAGAGGCGCGCGACCGGTTGCTCAACATGCTTTATGGCGCCATGGACTCGCTCACCATCGGCGATCCTTGGAATACTGACACCGACGTCTCACCAGTGATCGACGCCGACGCCCAAGCCGAGATAAGCGACTACGTAGCAGCGCACGAGAAGACAGGTAAGGTGTTGAAGAAACTGTCCGCACCGCAAACCGGCACCTTCGTCACCCCCGCGGTCATTGAGGTGGGGGGCATTGCGGATCTCGAACGCGAGATATTCGGCCCGGTTCTACACGTGGCTACTTTCAAGGCGCGAGACATCGACAATGTGGTCGACGACATCAATGGCAAAGGCTACGGACTGACCTTCGGCCTGCACACCCGCATCGATGATCGTGTGCAGCAAATCGTCGAGCGCATCCATGTCGGCAACGTTTATGTTAATCGTAACCAAATCGGCGCCATTGTTGGCTCCCAGCCATTCGGGGGCGAAGGCCTTTCGGGCACCGGGCCCAAGGCCGGTGGCCCGCTCTATGTCACGCGCTTCCGCCGCACTGCCACCGCCGAGCACCACAAGGCTCCTGAGGGGAAAACCATCTCACTCAGCGACCTCCAATCGGCTTTAGATGGGCTAGATGCACGGAACTGGGCGGTACGACCCAATCGGATCGAGGTACTCCGCAAGGCACTCTCCGGTAAAGGCGGCGTGATCCGTAAGGCCCTTAACGAGACAGCGGCCCTCGACATGACACCGCAGACGCTTCCCGGACCAACAGGGGAAAGCAACCGCTTAGCGATGTATCCAAAAGGCGCTGTTCTGTGCCTTGGGCCAACGCTGGATATCGCCGCTGCCCAAGCAGTACAGGCGCTTGGCGCGGGCTGTACGGCAGTCGTGATCGCACCAGGCGCAGCTCAAGCCGTCCAGCCGCTGGTCGATGCTGGCGCGCCCGTGATTGGGCTCGACGGTAGCATCACGGCAGATACACTAAGCGAGGTTGAAGGGATTGCCGCCGTCGCCGCGGCTGGCAAAAGTGATTGGACGCATGAACTGCGGATAGCACTCGCTAAGCGCGACGGTGCCATCGTGCCGCTCGAGACTCAGACCATTTCACCAGATCGCTACGTGGTGGAACGTCATCTGTGCATCGACACGACTGCAGCGGGTGGCAACGCCAGCTTGCTGGCAACGGCCGAATAGGCTCGCTGGCTTTGTCGGCGCCATGCTTCTCAACTAAACTTAGACGACAATAACCTCGTGTTGCCGGGAGGCGGCTAGTACAGGCGCCTCCCTAGCAAGGAATATCGAGGACCAAGCGGTAGCGCCTTGCTACACGAATAAGAAGCGGAGTTAAACATGCGTGCTACTAGCGGTTCTGCACGGCAAGCGCGCTAACCTGTCGGAGCTAGCTCCGTCCTGACAAATTGGAGAACTTTCATGGCTATCGGTGTTTGGATTAGTCTTTTTGCCTACTTTGCGCTCATGATCGCCATCGGCATCTATGCCATGCGCAAAGCGACATCTTCATCAGAAGATTACATGCTGGGGGGACGTGGCCTCAGTCCACAAGTAGCAGCGCTGTCGGCTGGCGCTTCGGACATGAGCGGCTGGCTGCTGCTTGGGTTACCCGGCGCAATGTTTGTTTCTGGTTTGGGATCAGCCTGGATCGGCATTGGCCTTCTGGTAGGTGCGTTCTTCAACTGGACCCTGGTCGCCCCCCGACTGCGTGAACAGACGGTTCACTACGGTAATGCGATTACCATTCCAGCCTTTTTGGCCAACCGATTTCCGACACGTGCGCTTTCACTGCGCACGGTGTCTGCTATCGTTATCGTCATCTTTTTCGCGGTTTACACGGCCTCAGGCCTCGTCGCTGGGGGCAAACTGTTTGAGAGCGCGTTTGCCGGTATTTTTAACATCGGCGGCATGAGCGACTACGCTATCGGCATTCTCATTACACTTGGCGTGGTACTTGTCTACACCGTTGTTGGCGGCTTTCTGGCCGTGAGTATGACCGACTTCGTGCAAGGCTGTATCATGATGCTAGCGCTAGTAATCATGCCTGCAGTGGTGCTATTTGGCGAAGGCGGCGGCGGGTTCTCCCAAGCATCGCAGACGCTCAATGAAGTTGACCCCACCCTGCTCTCCTGGACGTCAGGACTAACCTTTATTGGCTGGCTCTCTGCGGTTACCTGGGGGCTTGGCTATTTTGGCCAACCCCACATCATTGTGCGCTTTATGGCCATCCGGACGCTGAAGGATGTTCCTACTGCCCGTAATATCGGCATGAGCTGGATGCTTATCTCCCTGATTGGCGCAGTCTCGCTTGGTCTATTTGGCCGGGCCTATGCAATTCGCAATGGCATGGATATCGAGGACCCAGAAACGATCTTCATCATTCTGGCGAACCTGCTATTCCACCCGCTGGTCACCGGTTTCCTCTATGCGGCACTGCTTGCTGCGATTATGAGCACCATTTCCAGCCAGTTGTTAGTATCGTCGTCCTCATTGACCGAAGACTTCTATCGTCTGTTCCTAAGAAAAGAAGCCACCGATAAAGAGTGCGTAACAGTGGGCCGAATCTGTGTCGTACTGGTTGGTCTGGTGGCCGCTGTGATTGCGTCAAATCCAGACTCCCAAGTTCTTGGGCTAGTAAGTAACGCCTGGGCTGGCTTTGGCGCAGCATTTGGCCCGCTGATCATTCTGTCGCTAATGTGGTCTCGCACGAACGGAGCTGGCGCCATTGCAGGCATGGTAGTGGGCGCTGCTACCGTCATGATTTGGATTGCATTAGGCTGGAACGGAGAATTTATGGGTGGTCCCGGCGTGTACGAGATCATCCCAGGCTTCATCGCTTCCTTTATTGCCATCTTGGTGGTTAGTAGCATAACTGCCGATGCGGGTGAATATCAGCATATTGATCGCTAGACGAGCGTCAATGAGACACTCAGCTTAATTAAACATTTAGCTGATTATTGAGGCCTTCCCATACCACGGGAAGGCCTCTTTCACTTCTAATAGCCGCTTTTATAAGCCCATTATTTAGCGGCGGAGCTCCACTCTTTGCCCCAGGTCAATAACCTGCCTTCCTCTACCCGATACACTCTTTGCATGGTTCGCGATCATGTCGAACAACGGTTCATGTTAACCACTCACTGTAAAGACTCACATTAATGGTCAGGAGCGATGCTATGCGCCATAACTCTCTTTCAACACTGCTCACCACTGGACTTGCAGCAGCCACATTGATGGCAAGCGGCCAGGTTTTAGCTTACGGCGCTGGCGATTTCTTTACTCGCGTGGGTGTTGCCAAAGTGGAGCCAAAAAGCGACAACGGTTCATTAGCTGGCGGCGCGTTCGCGGTTGATGTTCAGGACAAAACCGATTTCGCATTTACCCTGGGCTACCGCTTCCATGACAAAATGGGCATCGAGTTACTGGCAGCCCTGCCTTTTGAGCACGATATTGCCCTGAATGGTGACAATCTCGCCTCTACCAAACACCTTCCGCCAACTCTAACGCTCCAGTACTATCCGCTAGGTGGCACTGATGCGCGCGTACAGCCTTATGTCGGCGCAGGTATTAACTACACCTTTTTCTCTGATGAAGAGCTAGCCATAGGCGAACTGGAACTGGACGACTCCTGGGGTGCCGCTGCTCAAGTGGGTATCGATTTGCTTATCGATGAGAACTGGGCACTTAACGCAGCAGCGTGGTATATCGACATCGATACTGACGCGACCGTTAACGGTGCCGCTGCAGGCACGGTAGAGATTGATCCTTTAGTGGTTATGGCAGGCTTAAGCTATCGTTTCTAACACCGCTACGGCTATGCTAGCGCCATAATCGTATGAAAAATGCCCAGTCCCGCTGCTTGCGGTGCTGGGCATTGTCTTTGCTGATACCCTCATCACACTAGGCTTCAGCTCCTCGTATTTGCGCGACCTAGCTTTCGGTAACTAGCCGATCTATCTTTTCAACGGCTCGAACAACCAGTAGCTGGTCACTGGCACGAACTTTTTCCTGCATTAGATATGCAGCTACTGCCGGCGCTACATCGCACTTGGCAGGCATAGCGGCCTGGGCATCAATCAGTGCATTTAGTCGAGCGATAAAAACAAATCGAATCCACTGAGGCAGCGACATCGTGTCGATACAGAAGGGTTGCTGACTATTAAATGCTGAAATTTCAGGCGTTGGCATACGCCATAAGTTAGCGGCCTTCATAGTGGCTTCAAGCTCAAGAAGCGCGGTTTGAAGCTGCTGATGGACGCTCATAAGCACCTTTTCCATTTGAATATGTGAACCTTTATTATCCCAGCACTGTGGGTAAGTTGCCAACCGTCTGGCAGAATCTGTGCCTTATTCACAGAAAACCTGCAAGAGGCTGTGGATAAACTATGGAAAGATGTCGCTACTGTTACTCTCATGCGGGTTACACCATGTTGTGCAATTTTTAACCATTTTGATAATAAAGCACGGATTAATCAGCGTTTGCGGCTGACAGTGACACATCAGCAAGGTAGAGTGCAGGCTTGAAATGCGGAAGGATGTCATGCAACCAATCCAGACACTTGATGAGTTTTTTACCCGAAGCGGCGCGGACGTTTCTCTCTACCATATGGGACGACGAGTAACAGACTGCCCACGAGAAACGCTGCGAGCATTTGAAAACGGCGAGATAGCCTGGCCAGAACCCTGGCAACAGCAGGCACGTCTTGGCGTAGTATTTCGTATGGGTGACATGCCTGAACCAGCCATCTGGTTTTTGGCGCTGCCGCTAGATGAACAAGGCAAGCTATCCCCCGCCCAACGAGACGGTTTCATTAATCGCTTGCTCGAAACCCTTGGGCGAAATGCTGCGCAGCTAGAAAATAAGCTAGGCCAGGCAGAAACTGCTGACGTGGACCATCTAATGAAGGATAATCCGCTCGCTTTTTCGCCTGAGATTACTTTTCAAGCAATGCTTAATGCTCAGGCCAGTTATGCATTAGAGCTTGCCGCTAGCCAACACTTAGAGCCTGTCGAGGCCTATCTTAGTGGCCAGCAGACCATTGACTGGCAAGCACTAGGGTTACAAGGCATCGCTGATTATGTGGTACGCCTCGACTTACCCACATCAGAAGCGCTAGCGCTGCGCCTTCCCCAGTTGCCCACTAGTGTCGCTCACTCGCTGTGCTATTGCCTGGAGCATAGGCCTCTTGCAGAGCCGCTGGTAAGTGCCTTACGGGCGCGTGGAGAGCAAGCAGCCATTGATGGTGATGTAGAAACCCTGTGCGCCTGCGTTCGCGCCGTGGGCTGTACTCCGTCAACTAGCGTCGGCAAATGGTACTCAAGCCTTTTAAATGACCCCGTTGCCTGCGGCCCAGATATTATCGCAGCCATCGCTGGCCGCGGATGGCTATTGTTAGAAGACGCTGAACGTTTACCGTTGCTTTTACAGCGTTTAGCAGAAGACAAACGCACTAATTTTAATGCAGTCGTACGCGACCTTGCACTGATACCCAAACTTCGCCTATTGGTTATGCTGACACTACGCGACGCGCCGCCTGACTCCGCGATTCAGCTAAGGCTAAGTGCGTTGATTAACCAAGCTAGAAGCTAGCTATTTATTTATTTATGAGACGCTAGATCGACTCATTTCTTGATGACAAACCTTCATTTGTCAGGAGTATGCCGTGAAGGAATTACCCTATCAGGCCAAAGCAGTCATCGGCCGCCGTGAAATGGTGACGTTACCTGAATTAGGGCTTCACCTTTGCTGCAAAGCCGATACTGGCGCGCGCACCTCTGCTTTGCATGCCGAAGAGATTGACACTCATGAAGATGAGGATGGGCAGCTGTGGGTAAGTTTTATTACCCATAGTGGTGGCCCGCAAACGCCTGCCCACCGCTACCAGCTCCACTTGCACGACCGGCGGCGCGTTACCAGCTCTAATGGGCACAGCGAGTGGCGTTATGTGATTCGCACCCCGATGCAATTGGGTGAACTAAATTTTCCGGTTGAACTAACCCTGACTGACCGTAGCAATATGCGCCATCCCATGCTGCTTGGGCGCCGCGCTATGCGACGCTTGCTTATAGCCCCTGGGGCTGCATTTTTGCACGGCGAGCCTTAAACTAACTTATTAGCCATATTTTTTGGCCCCGGAGCCCTGCATGCATATTGCCCTGCTTTCGCGCAATCGCAATCTATATTCTACTCGCCGCCTTATTGAGGCCGCCGAACAGCGTGGGCACACCGCTCGCGTGGTAGACACGCTGCGCTGCTATATGAGCATCGCCTCCCACCATCCGTCGATTCATTATAAAGGCGCTGAAATCGAGCCATTTGATGCCGTCATTCCTCGTATAGGGGCATCGGTTACCTTTTATGGCTGCGCCGTACTGCGTCAATTTGAAATGATGGGCACCTACGTTATAAACGACTCTGTTGCCATCACCCGTTCACGGGATAAGTTACGCTCGCTACAGCTTCTCTCAAGGAAGGGGCTGGGCTTGCCCATCACGGGTTTCGCCCACTCTCCTGATGACATTCCTGACCTTATTACCATGGTCAAGGGTGCTCCACTGGTCATCAAGTTGCTGGAAGGGACGCAAGGTATCGGCGTTGTACTTGCTGAAACCAACCAGGCAGCCGAGTCGGTTATTCAAGCGTTTATGGGCATGAAAACCAACATCATGGTGCAGGAGTATATTAAAGAGGCGCGCGGTGCCGATATTCGCTGTCTGGTGATTGGCGATAAAGTGGTTGCGTCGATGAAGCGTCAGGCAGCCGAAGGTGAATTCCGTTCAAACCTGCACCGTGGGGGCACCGCCAGCGTCATCCGCATTACCCCCGAAGAGCGCTCAACGGCCATTCGAGCGGCAAAAGCTATGGGACTGCGCGTTGCCGGTGTCGACTTACTGCGCTCAAACCATGGACCGGTGATTATGGAGGTCAACTCATCACCTGGATTACAAGGTATTGAGAATGCAACAGGCAAAGATATCGCCAGCATGATCATCGAACACATCGAAAAAAATGCCATGCCAGTGCGTAAAGCGCCACCCAAGCCTAAAGGCTAAGGCTTAATGCAAAAATAATCCGCATTAGGGGTGGCAAATTAGCGCTGCCACCCCCACAATCTGCGTCACCGAAGGAGGTAGACGCTCATGTTTCTCGACAATCGCCAAGTGGCGATGGACAGCGTGCTGGAAGCGCTGGCCGATAGCATTGATTATTTCCAGGATAATATTGAACGCCTGAGACCCACGCTGCGTGATGCACTGAAACCGCACTATACCGAGCGGTTAAACCAGATGCGTAAACTTCAGGAACTGGCCCGTGCGCACTTAAAAATGCTGCCTCGAGATGCTGACGTTGAGCGTGACGACTTTTTATGGCTATGGAGCCGTTTAAAAAGCTTTGTGGGCAACGATAGCCAGGTATTAATCAATGAGCTGTTGGAACAAGAGCGTGTACTGATGCAGGCCCTTTCAACGCTATTCACTCACCCCCTGCCCGACCCCATTGAGCCGGTAGTGGAAGAGTGCATGCAAGGTTGCCGCAAGCTAATACGCGAATTGTATAGCTTACAAAAGCGCAAAATGCATCGCTAGCCTATTGATCCCCCGCCGCCTGCTCATGTGACGTCTGCGCCGACCTCACAATGTAGTGGTAAATATCAAGTCCAACAGGGAGGCGAGACACTTCGTCGACGTTGCTACTAGCGTTTAATTCGATAGGTTCTGGAGAGCCTAGAAAGTAAGGCTCTCTTCCCCAAATATATAGATCACCTAACGTAGCGACCCGCGCCACCCATTCGCGCATTTTCAACCGCCACTCCCCAGCAGCAGATTTCTCTTCCGCTACACAGCCAGTTACATCCATTCCTAATGCGCGACCAATAAAAACCGCACGGGGAAGATGCCAACTCTGAGTAACCAGCAACGCCTTATCTAACTGAAAGACATCTCTAGCGCGCGCAAGCGTGTCATAGGTACTGAACCCAGCAAAATCCATGGTGAGCTGGTCTGCTGGCACACCGCGACGATAAAGATCACGCCACATGGCGCGAGGCTCGTTATAGGCTTGAGTACGATTATCCCCAGAGATCAATAAATGACTGACTCGCTGATCGGCAATCAGGCGCGCAGAGGTTCGCATACGGGCGTTAAAGTGTGGGTTGCGAAAGCCGCTGCGTGTCCAATTAGAGGTCCCAAACACGATCGCCACATCGGTTGGTCGGCACTCTGCAAAGCGCTCATCAATATAGCGTGCCGTACTGGCGACCACCCAAAAATTACCAACTATAAACAGCAATGTCGCCAGCAGCATAAGCGCTCCTAGCGACATCAAAAAACGTTTTATGTAACGTAATAGCAAGCTGTGCATCCAGCTCCCCATCAGGGGTTAAAACATGCCGAGCTCAAGCTTGGCTTCGTCGCTCATCATGTCACGGCTCCAGGGCGGGCTGAAGACAATTTCAGTATGTACCTTGTTAATCTGAGGCGCACCTAGGATTTTATTTCGCGCATCCGCCGCAATGACATCGCCCATTCCACAGCCTGGTGCGGTCAGCGTCATACGAATAGTGACCATCCGCTCGCCACTTATCAAGCGCTCAAGACGGCAACCATAGACCAACCCTAGATCAACAATATTAACCGGTATTTCGGGATCGAAGCAGGTACGCAACTGCTCCCAGACAAACTGTTCAATTTCTTCATCGCTGGCACTTTCAGGCAGCGTTGGGCGTGGCAATGGCTCCAGCCCCAATGCATCCAAATTACGCCCTTCAATAAGATAAAGCCGTCCTTCAAAGCCAACACTTACCGAGCTGCCCTTCGCTTGCATCACGCTGACAACGCTGTCTTCGGCCAGCGTCTCCGTTTTGCCAAACGGAATAGCAATGGCGTCAACATCACGCTGAAGCGGCAGTTTTTGACCACGTTCAAGGCTGGCCACTTGCTCAATATCCATAACGGTCCTTAAATGACGGCCTTTAACGTACCATTCCAATCACACGCTTTAGCGCTGCAACAAACGTATCTATCTCTTGAAGCGTATTATACGCCGCAAATGAGGCACGACACGTAGCATCTACGCCAAAATGATGTAGCAATGGTTGCGCACAGTGATGCCCGGTACGAATAGCGACGCCTAGCTGATCAATCAGCAGCCCAATGTCCTGGGAATGGGCGCCTTCGACCACAAACGACAGCACGCCAGCTTTATGCGGCGCCGTGCCAAGTATGCGCAAGCCATCTATTTGGCTTACCGCTGCAGTGGCATGTTCCAGCAACACGGCTTCCCAAGCGCCAATCGCCTCCACGCCTACGCCTTCTAACCACTCAATAGCGCGCCCCAAAGCAATCACCTCCGCAATCGCGGGAGTGCCAGCCTCGAATTTATGCGGAAGTGCCGCAAAGGTGGTGCCGACGTCAAAAGAGACCGTTTTAATCATCTCGCCGCCACCCTGCCAAGGCGGCATCGCTTCTAATAAGGTCTGCTTACCGTACAGTACGCCAACGCCAGTAGGGCCATAAATTTTATGCCCAGAGAACGCATAGAAATCAGCATCAATATCCTGAACATCAACCGGCTGGTGCGGCGCTGCCTGAGCACCATCCACCAGAATAAGCGCACCGTGCTGATGGGCCAGCGTGGCCATCTCTTTTACTGGGTTAATGGTGCCCAACGCATTAGAGACATGATTGACTGCCACTAGTTTAGTGCGCTCATTGAGCAGCGCGCGGTACGCCGCCATGTCTAGCGCCCCATTAGCCTCAACGGGAATGACCTTAATGGTAAAGCCGATTTCAGCCGCCAATAGCTGCCAAGGGACAATATTGGAGTGATGCTCCAACATTGAAATTAGCACTTCATCACCCGCAGCAAGCTGGGAGCGTCCCCAACTTTGCACCACTAGGTTGATTGCTTCAGTCGTGCCCCGCGTAAAGATAATCTGGCGTGCATCTTCCGCATTGAGAAACGCCTTAACGCGATGCCGTGTGGCTTCAAACGCAGCTGTCGCCTCATCTGACAAGGTGTGCAGCCCCCGGTGGATATTGGCGTTATAACGCGAGTAATAGTCGCTGAATACGTCAATAACCTGCTGGGGCGTTTGGCTTGTCGCGGCATTATCTAGATATACCAACGGCTTTCCATGCACTTCCCGTTTCAGTATCGGGAAGTCGTTGCGCAGCGCCTCAACATCAAAGGCAGCAGGGGCGAGCACGGAGGGTTTCTCAATCACGCTATGGGGCATCGATGACTCCTTGGCTAGTCGTTGAGTGCGTTAGTCGTTGAGCGCGGCCGCTGCTTCTACCAATCCAGCGAGATTGAAGCGCTCCGGCAGCTTGCCTGCTACCGCTAACTCTACTCGTTCAGCAATCACATCTAGCGCGACCTGCTCAAGCACCTCGCCAGCAAATGCAAGCGTTAACAAACCTCGCGCTGTCGCTTTGTCGATGCCGCGGGTACGCAACGCGTAGATCGCGTCTTCATCCAACTGCCCCGTGGTGGTGCCATGAGAACACTTAACGTCATCAGCATAAATTTCAAGCTCAGGCTTGGCATCAATCTGCGCGCGATCGGAAAGCAATAAGTTTTGGTTACTTTGGAAACCTTCGATCTTCTGGCTATCGCGCTTGACGTACACTTTACCGTTAAAGACGCCGTGGGCGCGGTCATCCAAAATGCCTTTGTAGTTCTCGTTCGAGAACGTCAGCGGCGCATTGTGATTAACCTTGGTGTGGTTATCCACGTGCTGGCGGCCTTGACCAAAGAACAGACCATAGAAGTTGGTTTCCGCTCCTTGGCCGTTTAAATCACTAATAAGGTCGTTGCGTACCAGCGCACCGCCCAAATTCAGATTGTAGGAGCTGTAGCGGCTATCTCGGCTCTGTTCAACATGAATACTGGCGATATGCAGGTCACCCAAGGGCGCTTCCTGCAATTTGTAGTGGTTCAGAACCGCACCGCGATCAAGCATCAGCTCGGCAACCACGTTAGTAAAGTTAGCCGCATCGGCTTCACCGATGTAGTGCTCAATTAACGTCGCTTCACTGCGCCCTGCTGCTTCCACCAAAATACGCGGATGGCACATCACGGGCGTGCCCGCGCGGGACAGAAATTGCAGTAGGATGGGCTTTTCTACCACGCTACCCGGTGCAATGCGCACCACCGCACCCTCTTCCATAAACGCGGTGTTCAGCGCTGCAAACGGCGAGAAATCCACGCCCGTTAAGCGACCCAGCGGCCCACCCACGGCTTCATGGTTATCAGCCAGAGCCTTAGAGAGCGGCATTACCTGAACGCTACTCGGCAGTGCTTCTAAGTCCGACAATGCGGCTGAGAAAACACCATCCACAAAGGTCAGTCGGTACGCATCCAACGGCAGCGTAAGCGCAGCTGCTTGTGCCTGGGAAAAGTCTGCAGTCTCAGGCAGCGCAAAGTTGCCTTGGGCAATCGCGCGTACGTCTGTGTATTTCCACTCTTCATCGCGGCGAGTAGGAAACCCCATGGCTTCAAAGCGGGCAGCTCCCGCTTGGCGGCGGGCCGCGATCCAGGTTGGCTCAACTCCGCGCTGTTGGCTACGCGCTTTCAGCGTGTCCAAAAACGTTTGCGTATCGCTCATGCCACAGACTCCTCAATGCCTTCATAGCCGTTGGCTTCCAGCTCTTTAGCAAGCTCAGCGTCGCCGCTCTTCACAATACGACCGTCGACTAAGACGTGCACTTTATCCGGCACGATATAGTCAAGCAGACGCTGATAGTGAGTGACCAGCAGAATGGCTCGCTCTTCAGCCCGCAGACTGTTAACGCCATCGGCAACGACTTTCATCGCGTCGATATCGAGACCAGAGTCAATTTCATCAAGCATGGCCAGCTTTGGCTGAAGCACCAGCATCTGAAGAATTTCGTTGCGCTTTTTCTCACCGCCAGAGAAACCTTCATTGACGGCACGCTGTAGGAAACTGGCATCCATCTTCATAAAGCCCAGCTTCTCTTTGACGAGCTTCATAAACTCCGGAGCGGGCATTTCTGCTTCACCACGTGCGGCACGCTGTGCATTAAGCGCCGACTTGAGCAGATAGATATTTTTCACTCCTGGAATTTCCACTGGGTATTGGAAACCTAATAGCAGGCCCGCTTGAGCGCGCTCTTCAATTTCCATTTCCAGCACGTCCTGCCCCTCAAAGGTAACGCTGCCCTGGGTCACTTCGTAGCCATCTTTACCGGCAATAACTGCCGACAAGGTGGATTTACCCGCGCCGTTCGGGCCCATAATGGCATGCACTTCACCGACATTGATGGTGAGCGTTAAACCTTTCAAAATTTCTTTGCCGTCGACGGTGACGTGTAAATCTTTAACTTGCAACATAGTCATAACCTTTTAAATTCTTGCGGGACGCTTGCGCGTCTCCGGTAAAATAAGTCGGGGCCGAAGTGGTTAACCCACTGCGCCTTCAAGCGTCACACTTAGAAGCGCTTCGGCTTCTACCGCGAATTCCATCGGCAGCTCTTGAAAAACGTCTTTACAGAAGCCGTTAACAATCATGCTGACCGCATCTTCTTCAGAAATCCCACGGCTTTGGCAGTAGAACAGCTGATCTTCGCCGATCTTAGACGTGGTGGCCTCATGCTCAATCGTCGCGGTGCTGTTGCCAATTTCTTGATAAGGAAAAGTATGGGCACCGCACTTGTCGCCAATTAACAACGAATCACACTGAGTGAAATTACGTGCCCCTTTGGCACGAGGGCCAATTTTGACCAAGCCACGGTACGACTGATCGCTCTTACCTGCCGAAATGCCTTTGGCAACAATATAGGAACGGGTACCTTCGCCAATGTGAATCATTTTGGTGCCAGTATCCGCTTGCTGACGACCGTTAGTCACCGCCACGGAGTAGAACTCACCGATACTGTCTTTGCCACGCAAAACACACGAAGGATATTTCCAGGTGATCGCTGAACCGGTTTCGACCTGTGTCCAACTGATGCGCGAACGTTCACCGCGACAATCACCACGTTTGGTAACGAAGTTATAAATTCCGCCTTTACCGTCTTCATCACCGGGATACCAGTTCTGAACGGTGGAATACTTAATGTAGGCATCATCCAGCGCAACGAGTTCTACGACTGCCGCGTGAAGCTGGTTTTCATCACGCATTGGCGCCGTACAGCCTTCCAAGTAAGACACCTGAGCACGGCTCTCGCAGATAATCAGGGTGCGCTCGAACTGGCCGGTGTTGGCCGCGTTAATCCGGAAATAGGTCGACAGTTCCATAGGGCACGTTACGCCTTCAGGAACAAACACAAACGACCCATCAGTAAATACAGCCGAGTTCAGTGCGGCAAAATAGTTATCAGCCACCGGAACAACCGTACCGAGATACTGTTTGATAAGGTCTGGGTAATCGCGAATTGCTTCAGAAATCGAGCAGAAAATAACGCCCGCTTCGCCTAGCTGTTTTTTAAACGTGGTTGCCACGGAAACAGAATCGAATACAGCGTCGACGGCCACACCGGCAAGCGCTGCACGCTCATGCAAAGGAATACCAAGCTTTTCATATGTTTCGAGAAGCTTAGGATCAACTTCATCGAGACTCTGAGGGCGATCTTCCGGGCGCTTGGGCGCACTGAAATAAGAGATCGATTGATAATCAATGGGCGGATAATCAAGATGCGCCCAGGACGGCTCTTTCATTTTCAACCACTGACGATAAGCATCTAGGCGCCACTCCAGCATCCATTCCGGCTCGCCTTTCTTATTAGAGATAAAGGCAATGGTGTTTTCATCAAGGCCAGGTGGCAGGGTGTCGCTTTCAATATCGGTTATAAAACCATCTTTGTATTCGCGACGAACCAACTGTTCCATTTCTTCGCTTGCCATGGTGATACCCTCCGGGCAGTTGGGTGGCGAGCCTAGCTCGCCGTCAATAGGGTTAGTCTATGTTGCACTGCCTAAGCAGATGCCAGGCTAATGCTTTGAATCGGTAACTGTACGGGTAGCTTGATTGGCGTCGTATCGGCTAGGTGCGCCAGCGTAACGCTTTCCAGTAACGTACGAATCGCCAGTGAGACTCGCTGCCAGTTATCAGCGACACCGCAGGTAGCAGCCAGATCGCACTCACCCTCCGCTTGGCTGCACTCGGTCATTGCCACTGGCCCTTCAATAGCGGCAATAATATCGGCAGCCGTAATGTGTGATGCTGGTCGCGCCAGACGATAACCACCCTGGACACCGCGTTGCGACTCCAGAAGCCCGGCTTTCACCAGCATCTTTAGCGTCTTACTAACAGTCGGATGTGGTAGCTGCACTGCATCTGCTAAATCAGCCGCCGCATGCGACGCCTGTGGATGGCGAGCAATTTGCGCCATCACAACAGCGGCATAATCTGTCAGCCGAGAAAGCTTGAGCATGTTGACTCCCATTCGCCGTTACAGTTGGCTTACCCGTTAATGGGTACCATTTTAGTCCTGTATAAATTTGATGTGAAGCCCTAGAGCAAAATCGTTATCAATTTGTGCAAAATAACAGCACGTTCGGCTCTGATAGCATCAAAAACAACAATCATTATCATTTGAAAAAGCTATCGGTGCGCTAAACGAAAAAAACCTGCGAGGATTTCGCAGGTTTTTTTAAAGAGCAGTACCTTGTGATGAGCTCGCTATGCTTTTGAGCCACTATATCTTTGAGTACTATGTCTCTGGGTACTATGTCTTTAAGTACTATGCTTTTTTGACGAACTCGGACTTAAGCTTCATGGGCCCAATACCGTCGACTTTACAATCAATATCGTGATCACCATCGACTAAACGGATATTTTTAACTTTAGTGCCTACCTTAACCACCAGTGAACTGCCTTTGACCTTGAGGTCTTTAATGACAGTGACGCTGTCACCATCTGCCAGCATATTGCCGTTAGCATCACGAATACCGGAGCCAACTGCTTCAGCGCCCTCTTCTGTTACTTTTGACCATTCGTTGCCGCATTCTGGGCAGACATATTGGATACCATCATCGTAGGTAAACTCAGAGGCACAGGCAGGACAATTGGGTAGATCACTCATGATAGGCTCCAACGCATCAGGCTAATACACAGGACTTAGTCATACACAGAACTTAGAAAGCGATGGAGCCTACACGGCTTGAGCACAATACTCCAGTTGGATCCGCCAATTTGCGCTATCAATACAGCGTATTACTACTGAACTAACTGTGCTGAATGCTGCTGCCACCACTGACGCGCGATGCGCACATTGTCAGCATTTGCCGTCGCATCTAGCACGGTGGGCAACTGTATATAGTCACCTCGAGTTCTTGCTATTAATAGCGGATCTTGGGTAGCAAGCTGAAGCGCATACAGGGCTAACATCAACTCATACTCATCGGTTGTATTGAGGCGAGCAAACAGCAAAGGCACAGCGGGCAAGCCGATTTCTCCTAACCGCTCTGCCGCAATATACCAAGTACGGGGATTGTCTTGCCCGCCATACTGCGAGACAAACCGCCTGTCTGCCAATCGGCTAACATAGTAGGCCGCCTTCTCTTCAGGGCTGGTTAACAGCGGCGGCACCCAGTCGGTTACCTGACGGTTAGTTGCGTATCCTGGCTGCGCCGCTCCTGAAGATACCTGAGCCACGTCAGGCGACACCTTCTGTGCCACGGCATCCGGTGCCTGAGAGGAGGCTGGCTGACCAGCGCATCCCACTAACATAGTAAACATTGCAAATGCTGGCACTAACCATAGAGGACACTGCTTCATGATAAATTCCCTATATCAATATCCATACTTATTCAGACCAACGCCCTTCCCGCTTCAGACGTTTTCTCACCCAGCGATCATAATACCAGCGTAACGCTGTTTTGATCCCTGGCAGGCCAATAAGCCATGCGATTGGCACAAGCAGAGGAATACGCATCATCAGCAAACGGTAGGCATCGATGCCTTCAACAAGCGTGCCATCAGCTTTTTCGATATGCAGCGAGCGTAAAGCAGCTTCTGGCGCTATCCCTTTTTCACGCAATTGCTGCTGATGCTCAGTCACATCACACCAGTTAATCCCATTACCATGCTTGCCAGCCCAACGCTCAAAAAGACGTCGATCCTTCCGACAAGCAGGGCAAACAGCATCGTAGAAAACATTGATAGAGGCATTATCAGGCATATAGGCTCTCATCGTCGTCGTACTTAGCAGTGTGACACTTTGTGCTTACTACGCAAATTTCCAGCTAACAGGGAGCGCTACAATGAAACAGCTATTAATCGTTGCCCATGCTCCATCAGTTAATACACGCACTCTGTGTGATGCCGCCCAGCGTGGCGCAAGCCAAGACGTTGTTGAGCAGGTGGCCTGCATAGTAAAAACGCCTTTCGAGGCTGGTCCTGATGATATTCGCGCCTGCGATGGCATCTTGCTGGGCACGACAGAAAACCTGGGCTATATGAGCGGTGCACTTAAGGATTTTTTTGATCGCAGTTACTACAGCATATTGGAAGAGAAACAAGGGCTGCCATGCGCGCTCTATATTCGCGCCGGGCACGACGGCACCGGCACCCGGCGGGCAGTAGAAAGCATTGTGACAGGACTACGTTGGCGCTGGGTTCAGGAACCACTAACGTTACGTGGTCAATGGCAGGACACTTTTGCAGACCAAGTAGAAGAGCTCGGCCTTTACATGGCAGCGGGACTGGATAACGGTTTATTTTAATGCCGCTCTGAACGCAAAAACGGCACCGCATGGGTGCCGTTTTGTGGGTAAGCGCGGTGTTTATTTGAGTCGTTCAAACACGGTCGCAACCCCTTGCCCCATGCCGATACACATAGTGGCAAGGCCGAGGGTAGTATCGCGCTGCTGCATAACGTTAAGTAGCGTCGTACAGATGCGCGAGCCCGAACAGCCTAGCGGGTGGCCTAGCGCAATGGCACCACCATTGAGGTTCACTTTTTCATCCATGGCATCTAGGAAGCCTAGATCTTTCAAAACGGGCAGACCTTGTGCAGCGAACGCTTCGTTAAGCTCAACCGTTTGAATATCGGCGGCCGACAAGCCTGCGGCTTTCAGCGCTTTTTTAGACGCAGGCACTGGGCCGTAACCCATGATAGAGGCATCACAGCCTGCAACACCGGTTGAAAGCACTTTTGCAATCGGCTCTAGCCCCAGCGCCTGAGCGCGCTCGTAGCTCATAACAGCCATTGCCGAAGCCCCTACCGACAATGCAGATGACGTGCCTGCAGTAACGGTACCGTTGCGAGGATCAAATACCGGCTTGAGGCTGGCCATTGACTCGATACTAGCCTCAGGACGAATCACTTCATCGTTCTTGAACAGAATTTTAAAACCGCGCTGATCGTGGCCTTCAACACCAATGATTTCGTTATCGAAATAGCCTTTTTCCATCGCAGCCTGGGCACGCTGGTGGGAACGCACGCCAAACTTATCCTGATCTTCACGAGAAATACCGTGCATTTTACCCAGCAGCTCAGCGGTCAGCCCCATCATCATGGCGGCTTTTGCGGCGTATTTACTGGCAGCGGGGTTCACATCAACACCGTGAGCCATGGGCACGTGCTCCATGTGCTCTACCCCACCGATCACGTAAAAGTCGCCCATGCCTGCTTTAATGTTGGCCGCCGCAATATGCAGTGCCGTCATCGAGGAGCCACACAGACGGTTAACCGTTTGCGCAGGCACCGAGCGCGGAATACCAGTCATGATTGCCGCATTACGCGCAATGTTCATGGACTGCTCAAGCGTCTGGTTAACACAGCCCCAGATAACATCGTCCACTTCGGACGGGTCTAAATTGGCGTTACGATCAAACAGCGCCTGCATGACCGCTGCTGACAGGTTCTCGGCGCGCACATTGCGGAATGCACCATTTTTAGCTTTCGCCATGGCGGTACGTACACCGTCAACCACCACGATATCTCTTGGGTTCAAACTCATCTTATATCTCCTTTGCGTGGTGGTTAGGCCTGAGAGCCAGAATAAAATTGCTCGTTATTTTGAGCCATCTGACGCAGCTTCTCAGTGGGCGCGTAAAGCGGGCCTAACTCTTCCGCAAGGTTTTCGGCTAGCTTCACGAATTCGGCAACACCCATCGCGTCAATGTAGCGTAGTGCGCCACCGCGGAAGGGAGGGAAACCGATGCCGTAGATTAATGCCATATCGGCTTCAGCGGGAGTTTCCACGATGCCATCTTCAAGGCAACGAACAGTTTCCAGACAAAGCGGTACCATCATGCGAGCGATAATGTCTTCATCAGAAAACTCTTTCTGCTCTTTCACGACGTCTTTCACCAGCGCGTAGGCTTGTTCGTCGGTCACTTTCTTAGGTTTGCCTTTCTTATCTTCTTCATAGGCATAGAAGCCTTTGTCGTTCTTCTGGCCCAGACGCTTATTGTCGTACATCACCTGAATCGCGGTTTTGCCGTCACGCGCCATGCGATCAGGGAAACCTTCTGCCATCACTTCATTAGCATGTACTGCAGTATCGAGACCTACTACGTCCAGCAGATAAGCAGGACCCATGGGCCAGCCAAATTTTTCCATCACTTTGTCAACGCGTTGGAAATCAGCGCCCTGCTCTACCAGGAAGCTAAAGCCACCGAAATAGGGGAACAATACGCGGTTGACCAAAAAGCCGGGGCAGTCATTCACCACAATCGGGGTTTTGCCCATTGCACGAGCGTAGGCAACTGTTGCGGCCACCGCCGCATCTGACGTCTTCTCGCCACGAATAACTTCCACCAGCGGCATACGATGCACAGGGTTAAAAAAGTGCATGCCGCAGAAGTTTTCTGGACGCTTAAGGTTTTTGGCTAGGCGATTGATAGAAATCGTCGAGGTGTTAGAAGTAAGGATGGTGTTTTCGCTCACCATGCCTTCCACTTCGGTCAGCACGGCGTCTTTGACCTTGGGATTTTCAACGACAGCTTCAACCACTAGATCGACATTGCCGAAATCACCGTAAGAAAGCGTGGGGCGAATGTTGGTCAGCTTTTCAGCCATCTGCTCAGTCGTCAGCTTTTTACGCTCTACCTGCTTAGCAAATAGCTTACGCGCCTCTTTCAGACCCAGCTCAATCGCCTCATCGTTAATATCTTTCATTATGATGGGCGTGCCTTTGCTGGCGCTCTGATAGGCGATACCACCACCCATAATGCCAGCGCCCAGCACAGCGGTCTGCTTAACTGGCTGCGATTGCTTCTCGTATTTGCTACCTTTTTTCTTCACGACTTGGTCGTTAAGGAACAAGCCAACCAAGTTAAAGGCAACACTGCTGAGTGCTAGCTTGGCAAATGCTTTTGCTTCAATCGCCTGGGCGCGGGCACGCGTCTCGCCAGCGCCTTTCTGAATCACCTTAATCGACGCTACCGGCGCGGGATAGTGCGGGCCAGCCTTGCCAGCGACAAACCCTTTGGCGGTTTCAAACGCCATCATTTGTTCAATGGCATTGAGATTAAGCGGTGCTTTCTTCTCTTCACGGCGCGCCTGGTAATCTAACTCACCGGCATTGGCACGGTCTAGAATGTCCAACGCGGCTTCTTCAAGCAGCTCGTGAGTAACGACAGCATCGACTGCGCCGACTTTCAGTGCTGCGTTAGCACGATTTTCAGTGCCGCCAGCAATCCACTCAATGGCGTTATCCGCACCAATCAAGCGGGGTAAACGTACACATCCCCCCCAACCTGGCAGAATGCCTAGCTTGGTTTCAGGCAAGCCAATTTTGGCTTTCTCACTCATTACTCGGAAATCGGTCGTCAACAGTACTTCGCAGCCACCGCCTAGTGCCAAGCCATTAATGGCCGTCACGGTTGGAAAAGGCAGGTCTTCAATCGCATTGAAGATGTCGTGAACCTTAAGGTTCATCTCAACGAGATACTCTTCGCCTTTGTCAAAAAGGCTGTGAAATTCGGTGATGTCAGCGCCGACAATAAACGCATCTTTGCCGCTGCTAATCATCAACCCCTGTAGGCCGCTTTCAGCTTGAAGCGCTTTTACTGCCTCGCCCAACTCTGCCACAACAGCACTGGACAGCTTATTAACGGACTCATCTTTCAGATCGAAAGTGAGCTTAGCGATGTCATTGCCACCTTGGGTGTCACGACGCTCCACCGTGATGGCATTGCCTTGATAGATCATCCGCGCTCTCTCCACAAGTTCGGGCTGGCACCTTTAATCGGACCCGCCACGCATTTCATACGGTCGTTTGATTGCGTAAGCTTGGTTGAGATAATGAGGAACGTCAAGCCCTGACTTTTGGCTAATGCGCTTATCTCTCAAGTGCACTTACACAAATCAACTTACAGCAGGCCCACATTTTTTGCGCTTTTTATAGGCAGGATAGGCAACGCATCGACTTTGCCGACGAATCCAACGATCATGCTGTTTTCATTTATGAGCCAACAACGCCATGGGTAGCTTCTTTACTCCCGCCCGTATAACGGCACTACAAACACGGGTTGAACGTACCGTCGAGCGCTTAAAACCCTGGAGCTGGCTGTGGCCACCTATCGCGTTTGGCGCTGGGCTAGGTAGTTTTTTTCTGGTGGACCGCCAACAGTGGCTAGGGGCGGCATTAGCGCTGGGGCTTCTTTTTGCCTGGCTGCTATTGCTTTCTGAGAGCCTCATCGGACGCTGGCTTGCTAAACGCGGCCACCCCACCTTGCCACGCGGTGTTACTACCTTTATCGCCCAAATGATCCACCAGGAAACACTTTTCTTTACGTTGCCGTTTATCCTGGTTACAACCGTGTGGAACAGTGGGCAGACACTGTTTGCGCTGTTAGTGATTGCAATGGCAATACTGTCGATCATAGATCCGCTCTATTACAAACTCGCTGGGCGCTGGCGAAGCCTCTATTTTATCTTTCATGCCCAATGTGTCTTTTTAGTGGTACTGGTTATTCTGCCGATCATGCTGCAGCTAACGACTGGCCAAAGCTTGATCCTTGCGCTAGTGATCACCATATTGGTAGCGCTGCCCAGTTTTTGGCACTTACTTAAAAAACGCTCGTTAACGCGCTGGTGCGGATTCTTTGTGCTCACTATCGTGTTGGCCTATGCGGCCTGGCTCGGCAAAATATGGGTACCTCCTGCCAGCTTATGGATGACAAACAGTGCACTTTCTCCAGCGCTGGATATTCAGAGCCGCGAGCCGCAGGGAGCCATGGCGCTTACGCCAGACGCAATTCGCTCTACCGGCCTTTACGTTTACACCGCCATTCGGGCGCCGCGTGGATTAAGCGAGACAATTCATCATGCATGGCACCACAACGGCGAATTGTTAGATGAAGTAGAACTTGCTATCAACGGTGGACGAGAACAGGGCTATCGTGCCTGGAGCCATAAGCAAAATTTCCCAGAAGCACCATCGGGAGAGTGGCGTATCGACATTATGACCGCCAGCGGACAACGGCTGGGGCTGATTCGGTTTACTGTTTCAGAAGATTTGGAAAAAGCCACGATAGCGGATAGCAAAATCCAACCTAGCGGCTTGAGTGCGCTAAATTTGCGGCGCTTTATCCCCGGAAACAGCAATTCTGAAAACGATCTGTCAACGGACGAATAACATAACGCCTTGCATTCAGCGGCGCAGCTTATGACAATTCGCCTACTTACATTTTTCGGTAGCTGTTTACTATGGCTTCAACAATTGGTTTTCGCATTGCACGTCTGCCCCACTTGTGGCGCTCTATCCTTGATCGAAGGCTGGCACCCTTGGGGTTAACACAAACACGCTGGGTGACGCTTTACCATTTATGGAAGTTAGGTGAAGGCAACCCACAGTGTGATTTAGCAAGGGTGATTGGCGTAGAAGCGCCCTCATTAGTTAGAACCCTTGGACAACTTGAGGAGCAAGGACTGGTTGAGCGACGGGCCTGCGATAATGATCGCCGAAGCAAACGACTCTATCTGACACCGGCGGCAATGCCGCTACTTGAACAAATCGACAGCGTCGTCCAGGAGGCACGCAAAGAGATGCTGGCTGGCCTAAGTGACAGTGACCTAGATCAGCTAGACAAGTGGTTAGCGCTAATAGAGTCCAATGGCATGGCGATTCAGTTAAGAGACCAAGACAGTCCCACGGCGTAAGACGTCCATCAGTGCCCTGCTGTTTCGCTAGCCCCGTTTAGCGGCTTTGCAGCAGGGCGGTCTGACAATCCGCTAAGCGCCTTTCTTAGCGTCTGAAAATCTTCTCCATAGATAGCAAAACGCTCTGCAGTTTGTGACTCCCACCACCATAGTGTTAACGCCGTCGCGTTTGACTCGACCACCAAAGCATCTTGTGGAAGGCGCTCTAGCAGGGCTTTCAAAGTAGCGCTTGCCATTTCTGGCAATGGCCGTAATGGCGCAATGCGCCAACGCCACCCAGCATGATAAAGCTCCAGCGCTTCACTTGCGTTCGATTCACGCACTAACACAAAATCAGGCCCTGGCGCGTGATGGGGAAAATACCATCGATAAGCGGGCATCGTGCCTCGAAAATTGTGCAACGGGGGCTTCTCCATCTTGATCACTACCCCGTACTTCTTGGCGGCATTCAAACGCAGCGCCATATGGCGCTTCTGCCGTGGGCTGGGCTTAAGCCACATTACCGGTGCGATAACAAACAGCGATATAAAAATAATAATAAGCCACTCCATCTAACCACTTCTCCTCGTCGCAAATACTGGCCATCAGCATGGATGTTAAAATTAGTCATACTATCGGGTTAACTTAAAAAAGCATGACATAGATCGTTGTTAAGATGGCACTTGAAGCCTAAAGTAAAGGTCATCTAACAAAGCGTTCTCTTTGTTAATTATCACGAAGGAGATAAGCCATGAGCTATCACCACATTTTAGTAGCCGTTGATTTAACTAAAGACTCCCATAAAATCTTAGAGCGTGCAGTCGCGATTGCTGCTCGCAATGACGACGCCAAGATTTCGATCATGCATACCCTTGAGCCATTGGGCTTCGCTTACGGTGGTGACATCCCGATGGATCTCACCAGCATTCAAGACCAGTTGGATGATCACGCGAAGAAGCGGCTGACTGAGATTGCTGCCCCTCATGTCGAGCCCGCTGATCAACATGTCGTCGTCGGTATGCCAGACACTGAAATTCATCGCTTTGCAGAAGAGCACAACGTCGACCTGATCGTTGTTGGCTCGCATGGGCGCCATGGCTTTGCCCTGCTGCTAGGCTCCACGTCTACCGGCGTACTTCACGGCGCGCAGTGCGACGTTTTGGCCGTTCGGGTCGGCAAAAAAGGTGAAGAGAGCGACGAGTAACCCGTGTAGAAAGGCACCCATTGGGTGCCTTTACTCATCCGCTGCGAATGTCAGTCACCGCTGGCCATCGCCTCAAGCTCCATCCAACGCTCCATTGCCGTTTCAAGCGTTTGCTGTACGTTCTCTAACGCTTGCAATTTCGCTGTAACGGCACTGGCTTCTTGCTGATAGAAAGCAGGGTCGCCAATCTCTTGCTCTAACGCCTCTACTTCATTCTCGAGGCGCTCAATCTCCGCAGGTAACGCATCTAACTCTCGCTGCACTTTGTAAGAGAGCTTAACGGTTTTTTTAACAGGCTCAGCAACCGGTTTCTCTGGCGCTTTTTCAACCGCAGCGCTGGTTGGCTCAGTGTTCTGGCGGGCAGCGCCTTCCCACGGAGCAGGCGGCAGTTTACCTCCTTGGCGAATCCAATCCGTGTAGCCACCCACGTATTCACGCACATAACCCTCGCCTTCAAAGGCCAGCATGCTGGTCACGACGTTATCCATAAATGTCCGGTCGTGAGAGACCAGGAGCAGCGTGCCATCAAAGTCGAGCAGCAGCTCTTCAAGCAGCTCAAGGGTTTCCATATCCAGGTCGTTGGTAGGCTCATCCAACACCAATACGTTGGCAGGTTGAGTAAACAACTTGGCTAACAACAGGCGGTTGGATTCGCCGCCGGAAAGGGCTTTCACCGGCTGTCGAACACGGTCAGGTGTGAATAGAAAATCCTGAAGGTAGCTCATTACGTGGCGATCTTTTCCGCCAACGGTTACCCGATCGCTGCCTTGTGCGACGTTGTCGTAGACGGTTTTTTCTAGCTCTAGACCGGCACGCAATTGATCGAAATAAGCGACCTTTAAATTGGTGCCCAACTGAACACTACCTTCCGTTGGAGCAAGCTCGCCTAGCAAGATTTTCAGCAGCGTTGTTTTACCTGCACCGTTGCGACCAAGGAAGCCAATGCGGTCGCCGCGCATCACTTCAAGATTCACATCACGCAGAATGACATCATTACCAAAGCGCTGTGTTACGCCTTTCAGCTCGACTACCCGCTTACCAGTACGCTCGCCGCTGTCGACATTGAGATTGGCAGTCCCCTGACGCTCACGTCGCTGGCTACGCTCCAAACGCATCTGCTCAAGCTCCCGCACACGCCCTTCGTTGCGGGTACGCCGCGCTTTGACGCCTTGACGAATCCAGACTTCTTCTTGGGCCAGCTTTTTATCGAAAAGCGCATTTTCTCGCGCTTCTACTTCAAGCTCGTGCTGCTTACGCTCTTGATACTCGGCATAGTTACCGGGATAACGGCCAAGCTTACCTCGGTCTAGCTCAAGGATGGTGGTGGCCAGCTTAGATAAAAAAGCACGGTCGTGGGTAATCAGTAATACCGCGCCGTTGAAGGCCAGCAGTTGCTCTTCCAACCAAGCAATCGTATCTAGATCGAGATGGTTGGTAGGCTCGTCGAGAAGCAGCAAGTCCGGCTCAGAAACCAAGGCACGCGCCAACGCAACACGGCGGCGCCAGCCACCGGAAAGCGCGCTCATTTCAGCTTCAGGGGGTAATCCCAAACGGGTGAGTACGACGTCAATGCTCTGATGGAAAGACCAACCGTCGATAGCCTCGATGCGGGTTTGCAGCTTGGCCATGCGGTTCATGTCGGGGGCTGGATCATTGATCAGGTGCTGGTATTCAGAAAGCAATTCCCCCGCTTCTGGCAGCCCCTGAGCAACCATATCAAAAATCGTCATGCCTGAGGATTCAGGCAGTTCCTGGGACAATACGCCGATCTTCAAGCCCGGAGCACGCCAAATGGAACCGTCATCGGCATGAATATCGCCCGCGACTAGCTTTAATAGCGTTGATTTACCGGTGCCGTTGCGCCCGACCAGCGCCAGCCGCTCGCCTTTTTCAACCGTTAGGTCGGCGCGGTTAAGCAGTACTTGGGTGCCGTAAGCGAGTTGCAGCTGTTCGAGTCGTAACAAGGTCACGCAGTGTCCTCCTTCATCATGAGGCGCACAGTGTAACGCATGCGCTCGCGTTAAGGAGAGCCCTTATAGAGCCAAACGACACATCGTGCTAACGTCCCACCATCACGTGATAATAACAAGGTAGCGCCAAGCTACTCGTTTAGGGCTGACATCGTGACCGTTACCGTCTCAATGCACTTTGTGAACGAACTACTGTGTGGCTTACCCGCCACTGAGCATTCCCCTGTCCGCTATCTGGAGCTTGCTGGAATTTCTCCCTTTCTACTCAGCGCACCGAACGGCCGAGTCACTGTTGAGCAGTTTGCCGAACTTTATCGCCTCCTCGCCCTTGAGCTAGATGATGAGACGCCATGCTTTTTCTCCAGACCGCTACGCTGTGGAACACTAAAGCTGCTGTGCTTGAGCTTGCTAGATGCGCCGACACTGCATGTTGCGCTTCACCGCTATACGCAGTTTTTTCGGATTCTATTAGATGATTTCGGCTACGACTTTACTATTGAAGGCGACTTTGCTCGGATGGCGCTGGAAGAACGCGCCCCGCTTCACGGCAGTCGCATATTGATTCATGAATTGATGTTGAAACTGTTTCACGGTATCGCCTCCTGGATGATCGCACGCAAAATTCCACCTATCCTGATGGAGTGCGGCTACGCCCAACCCGCTCACAGTGCTGACTATCTCTACTTCTATCCCGGCAAGCTAAAATTTGATCAACCGCAAACAGCTGTTTACTTTGATAAGGTGTTTCTAAACCACCCCATACGCCAAACGAAACAGCATCTTGGCGCATTTCTACAACGCGCACCGGCTGACTGGTTCTACGTCTCTTTTGAAGATCGTTTGATTACTCATCGCGTTCGCGAACATCTTAGCCGTCACTTACCCACCTCATGCACGGTTCAGCATGTGGCCGACGCGTTACATATGTCCGTGCGTACACTCTCAAGACACTTGAAACTTGAAGGTACCCATTTCCAGGCGGTTAAAGACGAATACCGTCGCGACTATGCTATTCAAGCACTCACTCGCAGCGCACAACCACTGACAACCATCGCAGAAAAACTAGGATTTGAAGACCTGGCTTGTCTTAGCCGAGCGTTTAAACAGTGGACGGGGAATTCACCCGCCGCTTACCGCAAGGCGCAAACGGCGGGCATAAAACGCTAGCGTTTATATCTCAGTGCGAATGCGCTTTTTATCCAGCTTACCCACACTGGTTTTAGGAATTTCATCTACGAAGCGAATCAACGATGGAATACCCCAGCGATTAATGCTGCCCTGTTCGACGAACTGCTCCATAAACGTCTGTACCTCTTCTGCCGTGGGCGGGTTATTGACATCGCTGGGAACAACGAGCGCAGCTGGACGCTCACCCCATTTATCATCCGTAACGCCAATGACCGCCACCTCAGCGACACCTGGACATTGGCTGATATAGCTTTCCAGCTCAAGTGAAGAGAGCCACTCTCCACCGGTTTTGATGACATCTTTAATACGGTCGCTAATGGCCAAGAAACCATGCTCATCAATCGAGCCAACATCACCGGTATGCAGCCATCCATCCCGCCAAAGCTCTTCACTGCGTTTCTCTTCTTTGTAGTACGCCTGGGTTAACCAGGGTGCCTGGGCACGCACTTCACCAACACTGACGCCATCATGGGGTAACGGCTCTCCATTGGCATCAACCACCTGCAATTTCACTAGGGGCACGGGTAAACCAGCTTTACACCGCCAGGGAAGCTGCATTTCAAAATCAGCCTCGGCCACATCCTGAGGTAAAATATCAGCGGTTAGCAGCGGGCAGGTTTCTGACATGCCGTAGGCACTACGTGTATCAATGCCGAGTGACCAAGCACGGCTAGCCAGGGCTTGGGTTAGCGCACTGCCGCCGACAAGCACCTTCCAACCGGTTAAATCAATTTTTTTCGATGCGATAGCGTCAGCGCTCACCACCATATTTAACAGCGTTGGCACGCAGTGGGAGAAATCGACCTTTTCGTTCACCAACAGTTTGACCAACATTTCCGGCTCATAGCGGCCAGGGTACACCTGGGTCGCTCCCATCAACGTGGCGGTGTAAGGCACTCCCCAGGCATGCACATGGAACATCGGCGTGATGGGCATGTAGACCTTGTCACGGTTGAGCAGCTCAAAACCCGGTGCTTGGAAGGTACTGGCTTCACCTAGTGTGTGCAGGACTAATTGGCGGTGGGTAAAAAACACCCCTTTCGGATTGCCGGTGGTGCCCGTCGTGTAAAACAGCGTAGCCACTGCATTTTCATCAAAAATAGGGAATTCATAATGAGTTGGCTGCTCACTTAACAACGCCTCAAACTCACCCACTAATGGCAGCGACGTGCTGACGGTGCTTTGTGTGCCTTGACTCGCCGCTTCTTGGCAAAGTAGGTAACCGCGTATATTAGGTAGTTGATCAGCCAGCGGCTCCAGTAGTGGCACAAAGTCCTCATGCACCAGCACAAAGACGTCTTCAGCGTGCTCCATCGTGTAGTGAATTTGTTCAGGCGCCAAACGCACGTTAACGGTGTGTAGCACGGCACCAATCATGGGAATGGCAAAAAAGCACTCTAAATAGCGATGGCTATCCCAGTCCAGCACCGCCACCACATCACCCGCCTGAACGCCCTGTGCTGTTAGCGTATGGGCAAGCTGGTGTACCCGCTCACGAAAACGTTGATAGTCATGACGGCTCTGGTCTCGATAAACAATCTGGTTGTTCCCCGCCATTCGAACACCGGACTCAAGTAAGTCGCTAATTAACAGCGGCGAGCTAGTCGCAGACGGCGTAGAAGGAAGTATTTTTGGCGTTATCGTAGACATAAACACACCTGTCGATTGTTATTGGAAAACCGTTTGTTATTCGCGCTCGATTAATAGCGCAATGCCCTGTCCACCGCCGATACACAGCGTGATCAAACCATAGCGGCCCTGACGTTGCTCCAATTCGTGTAAGGCTTTTAGAATCAAGATGGCGCCGGTCGCGCCGACTGGATGACCGAGCGCCACCGCACCACCATTCGGGTTTAGTTTTTCCAATGGGAAACCCAGCGTATCGGCAACCGCCATTGCTTGTGCCGCGAACGCTTCATTGGACTCAATCACATCAATATCATTGATCGTCAGCCCTGCCTGCTGGAGGCAGCGTTTCACCGCAGGGATTGGCCCTAACCCCATTACCGAAGGCTCCACACCGGCGGTGGTTGCGACGCGCAGTCGCGCCCTAACCGTTAAATTGCGCTGCTGTGCTTCATCAGCATGCGCCAGCACCAAGGTCGCCGCGCCATCGTTGATCCCAGAGGCATTGCCTGCCGTAACCACTCCCTCTTTTTTAAAGGCCGGTTTAAGGCGTGCTAAATCGCTTAACTCAACGCCTTCCCGCACATGCTCATCACGAGCAAAGGAAACCGTCTGTTTGCCTTTTGTCACCTCAACAGGCACGATTTGCGTGTCAAAATACCCTTCTGCAATGGCTTTTGCCGCTTTACGATGGCTATCCACCGCAAACTGATCTAGCTGCTCGCGACTTAAGCCATACTGCTTGGCGATATTTTCAGCGGTCATGCCCATATGTCCGCTGCCAAATGGGTCACTAAGAATGCCGAGGGTCAGATCCTGGATATTGGCAT
This sequence comes from Halomonas sp. KG2, assembly GCA_030440445.1. Classification (NCBI taxonomy): domain Bacteria; kingdom Pseudomonadati; phylum Pseudomonadota; class Gammaproteobacteria; order Oceanospirillales; family Halomonadaceae; genus Halomonas; species Halomonas sp. KG2. The sequence goes on along the minus strand of CP098528.1, from coordinate 1,619,801 downwards.
CGCCTAGGCGTATGCCATTGCGTGCTTGGGGCGGTAGTAGATAAGCACCCCGCGACATCGACTCAGCCCCACCTGCCAATGCTAAGCGGCTGTCGCCCAAAGCGATTTGCTGAGCCGCGGATATCACTGCCTGCACGCCGGAACCACATAACCGGTTAACATTAAAGGCACCGGCTTCTTTTGGCACACCCGCGCTCAACGCGATATGACGGGCAAGATAGGCATCTTCTGGGCCAGTGGTAATAATATGGCCATACACAGAGTGATCGATATCAGCGCCAGCAATGCCCGCACGGCGCAATGCTTCCTGAGCAGTGATAGTGCCTAACTCATGGGGCGCGAAAGATGAGAGCGACCCACCAAACCCGCCAATAGCGGTGCGAGCACCGCTTACAATAACAACGCTATCCAGTTGCATAATCTCTCCTTAGTAATGACGCACAGCGGAAAAGGACTTAAGAAAAGGGCTTAAGAAAAGCGCTTAAGCCACTTTGCCCAACAGCGAGCGTGCGACCACCTCTTTCATAATCTCAGAACTGCCGGCGTAAATAGTTTGCACACGGGCGTCTAAATAGAAGCGTGAAATCGGATATTCATGGGTGTAACCATAACCACCAAACAGCTGAAGGCACCGATCAACAGCACGACACTGCAGCTCGCTAAGCTGTAATTTGAGTATCGCGGCCTCGGTACTTGTCATCGTGCCGTGGCGGTACTTATTAACGCACTGATCGAAGTAGGCACGCGCGACATCCAGCTGTGCCTTGATCTCAGCCAGCGTAAAGCGGGTATTTTGAAAATCGGCCACGCGCTGACCAAACGCGTGACGTTGGGTGACGTAATCAAGCGTTAATGCCAACGCGCCCTCTACCGCGCCAAGCGCTTGCGCGCCTACGCCTAAGCGCTCCCGGGGCAGCTCTTGCATTAGGTAGCGAAACCCAGCGCCCTCTTCCCCTAATAAGGCACTGTTAGGCAGTTGCAGTTGGTCAAATGCTAGCTCTGCCGTATCGCTGGCGTGCTGGCCAATTTTCTTAATCGGCTTGCCACGGGAAAAACCGGGAAGTGACGTATCGACCAAAAACAGCGAGACCCCTTTTGCACCTGCACTGGGGTCTGTTTTTGCACAGACAATAACGAGATCGGCCACTTGGCCATTGGTAATAAACAGCTTGCTGCCGTTGAGTAGCCACCCATCGGCTGTTTTGGTGGCGCGGGTTTTCATCGCTGCCAAGTCACTGCCAGCATGCGGCTCGCTCATGGCAATCGCCCCCAACCACTCCCCGCTTGCCATGCGGGGCAGCCAGGTTTCGCGCTGTTCATCAGTGGCTAAATTTTGCAGGTAAGGCATCACGATATTGGCGTGAATGTTGTAAGCGCTGGCTAGCCCACCAAACCCTTGCCGAGACATCTCCTCCAGTGCCAATTGGGTGATGGCAATATCGGCACCTGAGCCACCATAGGTCTCATCAAGATCAATTCCCAATAGACCAGCGGCACCCAGCGCTAGCCATAAAGAGCGCGGTATTTCACCGTCCGCTTCCCACTGGTCATAGAAAGGCGCTACTTCCTGCGCTAAACAGCGGCTGATCATGTCATGAAACAGCGCTTGTGTTTGCTCGTCCATGCTCACTCCTTTAGGTCTTTGCGCAGGTGACGTTTAAGAATTTTACCTGCGGTGCTTTTTGGCAGAGCCTCTGCAAACACCACACGCTTAGGAACTTTGTAGGGGGCAATCAAGCTTTTAACATGTTGGATGAGCTCATCCTCGCTAACCACTTGCCCCTCTTTCACCACAACGACGGCGGTAATCGCTTCAATCCACTTTTCGTCAGGCAGCCCCACCACCGCTACTTCCGAAATGGCCGAGTGTTTAAACAGCGCCTCTTCCACCTCACGGCTGGCAACCAGCACGCCCCCCGTATTGATAACGTCTTTAATCCGGTCCACGACATATAAATAGCCTGCTTCATCGAAGTAGCCCACATCACCAGAGTGAAACCAGCCGCCTTGGAAAGACTCAGCGGTCATCTCCGGCTTATCCCAGTAGCCCGTCATTAACTGCGGCGAACGATGGACAATCTCGCCATGCTCACCGGGGGCCACGTCGTTCATCTCCAAATCAACAATGCGCGTTTCCACCGTAAGTATCGGCCGCCCCGCCGATGCGGGACGCTCAGCGTGCTCATCTGGGCGTAATACCGTTGCCAAGGGGGCAATTTCACTCTGCCCGTAGCAGTTATATAAACCAACGCCGGAGAAACGCTGCTGCATCTCTTCCAAAACAGGCACCGGCATAATCGAGGCACCGTAGTACGCTTTCTTGAGTGTGGTTAAATCGAACTGATCAAAGTCTGGGTGGCGCAGTAAGCTGATCCACACAGTGGGCGGCGCAAAAAAAGATACGACATTTTTTTCGGCAATCGCCGCCAAGCAGCTATCCGGTAGCGGTGCTTCAAGCAAATGAATGGGGGCGCCCAGTAGTAAAGCCGGCATCAAGAAAACATGCATTTGTGCGGAGTGGTAAAGCGGAAGAGCGGCCAACATGGCGTCACTTCCCTTGATATCCAGCTCCACCATGCAGGCCATATATTCCGCCATCAGCGCTTGGTGGGTCATCATTGCCGCTTTAGGCGCTGCGGTTGTGCCAGAGGTATAAAGCAGCTGTGCCAGACTGCTTCCCTCTACGGCGACCGCTGGCTCCCTTGTTGATGGCGAGGCTTGCGCATAAGCCAAGACATCAAAACGACCTAACTGACTATCTTGTTGATCAGCATGCAGTGTTCCATTGACCGTTAATGCTAACCCTTGGGCTGCCTGCTGCACTTTGTCAGCTAACGAACTATCGCTTAGCAATCCTTTCGCCCCTGACTGCTCAAGGATATAGCGCAGTTCATCACTACTTAGCGCAAAGTTAATAGGCACATGTACTAAGCCCGCTTTAGTGGCAGCAAGCCAGGCAATGACATAGGCATCTGAGTTTTTACCGTATACCGCCAACCGATCCCCAGGAGAAAGACCGGCCTCTAACAAGCCATTGGCCACGCTGTTTGCGGCGTCGTTAAGCGACTGATAGCTCCACACTCGCCCACCAAACGTTAGCGCGAGTTGCTGAGAATATTTGCGAGCGCTGCGGTTTAGCGCAGCGCCAATCGTATTACGGTGAATTAAGGGTGTCTGTTCCATGCCAAGTCCTTATTGTTATGTGTTGTTAGGGCTTCAGCGTTTTACGAATTGTTGACGAGTGGGCAAACGCTTTCAGAAAGTGGCCGGAATGCTTCCTCGGCGGGAATAGTGCGCACAACTCTGAAGAGGTCATCCTCATCAGCTGACTCTTCCGGTGTTTTCACTTCAACGAGATACATGTCATGCACCATACGGCCGTCCTCACGAATGTAGCCGTTCGTTGCAAAAATATCGTTAATGGGGGTATCGGCCATCTGCTGACGAACGGTTTGCGTGTCGTCTGTTCCGGCCGCCTCAATGGCTTCTAAATAGTGGCGGGTGCTGGAATAGAGCCCTGCGTGCACCATGGTCGGCATGCTGCCGGTGCGCTCACGGAAACGCTCTGCCCAAGCGCGTGTTTCATCAGTTAAGTCGTAATACCATGCCTTAGTGAACTGCAACCCTTGAGCGCTCTCCAACCCAATGCTGCGTATATCAGTACTGAACAGCACCATGCCGGCTAGAATCTGCCCGGCTTGAGTAATGCCAAATTCGCCTGCCGTTTGCACCGCATTGATGGTGTCCCCACCAGCATTATTGAGCGCAATCACATCGGCGCCCGATGCCTGGGCTTGCAGCATGAAAGAGGAAAAGTCATTGTTCGGAAAGGGGTGGCGCGCGCTACCTACTATCGTTCCACCGTTTTCGATAACCACACGCTCGACATCCGCTTCAAGTGCATGGCCAAATGAATAGTCGGCGCTGAGTAAATACCAGTTTTTATAGCCTTCCTGCGTAATTGCCTTTGCCGTACCGTTAGACATCGCCCAGGTATCGTAAACCCAGTGAATATGGTTAGGAGAGCAGTGCTCGTTAGTGACACTCGAAGAAACAGCACCGTTCACTAAGCCAAGTTTATCCGCCTCTTCTAACAAACCTACGGCTGCTAATGTAACCGATGAAGCCACTAGACCAGTGACCATGTCGACATTACGTTCATCAATCCATTCACGCACCACGCTTGAGCCAACATCAGGGCTATTGCGATCATCAGCGCTAAAGACAACAACTTGGGCACCGTGTACGCTGCCGCCAATATCCTCAATCGCCATCTCAATGGCATCTTGCCCTAATGGGCCTATTGGATCGCGATAAACGCCCGACATATCAGCTAGATAACCAATACGGATTTCATTATCTGAAATACCTTCATTGGCGGCCACGCTGGGGGCATAGCTAGCCGTAATGACCGCAGCCGATAGCGCAGAAATAGCGCAATGACGTGATAGATGCATGCTTTTCACCTGTCTATTGTTGTTATTAAAGGAGCCTTAAGCCCGATTTATTTCATGCTTCACCCTCATGTTAAAAGTAAAAACCGCTTTACTGTTTACCTATCGAGCCAGTTTTTTTGCAATTCGTGCCATTCGAATAAGATATCCATCCAGGATAGACCATTAGTCGTTGTTACTCTCCAGCGTTACAATGGCGTTTTACAGCTGGCTAAATAATTAACCAGAGCTGGCTGCTATCGAATATTTAACTGACACTGGGAGTGTGACGCTTGGCGACAAGTGCTGTGGATAGTTTTTTACCCGAGGCGCTGCAATTTCGTTCTGGTGCCCCCTTGGTGGATATCGGCGCTAACCTGACTCACGAGAGTTTTCAGCGTGATTTAGCTGATGTCATTGCCCGGGCGAAAGCGGCCAATGTAGCTACCTTAATAGTGACGGGTACTGATATTGAACACGCTGAGCAAGCCGTAGAGCTGGCTAAACAGACCCCAGGAATATATGCCACTGCCGGGGTTCACCCACACGATGCTAGCGGGTGGAGTAGTGATGTGGCGCGTCAGTTGAAAGCGCTTCATCAAAAACCTGAAGTGGTTGCCGTGGGCGAGTGTGGACTGGACTTTAATCGCAATTTTTCAACGCCTCACGAGCAAGAGCGAGCGTTTGAAGCTCAGTTGGCGCTCGCTGCTGAAAGTGGCTTACCGCTATTTTTGCACGAACGCGACGCGGGGCAACGAATGCGTGAAATGCTGCATAGCTGGCGAGACGATATCAGCCAAGCCGTTATTCACTGCTTCACCGCTGACCGAGATACGTTGCACGGCTATCTCGATTTAGATCTTCATATAGGCTTAACCGGCTGGATTTGTGATGAGCGCAGGGGGCATCACATTCGCTCAATAGTGAAAGATATTCCGTTAGAAAGGTTAATGGTAGAGACTGACTGTCCTTACCTGCTGCCTCGCAATCTTCCAGCCAAACTAAAAGGGCGCCGTCACGAGCCAGCCTTGCTACCATGGATTGTAAGGGAGATTGCCCAGTGGCATGACGTGACTGAAACCGAGCTGGGGAACGCAACAACCCGCACTGCCCAGCATTTTTTCCGCCTTGATGCGGAAGCTTAAAAGGAGCGAAGCGTGGCTGATTACCCAGGATTTATTGCCATTGAGACGGGCGAAGATGACGGCTTGCCGCTGGCTATTGCCTGGTCTCTACCTGATGGTCGCATTAAGCAAACACTCATTCAGCCTGACGATAGCTGGATCAGTGAAGACACGAACGTGATGGGTTCTTATAGCATTGAAGAGCTAGAAAGCCTCGGCGTCAGCCCTTTGGATGTCATACGTGAGCTAGAGACCGATCACTTCTCGGCTACGCTGTACACCAGCGATAACGGTGAGGATGAAGCCGCGCTGGCTCGACTCTTTGACACCTATGGCTTGGATCCTTTTGTTGAATTAGCGCCTGCACAGGTGCTTTATGAAGCGATTAGCGCGAGAGATTGGCATCGCTTACGCAGCGAAGTTTTTAACGACATGGGGCTCGAACCGATGCGGCCCGAGCACGAAATTGAAGTAATGCTAACGCTTCACAAGCAGCTTACCGAGAAAGACTAAGCCGACGCGACCAGCGCCATGTCAAGTTCTCGCTGCCCCTGTTTAAAGGCCTGCACTAAGGTATCTTGATGCTGATAATAGCGTGTCAATGCGATAAAGAAAGCGTTGGCACGCAATGGCAGCCCCTCTGCTAAGTAACGTGCCGCTCTGGCATCTACTTTGTTGGCAAACGCATCTCGATCGACCTCAACGTCCCCACCTAAATTATCGACACTAACGTGAAATGTGCGTCCGCAGGCACGCGTAAACAGCTTTTCCAGCGCCTGCGGGGCAATCTCTGCTTGTTCGAAGGCTTGCTGCTGCTGGGCGTCGCGTCCATCCGGTAAGTACCAGTATCCGTAATCTTCCAACTGCCGACGCTTCTCTCCTGCGATGCACCAGTGGCTGATCTCGTGCAGTGCACTAGCAAAAAAGCCGCGCGCAAAAATCACTTGATGATAAGGTATTTCATGGGTGGCGGGGCGATACAGGGGTTCATCGCCACCTATGATTAATCGCGTCTGATAACGTGCTAGAAACACGCCATCAAACAATGTCGTTATATCGTGAAGCGTCCAACGCTCCTGCTCTTGAGTCACCATATACCTACGTCGTCGTTCATTTCGTAAAGTATACCCGCGCCTTGTCCAGATGATAAAGAGATGGCAAATCATTAGACAGCTACCGATATCCCAGCAACTCCTGCTACTCTATCGGCTTTTGTTGGGTCACTTTGCTAAATAGGAAACATACCGTGGGCGGCTTCACTAGCAATATAAAATCCATCTATTGGCCAGAAACACGCACATTGGTAGCGTTAGCACTACCCATCTGCGGCGCTCAACTCGCACAAGCGGGCATGAGCGTGGTCGACGTCATCATGACCGGCAGGCATAACGCCACCGACTTAGCTGCCGTTTCGGTTGGCTCAAGCCTGTGGATGCCACTGATGCTGTTTATGACCGGTACGTTAATGGGCCTTACACCTATCGTGGCACACCTTTTAGGCGGCAAGAGAAATGCTGAGATTCGCCCTGCGGTTCACCAGGCATTGTGGGTCGCATTAGTACTCGGGTTCACTGCCGCTGTATTGCTGTGGACAGTCGTGACACCTATCTTCGAACTTATGGGAGTGCCCCCAGCGGTTGCAAGAGAGTCTGCTGCCTACCTCTCCGCTGTTGCCTTCGGCATGCCCGGAATCGCCTTGTTTCAGGCGCTTAGAGCCTTTTCAGATGGCATGAATCACACCCGGCCCGCGTTATGGATTAGTTTGGTGGGGCTAACCGTTAATATTCCCAGTAACTATTTACTTATCTATGGCGGTGATGGCCTAGTTAATCTATTGGGTGATGGATTACCCAGCGCTCTGCAACAGCTACCGGCACTAGGCGCATTCGGCTGCGGCATCGCCACAGCACTTTCGATGTGGACAATGGCCGTTGCGATGGCTCTCTATACCCGTAAAGGACACGCCTATCAAAGCGTCTCAATTTGGCAAACGCTGACCCCACCAACACTGTCCGGCATCCGCGAGCTTGTCGTAGTGGGTATGCCCATCGGTGTGGCTATTTTCGTGGAAGTGACGTTATTTACCCTGATAGCCTTGTTTATTGCCAGTTTCGGAGAGGTCACAGTCGGGGCTCACCAAATTGCCCTAAGCTTCACGTCTATTCTCTTTATGCTGCCGATGTCATTGAGCATGGCACTTACCGTACGTGTTGGTAATACATTGGGCCAACAACGTTCTGCTATGGCGCGCACTGTCGCTTGGAACGGTATTGTGATCAGTGTCATCGTGGCCGTCATCAACAGTACATTACTTTGGTTTACAGCAGTGCCGGTGATTGCGTTGTACACCTCTAATACCGACATCCAGGCTTTGGCGCTCACCATCATATCCCTGGCAGTCATTTTCCAGCTATCAGATTCACTTCAAGTCAACCTAGCAGGTGCATTACGAGGTTATAAAGACACCCGAATCGTGATGGTCATTACCGTACTTTCTTACTGGATTGTCGGTTTAGGCGGTGGCCACTGGCTAGGAACTCACGGCATAGGTGACATGTATGGCCCACTGGGAGTGCATGGTTACTGGATGGGACTTATTGCGGGGCTTAGCACAGCCGCACTATTACTTGCTTGGCGGTTAAAGTGGATTAGCCAATAGGAGTAAGCAATGGCGCTCTACCCTCAACCTATATTATGGCTGACTATTAGTGTCAGCTTGGTACTAGTAGGCTGCGGAGACAATGGTGCCGAACAGCCTTGGGTAGAGTATCACCAACAGCTCACTAGCGATCTTTCAATTGCCGATATTGAGCGTCACCCTCCACCTAATATTGGTAAATTTCCTGAACGTCGAGAGCGGCTATTCAATATTCCTGAAACCCGAGAAGGCATGCTCAATATCTATGCGTTGCGTGAGTGCCAGATAACATCACTCATTGCAGCACGGAACAATCAGCTGGGGCGCGTTGCTCCCCCTAGTCAGCACTGGCTTTACGAACGCGCGCTATGGCAACGCCTAAGTGCCTGCTGGAACAGTGATGTTCCTGACGGCTTAAGTGATGACAATAAAGCGCGATTGGCTGAACTAACTGAGCTCAAGACAGAACAGCTACCAGCGGTCAGCTGGAACGCCATTTTTGATTCTGAAGAGTGGGAAAAAAGTTTTTCCCGAGCAAGTACCCCCCTAAACAGCGCTGAACTACCTAATATTGACAATCAACTGGTTGCCGTTGATTACCTTGAGCGAATGGTGACGCACCAATTTAGCCAAGCATGGCAACAGGACTCTTCAGCACTTGAAAACCACCTTAAAGCGCTGCAAGAGAGGCCATTAACAGCAGAAATTTTACGCACACTGTTACTCGCCCACCAACGCTTAACGGAGGCAAACATAGCACTTGAGTCAACGCGCTTAACCACTAGCGAATGCCTGCAAGATGACCTTCCAGCAGGATTTAATCAAGTTGAGCAGATTTCCCTCAAGTGGCTTACAGCAATTAACCGACTAATCAATGCCCACCAAATAACGCCACCTGAAGCGGTTAAAAACTATCAGAACACTTGGTTATCATTGAATAATCCGCAGGCTCCCTGGCAGCAGCTCCAACAAGTAAAAGCACAACACCAAGCGCTGCGAGATCAATTTACTAGCTGCTCCGATAATTAAAAATCACAAACCCCCTTAACCTTCTGGGCAACCTGTGCTATTGGTGAACTAAGTGGTAGGCAGCATACGCTGTTTACCGATGTCGTGACCACGCAGCACAAGGAGGGACATTATGGGCGCATCCCTGTCACCCCGCTCTGCCCAGGTCATCGACCTGGAAACCGTGCGTCAGCGTCAGCAGGCGCAAAAATGTTTGATCCGCCTAGCCCCTGAGCTAGATGGGTTAGAGATGGTCTACCAGCTCGCTGCGAGTCCCGACACGTATTACGGCCTACCTATTTTGGCCTGGGGGCTGCAAGAGAACGGTAACATCATTGGCCTTGTGCCATGGATGGAAAAGCTCGCTGCTTGTCATGAACTCGACAGCCATGAAAATGGCCAGTTTATTGGCTACCGCGATCCAGAAACCGAAGAAATTTTCGCCCTTCCTCCTGATCATAAATACGACGAGCTAATGGCTTCAGCCAGTTACTTCGAGTATGAAGCGTCAGGAGAGGCGACGCTGATTCAACAGCTTCCAGACACCCTTGGCACTCATGCTTTATGCATGAATCATCCCGATGCCCCCTGGAATATGAAGCAAGTCTATGGATGGCGTCTGTATAGCGATGGAAGCGTTGAAGCCGTTCTTGCCGATGAACAGCAAGCCACGATGTCCCCCATCCTACTGGGTGATAAGTGCCTTTACGATGCCCACTCCCGCCATCGCACGGTCTACTTTTTTCAACGCCATATCGCCAACCGCATAATGGATGAAGACCCTGCGACACTGGAAGCTTTGGCGATGATGGTTGTTCCAAATAAAGAGGGGTGATCTTAAATAAGCGCTTGCGAGGCTACCCAATCAAAGCCAGAGCCTAAAGCCAATATTAATGGCTAGCCTCGCATAGCTGCAGAAGCTTTACGCTAGGCGAATAAAATACACGTAGTGGTCATCAGACTCCTCTTGCTGCAGTAGCTGGTGTCCCAAAAATTGACAAAATTTTGGCACATCGCGAGTCGTTGCGGGGTCTGTTGCTATTACCTTCAACACCTGCCCTGGCGTCATATCACGCACCTTGTTATGCATTAACATAATAGGTTCAGGGCAATATAAACCCGTTGTGTCTAACGATGCATCAAAGGCACTTGGGTCATACGTATTATCAGTCATCTACAATCTCGTTTAGGAAACAGACAGCATGATCAAAGTAATCATTGAACGGCGTATTATGCCTGGCCTGGAAGAAGAATATGAACTGGCTGCCCGCGAAGCAATGCGCGTTTCACTTGGCGTACGAGGATTTGTCGGTGGAGAAACGCTCGTCGAACTTGGCCATACAGATCGCCGCCTGATGATTACCAAATGGCGCAATCTTCGCGCTTGGAAAGAGTGGCATTCAAGTGAAGCACGTGCAGCGGCCATGCAGAGCATCCTACCTCTATTAACAGAAGACGAAACTATCCGCGTATACGAACCAGGCTATTAACACCCTTACGCGACTCCGCCTACCTTTAAATTAGTGAGCGAGCCTTACATGAACCGTCACTTCTTCCCGATCATGGTAGAGGTGGCGGCATGTAATCGTAGCGCGCACTCCCGCCGTTTCCAACGCATCTTCCAACGTGCTAATACAGCGATTAACCTCGTCCCAGCGTTTCTTCATGGGCAGTTTTAAATTAAAAATTGCCTCTCGACACCATTTGCGGGTTAACCATCTTTCCACCATTGCCAACACGCGCACAGGCTTATCGACAATATCACAAACTAGCCAATCCATTCGTTGCGGCGGCTCCCAAGTAAATCCATCTTCTTTAAGATGATCTATCTGTCCCGTAGCCATTAGCTGCTTGTCCATTTGCCCATTATCAATGGCATAAACATACATGCCACGCTGGACTAACTGCCAAGTCCAACCACCTGGGGCGGCCCCTAAATCCGCTGCCTGCATATGATCCGCAAGCCGTGTATCCCACTCTTCTCGTGGAATAAACTCATGCCATGCCTCTTCTAACTTCAGCGTTGATCGGCTTGGTGCACGAGATGGAAAACGTAGGCGGCGTATACCATTAATCAGCTCACTTCGATTGTCAGGAAAACTCATACCCAACTGAACACGATCACCATCCGTCCAGAAAATATGTAAACGACGTGCACCGGCTTTACCGCGCAATGCGCCGCGTTTTTTTAGCATACTCTGCAATGGCTTCGTCAGTGCTTTAATTAAGCCTGCCAATGCTTTGCCATCATTGGTATCTGGCGTTTCGTGCCAAATTTCTTCAAAACTCCAACGACTTGACTTTATTTGATCGAGAATAGCCGTAAGCCTATCATCTCGGGACAGCGTGAGCGCAGGCAGTGCAGCTAGACTTTGGCGAGCAAAAATAAGTTGCTTAAACGCCGCTTTACGGTGCAAATCATTAATCGGCTCTTTATCTAAGCGCGTTAAACTCACCCAACCTTCGCCCTGTGCAGGTTCGCAACTCACCTCGTGCTGTTTGGCGTGGTGTTGCATTTCAGCTAGTGCGTCGCTTTCAAACCCTGGGCGGCAATAGACAAGCCACGATGTGGGTACTGTTTCACTCACCCTTTCACCTCGAAAGTAATTTCATGTCATAGGTGAACATCTATTCAGAATAAAATGCCCCCGCTAATCGCCGCATCATAGCACTTTCTTTCAAATGCTTTCTAAGTAGTGAGATTAGTAGCGATAATTTATCTGCTTGATGCGCTTAAAACATTATCAGCACCCCCCAGCTTCAGTTGAAGCTGGGGGTTCACAGGCGGCTGCAGACCAAGGTCAAGATGGATTCCCGATAACCCCACTCGGGAATGACGGTGTGGTGACTCGGGAATGATGGTGCGGTGCACGCTTCGGGAGGTGGCCTCTTTGTGATAGGGGGCAAAGGGTGCTTTTTTCTTCCGCACAAACAAAAAACCCAGCCGGTTGGCTGGGTTCTTTGTTCAATAAGTGCCTGACGATGACCTACTCTCGCATGGGGAGACCCCACACTACCATCGGCGCTAAGCGGTTTCACTTCTGAGTTCGGCATGGGATCAGGTGGTTCACGCGTGCTATGGTCGTCAGGCGTAACTTGTCATGTATATCATGCTGATGTGTTTTGTGGCGTCTCTCGTCTCCTGTCACTGACAGGAAGCGCGTATCCGGTTTTCGTTATCACTGCGACCAGACCCCTTGGGTGTTATAGGGTCAAGCCTCACGGGCCATTAGTACACGTTAGCTCAACGCCTTGCAGCGCTTCCACACCGTGCCTATCAACCAGCTGGTCTCGCTGGGCCCTTCAGGAGGCTCTAGGCCTCAGGGATGTCTCATCTTGAAGGGGGCTTCCCGCTTAGATGCTTTCAGCGGTTATCCCGTCCGCACATAGCTACCCGGCAATGCCACTGGCGTGACAACCGGAACACCAGAGGTGCGTCCACTCCGGTCCTCTCGTACTAGGAGCAGCCCTTCTCAAACATCCAACGCCCACGGCAGATAGGGACCGAACTGTCTCACGACGTTCTAAACCCAGCTCGCGTACCACTTTAAATGGCGAACAGCCATACCCTTGGGACCGACTTCAGCCCCAGGATGTGATGAGCCGACATCGAGGTGCCAAACACCGCCGTCGATGTGAACTCTTGGGCGGTATCAGCCTGTTATCCCCGGAGTACCTTTTATCCGTTGAGCGATGGCCCTTCCATACAGAACCACCGGATCACTAGAACCTGCTTTCGCACCTGCTCGACGTGTCTGTCTCGCAGTCAAGCACCCTTATGCTCTTGCACTCACTGCACGATGTCCGACCGTGCTGAGGGTACCTTCGTGCTCCTCCGTTACTCTTTGGGAGGAGACCGCCCCAGTCAAACTACCCACCACACACTGTCCTCGATCCGGATAACGGACCTGAGTGAGAACGCCAATGATGCCAGGCTGGTATTTCAAGGTTGGCTCCCCTCGAACTGGCGTCCGAGATTCAAAGCCTCCCAGCTATCCTACACAGGCAACATCAGCGTCCAGTGTGAAGCTATAGTAAAGGTTCACGGGGTCTTTCCGTCTAGCCGCGGGTACACCGCATCTTCACGGCGATTTCAATTTCACTGAGTCTCGGGTGGAGACAGCGTGGCCATCATTACGCCATTCGTGCAGGTCGGAACTTACCCGACAAGGAATTTCGCTACCTTAGGACCGTTATAGTTACGGCCGCCGTTTACCGGGGCTTCAATCAAGAGCTTCGGACGAATCCTAACACCATCATTTAACCTTCCGGCACCGGGCAGGCGTCACACCCTATACGTCCGCTTGCGCGTTAGCAGAGTGCTGTGTTTTTACTAAACAGTTGCAGCCACCTGGTATCTTCGACCGGTTCGGGCTTAGAGAGCAAGTCTCGTCACCCTACGCCGGCGTGCCTTCTCCCGAAGTTACGGCACCATTTTGCCTAGTTCCTTCACCCGAGTTCTCTCAAGCGCCTTGGGATTCTCACCCTGACCACCTGTGTCGGTTTGGGGTACGGTCGCACATGATCTGAAGCTTAGAGGCTTTTCCTGGAAGCGTGGCATCAATGACTTCCTGACCGTAGTCAGTTCGTTTCGTGTCTCGGCCTTAAAGGGTCCCGGATTTACCTAAGACCCAAGCCTACTCACTTTCACCAGGACAACCAACGCCTGGCTCACCTAGCCTTCTCCGTCCCCCCATCGCAATCATGTCCGGTACAGGAATATTGACCTGTTTCCCATCGACTACGCCTTTCGGCCTCGCCTTAGGGGCCGACTCACTCTGCTCCGATTAGCGTCGAACAGAAACCCTTGGTCTTCCGGCGAGGGAGTTTTTCACTCCCTTTATCGTTACTCATGTCAGCATTCGCACTCGTGATACCTCCAGCAGACTTCTCAATCCACCTTCATTGGCTTACACGACGCTCCTCTACCGCTCACACATAGTGTGAACCCGTAGCTTCGGTACCTGGTTTAGCCCCGTTACATCTTCCGCGCAGGCCGACTCGACTAGTGAGCTATTACGCTTTCTTTAAAGGATGGCTGCTTCTAAGCCAACCTCCTAGCTGTCTGAGCCTTCCCACATCGTTTCCCACTTAACCAGGATTTCGGGACCTTAGCTGACGGTCTGGGTTGTTTCCCTTTTCACGACGGACGTTAGCACCCGCCGTGTGTCTCCCACGCTTGCACTCACCGGTATTCGGAGTTTGCCTCGGGTTGGTAAGTCGGGATGACCCCCTAGCCGAAACAGTGCTCTACCCCCGGCGGTGATACGTGAGGCGCTACCTAAATAGCTTTCGAGGAGAACCAGCTATCTCCGAGCTTGATTAGCCTTTCACTCCGATCCACAAGTCATCCAAATCTTTTTCAACAGATCCTGGTTCGGTCCTCCAATTGATGTTACTCAATCTTCAACCTGCTCATGGATAGATCGCTCGGTTTCGGGTCTATATCCAGCGACTGTGTCGCCCAGTTAAGACTCGGTTTCCCTACGGCTCCCCTAAACGGTTAACCTCGCCACTGAATATAAGTCGCTGACCCATTATACAAAAGGTACGCAGTCACAGAACAAGTCTGCTCCTACTGCTTGTACGCACACGGTTTCAGGATCTATTTCACTCCCCTCTCCGGGGTTCTTTTCGCCTTTCCCTCACGGTACTGGTTCACTATCGGTCAGCCAGGAGTATTTAGCCTTGGAGGATGGTCCCCCCGTCTTCAGTCAAGGTTTCTCGTGCCCCGACCTACTCGATTTCACATGATCAGATTTTCGACTACGGGGCTATCACCCACTATGGCCGCGCTTCCCAGCGCATTCGCCTAATCAGTCACATGCTTAAGGGCTGGTCCCCGTTCGCTCGCCGCTACTAGGGGAATCTCGGTTGATTTCTTTTCCTCAGGGTACTTAGATGTTTCAGTTCCCCTGGTTCGCCTCTTACGCCTATATATTCAGCGCAAGATACTCATCTTATGATGAGTGGGTTTCCCCATTCAGAGATGCCCGGGTCACAGGTTGTTTGCCACCTCGCCGAGCCTTATCGCAGGCTTCCACGTCTTTCATCGCCTCTGGCTGCCTAGGCATCCACCGTGTGCGCTTCATTGCTTGACCCTATAACCCGAAGGAGTCTGGTATCTCGCAATGATAACGATTGCCGGATACGCTTGAGACGTATCACAAAACAATTACGTATAAACGTTTTAAAACGTTTATGTCAGCATGATATACATTGTTAAAGAGCGACTGCTATGCGCAGTGATAAGCGAGTGCTTTTCACATTAAAAGGAAAAGAGAGGTCTTTTAAATAAGATCTTAAAAAAGGTCTTTTCTCTTCTTTCAACATGAAGAAAACGCTTATCACTGCGTATCAACAGCATTCTGATCAGGTAATTCATTGTGAGCGCTTACCGCGAGGAGTGATGCATCGTTTAAGGAGGTGATCCAGCCGCAGGTTCCCCTACGGCTACCTTGTTACGACTTCACCCCAGTCATGAACCACACCGTGGTGATCGCTTTCCCGAAGGTTAAGCTAACCACTTCTGGTGCAGTCCACTCCCATGGTGTGACGGGCGGTGTGTACAAGGCCCGGGAACGTATTCACCGTGACATTCTGATTCACGATTACTAGCGATTCCGACTTCACGGAGTCGAGTTGCAGACTCCGATCCGGACTGAGACCGGCTTTTCGGGATTAGCTGACTCTCGCGAGCTCGCAACCCTTTGTACCGGCCATTGTAGCACGTGTGTAGCCCTACTCGTAAGGGCCATGATGACTTGACGTCGTCCCCACCTTCCTCCGGTTTGTCACCGGCAGTCTCCTTAGAGTTCCCGGCATTACCCGCTGGCAAATAAGGACAAGGGTTGCGCTCGTTACGGGACTTAACCCAACATTTCACAACACGAGCTGACGACAGCCATGCAGCACCTGTCTCTGCGTTCCCGAAGGCACCAAGTGATCTCTCACAAGTTCGCAGGATGTCAAGAGTAGGTAAGGTTCTTCGCGTTGCATCGAATTAAACCACATGCTCCACCGCTTGTGCGGGCCCCCGTCAATTCATTTGAGTTTTAACCTTGCGGCCGTACTCCCCAGGCGGTCGACTTATCGCGTTAACTTCGCCACAAAGTGCGCTAGGCACCCAACGGCTGGTCGACATCGTTTACGGCGTGGACTACCAGGGTATCTAATCCTGTTTGCTACCCACGCTTTCGCACCTCAGTGTCAGTGTCAGTCCAGAAGGCCGCCTTCGCCACTGGTATTCCTCCCGATCTCTACGCATTTCACCGCTACACCGGGAATTCTACCTTCCTCTCCTGCACTCTAGCTTGACAGTTCCGGATGCCGTTCCCAGGTTGAGCCCGGGGCTTTCACAACCGGCTTATCAAGCCACCTACGCGCGCTTTACGCCCAGTAATTCCGATTAACGCTTGCACCCTCCGTATTACCGCGGCTGCTGGCACGGAGTTAGCCGGTGCTTCTTCTGCGAGTGATGTCTTTCCTAATGGGTATTAACCACTAGGCGTTCTTCCTCGCTGAAAGTGCTTTACAACCCGAGGGCCTTCTTCACACACGCGGCATGGCTGGATCAGGCTTTCGCCCATTGTCCAATATTCCCCACTGCTGCCTCCCGTAGGAGTTCGGGCCGTGTCTCAGTCCCGATGTGGCTGATCATCCTCTCAGACCAGCTACGGATCGTTGCCTTGGTGAGCCATTACCTCACCAACTAGCTAATCCGACATAGGCTCATCCAATAGCGGGAGCCGGAGCCCCCTTTCTCCCGTAGGACGTATGCGGTATTAGCCTGGGTTTCCCCAGGTTATCCCCCACTATCGGGCAGATTCCTATGCATTACTCACCCGTCCGCCGCTCGTCAGCGGGTAGCAAGCTACCCCTGTTACCGCTCGACTTGCATGTGTTAGGCCTGCCGCCAGCGTTCAATCTGAGCCATGATCAAACTCTTCAGTTTAAAATCATTGTGATGCTTACTCGTCACCCGAAGGTAACAAAAGCGCATCAAACTTGGCTCAAGGTTCAAACGAATTCATTCAAACTTTCGTTCTCATGACCGCTTGCCTTGATATTTGGTGATTTATCACCCTCATCGGCAAGCGCCCACATGAATTACCTGATCAAATTGTTAAAGAGCTGTTTTCGCTGCTGAACTTCCGAAGAAGTGACTGGCTAGCCGATGAACTGGCTTGCCTCAGCGAGGAAGGCGTATTCTACGCATTTCCTGGTGTTTGTCAATCACTGTTTTGAGTGAGTGAAGCGAGTGAGCGAAGAAAGCGTGATAACGATGCTTTCTGGCGTGGCTCGTTTCAAAAAGGGTTGGAAGACATCGCAACGCATTGTTGCCGAGTTCTTCTAACTCTCTGACAAACCGAAGGTTTTCACCTTCAATCACCGCTGGTAACGCTGTGCGTCCCCGGCAGCGGATGCGTACTTTACGGATTCGCTGCCGACTTGGCAAGGGCTATTGGAAAATAAATTGAAATAAAAAAGCGGCAGGTGTTGTTCTAAGAACAAGCCTGCCGCAAACCACCGATCAGTCCCCTGACCAGAGAGTGCTCAGTTAAGCCTACAGATGAATCTGCTTTTGCAGAATAACCACTCCTGTTGAGCTAAATCTCAAAAGCTTAAATCTCAAAGCCCAAGCCAAAATCTTCGCTCGACATCGCCATAAGGCTTCCCGCACCCGCTTGAATCATCTGAGCATGTGCTTTAGTACGCGGCAGCAGGCGCTGGTAATAGAAACGAGCAGTATTCAACTTAGCCGCGTAAAACGCCTTATCGTCACCCTCTAATTCCACCAACGACTGCTTAGCTGCGCGGGCAAAAAGGTACGCCAAGGTGACATAGCCGGAGTACATGAGGTAGTCGACGCTGGCCGCCCCCACTTCTTCACGGTCTTGCATGGCTTTCATACCCACGCCCATCGTTAACTCGCCCCACTCAGCATTCAGCTTCGCTAGCGGCTCAACAAACTCTTTTAGAGCAGGGTTATCAGCTTCCGCCTTACAGAACTTATGGATCTCTTTGGTGAATACTTTTAGCGATTCACCCTGGCTCATCAACACCTTTCGGCCAAGCAGGTCTAACGCTTGAATGCCGGTAGTACCTTCATAGAGACGGGTAATACGCGCATCACGCACCAGCTGTTCCATTCCCCACTCTTTAATGAAGCCGTGACCACCAAAAATCTGCACGCCTTCATTGGTGCACTCAAAACCAACTTCAGTGAGAAACGCTTTCACGATAGGCGTTAATAGACCAAGCAGAGTTTCAGCCTGCTCTTTCTCTTCGCCAGGCTTACCGTGTTCAACGATATCTAACATTTGAGCGGTGTATAGCACCAGCATGCGACCACCCTCGGCGAACGCCTTCTGGGTTAGCAGCATACGGCGCACATCCGGATGAACAATAATCGGGTCTGCTACTTTTTCAGGGGCTTGAGCACCAGAAAGGGCACGCATTTGTAACCGGTCACGAGCGTAACTGAGCGAGTTTTGGAAACTGGCTTCGATTAAGCCTAAGCCTTGAATGCCCACCCCAAGGCGTGCGGCATTCATCATAGTGAACATGCACGCTAAGCCTTTGTTGGGCGCTCCAACTAAATAGCCCGTCGCACCATCAAAGTTCATCACACAAGTCGCATTACCGTGGATGCCCATTTTGTGCTCGAGCGAGCCACAGGAAACGCCATTACGATCGCCGGGATTGCCTTGAGCATCTGGCATAAACTTAGGTACAACAAATAGAGAAATACCCTTCGAGCCCTCAGGAGCGCCGGGCAGTTTGGCTAATACGAGGTGTACAATGTTTTCTGCCAGATTATGGTCGCCAGCAGAAATAAAGATCTTAGTACCCGTAATGGAGTAGGCACCACTTTCATTAGGCACCGCACGCGTCTTAATTAACCCGAGATCAGTACCACAGTGTGGCTCGGTGAGACACATAGTGCCCGTCCAAACGCCTTCAACCAGCTTGGTAAGATAGGTTTCCTTTTGCTCATCAGTACCATGGTGCCGAAGTGCATCGGCCGCACCATGGGAAAGCCCTGGATACATACCCCACGCTAAGTTAGTTGCGCAGATCATTTCAGACAGCATCATCGCCAATGAGGGCGGAAGACCCTGGCCGCCCTGTTCAGGATCTGCTGCTAGGCTTGGCCAGCCACCTTCAACATATTGCTGATACGCTTCTTTAAAACCTTGCGGCGCTTTAACTTCGCCACCTTCTAACAAGCACCCCTCTTCATCGCCACTTTGATTGAGCGGAAGCAGCACATCACGGGCAAAGCGCGCGCCCTCTTCAAGAATCGCATTCACGACGTCTGGAGACGCTTCATCACCACAGGGTAGCGCTGCATAGTGGCTGGGATAGTCAAACATTTCGTCCATAACGAAACGCATATCACGTAAGGGGGCTTGATAGCTGGGCATGTCACTTCTCCTGAGCTGGGGGCTGAAAGCGGCTTACATTTTTAGTACGGTCTGGATTTCAAAAAAACCGCTTTCAAACACATGTTTGAAAACTAGCGCGCAGCCGCATCATAGTCAAGCGGTCGTTTGAATATAACACCCAAAACCGCTACAACTTTGGTCGACTAACCGGTAAAAATTTGATCTATAAACAAAAAAACCTGCCAGCAAAAGTGCTGACAGGCTATTAGACGCCACTAATTTTCCAGCCTATTTACTGCATTCGAATGCCGCCATCCAGCCGAATCACTTCACCATTCAACATTGGGTTAGTGATAATTTGCTCGGCCAGCTGAGCAAACTCATCTGGCTTGCCCAACCGCTTGGGGAAAGGCACCGCAGCGGCTAGGGCTTGAGCCGCCTCGTCAGGAATCTCACTCATCATGGGCGTTTCAAAAACGCCAGGCGCAATCGCCATAACGCGAATAGCATGACGCGATAGCTCTCTAGCAGCAGGCAAACTCATTCCAACAACACCGGCTTTCGACGCACTGTAAGCACACTGCCCCACCTGCCCATCGAATGCTGCGATAGAAGCCGTATTAATAATTACGCCCCGCTCACCGCTCTCATTGGGCGTATTTTTGGCCATGGCGGCTGCCGCCAAACGCATCACATTAAACGTACCCACTAAATTAATGTTGATCGTTTTTGCATAGCTTTCCAGGTCTGCGGGGTTGCCATTACGGTCAACCAGCTTGGCCACGCTGACGACGCCAGCGCAGTGAATAACACCCGAAAGGCCGCTGCCACCTCCCAACGCAATCGCTTCGTCAATCGCCTGCTGCATTTGCTCGGCAGAGGTGATATCAGCTATGCAGGCCACTGCACGATCACCTAAGCGTTTAGCATGGTCCGACACGCTATTATTCATGTCACACAATACAACGCTCCCACCGGCAGCTATTAGGCGCTCTGCTGTTGCCGCACCTAGCCCTGAAGCAGCACCAGTAATTAAAAACGTACAATCCTTCACCTGCATTTCAACTTTCCTTTGATTATTTGTCGTTGCGTGCTTGCTCAGTCGCTTGGGCACGAAGTTTGAAGCGCTGAATCTTGCCGCTAGGCGTTTTGGGCAGCTCATCGACGAATTCGATAACCCGGGGGAACGCATGAGTAGAAAGACGCTCACGCACTTGCTGGCGGATCTCATCAGCAAGCGTTTCACTAGCCTCATACCCTTCACGCAGTACGATATAAGATTTAATGACCTCGCCACGAATCTCGTCTGGCTGGCCAACCGCTGCGGATTCGGCAACCGCAGGGTGGGTCATGACACTGTTTTCAACATCCGTAGGGCCAACCCGGTAGCCTGCGGTGGTAATAATGTCGTCATCGCGTCCGGCAAACTGAAACGAGCCGTCTTCATTGCGGATAACGACATCGCCAGTTAGGTAGTAACCGTTCACAAAGGGGTCTTTTTCTTGCCAGGTATACCCTTGGAAGAAGTGGGCGGGTGAGTTTTTGATATCAACCGCAAGCACCCCCGGCTCACCGGGCGGCAGTTCGTTATACTCGGCGCCTAAGATAGCCAAGCGGTAGCCCGGCATTGGCACGCCCATCGCTCCCACATGTTTAGGGTGATCAAGGGAGTGATGGTTATTACAGGTCATGCCGGTTTCTGTTTGACCATAGTGATCCATGACCGGACAGCCTAACGACTTCTCCACCCAGGTCACTACTTCTGTGTTTAGAGGCTCCCCTGCAGAGCTTGCCGCGCGAAGCTCTAAGGTTTGGTGGGCGTCATCGAACAGTCCTGACGCTTTCATTAAGCGATACGCCGTGGGCGCCGCGGCGAAGTTAGTAATATGATGGCGCTTCATGAACGCCAAGGCACCTTCTGCACTGAAACCTGCCTCGCAGAAGTGCGTGGTAACACCGAGCAGCAGCGGCCCAGTAATCGCGTAATAAAGCCCATATGCCCAACCCGGGTCAGCCATATTCCAAAAGCGATCATCGTCGCGAAGATCGACTGCCAGTTCCATATAGAGAGCAAACGCTGTCATACCGGAAAGCGGCACAGCTACTCCCTTTGGCTTGCCTACCGTGCCCGACGTAAACATCTGAAGAAAAGGTTTTTCAGGGGCAAGACGAGGTGGCTTTTCGCTCATTGACGTATGCGTCAACGCAGCCTGCCAATCATGATCATTAGGATGCTCGCTCGTGGCCCCACCGACGGCCAAAACAGGTGGGCATTGGCTTAGTCCATCAAACTTAAAGCGATTAGCATGATCGGTAATAACCAGCTTGGTGTCAGCGCGCCCTAGGCGATAATCCACCGCGTCAGGACCGAACGCGGTAAATAACGGCTGATAAACCGCACCAACTCGCCAGGTGGCAAGAACCGCCACTAACAGCGCTGCTGAGCGCGGCAGCATGCAGGCAATACGGTCCCCTTCACCAAGCCCTTGGGCCTTAAACCAGCCAGCAAGTTTGCCACTCTGCTCGTCTAGTTCTGCATACGTCAGCGTATGGGTTTGTCCATTGATATCTTCCTGCACGAGCGCCAGCACATCGCCTCGCCCCTGGCGCACATGACGACCACAGCATGCCTCAAAGGCATTAAGGCAACCATCCTGATGGTCGTCCAGCCTGGCAATCATGGTGTCAACCGTAAAGCCTTCTAGGAAGGTGGAATATGTGGGTAGTGACGCTGATGTTGCTGTCATGATGGCTCTCTTATGTTGTTAGTCGTGAGCTGTTGTACGCAAACAGACAAGCCAGGTTTCGATCTTACGTTTTATTTTTGTCCGTTTACGTTAACGGAAACCTTGCAATTAAACTAACGCTAAAAGCATTTACGCGGGAGCGCAAGCAATCAGCGTCGTAAACGGATTAGACGTTGGTCGAGAAGGGGTATTAACGGGCCATGATCATCGCGACCAGTTCATCGGCTAAATCATCGGGTGTGCGCGGCCCACTGGGGTCGTACCAGCGCACCGTCCAATTCAGTGCGCCTAATATAAACCGCGACACCAGAAAGCGGTCACCGTGAATAAGCTCTGCTGCCAGCGCATCGTCGATAACCTCTACCCACAGCGCTTCGTAGG
Organism: Halomonas sp. KG2; assembly: GCA_030440445.1. Classification (NCBI taxonomy): domain Bacteria; kingdom Pseudomonadati; phylum Pseudomonadota; class Gammaproteobacteria; order Oceanospirillales; family Halomonadaceae; genus Halomonas; species Halomonas sp. KG2. The sequence goes on along the minus strand of CP098528.1, from coordinate 1,597,079 downwards.
CATCCCGCAGATGGCTTAAATGGGCACTCGCATCTGGATCTAACCGTCGCCATTCAAATAACGCGACCACATGGGCATTACGATCAGCGAAAAGCGTCTCTAAGTGCGCTCGGGCCATAGCATGCAGCCGCGCCTCAGGATCATTGTCGCACTCTTGAAGCGCTGCTTTAGCAATGCTGAGAGCATTCTGGGTACCCTCCTCGATTACCGCAGCTAAGATTTCCTGCTTATCTTTGAAGTGATGGAACAAGCTGCCAGACTTGATACCCATTTCTTGCGCCAGCATACGCACCGTGGTGCGGTCAAAGCCTTCTTGGACGAATAGCTGAGCCGCTAAACGTGTCAATTCCTTGCGGCGAGGGGAAGCATTCATTACATTCATGTCATTTACACTAGCGCTTGCTTGGTTACTTAGGAGAAGACCACAGCCCCGCCAACGGGTCAACGCATCACTAAGCTTACAGCAAGATAATCACAAGAAATCCGACAGGAGACGCACAAATGAGTAATGCCACCGAGGTTGTATTTTTATCTGCCACCCGCACGCCAATGGGCGGCATGATGGGTAGTCTTTCCAGCATGACAGCTCCCGAGCTCGCGGCCGTTGCAATCCGCGCTGCCATAGAGCGAGCGGGTATCGAAGCATCCGTTATTGAAGAAGGCATCATGGGTTGTGTACTACCCGCCGGCGTAAAACAAGGGCCAGCCCGCCAGGCCATGCGTCAGGCTGGCATTCCCGATGCCAATGGTGCGACTACGATCAATAAACTGTGTGGTTCTGGCATGAAAGCCACCATGCTAGCCCACGATTTGATCAAAGCCGGGACGGGGGAAGTGCTGCTCGCTGGCGGCATGGAATCGATGTCTAATGCCCCTCACGTGCTCACTAAAGCGCGTGGTGGTTACCGTCTAGGTCATGGCGAGCTAAAGGACCACATGTTCCTTGACGGCTTAGAAGATGCCGAAACCGGCAAATTGATGGGCGTTTTCGCTCAGGATGTTGCCTCAGAGCGCGGCTATACGCGCGAGCGCCTGGATGATTTTGCTATTGCATCCCTAGAGCGTGCTATGGACGCAACCAATAACGGCCACTTAGCGGCTGAAATGGCACCGGTAACAGTCACCACTCGCCAAGGTGAAACGCTGGTCGAACATGATGAACAGCCCTTCCAAGCGAAGCTAGATAAAATTCGCCAGTTGCGGCCGGCGTTTGCCAAAGACGGTACCATTACTGCTGCCAATGCTAGCTCAATTTCCGACGGTGCATCCGCACTTATTTTGGCCAGCCATGAAGCCGCGAAGCGCCATGGTGTGAAGCCACTAGCCAAAATGCTTGGCCATACCACCCACTCCCGCCATCCAAGTGAATTCACCATTGCGCCAGTCGGTGCCATTGAAAAGCTGATGAAAAAGCTTGGCTGGGGCGTTAACGACGTTGATCTGTTTGAGATTAACGAAGCGTTCGCTGTCGTTACGTTAATGGCAATGGATGACTTGGGGCTACCCCACGAGAAAGTCAACGTGTTTGGCGGCGCTTGTGCCCAAGGGCACCCAATTGGCTCAACAGGTTCACGCGTCATTGCGACGCTTATTCACGCCCTACGCACCAAAGGCGGCAAACGTGGTATTGCCAGCCTGTGCATTGGTGGTGGCGAAGCCACCGCTGTGGCCGTTGAGCTAATCGACTAATATAATCACCCCACCCGCGCCTTGCCATACTGATCATGCCAAGGCGCGCCTATCCTGCCTATCGCCACACTTTTCTGAAGTGGCCAATGTTTGCCAGTCCAACGACTTGAGCGCCCCTGTAGCTTCACTGATATCATCCTGATTATTGCTAAGCTGATCCTCAACCATGCGAAATTGACCAGCATATTCACGCATTTTCAGAGCTTCTTGAGTTAGTCCTTCAGCACTTTGTGCCGCGTAATTGACCAACTTCAGCGTATCTTGGGTTGTCATATCAATTTGCGTGACCGCCCTATTCACTTCCTCAATACCACGACGCTGCTCTTCCGACGCGCTGGCTATCCTTGCCATCAACTGCTCTACCTGAGTGGCAGACTGCATAATATCGCGCGTATGCTCACCCGCTTGCTGAGATAACTCACTCCCTTCCTCAACACTCTGGCGAGATGCTTCAATACGCGACCGAATCTCATGTGCCGCATCAGCACTGCGCGTTGCTAACGCCCGCACTTCGCTGGCCACCACCGCAAAACCACGCCCGTGCTCACCCGCTCGCGCTGCCTCAACAGAAGCATTCAAAGCCAGGATATTCGTTTGGAAGGCAATACTTTCAATCATGGAAATAATGCTTTGTATTTCTTCGGAGTGCTTGTTAATAGCCTGCATAGTCGCTATGAACTGGGCAATTACCTGATCACCTTGCTGCGCTTTATGAGCGACACCCGTCGTCGCTTGACTCACATGCGCCGCACTTTCTGCATTCTGATTTACGGTTGCGGTTAACTGCTTGAGACTTGCCGCCATTTGCACGAGCGCGGCTACTTGCGAGTCAGTTTGCCCCGCCAATTGTTGGTTTTGAGCTGCCATTACTTGGCTATCGGTATAAACCTGTTGGCTGCTGTTGTTAAGATGGTTCACCGTCGACGTCAGCGAATGCTGCATGTTTGCCAATTCGCTAAACAACAGACCAATTTCATTAGCGGCATGGGCTTCGATTGGCGTTGATAAATCGCCTTTGGCGATGCGTTTAAAGTGCTGCGTTATTACACGCAAAGGCTGCAAAACATTGTTACGCACGCCCCATACCACTAACGCGATGACCAGCATTGCCACAACAATAACGCCAAGCACTCCCCAAAATAGTAGCGACGATACTTTTTGAAAGCGATCAAGCAGCCCAGCGCCACGGGAGACCGAATAACTGTAGAAAGCTTCTGCAGCACTCACAAACTGCTGACTACTCTCATCCACGCGAGACTCGCCAGATAGGAAGCCTCGAACATCGCGCTCTTCCAGCATCATCATTTGCAAACTTAAATTGTTATTAACCAGTGAGTGGAAATCATTCGCCAACTGGTCCACAAGCTCAAGCCGCTCATTCTCAGCAAAACTCGAGTGGAAAGCGTTAAAGCGGGCTGAAGCCGTATTCAATAAGCTCCCGGCTTCCTCTAACAAAGGTTCTGGACGCTCAAAAGAGGGAGTGCGAATTAGCTCAGCAGCTCGATTCATTTGTATACGAGCACGCAGCAACTGGGTATAGGCTCCGTTAAGCTCACGTACCTGATTCATATCTCGTTGCTGCAGCGACGTAAACGCTTCACGGCCAAAGTGATTGGCAAATAACCCCAGCCCGCCAATCGCCAATATGAGACAGGTGAAGGTCACTAACACCAGCGCCCAGCTCGCTTTAACGCTTAAACTATTCACCATACGCATAAATTCTTTCAACCACGCGGCTGATCATGATCATGCAGGGACAGCCATAACTGCAGACGCCGACGAATCTCTAAGAGCGCTTGCTCGTATGCATCTAATTTACTAATCAGCCTCGGATCACGAATATCCCAGAAAAGCACTTCTCTGGCGCGCCCCTGCCAGTCTCTGCAAACCTGTTGCGCCTTGTCGCAGAGGACAATGACAAAATCGAAGTAGTCATCCTCAAACTCATCCAGGACCTTACTACGCAACCCTTCCGTAGCAAGCCCTTGTTTATGCAGTGCCTCTAACGTTAGCGCATGGGGTTCATCGGGCTCGGAACCTGCGCTAAAAGCATCAAAGCGATCACTGGCCATCTGGCGAAGCAGCGCTTCTCCCATCAAAGACCGTGCAGAGTTAGCATTACAAAGGAACAGCACGCGGCGCTTTGGCATAAATAAATGACCTCTTGATGGGTATAATCCGGCAATTTACGCCTTCAAGATGACGTCTTTATTGCAGCCTGCTAGTTACCGGTACAAATATACGAAAAAACATATATCATAACGACCAACAACCACTTCTCCGGCATAAAGGGGCCACCGCCAATGGCATTGCTTGACGATTTACCCAACGTAGACAGCAGCCTGTTTGAAGCTCCCAATCATGAAACATTGAGGCTTCCCGCTAGTGACCAGCCTGCACCCAAAATCCTGCTGCTTTACGGTTCACTGCGAGAACGCTCATTCAGCCGATTAGCCGTTGAAGAAGCTGCTCGGCTACTCAATGCAATGGGGGCAAGTACAGAGATTTTTGATCCTAGTGGCTTGCCCCTGCCGGATGCGGAAGATTCAAGCCATCCTAAAGTGGATGAGCTGCGCACGCTGGCACAGTGGGCCGATGGCATGGTGTGGTGCTCACCTGAACGCCACGGTGCAATGACTGGCATTATGAAAGCACAAATTGACTGGATTCCTCTTGCCTTAGGCGGCGTTCGCCCCACTCAGGGTAAAACGCTTGCAGTAATGCAGGTGTGCGGTGGCTCCCAGTCGTTTAACACGGTAAATCAATTGCGTATTTTAGGGCGCTGGATGCGCATGGTGACAATTCCAAATCAGTCATCGGTACCTAAGGCCTTTATGGAGTTTGATGACAACGGTCGCATGAAGCCTTCTCCATTTTATGACCGCATTGTTGATGTTATGGAAGAACTAGTGAAGTTCACACTGCTGGTTCGTGAACGCAGTGATTTACTAACCGACCGCTACTCTGAACGCAAAGAGAGCGCTGAAGAAGTCTCCAAGCGCGTCAACCAACGCGCCATTTGATCAGGGAGTGGTTTATGACGACCCAGAGCAACTCATCCCCCACCAGTGCCGATATGGGGCTGTTTGAACGCTACCTTTCCGTATGGGTAGCAATTGCCATTGTTACCGGGATTACACTTGGGCAGTTCGCCCCTGCCGTGCCAGAGGTGTTATCACGGTTTGAGTATGCCCAGGTCTCCATTCCGATTGCCGTATTAATCTGGGCGATGATTTTTCCCATGATGGCGCAGATTGATTTCAGTGCGATTGCAGGAGTGCGCCGCCAGCCAAAGGGCTTGACCATTACCACCACGGTCAACTGGCTGATTAAACCCTTCACAATGTTCGCTTTGGCCTGGTTGTTTTTCATGGTGATTTTTCGGCCATTTATTACTGAGGAGCTGGCCAGCCAATACCTAGCGGGCGCCATACTGCTGGGGGCAGCACCCTGCACCGCGATGGTATTTGTATGGAGCTACCTGACCCGAGGCGACGCGGCTTACACGCTGGTTCAAGTAGCTTTGAATGACTTGATTATGCTGTTTGCCTTTGCGCCGCTTGTGGTGCTGTTACTAGGAATCTCAAATATCCAAGTGCCCTGGGACACGGTTATTTTATCGGTGGTGCTGTACATCGTGATTCCACTTGCGGCCGGCTACATCACCCGTAAAACATTGATCGCCAAGCGCGGTGCCGAATGGTACGACAACGTGTTCATGAAGCGCGTTGGCCCCATCACGCCCATCGGGTTAATCATCACTCTAGTACTTCTATTCGCCTTCCAAGGCGACGTCATTCTGAACAATCCGCTGCATATCATATTGATCGCTATTCCACTGATTATTCAAACGTTCTTGATCTTTTTTATTGCCTACGGTTGGGCTAAAGCATGGCGCGTGCCGCACAACATCGCTGCTCCAGGTGCAATGATCGGTGCCAGCAACTTTTTTGAGCTAGCGGTCGCAGCCGCCATTGCACTGTTTGGCTTACAATCAGGCGCCGCGCTAGCCACAGTAGTGGGTGTTTTAGTTGAAGTACCGCTTATGCTCGCACTGGTACGCATTGCCAACAACACGCGTCAGCATTTTCCTTCACCTATTCATTAGCATAACCTGAGAGGCTCCCCCTGAATGGTCACCATCTACCACAACCCTAACTGCAGTAATTCGCGCAATACACTGGCAATGATCAAGGCGTCGGGCGAAGACCCCGAGGTAATCCATTACTTGGAAACACCGCCCAATCGAGAGCAGCTAGTAGCGCTACTGGCGATAATGAAGATGTCACCACGAGAACTGCTGCGCCAAAAGGGCGCGCCTTTTGATGAGCTCAAATTGCATGACTCTTCGCTAGACGATGATCAGCTGATTGACGCCATGCTAGCGCACCCGATTCTGATCAATCGTCCTATCGTCATTAGCCCAAAAGGCGCGCGCCTGTGTCGCCCACCCGAACGAGTATTGGAGCTGCTTGAGCAACCCGTTGCACACTTTACCAAAGAGAATGGCGAAACCGTCTACTATCCAGCGAGCTAATATAGGAACCACATGCCAGGACAATAGTACGGAGTGAACAATGAGCCATGTAATTGATATCGACAGCAACGCAGTGGCGTTCATTAAACAACAAGGCGGAAGCGTCACTGTTCGGCTTTCTCCTCGCCACGGCTGCTGCGGGGGGCTCGCTAAGCTAGCGGTAGCCGAAGCGCACCATCCAGAAGATACCCAACACTATCAGCACCATATTCAAGATAGTGTTTCGATCTATATTGATCCCGACCTTGCCAACCAAGGACTGCGTATTGGCGTGGAAGGCTGGTGGAAATTGCGCCACCTTTATGTGGATGGTGCGGCGTTATCAGCAGGCTAGAAATTGGCCTTTAAGCAGCTTGTCTAGGCAACGCCAGTGCCATCACGGAACTGGCTGCCACTAAGGCCGCCGATACCCAAAGACAGGCGCTCAACCCGTAAGCCATATACAACCAGCCTGACAGTAGCGTTCCTACCAAACGGCCCATGGCGTTGGCCATATAGTAAAAGCCGACATCCATCGAGACGCCATCAGCACGAGCGTAATGAACGATCAGGTAACTATGCCAGCTGGAGTTAATCGCAAATAGCACACCAAACGCTAGAAGCCCGACCACCAGCCAACTCACCTGCGCCAGCGGTAGTAACGCCAACACAATCGCTAGTACCGCTAAAGCGGCTGCCCACCCTGCGGTTAGCGCGCGGGCATCCCCTTTAATCAACTGAGTCAGTTTAGGTGCCTGGGTTTGTACCCCGCCATAACCAATAATCCACGCCGCCAGCAACCCGCCTACCGTCCAGTGGCTCCAGCCGTGCTGATCATATAAAAACACCGGCAGTGCCACTACAAACCAGACATCCCTGGATGCAAACAGGCAAAAGCGCGCCGCTGAAAGCACGTTAATCGCGCGGGACTTGGAGAAGATTTCCGAAAACTTGGGCTTTACCTTTTGGCGTCCTAAGTCTGCTTTTAAGCGCCATAAAGAGACCAGTAGCACCGCGCTAAGCATTACCGCCATGGCAATCACCGCACCACGGAAACCAATCAGCGTCAGCAGTACTCCCCCAATAAAAAAGCCTAAGCCTTTCAGCGCATTTTTAGAGCCGGTCAGCATCGCTACCCAACGGTAGAGCGCGCTATTGGCGTTGGCACTGTCTTTAGGCACCAATACTTTGACCGCACTTTTAGCACTCATTTTATTTAAGTCTTTGGCAATGCCAGACAACGCCTGCGCCGCCATCACCCAAACAACCGTGAGCATCCCTGCAGGCACCATCAGCATGGCAAGCGCAACAATTTGCAGCCCCAACCCCACATTCATCGTGCGGTTCAAGCCTAGCCGCGCGCCAAGCCAGCCGCCGACCAAGTTGGTCACTACCCCAAACGCTTCATAGAACAGAAACAGCATGGCGATTTGCAGCGGCGAGTAACCTAGCTGGTGGAAATACATCACTACCAGCATGCGCAGCGCGCCGTCGGTAATGGTAAACGCCCAGTAGTTGCCAGTGATCAGCATGTATTGGCGCACCTCAAAAGGTAACGCCTTTACGCGCGCGAACACCTTTAGCGGCGACGAATCAGCCACGGTCCTTCTGCTCTTTAACTGTCTTCTCACCAGCTACCATTAGCGCCAACTCGGCCGTGCGGTTGGCGTAGCCCCACTCATTGTCATACCAGGCGTATAGCTTAAGCTGGGTACCGTTGACCACCATGGTAGAAAGCGCATCGATAATGGAGCTGCGTGGATCAGTGCGATAATCAATGGAGACCAGCGGGCGCTCCTCATAGCCTAAAATACCGGTAAGCTCTCCCTCCGCGGCGGCTTTCAGCGCCTGATTAACCTCTTCCACCGTGACCTCACGCTCAAGCTCAAACACCATGTCGGTGAGCGATGCATTGGCCAGCGGCACGCGAATGGCATGACCATTCAGCTTGCCTTCCAGTTCGGGAAAGATGGCAGTGATTGCTTTCGCAGAGCCCGTTGTCGTTGGAATCAAACTCATACCACAGGCGCGAGCGCGACGTAGGTCTTTGTGCGGCGCATCTAGAATCGTCTGAGTATTGGTGATGTCATGCACGGTGGTCATCGAACCATGGCGAATACCAAAGGTTTCCTGAATCACTTTAACCACCGGGGCTAAGCAGTTGGTGGTACAGCTAGCGGCCGTTACGATTCGGTGCTGAGTGGGGTCATACAGATGATCGTTGACACCTACCACCACGTTCAGCACGCCCTCCTCTTTAATCGGTGCACTCACCACTACGCGCGCAACGCCTTGATCAAGGTACGCCTGGAGCTTAGTGGTTTCTTTCATTTTACCCGAGCACTCGATGACCACGTCACAGGCAGACCAGTCACTGTCGGCAATCGCTTTATTGGCGCTAAACGCAACCGTTTTACCATCTACAACAATCGCATCGTCGCAAGCGACAATCCCTTCACCTGGAGACCAGTGGCCATGCACCGAATCAAACTCAAGCAGATGAGCAAACGTTGCCGAATCACCGCCAGGGTCGTTAATACGCACAAGCTCTACTGCCCCAGCGTCAACCTCAGTCCATAAGCTTCGCAGTGCCAATCGACCAATACGACCAAAGCCGTTAATACCGATACGTAATGTCATGGGGCCTCCTATTTAGATAAACGTATGCATAAACGTCTAAATAAATGAATAGATGAACAGTGCAAAAATCGTAATGCAAACATACGAAAAAACATATATGAAAAACTAAAAAAATGCCTGTAGGTTAGCTTGGCGCTAGCCTGCAGGCAGTCTTGGTTAACCGTAACGACCGGAGATATAGTCTTCGGTTTTTTTCTGTGCCGGGGTTGAGAACATCACTTTGGTATCGTTGTACTCGATGATCTCTCCCAGATGGAAAAATGCTGTGTAGTCGGCTACCCGTGCGGCCTGCTGCATATTATGCGTCACGGTAATAATGGTGAACTGCTCTTTCAGCTTATCCATCAAATCTTCGATGGTTGCAGTCGAGATCGGGTCAAGCGCCGACGTCGGTTCATCCATTAAAATCACATCTGGCTGAACTGCAATCGCTCGGGCAATACACAAACGCTGTTGTTGACCACCAGAGAGAGAGGTACCTGGCTCATGCAGCTTGTCTTTCACCTCGTTCCACAGCCCGGCGTCGCGCAGCGCTTTTTCAACCAACTCTTCCTGCTCGGCTTTACGACTGACCAAATCGTGCATGCGTGGTGCGTAAGCGATATTTTCAAAGATCGACTTAGGAAACGGATTGGGCTTTTGGAATACCATGCCCACCCGGCGACGCAGCGCCACTTCATCCATTTTAGGCGCATTAACATCTAACCCATCCATCTCAACCAAACCTTCGACTCGTACGCTAGGAATCAAGTCGTTCATGCGGTTCAAGCAGCGTAAAAACGTCGACTTACCACACCCCGAAGGGCCAATCAGTGCCGTCACATTTTTCTGAAATAGATCAATATTCAGATTATTCAACGCTTGGTTTTTGCCATACCACAGATTCAAATCGCGAACCTTGAAGCTCAGGTCGTGGCACGCAGCGTCGTTTCGTGTGTAGGGTTGCCCAGCCGCAGGGACTTGCTGGCCATTCATTACAGATGCTTGGCTATTCATTACAGATGCTTGGCTATTCATTACAGGTGCTTGGCTATTCATAATCATGTCCTCTATCGCGCTGGCCTACCAGCGACGCTCAAATTTCTTACGTAACACAACGGCAAAGGCGTTGAGTGAGATGAGTATGGTGAGTAGCACCAAAATACCGCCGGCGGTTTTTTCTACAAACGCCTGCTCTGGCTCACCTGACCAGGTAAATATTTGAGCAGGCATGACGGTGGCTGCTTCGGTAAATGAAGCCCCCACATCGGGGATAAAAGCCACCATACCCACGATAATCAACGGTGCTGTTTCACCCATCGCTTGCGCCAAGCCAATAATAGAGCCGGTCATAATACCTGGCATAGCTAACGGTAAAACGTGATCCCGCACCACTTGCCAGCGCGAACACCCCACCCCAAAGCCAGCATGGCGGATGGATTCCGGCACGCTACGCAGCGCAGTACGTGTTGAGATAATAATAACGGGGAGCGTCATCAGCGCCAGCGTCATACCACCCGCTAACGGCGACGAACGCGGCACCCCAAAGAAGTTAATAAAGATCGCAAGACCCAGCAGACCAAATAGAATCGAGGGAATCGCAGCAAGGTTGTTGATATTAATTTCAATGAGCTGAGTAAAGCGGTTGTCTGGAGCAAACTCCTCCAGATAAATCGCCGTCATGACGCCGATAGGGAACGAGATAGCCAGGGTGACGATCATTGTCATCACGGTACCGACAACGGCCGAGAGGATACCTGCATTCTCGGCAATTTTTGAATCACCCGAACCAAAGAAGGTGCTATTGAAGCGAAGATCGACCTGACCCGCTTCAACCAGGGCATCAATAGCCGCCTGTTCTTCTTCACTTAAACGATGTCGGTGACCTTTCAGATACTGATCCACCCCACTGGTCGCTAGCACCCACTGGGTTTCGCTGGTACCAATCATGTCAGGATTATTGCGAAGTTCCATCGGGATCACGCGCACTACCGTGCGGCTGATAATGGGCAGCAGCTCTTCATCAAACGCCTGCCGCCCATCGGTCTCGGCTTCTTCGGTATAGTTGATTTCGACTTGTATATACGCTTGCTGAAAAGCAGGCAGACCTTTAGTCAGCATGTCTGCAAAAAACAGCACCAGGAACAAGCCTGCCAGCCCTAACGACCCCATGGTTATCCATTTGAGGCGGGCAGACTTCCGGTGGCGCTTTTTAAGCTGCTGGCTGATTTCGTCAAAAGTATGGCTCATCGAAACAGTTCCTCGACGTTATAGGTTATTCACGCGATATTTTTCGCGGAAACGACGGATCATCAGAACCGACACCAAATTAAGCACAAGCGTAACAACGAACAGCACAAGCCCTAACGCGAAAGCCGATAGCGTTTCAGCACTTGCAAACTCTTGGTCGCCAGTTAATGCCGCCACAATGCGCACGGTGACCGTGGTCATATCTTCCAGAGGATTGGCGGTTAAGTTGGGACGCATACCCGCGGCCATCACCACAATCATGGTTTCACCCATCGCACGCGACATACCTAAGAGCGCAGCAGAGATAATCCCTGGCATTGCAGCGGGCACCACCACATCACGAATGGTTTCCCCTTTAGTCATACCCAGTGCCAGCGACCCTTGGCGCATGCTATCAGGCACCGAGTTGATCACGTCGTCAGACAGCGATGAGATAAACGGTATGATCATAATGCCCATCACAATGCCAGGCGCCAGCGCATTGTTATAAGAAGCGTCGAGCCCCAAAAAACCAGCGATATTAACGATAATCGGCGCTACGGTGATGGCGGCAAAAAAGCCGTAAACCACGGTAGGAATACCCGCCAAAACCTCTAACACCGGCTTGGCAACGGTGCGCACTCTACTTGGCGCAAATTCGGACATGTAAATTGCTGAGAGCAAACCGACAGGCACCGCCACCAGCATGGCGATGGCAGTAATCATAAAGGTGCCAGCGAACAGCGGTACCGAGCCAAACTCAGCGCCGCCACCATCACCGCGACCCGCTGCAGCTAAAAAGCTTGCACCCGGGTTCCAGGTGGTGCCGGTAATAAATTCCCAGAAGCTGTGCATTTGAAAAAAGCGCAGCGCCTCGGAAATGATCGAGAACAAAATACCAAAGGTAGTGAAAATCGAAATTAATGCTGCCCCAGCCAAAACTTTACCGATTACCGACTCTATGGCTTGACGGGCATGAAAATCGGGCTTCACTTGGTTAAGGCTCACCATTAGCCCTATGGCTGCCACTACCAAACTCGCCGCAAATAAATAGAGCGTGGGGATATTTGCCCCCATTAATAGCAGTGCAAATGCTCCTAGCGCACTAACCAGTACCGCAGGCCCGGCGGTAGAGAGCACGGTAAACCAGGCGTATTGATCTGGCTGAGCAAACATAGCCGTGCCCGCGCTACGGAACCGAGTGGCTTTTGAACGGCCAGCAAAAAAAGCCAGCAGCCCCAGCAGCAATAGTGCAGCACAAAAAATCAGTAGAAGCTGGTTGGTCTGCATCGCATCTCTCTCACGTCGTCACCGGTTAAGAAACCTTTCAACAATAATGGGCCGACAGCTTGCGCTGCCGGCCACTTTTACACCTGACCTACCAACTTACTTAAGAACGTCTGCTGTCATTGTCGTGCGGTCAGCGACACTTTGGCGCCACTCTTCACGCTCAGCTTCTGGCAAAACGATCAAGCCGATATCACGCAGATAGCCATCGTTGCCAATCATCATTTCGCTCATAAACATATCGACGTAGTCGTACATCGGCGATACTTCTTCAGCATGCTGATTCTTCACGTAGAACCACAGTGAGCGTGCTACCGGGTACTCACCTGAACTGATCGCGTCAGCCTCAGGCTCAACGCCATCAATGCTGGCAGCGCTGATAGTGTCAGCATTCTCTTCGAGGAAAGAGTAGCCGAAGATACCAAAGGCACCGGTGTCTTCTGAAAGGCGCTGAACGATCAGGTTGTCGTTTTCACCGGCATCGATGTAAACACCGTCAGAGCGAATATCGGTGTAGGCTTCATCGCCGTAAACATCCATACCCTCAGACGCAGCTTCCATTACCAGCTCTTCAAATGCATCGCGGGTACCAGAAGTCGTGGGCGGTCCATAAATGGAGATTTCGCGGTCTGGCAGCGAAGAGTCGATCTCGCTCCAGTTGGTGTAGGGGTTTTCAACCAATTCGCCATCAACAGGCACCATGGCAGCTACCGCCATGAAAATCTGTTCACGGGTTAAAGCAACGTCATCATTTTCGCTTGATTGGCCCAATACGATGCCGTCAGAACCGATTTTAGCTTCGGTGATGTCGGTAACGCCGTTCTCTTCACAACGCTCAAACTCGGAAGCCTTCATGCGGCGAGAAGCGTTGGTGATATCCGGCGTACCTTCGCCAATACCATTACAGAACAGGCGCAAACCGCCGCCCGAACCAGTTGATTCAATAACAGGCGTCGGATTGCCGGTAGTGGCACCGAACTCTTCAGTAACGTAGCTGGCAAATGGATAAACGGTACTGGAACCTACGATGCGGATCTGGTCACGTGCCTGAGCAACACCGGCAACGCTCATTACTGCAGCCGCGATAACGGTGGTTTTTAGAATACGGTTCATGCGAAATACTCCTGTCGATGTCGGGTTCTGGCCTTCGCAAGACGTACTTTGCACCGTTTCGATGACAACTTTATGACACTCTAAGTCATCGGAATGATTTTTCAGTTAAGAGTGCTGCATTGCGCAAGTGCTACATTAATAAGCCCAATGCGGCTAACGTACATAGCCCAAGCGAGACTCCCTGCAGCAACCGCCTATCCAACCGGTGGGCGACCACATCTGCCAGCGCATTCCCGATTAGCACGGCAGGTAGAAACGTCAACGCCAATTTAAAATGCCAAGCGGACACCTGGCCCGCGAGCGATAGCGTTATAAGCGTTAGAAGAGATGTCAGAATAAAGAAGGCAGCCAAATTACCGCGCAGGCGATCAGGTGGAAAGCCGTGCATTAGCAGGACGATTGGAGGACCACCGATGGCGGCCACCGTGCCAAAAACGCCTGACAGCACACCTGCCAGGAACAGCGTCACACGGTTGACGGGAGGATGAAAACGAAACAGCGTTACTATCACAGCAAACAACACGATAGCGGCGATCAGTTTTTCGAGCACCACCAACGGAGCAGTTAACAATAACCAAATGCCCAGCGCATTCCCTGGCAAGCGGCCAATCAAGGCAATGCCGATCGCGTCCAGGCGTATTTCTTGCCAGTAGTGGCGTACCATCAGCAATGAAACAGTAAACCCAAACAACACGAGTACTACCGGCACCAAACGTGGTTCTAGCATCAACAGTAGTGGCGCCCCGACTACTGCCAAACCGAAACCTGTCGCACGCTGTACGAAAGCACCCAGCATTAATACGGCAGAACAGGCTAGCCACACGCCAAGTGGCATGTCTATCCATGGCAACGAGTTATTCATTTAAATCAATCATCCGCACAAAGCATCAGTACGAATCATCGTAGGCGGGCTTTCTTGTCAGCTTTCGGACGCCGATATTACCCAGCAACGCGGCCCCCAGCATAGTAAGCACCATCGGCCATAGGTGCTCTACCTGGAACAAGCCCACCAGCACCCCAGCAATTGCGCCACAACTAAACTGGATGCCACCTAGTAGTGCAGTCGCCGTGGCACTGATATGTCCAAAATGGTCCAATAACGCAGAAATGGCATTAGGCGTGATCAAACCAATCATGCCGGTAAACAGCATGACTAGAGGCACCACCACATACAGCGACGCAAAATTAAGCGCTGTCGCGATAACCAGCCCCAGTGCTGCAATTAACTGAATCGTTAACCCTAGTCGTAAATTCTGTTGTGGTGAACGCTTACGCAGCAAATGAATATTGACGCGATTAGACAGCGCAATCACCAGAACATTGACGCCAAATACCATTGGGTAAACGCTAGGCGATAGTGAGAAGTAGTCTAAGTATAAAAATGGAGAGGCGGTTACAAAAGCAAACAGCCCAGCGAATGAAGCTGCGACAGCGCAAATGTAGCCCATCCCCTCTTTGTGTCGCAGCACACTGACATAGTTACGTACGACTTGACGTGGCGAAGCAGCAGGCAAGTTAGTATCTCGTGTTTCGGGTAAACGAGTACCTAGCAGCCAAAGCAAGAACCCTGCATAAGCGGCCAAAAACACAAATATCAGCCACCATCCCGCAATGTGCAACAAGAGGCTACCCACGGCAGGTGCCACCAACGGCGCAAGCATCATGATCATGGCCATCGTCGACATGACTTTAGCGGCTTCACGTCCGCTAAAACAGTCACGCACAATCGCCGCAGAGTTAACCACGCAAGCGCCGCCACCCAATGCTTGAATGAATCGCCATACCAGCAAAGACGGCAAGCTATCAACGGTGGTGATCATTAGGCTTGCGAGCATAAACACCACTAAGCCACTGAGCAAAACAGGTTTACGCCCCACCCTGTCTGACAGCGGCCCAAAGCACAGCTGACCGATTGCGAAGCCAAATAAAAACATACTGATTGAGAGTTCAGTATGATGAATACTCGCATTGATGTTTTCTGCCAGTACCCCAATGGCTGGTAAGTAAGCATCAATCGCAAACGGCGCAAGCGCTGTGTTGGCCGCCACCAACAGCGCCACCCGACGAGGATTAAGTTCCATAAACATCCTTGAAGTTGGCATTATTCAGCAGAGAATGCCGCTGAATAGATAGGCCGCTAATAATAATCGATTTCAATTCATTTGTCGGTCTCTGTTCGCCACGCAATGCCCTTGCTAAAGTACCCCAACGACAACTATCTCAACGACGACAAGGAAGGATGCATGGCCACTAGCCTACTAACTCAATTAAAAGAGATGACCACGGTTGTCGCTGACACCGGCGACCTTGACGCTATCCGCCGCTTTAAGCCACAAGATGCCACGACTAACCCCTCGCTCATTTTGCAAGCTGCTCAGCAGGAAGAGCGACGTGCACGACTCGCCAGTATTGCTAAACAAAGCACCGACCTGGAAGATGCCGTAGATCGAGTAGCCGTTGATATCGGCAGCGAAATCAGCGAGCTGGTACCCGGCTACGTGTCGACGGAAGTCAGTGCCCGACTATCGTTTGATCGTGATGCCACCATTGCCAAGGCACACTCGCTGATTGAGCGATACGCCCAGCAGGGCGTGGGCCCAGAGCGTATTTTGATCAAGATGGCATCGACCTGGGAAGGCATCCAAGCCGCTCGCCAACTTGAACGTGACGGCATTCGCACTAACTTAACCCTATTATTTGGCTTTGCCCAAGCACAGGCCTGTGCAGATGCTGGTGCAACGCTCATTTCACCGTTCGTAGGCCGTATTCTCGATTGGCATAAAGCCAAAGCCCCTGACACAGATTTTAGCGGTGCCAACGACCCAGGCGTGCAGTCTGTTAAGCGCATTTACGACTACTACAAAGGCCATGGCTACCCCACCATCGTCATGGGCGCAAGTTTCAGAAACGTGGGTGAAATTCAGGCGCTCGCTGGCTGTGATCGCTTGACGATATCCCCTGCACTACTCAACGAACTAGACGAACTTCAAGGAGAGTTGCCGCAACAACTCATTCCCAAAGCAGCCAGCAGCGCACCGAGTGAAGCGTTAGCGCAGGCAGATTTCCGCTGGGCAATGAACGAAGATGAAATGGCGACGGATAAACTGGCAGAAGGTATTCGCAAGTTTATGGCTGACCAGCGCAAGCTCGAAGAATTGCTTAGCAAGCTTCGCAGCAGCTAATTCGATTGCTGACTCCGCTGCATCGCTAACACCGATATAGGCGGCAGCAGAAGCCAAAAGGCCCTCCAGGATGTTTATCTCAGGAGGGCCTTGTCTAGTATATACTTGAAACCTACCTACAGATGACGTGCGCTGCTAGTGGGCCGTCGAATTTTGCGCTTCGAGCATTTCCACAAGCGGTTGAAACTGTTCGCGGTTGTGCTCGTTCATATGCATCAGAATTCGATGGGCCTCTAAAATACGTTCACGTAGCCCCTCTTCGTCAGCGGGTTCAGCCGGCAAGTCTTCTAGGGCCGATGCTAGTGTCGACGCTTGCTGTAAGGGTGCTTCCATCAGCGTAAAAAAACGTGCAAAACCCATTACATCCAGCATTTTGCGTACATCTGGATTATCAGCAATGATGGTGGGTGGGTGCTCTAAGCGCCCTTTTACCGCCATAGCAACTTTGGCCAGAAAACCCAGCGCCGTCGAATCAACATTCGTCGCTTCGCGCAGGTCGATCATTACCGCCGTTAGCCCAGGCGTTTCCGCTAGGCGCTGAGCCTGAGAATCAAGCGTAGCGCACAACGTCAACCGCACGTCGCCGCATAATTTTAAAACAAAAACACCGGAGTCGAACGCCGCTTTAATGCGGCCTTCTTCAATCAGCATGACCAAATCCGCTCACCATCATGATTGTCAGGTCATCGGGTAAAGCATCGCGGTCCTGGTTCGCCTCATTGTCCGCATCACCTTCTATAAGAAGGGAGTTGGTGTTAGCTAGCCGGTCGCGCAACTGCTCAAGCGTGACACTTTCACTTACTAATTGCTCAAGTTCCTTGAGCCGCGTGTCGAGTGTCTTACCCGGCAAGCATTCCAATACACCGTCTGAACACAGCCATAAATGAAAATCGGCCGGTAAAGTACAGCTGAGCGAAGGATACTCTACATCTGGAAAAAGACCTACTGGCATTCCCTCTCCTGCCAGACGCACTAGCTTACCACCAGACACTAGCAATGGCATAGGAAGCTGTGCACCGAGCGAATAGTGAAGCGTCCGCTCCTGGTGGTCAATGACACCAACAAACAAGGTCGCGTGTTTGCCAATATCAGTGTCCTGCAACTCTCGGTTTAATGCCGCCAACCAGTTTGGTGCCAACTGTTCTGGCGATTGGCCATCCCACTCATTAAGCCACCGGTTACATAGATACTTGAGCAGTACGGTAACAAACGCAGAGGACGCCCCATGCCCAGACACATCGGCAAAATAGAACGCGCTGTAGCGATCGTTATAGCGCTGATAGTCAAGGAAGTCTCCCGACAAATACAGCGAAGGTGCGAACCAGTAATCGTAGTACACACCATTGATGATTTTGGGATGAATAGGCAATAAACGGCGCTGAATATGACCACCGCTCTGTTGGTCCATACGCAGCAAGGCTAAATGCGTTTCCAAGCTTTCGTTTAATTCGGCCAGCCGCTCTCGGTCTCGGTCTCGCTCCTGAGCCAATGTGTGAAGCTCAATGGCTTTGCGAATCATCCGGCGCAACAGTTCTGCGTGGCGTAGCGGGTGAACAATATAGTCAACTAAACCAACATCAACTGCCTTAATTAGGTCCGCGTCCTGACGAGAATCACTGACAACCAAGGTAGGCAAACGATGTGTCAGCTGCGACCACTGCTGGCGCGGCACTGCCCTTGCATGTGCAACGATAAGCGCTGTGTCGGCAGGCAAATTATCAATATTATCTGCTGCAAATACCCACAAGCCATCGCACGTAATCGCTTCTGCTAGCGCATCACGCTCTTGCCCTGGCTCATCGATCACTGCGATCAACTGCTTGGAATGATCCATATTAAGCCTCAATCGGCGAAATCGTCGTCACCAAAATCGGTATCGTCGAATTCAAAATCGTCCATAGCAAATGGGTCATCCCCAAGCTCACCATCACTAATCTCAAACTGACGGCGTTGTAAGAAGGCATCACGAACAAAGCTATAACGGTCGCCACTAATCAAGTCTTCTTGATCAAGTAGCCCTGCGCGAATATGAATAATATCCAGTGCCGTTAAACCAGCCCTTAGCGTATGGTCATCCATATAGGTAAGCGGATGAGCTG
Source organism: Halomonas sp. KG2 (assembly GCA_030440445.1). Lineage (NCBI taxonomy): Bacteria > Pseudomonadati > Pseudomonadota > Gammaproteobacteria > Oceanospirillales > Halomonadaceae > Halomonas > Halomonas sp. KG2. Next base: position 1,578,345 of record CP098528.1, on the reverse strand, counting down.
CAATATCAAAAGGAAGCCCAGTGGTATCCCTAAGTGTTCTAGGACCGAGCAACGGTAGCACTAAATAGCGCGAGTCATCCCACCCCCACACCGCCAGCGTTTGTCCGAAATCCTCCTTATCAGCATTGATTTCCATCAACGTCGCGTAATCCAACAACCCGCCTATACCCACCGTCGAGTTAATTAAAAAGCGTGAAGTAGCAAGCCCCGCATTAGCGGGCTTACCTTGGAGTAAACTATTTAACGCGGTACGCACGTCGCTAAGGTTAGCGAAAAAGTTACCTACCCCAGTTTGCACAGGATCGGGGGTAACCGTCTGGTACCCTTTAGCGATGGGCTTTAACGTGTAACGGTCTAGCACGTCATTAAAAGCAAACACGCGACGGTTAAACCCTTCCCAAGGATCTTCAAGGTGGACTTGCTCGCCAACATTCCCCCCTGAACTGGCACACCCACTCATGCTTAATACGGCTAGCAGCAAGACAGGCAATCCCTTGTAGCACCAACTAAACGCGCTTTTTGGCTTTGCTAACAACCCAAGCATGATAGCTCCTTTCTCAACATGTGTGGCGTGCGGCTCGGCGCATTTCACGCCTGAAAACAATTAACCAAAAGCACTGTCATTGACGACGTATAACAACACTACCGGCGCTGTAACCTGCGCCAAACGAACAAATCACACCAATATCACCACTTTCTAACTGTTCACGATGCAGGTGAAAGGCGATGATCGATCCCGCTGAGCTGGTATTAGCATAGCGATCAAGAATAATGGGCGCTTGCGTTTTACTAGGCTCCTCACCTAGCACTTTCCGCGCAATCAGGTCGTTCATGTGCTGATTAGCCTGATGCAGCCACATGCGCTTCAAGTCGCTTCCAGAAAGTTCTAGAGAGGCTAAATGGCTCGAAATCAGTTGAGCAACCATGGGGCACACTTCTCGAAACACCCGCCGCCCTTCTTGTACAAATAACTTATCCAGCGCCAGCGGGTCACTGTCGGTGACGCGATTTAGGAAGCCTGCGTTATTACGAATCGCATTAGAGAACTTCGTCACTAAACGCGTACCTAATATTTCATACTGCTCATCTGCCACAGCGCAATCACTGCTTTCCAGTACCATTGCTGTACAAGCATCGCCAAAAATAAAGTGACTATCGCGATCTGTAAAGTTGAGATGTGCCGAACAGATCTCTGGGTTGACAATCAGAGCCCGCTTTACGCTACCAGATGCAATCGCATTGGCCGCTGTTTCAAGCGCAAACGTTGCTGAGCTACAGGCTACATTCATATCGAAACCGTAACCGCTGGTGCCTAACGCCTGCTGAACTTCGACGGCCACGGCTGGGTAAGCGCGCTCTAGGTTTGAGCACGCCACGATGACAAGCTCAATATCAGCAGCATCGACGTTAGCCGCTGCCAATGCTTGTTGTGCCGCCTGGGTCGCCATACCACACTGAATAGACGGTTCATCATTACTACGCTGTGGCAGTTTAGGTCGCATCCGCGCTGGGTCAAGAATTCCTGAGGCATCCAACACATAACGACTTTTAATGCCGGATGCCTTTTCAATAAACTCGCTACTGGAGTGTGACAACGGCTCTCGTTCACCACGTGAGATTGCATCAGCATGCCGAGCATTTTGGCTGTCTACCCACGCGTTAAATGCTTTCACCAACGACGCGTTATCAATGGCGTGTTCCGGCGTGTAAAGTCCTGTACCGGTAATCACCACATGTGTCATGCCTTTCTCCTTTTAGCGGCTTACTGAGAGTCGCTGGCTGTCAATCGATGTTGTCATCTTGGTGCATTGGCTTAACGACGTAAGCCTATTATCGTATTACGACAAGCGTTAAACGCTAATAAGCTCTTCCCAACGCTTTTCTAGGCGCTTCACAGAAACGGGCATTTTAGTCCCCAACTGCTGGGCAAACAGAGACACCCGGAGCTCCTGAATCCACCAACCAAATGCCACTAACTCTGGGTCTTCCGCGTCGCCTCTGCGTTCGCTTTTACGGCGCGCATCAAAACGCGTTTCCAATGCTTGGACATCGTGCATCAGCATTTGGTCGCGCCCTCGCTCGCGCGCGGCTTTTTCCAAGCGGATTAACGCAGCCTCTGTATAACGAGGATACTCCGTTAACCACTCTCCTGCATCGCGAATGAAACCAGGGTAAACCAATCGTTTCATCTGTGCGCTGACATCACTGTAAACAAGCGCTAACGCAAAATTGAGCTTCCCTTTTAAAATTTTGGTCACTGCTAAGTGCCCTTTCAGCGCCGCCTCAACATGCGTTAACAGTGTTTGTGCATGCGCTAACAAGCTTTCTTCAGAAGTTTGCAAGCGCTGCTTAAGGGCTTGCTCCGAGCGTGGCAGAGGATGCGCAGCCACTACTTGAGTAAACACCGCCAGTAAAAGATCATCAACCAGCTCATTTTTGCTCCCAACCTTGGCAAACAACAACGCGCATTTTTCCACCCCCGGCAAACGCTTAATCGCTTTCACCTGATCCGGCTGTTGTGAGATCGCCAAACGCGCCACACCCATTTGATGCGCTGCCGCTGCCTTGGCGGGATGATCGAAAAGTGCCACTTTGAAGCGTGCATCTTCTGCCACCAGTGCCGGGTAAGCTTCAACACGGATACCCGCCTGAGTCGTCACTCGAGACTCAGGGAGCGGCTCACTAGGCAGACCTTCAAGCGCCGGAGCCTGATTAGCCTGCTCCGCTAACGCCTGAGCTCCCCTACTGGCGGCTTCTTCGAAGCGCCTTTCCAGGGCACGTACGTCACGCCCTTGGCCCAGCGTTTTACCAGCGTGATCGACAACGCGCACATTCATGATTAAATGTGGTGCTAGCAGGTCTAGCCGCCAGTCATCTGGGTGTACCCGCGTACCCGTTCGCCGCCGAATAAACTCGCCAAGCGCCTCGGTCAGTGGGCGGTTATCAGGCACGAGCATTTCCAGCGCCGCATCGACCCAGTCGGGAATGGGGACCACTTGGCGGCGAATACTTTTCGGCAGGGATTTAAGTAGCGCAATACACTTTTCGCGCAGCAACCCCGGCACTAACCACTCAAGGGCATGCACGGGCAACTGAGGCAACATCGCGGCAGGCACGGTTAGCGTAACACCATCATCTTCTGCATCAGGATCAAAGTGATAGCTAACCGGATAGGCAACCCCTGCCAACGTCAGGTGATCAGGGTACTGCGCCTGAGTCACGTCGTTGGCATCCCGTGCTTTCAGTGCCTCAATATCGAATTTTAATAAGTCAGGAGACTCACGCTCCACTTGCTTGCGCCAGTGCTCAAATCCTTTGCCATTAACGATATCGTGAGGGAGCCGTTCATCATAAAAAGCAAACAACGTCTCTTCATCGACCAGAATATCGCGCCGACGCGCACGATCTTCGAGCGCTTCGACCTCTTCAATCAGCGCTCGGTTATGGGCAAAAAACTCACCCTTCGTCTGAAATTCGCCTTCCACTAGCGCACGGCGAATAAACAGCTCCCGGGACTCTTGGGGAGCAATAGGACCATAATGCACGCGGCGACGAGCAACGATAGGCAGACCAAACAGGGTTACTTGCTCGAACGCAACTACCTGGGCACGCTTCATTTCCCAGTGCGGCTCGCTATAGCTGCTTTTTATCAAGTGCTGCGCTTGAGGCTCAATCCACTGGGGGTCAATTTTCGCCACTGTACGGGCGAACAATTTAGTGGTTTCAATCAGCTCAAACGCCATTACCCACTTCGGCGTTTTTTTCGCCAGTCCTGAACCAGGATGAATCATAAACTTACGATTACGCGCACCGAGATATTCACGATTTTCCAGCAGTGTTCCCAGGTTAGAAAGCAGCCCAGATAACAGCGCTTGGTGCAGTTTTCCTGACGTTTTACGACGTGCTTGCTTGGCTTGCTCTTCGCTTTCGTGTTCATCTCTGGGCAGCGGTGCAGGCACGTCGATGTCCATATCGCGCAGCAACTGACGCAATTGACGGAACGTGTCATGCCATTCGCGCATGCGCAGATAGTTAATATAGTGCTCGCGACACCAGCGACGTAGTTGGTTGCCTGAGAGAGCCTCGCGGGCATTTTCGATGCCATGCCATAAGTTTAACAACGCAACAAAATCAGAATCGGGATCATGCCAGCGCTGGTGCGCTTGATCCGCCGCTTGGCGTTTGTCAGCAGGTCGATCTCTAGGGTCTTGTATCGCCAGAGCCGATACCACAATCAACACATCCCGCAGGCTGCCTCGTTCGGCACCTGCCAACACCATGCGCGCTAGCCGTGGGTCGATGGGTAGCTTAGCTAGCTTGCGGCCCAGCGGGGTCAGGCGCTGCTGGTCGTCTACCGCCCCCAGCTCAAACAGCAAACGAAAGCCATCTTTTACGAATCGGCTATCGGGCGGGTCGACAAAGGGAAAAGCTTCAATACTGCCAAGTTTCAGCGCCAGCATGGAAAGGATGACTGACGCTAAATTGGTGCGCTGGATTTCTGGGTCGGTAAACGCTGGCCGCGACAGGAAATCCTCTTCATCATAAAGGCGAACACACACCCCTTCCGCCACACGTCCACAGCGGCCTTTACGCTGATTAGCACTGGCCTGGCTAATCGGCTCAATCGGTAGCCGCTGTATTTTCGCTCGGTAGCTGTAGCGGCTGATACGCACCAAGCCAGGGTCAATAACGTAGCGAATGCCCGGTACCGTGAGCGAGGTTTCAGCAACGTTAGTCGCCAGCACAATTCGCCGCCCTTTGTGAGCAGCGAAGACACGATTTTGCTCTTCGTTGGAAAGCCGCGCATAGAGAGGCAATATTTCGGTGCCGGTTAAGTCAGCCCGTCGCAGCGTATCGGCTGTCTCACGAATCTCACGCTCCCCGGGTAAAAACACCAGCACATCGCGTGGACCATGCAGCCAGCCCTTCTCACGCTCGATGGTTTCGATTTCGCGCACTGCGTGCAAAATACCTTCTTGCAGTGTCCGGTCATCTTCATCCTCTTCGCTACGCGCCAGCGGTCGGTAATGCACATCGACGGGAAAAGTGCGGCCAGAGACTTCAACCACCGGCGCAGGCGCGTTGGTACTGCCGAAGTGGGCAGCAAAACGATCTACATCAATGGTGGCTGAAGTAATAATGACTTTTAGATCAGGACGTTTCGGCAGCAGGCGTTTTAAATAACCCAGCAAAAAGTCGATGTTAAGGCTGCGCTCGTGCGCCTCATCAATAATCAGCGTGTCGTAACGCAGCAGCAAAGGATCGTGCTGGGTTTCTGCCAGCAGGATACCGTCCGTCATCAGCTTTACGAGCGTATTCGGGGAGCTTTGATCATTGAAGCGCACTTGGTAGCCGACCTGCTCACCTAGCGGCACACTCATCTCTTCTGCCAACCGCCCGGCAACGCTACGCGCTGCCAGTCGGCGTGGCTGGGTATGTCCAATCACCCCTTTACGCCCGCGGCCAAGCTCTAGACATATTTTAGGCAACTGAGTGGTTTTACCCGACCCTGTCTCCCCCGCTACGACGACGACTTGATGGTCGCGGATAGCGTTTAGGATATCCTCTCGTCGTTCTACTACAGGCAACTCGGCAGGATAATCCAGCGCCACCTTCAGTGCTTCACGATTAGCCAGCAGGCGCTTAGCTTTTTCCAGGTCGCGCTGCACTTGCTGGACACCGTGGTCAATCGGTTTTCTGTCTCGTTGACGCCGCTTAAGGCCTGCCACACGACGCGCTAGCTGCTGTGCATCACGCAGCATAACGTGCCTTATCTCCTCATCTAATACGGTGAGTGGATAAGTGTTCTGGGCGTCAGCATGGGAAGTTTGCGTGTCGGTGGTCACGTTAGGCTCGGTTTCCATCTCAGAATAAAATCGGCCCACTGCATGAGTGGGCCGACTATTGTAACGCCTTCGATAACAGGACGCCTAACAGCCACCTAATAGCGAACTGATTAAGCGCTTAAGCGTTGTTTGTTTCCTGATCGCGGAGCTGTCGACGCAGTACCTTGCCAACGTTGGTTTTGGGAAGCTCATCACGGAACTCTACGTACTTCGGAACTTTGTAGCCGGTTAGCTCTTTTTTGCACCACTTGCGCAGCGTCTCAGCGTCTAACTCACTGTTTTTGGAAACAACGAATAGCTTGATGGCTTCTCCAGCACCTTCATCTGGCACACCCACTGCTGCAGACTCCAACACATCTGGATGCGCTGCCACGACATCTTCGATTTCATTGGGGTAGACATTAAAGCCAGATACTAAAATCATATCTTTTTTACGATCAACGATCTTGATGTAGCCATCATCTTGCAACACGGCAATATCGCCCGTATGGAACCAGCCGTTTTCATCAATAGAATTGCGGGTTTCATCTTCGCGCTGCCAGTAACCTTTCATCACCTGAGGCCCTTGCACGCAAAGTTCACCAGGCTCGCCCATGGGAACATCATTACCGTCTGCATCTATCACTTTCACAGCGGTACCAGCCACTGGCTTGCCAATGGTGCCCAGCTGTATAGCGTTTGTGGGGTTAAAGCTAACAATGGGCGATGTTTCCGTTAGCCCGTAGCCCTCAGCAATCGGGCACCCCGTTGTCTCTTCCCAACGCTGAGCCGCCGCTTTAGTCAGTGCCATACCGCCGGAAATGGTCAGCTTTAGCTTTGAGAAATCGAGCTGCTTAAAGTCATCTCGGTTACACAGCGCATTAAACAGCGTGTTCAGGCCAATAAACCCGGTAAACGGCAAGCCTTTAAGCTCTTTGACAAAGCTAGCTAAGTCGCGAGGATTAGTAATCAATAGCGAGTGGTTGCCTGTTTCCATCAGGAATAAACAGTTAACGGTAAACGTATAGATGTGATAAACCGGCAATGGCGCAATTACCAGCTCTTCGCCATCGGTCAAGTGTTCACCGATAGCGGCACGCGCCTGAAGCATATTGGCCACTAGGTTCTGGTGGGTCAGCATCGCGCCTTTAGGCATACCGGTGGTGCCACCGGTGTATTGCAGTGCAGCCACATCATCCATGGTGCGCTGCACCTCGGTATGATGTAACGACGCGCCTTTTTTCAGTGCATCGCGGAAGCCAACAGCGTTGGGTAGCGAGTAGGCAGGCACCATCTTTTTAACGTGCTTAACAACGGCGTTAATTAGCCAACGCTTCGGCACATCGTGCATATCGGCAAGCTGGGTAACCAAGACGTGTTGGATATCCGTTTTACCCAGCACTTTCTCAAGCTTATCCGCCATATTGGCCAAAATCACAATGGCTTTGGCATTTGAGTCTTTGAACTGGTGCGCCATCTCCCGCTCGGTGTAAAGCGGGTTGGTATTAACGACCACGAGCCCCGCCCTTAGCGCACCAAACACCGCCACAGGAAACTGCAGCACGTTAGGTAACTGAATGGCGATTCGGTCGCCAGGAACCAAGTCGGTTTCATGCTGCAACCAAGCTGCAAAGTTAGCAGACAGACGATCAAGATCGGCAAACGTTAGGGTTTTGCCCATGCAGCTAAATGCCGGCTTGTTGGCAAAACGTTTAACCGCTGAATGAAAGACATCCGTGACTGAGTTGTACTGATCCAAGCCTTCAAGCGCTGGGCCACGTAGTACGTGGGCATTGGCGTTTTCGCTCATGGGCAATCTCCGCTATCCGTGTCGATATTTGACCGACCTTGTTATTGTGCGTGACTAACTAGCAAGCCTAAAAGAGCCAACCATATACGACAGGCAGCACGCTGTAAAACGATCGATTGAAACTGGCGTTTCAACTTTAGCTTAAAGCACTGCCCTGTTGCTGTCGCTCACGCCGTGTCACCACACTATTTGCTATGACCGTAACTCGCTTTGATCTCTCCCTCGCGCCATACCAATAATTCACCAGGAACCATTCGCTGCCACGCTTCATTTTGAGTAAGTGGCTCTGTAGCAATCACAGAGACAATATCGTTAGGCGTCGTATGCTCGATAAAGTTAACCGTTAACTCTGCATCGGAAAGCTCCGCCTCGCCAAAGGGCGCGCGGCGAGTAATATGAGCCAATTTAGTCGAGCAGTAGCTGTATAAGTAAACGCCATCAGATAACAGTAGGTTAAAAACGCCTAGCCCGCGCAACTCTTCACATAGCCCGTGCAACCGCTCCCACAATGATTCAGGAAACGCAGGTGGCGTGGGGAAGCAACGACGCAGTTCGCCCATTAACCAGCAGAAAGCATGTTCACTGTCTGTATTACCTACCGGGGTGTACGTACCTAATGGCAACTGCTGCCAATCACTCAATTGGCCATTATGGGCGTAGCACCAAGGCCGCCCCCACATTTCACGGGTAAATGGGTGGGTATTTGCCAGCCGTACGCCGCCTACATTCGCTTGGCGAATGTGGCTAATCACGACATTGGACTTGATAGGATATTCACAGATTAAGCGGGCTATCGGGGAATTAACCGAGGGATGAGGGTCACGAAACTCACGGTACCCCCCTTCCTCGTAAAATGCGATGCCCCACCCATCGCGGTGAGGCCCAGTGCCCCCACCGCGGTGTAAAAAGCCGGAAAAGCTGAAACAAATATCGGTAGGAACATTGGCGCTCATGCCTAGTAACTCACACATCGGCTAGCTCCATCATCGCGCCTTGTACTCGCATTAGTTAATCACTGGTTCTCGGCGCCGGGTTGGCTGAGGATCTTCTTCCTGGGGCTGATGCTGAGACACATCGTCATAAGGTTCTGGCCTACGCCACCACCACAGGGCAATGCCAACACATGCGCCTAAGGCAATGCCTAAAATCAGCCACAGCAAACCACCACGTAGTGCACTGGCGCTATGCTCAAGAAAAGCAACCGCAGACACCATGGCAGCCGGTGCCCAGCCGGTATAAAACTCACCCTCTTCTACTAACGGTAACTGATACCCTGCAGGTATCCACATCGCTCCCGCCACACACCAGGTAATCACCAAGCGCGGTAGGCGAGGCAAGAATGCTAGTGCAAAGTAGACAGCAACCAGCACAACCAGTGAAAGAACGTAATAACTTGACCACAGCAGTGACATTGAGTCTTCAAACAGCATAATACCCCTCATGTGGGTGGAGACACCCGACGTTGATTTCCCGTTATGGTACCTATCAATTTATGAAAGCACAGCCTGATAAGCACGAAGGCTCGCCTGTCACACATTATTATCGCGCTAATTCTCCAGAATGGCACTGGTTAGAAGAGCGTGATGCGCCTGACGTATCGCTTTTTTTAGAAGCCGCGAACCATCAGCATGATGAATGGTTTGCTCCTTTACGGCCGCTTGCTGAAACACTTTATCAAAGCCACTTAGCGCGTCGTGAATTGGCAATAACCAGCCTTAAGACAGCGCTTGACCACTTTACGTTCTGGAGCAATACCGCCGCCGAGGATGATTACCCTTGCTGGTGGCGCCACCCTAACAACCAGCCCGATGCTCACGAGTGCTTTCTTGACGTACGTGAGCGTGCCGCCGACCAGCCTTTTTATGACATGGGCGACATGGCACTTTCCCCGAATGAGCAGTGGCTTGCCTGGACGGAAGATACCCAAGGCGACGAGCGCTTCACACTGTGGTTAAAAGCACTACCCGACGGGAAACCTCAGCAACTACTAAGCGATATTGGCGCTAGTGTATGCTGGGCAGAGGATGAGACAACCAACGGTGCAACGCTGCTATTTACACGCTTTGATGACACTCAGCGTCCGGATTCCATCTGGCGTGTGTGGATACCGTTTTCAACGCCAGAGCGCCTTGCAGAACCAACCTTAGTAATGCGTGAGAACGATCCGGAGTTCTGGATTGGGATTGGCAAAACGCGCTCGAAAGCATGGCTTTTGATTGAAAGCGGTTCAAAAGATACAACAGAAATCCATGCCGTGCCGGCAGATCAGCCTCATACCTCCCCATTGTGCCTACATACCCGTCAGGCAGGGGTTGAAGTGAGTATTGATCACCGCCCTGGTACGTTTTATCGCTTACAAAATCTCGCAGGCCCACATTTTCAGCTCGACTTCACAAGCACTGCTCAGCACAGTAACCCTGCTGCCGAGTGGAAGTCGCTGATAGCTCACCGTGAAGACACTACCCTAGAAGGGATCGATGCGTTTGCATGGGGGCTAATCATTGCCGAGCGAAGCCATCGTGATGCCCAGGTTATGTTACGCCGCTTAGTGCTGGATAAAGACCACAACCTCACACTAGATAAGCATATAGAACTACCTGAAACGCCCTGCTCTCAGCTGCTAGAAGATTCGCCACACTTCGATGCCAATACCGTCCATCTACGCGAAGAGTCGTTCACTCGCCCTCCCAGCTGGTATGCGCTAAACCTGGATAGCGGTGAACGTACGTTGCTAAAGCAAGTCCCCGTTTACGGCCAACTGCTGCCTGATCAACTAGTCAGCCAGCGCATATGGGCAACCAGCGCTGACGGCGAACGCGTGCCAGTATCCATTGTCATGCGCGCTGACTTAGCCGGCCAACCACTGCCCACGCTGCTGTATGGTTACGGCGCCTATGGTGAAGCGCTTGACCCCTGGTTCTCGATTGCTCGGCTCGAACTACTGGAGCGTGGCGCAGCCTTTGCAGTCGCCCACGTACGCGGCGGCGGTGAGCGAGGCGAACCGTGGTATCTAAAGGGCAAAATGGCTTATAAAGAGAATAGCTTTAACGACTTCTTAGCGGCTCGAGAGGCGCTAGTAAACGAGGGACTTAGCCAGCCAGACCGGATAGTGGCTTGCGGGGCAAGCGCAGGCGGCTTACTAGTCGGCACCTGCATCAATCGTAAACCTGAGGCATTTTGCGCAGCGGTATTGGAGGTGCCGTTTCTGGATGTGCTCCGTACCATGCAGAACCCAGAGTTACCGCTTACCACCGCCGAATATAGTGAGTGGGGCAATCCTGAAGACCCAGAAGTCGCTGAGCGTATCGCTGGCTACTCACCTATCGACAACATACGCGCCCAGCACTACCCAGCGCTATGGATAGAGGGCAACTGGTTTGATACTCGCGTTAGTTACTGGGAGCCTGCCAAGTTTTATGCCCGCGTTACCGAGGCACAGCAAGGCAATGCTCCTGTACTGCTTCACACCGACATGACCAGCGGCCACGGCGGCGCATCCGGCAGGTTCAAAGCTTGGCGAGATACGGCTCGCCAAGACGCGTTTATCCTGTGGGCACTCGGACTAACCCCTGAGGATGCAGCAAAGTAAGCATAATAGTTGCTTATCAAGAAACAGCCGACAGCTCCAAAATAACATTCAAGCAGCGCCCAGGCGCTGCTTTTTTTGTGAAAAAACATTTTATGGAAAACATTTCCATAAAGTATTTTTTACGTCATACTACCTATAAGTTTTATAGACAAACGTCTAGCTCACAAAATCAGGAGCACACCATGCGCTATCAGGAACAGTTTCCAACAATTTGGGATACCCCGCTAAAGACAACAGCGCCAACCGATCAAGCGGCGACGCGAAAAGCCACAGCGAAGCCACAGCCCTCACCGTTTAAAGAAGCGTTTTTAACCATTTGGGATAGTACAAAAAGCAAAACCGCCAGCTAACGTTATTACCGTTAGCCAGCGGTTAGTGAACACGCCAGGGAGGGCGACGGTTTGGTTTAGGACATCGGCAATACAGCGATAATATGCTCTTCCAAAAGGCGCTCGGGCACGTCATCTTGGGAAACCGCAAAGCTTCTTACGCTTACGCCCTTCCGGTGAACGCGCTCAGCATCGTTACTCAGCAGCGGATGCCACCCCGCTAGCTTGCGCCCTTCAGCAACACGCCGATAGCCACATGTGTGCGGCAGCCAGGTAAACTCTTTGACGAGCTCAGGCGTCAGTTGCGTACAGTCGGGGACGCTATCGAAGCGATTTTCATAGTCACTGCACTGGCAACTGTGAATATCCAGCAACCGACAGGCAACGTTAAGCACTGCCAATTCTTGCGTTTCATCGTCGTGGAGCTTCAACAAGCAACACTGGCCGCAGCCATCGCATAGCGCCTCCCACTCTTGGGGCGTTAATTCTTCTAGCGAGTATCTTTCCCAGAAGCGCTCACGCATGGCCGCCACCATCATTGATTCCCTTTACTTTCAACATGTCTGAATAACCCCCACCCTCCGCAGTACCACCGCTGCTGGTTAGTGTGGCACGACACTCTCGCCATAACACTGCGAAGTCGGCCGCTAAGCATGGATAGTCTTGGTAAAGCCAAGGCACTAACTCTGCTAAGCGGTTCGGCCCCGATAGCCGCTGACCAATGCCTGCTACTGCACGACAAGTAAAGTCAAAATCAGCGTAACGGTGCAGCCAATCATGCTTAATCATCAACGGCATCATGGTAGACAACCGTTGCGGTGCAGGCCAAGCCTGTAACAGCTGATAGCAGCGCTCGATTAACTGGTGCTGCTGCTCTCCCGCCTGTTGACGGGCAAGAAAATGATCCCACACGATATCTAACGCGATACCGACATAACGCCGCTGAGCATGTGGCGCGCGCCGCTTTGCCTCTAAAACGCGTGGGTGCCGATCAATCCAGGCATCCACGCGGCGATGATGACGTATGCCGCTAGCAACATCTGGCGACCAAGCCGTTAAGTCTTGCCCCTTCACACCGTCAGCAATCAGATTTCCGTACAGAAACTCATCACTGCCAGGATGGGCAAGCCAAGCATGGGCAAGAAAGTTCATGGCAAAACGCTCATGACAGAACGTTCATGGTAAGAAGCTCATAACGCTCATTCGCGGTTAGCCGCCTGAGCGCGATGAACATCCAGCAAATAGGCTTCTTTCGCAGGCGGCATCTGCAGGTAATAGCCTTGCTCTTGGATTGCATCCATCACATCGGCAGCATTCACCCGAGCCAGCTTTTTATCGGCGGTCAGTATCATTGTCAGCACCGGCACTGGCTTACCGAAGGTATCCATCAATGCGTCGGGCACGGATGACAACCCTTTCTGTTTGTCTATGTAAAGATACATCTCGTCTTTGCGTGAGCTTTTTAAAATCTCACAAAGCAGTTTCTCGCTCATTACGATAACTCCTCAAGCGCTTGATGAATTTCTTGAGTTAAATAGGCATCACGCCAGCCGCCAGGAGTGGTTAATGGCTGATTAGCAAGCTGCTGCATCACAAGCGCCTCAATATCTCGCCGCCGCAGCAACATCTCGGGCGCTATTTGTAGCTCAGCAGCCTTCTCAGTCACTACTTTCTTAAGTGCTTTAAAGCGCCGCTTAAACACAGGATTCATCGGGTCTGGCCAGCGCGCCGGCAAATCACCTTCAGGGCAATGCTGCGCCTGTTTAACCAGCGACAGCAGCGTATCGCCTTCTTTTTTAACCAGGGGTGGCTTAACCCCTTCAATTTCTGCTAGCTCATAACGATTTTTAGGCATTTTTTCAGCCACCGCGAACAGCAGCTTATCGCTAACCAACCAATTGCGCGGCAAATCCCGACGGCGGGTTTCCCCTTCCCGCCAAATGGTCATTAAGCGGTAGGCTTCAAGCTGGCGAGGATCAAGGCGCCACAACTGCCGCTGGCGCGTATACCATTGGCCATCGCTCTCTACGCTGCGGCCTGCCTGCTCGATAAGACTGGCACACTCATCGTTAAGCCATTCGCGCCGCCCCAGTTGTTCAAGCTTCTCCGCTTGAAGCCCCCAGACCTTCAGCAAATAGATAACATCTAATGCCGCATATTCGCACTGGGAGGGCGTTAAGGGGCGCTCTAACCAGTTGGAACGCGTCTCTTCTTTTGGCAGCGTTTCCCCCATCCAGTGCTCTACCAATTTTTGATAGCCCATGCCGGGAGTTTCCCCCAAAAAAGCCTGAGCGACTTGCGTATCGATAAGCGGGACTGGCAATACGCCGGCCCAGTGCTGAAAAACCTCGAGGTCTTCGCTGCAGGCATGCAGTAATTTGATGGCACTATTCTGCAACAAATCACGAAAAGCAGCGGTGCAAGGCGTGCTCAACGGGTCCACTAAATACGCCATGTCACCGGTGGTGAACTGAATAAGCGCTGGCACCGGAAAAAACGTGTTTTCACGGAAAAATTCAGTATCTAGGGCAATTACACTGGCACCGGCGACTTGCTCGCATGCAGCATCTAAGGCGTCGGCACTATCAATCCATTGATACAACGAGGGGGCTAAAGAGGACAAAGCAAACTTCCGGGTTGGCACAATCGCAAAAGCGCTTGCGTTTTTTATAAGGGTCAATCGCTGGCGAAAGGCTGGCGACCATTAAAGGCGCGGCTTAGCGTACCACCGTCTACATACTCAAGCTCCCCTCCCATGGGCACACCATAGGCGAGTCGCGAAAAAGAGACACCATAGTGAGCAAGCTGGGCGGCAATGAAGTGCGCTGTCGCTTCGCCTTCTACCGTGGGATTGGTGGCAAGCACTACTTCGCGAATATTGCCTTCTGCTACGCGGCTTTCCAATAGATCCAATCCAATGGCATCTGGGCCAATGCCGTCCAGCGGAGAAAGATGACCATGCAATACAAAGTAACGCCCCTGAAAGCCACCCGCTTCTTCAATAGCAAGCTGATCAGCAGGCGACTCGACTACACACAGCAGCGCATCATCACGACGGGGACTTTCGCACAGCGCGCAGATATCCGCTTCGGTCAACGTACGGCAGCGCTGACAATAACCGACCTCTTCAATGGCCTGCTGAATCACCGCTGCCAACCGCTGCCCTCCTGGGCGCTCGCGTTCTAACAGGTGCATGGCCATACGTTGGGCCGTTTTTGGCCCAACGCCCGGCAACACGCGAAAAGCGTCCATCAGTTGCTCAACAAGCGGGGAGAAGCGCATGTTTAGAACGGCATCTTAAAGCCGGGCGGCAAGTTCAAGCCTGCCGTCGCTTCTTCCATCTTCGCTTTGGAGTTTGCTTCCACTTTTCGAACAGCATCATTCACGGCAGCGGCGAGCAAATCTTCCAGCAGCTCTTTGTCTTCTTCAAGAACGCTGGGGTCGATAGTGACATTGGTAACATCGTGACGGCCGTTCATGGTGATTTTCACCATACCGGCGC
Organism: Halomonas sp. KG2; assembly: GCA_030440445.1. Classification (NCBI taxonomy): domain Bacteria; kingdom Pseudomonadati; phylum Pseudomonadota; class Gammaproteobacteria; order Oceanospirillales; family Halomonadaceae; genus Halomonas; species Halomonas sp. KG2. The sequence goes on along the minus strand of CP098528.1, from coordinate 1,563,290 downwards.
CCGCTTCGCCATGGACTTCCGCTTTAGCAGCTTCTTCTTGAATCTGCTGCATCTTTTCCTGCATCTCTTGGGCTTGCTTCATTATGTTGCCCATTCCACCTTTAAACATGCGGTTATCTCCTGAAGGAATAAAAAATAAGCATCGCGAGTCAATCGTCAGCGGCTAAGAACGCTTGTCAGACGCGGGTTTAACGGTTGACTCAATGAGAGTAGCCCCAAATGCCTGCTGTAGCTTCTGTATATTGGGGTCGCGGTGTAATAGATCAACAGCCAGCGAGTGGCGCTCTTTCTGCTGACGCTCTTCCTGCTGGCGGGGCGTTTCAAGATCAGACGCTAAGTCAGCCACCGTAAACTCGATACGCCGCGGCAGCCCATAACTACTTAGCGCGCGCTCAATACGGCCATTGTGAACATCGGCCTGCATAGCGGATTGCCCAGGGTCAAGCCGCAGCACCACCGTGTGGCCATCATCGCTTTCAAGCTGACAGTGCGCTGCCAAATTACGGGTAAGCCCGCCTAACCCAAGGGCACTGAAGCATGCCAGCCAGCCAGCATGGTCTAAACGAACGTCAGAAGTGACTTGGCTGCTGGCAGCATTGGCTGGCACCTCACTGGAAACTGGCTCTGGCTCTGGCTCTGGCTCTGGCTCTGGCTCTGGCTCTGGCTCTGGCTCTGGCTCTGGCTCTGGCTCTGGCTCTGGCTCTGGCTCTGGCTCTGGCTCTGGCTCTGGCTCTGGCTCTGAAAGCATGGCGGCACTCTCCACCTCGTCAAGCGACCAGGGTGGTGCTTGCTCTGATGAAACAGCGTCAGGCGCGCTTAACTCTTCAGTTGCATCCGGAGCAGCACTCGCCTGCACCGCGGCTGAGTCAGGCATTGTTGCCTGATTGCTCGGCAGCGCAGGCTCAGGCTTTTTTGCCGCTGGCTCATGAGCAGAGACTGGTTCAGGTGCGTCGCTATCCTCAGAGACAGCGACCTGAGCAGCAGGTTCGTGAGAAACAGGCTCATGCGACACCGCTGCTTGGGAAACAGTGTCATTGGAAGGTTCGCGGCGCAGCGGAAGCGGCGTGGCAGCAGGCTTTGGCACGCCCTGGGGGCGAAACGCCAGCATTCGCAACAGCGTCATTTCCAGCGCACTGCGCAGATCAGGCGCATGCACCATGTCGCCGCGCCCTTGAATGCCGATCTGGTAATAGAGCTGAATATCCTCGGCAGTAAAGCGGCTCGCCAGCTGTTGAATAAGCGCTCGATCACCGTGGCTATTATCAACGGCATCAGGCACCATCTGCGCCACCGCCAAGCGATGCAGAACCGCACTTAATTCATCCAATACTGCTGCAAAATCAGGCCCCTGCTCCGATAACTGAGCAACCTCGGCTAGCAGTCGCTGAACATCAACATCCGCCAGGGCTTCTACCAGCGCCAACACATGGCGATGATCCAAGGTGCCCAGCATGGCAGCAACATCCGCATGGCGAATCGCCCCCTGGCCAAAGGCAATGGCTTGATCAGTCAGGCTCATTGCATCGCGCATAGAGCCTTCCGCGGCCTTCCCTAGCAGCCACAAGGCGCTCTCATCATACTCGACCCCTTCCTCTCCCAACACATAGGTTAGGTGCTCTACCACCCGCTCAGGGGGCATATGCTTAAGCGTGAACTGAAGACAGCGGGATAGGACGGTGGCAGGCAGCTTTTGCGGATCGGTGGTGGCCAACAGAAACTTCACATGGGGCGGCGGCTCTTCCAGCGTTTTAAGCAACGCATTGAAACTGCTGGTCGACAGCATGTGCACCTCGTCAATCAGGTACACCTTATAGCGCCCTTGCGTTGGCGCATACTGCACGTTATCGAGCAGCTCTCGGGTATCTTCAACCTTTGTCCGCGAAGCAGCATCGACCTCGATCAAGTCAACGAATCGACCTTCATCAATCGCGCGACAGCTGTCGCACTGACCGCAAGGCGTCGAGGTGATTCCCTCATCACCACGGCCATTTGCGGTACAGTTAAGGCATTTAGCCAGGATACGCGCCAGGGTGGTCTTGCCCACCCCGCGAGTCCCCGTAAATAGGTAGGCATGGTGAAGACGGCCTTGGTCGAGCGCATTGACCAAGGCGCGCTGAACATGGGCCTGGCCCACGAGCTCGTGGAATGTACGCGGCCGCCATTTGCGGGCCAGAACCTGATAGCTCATTGAGCATTACTTCCTTTGGCGGGCTAACTGTCGATGCGAAAAGGACACCATTCTAGCGGCTGCGCTGCAGCCCGCCAACCGCTCAGCCCAATAGACCAGTAGCCCACCAGACCAAGCGGCATTGGGCAATAAACGTTAAGCGTTGTTGTCGCTTTCAGCAGCGCCAGCACGCTGGGCAGCTTCTTTGATTAGCTTTTCGAGCTCACCACTTTGATGCATCTCGATCACGATATCGCAGCCGCCAACCAATTCACCTTCCACCCAAAGCTGCGGGAAAGTCGGCCAGTTAGCAATTTTTGGCAGCTCAGCGCGAATATCTGGATTATCCAGCACATTAACAAAGGCAAAACGCTCACCGCAGCCCATCAGCGCCTGCACTGTTTGTGCAGAAAAACCACACTGGGGCAGCTGGGGGGTACCTTTCATGTAGATAAGAATGGGATTTTCACTAATTTGGCGCTGAATATTTTCGGCAGTCGTACTCATGATGTGCTCCTAAAACAAGTGATGTTATCTCGCCAGTTTACGCAATTCGTTAACTCGCTTTAACCCTTAAAGCCGAAGATTACCTTTTGTTGCTGTGCAACCTAATACTTGAGCAAACTACTCGGCCTTACCATGTGGGTCGTCATTCTACGCATGCCGAGCGCGTTGCGCATCCCCCGCCGCATCGCTAGGATAGTGTTTTTGCGCGGAGAGATATCATCATGGCGACACGCCATTTCTTAACCTTGCTGGATTTAACCCCAGATGAGCTGGCGTACCTGATTCAGCGTGCGATTAAGATCAAAACCGAGCTCAAGGCTAACGGCCCCATCTATACGCCGCTGCCTAACCGCACGCTGGCGATGATTTTTGAAAAATCATCGACTCGCACCCGTGTGTCGTTTGAAACCGGCATGGCGCAGTTCGGCGGTCACGCCCTCTTTCTCTCTCCCCGCGACACCCAGCTAGGGCGTGGAGAGCCGATTGAAGACACCGCCCGCGTACTGTCCGAAATGGTTGATGCGGTAATGATTCGGACCTTTTCACACGCAGGTTTAGAAGTCTATGCCAACGCCAGCAGCGTGCCTGTGATTAACGCGTTAAGTGACGATTATCATCCTTGCCAATTACTAGCAGACGTGATGACCTGGACCGAGCTGCGTGGCAGTGTAGAAGGACGCACGGCTGTTTGGATAGGTGATGGCAATAACATGTGTCACTCCTGGATTAATGCCGCCCGTCAGTTTGGTTTCAAACTGCGTGTTTGTTGCCCAAAAGGCTACGAACCACGCGCTGACATTATGGAAGCTGCTGGGGACTGCGTAACGCTGCTTCACAACCCCCACGAGGCTGCCAAAGACGCCGACTTGATCACGACAGATGTGTGGGCATCCATGGGGCAGGAAGAGGAACAGGCTAAGCGCGAAGCAGACTTTGCAGATTTCCAGGTCACTGAGGCAATGCTTGATAGCGCACAACCTGATGTGCTTTTCCTACACTGCCTGCCTGCCCACCGCGGCGAAGAGATCAGCACTACCTTATTGGACGATCCGCGCGCTGTCGTGTGGCAAGAAGCGGGGAATCGACTGCATGCACAAAAGGCGCTAATCGAATTTTTACTGCTTGGCAAAATTGCCCACGCGTAGCGCCTAAGGGGGACGTGCTTTTTAACACAGGCTTTCAGTCACGTGAACGCCCAACAGCATGCTCTCTTGCACGTACCCTCGCACGAACTATCAATTGAAAATGATAAGCATAAAAAATGCCCCGTTACTGGTAACGGGGCATTTTTTTGGATTCTGTGGGTCTGTAAAATGGTGGAGCCTAGCGGGATCGAACCGCTGACCTCAACACTGCCAGTGTTGCGCTCTCCCAGCTGAGCTAAGGCCCCACATAGTTTCACATGCCGCTTTTTCAAACCACTCATTGAGCAGCGGCAAGATACTACGCCAGTAATTTGCTTAGCGTCAAGCTAATCATGAACAACTATCAACTAAATTCTCCTTTGTTTAGAGCTGTGGCACTCTATATCATGCAACGCGGCTTACGCCCACCACTACGATGATTTCATGCAGGAGCCTGCACCTTGATCAAAGTTTTAATCGCCGATGATCATCACTTAGTGAGAACCAGCATTGCTCATCTGCTAAACGAAGAGTGCGATATTAAAGTCGTAGGTGAGGTCGACGATGGCGAAAGCGCAGTGGCTCAATGCCGTCGTTTAAAACCTGACATTGTCGTGATGGATATTCGCATGCCGGGCATTGGCGGACTCGAAGCTACTCGCCGCATCCATAGAACAATGGAAGACGTCAAAGTACTCATATTAACCGCTCACATTGAAGATAGTGCGTTACGGCTCATGCTGGAAGCGGGTGCGATTGGCTTTCTCAGCAAAGGGGCTGACACGTCAGAAATGACCGACGCTATCCGCCAAGTCTTTCACGGAAAGCGCTATGTCAGCCAAGAAATCGCCCAGCGGTTAGCGCTTTCCCATTTTACTGACGAAGACAATCCGTTTAGACACCTATCGCATCGTGAGTTACAAATCGCCCTGATGATTGTAAATTGCCAGCGCGTCCAGGATATTTCAGACCGCTTGCACCTTAGCCCCAAAACAGTGAACACCTATCGCTATCGGCTATTTGACAAACTAGAGGTCGCTACCGATGTAGAGCTTACCCACCTGGCACTACGCCACGGTTTAGTTGAGGGCTTTGACGCCATGCTGGGATAGACCTACCATCGCAGCTTCCGTTGCCTAGAAGCGCCGATATCCAGCCATGACTTTTGATGCCAAGCAATTTTTAAGCTCTGTCAGTGCCTCGCCCGGTGTTTATAGGATGCTGGACGAGCACAGCAACACTCTCTATGTCGGCAAAGCCAAGCGCCTGAAAGCTCGACTTGCTAGCTATTTCCGTGGCCAGCTTAATGCCAAAACCCAGGCGATGGTGGCACGAATTGCCGATATCCAAATTACTGTCACCCGTAGCGAAACAGAGGCCCTGCTGCTAGAGCAGACGCTGATAAAAGAACTGCGTCCGCCCTATAACATCCTGCTAAGAGACGACAAGTCTTACCCCTTCGTATTTGTGACCGATCAACACGCTTACCCTGCGCTTGAGTATAAACGCGCGCGACAGCGTCGAGGAGATGGCCGCTATTTAGGTCCTTATCCAAGTAGCGGAGCGGTGAAAGAAAGCCTAGCGCTGATGCAGAAAATTTTTCGCATACGTAACTGTGAAGATAGCGTGTTTGCCCACCGCTCTCGGCCATGCCTGCAATACCAAATTCAGCGCTGTAGCGCGCCTTGCGTTGACTTCATTTCGGAAGCAGATTACCGACGCGATGTTGAGCATGCAGTGATGTGCCTTGAAGGTAAAAGCGAACACGTTACCCAGCTTCTTAGCGAGGAGATGGAAACGGCCAGCCGCGCTTTAAATTTTGAAGAAGCAGCAAGGTTGCGTGACCAAATACAGCAGCTACGCCAGTTACAGCAACGCCAGTTTGTCGACAATGAAAGTGGTGATGCCGACGTCTTTGCGCTGGCCCAACGCCCTGGCGCGCTAGGCATATCAATACTTAGCGTTCGCGATGGCCGCTTACTGGGCGCTCGCCATCACACGCCTAAAAACGACCTCGACCTGCCACCGGACATGCTGCTGACGGAAGTCGTTAGCCAGTACTACTTTGGTCAACCCCACAACGTACCTAGTGAAGTAATTACCAGCCACCCACTGGAAGATAGCCCACTGATTGCCGATGCACTTTCACAGCAAGCGGGTAAACGCGTTCGCGTCACCAGCCAAGTCCGGGGGCATCGCGCCCAGTGGCAGCATCTAGCCATGACCAATGCCGAGCAACAGCTTGCTTCACAGCTAGCTAACAAAACCCAGCTCACTCAGCGATTTGAAGCCCTCCAGAAAGCGCTCGCATTGGACAAAATACCCCAGCGCCTTGAGTGCTTTGACATTAGCCACAGCCATGGGGAAGCAACCGTTGCTTCCTGTGTCGTATTTGACCATCAGGGCCCACGCAAGAGCGATTACCGCCACTTCCGCATCGAAGGCGTCGCCGCAGGCGATGATTATGCAGCCATGCAACAAGCACTAACACGCCGCCTTAAACGGGTAAAAAGCGGCGAGGCAGTGGCGCCTGATATTTTGATCGTCGATGGCGGCAAAGGTCAGTTGAACATGGCTCGCGGTGTGTTAACCGAGCTAGCGGTTACCGACATCATTTTGCTCGGCGTTGCTAAAGGCACCACCCGTAAAGCAGGCCTGGAAACGCTCTTCCTAGAAACCACCGATAATCCCTTACCTCTTGACCCCGCGTCGCCAGCATTACATTTAATTCAGCATATACGCGATGAATCTCACCGTTTTGCCATTGCCGGCCACCGCGCCCAACGTGACAAAGCACGCCGCACCTCTACGCTTCAAGACATTCCCGGCATAGGCCCTAAAAGACGGCGCGAACTATTACGCTTCTTCGGCGGTTTGCAGGGCGTTCAGAAAGCTAGCCGCGAGGAGTTGGCGCGCGTACCTGGCATTAATGCCTCGCTCGCTGAGACAATTTACCAATCTCTAAATGGATAAACCTACTGTTAACATGGATGCTAAGCACCAAGGGGGATAGAATATCCCCCACTACACTCCGTCTTCCATGACTCTCCGGCAAGGATCGCGCCCCGCGATGAATATACCCAACATACTTACTCTGGCAAGAATCGTTTTTATTCCACTGTTAGTAGTGCTTTTTTACCTACCTTTCAGTTGGAGTATGCCAGTCGCTGCAGGCTTATTTGCACTAGCATCCATCACCGACTGGCTAGATGGCTACTTAGCCCGCCGCTGGAATCAATCAACGCCGTTTGGCGCGTTTCTCGATCCTGTGGCTGATAAATTGATGGTCGCTGTTGCACTGGCGCTACTCATTGAGCGCTTTGACACACTGGTATTAACACTGCCCGCATTGGTCATTATCGGCCGCGAAATCGTCATTTCGGCACTTCGTGAGTGGATGGCCGAAATGGGCAAGCGAGGTATGGTTGCGGTGTCCTGGATCGGTAAGCTTAAAACAACACTGCAGATGGTTGCCTTGCTCATACTTCTGGCCTTCCCTCCAGGACATGAGTTTGCGCTAATGGGTGTGGTTGTTCTTTACGCTGCAGCCATTCTTACGCTGTGGTCCATGGCGCAGTACCTTAAAGCGGCCTGGCCTCACTTGAGTCGTTCCATGTGATCGGCTCTCTAGACGACTGAACCTTCAGACAAATTCATTAATTGACAAGCGCGTAGCGATGCGTATAATTCGCCCTCGAGTCGAGCGGGAATAGCTCAGTGGTAGAGCATCGCCTTGCCAAGGCGAGGGTCGGGAGTTCGAATCTCCTTTCCCGCTCCAACTTGGATAGCGCAGCAAAGCAAGAGAAGGTCGTGAGCTGGAACACCAGTCCGATCGAATCTACTTTCTCGCTCCAACGACTTGTTAGGCTGGATGGCAGAGTGGTTATGCAGCGGACTGCAACTCCGTGTACGCCGGTTCGATTCCGACTCCAGCCTCCATTTAAGTGTGGCGATGAATAGCAATATTCCTGCGATGCACTGCCCGGATGGCGAAATTGGTAGACGCAAGAGACTTAAAATCTCTCGGAGGCAACTCCGTGCCGGTTCAAGTCCGGCTCCGGGCACCATATCTAATTAGCATCTCCCCTTCTTTCAGCAGTAAACGTTTTCCATCTTGTTTTAAGAGCGCTAGAGAAGCGTTTTTTTGTGCTTCTTACAAGGCTCTTCAATTTTTTGATTACCCTGTCTTTTGCCTCTCCTGTTTTATCCGATCATCAAATAGCCCCCACCTCCTGACTATCGCATTAGAGCGCTTAGCCGCTATCTCTATGCGCTGAAAGCAATTTTTCACAGCCCCTCATCGCCAAGTGGCAACAGTCACGCTATGATGCCCTCCCCTGCTGTCTACAGCGTGCAAAAAAGCACCTACCGCGTTTGAATGTAAAAGAGGATCCGGCCCATGAGCTCGCCAACATCCGACGTACTTGTCATCGGCGGCGGCGTCGCCGGCCTAACCTTAGCCCTTGAAGTTGCTGACCACCTTTCGGTAACCCTGGTTAGGCCCGCTCTGGATGACCAGGGAGCCAGCCGCTGGGCGCAAGGGGGAATAGCCGCCGTACTCTCGCCAGACGACGACCTAGACGCCCATGTGCGAGATACGCTCATTGCTGGCGATGGTCTATGTGACGAAGAGGCTGTTCGATTTACCGTGACACACGGCCCAGATGCCATTCAGTGGCTAATCGACAACGGCGTCCCCTTTACACCGGATCCAGACCCAAGCGCCCGCTACCCTTATCATTTAACACGGGAAGGCGGCCACAACGCGCGCCGTATTATTCATGCTGACGATGCAACTGGACGCGCGGTAGTCGACACGCTGTACGAAAAAGTCACTTCTCACCCCAATATTACTCAGCGCAGTGACTTAACCATCCTGCACTTAATCAGCGATACCACAGGCCGCTGTATTGGCGCGGAAGGCGTAGATCAACAGCAGCATCAACAAACACTGCTTGCCAAGCACATCGTACTAGCAACAGGCGGTGCAAGTGGCCTTTATCGACACACCACCACTCCATCACCAAGCAGTGGGGAAGGCATGGTGATGGCTGCTGAACTGGGCGCAAAACTGATGAATCTCGAGTTTCAGCAGTTTCATCCTACCTGTCTGTTTGACCCAGAAGGACCTGCTTTTTTAATTAGCGAAGCCGTACGAGGAGAAGGCGGGCACCTGCTAAATGAGGCCGGCCATCGGTTTATGCCCGATATCGATTCTCGCGCTGAGCTGGCTCCCAGAGACGTCGTTGCTCGAGCTATCGATTCGCAAATCCAACAAAGCAGCCAAGGGCATGTGTGGCTAGATATCAGCCACCTTGGAGCAGCCGCTATTCGCCATCACTTCCCGACTATTTTGGCACACTGCGCCTCCCGGGGAATTGATATAACCCGCCAACCCATTCCAGTAGTGCCTGCCGCTCATTACAGCTGTGGCGGTGTTGCCACAGACCAGCGCGGTGCAACTCACGTCACTAATCTCTATGCGGTTGGTGAGCTTGCTTACACAGGCCTACATGGCGCCAATCGCATGGCTAGCAACTCACTACTGGAGTGTCTGGTATACGCCAGAAGCTGCGCAAAGCACTTACTCAAGCAGGAAAAATGCGCACAGACACGGCCAGTTGCACCTAAAGAGACTCTTAGCGATACCCCCGATGCAATGCCACTGCCAGGCCAGCAGTGGTCATCCACTTCCTTGGAAGCCCTGACGACTATACGTAGCGAACTGCGGGCAACAATGAGCCAGCATGTTTCGATTGTTCGTAGCAATCAGGGGTTAACTATCGCTCACCATAAGCTGAACGAACTTGAGACGCAGCTTAACGACATTCTAAACGACCGTCTTGACGGTGTTGCTGACAGCGCTAAGAAAGGCTCTAACAACGCTTTTGAAAGCACCGCTGGCAAGCGCAGACACCCTGAAGGCGTGCGTTTACAGCAAGCGCTGTGGCTTGCAAAGTTGACGGTATTGGCGGCACTTCAGAGACATGAATCACGGGGACTGCATTACTCTATCGACTGGCCTAAGCACCAGGAGAATACAGCGGCTTCCGAGATGTCACTTGATCAGCTAGCGCCCGGGACGATGGCATAAACGCCGCAACGAACGCTGACTGTGTGCAGGCAAACTATCGGGCCACAACCAAAGCCGCTGCGGCCCGACACGGAGCCCGATTAACCAAGGGCCCACGTAATCAGCATTAACAGGCTGTTCGTTTTCAAGCTCACCCTCTTCCGATAACCACTGCGCACTTAAGTGATGGCCGTTTTTTGAAACTCTTAACTCTCCCATGGGTTGATAGCGATACTCACGGCTCAGCAACAGCATCGCGATTACTGCCGCAAGCAACGCTATCCATGGGCTAATAAGCCACGCCGTCACCGCACACAACCCAAATGCCAAGAATGCGTGAAAAGCGCACTGAATCTTAGAGCGTGCGATAAGCAGAGTTATCGGTATTTTCTGCATGCTCTACGATCATCTGAACAATGCGCTTTAATGATGGCTCCTCGGGCCATTCACGACGCATCAACCATCCAAAGAGATCTTGATCCTCTTCCTCAATTAAGCGCTGATAGGCTAGCTGCTCATCTTCACTCAGTTCATCAAAGCGGTGCTCAAGAAACGGTATCAGCAGCAGGTCAAGCTCCCACATGCCACGGCGAGAGTGCCAATAAAGCCGTTTACGCAATATGGCTGCAGGGGAAGTATCGTCGTTCAACGTCAGCCTCTCCAGTTACAAAATGAGTCGCCAGTATACCTAAGCCACAGGGTCGCGCCAGCGCCTCACTTCGCCTATGCTGATATTCATTCTAGTACCTTGTTTTATCTGAATTGTTTTATCCTGTTATGCGCAGTATGCTGACTCTGTTGTTATCGAGGTCGCAAGCGCGTCACGGCCATTAAAGTTCGCAGGGAGCCAACCGATGACCAAATCTGAACTAATCGAACAAATTGCGATGCGTCAACCGGAGCTATCCGCCAAAGAAGTAGAAACGGCGGTGCGTATTATTTTAGACGATATGACCGATGCTCTTGCTAGCGGGGGACGGGTTGAGATCCGGGGGTTCGGCAGCTTTTCGCTACACTACCGAGAGCCTCGTGTCGGGCGCAACCCTAAAACAGGAGACCCGGTCGACTTGGACGGCAAGTATGTGCCGCACTTCAAACCGGGCAAAGAGTTGCGCGAACAGGTAGATGCAAGCCGCGCACTTGGCTATTAATGAGCTAATCGAGGCTACACAACCTCGGCGTTGCCAATAGCAAGGCTCTTTTGATCTTGTTATCCGACTTTATGTGGGATGACGCCGCGCCACGACTCATACACAATAGAGCCATTATGAACGTCACTGACTAGGAAACTCTCATGCGTTGGATCAAAGGGCTGATTCTGGCCGTCATATTGCTGGTTGTTCTACTGGTGGGCATTTTATTTGCCGTCAACAACCAACAAACCATTGCCTTAAACCTAATTTGGGCAGAACTGCCGCCTGTGTCACTCTCTGTCTGGCTGCTTGCTACGTTAACTTTCGGCGTTATCTTAGGCATGCTTGCCATGCTAGGTGTTTACGTACGCCTTAAAGCGCAGCTAGCACGAAGTGAGCGACACAATAAGCAACAGCGCAAAGAGCTAGACCGCCTACGCACTCAGGAGCTTAAGGAACTGGCTTAAATGTATGATGCCGTGCTGCTAGGCGTTCTACTGGCAGCCATTGCCATCGGCTTTGGCCTGGGTGTTCGTCACGCTTCCCGCCGCCGCCAGCGCACTCACGACTCTCGCCCATCTGGTTTATCGAGAGAGTACTTTGTCGGGCTGAATTACCTGCTCAATGAGCAGCCCGACGAAGCTATCAATACGTTTGTCAATGCACTGGATGTTAATAGCGATACGGTGGAAACCCACATAGCGCTAGGCAAGCTGTTTCGCGCACGCGGTGAAGCAGACAAAGCCGTTAGCATTCATCAAAACCTACTTGCTCGCCCCGCCCTATCCACCAGCACTAACGAACATGTGCAGCTTGAGCTAGCACGTGATTTTATGGCGTTAGGCGTTCACGACAGAGCCCAGCGAATGCTGAGAGCGCTGCTGGATAAATCAGACAATGACATCTACCGCCAGGAAGCCAAGCGGCTACTGATTGATTTACTTGAGCGCGAAAAAGACTGGCAAGAAGCACTCGACGTGGCTCAATCACTGTTTAAGCAACAGCCCGGCATGCAACGTCCTGCTGCTCACTGGCTATGTGAACTTGCCCAGCAGGAGATACAACAAGCAAGTCGAGCGATCGCCCGCAAGCACTTAAAAAAAGCGCTTCAGTTGGATGAACGATGCGTCCGTGCGACGTTACTACTTGCTGAGCTGGAGATGGATAATGGGCATTACACACGTGCCATTGAGCGCCTAAACCATATTCCCCAGCAGGATATTGCTCACATTCCCACCATGCTGCCCACCCTTCAGCATGCCTATGAGCGTAATAACGACATTCAAGGGTTTGAAACGCATCTTTATCGACTGCTGGGACAAGCACCGTACACCAGCATTATTATCGCCCTCGGAGAGCTCGTTCATCAAAGAGATGGCGTAGATAGCGCTATTGAGCAAACGGGCGAGTGGCTAAGGGAGGCACCCAGCCTGGGGGGGCTCGATTACCTAGTCGACCTTTATCATGAAAGCCAACGTTTGAGTGGAAAAACTCCGCCAGACACGCGTTTGCTGTTACTTAAGCACCATACCAATGCCCTTTTAGAGGGCAAAGCCCGCCATCGCTGCCGCCGCTGCGGCTTTGCCAGCGACAGCCTGGCGTGGCAGTGCCCTAGCTGCCGCCGCTGGGGTACCATTAAGCCTATTACCGGAGTCGATGGCGAGTAAGCGCTGATTACCGTCAGTCAGCCAGCTCAGCTTCTATGGCGGCTAGCGCCATCATTGGCTCTTGCGCCTGTGTTACCGGTCGCCCAATCACTAAGTGCGTACTGCCAACACGCATCGCATCACTGGGTGTCATAATACGCTGTTGGTCATTAGCCGCAGCAAAGCTAGGGCGTATCCCAGGAGTTACCTTCAAAAAGTCGTTGCCACAGAGCGCCTTGATTTGCGCCGCCTCTTGGGCTGAACAGACAACACCACCTAATCCGCTCTGCTGAGTTAATGCGGCTAAACGCAATACATGCTCCTCCGGCGTAGCAGCTATGCCTACCTCATGCAGATCCTCAGCTTGCATGCTGGTTAGCACCGTAACGGCAATAAGATGTGTACTTAGCCCATGATCATCTAAACGCTTAGCAGCCGCTTCCATCATCTTGCGCCCGCCCGAAGCATGCACGTTAACCATCCATACGCCTTGCTCAGCTGCCGCCTGCACCGCGCCTGCCACCGTATTGGGAATGTCATGAAATTTTAAGTCTAGAAAAATTTCAAAACCACGACCATGCAAGGCTTCCAGTACCGCAGGGCCACTGCGCGTAAACAACTCTTTACCCACCTTTACCCGACAGCGCTTAGGGTCAAGCTGATCTGCCATGCATAAAGCCGCATCAAGAGAGGAATAATCCAGCGCGATAATCAACGGGGTATCAGTAGACACTGTATTTAACTCCATTTTTCATTTGACAGCATTATAACAGCCATCCCGACCCGGCTGTGTAAGTGATTAACCATTATCAGAGAGCAAAAATCTTACAAACACCATCGTTAATGTCTTACAGCTCACCCCCTATAAACGTATTAGTTTAATTAAGGCAAAAGGTATTGAAGAAACAGTAAACCTTTTTGCATGCGCAAACCGCCACAACCTATCACTCCCAAGTACAACAACCGATGGGAAAGGCGGCTTTAAGGAAATCTATGAGGATATTAACAATGAAAACAGCGCTAAAAGGACTATTGGCTGCACTGCTATTGAGCCTAAGCTTAGGGGTTTCGGGCCTTGCATTGGCACAAGACATCGCGCCTATTAATGTGAACACAGCGGATGCCGAGCTGCTTGCCGAGTTACCTGGCATTGGACCCAGCCGTGCGGCCGCGATTATAGAAGAGCGCGAAAATAATGGCGTATTTGCTAATGTAGATGACCTCACCCGCGTTAGCGGCATTGGCCCCGCCACTGTTGATCGTATGCGCGATCAAGTAGCGATTGAAGAGTAAACCGCTAAAGCAAAGATAAGTATAAAACTCACATCACTCTAGGCTGAAGCCGCCGTTTAGGGCATTCCCAAAACGGCGGCAAGGCGTCACCTAGTCAAATGCTGCTTAAAAGCCACCCCCTCAAACATTCTTGAAAGCCCACGCGAATACTCTTTAAAAGCTATCACCGGGTATGCGTACACAACCTTCCATTAACACCCGCGCGCTACGGCTCATGACAGCTTGATCAATCTGCCAGCGCCCATCAGTCAGGCTGGCTTTTGCACCTACCCGCAACGAGCCAGAAGGATGCCCGAAGGTCACCGCTTCACGCTCCTCACCACCTGCGGCTAAATTTACTAGCGTGCCTTGAATAGCGGCTGCCGCGCCGATAGCAACCGCTGCGGTACCCATCATTGCGTGGTGCAGTTTACCCATGGAAAGCGCCCTTACCACAAGATCGATGTTTTCCGCACTCACCGCTTTACCACTGGACGCCGTATAGCTGGCTGGCGGGGCAACGAAAGCCACCTTCGGCGTGTGCTGTCGGCCGGCCGCTTCATCAACATGCTTAATCAACCCCATCCGCACCGCAGCATGGGCACGAATGGTCTCGAACATGGCGAGTGCTTTGGCATCGCTGTTAATCGCTTCCTGCAGCTCGCAACCGGTATAGCCTATGTCCTGGGCGTTAACAAATACGGTGGGAATACCCGCATTAATCAGCGTCGCTTTTAAAACGCCAACCCCGGGCACTTCCAAGTCATCAACCAAGTTCCCGGTTGGGAAAATTGCCCCCTCACCATCCGCAGGATCCATAAAGGCCACAGGAATCTCAGCGGCAGGAAAGGTCACACCATCTAGTTCAAAATCGCCTGTCTCCTGCACCTGTCCATTAACAATAGGCACTTGAGAGACAATGGTTTTACTGATATTGACCTGCCAAATACGTACTTCAGCGACACCGTTTTGCGGTATTTTGGCGGGGTCAACTAACCCATTAGCAATCGCATAAGGACCTACTGCTGCCGATAAGTTGCCGCAGTTGCCGCTCCAATCCACAAACGGCTTATCAATTGAAACCTGGCCAAACAGGTAGTCCACGTCGTGATCTGGCGACTCACTCTTGGAAAGAATCACTGTTTTACTGGTACTTGAGGTTGCCCCTCCCATCCCATCGATCTGCTTTTCATAGGGGTCTGGGCTACCAATCACCCTCATCAGCAGCTTATCTCGCGCCTCTCCCGGCACTCTCGCCGCCTCGGGCAAGTTGTCCAAGGTGAAAAACACCCCCTTACTGGTGCCACCGCGCATATACGTCGCAGGAATACTAATTTGTCCAACATGAGACATAAATAACGCTCCCTAACCATTTTCAATGACGATGCCTGAACACTTTCAATGTCGATTATCAATAACTATGTTCACTAATCGCATGCCGAAAAAAGAGCCCGGCGCTTAACGACGGGCTCTTTCATTAATCGCCTTGGCGCTGCGTTACACGCCAATTTGGCTACGCCGTGGTGGACTCAAGAAAGTCCTGAGCGAAACGCTGCAAGACCCCACCGGCAGAGTAAATCGTGACCTCTTCGGCGGTATCAATACGGCAGACCACCGGCACGCATTCAGTGGTACCACTTTGACGATGAATAACCAGCGTCAGCGTGGCTCGGGGCTGAGGAGTGCCTTCTACGTCGAAGACTTCCGTACCGTCCAGCGCCAAGGTTTTACGTGTGGTGCCCTCTTCAAACTGCAGCGGCATCACGCCCATACCAATTAAATTGGTCCGGTGAATACGCTCAAAGCCTTCGGCCACAATGGCTTCAACACCCGCTAGCGCAACACCTTTCGCCGCCCAGTCACGCGAAGAACCCTGGCCATAATCCGCACCGGCAATAATAATTAGCGGCTGTTTACGTGCCATATACGTTTCAATGGCTTCCCACATCCGCGTCACGGTGCCTTCTGGCTCAACACGTGCCAACGACCCCTGCAGCACTTTGCCCTGCTCGTCGTGGACCATTTCATTAAACAGCTTAGGGTTCGCCAAAGTCGCCCGCTGGGCAGTTAAATGATCGCCACGGTGGGTCGCGTAGGAGTTAAAGTCTTCCTCAGGCAGGCCCATCTTGTGCAGATACTCACCTGCCGCGCTGTCCAGCATAATCGCATTAGAAGGCGACAAATGGTCGGTGGTGATATTGTCCGGCAAAATCGCCAACGGACGCATACCTTTCAAACCACGTTCGGCAGCCATATTGCCTTCCCAGTAGGGAGGCCGGCGAATATAGGTGCTCTGAGGCCGCCACTCGTAAAGCGGGCTGACCTGAACGCGCGCGCTCTTGTCGAGGTCAAACATCGGGATATAAGTCTGACGGAACTGCTCCGGCTTCACAGAGGCCTTCACAATCGCATCGATTTCGCTATCGTCGGGCCAGATATCTTTTAGCGTAACTGGGTTTCCATCATGGTCGGTGCCCAGTACGTCTTTCTCAATATCAAAGCGAATCGTGCCAGCAATTGCGTAGGCAACCACTAAGGGCGGCGATGCCAGAAATGCCTGCTTTGCATAGGGGTGAATGCGCCCGTCAAAGTTACGGTTACCGGAAAGTACCGCCGTGGCGTATAGATCACGGTCGATAATTTCTTTCTGGATGACCGGATCTAACGCCCCGGACATGCCGTTACAGGTCGTACAGGCGTACGCCACGACACCAAAGCCAAGTGTTTCCAACTCATCCATCAGCTTGGCTTCTTCCAGATACATCTTGACGGTTTTCGACCCCGGCGCCAGCGACGACTTAACCCATGGTTTGCGAGTTAACCCTAAGCGGTTAGCATTACGAGCAATTAAGCCAGCTGCCACCATATTGCGCGGGTTAGAGGTATTCGTACAGCTGGTAATCGCGGCGATAATCACCGCACCATCCGGCATTCTACCCGCTTGCTCGTCAGCCCTTGCTTTATCCAAGTCGATCGCGATCCCACGCTGGGCCAGCTCCGAGGTGGGCAAATGAGCATGAGGGTTGGAAGGCCCTGCCAAGGTGCGATTAACGCTGGAAAGATCAAAGCGCAGTATCCGCTCATACTCAGCAGTTTTTAGACTATCAGCCCATAGCCCTGTGTGCTTGGCATAGGCTTCAACCAGAGCAACCTGCTCATCCTCACGGCCCGTGAGCTTGAGGTAGTCAATGGTTTGGTTGTCGATGTAGAACATCGCCGCCGTGGCGCCGTACTCTGGCGTCATGTTGGAAATGGTCGCCCGGTCGCCTACGGTTAACGCGTCGGCACCTTCTCCGTAAAACTCCAGGTAGGCACCTACCACACGCTCTTTACGTAGAAACTCGGTAATCGCCAACACCATATCGGTGCTGGTAATGCCTGGCTGCAGTTTGCCAGAGAGTTCTACACCAACAATATCCGGCAGGCGCATCATCGAAGCACGGCCCAGCATCACACTTTCGGCTTCAAGACCACCCACACCAACGGAAATAACACCCAGCGCATCGACCATCGGCGTGTGGCTGTCGGTACCCACACAGGTGTCTGGGTAAGCAATACGCACGCCTTGCTCATCAGGGCGGCACTGCACCACCGGCGACATTTTTTCCAGATTGATCTGGTGCATAATGCCGTTGCCCGGAGGAATCACATCGACGTTCTCAAATGCCACTTTGGTCCAGTTAATGAAATGGAAGCGGTCATCGTTACGGCGATCTTCCACCTGGCGGTTTTTTTCGAACGCATCTTTCTCAAACCCAGCGTGTTCAACGGCCAATGAGTGGTCAACAATCAGCTGTGTAGGCACCACAGGATTCACTTTAGCCGGATCACCGCCCTTCTCAGCGATGGCATCCCTTAGGCCAGCAAGGTCGACTAACGCGGTCTGCCCCAGGATGTCATGGCACACAACGCGTGCTGGGTACCAAGGAAAATCCAAATCTTGCTTGCGCTCGATGAGCTGTTTCAGTGCGTCGGTTAACAGCGCTGGATCGCAGCGGCGTACCAACTGCTCAGCCAACACTCTGGACGTATAGGGCAGCGTCGCGTAGGCGCCGGGCTTGATATCTTCAACGGCTTGGTGCGCGTCGAAGTAATCTACCGGAGCACCCTCTGCCGTCACGCCTGGCAGCGGCTTACGATAATTCGTGTTCATAATGCCTCTCACTTAATCACGGCCCGTTAAGGGTTAGTCACGCGCTTCGATGGGCACCCACTCGCTCTTCTCAGGACCAGTGTAGTCGGCGCTGGGGCGAATAATGCGGTTATTGGCGCGCTGCTCAAACACATGCGCTGCCCATCCCGTTAAACGGGACATGACGAAGATTGGCGTGAACAGTTTGGTCGGAATATCCATGAAGTGGTAAGCACTGGCATGGAAGAAGTCCGCATTGCAGAAAAGCTTCTTCTCGCGCCACATAACTTCTTCACAGCGCACAGAAACGGGGTAAAGCACGCTGTCGCCAACGTCTTCAGAAAGCTTCTTCGACCACTCTTTGATAATTTCATTACGCGGGTCAGACTCGCGATAAATGGCATGGCCAAAGCCCATGATCTTCTCTTTGCGCTCAAGCATACCGAGCATTTCACGCTCAGCTTCTTCCGGCGACGCCCAGTTCTCGATCATCGCCATGGCCGCTTCGTTAGCACCGCCATGCAGCGGGCCCCGCAACGAACCAATCGCGCCGGTAACACAGGAGTGCATATCGGAAAGCGTCGAGGCGCAAACCCGCGCCGTGAACGTTGACGCATTGAACTCATGCTCGGCGTATAGAATCAGCGATACGTTCATAACCCGCGCATGCAGCTCAGAAGCGGGCTCGCCACGCAGCATATGCAAGAAGTGACCACCTACCGAGGCATCGTCGGTTTCAGTATCAATACGAACGCCGTCATGGCTAAAGCGGTACCAGTAGCAAATAATCGAGGGCAGTACCGCTAGCAGCCGATCAGAGACATCCTGCTGCTGGTCAAAACTCTCTTCTGTCTCCAGGTTACCCAGCATGGAGGTACCGGTGCGCATAACATCCATCGGGTGCGCATCTTTGGGAATTTGCTCCAGTACGGTTTTCAAAGCATCGGGTAAGCCACGCAGCCCCTTCAGCTTGGTAATGTAGCTATCAAGCTCGGCTTGGTTGGGCAGCTTGCCTTTCAGTAATAAATACGCGACTTCTTCAAACTTCGCCTTCTCGGCCAGCTCTTTGATATCAAAACCACGGTAGGTTAATCCGGAACCCGTTTTACCCACCGTACACAGCGCTGTAGTACCGGCGCTTTGACCACGGAGTCCTGCGCTGTTTTGCGGTTTATCAGCCATGTCGTGTCTCCTGTTAGCTCTTTTTATATGTTTTAGTATTGATAGCTATTAAGCGTCTTTCTGCTCAGCAAATAGCGCGTCGAGCTTTTGCTCGAAATCGTGATAATTCAAAAAGTCGTACAGCTCATCGCGAGTCTGCATGGTATCGACCACCTCTTTTTGATGACCGTTATCTAAAATGCTCTGATACACCTTCAATGCGGCAGCATTCATAGCGCGGAAGGCAGACAGCGGATAGAGCACCATGCGACAGCCCACCTCGCCCAGCTCCTGCTGAGAGAACAGCGGCGTTGCGCCAAACTCAGTGATGTTGGCCAGTATTGGCGCATTCACGCGCGAACAGAACGCACGATAATCATCCAGGGTATGCACGGCTTCGGCGAAGATTGCATCCGCACCCGCTTCCACACAGGCATTAGCACGTTCGATGGCGGCGTCTAAGCCCTCTTTCTGGAACGCATCGGTACGCGCAACCAGATAGAAATCGGGATCAAGCTTGGCATCTGCCGCGGCTTTGATGCGGTCAACCATTTCCTGCTGGGAGACAATGGCTTTATTCGGGCGGTGGCCGCAGCGCTTTTGAGCTACTTGGTCTTCCAGGTGAACGGCAGCAACGCCTGCGCGCTGCATCTCTTTAACGGTACGTGAAATATTAAAAGCACCGCCCCAGCCCGTATCGATATCTACCAGCAGCGGCAGGTCAGTAGCGCCGCAGATACGATGTGCATCTTCCACCACGTCGTTCATGCTGGTCATACCCAAGTCCGGCAAGCCAAAAGACGCGTTAGCCACGCCGCCGCCCGACAGATAAATCGCTTGGTGACCTACTCGCTCGGCCATCATCGCGGTATACGCGTTAATCGTGCCTAGAATCGGTAGAGGGCGGTTCGCGTCTAGCGCAGCACGAAAGCGAGCACCTGGCGTGAGAGTAGATGAACTGGACATTGGCATTGCTCCTTTAAAAGGCTTGGCGGATAGGCGTAACGAGCTAATCCGCTGATGGCGTTGATTGTTGTTCAAGAACAGCAGCGTAACGGTCGGCGACGTTGGCTCGGGAAGCGCTAACGTGGCGGCGCATCAGCAACTCTGCTAGCTCGGCATCTCCGGCTTCAATAGCATCTACAATGCGGTGGTGCTCGACAAAGGCGAGCTGGGGCCGCTTACCGCTGGCGCTGAACTGAGTACGGTAAAGACGCACTAAGTAGTAGAGATCGTCGCAAAGCAGGTTCATCAGCATTTTGTTATGGCTGCCTTGAACAATGCGATAGTGGAAGTCAAGATCGCCTTCGCGCTGATAGTAAGCTTCGCCACGCTTGAGATCTGCCTGGCCTTCGTGAAGGGCCAACACCTCGCGCAGCCCTTTAATCTCCTCGGCAGACATATGCTCAGCGGCCAAGCGGGCTGCCATGCTCTCAAGCGCTTCGCGCACATCAAACAACTCAAGCAGCTCTTTCATAGAGAGTTTGACGACGCGAGCGCCAACGTGAGGTACGCGTTCAATTAGACGGTGCGCTTCTAAACGCCGCATGGCTTCACGCAACGGACCGCGAGAGATACCGTACGTTTTAGAAAGCCCCGGCTCGGTAATTTTGCTGCCCGGCGCCAGCTCTCCACGTACAATAGCGTCTTGAAGCTGGTGAAAGACCCGCTCAGCCAGCGTTCGGACTTCTGGCGAGGTCTGATCACTGGGCGAATCAGCTTTAGAACGAGAAAGAGTAGCAAGTGAGGTCATGGCTAATTGTCGACAATTATGAGGTAGGAGAACTTTAGCCCGCCACATTTGTGCCGTCAACTAGTCAAAATGGTCGATTTTATTCACCTTTCGTGTAACCCAGCTATTTATCCTTGGGTTAATGTCAACAATCATGCTCTTTCCGTTAACCGTGTTTAATCTACCGTGAGAAAGGCGTCAGTGGTTAGCACTGGTGTCATCAATTAACGACCTCTAGAATGCGTTGCCTTCCATTGGCCTGGCGTTTGCTCCATGACATCGGCGTTGACCATTAAAGCCCTGCCCTACTCTCCTACTCCACTGGAGATCTTTGCTCACCTGCGAAAGCGTCATGGTGCGGTATTACTTGATAGCGGCCGCCCCACAGCAAACGGGCGCTACGACATTATCAGCAGTGATCCGTTAGCTACGCTAGAAGTCATGCCTGATGGACAAACTCACTTCACTTCAACGCAGCTGGACCTTCCTTCGGCACTCGCTGGAGATATGACCGCCCAGCAGCAATGGATGCTTGAACAGCTACCCAGCACAGATTTCCCCAGCGAGCTGCCTTTTTTAGGCGGCCTGATGGGTTATTGGAGTTATGATCTAGGACGTAATAACCTCGCGATTCCCAGCCGCCACCCCAGTGTTACTAATCTGCCATTGGCACGTTTGGGGCTTTACGACTGGTGCATTACCTTTGATCACGAAAAGCAGGCAACATGGCTCATTGCAACAGCAACTCGCCAACAGCAGGTCATGAAATGGCTCGCTCAGCCACCTGCCAGTGTTGCTAAAGACTTCCACTTAACCAGCCCCTTCCAGGGCGAGCTAAGCCAAGCAGATTACACCGAACGCTTTAACACTGTTCAGCACTACATTCGCGCAGGCGACTGCTATCAAATTAACCTTGCTCAGCGGTTTACAGCGAGCTATGAAGGCGATGAATGGCAGGCTTATTTACGCCTTCGCAAGGCAACACCGACGCCCTTCTCAGGTTTCATGGCATGGGGAAGAAACCAAGCGGTACTCTCGCTTTCCCCAGAACGCTTTATCCAGTGTAAAGACGGGCGAGTGGAAACGCGCCCAATCAAAGGCACGCGACCACGAGGTAAGTCGCCGGAGGAGGATATCGCCCTAGCGGAACAATTATTAAGCAGCACGAAAGACCGTGCGGAAAATGTCATGATTGTTGACTTGCTGCGCAATGACTTGGGACGCGTATGCGCTCCTGGGTCTATTCGCGTACCGCAGCTATGTCAGTTAGAGAGCTATCCCAACGTGCATCACCTGGTAAGCGTGGTTCAAGGTCAGCTCGCCAAACATCGTTCACCGCTATCTCTGCTGACAGCGGCGTTTCCTGGCGGCTCTATTACTGGCGCGCCTAAAATACGCGCCATGCAAATTATCGACGAGTTGGAGCCTTGCCAACGCAGTGTCTATTGCGGAAGCCTGGGGTACATCGATAAACGGGGCAGCATGGACACATCAATTGCGATACGCACCATGGTGGCAGATGCAGGCAAGCTACATGTTTGGGGCGGCGGGGGGTTAGTCGCCGACTCTAGAGCAGACGAGGAGTACACAGAAACGCTGGATAAAATCCGTCATCTAATCGGCGCTTTGGAATAAATAACAAAATTCTTAAATCAAAAAGGAATATAAAAGCCAAACCAAACGGTATTGGGGCTAAGCCCCCTCTCTTTGATAGCCTAGTGTCATACTCGACCTTATGACAGGAGGCAGCATGTCTTCAGCGCTTGACAGCATTAACCGTGATTTTGCCAATAATCCCCAAGACCTTATCAAGTGGGCGCTTAGCCAAGGCGAGCGTCCTATTTGCACGACCAATTTCCGGCCGTTTGAAGCGGTAATTCTGCATATGGTCACTCAGGCACGTCCAGACATCCCTATCGTATGGATGGATAGTGGCTATAACACTGAGGCTACTTACCAATTCGCCGATGCCTTAATCCAGCGGCTGAACCTAAACATGGTCAGCTTTATTCCGCAGCGAACCCGTGCTCATCGTGAAGCACTAGAGGGGGCAATGCCCAGCATTGACGACCCACGTCACGCAGCCTTCACTCAAGAAGTAAAGATTGAGCCGTTTGAGCGTGCCCTGCGGGAAATGCAGCCGGATGTCTGGTTCACCGCCCTACGGGCAGAGGACACCCCAGAGCGGGCTAAAATGCAGCCTGCCAGCCGTAACAGCGATGGCTTATTAAAAATTGCCCCGCTGCTGCAGTGGACAGCAAAAGATATGTACTACTATCTTGAGGCACACGATCTGCCCAACAACTTTGACTACTTCGACCCCACCAAAGTAGAAGACAAACGTGAGTGTGGCCTGCATTTACAGCACTGAAAATGAAATGTAGGTGGTAAATGGTGAATAGCGCGCAAGCTCAACCACGCTAATGCGCTATTCACCCACTATCTCACCCACTATTCGATGCTGCTAATGCTCAGGAAGCTCTACTCCCTCAAACAACTCATGCTCAAAACGTGGGCCAGCCAGCAAGGCTTCGTCTACCAAGTCCCGAGTGAGATGAGGTGCAAAGCGTACGAGGAAATCGTACATATAGCCGCGCATGAAGGTGCCACGACGAATCCCAATCTTAGTCGTAGAACTCGCGAAAAGATGACTGGCGTCCAGCGCGACTAAATCTTCATCTAACACTGGATCAACCGCCATTTGGGCGACAATACCAACCCCCATGCCCAGTCGCACATAGGTTTTAATCACATCAGCATCAGCGGCCGTTAACACCACATTTGGCGTAAGTCCTTGTGCTTTAAACGCATCATCTAATTGCGAGCGGCCGGTAAACCCAAACACATAAGTGACGAGAGGATGTTCGCCCAACGCTTCAAGCGTCAGTGGCTTGTCTATCGATGCCAGTGGGTGGTCTTTAGGTACTAAAGCGCAGCGATTCCAGCGGTAGCAAGGTAACAACACCAAGTCAGTGAACAGCTCTAGCGATTCAGTAGCAATTGCAAAATCGGCCTGACCTTCGCTAACCATCTGAGCGATTTGCTTGGGTGTGCCCTGCTGCATATGTAGGGCAACATCAGGGTACTTAAGAGTAAACTCGCTGATGATAGGAGGTAGTGCATAGCGCGCCTGAGTATGAGTGGTAGCAATCGACAAACTACCCCGGCGCTCGTCGCTGTGTTCTTGGGCGACTTGTTTGATGTTTTCTGTCAGCTTCAACACCTGACCTGCCAGCTCAATGATAGACAGCCCTGCTGGCGTTACGCGAGTAAGGTGCTTTCCGCTGCGTGCAAAAATCTCAACACCTAGCTCATCTTCAAGCAAGCGTATTTGCTTGGAAATCCCCGGCTGCGAGGTAAACAAACTCTGCGCGGTGGCTGACACATTCAGGTTGTGTCGATTGACTTCCCAGATATAGCGAAGTTGCTGTAGCTTCATATCCTCACCTTATTATCTATGCAGGAAGCACGTTGAAGCGCATCCTCGCGCCGCTGCTAACTTGCACCACCCGCGCAGCACTTAAAGGTGCAATACGTGGGGGCGACACGCCTCATACATACAATTTTGAATAAAAAATCATCTTATAATTCACTTATAGTATAAAAAATAGCCGTTACGAACACCCATTAATTTTTCATAATGGCTGTCGAAACGTCATAGGAAATTTGCCAGCACCTTCTGCGCCCGCTAACATCTGCCAACTTGGCGCGGTGAAAGTGCGCTAGTAAAACGCGTAATGACCGTTGCTCCATTTGAGGCAACGAAACAGCAAGAGCAACGCAAACGGGAGAAACAGATGGCTAACAATGTTGATGTCACCAACGCCAATTTTGAGCAAGAAGTCCTCAACGCCGAACAGCCAGTCCTACTGAAGTTTTGGGCCCCCTGGTGCGGTCCCTGTAAAGTAATGGCACCTGTGGTTGATGAAGTTGCTGCTGAACGTGGTGACAATCTGAAAGTGGTTAGTGTGAACGTTGACGATGCGCCTGAAATTGCTGCAGAACAAGGCGTGCGCGGCGTTCCGACAGTGATGCTATTTAAGTCCGGTACGAAAGTGGCGTCGCTGGTAGGTGCACAGTCTAAATCCCAGCTGACCCAATTTATCGATCAAAACGCCTAACTCGCGCTAACGTTACCGCTGGCACTGCCAGCGGTAACTTTCTGCACTTCCGGTCCCAAACGCCTCCTTCTACTCTCGACGCTTCCAAGGTGGACGGCGTGCATCGCCAAGGCGCGTTCGACGCTGCCCTCCCGGCCCCAGCAAATGAGCAATCCAGCGAGTTTGAGGATGGCTGTCCAAGGCGATTTTTAACGTCATCGTCAATACGACCGACAACAACATCCCCGCAGCACCAAAGATCCACCCCCACACAACCAACGAAAGAAACGCCACAAACGTCGATAGCCCCAAGGCCTGTCCCATCACTCGCGGCTCAATCAAGTTACCCAAAACGAAATTAATCACCAAATAGGCAGATGCGAGTAACAGCGCCTGCAATACTCCACCATCTTGGGATACCAGCAATAGCAGCACAGGAGGAATCGCCGCCAAGGCCGAGCCGATATTAGGAATAAAGTTAAGGGCAAAAGCCAACACCCCCCACAGCAACGGAAACTCCACTCCCACTATCAAGCAAGAGAGCCATACGAGTGCCCCGGTGGCCAAGCTAATAACGGTCTTCACTGCTAGGTAGCGCTTCAGCGTTAAACTAAACTCGCTAAACCGCTTTAGGCTTGGCGCTGGGTTCTCAAGAGCGCGGGACACTTTATCTCGGAAGTTAAGCGTTTCGAACAGCATGAAAATAACTAACAGCCCGATAATACTGCCTTGCATAAAGAGATTACCGAGTTCGCCTAGCAACGTTGTCACCCACGACCCGTCGTCTTCCATAGCAAGCATATTGCTGAGCTGATCAGGATTAATGGCTAGCCCACGGCTAGAGAGTGCGTTCAGCAAATCCCAATAGTGCTCATACAAACGCGACTCGATATCCGGCAGCACCTGAACAAAGGTGCTAAAGCTGTTGACCACCAGCAAGCCAATTAAGGAAATAAAACCCAGCAGCACCATCAATGTTAAAAAAGCAGAGGCTCCTCTACTGAGTCCACAGCGGTGCAGCCACTGCACAGGCGACGTACATACAACAGCAATAAAGACTGACAGTAACAGAGGAACCAGAAGATCCGCCCCGGCCTTCATACCCGCAACAATAACAACGAGTGCGGCAAGCGCCAGGGTCGCATTTAAAGGGATACTACGATAATCCTCATCCGATAATTTCGACATTGCCCTTTCCTTAGCGTGTTATCCACATATCATGGCCGCTCGCGCAATATTGCACAAACCATGACAACATTAAGCAATTGCTTTGCATCGACTCTTAGCCAGTGAACTTTATTGCGCTTTGCCCTTCCAAGCAGCGTCACAGTATAAATTAGTTAACATTAATCATTGGCTCGATCAGTAAGGAAGTGACCTATGACTCCAGCAACACCACATCTAAAACGCTTGCGCTACGGCGTGCTTGGCAGCGCACTTCTCGCCCTTCTGGCAACGTCTACGGCTCACGCCGCGCCCCCCACCCCGCCAAGTTTACATGTCCAAGCCCAATCATGGGTGGAAGTAGAGCCCGACAAAGCCACACTGTCTGCACGGCTGTGGGAAAACACCCCAGCGGTTTCCACGCTAGAAGATACCGACAGTGACGAGCTGAGCGACGCACGCGAGCGACTGGAAAATCGTGCCAGCGAGCTCATTAAAGCCATGGAAGACATCGGCATTGAGCAACGTGCCATCAATGCAGGGTCACTCAATGTCTATCCTGAGCACGTCGCGGGGCCGCGCAACGATGATGGTGAACACGAAACGTTAATGCGCACCCGCTTAGAGCGCCCCTTCAGTATTGAGCTTACCAATATAGATCAATTGGGCGAGGTGTTTGACGCGATGATAAGTGCTGGCGTGAACACGCTGGACGGCGTTCAGTTTGATCTTCAAGACCGCGACGCCGCTACCGATGAAGCGCTTACTAAAGCACTAGAAAAAGCCCGCCATAAAGCGGACCTAATGGCCAGCACACTAGGCGTAAGGCTTGGCCAAGTACAGCGCATTGAAGAAGCCCAAGCCCCCATATTCCAGCCCCGCATGATGGCCATGCGCGCTGAGAGCGATGCCATGGGCAGTGGTTCCGCTAGCGACTATCGCCCCGGCACCATTCGTATCGATGCCGAGGTCAACGTCGAGTGGGCAATTAGAGGGCAAGACGCTCAAGGCCGCCCAGGTAGGGTTGCAGAGGCGCAGGAACAGTAATAGAGCCATCTGCCTGCTGGTGGTTTTCAAGCACCGCCAGCAGGCAACGCCCCACCGCTAGGCCTGAACCATTCAGTGTATGCAGCAATTGTGGCTTTTTCGCGTCTGGGTGGCGGAAGCGGGCTTGCATGCGCCGCGCCTGGAAATCTTCGCAGTTAGAGACTGAAGAAATTTCCCGATACGTTTCTTGGCTAGGCAACCAAACTTCTAAATCGTAGGTCTTCGCCGCTCCAAAGCCCATATCGCCGGTACACAGCGTTACTACGCGGTATGGCAACTCCAGCGCCTGCAGAATTGCTTCAGCATGGCCACGCATCTCTTCCAGTGCTTCATAACTCTTTTCTGGCTCGACAATCTGCACCATTTCGACTTTATCGAACTGATGCTGACGAATCATGCCGCGGGTATCGCGCCCATGAGAACCCGCTTCGCTGCGGAAACAAGGCGTGTGAGCAGTCAACTTCATTGGCAACGCAGCCTGATCGACAATCTCATCACGCACAAAGTTAGTTAGTGGCACTTCCGACGTCGGAATCAGATGGTATTCCCGTTCGTCGTTAAGTTTAAACAGATCTTCGCCAAACTTTGGCAGTTGCCCGGTGCCCATCAGCGAATCGCGATTCACCATGTACGGCACATAGCACTCTTCGTAACCATGCTGCTGAGTTTGCGTATCCAGCATAAATTG
This sequence comes from Halomonas sp. KG2, assembly GCA_030440445.1. Classification (NCBI taxonomy): domain Bacteria; kingdom Pseudomonadati; phylum Pseudomonadota; class Gammaproteobacteria; order Oceanospirillales; family Halomonadaceae; genus Halomonas; species Halomonas sp. KG2. Next base: position 1,535,344 of record CP098528.1, on the reverse strand, counting down.
CGCCAGCGCCCGATGCAGACGCGCAATCGGCCCACGCATTACCGCAAAGCGAGCGCCGGTCAGCTTAGCTGCCAGTTCAAAATCGAGATAACCCGATTTCTTACCAAGATCCACGTGATCCAACACCTCAAAATCAAACTCACGCGGCGTACCCCAGCGGTGAAGCTCAACATTGTCGTCTTCGCTTTTGCCTTCAGGCACGCTTTCATGAGGAAGGTTGGGAATACCACTGATAGCGTCATCCCACTCTTCCTGCACCTCGGCCAGTTCTTTCTTGGCTTTATCCAGGCGCTCGCCTAAATCGCTCACTTCATCCAGCAACGGTTGAATATCTTCACCGCTAGCCTTCGCCTTACCAATCGCTTTTGAACGCATATTGCGCTCGTTTTGCAGCTGCTCGGTCTGGGTTTGCAACTCACGACGGCGCGATTCCAGCGCTTGCAATGCCGCTTTATCAAGTTCGAAGCCCCGCCGGGCCAGTTGTTGCGCAGCCGCATCAAGATCACCGCGCAGCAGTTTCGGATCGAGCATGAGTTATCCCTTGGCCTGAAATCAGTGAAACACGGCGTACATCGCCCGTGATGAAAGAAGCCTATTGTAGGCAAAAGCACGGCGGGGAGCTATGGGTGGCCTCAGGGACTAAGCAATAGCTTGTGCAGTGTAAGCATTCAGCTATAGAAAAAGGGGATGCTTTAAGGCTAAGGTGACTAAATATTAATCATATTGAGCCATGCAAATGCCACCTAAATCGTCGCGCTTTTACGCTCACTCACTCCCAGAAACTGGCAAGCAAGCCTGGCAAACACTAGACGATCATTTAAAGTGTGTCGCCGAAATGGCGGCAAGACGCGCTGAACGCTTTGGTATGGCAGATGCTGGGTATGCAGCGGGTCTTTTGCATGACTTAGGCAAATACAGCGCGCCTTTTCAGCGGCGGCTGGAAGGCTCTCCGGAGCGTGTTGATCACTCCACTGCAGGCGCTATTGTCGCTAAACAACGCTTCAAAGGAGGGGTTGGCGACTTGCTGGCCTACTGCATTGCAGGCCATCATGCAGGGCTTGCCAATGGCCGTGATTCAGGCGAACGCTCCCCGCTGAGTGAACGCCTTAAAGCGGATATCCCTGCAATAGATAACACTTGGCAAGATGCGCTTACGCTTCCACAGGAGCTATGTCCTCCTGGTACATTTACCCAACGTCCAGAACGGGGTTTCTTTCAACTCGCGTTTCTCACCAGAATGCTTTTTTCATGCTTGGTCGATGCAGACTATATCGATACTGAAACCTTCTACGCCCAACATGAGACCGGCTTAGCACGGCAACGCGGTGGCGGCGCTTCGCTAACGCTTCTTCGCGAAGCGCTCAATCAATACCTAGAAACCTTCGACACCGAAAAAGGCATTAACCAATTACGTGGGCATATCCTGCGTGAGGTACGTAATAAAGCAGGAATGAGACCCGGCTGTTTCAGCCTCACAGTACCCACTGGCGGAGGAAAAACCCTGGCCTCCCTCGCCTTCGCCCTGGATCACGCCATCACCCACAACATGGATCACGTTATCTACGTTATCCCCTTTACCAGCATCGTCGAACAGAACGCTGCAGTATTTCGGAAGGCGTTGGGCAAATACGGTGCTGAAGCAGTGCTCGAACACCACAGCACCTTTGATGCTGAAAAAGCGTCAAAAGGCGACAAGGATAGTCTTGATAAACTCAGACGCGACAGTGAGAACTGGGACGCACCGATTATCGTGACAACATCGGTGCAGTTCCTTGAAAGCCTCTTTGCCGCTAAAACATCACGCTGCCGCAAATTACATAATATTGCCCGCAGCGTCGTCATTCTGGATGAAGCACAAACAGTGCCCCTACCCTTGCTACGGCCAAGTGTTGCCGCACTGGATGAACTCGCGCTGAATTATCACGCCAGCATTGTGCTCTGTACCGCTACCCAACCCGCCCTGCTTGAAACTAATGACGCAGCCCGCAGCTTCACAGGCGGTTTCAAAGACGTTGAGGAGCTAGCCCCCGATCCAAGAAACCTGTATCGAGCGTTAAAACGGGTGACGGTAAAGCATATTGGCTGCTTAGATGACGACCAGTTGCGCGATGAAATCCTGGACGTCAATCAGGTTCTGTGCATCGTCAATAACCGCCGCCACGCCAGAGCCTTGTATGAATCCATCGCCGATCAGCCAGGCGCTTTTCATCTGACCACCGCCATGTGCGCCGTTCATCGGCGACAGGTATTACAGCATATTCGCGAAACACTTACAGAAGGCAAACCATGCCGGGTTGTGTCTACTTCATTAATAGAAGCGGGCGTCGATGTGGACTTTCCAAGAGTGCTGCGCGCCGAAGCGGGGCTAGACTCTATCGCCCAGGCCGCAGGGCGCTGTAACCGTGAAGGCAAACGAACCGCCGAAGAGAGCGAAGTGCGTATTTTTGCAACTGCCAATGAAGAGTGGGCGCCGCCGCCCGAGCTAAAACAGTTCGCCCAAGCCACCCGCGAAGTACTACGCCAGCACGGTCACGACCCACTCTCGCTGGAAGCGATAGAGGCGTATTTCACGCTACTTTACTGGCAGCAAGGGCCTAACCAACTCGACAAGCACCAACTGCTCTCGCTGATTGAAAAAGGGCGGCTTGACGGCCTGCCCTTTGAAACCCTCGAGCAGAAATTTCGCCTCATCGACAACAAACAACGCAGTGTCATTATCCCCAGAGACGATGAAGCTCGCAAAGCGATTAAAGATCTCGCCTTTGCCACAAGCCCTGGCGGCATCGCCCGAAAATTGCAGCTCTATACAGTGCAAGTGCCTCATAACGGCTTTAGAGCCCTAGAAAAAGTCGGTGCCATTGCGTCTATCGAGCCGGATAAATTTAATGACCAATTCATGCTGCTGGTCAATGAAGACCTCTACGATGATGCGCTAGGGTTGAACTGGAGCGACCCAACCTTTATGCGAGCCGAAAGCTTACAGTGGTGAACATACAACATTAATAGGGAGCCATTATGTCATACGGAGTTCGACTGCATATCTGGGGTGACAGGGCCTGCTTTACGCGGCCAGAGATGAAAGTAGAGCGTGTATCCTATGATGTGATCACACCCTCGGCAGCACGCGGCATACTGGAAGCCATCCACTGGAAACCCGCCATTCGCTGGTGCGTAGACCGTATCCATGTACTCAAGCCCATCCAATTTGAGTCGCTGCGGCGCAATGAAGTCGGCGGCAAGCTCTCAGCCGCCTCTGTAACAAAGGCCATGAAAGCGGGGCGCGTTGATGATGTGGCCTATTTTGTTGACCAGAATCGCCAACAGCGGGCCGCCACCATTTTACGCAATGTAGCCTACGTGATTGAGGCGCACTTTGAATTTACCTCACGTGCGGATGATAGCGACACCCCCGGCAAACACCTGGATATTTTCAATCGCCGCGCCCGCCAAGGCCAATGCTTCCACACTCCCTGCATGGGTACCCGCGAATTTCCGGCGAATTTTGCGCTCATTGAACCTGAGCAGCCCCTCCCCTCTTTTGACCCAGCATTAACCGGTGAAAAAGACCTTGGCTACATGCTGCACGATATTGATTTTGCAAACGGCAAAACATCGCGATTTTTCCGCGCCAAGATGCAAGATGGCGTGATTGAAGTGCCTCCCTTCCAGGAGACACTCGCATGATACTGACCGCCCTCAATGACTATTATCAGCGGCTATCCAAGGAAAACAAAGTACCGCAGCCAGGCTTTAGTACAGAAAAAATCAGCTTTGCCCTGGCATTCGATCAGAATGGCTGTCCGCAGCAGATTGATGATCTGCGTGACACCTCAGGCAAAAAGCCCCGCGCCCGCCCTTATCAGGTACCCGTTGATAAGCGACGCACATCAGGTATTCACGCCTACCCGCTTTGGGATAAAACTGCGTACGCATTAGGGGTAACAGCCGGAGAAGGCAAACGCTTAAGCGATGAACATGCCGCCTTCAAAGCCCGCCAATTTGACCTTTTCCGTGACAGTGATGACACATCACTCCTGGCCTTTTTGAAGTTCTTAGATCAATGGCACCCTGAGAAACTATCCTCGCTGCCCGGTTACAGCGAGGAGGTACTGGATAGCAATATTATTTTTCGGCTAGACGGACAACAACAATATCTACATGAAAACGACGGTGCTCGCCGTATCTGGGGTGCTGCACTCGAAGAAAATACCGGTATTTTCGGGCAATGCTTAATCACTGGGGAAGACGCCATACTGGGCACTGACCACCCTGCCATTAAAGGCGTTAGAGACGCACAATCGTCGGGTGCCTCGCTAGTTTCGTTTAATAGCGAGGCCTACGAGTCCTACGGCTTTCGTAAAAATCAAAACGCGGCTATCTCCACATCAGCGATTTTTGGCTACACAACGGCGCTTAACTATTTACTGCGTGGCGATGCAGACAACCAACAACGCCTGCAAATAGGCGATACCACGCTGGTTTTCTGGGCAACTGCGCAAACAGCAAAGGCGGCGCAAGCGGCGGAAAGCTTTTTCGCGGTACTCAACCAACCACCCAGCGATGAACAGGAAGCCAGCAAACTAGGCTCTCTACTTGCCCAGGTAGCTGATGGCCGCCCGCTAAAGGAGGTCGCCCCGGAGCTAGAACCCGAAACGCAATTTTACGTACTGGGCCTTGCTCCCAATGCCGCTCGTCTATCCGTTCGTTTTTGGCTGGTTGATAGCCTGGAGCACTTAACTAAACATTATGCCCAGCATTACCGAGATCTAGATATCCAGCCTGCACCTTGGAAAGGTATTGCCCCCAGCGTTTGGTGGTTAACCTTGCAAACAGCGCCTATTCATGGCGCACGGCCAAAATCAGAAGACGTACTGCCCCAGCTCGCTGGCGAAATGATACGCGCCATTATCACGGGGCAGCGCTACCCCCGACCACTGCTTACCAGTGTTGTTATGCGTTTTCGCAGTGATGGCAATATCAATGGCTTGCGCGTCGCGCTTTGCAAGGCAGTGTTAGCCCGAGAGGCTCGCTTGACCACGCACTTAAACTCGAACAAACAGGAGGTTTCCGTGAGTCTTGATAAAAGCTCCACCCATCCAGGTTACTTATTGGGCCGCTTATTTGCCGAATTAGAAAACGCCCAACGTGGCGCACTTGGTAGAGAGTTGAATGCCACTATTAAGGATCGCTACTACGGTGCCGCGTCCGCCACTCCCGCTAGTGTGTTCCCTATGCTGCTGCGCAATGTGCAGAACCACCTTTCATCCATGCGTAAAAAAGACAAAGGCGGTATTGCATACACTATTGAAAGTGAAATCAGTCAAATTATTGACGGGCTGGGCGACACCTTCCCGCGCAGCCTGCGCATCGAAGAACAAGGGCGATTTGCCATTGGTTACTACCATCAATCACAAACGCGATTCGCTAAAAAAGATAACGCGAATAGCGATGAACCATCTGAACAGGGAGACTCAGAATGAGCACCATTGCTAACCGCTACGAATTTGTCCTTTTATTTGATGTAACCAACGGCAACCCCAACGGCGACCCTGATGCAGGCAACCTGCCCCGGCTCGACCCAGAGACCAACCAGGGGCTTATCACGGATGTTTGCCTAAAACGTAAAATTCGTAACTACGTCGCTCTCGAAAAAGAACACGACGCTGGCTATGCCATCTATATGCAAGAAAAGTCAGTGCTCAACAACCAGCATAAAAAAGCCTATGAAGCGTTAGACATTAAACCTGAATCTAAAAAGCTTCCCAAAGAAGCGGAAAAAGCGCGCCAAGTAACCGAATGGATGTGCAATAACTTTTTCGACGTGCGCACCTTCGGCGCAGTCATGACAACCGAGGTAAACTCCGGCCAAGTACGCGGCCCTGTCCAGGTGGCCTTTGCCAGCTCTATCGATCCCGTCATACCCATGGAAGTCTCCATTACCCGTATGGCGGTTACCAACGAAAAGGATCTTGAAAAAGAGCGCACCATGGGGCGCAAGCACATCATTCCTTATGGCCTATACCGCGTACATGGCTACGTCTCTGCAAAACTAGCTGAACGTACCGGTTTTTCAGAAGATGACTTAGCCCTTCTATGGCGCTCTCTAATCAATATGTTTGAACACGACCGCTCTGCCGCGCGTGGTGAGATGTCCACCCGCAAACTTGTTGTTTTCAAACACGATCACCCAATGGGTAACGCGCCCGCCCATGTGCTCTTCGATAGCGTTCAAGTGAAACGTGTTGAAGGGAAAGAAGATACACCGGCACGCCACTACAGCGACTATCAAGTCAGCATCGCCAGCGAGTCACTGCCGTCTGGTGTTACGGTGGAAGAACACTTATAGGTGAGACGCCATGGAAGAAGAGGCACGCCCTATTCCGCTTTCGGCTCTGCAGCATACGCTGTTCTGCCCACGCCAATGCGCGCTGATCCATGTAGAGCAGCAATGGGCCGAAAACCGTTATACCGCTGAAGGCCGTTTATTACACGAACGCGCGGACCAGTTGGGGCATCAGCGTCGCCGGGGCATACACACTTCCATGGCCTTGCCTTTGGCAAGTGAACAGCTGGGCTTGAGCGGTATTGCCGATGTAGTGGAGTTTGATGAAAGCCAATCCGCTTTAGTGGTACGCCCTATTGAGTACAAACGCGGGCGACCCAAAGCGCACCGTGCGGATGAGGTGCAGCTTTGTGCTCAGGCGCTCTGTCTGGAAGAAATGCTAGATATCCACATCGACTCTGGCGCCCTCTTTTATGGCAAAACGCGACGGCGCAAAGAGGTGGCGTTTGATGACACTCTACGCACGTTAACTCATCGTATTATTGAGCAAACCCGCGCTATTTTTGATGAGCAGCAGACTCCTCCTGCTATTTACAATGCAAAAAAGTGTGATCACTGCTCCCTTGTCGATATTTGCCAACCTCAAGTGTTTAACAAACAGCGCTCCGCAAGCCGATGGCTGACCCGGCAACTTGATGCCCTGGATGAGTAACGCCCATGCGACGACAATTAAACTCGCTGTATATCACCACAGAAGGTGCTTGGCTTAAAAAAGAAGGCGCCAACATTGTCATGCAGGTAGAAGGGAAAGAGCGCGCCAGGCTTCCCATTCATATGCTGGAGTCCCTTGTATGCTTTGGGCGTGTGCTTGTATCCCCGCCGTTAATGGGATTCTGCGCCGAACAAGGCGTTACCATCACCCACCTGTCACCGAACGGGAAATTCTTGGCGCGTATTGAAGGCCCCGTCTCTGGCAATGTATTACTCAGACGCACCCAATATCGTGTCAGTGATAACGAAGACTCCTGTTCGAGCCTAGTCAGTAGCCTTTTGGTTGGTAAAGTCCATAACCAGCGCGCTGTTCTCGCTCGGGGCATTCGCGATTATGGCAGCAAGATGCCACTTCAATATCGCCAGCGCCTGGAAGCGGCTCGTGACCGGCTAAGTCGCATCGCACGTAATTTACTGCAACCTGCCACAACCAATGAGCTACGCGGCCTAGAAGGCGAAGCCGCCCAAGTATATTTCAGCGTCTTCAATTTACTAGTGCGCCAAGAAGGTGATGCCTTTGAGTTTAAAGGCCGCAATCGCCGCCCACCGAGAGACCGTATTAATGCGTTATTGTCGTTTTTGTATACGCTGCTCACCCACGACTGCCGCTCAGCACTAGAGAGCGTCGGCTTAGACCCCGCCGTAGGCTTTTTACACCGGGATCGCCCAGGCCGCCCAAGTCTTGCGCTTGACCTTGCAGAAGAGTTTCGCCCTTTGTTGGGTGATCGACTAGCCCTGTCGCTCATCAACCGTCGTCAGTTACGCGAGAAAGACTTTAACATTACTGAAAGCAATGGCGTCGTTATGACCGATGATGCCCGCAAGCTGGTGCTGACTGCTTACCAAGAGCGAAAGCGTGAAGAGTTGTTGCATACATTTATAGATGAAAAAGCACCTATAGGCATGCTGCCCATACTGCAAGCTCAATTAATGGCACGTCACCTGCGGGGGGACTTAGATGCTTACCCACCTTTCCTTTGGAAATAGCACACTGAGGGCAATATCATGATGGTACTGGTCAGTTACGATGTCAGCACCTCTTCAGAGGGCGGTGAAGGCAGGCTGAGGCGAGTAGCAAAAGCATGTCGAGATGTAGGGCAGCGGGTACAATTTTCCGTGTTTGAAATTGAAGTAGATCCCGATCAATGGGTACGCTTTCGTCAACGCTTGATCGACTTGATTGATGACGAGGTGGACAGCTTACGCTTTTACTTCTTAGGCCGAAATTGGAAAAACCGCATCGAACATATTGGCGCCAAGCCCGCCTTAGATATGAATGGCCCTTTAGTTTTTTAATGTTTCTCTTGTTTGCGAACCCCAAGCGTCTTGCCAAACCCCGTCAGGTTCGCAGCTCTTTAATAAATTGATTTTAATAATAAATTCTTTCGCCCACTCCTTTGTACCAAGCAAAATCGGTTAATGCTCAGTGTTTCGCAAAAGCATGTCTTTTTGCTTTTATTTTTCATGATGTTATAAACAGAACAGTCGCGCCCCGCCCGGGGCGTGCGGATAGAAACGTCAAGTAATGACGCGGGGTATTGAGCAGGGGCTGTCGCGCCCCGCCCGGGGCGTGCGGATAGAAACATTAAAGACGCTGCGCAAGTTAGTCATCGACAAAGTCGCGCCCCGCCCGGGGCGTGCGGATAGAAACGGTTGAAGATATAGACATTGGTAGTCTTGCTTTGTCGCGCCCCGCCCGGGGCGTGCGGATAGAAACCCTGAAGTGCTACGCCAAGAGATGCTATGGCTAGTCGCGCCCCGCCCGGGGCGTGCGGATAGAAACCGCACAATATAATAGGTTTTTGAGAAAGCAGAATGGGTCGCGCCCCGCCCGGGGCGTGCGGATAGAAACTTTGGTAAATGGCACTGCTTGGCCTTGGTCATCAAGTCGCGCCCCGCCCGGGGCGTGCGGATAGAAACTATTGCCAGCTTTACCCATAGTCTGTTGACTTCGGTCGCGCCCCGCCCGGGGCGTGCGGATAGAAACAATAGGCGCCCATTTGTGTTCGGCGTCTAGCTCTTGTCGCGCCCCGCCCGGGGCGTGCGGATAGAAACAAATACTGCGCAAGTACGATTGCGCCGTGGCGCATGTCGCGCCCCGCCCGGGGCGTGCGGATAGAAACCCCGAATTCACCAGCTTCATCGCCGGTGACGTAAACGTCGCGCCCCGCCCGGGGCGTGCGGATAGAAACGCCAACCTCTATTGCGCGATACAAGTCACAGGACGTCGCGCCCCGCCCGGGGCGTGCGGATAGAAACGCGAGCGCTCCATTGCGTGCCACGCAATCCTGATCGTCGCGCCCCGCCCGGGGCGTGCGGATAGAAACGCGTTGAGCGGCTGCTAAGCATCAGTGATAAAGATGTCGCGCCCCGCCCGGGGCGTGCGGATAGAAACGTCTATAAGCACACGCGCAACAGCCTGCGCCAGGTCGCGCCCCGCCCGGGGCGTGCGGATAGAAACAGTCAGGCAGCCTGCTGATGCCTAAATCTTTGTGGGTCGCGCCCCGCCCGGGGCGTGCGGATAGAAACACTTACAACGAGATAAGCCGCCGTTACGTAGACGAGTCGCGCCCCGCCCGGGGCGTGCGGATAGAAACTGCGTACCCTAACCTCTGGCGTTATCGCGCTGGGTCGCGCCCCGCCCGGGGCGTGCGGATAGAAACTACACCCGCGACAGATTCCCCAGGCTCAAAAAAGTCGCGCCCCGCCCGGGGCGTGCGGATAGAAACAATGCCTGCTGGCAAACGGCAAGGGCCGTGGTGGGTCGCGCCCCGCCCGGGGCGTGCGGATAGAAACAAGGAGGCCGCGCTGGCACAGGTCTTCTTGGTGTGTCGCGCCCCGCCCGGGGCGTGCGGATAGAAACAACATGCCCGCCATGAGCAAAAGCAAGGGCCAAGTGTCGCGCCCCGCCCGGGGCGTGCGGATAGAAACCGTGGCACTTAGGCCCAGGCCAGGAGCCATTGATCGTCGCGCCCCGCCCGGGGCGTGCGGATAGAAACTGCAAGCTGCGTGGCCGGATCAATGGCGTCTTTGGTCGCGCCCCGCCCGGGGCGTGCGGATAGAAACACTGACTTCGATCAGATGGCCGCCAATACCGCTGAGTCGCGCCCCGCCCGGGGCGTGCGGATAGAAACCGAAGCCAATTATCTCAGGTGGCAACGGCTCGGAAGTCGCGCCCCGCCCGGGGCGTGCGGATAGAAACAACCGTGATGGAATCTGCCGTTGTAGTAACGATTGTCGCGCCCCGCCCGGGGCGTGCGGATAGAAACAATGTCAGCGCCAGTACCCGCCGCGCCTATACTGGTCGCGCCCCGCCCGGGGCGTGCGGATAGAAACGTTAGGTGCGGCGGTAGATCCGCGTGATTCATGTGTCGCGCCCCGCCCGGGGCGTGCGGATAGAAACATCCGTTAGCCTGCCGCGTTGTGTGATTGAGTTTCGTCGCGCCCCGCCCGGGGCGTGCGGATAGAAACCGCCAGTAGATGACGTGCTGCTCTATCCCCCCCCAGGTCGCGCCCCGCCCGGGGCGTGCGGATAGAAACATCCGCGTTTGGGCGGCTTCCAAGTCCATGAAAGCGTCGCGCCCCGCCCGGGGCGTGCGGATAGAAACGTCAAAGTTCTTGGTGTTGTCATCACGATCTAATGGGTCGCGCCCCGCCCGGGGCGTGCGGATAGAAACTACATGGCTACGCGCCCATGCAGCCGTATCAGACGCGTCGCGCCCCGCCCGGGGCGTGCGGATAGAAACATTCGATTATTGGGATTATTTATCCCAGAATTCGAAGTCGCGCCCCGCCCGGGGCGTGCGGATAGAAACCAGATCCCAGCGCGGCGCTCAGTGGCGGCAGTCCAGGTCGCGCCCCGCCCGGGGCGTGCGGATAGAAACAATCGCTGGCGGGCAAGGGGCAAGCAATGAGCCTAGTCGCGCCCCGCCCGGGGCGTGCGGATAGAAACTCCATGCTGCCCGCAAGGCGCTCCATTGTGCTTGGTCGCGCCCCGCCCGGGGCGTGCGGATAGAAACCTGGACACCGAGACCGACACGCCGACTCGGGTCGTCGCGCCCCGCCCGGGGCGTGCGGATAGAAACAGGCCTGCGCAGCACTACCTCAGCAGGCCCAGCCTGTCGCGCCCCGCCCGGGGCGTGCGGATAGAAACCCCAGTCAGTCCTACAAGCAGTTCATTGCTACCGGTCGCGCCCCGCCCGGGGCGTGCGGATAGAAACCACTAAAGGTGGTCGTCATGAACGAACAAGAATGTCGCGCCCCGCCCGGGGCGTGCGGATAGAAACTCCCGTTCCGTGCGACATGCAGCGGACATAAGTGTGTCGCGCCCCGCCCGGGGCGTGCGGATAGAAACAGGTTCTCGGTGGTCATGTTGGTAGCGATGATCGGTCGCGCCCCGCCCGGGGCGTGCGGATAGAAACCGGTGAATATAACTCGCTCATTGTGCGCGCCCCCGGTCGCGCCCCGCCCGGGGCGTGCGGATAGAAACTAGTGATGTAAGCGCACGCTTAATCGTCTCTGGCGTCGCGCCCCGCCCGGGGCGTGCGGATAGAAACTGCACATGGACGGCCACCATATGGCATCCAGCCAGGTCGCGCCCCGCCCGGGGCGTGCGGATAGAAACTTCCGGCGGTGCCGCTTGCTCCGGCGGGGTGGTCTGTCGCGCCCCGCCCGGGGCGTGCGGATAGAAACCCTTGAATTAGTGGCGTTGGCGGACTGCTTTTGGGCGTCGCGCCCCGCCCGGGGCGTGCGGATAGAAACACTTCGTACAGGGCGCGACCCCGTCCCGTGATTTTGTCGCGCCCCGCCCGGGGCGTGCGGATAGAAACATGACCATCGACGTGCAGAAAACGCGCCTCGAATGTCGCGCCCCGCTCGGGGCGTGCGGATAGAAACGTGACGCTCTCACGCCCTACATAGACCGCATTGCGTCGCGCCCCGCCCGGGGCGTGCGGATAGAAACAGGCATAGGAATAGAGCGCCGGATCGGTGACAACGTCGCGCCCCGCCCGGGGCGTGCGGATAGAAACAGCATTGACATCTCAAGCCACGCTTCAAACACAGTCGCGCCCCGCCCGGGGCGTGCGGATAGAAACCACACACACACACACACACACACACGTCGCGCCCCGCCCGGGGCGTGCGGATAGAAACATTGATCGGATGACCGCCGTACTCCTGATCCATCGTCGCGCCCCGCCCGGGGCGTGCGGATAGAAACGACTAATGCGCTTAACGTACTTGGGGCCGTTGGACGTCGCGCCCCGCCCGGGGCGTGCGGATAGAAACCATAGCGCGGTGACGCCGGTGTACGCATCACGCTCGGTCGCGCCCCGCCCGGGGCGTGCGGATAGAAACAATGCGGGTGCCGTCTGGGTACCAGCGTCCGATCAAGTCGCGCCCCGCCCGGGGCGTGCGGATAGAAACCGCCGCTATTTTGGCATGGAGATCCTCGACCACTCGTCGCGCCCCGCCCGGGGCGTGCGGATAGAAACAGCGCATCCACGCTGATGCCGGTCAGTATTCTGACGTCGCGCCCCGCCCGGGGCGTGCGGATAGAAACCAGGTGAACTCGGTGTTAGCCGCTGCATCTGTGACGTCGCGCCCCGCCCGGGGCGTGCGGATAGAAACCTTTAGCACTTTGCGCTGCTCTGGCGTCATGTCGCGTCGCGCCCCGCCCGGGGCGTGCGGATAGAAACTTTTTGCTCATTGGGGAACAGCTCTCCTTGTCCTAGTCGCGCCCCGCCCGGGGCGTGCGGATAGAAACAAAGCGTCAGGGCTTTGCGCCTCGCTGACCATCGGTCGCGCCCCGCCCGGGGCGTGCGGATAGAAACCCTAGTTGGATGAAGCCGTTGGATAAGGTTCCTGATGTCGCGCCCCGCCCGGGGCGTGCGGATAGAAACTATAGTCTACGCTTTTTTCCGCCTTCTAGCATTGGTCGCGCCCCGCCCGGGGCGTGCGGATAGAAACAAGCCCTACCGCCATTTGCTCGGGTGCAAAACGACGTCGCGCCCCGCCCGGGGCGTGCGGATAGAAACTCTGAGCGCCCTACTGGCGAGAAGTCGGCGCGCGGTCGCGCCCCGCCCGGGGCGTGCGGATAGAAACAATCGCTGAACCGTGATAAGAGTCGCGCCCAGCTGGTCGCGCCCCGCCCGGGGCGTGCGGATAGAAACATTGGCGACCACGAATGCGCCTACCCTATGCCGCTAGTCGCGCCCCGCCCGGGGCGTGCGGATAGAAACAACGCTGAAGGCGATGGCCTGCAAGCTCGTATTACGTCGCGCCCCGCCCGGGGCGTGCGGATAGAAACGTAGTCTTGGGGTTCGGTCATCTTGGAGCCAGGGTGTCGCGCCCCGCCCGGGGCGTGCGGATAGAAACGCTATAGCGCTGCAGTTGCACTGGCTCAAATAGGCGTCGCGCCCCGCCCGGAGCGTGCGGATAGAAACGACAACGCCCGCCAGTTTTTGGAAACCATCGCCGGTCGCGCCCCGCCCAGGGCGTGCGGATAGAAACAGCGCGCATAAAATCAATTTCCTCCCAGCGCCCCTGTCGCGCCCCGCCCGGGGCGTGCGGATAGAAACTGCAGGGCATAGTGATGTGCGTCCTGGGATCGTGTCGCGCCCCGCTCGGGGCGTGCGGATAGAAACGTCAATCGCGGTGTCCACCTGCTCATCAAGCCCCAAGTCGCGCCCCGTTCGGGGCGTGCGGATAGAAACAGCGCTCAGCGCCTTCGGCAGATCCTTCAGCGCATGTCGCGCCCCGCTCGGGGCGTGCGGATAGAAACTCTTTGAACTCGGGCAGCTCCCAACGCAGGATCGGGTCGCGCCCCGCCCGGGGCGTGCGGATAGAAACTTAAACGGTTTGTCGTGAGGTTCCCACTTTTTCACCGCCGAGCAGGCAGCTCACAATAAAGAAACAAAATTAAATCAGCGCTCTATTTCTAGTGCCGCCGGTTACGCAGCGTGTGGTAAGCCTACGGTGAACCCGCGAATGCAGCGCGTAGCGCTGCTTAGATACTCGGCAGCAGCGACTGGTTATGCACTATTCGTAGTGGCTCCAAAGCCGGAGCACTTTAATTATCCCTTCGTCTTCAAGCACTTGGTAAACCAAACGATGTTGAATATTGATGCGCCGTGAATAAGCCCCCGCAAGATCACCGATGAGCTTCTCAAACGGAGGCGGTTTCCGATACGGATCTTCTGCGATTAGTGCTAGCAGCTCCTGCGCCTTTGGCTTCAAGCCACTGGAGGCTAACTTCTTCGCATCTTTCTGAGCGTGTTTGGTGTAAACCAGCTTCCATGTCACCAGTCCAACTCCTCGTCGCACTCATCCACTGGAGCCTCCATTCCCTCACGAACAGACTCTCGCATCCCTGGCACAGAAAGCAGGAAAAGCGTCTCTTGAATGGCAGACCAGTCCTCTTCTGCCACCAGAACAGCTTTATTCCGCTTGCCCATAATGACAATCGGCTGATGAGACTCTGCAGTCTCATCAATCAACCGATAAAGGTTACTGCGTGCCTCTGTTGCAGATATTCCGGTCATAACACACCTCTAATTTATCCCGCATTACATGATTGTACGCCATGCAGTACGTACGTCAAAACGAACGTAATATTTAATCCTTTGGGCTCGAATTAAACCACCACGATTTCTGATTGTTGTGCTCCAAAATAGCTGTAGCGTGAACTCTAAACCTCAAGTGCGCATGGTATGCCGGTGGCTGAGCAGCATCGAACTTTCGAATCTAACGCATACGCTATTACCAATCGGCATAAAAACCTTGGCTCACTAGCCCAAAGTGATAGAGTGCCCGCCGATTTGCAGCGCGAATCACTAATAATGGATGTTAAACGGGAGAAACGTAGTGCAGGAAACAGCAAAAAAGGGAAAGTTTTCTTGGTGGAGTAGCATCGCGCTGTGGAAAAAAATTCTGGCGGGGTTGGCACTGGGGATATTAGCCGGTGCGTTACTAGGTGAAACCGCCAGTGTCTTTAAGCCGCTCGGCGATATTTTCATTAATGCCATAATGATGCTGATTGTGCCGCTAGTATTCTCGACGCTGGTAGTGGGTATTACCTCAATGCGTGACCCGCAAAAAATGGGCCGCATTGGTGCGCGCACTATTACCTTGTATTTGGTGACGACGGCCTTTGCGATCAGCATTGGTCTACTGCTTTCTACCCTGTTACAGCCAGGAGTAGGCGTCGATTTAAGCTTCGATACAGAAGTAACTGCCAACGAAGCTCCCTCTCTGATTTCTATTCTGGTCAACTTAGTGCCGCGCAACCCCCTCGATGCCCTGGCGAATGGCAACATTATGCAGATCATTGTATTTGCCATTGGCTTAGGTATTTCGCTAACGCTGATTGGCGAAAAAGGCGAGCCGGTTATGAAGGTTTTCGATAGCTTTGCTGAAGCTATGTACAAGCTCACCGGCATTGTGATGGCCTTTGCGCCCTTTGGTGTATTTGGCTTAATCGCCCATGTCTCAGGCCAATACGGCTTAGAAATCCTGCTGCCGCTGGCCAAGCTGATTGGCGTGGTATATCTCGCCTGCATTCTGCATGTGTTGGTAATTTACTCTGGGTTTATTTCACTACTTGGCCGCTTGAACCCTGTGCGCTACCTCCAAGGCAGCTTGGATGCCATTGTGGTGGCGTTCTCCTCTGCCTCGTCTGCTGGCACGCTACCGGTGTCGATTCGCTGTGCGCAAAAAAACCTAGGGGTTTCAGAGGGCGTTTCTGGCTTTGTGCTACCCGTGGGCGCGACGATTAATATGGACGGCACGGCGCTTTACCAAGGCGTAGTCGTGCTGTTTATTGCCCAGATGACCGGCACCGATCTAACCATGATGGATTACGGCATGATTGTGGCCACCGGCACGCTGGCCTCAATTGGCACCGCGGGCGTTCCCGGCGCGGGTCTCATAATGCTGTCGATTGTAATGGCACAAATTGGCCTGCCTCTGGAAGCGATTGCGGTGGTTGCCGGTATCGACCGTATTCTGGATATGGCCCGCACCAGCGTAAACGTGGCGGGTGATTTGATGGTCACGACCCTGGTGGGTAAAAGCGAAGGCGAACTAAACGAAGAGGTTTATAACAACAACCGCGCATAGATTTTTTTATGAATGTTACTTTAGCGCTTGCTGCCTTTGCGCAGCGGGCGCTTTTTTTATGGCCTGGCGCTAACCTGCTAGCATATTGTTAATCCCCCCTAACCATGCGAGCTCTTATGCCCTCTGCGTTTGAACAAACTCTAACGGCCATTGATGCGCTTCACGCCCAAGATCCGCGCCAAACCACCCTTGCCGATGGCACACCCCTGCCCCAGGAGCTTGCCTACGCCCAGCGCATGAGCCATTGGTTAGCACAGCTGCAATCTGCCCCTGCCGAACTGCTGCGTTTGGCGGTACGCGCCCAGCATCTCCAGCGCTGGCTTGTGCCGCGCAGCGATTACCCTGAAGGGCGCATAGGCTATTTAACCTGGCGCCGCGATCAGGGTGAGCGCGCGGGCGATACCGCTGCTCAACTGATGCGTGACGCTGGCTATAGCGCAGCAGACGCCGAACGAACCGCAACGCTTATCCGTAAGAAAGGTCTTGGCCGCGACTCCGATGTGCAAGCGCTGGAAGATTGCGCTTGCCTAGTGTTCTTGGAAAATTACTTTGCAGATTTCTCCCGCAAGGTCGAGCACGACCATATGGTGCGTATTGTGCAAAAAACCTGGGGCAAGATGTCCCCCCAAGCACATGCACTTGCTCTGGCACTACCCATGAACGCGACCAGCGCAGCGCTGGTAAAAGAGGCGCTTGGCAGCGCATAAGACGCGCCATCAAGATGCAGAGCCGCGGTAGCTGCGGTAAAGTAGCGTATCCCCTATCCGCTCCCAGCAGTGACGGCTTGATCAACTATGATTGCATCTTTGGATTCTCGTACGGCCCCGTTTAAACGCCTAAGCACTCATTATGTGCGTTTCCTCGACGCCTTGCGCGCCCGTGGCTTCGAAGGCGAGATAGCCCCTGACTATGCCAACCGCACGGTGCTGGCAACGGATAATTCGATTTACCAGCGCCTGCCCCAGGCGGCGGTGTTTCCTAAGCACGCGGAAGACCTTGAGCGCCTTGCCAAGCTAGCTGCCGAGCTGCCCCACCGCGATGTCGTGCTCACGCCTCGCGGCGGCGGCACCGGTACCAACGGCCAGTCGTTGACCGACGGCATTGTGGTGGACGTTTCCCGCCATATGAACCAGATCCTCGAGATCGATGTAGAGGCACGGCGGGTACGCGTTCAGGCGGGCGTGGTGAAAGATCAGCTCAACGCGGCGCTGAAGCCCCATGGGCTGTTTTTTGCCCCAGAGCTGTCGACCTCTAACCGCGCCACCATCGGCGGCATGATCTCCACCGATGCCAGCGGCCAGGGTAGCTGCGAGTACGGTAAAACCCGCGACCATGTGCTGGAACTGGATACGGTTCTGCTGGGAGGCCAGCATCTGCAGAGCCGCCCGCTTAGCGCGGACGAGGAGCAGCAGGCCGTTGCCCAATCCGGCCTTCTCGGCCAGGTGCATACCACCGCCGCTGAGATTATTGACCAACAGCGCGGGCTGATTGAGGCGAAATTTCCGCCGCTCAACCGCTGCTTAACCGGCTACGATCTGGCGCATCTGCGGGAAGCAGAAGGCCAACTGAACCTGAACAGCCTGCTGTGTGGCTCGGAAGGCACGCTGGGCTTTTTGAATGAAGCGGTACTCAATGTGCTGCCGATTCCCAAGCACGCCACGCTGGTCAATGTGCGTTACGCCAGCTTTATGGACGCGCTGCGCGATGCCAAGGCATTGATGACGACCAGCGCGCGCCCCACCTCGATTGAAACTATCGACGACACCGTGCTGCAGCTGGCCATGGAGGACTTTGTCTGGGACAGCGTGGCGACGTTTTTCCCCGCCACCGGCAGCACGCCAATTCGTGGCATTAACCTGATCGAGTTTAATGACGATGATCCTGAGCGCTTGGCAGAACGGGTGCGGGCGTTCACGGACCATTTGAGCCAAGACCCCACGGTAGCGCGCTTAGGCTACACCCTGGCGGAAGGCCGTCCGCAGATCCAAAAAGTTTACGCCATGCGCAAACGCTCGGTGGGCTTGCTGGGCAATGTGCAGGGCGAAAAGCGCCCAATTGCGTTTGTCGAAGATACCGCCGTACCACCGCAGCACTTGGCTGACTTTATTACTGAGTTTCGCGCCGCACTGGATGCCCGTAAGCTCTCCTACGGTATGTTTGGCCATGTCGATGCGGGGGTACTGCACGTGCGCCCGGCGCTGGATATGAAAGATCCCGAACAGGAAAAACTGATTCGTGAGATTTCTGATCAAGTGGCTGACCTAACCCAGAAGTACGGCGGGCTGTTATGGGGCGAGCATGGCAAAGGCGTGCGCTCGGAGTACGGCCCCAAATTCTTTGGTGAGTTATACCCCAGCCTGCAGCGCGTTAAAGCCGCGTTTGATCCGCATAACCAGCTAAACCCCGGCAAGATTGCGTCGCCCGCCGAAGGCAGCGAACTAATCGCCAAAGACAGTGACCCTGAGCTATTAACGATCGATGGCGTCCCCCTGCGCGGTCAGTTGGATCGCACCATTGATGAACGGGCGTGGCAGGCCTACGACGCGGCGGTGTACTGCAACGGCAATGGCGCCTGCTACAACTATGATGTTGATGACCCCATGTGCCCTTCCTGGAAGGCCACTCGTGACCGTGTGCATTCGCCCAAAGGCCGTGCCAGCTTGATGCGTGAGTGGTTGCGTCTGCAGTCCCAGGCAGGGATCGACGTAGTGGAAGAGTCGCGCAAAAAGAAAGCCGAAAACGGCTGGGGCTTTATTAAAAGCTTTCCGCTACGCGTCGCCAATACGCTCAGCCGCAAGCAACACCACGACTATTCTCACCAAGTTTACGACGCCATGGCGGGCTGCTTGGCGTGTAAATCCTGTGCCGGCCAGTGCCCAATTAAGGTCAACGTGCCGCAGTTCCGTTCGCAGTTTTTAGAGGTCTACCACGGCCGCTATTTACGCCCGCTGCGCGATTACCTGATCGGTGGCACCGAGTTCATGCTGCCTACGCTTGCCAAGGTGGCGCCGCTGTATAACGCCCTACTCAACCAGCGCTGGGTCGATAGCCTAATGCGTAAAGGGCTGGGAATGAGCGACTCCCCGCCGCTTTCCCGCGCCAGCGTGAAAAAGCAGCTGCGTGCCTGGGGCGTGGCCGAAGCCACGCCCACCTCGCTTGCGCTGCTGACTGAACAGCAGCGTGCCAACAGCGTGATCATTGTCCAGGATGCCTTCACCAGCCACTTTGAAGCCACACTGGTGATGGATGTGGTGGAGCTACTGTCGCGGCTGAATCTGCGGGTGTTCGTGATGCCATTTTCTGCCAACGGCAAACCGCTGCAGGTGCAAGGCTTTTTAGGCGCCTTTGAGCGCACGGCGGAAAAACAGGCCAAGCGCCTGCGGGCGTTGGCAGAGTTCGACGTACCGATGGTGGGGATCGACCCCGCCATGACGCTGACCTACCGCCAAGAGTACGTCAAAGCCTTAGGTGTCGGGCAAGTGCCCGAGGTGTTGATGCTGCAAGAGTGGTTGGCCACGCGTATGAACACGCTAGCGCCTCGCCAGCTGAACTTAACTGATCCTGGCTTTAAGCTGCTATCTCACTGCACCGAAAAGACCAACGCCCCAGGCAGCCCAAAGGCCTGGCAGCAGGTGTTTGCCGCATTTGGTTTAGAGCTTGAGCTGATGGCGACCGGCTGCTGTGGTATGTCCGGCACCTACGGCCATGAAACCCGTAATGTCGCAACCTCCAAAACCATTTATGCCCAATCCTGGCAGCCCCAGGTGGAAGCCGGCGAAAACACAGGCAAGCTGCTCGCCACCGGCTACTCCTGCCGCAGCCAGGTGAAGCGCTACTCAGCACAAACGTTGCACCACCCGCTTCAGGCGCTACTTACGTGCCTCAAGCGGGCAAGTTAATCAACGCAACACCGTCGATTAAAAGAACAGCTGTTTGAGGGCTTGGCCAGGGTCCTCTTCACGCATAA
Organism: Halomonas sp. KG2; assembly: GCA_030440445.1. Taxonomy (NCBI): domain Bacteria; kingdom Pseudomonadati; phylum Pseudomonadota; class Gammaproteobacteria; order Oceanospirillales; family Halomonadaceae; genus Halomonas; species Halomonas sp. KG2. The sequence goes on along the minus strand of CP098528.1, from coordinate 1,515,203 downwards.
AGGCTTCACCAACCAAGAAACCGTTCACCTCATGGTCACGCATTAGCTCCACGTCATCGCGGGTATGGATACCGGATTCAGTGATGACCGTAACGCCTTCAGGAATGCGCGGCAGAAGGTCTAATGTGGTGTTCAGGCTGGTCTCGAAGGTATGCAAATTACGGTTATTAATGCCCACCAGTTTCAAATCCAGCGCCAAAGCACGCTCTAACTCAACAGCGTCATGCACTTCTACCAGTACATCCATGCCTAACGCATTGGCTTGCTGGTGCAGATCGCGCAGCTGAGTGTCGTCTAGGGCAGCAACAATCAGCAAGATGCAGTCTGCACCGATGGCACGCGCCTCGGTTACCTGATAGCTATGGGTAATAAAATCTTTACGAATAACGGGAAGGTCACAGGCATCGCGGGCAGCGATCAGGAAGTCTTCATGTCCCTGGAAGAAATCGGCATCCGTTAATACTGACAAGCAGGCTGCGCCGCCCTCTGCATAACGCTTAGCGATATCGTCAGGATGAAAGTCCTCACGTATCACGCCCCTGGAAGGCGAAGCTTTTTTCACCTCAGCGATAACCGCTGCGTCACCAGCGGCAATACGCGCATTCAGTGCAGCAATAAAGCCACGGGGGGCGCTTTGCTTGTCAGCCAACGCCAGCAGTTCTGCTTCAGAAACCGCCTGTCGGCGCTCAGCTACTTCTTCGTCTTTACGAGCCAAAATACGCGTTAAAATTGTTGGCGTTGCCTGGTCAGTCATTAGATAGTCTACCCTTTAAAGACGCTAGTGAAGTGTGAAAGCTCTCGGAGCTTCTCTAACGGCAGCTTGGAAGCCTGTGCATCCTGAGCCACCATTACGCCCTCTTTTAAGCTATCGGCCACACCTGAACAGTAAAGCGCGGCGCCCGCATTAAGTGCCACTATATCTGCCGCTGCACCTTCACCACTCAATGCGGCTTTTACCAATCGTAAGCTGTCTTCAGCGCTGGCTGCTTTAAGCGTAGCTAAGCTTTGTCGCTCAATACCCAACTCTTCTGGAGTGATGGTGTACTCGGTAATTTCGCCATCTTTTAGTTCAGCCACCCGCGTCGGTGCCGCCAAGGAAATTTCATCCAAGCCATCTTCAGAGCACACCACTAACACGTGGCGACTGCCGAGCTTGCGGAGCACTTCAGCCATCAACGGCACTAATTCCGGAGAATAAACCCCCAGCACTTGGTTACGTGCACTTGCTGGGTTAGTCAACGGGCCAAGGATGTTAAACAGCGTGCGCACGCCCATTTCCCGGCGCGGCCCGATAGCGTAGCGCATGGCCGGGTGGTGGTTGGGGGCAAACATAAAGCCCACGCCAACCTGTTCGATACAGCGTGCTACCTGTTCAGGCTTAAGATCAAGGTAAATGCCAGCGATATCAAAAAGGTCTGCACTGCCCGACGAAGAAGAAACGCTGCGGTTACCATGCTTGGCGACATGAGCGCCCCCAGCAGCCGCCACAAAGCTAGCCGCCGTAGAAACATTAAACAGGTTCGCACCATCACCGCCGGTGCCGACAATATCCACTACGTTATCGGTGTGCAGTTCAACACGCTTCATGAGTTCGCGCATAACCTGTGCCGCCGCGCTAATTTCCTCGGCGCTCTCGCCTTTCATGGCAAGCCCCACTAGCAGGCCACCAATTTGCGCATCGGAGGCTTCGCCGGTCATGATCTGGCGCATTAGCGCGTGCATCGCATTGAAAGAGAGGTCTTCGCGGCGCATCACCGCGTTAATTGCATCTCGCATTTGCATGAACAGAAAAGCCCCTAAAGCGTATAAATTTGGCAATCAGCCGCGTTTTAAAAAGTTAGCCAATAACGCATGGCCTTGGCGCGTGAGTATTGACTCAGGGTGAAACTGTACCCCTTCAACATCCAAGCTGCGATGACGAAAACCCATTATCAGCCCTGGCGTAACGTCATCGTCTGCGGTCCAAGCAGTGACTTCAAAACACTCCGGTAAGCTTGTTTTTTCTACCACGAGTGAATGATAACGGGTCACTTCTAACGGGTTTTCAAGCCCGCTAAAAACACCCTGCCCACTATGTACAACGGCAGATGTTTTACCATGCATCACCTGGGGCGCTCGCACCACTTTACCACCGTAGACTTGTCCAATCGCCTGATGCCCAAGACAAACCCCCAAAATAGGCAATTTACCCGCGAAGTGGCCAATCGCCGCCAGCGATATGCCCGCCTCGTTGGGGGTGCATGGCCCCGGTGAAATGACTAAATGGGTAGGCGCTAAGGCGTCAATTTGTTCAAGGGTAAGCTCATCGTTGCGATAGGTCATTACCTCGGCACCCAGCTCCCCCAGATACTGGACGATATTGAACGTGAAACTGTCGTAGTTATCGATCATCAATACACGTTGCACTACCTGCACTTGCGCCATCGCCGCAGTTACTCCATCACATTAATCAAACCACTTGGTAGGGATGATACCCCAACCCAAGCACCACTTGCAGGGCCAAGGGTCGACTAAAACATTCGCACTTTTAATACTCTGGTAATTTTTAGTGAGGAACCAACGCTGAGTTTATCAGTAAAGTGTGAGGGGCTTTTCAAGGTAATCAAAAACCCTGAAAGCGACTGGCTAACCCTTCATGCTAGGTTTAAACAACTTGACAGCATAACGAAACTGGCAACAGGCCTTGACTGTCTTTATCATCTGCCGACTTTTTAATGCGTTAGGAGCGTGACATGGACAATCGAGCCCCCTGGATAATAACGCTCGTATTGATGACGACTGTCAGCAGCACTCACGCGCTGGGAGACACCTCGTTTAACGTCATCGCTTCGTTTTCAGTCATTAAAGATTTAGTGAAGCGTGTCGCGGGCGACAGCATCAGCATTACAACTATTGTGCCCATAGGTGAAGATGTGCACCGCTGGGAGCTTCAACCGCCAAATGCCCTGGCTGTCGAGGAAGCTGACATTGTTTTCTACAACGGGTATGGGTTAGAGCCATGGATACGACATATTGAAGCCATGGCAGACGACACACTAACGCTGACAGCACTTGCAGAAAGTGCCGACTATGAGCCGCTAGCGATTCCGGTAGGCCAATATAAGGACAGCGCTGATCCGCATATGTGGATGGACCCCAAAGGGGCAGCCGCTTATGTTGATGTGATAGAAAAAACGCTTATTGAGCACTATCCCGAGCAGGCTGATGCATTTACCTCGCGTGCCGCTGAAACTCGTGAAGCACTGGCGCTGTTAGATCATCAACTCAGGGAGCGCTTGGAAGGCATTCCGCAAACGAATCGCATGCTCACTACCAGCGAAGCCTCCATGGCTTACTTTGCCCGTGCCTACGGTTTTGAGTACGCCGCCATTTGGGGGATTGGTAGTGAGACAATTGGTAGCGCGCAGGCGATGGAAGCAATGAGCATGCAGCTTTCACAAAAACGCCCGCCTGCACTGTTCTATGAAAGTACCTCACCCTATATCCACATGGATGCACATGCCCGAGCAACGGAGCTTTCGCTGGCAGGGCCTTTATACGTAGATACCTTGAGTGATACTGACGGCCCCGCCTATAACTACCCTGCTATGTTGCGCCATAACACTGAATTACTGCATGAATACCTAGGCGGCGCACGGGCAGAAAAGCAGCCCTAGAAAAACAGCCCCATCACCGACTGTTTTACTCCGTCAGCGCCAGCAATGAGCTAATGATCACGTCAGGCTGGCTATGCTCAATCGGCTCGCCATGGTTATAGCCGTAAGGTAACGCCACAGTAGTAAAGCCAGCAGCTTTGCCCGCGGCGATGTCGTGGCGTGAATCGCCTACCATGACACTTGCCGAAGGTGGGATATCCAGCTGTTGGGCTACATGGAGTAGCGGCAGCGGGCTGGGTTTTTTCTCGGCAAGCGTGTCACCGCCAATACAGTGCGCAAATAGCGCCAATAGCTCAAAATGGCTCAAAATTGGCGCAATAAAGCGCTCAGGCTTGTTGGTAATCAGCACCAGCAGATAGCCTGCTTTGTGCAAATCATGCAGCGCTGTTCGCGCGCCAGGATAGAGCCGGGTTAGCGCATTGGGGGCAGCACCGTAATGGCGCATAAAAGCGTCATAGGCGGTGGTTTGCAATACCTGTCCTGGCGCATCAGCGAGCGCCCAGGTTAGCGCTCTTTCAATAAGTACCTGCGCACCATTACCCACCCAGTTACGCACATGCTCTTCACTGGGCACAGGCAGCCCAACATCGCTGAGCGCGCGCTGAACCGCTATCGTTAGATCCGGGACCGAATCAATCAAAGTGCCATCTAAATCAAATGCAATTAACCGTTTACCCTGCAAAATGGCATGCACGCTCTCTCTCCCTAGGCTAGGTAAAAATATTTTTCAAAAAATGGCCGTTAGTAAACGTAATCGCCGTTAATTCTTTTATCCTACCGACTTAGCACGTCGCCAACCACGCCCGAAAGCTCTATGCTGTGATCATCTTATCCGAGGAGAAAGTAATGACCATCCCCCGAATTGTGATCGTCGGCGGTGGCGCTGGCGGACTTGCTCTAGCAACACGCTTAGGACGCACGCTGGGCAAAAAAAAGCGCGCCGAGATTGTCCTGCTAGACCGCAATGCCACCCATGTATGGAAACCACTTTTACACGAACTCGCTACCGGAGTATTGAACTCCAGCATGGATGAAGTGGATTACCGCGGCCACTCTTCCGCGCACCACTACCGTTACCAGCGCGGCTCTTTAAATGGCCTCGATCGCGCACAAAAAGTCATTCACCTAGCACCCATCAAAGATGAAGACGGCGTTGAAGTCCTTCCCTCTCGAAAACTAACCTACGATTATTTAGTAATAGCGCTCGGCAGTATTTCCAATGATTTTGGCACGACGGGCGTTGCTGAGCACTGCCACTTTATTGATTCGCCTCAGCAGGCCAAAGCGTTTCAGCGCGATATGATCAATACCTTTTTGCGTTATACCGATCCAACGCTGCGCCAAAACGCTGAACTGACCATTGGCATAGTGGGTGGCGGCGCAACCGGCGTAGAGCTTTCTGCCGAGCTTCTAGATGCTTCGCGCTTGCTTAACGCCTACGGCGTAACCGCTGTTGACCACCAAACGATTAGCGTACACCTCATCGAAGCTGCCCCCCGCCTGCTGCCCGGCTTGTCAGAGCGTATTAGCGAAACAGTGCAGCAAGAACTGGAAAGTATGGGGGTCACCGTTCACGTCGGTACCGCTATTCAAGAAGCTCAACAGTATCAATTGGTAACCGGCGATGGCGAGGTTATCGAAACGGATCTGAACGTGTGGGCAGCGGGCATCAAAGCACCGCCATTTTTGGCTGAATTAGACCTAACCACTAATAAGAAAAATCAAATTAACGTCCACCAAACGCTTCAAAGCGTCGATGATCCTTATATTTTTGCCATGGGCGACTGCGCCGACTGCCCTCAGGGCGAAGGCAGCTCCGTACCACCCCGCGCCCAGGCTGCTCATCAACAGGCAACGTTACTCGCCAAAAACCTGATGCACTGCCTGGATAGCAAACCACTACAAAGCTTTACTTATCGTGACCACGGTTCGCTAGTGTCGCTCGCCCGCTACGATGCTGTCGGAAATTTGATGCGCAGCTCCGCGTCTCGTGGACTATTTCTAGAGGGTTGGTTAGCGCGCCAAGCCTACGCTTCACTTTATCGAATGCATCAGCTGTCTATTCATGGCGCGCCCAAAACGGGACTCGCATGGCTGGTTGATAAGCTAAACCGCTACTTAAAGCCCCGCATGAAATTGCATTAAGCTGTTCGCTTAGCCGTTATCCTTTGCCAACTCGGCGCGCATTTGCTGGATAACGCTATCGTAACCGTGCGGGTCGCTTGACTGGTGAGCGTTAAAAATAGCTGAACCAGCGACGAAGGTGTCGGCACCCGCAGCGGCGATATCAGCAATGTTATCTACCTTAACGCCACCGTCGATTTCTAAGCGGATCGGGCGACCTGAGGCATCGATACGTGCCCGCGCCTCACGCAATTTATCCAGCGTGCCGGGAATGAATGACTGACCGCCAAAGCCCGGGTTAACGCTCATCAACAGCACCATATCAATTTTGTCCATGACATAATCGAGATACGAAAGCGGTGTTGCCGGATTAAATACCAGCCCTGCTTTACAGCCGCTATCGCGTATTAGCTGTAGCGAGCGATCAACATGCTCAGAAGCTTCCGGGTGAAACGTAATGTAACTCGCCCCAGCCTCACTAAAATCGCCAATCATACGATCTACGGGCTTAACCATTAAGTGGACGTCTATGGGCGCCGTCACGCCGTGCTGGCGCAGAGCTTTGCAGACCATCGGCCCAATCGTCAGGTTCGGCACATAGTGATTATCCATGACATCGAAATGGACAATATCGGCTCCAGCGGCCAACACATTGTCGACCTCTTCACCAAGACGCGCGAAATTAGCGGAAAGAATCGAAGGGGCAATCAGGAAGTCCTGCTCAGCGCTCATAGTGCATTCCTAGGTTAACAGGGGAAAGGAAGGCACCTATCTTACCAGAGCCACCTAAGAAGCCCCATCTCCCTGCCGTTAAAGCTCAGCCGACAATGAATGCATATCTTTAAATACATATTTCCAAATAGAATATAAAACATAATTGTAATTCCACAATCACAGGTTTAACCTTATCCTCATTGCGATTAAATCGCCCCCAGATGTAAGGAGCCTGTAATGACGCGATCTACTTTTTTCCGTACTGGCCTGCGCCGCAGCCTTATAGCCACCGCTGTTGGCGCTACTATGGCTGCCACAGCTGTTTCAAACACGGCGATGGCGCAAGAGCGCGAGTTACTGAACTCCTCTTACGATATTGCCCGTGAACTGTTTTCAGCTATCAACCCGGAATTCCAAGCGTGGTGGCAAGAAGAGCACGGTGAAGAGATTGCCATTAGCCAATCCCACGGCGGCTCTTCAGCGCAAGCGCGCGCGATTATGCAAGGAATGCGTGCGGATGTCGTTACCTTTAACCAAGTAACGGATGTTCAAGTACTTGCGGATGCAGGCCTAGTGGCCGAAGACTGGCAAGACGCATTCGACAATAATGCATCCCCTTACTACTCCACTACGGCGTTTTTGGTGCGTAAAGGCAACCCGAAAGGTATTGAGAGCTGGGATGACTTGGTCAAAGAAGACGTACAAATGGTCTTCCCTAACCCCAAAACATCCGGCAACGGCCGCTATACCTATCTAGCAGCCTGGGGCTTTGCGGAAAATGAATTCGACGGTGATGAAGAAAAGATTCAAGACTTCATGCGCACCTTCCTGCGCAATGTTGCGGTGTTTGATACCGGCGGCCGAGGTGCCACCACGAGCTTTATCGAACGCGGCATTGGTGACGTATTGATCAGCTTTGAATCAGAAGTAAACAACATCCGTGGCGAATACGGCAGCGACGACTACGAGGTCATCGTGCCGCCGGTCAGCATTCTGGCAGAGTTCCCCGTTGCGGTAGTGGGTGAAAATGCTGAGCGCAATGGCAACAGTGACCTTGCCCAGAGTTACCTTGAGTATCTCTACCGTGAAGACACCCAGCGCTTGCTGGCAGGCTTTAACTATCGCGTTCACGATGAAACGGTTGTGGCCGAATTTGCCGATCAATTCCCCGATACCGAACTTCTTGAAGTTGAAGATGTGTTTGGTAGCTGGGAAGAAGCAATGGAAAACCACTTTGAAGGCGGCGCCCTACTTGATCAACTGCAACGTCGTTAACGGAACCCCATGAGCCAGCTAGCATTATGGCGGTCCGGCAGCGCACGCGTGCTGCCGGGCTTTGGCCTATCTATGGGGATCAGCGTCCTGTTTATTTCGCTGGTCCTTCTTCTCCCAATCACCGGGCTATTTGGCCAGTTGGCAGGGCTTAGCCTTGCCGAATACTGGGCCATTATTACCGAAGGCCGTGTGGTAGCCAGTTACATGGTCACCATAGGAGCAGCGGCTGTCGCGGCGCTGGTTAATGCAGTATTTGGCTTACTACTTGCTTGGGTACTGGTTCGCTATGAATTTCCCGGCAAGCGCCTGCTAGATGCCTTAATGGACCTGCCCTTTGCGCTTCCCACAGCGGTAGCCGGTATTACCCTCGCTACGCTGTATGCGAGTAACGGCTGGATGGGCAGCTTATTAGAGCCGCTAGGGTTCCAGGTAGCTTATACCTGGGTAGGCATTGCACTGGCCATGGCGTTTACCAGCATTCCGTTTGTGGTGCGCACCGTACAGCCGGTGCTAGAGGATTTACCCGCAGAAGTTGATGAAGCAGCGATGTCTCTTGGCGCAACCGATGGCGTGGCGTTCCGGCGTGTGATTATGCCGCACCTGTGGCCAGCACTCGTTACTGGCACCGGGCTAGCCTTTGTGCGCTCGTTAGGTGAATTCGGGGCGATTATTTTTATCGCGGGTAATATGCCCTACGAAACCGAGATCACTGCGCTGATGATTTTCGTCAAACTGCAGGAGTATGACTACGCGGGTGCCTCCGCAATTGCCTCGGTCGTGCTCTTTGTGTCACTGGCCCTACTGCTGGCGATCAATATTTGGCAAGGCCGCTTTGTGCGCCGCTTGCATGGAGGAACAGGCTAATGCGCCGGATTGGTGATGCACCCGCTGTGCGGCGTTTACTGATTGGCGCCGCTCTGTTGCTGTCAGCGCTATTTTTGCTGCTACCTTTGGTGGCAATTTTTGCCCAAGCCTTTTCCCAGGGCGTGATGGTCTTTTGGGCCAACGTTAGCGATACGTTCACCCTGCACGCGATTGGCCTGACGCTCGTCATTGCGTTATTAACCATACCGATTTGCCTAGTATTTGGTGTCGCCTTGGCGTGGCTGGTTACCCGCTTCAGTTTCCCGGGTCGGCGTATTTTACAAACGCTGATCGATATTCCATTTGCCGTTTCCCCCGTAGTTGCCGGGCTTATCTATCTGTTGCTATATGGCCGTAATGGCTGGATTGGCAGTTGGCTAGACACCCACGATATTCAACTGATGTTCGCTTGGCCCGGCATTTTGATGGTAACTATTTTCGTGACCTGCCCGTTTGTGGCACGTGAACTTATTCCGCTCATGCAGGCCCAAGGTTCCCGAGAAGAAGAAGCCGCCGTGACCCTCGGCGCTGGCGGCTGGACCACCTTTCGGCGTGTCACGCTACCCAACATTCGCTGGGCACTGCTCTACGGGATCATCCTCACTAACGCGCGTGCCGTGGGTGAATTTGGTGCCGTTTCGGTGGTCGCCGGAGCTATTCGAGGAAAGACCAACACCTTACCGCTGCATCTAGAGCAGCTTTATCAGGATTACAACGCGGTGGGCGCGTTTGCTAGCGCCGCGCTACTGGCCCTTATTGCCCTGTTAACCCTTGCGGCCAAGGCAGGTCTGGAATGGCGCGCAGCGCGCCAGGAGGCATTTTTATGAGCATTCGCCTACAGAACATCGCCAAGCACTTTGCCAATACCCAAGCGCTTGAGCCGATCAATCTAGACATCCATGAAGGCGAACTAGTCGGCCTGCTTGGCCCGTCTGGCTCAGGAAAAACCACACTGCTGCGTATTATTGCCGGCTTAGAGAGCGCTGACCGCTCTCCTCAACCCGGTAAAATACTGTTCGGCGACCGCGATGTGACCAATGTTCACGTTCGCGATCGCCGCATTGGATTTGTTTTCCAGCACTACGCCCTGTTTCGCCATATGAGCGTGTACGACAATGTAGCCTTTGGGCTAACCGTGATGCCCAAAAAGCGCCGCCCATCCAACGGCGAGATTCGCGCCCGCGTCTTTAGGCTGTTGGAAATGGTTCAGCTGCAGCATTTAGCTAACCGTTTGCCTGCCCAGCTCTCTGGCGGCCAGCAGCAACGTGTTTCTCTCGCCCGCGCCTTGGCCGTTGAGCCTGACGTATTGCTTTTGGATGAGCCATTTGGCGCGCTGGATGCCAAGGTGCGCCAGGATCTACGACGCTGGTTACGCCGCCTGCATGAAGAGCTTAACTTTACCAGCGTGTTTGTTACCCACGATCAAGAAGAAGCGCTGGAACTGTCTGACCGTGTGGTGGTGATGAGCAACGGACGTATCGAGCAAATTGATACGCCTGAAACGCTCTACCGTTCGCCCAAAAATCGTTTTGTATTTGAATTCCTTGGCGACGTTAACCACTTGGAAGGCAAGGTACACCAAGGTGTGCTCACCTGCGGTGACGCCCATCTCAATGTTGACTTGCCTGACGGTAACGAAGAGCTATTGCTACGTCCTCATGAAGTGCGCCTTGCCCAGCAGCCTAGTGCAGAGAGCCATCTGCCGGTGACGGTTACGGCCATTTCACCGGTAGGTGCTGAAGTGCGTGTTGAGCTGGAAGCCGACTGGTTGGCTAAGCCGTGGCTGGCAACAGTGCGCCATGCTGATTTTGAGCAGCTTGAGATGCGCCGTGGACAACGCCTCTTCGTCCATCCACGGCAATGGCACCGCTTCCCCGCAACAGAGTCAAAAGTGACAGAGCAAAGCCGCGCCGCTTAGGGCATGCCAACAACGGCACAAGCAGAGGGCAGCTTTAGTTCGCGACCGATTTAGAGCTGCCACCTCCTATCTTTCTTTGACTCGCGACAGATAAGCTATCAGCCTGTATCAACAGTTGGTTAGCGCATTTGCCTAAACGTGAGGCTCACCCGCGGCTCGCAATCTTTCTTGGTTTTAGGCAGGCTATGTAGCCAGTTTTGCTGCGTGGCACCTTTCATCACCAACAGACTACCGTGCTCTAGATTAAGCGATAGACTCTCCCCTGTTTGTTTATGTTTAAACGAAAATCTCCTTTCGCCACCTAGGCTCAACGCGCCAATCACACCATTCTCAACCAGATCTTTTTCAGCATCACTGTGCCAACTCATACCTTCCGCGCCTGAACTATAGAAGTTACACAAGCACGAATTAAATACGTCACCGCAGTTACTCTCCACTACCTGCTTAATCTCTTGTAAAAAACCAGGCCACACTGACGCCATCTTGGTATATCCAGAGTAGGTATAAGAGACCGGCACATCTGCATACCAGGCTATTTTCCTCTTGGTAACGATCTCTTTTCCGTAAATAAACGCTCGATCATGCTCCCAACTTAGTTCGTCCCGACATTTAGCTAGATACATATCGGCAATAGCCGTCTCTAGAAGTTTGCCGTAGTAATAGACCGCCCCATCTTGTGGAAGCAGGTTAATCAACTTCATATCGTCGTTTTCAAACAGATCTGTAAACGTCATAGCGACGCCTATTTTGTACCGACTACAAAGACAGCAAGAAACGGGTTTCTCCCATGTCCCAAAGGCGGCAATACTGAGCCACACGAGGCTAACCCTAGGGCTTGTTGACTAATAGAAAACCTTAAAATGGGGAATAAAATGAAAGCAATCGACTATATACGACTCCTATCATTAGCCGCTATCTGGGGAGCTAGCTTTCTTTTCATGCGCATCGCCTCCCCAGCGATAGGGCCAATCAACACAGCATTTTTTAGAGTCTTTTTTGGCCTACTGGGTTTAGCTTTTATCATCTTAATCATACGCAAAAGCCTGGAATTCAGAGGTAAACTAGGCAAGGTTTTGATATTGGGCGCTATCAACTCAGGCATTCCTTTTCTAATGTACAGCATAGCAGCAACATTATTACCTGCTGGATACTCCGCTATTTTAAATGCCACAACGCCTTTAACGGGTGCAATGATTGGCTTATTTATCTTTGGCGAGCGTTTATCGTTAAGAAAATGGATAGGTGTCACATTAGGTATTATCGGTATTACGGTCATTACTACGGTGGGTGATTCAAATATCGTCGGCAATATATACATTGGCGTGGCGGCTTGTATCATAGCCACTATTGGTTACGGCTTTGCGGGGTTTCTCACCCGAAAGTGGATAACCCAACAGGGCGGCCTGGATTCAACGCTGGTAGCGTTTGGCAGTCAAATAGGCGCGACCGCTTTTCTCAGTCCCTTTTTGATCTGGAATATTTCATATGGCCCTAGCATCGATTGGCTTCAAGGTGATGTGTGGATCAGTCTGTTAGCCGTCGGCTTTTTATGCACCTCTCTCGCTTATATCCTCTATTTTAGATTGATCGCCGACATCGGGCCTTTACGGTCGCTCACCGTCACCTTCTTAGTACCACCCTTCGCTGTGCTATGGGGCTTTTTAGTGCTTGATGAAACGATTTCCAGCGGATTCCTATCAGGGTCTGCCGTCATTTTATTGTCCGTCTGGTTAATCCTTGGTCCTGATTCCAAAAAACAGCCTAGCTAACCATCGTAATGCAGCCCATAGTTGTCATAAGATGAATCTTTATTCGTATCTATAGATAGATGTAAGTAAAAAGCTTCTCTTTATACAGAAGAGAAGCTTTCCAACAGAATCATGAACTCGAAACAACTTCAGCTACGGACGTTGCTACTCGGTAGTCCACATCACCTAACGCTTTAAAGTGAGCTTCTCCACATAAGATTTTCAAATTTTCCTCTACGCGACGTTTATTGCTATCATGAGTCGTTTTTGTTTCACGGATCAAGTATACCTTTCGATCCTCTTCTAATACGACTGCCCAATCGGGGTTGTATTCACCAACCGGTGTAGGAATAGTAAACCAACGCGGCAGTTTACAGAAAAATTTGACGTTCTCAGCGCCATCTAAAGCATGGGCAGTCTTTCGTTCTATTTGGGAATCACACTCAATATAGTCATACGGTGTTTGAACTGGGCTGCCTTGATTACCATGAAGCACTTGGTAAGAGCGATCCAAGTAGGTTTCCAGCTCCGGCTCGTCGAACAACTCCATTTTGTAGTGCTCACCGCCAAGCTTCTCGTAGCGTATTCCATCTACCAGAAGCTCATCGAGTGCTTTCTTAATTTGTTTAGCGGACTCGGTAATAAAACCCTGAGGATTCGTTTTAAACTCTCCCAGCCGATTACAATTACGAATTATGGTGAGTAACGTATCTCGTGTTAGATCAGTTCTCTCCTGCAAAATTCCAACCAAATCCGGTAATGTTTCATGGGAGCTTACATAACGTTCTTTAGGGGTTGATATTTGCCGATCGCTTCCGAATCCAGCATTGGTTAGTTTAGTTTGAGTATGACCTACCGTTAGCGTAACTGGTTTTACTACTGGCATATTCTTAAGCTTGTGACTGGCTAGATTCACCAGTTGCTGAGTATCAAAATGGATGGCGTAACGGGTTTTTTGGCTGATTTTATCCCACAGCGCCTTGAAGTCAGGATTTAATTCTACCCTCTTGTTATACGTTACAGTCGTACGTCCTCTAGCATCCTTCACCCTCCCTGCGAACATAAAGCCACGTAGACGGTCAATAATCTCGTTTTCGATCGACTGGAAGTCGCTTGGCACCTGCAGTTCAAAATAAAGATCATCCGGTTTAAACTTAGCAGTCAAGTCTCCTTTGGCATCTAGATAGCCTTCTGTCTTTAATGCCTGCCACAGGTGTCGGGATTTTTCCTGACCTAGTGTTTCAGAGTCATTAATCGATAAAGCCGCAAACGCAATTGTCGGTACTCGCCCAAACTTGAAGCCACCGCCAATGTCTTTTTCCATCTCTGTTTGCAGGTTCTTCGCGTACTCCTCAAAGGATTCGCTGGCTATGACCGTTAGACGATTCACCTGTGGATCATAAACGCGGTCACCGTTGGCATCTACAGCCAAGCGCAGGCCACGTCCTAAGGTTTGTCGTCGCTCCTTTTCACTACCGAATTCCCGTAAAGAGCATATTTGAAATACATTAGGGTTATCCCAGCCCTCTTTAAGAGCGGAATGGCTAAAAATAAAACGCAGCGGCACAGCGTCATCCAACAGCCATTCTTTGCGTTTCATAATCAGTTCGTATACTTCAGCATCGCTAGCCGTGTTGCCACTAGTATCCTTCAGCTCGACCACCTTGCCGCGCTTTTTGACTTCTGCGAAATAGCCATTGTGCACCTGCTCTACGTCTCGCTTAGGCAGGTCATTAAATAATGAGCTAGCGGCAAACTCTTGATAGGCTTCTTCAAACCAGCGGGCGATCTTACCTTTCTGGACATTGCCATGCTCATCGTAGTAGCGATAGTTTGCCACCTTGTCGATGAAAAACAGTGAAAGAACCTTCACTTTCACACCCTGCTTTTGCAGGTTGCGCTCTTTCTTAAAGTGCTCCTCTACCGTCTGACGGATCTGCTCTTTAATGACATCATCATGAATACCATCTTTTTCTTGCTCTGGCTCTAGAATAATGTTGTTGGCAAAACGAACGTACTCAGCGCCTGGCTCAGCATAGATTTCGTCTACCACGTATCCCTGATAGCCTGATCGATTAGTATGGTCAGACAAATCCGTACCCTGCTTAAGTTTGACGGACTTCTCTTTGGTACCATTGGGCTTGTCTTCAAATATCACTACTGAGGCAGAAGGCATTTTGGCCTTGCCTACATAGCCTATTTTACTTAACTTTAAGTACGCCTGATTAACATTGCATTGAGATTGGATTGACGCCACTGAAATTTGCTTTACCAGCTTCATATCATAAGCCTTAACCGGGCCAAGCTGGTAAATCACGTTGTAGGGGTTACGGTGGGTCGCTGAGTAGCGTAGTGCAAAAAGAGGCTTTAAGTGATTGACTGCACGACGCGCTTTAGCGGTATTGTCTACCGATTGAGGTTCATCAATGATAAGGACTGGTCTGACATCTTGGATAAACTCAATAGGCTTTGCTCCAGACATACGATCCTGTTCCCGATGAATGACCGAGAGCTTTTTGATCTGATCCTGTGTCAAGTTGTCGTAGTTTTCCACATCCCCAGCATCTCGCTGAAAAGCCTGGATGTTAATCACCATAATTTGTAGCGTATTAGCGGTGGCAAACTGCCGCACTTTAGATAAGTCTTTGGCGCTATATACATAGTGGTCAAAGGGCACATTGTCATACAAATTACGAAAATGCGTTTTCATCAATTTAAGAGAAGAAAGCACGCCTTCACGGATAGCGACCGATGGCACCACGATAATAAACTTACGCAGCCCCAGCTGTTGGTTCAGCTCGAAAATGCTGCGCAGGTACACATACGTTTTGCCAGTACCCGTCTCCATCTCCACCGAGAAATTTGGGAACGGATAATCGTCGCTAGCACCAAACAGGCTATTCGATTTCTCGATAAAGTTATATTCCTGCACACGATGCAGGTTTTCTAGCAGCATATCTGGGTTAAGTGTTAACGTGTTGGCGATGCCCAGCTTGCGATAGGGTTCACCAGCCGTAGAGAGATTATCAAAAACTGCCAAGGTAGATTCGATGGCATCCCGCTGATAACCCAGATCGGGGTTGAATTTCAGTTTCATACTCAGCCCCCTTATACCGTCTTAAAATCGATTTGATCGATTTTTTCTTTGCCTTGATTAAACGCTGCAAAAATTTTTACAGCGTTCGTTTTGAGCTGGTCATTGCGATGGAACGCTTTATCCAAACAAATGAATTGGCTGGGTGCTATCGCCAATACGGCATCAATGAGCGCTTGGTCGATAACATCGTCCAGATGAATCAACAGAGTGTCATCAGCCACTGAAAACAGCGTGTGATTTGCAAGTTCAATCTGCTCAACCTTTTCTGTCGGCATCACGCCCGCCTTGATCAAAAGCTCATAAAGCAGGTCTTCCTGGCTAGCGTTAGGGTCTATATGGTCTACATTGAGCTCCATCTGTTTAAGCAATTCGTCTTCGGAAATATCTTTGCTAGGCGCTTGCCATAGTTTGAAGTTGCTTTTATCAAGCTTTAGAACTTTAAAGCCCAGATCCCGGTTCAGCGAATCTTCAAAAATAAGCTTACCTACAGCTTCTTCTCGTATTTTTTTTGCCACTCGACGGATTCTTTCTTTGGCTATGTCCGCGATAGTGTTAAGGCCTATTTTTTGCGCTTCACTTCCCTCTTCACAAGGCTCGGCAGTTGAATCAATACAAAGCGAGTACTTGAACCAGTTAAGTTTTCGCGATAAACAGCTTCTCCTAGTGACCCAGATCCAGAGAAAAAATCAACTACGACCCCTGGATTAGCTGAGAGCTTTAACAATGTCTGCAACAGCTGAACAGGCTTAGGAGTCTCAAAAGCAGCTATACCATCAAATAGTTCTTTTATCTTATTCTTAGCAACCTCGGTAGTTCCAACTTCTTCAGCAAAAAATATGGTTTCTGGGGTTAACCTTCTATCTTTAGCTTTGAGATATGTCTTTATTCTTGGAACTCCATTGCCATCTTTTCCAAACCATATACGATTTTCTTCTATAGCCTGATTCATTGATTTTTCTGTGTACAGCCAGCACCTACCACTCTCTAACTGATGAATTTTTCCATTAGGCGCAACTAAGTCGTAGAATTGACTTTTTGTACCATGGCCTGCTTGAGCAGTAGCTGGGTCAGACTTCCACAACCCTCTAAAATCATTGTCAGGGTTTTTATAGCTTGCTAAAGCCTTTTCATTCATAGGCAACTGAGATATAGGCCTATCACTTTCCCACGCATTCCGTGAATAACAAAGTATGTAATCATGACGTGTAGATACAATTTTTCTATTTTCTCGATTTGTTCTTTTTTCCCAAATAAATTGTGCTACAAAATTTTCTTCTCCAAAAATCTCATCACAGATCCTGCGCAGGTTTTCCACTTCATTGTCATCAATAGAAATAAAGATCACCCCATCCTCACGCAGCAGGTTACGGGCAAGATATAGGCGGGGATACATCATGTTGAGCCACTTGGTGTGAAATCGGCCTTCATTCGCACTGTTCGTTGAGAAATTTCGGCCTTCACTATCTTTTAAACCAGCGTATTGTAAGTAGGTGTCCAGGCTTTCGCTGAAGTTATCCGGATAGATAAACTCTTTGCCAGTATTGTAGGGCGGATCGATATAGATCATCTTGACACTGCCGTAGTAGCCTTTTTGCAGAAGCTTTAGCACCTCAAGATTATCGCCTTCGATGAATAAATTTTCAGTGGTATCGAAGTCTACCGACTCTTCTCGGCAAGGCTTAAGAGTGGCAGTTGAAGGCTGTTGGATCAACCGTAGGCAGTTGCGTTTTCCCGGCCAATCCATACCATACCGTTCGCGGCGGTTGTCATAAATATCTGTTAACTCGCCTAACTCAGCTTTTAAACGCTCAAAATCAAGCGACTCAACGACCTCCCCTTTATCATTACAGGTCTCGGTAAAGGCACTGGGGAAAAGCTGTTTAAGCTCAACGCGACGTTGTTGGGTTATATCCAATGATTCGCCTGCTAGGCGCGTATTCTGGTCACTCATATAAAAATGTAAATCCCAAATAATTTTGACTATAAATGTTTTTTAACATCAGTCGATATAGTTATCTTTACTCGCAGCATAAATTGTTAACAGCAGTTCGCTATCATCTACCATGCGGTATGTTGGCTCCACGCCACTTAATTCGTGGCTGCGGTTAATAATTTTGGGGACACCTTCCCCCCTCCGCTCAATCAGTGCTTGGCGGCCTGCTTCTTCTCTCGCTTGGTAATAGCGGCTTAACAAGTTAACCAACGCTTCATTACGGGTAACTGTGTTTTCCATTAAACCGTCAATTGTAAGACTGTTGGAGAGCTGGCCGGGACTGAAGAGCTCCAGCCGGTCTGCAAACATATGCAGGCGAATACGCCGACCAGTCATGGAATAGTCACGGTGGGCAATGGCATTCACAACCGCTTCAAATACAGCGCCAAGATCGTATTGAGGAATATCAATACGCCCCAGCTCTTTCTTAGCAGCTACTCGCAAATTGCGCTTCACAAAATCTACTGCGCCATTGATCTGTTGATCTACTGGCCCGGTGTAATCCTGAGCATCCAGCTGATCTTGGGCATCACGTTCAGTGCCGCTATAAAATACGCACTGCACATAGGCGTTGGTAAGCCACTGTGTAGGATCTGAAGTGAGTAACAATACACCGCACACGGACAAACCTTCGTCGTAGTCGTCCCGAGCAGTGAGGTGTAGTTTAAAAAGCTGCTCCCGCTCCGAAGTGTCTGGCTTGAGAAAACGCTGCTTCAACGTCTTATCAACATTATTCAGGGCCGTGCCGGGAACCAGGGATTCATCAAACCGTATTAGCCTCGCTTGGGAGCGCTGCTGAAATAAGCGCGCAAGCACTTCGGGTTTCATTTCTTGCTTGGTCGAGCCTACTCGCTGGTAGTAGCGACCTGCACTCTGATGTACTGAGATGCTGCGAGAAATATCAACGCAAATGACTGTTTTAAGATCCCCATGGTGGTTAGGTAGTTGCACGAGATGTGTATCTAAACGGACTGGTGGAGCGATGCTGTTTTGGCTGATGTTGACGATCCATTCTTCAGTTTTGGCAACCTTTTCGTCGTCAATTCCTACCACCTCTCGGGTACCATCTACAACGCCCAGGATAATCCTGCCGCCCTGACCATTGGCAAAGGCAGCGATTTCATGGGCCATTTTGTCTCGGTTAGGATCTTTAGGGCGATCCCCATCATAAGTAACGGCTTTGAATTCAATACTGGAATCCTCGCCCAGGCGAATATGAAATAAAAGGTCTTTAACGAGCTTTTCCCGATCCATGTTGCAATCTCGCAGAAGCTTAGTGTTTAAGTGTCCAGCGTACGGTGAACAGTTCTTTGATCTCGAGGGTCAGCTCAAGCTTTTCGCTGACCTCATCCAGCAAGCGATCCTCTTCCTGTTCAATCTGTTTTTTCGACTGGTGATATTCGGCCAGAGCGTCATCCCGCTTTCGCTCCAGTTTACGCAACTCCTTTTTCGCCTGGATTTTCTCTACCGTGGACGCCAACTGCCGGGCTTCTTTTTTGTAAAGCCGGATTTGTTCATCCAACTCTTCAACTGTTGCCATCAACGCTTTTCGACGATCCTGGGCCCAACGTTCAAGTTTTTCAGACTCTTGCT
This sequence comes from Halomonas sp. KG2, assembly GCA_030440445.1. Taxonomy (NCBI): domain Bacteria; kingdom Pseudomonadati; phylum Pseudomonadota; class Gammaproteobacteria; order Oceanospirillales; family Halomonadaceae; genus Halomonas; species Halomonas sp. KG2. The sequence continues at coordinate 1,496,221 of CP098528.1, read as the reverse complement.
CTAAATAGGTATCTAGTTCCTCTTCGGTTTGAGCTTGAGTCTCTTCAACGATTTTTGAACGCCAATCATCAAATAATCCCGACGGTAACGTACCGGTGAGTGCTTGCTCTGAGGCTGGGATATACAGCAGGTGATCGCTATTTTCCAAGCTCAACCGCTGGCCATCATCCGTCTGTGCTAACACAATCAGCCGGGTATTCTGCGTCTTACCGCGATTGTAAGAGAAGCGGAGCTCAAAGGAGGTCAAAACTCCAGACTGACCGATGTAGTCCTTCAGCGCTGCAAACTGTCCTTGCAATTGATCATAATGAAACTTCAGATGCGCAGGCTCCAGAGAGTAGGACTTGGCTTTATGCACTAGCTCCCATGCCAAAAAGTGTTCATTGGCCTGTAAGCGGAAAAATTCTGAATTATTTTCTTCAGCCAGTGGCCAGCTTAGGTCATAACGCTGGTCATTCAGATAAAAATGATTAGTATTAAATACAGCGGCAGGAAGCTCAGCTCTTGCCAAGTCCATCAGTACCTGCTCATACTCCTGAAGAAAGTCATTACTCTGATCCCTACGGGTTTTAAGTGTCGATACAACGTCTCGATCAAAGTTATTCAACAGCGTCTCTCGAGCAGCGGTTTCTCTGACTACAAGGGTCTCTTCCAGCGTTTTTTGGAGCTGGTCAAACTCGTACTCAATCTCTAGGTCAGTACGGCACTTTTGGTAGATTTCGTAGATACGCTTTTCAATATCGATATTACCTTCAATCGCACCCAGCACCTCGTCTGACGCACCAAAAACGCCTTCGAAGAGCTTTAGCTTTTCATTCAGTAATTGAAACACACGACGGTCAGCCGGGTTTTTACGATTGACAAAATTGGCAACTACCACATCGTTCTTCTGTCCATAGCGATGTACGCGACCGATGCGTTGCTCTACTTTCTGCGGGTTCCAGGGCAAATCGTAATTAATCAAAACCGAGCAGAACTGAAGGTTGATACCTTCTCCGCCCGCTTCAGTGGAAATGAGGATATCAGCTTTGTCACTGCGAAAACGGTCAACCAAGGCTGCCTTCATATCAGAAGCTTTGGAGCCACTGACGCGGGCAGATCCCTTATGATTTTGGAGCCATTCTTGGTAAATCGCTTTAGAGCGAGGGTCATTATTGGAACCGTTTAGTAATACCGTCCGGCCCTGATAGCCATGTTCTTCTAACAGCGCTTGTAAGTATTGCTGAGTACGGCAGGACTCGGTAAATACTACCGCTTTGCGTTGCCCTCCAAGGTTTTCTGTCATTGCCAATGCCTTCTCAAGCATCGTTAGCAAGGCCTGCCCTTTGGCATTAGAGGTGATACTTTGGGCTAGATCCCGAAACTCCTTAAGCTTAGCTATTTCTTGGTGAAGCGCATCACTCGAGCTCGCAGTTTGCTCACTGAAAGCATCCTCATTACTCTCGTTTTGCTGCGTTTCCAGCCAATCATCCATCTCTTCAATATCTGATAACGCATCTTCGTTCAGCAATTGCTGCGCTTCTAACCGTTCAATCATACCCTTAAGCGTTTCGGCAACTGCGAAAGAGGATGAAGCCAATATTTTACGCAGCCCCATGCTTACCAGGTGGCGAGCACGGAAATTAATAGCCTGATTATTGGGCTGTTGGAGATAATGTGAAAGGTTTTGGTATAGCTCCCACTCTGCAGGCAGCGGTGTAAAGTCCTGTGTAATTGAATAGCGGTTAGTGAAATTTATGCCACCCTCTTCCTGCACCTGCCTCCTTAACGTTCTGTGGGTGAGCGGACGGATACGCTGTTTTAAGTCTTCAAGCGCCTTATCGTTCTTCTGACGATTAACATAAAGGGATCGAAATGATTTCTCATCACCAAAAAAATGAGGGTCAATTACCTGACTCAGGCCATACAATTCCATCAGGTTATTTTGAATCGGCGTAGCAGATAGCAGCACACGGCTATCGGCAAACTCTGTTGCTTCCACCAACGAACGGGCACGTTTACTACCCTTCTTTTGATAGAGATTGCGAAGTTTGTGGGCTTCGTCAAACACTACCAAATTCCAGCTTACCAAACGGATAGCATCTTTCTGGCGCGATGCATATTCATATGAGCAAATGACGATTTTATCTTGGTGATCAAACGGGTTGCTTATCCCCCCTTTTTTAAGTTCCAAAGCTACTTTGCCATCAATAATGATTGATGGAAGCTCAAACTTATCCTGTAGCTCTTGGTTCCACTGCTTACGCAACGATGCTGGAACGACCAAAAGGATATGACGCTTCGCCTCAGCCCATTTTTGAGCCATCACCAAGCTAGCCTCGATGGTTTTACCCAACCCAACCTCATCCGCGAGCAAAACCCCTTTTTCTAATGGTGATTTTAGAGCAAAGCAGGCTGCATCAATCTGGTGCGGATTCATATCTACACGCGCTGACGCCATGGCTCGTGAGATTTGATTCTCAATTTTGCCGGACTGCGTCAACCAGTGAGCAAAGTAAGCGCTCTGATGGCGGGTGAACATCATCCATCCTTTTCCATAGCTAGGAACAACAGTTAGTTGGTTTGCTCGTGCACAAAGTATCTTGCTGCATTCTTCTTGACCCCATAAGCATTAGATTATCATCTAGAGTCAATTTTTGTGCTCTTCGTCGAATAAGACGAGTCATCATTATTTGCAGCACCTAATTTTACCTCTTAATGTTACTGCCGTTATACTGTAATCCCAATCAGTCCCATTGGGCATGAATGCTAAAAAGGATACGAGTTATGCGTCGGCGCCATTTTTTACACCTCTCTGGTGCGCTGCTTACCAGCGTTTTGCTAGCGGCCTGCGCTAGCCCTCAGTACCTACAGCTTAGCCCAGAGCGCAGCTCCAGCGTGCCGCAGACAGGCTCTGGCCAACAAGTCACCGTGATAACTGCTGATGCCAGAGAAAGTGAAGTGATTGGAACACGCTCAGGTGGCAGTATGTCGACCGCGCAGATTACCGTGAGCAGTCATGAGCTCATTCCGCAGCTGCAAGCCGAAGCAGAACGCGCTGTGCGCGATATGGGGTTCACCCCTACTCGCGATGCTGCCCAAGGCCGCCCTAGCATTACTCTTGAACTCGCTGGCCTTAACTATGCCAAAGGTGAAAGCGGCCAACCGCTGATCGACGAAGCGCGTATTGAAGGAGTTTTCCGAGCGATTGCCCAGAACAAAGGCACGACGTATACCGGCACTTACACCTCGCGACGCACCCAAGGCTATGCCATCAAGCCCAGCGAAGATGCCAATGCACGCATGCTAAACGATTTGTTAAGTGATGGTTTAAATCGTGCGTTTAGTGACCCAGAGTTGGGCCGCTTACTCGCTCGCTAAACCGTTTTATCCTGATAGCTTATTCTGAGAACATCTGCCCGCTTTGCGGGCAGATTTATACGTGCGGGCCACGACGCTCCAGCACCCAAATGCTTTCGCTGCGGCCCCGTTCATCAGCCTCTCTATTCTCAACCAATTCAACGCGGAAGTTGGGCATAAACAAATGCTCAATTTCGCCGTTGGGCACACTGTAAGGTGGGCCTGCATTGTCTTCATCGTGGGTTAACCCCACTAATAACCCTTTAGCACCAGGCGGCACTAACTGGGCAAGGTGGAAGGCATAGCGCTCTCGGGTAGCCGGAGGCAGTGCAATTAATGAAGCGCGGTCATAAAATGCGCCCACTTCCGCTGCCTGCTTGATGTGCAAGTGGAAAAAGTCACCGCACCACACTTCAACGCTACCCTGGCGTGAGACATTAAAACCTGCCTGAGTATAGCGCGATACACTCGCATTGCGCTGAGCCAGAAACTGCTCGATTGCTTCAGGAGCCAACTCAATGCCCAGCACGGGGTGCCCTGCATCTGCTAGCCAACGCATATCCAGGCTTTTTCCGCATAACGGCACAAGTACTTTGGCCCCAGGCGTCACATTAAGCGTAGGCCAGTACTGGACAAGCGCCGGGTGCGTATCAGACAAATGAAAGCCAATACGTCCCTCTTGCCAACGTTGGCGCCAGGGGTTTTCCATTGCGGCCACCTCGTACTCGAAATTTATACGAAACGCTTATTTTTTAACGTCGCTTTAAAACCAGCGGTCTCTCTTTTTACGACGACGCGGCAAATGGGGAACAATCAGACCCACTAATAACCCAGCACCGGCAACCCCACCACCGTACATGAAATAGCGCATCAGCAGATCTTCTTCCTGTGTTTCTAGGCGCGCCTGCAAGGCACGCACCTGCTGGCGAGACTGCTCTGCTTCACTATCAAGCTCGTGGTTACGCGCTTCTAACTCGACGATCCGCTTTTCACGGATATCAAGTGTTTCCGTCATAGAAGAAATGCGCTGCTCCCAAGTATCGTTAATGCCATCCAATTCTTGGGTAAGCTCATCGACTTGGGCTTGTAGTACGGGTAACTGTTGACGGGCACTCGGATCTTGCTGTAGCTCGCTACTGAGCACCCACACCGTATCGCCGCTATTGCTACGTACGCGAGTATAATCACCGCTTGTTTCAAGCGCCTCGACCTGCTCACCCGCATTTAACGTTCCCACAATACGATAACCATCAGTGGGGCCACTACGCACATACGTGCTTAACTCATCGCTTACCCAAGCTTGGTTATCAGACTGAGCAAATGCAGGAGCTCCTCCAATACTCAACAACACGCCAACGGCAGTGGCGTAACAACTACTACGAAGTTTATTTACTTGCATGACGTCATGTCCTGATTGTAAAAACGCGCGAGGCAGACGAAGCCATCGCGCGTATCGCTCAAAGCGGTGCGCTTGTCTAGGCGCTTACCCTTCTCCACGAGGCGGCAATGGAAAGGGACGAGGAAACTCTGCGACGCGGGCATCGCTTTTAACTGCTTTCAAAGGGCCTTCACGTTCTACTTCATCAATACGCACAATGGCGTTAAGCGGCAGATAACTGCGCTTAACACCGTCAAAGGTACGCTGTAGCTTTTCCGCCCCTGGATCAACAACAACCCGCGACGCATCGTCAAAGACAAACTCCTCGACTTCAATAAAGCCCCAGAGTTCGCTTTGAAAGATTTCTCTGACGTATAAATCCCATATTTCACCCTGCTGGTGAACCACCACACGGTAGATCGGCTTGGCCGCCATCTTGGCCTATTCCTCTTGCCACTTGAACATAATGTTAAGGAGCCTAGCCTAACATACTCAGGGGTTTGCTCTTTAGTATGTCACCCTCAAAAGCGCTTATTTTTGACTACTTTCACCGTCAGTGGCTGCTAATTAGCCGACGGAAGGCCCTATCGTGTATGGTGAAGTAAGTGGTATGGCAACTTTATTCACTCACCCATAGGAGTCACCGACATGCAAAAGGATACCAATAAGGGCTATATCGCCCTACTAGGTTGGAGCCTCAATGCGATTGAAGCGGCTGAGAATTTTGACCGCCGCTACATCGTGGTTGCACCCGACTGGGCCGAGGAGTACTGCCAGAAACATGATATCCCCTACGTTCCCTGGAATTTTGAGCGTCTCAATGATCACTCCATCGAAATTGCTGAAACGCTGAAAGAAAAAGGTGTCGACGTCGCTATCCCGCTTTATGAGGAAACCGTTGAGTGGGCTGGCGCTATTAATTCTGTGCTACTCGACAATCCACGTATTTACGGTCAATCACTGTTGCTTCGCGACAAAGCATTGATGAAGCGCCGCGCCCAACTTGGCGGCATTCGCGTGGGTATTTTCGAAGAAGCCCACGATAAAGATGACGTAGTACGCTTTCTTAAACGCGTTAATCAGACGCTACTCAAGCTGGATGGCGACCCCAACGACCCTATCCACCTGAAGGCGTTCGATAAGGCTGGCTGTCTTGGCCACCGCGTTATTCGCACACCGGATGAAGTCGATACTATTCCGGACGAAGAGTTCCCTGTGCTGATGGAATCTCACTTAGACGGCTGGGAATTCGCCGTAGAAGCGTGGATTCACGATGGCAAGATCGCTTTCCTGAATATTTCAGAGTACGTCACACTTGGCTACTCAGTATTTGTGCCCGCGTCTCCAGAGCTTGAAAAATACCGCGAACAGATTACGGCACAAATCGAAAAGCTGATCAAAGCGTTTGATATTGAATTCGGTCTTATTCATCCCGAGTACTTTGTCACCAGCGACGGGGAAATGTACTTTGGCGAAGTCGCTTATCGCCCACCCGGCTTTAAAGTCTTCGAACTTCTTGAGCGGGTTTATGGATTTAACGCCTATCAGGCATCAATGCTGGTATTCGATCCTAAAAGCACAAAAGAAGAAGTCGCTGCTTTCTTTCCCAAAGAAGTAGTGGACGCAGATGGGTTCGCGGGCTGCTTTGGCGTTTATCCCCGCCGCCGGGTTGTTAGCCGCCTGGAGATTCCTGAAGAAACAGAGGATCACCCCTATTTTGAATCCCACGAGCTGACATCACCGGTTGAAGAAACCGTCACTAAACGTACGGCGTTTGGTACCCACTGGGGCTTGGTCTACTTTAAAGGCGAAGACGCACATACACTGCGTGATCTGCTTAAACGCCAAGAAGACCTCGACTTCTATGTATAATCCCTGCCTCGGCTGGGATAAGGAGTCAATGTGACGATCAATCAAGAGGCATCTTCAACTGAAGATGGCAAGCTCAATGGATTGCTGAGCAAATTTGATGATGCGGTGCGCCTGCTTTCGCAGGCGCCTGCTTTTTCTAAACCGGCGAAACTGCCCCGCGTAATGGATACTGCGCGCCGAATCTTGATGCAGGAGGGTGGCTGCGCTGCCCTCGAAGCACGCGCGGCGGATTTTGAATCCGCCGGTGTGTTTGCAGGTTCAGACTGGGAAACCCCACAGTTCCTAGTACCTACTCTCACTACGTTCTCTCTGAAAAGCCCTGACGCCAATGTGGTCGTTATTGAGGCACTGAGTGAACTGCGACTTTTAGCAGTCGCCAAAGGTGATTACTTACATGCTCTGGTATCCCAAGAGCATGCACACCACTATTTAACCCAAGTAATGGCCATCAATCTGTGGCTGTTATTTAACGCACCTAGCGAAGCCGAGCGGGAAACCCAGGGTCGATTAGCAACTATTCCCCGGCAACTGTTTCAACACCTAGCCGACCGAATTGGCTACGAACACGTTATTGATCAGCTAATTGATGAAATATGGCGCATTTTAAAACAGCGCCCTATTCAAGTTGATGCCATAAAACAGATGATCACCCAAATTGCGCTGTGCCAAGTTAATCCAGCAATTGATTTGGGAGCAAGTGGTCAAGGGGCAGACAGGCTGGTTAGTTCACTTTTCGGACCGACCCAAGCTTGTCGAGAAGACCCCGGCGTTGAGCTATACCGTGAACGACTGGAGCGTATGGATAACGCGGCTTTGCAAGCGGAATCCACAGGCTTCGCCCGTGCAATGCATGACACAGGGCTGGTGTCGCCCTATCACACGATACTGATGCGCTATTTACTCGAAGAGGGCGACCACCTTCTATCAGAGGCACTGGGTCTCTCGTCGACGGGGCGCGACTGCCTACTCTGCTATCGCGAGCTAGTGCATGCACTGATTCGCGGTGGTGTTTATCCCGCCACAGCCCAAGCGGTGTATGGCTTGGCACTGCTACTGGAGCGGGGCATTCTCTATCAACCCCCGGTTGCCCCAGCGATGTGGCGGCAGCTAAATCTAAAGCTTTCAGAGTGGTCAGAAGCACGCTTGAACCTTGCTTATGGTGAAGATGCATCACCCCGCGCACGTTTAATTGAAGGTGTGCTTTGCATGTTAGGACTGCCGCTGGGTGTAGGACAGGGCAACAACCCTACCTGCCAGTCAGCGAGAGCGCTTTCTATGTGGGCTTATAACGACCCTGACTATCTACTGCAAATGGTGGCTTGGGCTGCGCGTGATGATGAAATCATTATGCATTTCGAGGGTCAGCCAATCTCTTCAATGGAGAGCGCCTCAGGCGTTGCCTCCGAGCTTCCGATGGACCTCGACCCAGCCTCGTTGATCGTTGTCCCCCATCTTGACCGTATTTACGCTGAGATGGGCAGGCGCTGCATTGGCCGCGAAGGCGATCCCCACCGCTGGGTTAACCCAGAATTTCACGGATGGTGGTCAGGTCGGGGCTTTAGCATCAACGTTGATGTTGCCTCCGGCCAACTTAGCGGCGTAGATAGTTTTATTCGTCACTTCTACGCCAGCTATCACCCTTACTACAATGGCAACCAACCGCTAATTCATCCTCAGCCTGCTGGCATTGCCGTCACTGACAGTGCTGCCCGGTTTATTGGTTGGCATGCAATTACCATTTTGCGCGCTTCGTTAGATCCCAACGATGTGATGAGGATCTATTTTTACAACCCCAATAACGACAGCGGCCAAGATTGGGGAGACGGCGTTAAAGTTAGCACCTCAGGTAACGGAGAACGCTTTGGCGAAGCCTCGCTCCCCTTCGCACAGTTCACGTCTCGATTATATATTTACCACTTTGATCCGTTGGAGCGTGGCGAGTTAGCCACAGTAACGGAAGAAGAACTTGAATCTGTAAAAGGCTATCTGCATCGCAGCTGGGGAGCTAGCCGCTTATCCCCCACCGAACTGCAGGCAGACAAAGGGCCACATACTCCGTAGCGAGACTCGCTAGTAGCGTTTAATAACCGCCATATTGACGACAATGACTCAACTAACACGATTAGACCAATTATTGGTCAGCCAAGGGCTGGCCAGTTCACGTACACGCGCGCAGCGATTAATTCGCAACGGTCGCGTGTTTCTTCAAGATGGCACGCCACTCGTAAAACCATCCGAAAAATGGCCGCTGGATACTCCACTTCATATTGATGAAGACCCTGAGGAACGTTACGTTTCCCGTGCAGGATTAAAAT